>NZ_JABGCW010000026.1:0-1702 GCF_041028265.1 Geodermatophilus amargosae
TTTTGAATGTTATTTTCTCTTCCAAATACGACTTTTTGAATGTTATTTTGCATCATCTACGATTTCCATTTGCACAAGTCGTAATTACTTATTATATTTGCGCAACATACTAATAATCAATAAAGGATGAAGAAAATCATAGTTCATTTTAAGAAAGAAGAATTTGAAAGGGTAAAAAACGCAATTTCTATCCTCGCAAAATTTTCTGAAATATACGCTCCTCACATAGATAAAGCCAACAGTATTTTATCCTTTCGTGTAGATGATGAAAACGAAACAACAGAAGAACAACAGTGTAACAGTCGTCAATAAAGACCAAATACAAAGCTATATTATGACGACAGCCAAGTATGACTTTTCCGTTTATGAGAAGCGCATACTTTATAGAATTGTAGAAATGGCTCAAGGTGAACTCCAAGGAGTTAGGTTTGCAACTGATTGTAAAAAAATAGAACACACACTTTTTGATACCGTTCACATCACAATGCCTATTGCTTCATTGCTAAATGGAGAAAGTGATGAAAACTACACACGTGTAAAACAAGCACTGTTATCTCTACAAAAGAAAATCTTTACCTATGAGGATGAAAAAGAATGGATAAGCATTTCTATTATTGCATTGCCAAAGATAAAGAAGCGTTCATCTGTTGTATCATTCCAAATAGACTCACACATATGGGACTGCTGCTTAGATTTTTCAAAAGGGTTTCGCAAATACGAATTAGCCACTGCGATGAAGTTTAAGAGTGTATATTCTATGCGGTTCTACGAACTTTTAAGCGGTCAGAAAACAAAACTAATCTATCCACTTGAACAGCTCAAAGAAATGTTTAAAGTACAAGATAAATACGCAAAGACAAACGATTTTGTCCGGAAAGTAATTGAACCTGCAAAAAATGAGCTGGACGAACTAAGTCCTTATACATTCGAATGGTCCGCAAACAAGGAGGGGAAAAAAATTGTAAGTTTCAACTTCTATCCAATATTCAAGCCAGAGCATCGTGATGCAGAGCTATACAAAAAAGAGCTACAAAAGCAAACCGGGCTTTCATGGGATTTAGGTAGGCAAGTGATAAGTTACTTAAAAACATCTTTGGAGTTCTCCGATAAAGAAATCAAAAACAACCGGGATTTATTTGTAACAGCACAAATGGAACTTCCAGACATCATGACAGAACTCGCCATACTTAGAGGAAAATCAAGGACAAAAACAAATCCAAAAGGGTGGATTATAAACGCCCTTAAAGGGAAAATCAAGGATAAGTGACAAGATTACCCCGGTATATTTCAGCCGGGGTAATCTTGTCAAATCAGAGGAACGATTTCCATTTCTACACCAAGCTCTTTCATCTGCCGCTGTATTTCCTCGCTGCTTAGTTTCTCTTTCGCCAGTACAAGCCCATGAAAGGCGTCCCAGCCTGCCGGCTTCGAAACGATACTACCGTTTAGGACAGCATGGGTGATTTCGCCGCCGGACTTCGCACCCTTGTTCAGTATGAAGAAGAACCGGGGTTCTTCGTGTTCCGTTGTTCCCATAATTCGTAAAGTTAGAGTTTATTTGTTTCCCTTTTGTTCCCTTGCCTGCTCTTGGAAGTATTCATAATACTGCTTGTAGTTGTCCCGGTCTTTGGCTGCATCCGTCCAAAGATAGCACATGAAACAAGCGAACAATAGGGAGATAACAGCACAAAGGATTGAGTAG
>NZ_JABGCW010000027.1:0-222 GCF_041028265.1 Geodermatophilus amargosae
TGTCCACATAACCGCCGTTTTTCATTCTGTACCCCTGCCGTTCAAAGTCCGACAATACGTTTTTTAGGCGATTTTCGGCACTTTCGAGGCTTTTCCCGTCTATTTGTACCTTTCGGGATGTTGCATCCTCTATGCGCTTTGTATAGGCTTCAATACGTCCCATTTCTTGAAAAAACAGTTCTATCGCAAGCTGCGGGTTAACCTTTGGTGCTGTGTCTTTTC
>NZ_JABGCW010000028.1:0-323 GCF_041028265.1 Geodermatophilus amargosae
TGTAGCCTTTCCCTATCTCGCTCGCCTTATACTCCGTACCGCTTCGGGCTGTGACGTAGTAGCCGTTAAGTTTTCCGGTGCTTGCCCTGGCTTCCCGAACTTTAAAACCTCTCCTACCAAGTTCTTCCTTGAATTTAGTCAAGTCAAAGCCCTGCATCTTCTTCAATACGTCGTCCATGGCTTCCTTGATTTCCGCTTTGTTGGCTTTGCCGATGTCCTGCGACTGTACAAAGTTCCGTTCCTTGGCTATGGCGTTGGCGGCTTCCGTTGCCTTTTTCCCTATCCAGTTATCCCGGTACAGTTCCCCGGAAAGGGAAACCCGG
>NZ_JABGCW010000001.1:0-166160 GCF_041028265.1 Geodermatophilus amargosae
CGGCCGTGGCCTTCGACGTCGTCGGTCTCGTCGCGCTCGGCGTCGGCGCCCCACCGGAACTTGTGGCCCTCGGTGTCGTCGGTCTCGTCACGCTCGGCGTCGGCCTTCAACCGCCACCTGTGGCCCTCGACGTCGTCGATGGCGGGGGTGGGCTGCTGCTCGGTCATCTCGGTCTCCTCGGGTCGGTGGTGCGGTATGTGCTCAGCGTCGGTCCAGAGCGGGGGGAGGCCTGTCGGACCGGCGACGGGGGCGGTGTCGTATGCACGACAGGTCAGCCGGTCCGCAGCGGGGTGCGGGCCAGTCGCGTGCTGATGCCGGTCGCCAGGGACGGGCTCAGCGCCGGCCCGCGGCCCACTGCGTCGAGGAAGAGGGCGCCGGGGATCCGCCACAGCAGCGCGTCGGTCTGCGCGGTGACGGTGGCCGTCCGCGGCACCCGCTCGACCAGGCCGATCTCGCCGAGATAGTCCGGCGCGACCATCTCGTTGACCCGGCGTGGGCCGGTCCCGTCGTCGTGGTGGACGACCAGCGCACCCTCGACGAGCACGAGGAGGTCGTCCGCAGGGTCGCCCTGCCGGAGGACCGCCGTCCCCGCCGGCGCCCGCTCCTCCTCGACCGTCGCGGCCAGCCGCTCGAGCGCGGCCTGGCCTGCGCCGTCGAGCAACCGCAGTCCCTCCAGCACGGCCACCCGGGGCGCCAGCGCCCGCCGCCCGCGCGCGGCCGCCGCGTCCAGGTCGCCGACGAACAGCAGCGAAGCCGCGGCGAGCACGACCGGTACGAGCCCGCCGATCGCCAGCGTGCCCGGCAGCCCGAGCAGGCTCACCAGGACCGGCGCGAGGAACGTGCCGGCCGCCGTGCCGACGGCGGTCAGCGACAGCACCAGCCCCGACACCCGACCCAGCACGTCCCCGGGCACGCTGCGCTGCATCGCCGTCTCCACGAGCACGTCGAGCGCCACGATCGCGATCCCCTCGACCACCAGCACCGCGTAGGCGAGCGGAGGAGCGCGGAGGACCGCCAGCGTCGCCAGCGGGATGCCGGTGAGCAGCACCAGTACGCCGATCACCGCCCGCGGCCGGCCCGACCGCGCCAGCCGAGCGCTCAGCGTCGCGCCGAGGACGCCGCCCACGCCGGAGGCCGCGAGCAGCCAGCCCAGCCCGCCGGTTCCGGTGCCGAGCAGCTCGTCGCTCACCAGCACCAGGACGACCAGCTCGACGCCGTAGACGACGGACCCGGCCACGAGGCAGGTGACGAGGACCAGTACCAGCCGGTCGCCGAACAGCGCGGCCGCGCCCTCCCGCAGCTGGACCAGGACACCGGCGCGGTCACCGTCGTCCCCGCCGCCGCGCCGTGCCGACCGGCTGCGGATCGCCAGCAGGAGGACCGCGGAGACGGCGAACGTGGCCGCGTTGATGCCGAAGGCCACCGCGGGGTCGCCGAGCAGGAGCAGCAGGCCACCCGCCGCGGGGCCGGTGACGAAGGCGACCTCGCTGACCGTGCTCACCAGCGAGTTGGCCGAGGCGAGCTCGTCCTCCGGCACCAGCGCGGTGACCAGCGCGCTCGCCGAGGCCTGGTAGAGCGTGGCCGCCGAAGCGGACGCGCCGGACAGGACCACGACGAGCAGCGCCGGACCGGACACCGCGGCGGCGATCGTGAGCGCGACCATCGCCGACAGCTGGACGGCGTCACTGACGGCCATCACCCGGTGCCGCTCGAACCGGTCGGCGACGATGCCGGCCAGCGGTGACAGCAGCGTGTAGGGGACGAAGCGGCTCAGCGTCGCCGCGGCGACCCAGGTGGCGGAGCCGGTTCGGTCGAAGACGTAGGCGACCAGGGCGACGAGGTACAGGAAGTCGCCGAGTTGGGAGGTGGTGAACGACAGCAGGTACAGCCGGAAGTCACGCCGGCGCAGCACCGACCGGGTGGGGCTCGTCGCCCGATGCCTGCCCTGGCCGATGATCACGGTGGGTCAGCCCACGAACCGGCGCAGAGCCGGGACGTCGTGCAGCATGACGTCGCGCTGCTCGATCACGATCCAGCCGCGCCGCTGGAAGCCCTGCAGTGCCGCGTTGACCGTCTGCCGGGTCGCCCCCACCCGCTCTGCGAGCTCGGACTGGGTCAGCTCGAGGTGCACCCGCGGCGGGCCCGAGCGCGGGGCCATCGACAGCAACAGCTTGGCCACTCGCCGCGGGGTGTCCAGGAAGACCAGGTCGGCGGCGTCCCCGGTCAGCCGCCGGACCGTGCGGGCCAGCGAGCCCAGCAGCGCCCGGGTGAGCGCGGGGGAGTGCTCCGCGACGGTCAGCACCGACTCCCGCGGGATGCGCAGCACCGCCGCGTCGGTCAACGCCGCGACGGTGGCCGAGCGCTCCCCGCCGTCGGCCACGGTCAGCTCGCCGACCGACTCGCCGGGCTCCACGACGGCGAGCAGCAGCTCCTCCCCGTGGGGGGAGGTGGTCACCGCCTTGAGGGTCCCCTCGGCGACGACGAGCAGAGAGTCGCCCGGGTCGCCCTCGTGGACGACGAACTGTCCGCGGCGGTAACGCCGGGCCGACGATGCCGCGGCGAGTCGCTGCAGGTCCGGTGCCGGCAGGTCCGCGAACAGACCGCAGCCCCGCAGCACGCGTGCGCGTGCGCTCTCGTCCATGTCCGCCCCCGTGCCCGCATGTGGTGGAGCGGCCGTGACGACGGTCACAGCAGCCCGGGTCGGATCATGACGGTCGGAGCGACGACGGGGAACCCGGGGACGGCGCGCCCGTTCTCCGAGACGGCGACGACCCTCGACCACAGCTCACCGAACGTGGTCGACAGCGGCAGGATCGGTAGCCGGCCGGCGGGTACGCCGTCGTCGAGGAGGCAGGCGACCAGCCCGACGTCGACCCGGCCCGTGACCGGCCGGATGCCGGCGCCCTCGCCGGACAGCTGGTGGACGAGCACCGCGGCGGCGGCCGGTAGCTCGACCGTGGGAGTCAGCCGGAGGAGCGTCGGTCCCACCCCGGGCAGCGACCGGTGACTGCCCCGCCGTGCACTGCCGGTGGACGGGGTGCCGGGGGGCGCCGTGGCCGACGTGTGCAGGGCCCCGACCAGCCGACCGCGGTCGAGCAGGCGGGTCACCTGCCGGGGCTGGCCCTCGTCGTCGAACGGACCCGCCGGGGCGGCGAGCGGGGACGGGCCGTCGTCGTCCAGCGTCACCGCCTCCGACGCCAGTGAGGTGCCGAGGGGCCCGCGGAACGGCCCGGCGCCGTCCAGAGCCGGTCCGGTCAGGGTCCGGCCGAGTGCGGTCAGGAGGGTCGCGGTCACGTCAGGGGAGAGGAGCACCGGCAACCCGGGAGGAAGCTCCCGGCGCGGGCCGAGCAGCGCGACCGCACCGGCGACGGCCTCGGCGGCGAGGGCAGCCACGTCGTCGGCGTCGTCGCACCGTCCGGCGTAGCCGGTCGCGCTCCCGTCGGCGCCCTCCCCGACCACGGCGAGCTCGATCTCGACCGTCCGCCGGCCGTGCCGTACGCGGACGCCTCGCGTGGACACGATCGAGACCTCGCTGCACTCCTCGCGCCACGAGGCGAGGTCGACGGTGCGCACCCGCGGGTCGAGCGACCCGCCGGCACGCGCGAGCTCGACGGCCGTCCGCACGCCGGCGTCCACGTCCGTCCCCGTCGGCAGACCCGGGACGCCAGGGGAGGGCAGTCGCCGGGGCTCGGGCAGCCGGTCAGCCGGGTCGGGCGAGGCCGTGACCGCGGCGGCGCGGGCGGCGGTGAGTGCGGTGCCGAGCCCGTCGTCGCCGAGGTCGGTGGTGGACGCGTAGCCGGTGCGGGCGCCGGCCGCGCCGTCGATCACCAGCCGCAGGCCGACACCGAGCGTCTCGGCCCGGCTCACCTGGCGCAGCTCTCCGCCGGTGCTCGTCTCGACCCGCGTCACGACGCGGTGCAGGCCGTAGACCTCGGCCTCCTCGTCGCCGCGGCAGCCGGCGAGCAGCGCCTCCGCGGTCGCGGCCAGGTCCCTCACGACCTACTCCCGGTGATCGTCAGACCCTCGATCCTCAGGGTCGGGCTGCCGTAGGAGACCGGGACCCACTGCCCGTCGTTGCCGCACAGCGCCGCCGTCCAGGCCAGGTCGTCCCCGACAGCGGTGATCCCGGCCAGGGCCGCCGGGCCGGTGCCCAGCAGCGTCACGCCGGTCAGCGGCCGGGTCAGTTCCCCGTGCTCCACCAGGAAGGCCTCGCTCGCCGTGAAGGCGAACTCCCCGGAGGCGACGTCGACCTCACCGCCGGACAGCCGGGTCAGGTACACACCGCGCCGCAGGTCGGCGAGGACGGCGGCCGGATCATCGGTGCCCGCTCGCAGCGCCGTGTTGCTCATCCGGCACAGCGGGGGAGTGGCGGCGGACTCGCGGCGGCCGTTCGGGGTGCCTGCACGGCTCAGCTGCTCGGCGGCGCTCCGGTCGGTCAGCGCCGCCACCTGGACACCGTCGTCGATCAGCACGGTGGGCTGGGCGGGGGTGCCCTCGTCGTCGACCCGGTAGGAACCGAAGCCCTGGAGGAGGGTGGGGTCGTCGACCACGGTCACCCGCGGCGACGCGAGGCGGCGCCCCTCGGTGCGGGAGTAGACGGAGGCGCCCCGTGCCACCCCGTCCGCCTCCAGCCCGTGGCCGCACGCCTCGTGCACCAGCAGCCCCCCGCCGCCCGGGCCGAGCACGACCGGGAGGACTCCCGCCGGAGGTGGCGCCGCGTCGGGCACCCGCAGCGCTCGGTGCCCGGCTGCCGCTCCGACCGCCTCCGGCGTGGCATGGCCGGGCAGCGTCAGGTCGCCCCAACCCGGCCCCTCGAAGCCGGTGGACGTCCGGCCGGAGCGGCGTGCCGTGACGCGGCAGGTGATCCGCGTGCGGACTCGCGTGTCACCGGTCAGCCGTCCCTCGCTGGTCGCGACCAGCACGGACTGCGCGACCTGCACGATCGTCACGATCACCGAGCGGATCCCCGGACCGGCCGATCGCGCGGCGTCGGCGCACCGGCCGAGCCACTCGGGGTGGAGGGCGACGTCGACGCCGCCCTCCGCCGGGACCGGTGGCGAACCGGCACCCGGTCGCAGGACCGCGCCCGGTCGGCGACCGTCCCGCACGGCGGCGGCCGCACCGGCAGCGGCCAGCAGCGAGTCCCGGTCGAGGACGGTGGTCGAGGCGGACCCTCGCGGGCCCGCGCCGCCCACCCGGACCGCCGCGCCCACGTCTCGGTCCCCGCGCAGCTCGAGCCGGCCGTCCTGCAGCCGCGACGTGGCGCTGGTCCGGTGCTCGGCGAACACCTCGCTCCAGGCGCCGCCCCGGCGCAGCGCGGCGGCAAGGGCGGCGGCCACGTCGTCGAGGTCGATCGGGACGGCGGCGGTCACCGGGGCGCGCGCCGCTCGGCCGGCCGCTCCCCGTCGGGCCCGCGCCGGCCGCCGCGGTTCCGGGGCGTGTGGTCGGTGACCTCGTCCTTCTCGTCTGTCACCGCGTCCGCGGACCGGCGAGAGGGCACGTGGCCGGTCACGTCGTCGCTCCCGTCATCGGTACTGGGCGGTCGATCTCTGTCACGGGCTCCTCCGGCGGTCGTAGGTGCGGTATGAAGCCACCGTCCCGGCCGGAGGGCGACTGGACCGTCGTTCGCCCGACGCCGGGGCTGTCGGGTGCCGGACAGTGCAGGGAGGTGGCGTGAGCGCGCAAGACGTCGAGGCCCTGCTGGCCTCGGTCACCGACCTCGCGCGACGTGTCTTCGGAGCCGCCGCCTGTTCGCTGGCGTTGCTCGAGGCCGACGACGAGCACCTGCTCTTCCACGCTGCCACGGGCGCGGGGGCGGGCGAAGTCGTCGGGCTGCGGCTGCCGGTGGACCGGGGCATCGCCGGGTGGGTCGTCTCCTCCGGCCAACCGATCGCCGTCTCCGACGTCCGGGCCGACCCGCGCTTCGCCGTCGACGTCGCCGAGTCCACCGGCTACGTCCCGCGGGTCATCCTCGCGGCCCCGGTGACCGCGGGCGGTGAGCCGCTCGGCGTCGTCGAGGTGCTCGATCCGCGACCCGACGTGCCGGACCCGCTCGACCTGCTGGCCGTCCTCGCCGCGCACGCCGCTCTGGTCGTGGCGGCGGCCGACCGAGCGGCGGCCGAGGCCCCGCCCGACCCGCGCGTCGTCCTGCACGAGCTGCTCCGCCTGGGCCCGGCCGAGCAGCGGGCGGCCGCCGACCTGCTGGCGGCCTTCCTCGCGTCCCTGGGACGGTCCAGTGGACCTGCCGGCCTGGTCTGAGGCATTCGACCCGGGGCGGCTCGGCCCGGTCCGGTCGCTCGGCGTCCCGATCACGCGGGAGTGGGCCGAGGGCGACGGCAGCGGCCGCGGGGTGAAGGTGGCGGTCATCGACAGCGGCGTCGACGGATCGCATCCCCGGGTCGGCGGGGTCGCCGGTGGAGTGGCGCTGGAGTACGACCCCGACGCGCCGGACGCCGTCCGCGTCGCGGAGGGACCGCACGAGGACCTGTTCGGCCACGGCACCGCATGCGCGGGCGTCATCCGGGCGCTGGCGCCCGAGTGCGAGATCTACAGCGTCCGCGTGCTCGGCCGGCGGCTCACCGGCAAGGGGCTGGTGTTCGCCGCCGGCCTGCGGTGGGCCGTCGAGAACGGCATGCACGTGGTCAACCTCAGCCTGAGCAGCTCGCGGCGCGAGCACCACGGGCTGTTCCACGACCTGGCCGACCTCGCCTACTTCCGGCGGGTGCTGCTGGTGTCGGCGGTGAACAACACCCCGACCGAGAGTTACCCCTCGCTCTATGCGTCGGTCTGCTCGGTGGCGGCCCGGCCGTCGCCGGGTCCCGGCTTCTCGGTCAACCCGAAGCCCCCGGTGGAGTTCGGCGCCGCCGGCGTGGACGTCGACGTCGCCTGGCTCGACGGCGGGTCGATCACCGCCACCGGCAACAGCTTCGCGGCGCCGGTGGTCGCCGGGCACGCGGCCCGAGTCCTCGGCGCCCATCCGGGCCTGACGCCGTTCCAGGTCAAGACCGTCCTGCAGGCACTGGCCGACAACGCCGTGCCGGGCCCGGCGCCGAGGCGGTGACGGCAGCGCCGTCACCGCCTCGAGGAGGCCGGCGGCCCCGGCCGGGACCTACGGTCGGCGGAGACCGCGGACTCGGGATCCCGTCGGAGGACCGCCCGCAGGAGTCGCTTCTCTCAGCGGTCCAGCTCGTCGAGGACGGACTGCGCCTTGGCGGACTGCCCGGCGCCGTCGCCCACCACAGCGCACGGCCGGGACGACGCGTCGTCGCAGAGGACGCTGGGCCCGTCGGAGGGGAGCCTGAAGCCGTGGCCCCGGACGTCGTCGGTGTCGGCCTGCCCGTCGGTCGGGCGTTTGCTGCCGTGGCCGACCACGTCGTCCGGTGGGGACGGCGTGTCCTCCGCCAAGGGGCCCGATGCGTCGGACGGGTTGCGGCGGCCGTGGCCCCGGACGTCGTCGGCGGTAGTGGTCATGGTGCCCTCCTCGGGGTGCTCCTGCGGTGTGGCACCAGCGTGACGAGCCTGGTCACCAGCCACTGTCCGCTCCCTGACGGAGCCGCTGTCGGCTCGCCGACACGCAGAACCGCTCGGGGAAGGCTCCGGTACGGGATGTCAGATTCGCCGGGGCACGCCCGTGCGCCTCGGGTGGACCGCCCGGTCGCGCCGCCGGTGCGGCGGCGGCTGTTGCGCCGCACGGGCGTCGGCCATGGTGCGCTCAGTCGTCGATGGGGCGAGCGGTGGGGACGAGGACGTTCCCGTTCGTCGACCAGGTCGGGCGACCGAGCAGTTGACCCGGCTGGGGAAGGCGGTGGCCCAGTCGGTTCGCCGGGCGTTGTCCGACACGTTGCGGCAGGCCACTCCGGTGGCCGGCGGACACGAGGTGGACCTCACCGAGGACGGCTTGTCCTGTGCCTTCGAGGGCGCAGCCGACGCGGTGGACGCGGCAGTGGCGACGCAGCAGTCAGTGGTGTCGTCCGACGCCCGTCGGCCGGCCTCGAACCACCTGGCGACCCGAACACGTCCTCCCGGGCCAGCCCTACGGAGGACGTGTTCGGACCGCTGAGGGAGCGATCAGCGCGCGGGTCCGGGGCCGATGTCCGCAGCGGGTCCGCGCCGGAACGCGCCATGTCACCGACCCGACGGGACCGGCGTCGTACAGGCGACAGCCGGCCGGGCGGAGCGGCAGGACGGTGACACCAGCGGGGACCCTCGCCGTCCACCACGACCGAGGAGCCCCGATGTCCGCCGTTACCTCTCACCGGTCCAGCACCCGGGCGCGCCACGTGCGGCGCTGGGGCTTCCGCACGATCCTGGCCACCACGGCCTGTCTGGCGACATCGCTGCCGTCGACGGCCACCAGGGCGCAGGCCGCCGTCTCGGCCGACGGGTGGACCTTCGCCACCGACGTCTTCTGCGACCGGACCTTGCTCACCGTCTCCGTCAGGGCGCGCGGGACTCAGCGCGGACGGCGCGCCGGCCGACACCGCTCACCGGTCCTGGGTGTCGGCCGACAACGCTTCCTGGGTCGGTCCCACGGGCTGGATCACGGCCTCCGATCGCAACGCCTACTACGACGGGCCGCACCACGTCCTCAACGGCCCCGGCCACTTCTCGATCTACGTGGAGTACGCCGTCCTCACGGCTGCCGGGTGGGCCACGTACGGGGAGTTCGCCAACCACCGGATCTCCGCCGGTGGCTTCACCGACTCCGGAGGTGCGGCGTCGTGCACCATCTGAGGCCACGCACGGAGGCGGGTCGGCCGGAGGGAGTCCCGACGGCCGGCCTCCGTGCGTTCCAGGGAAGGTCCGTAGCCCAGCCGCGGCAGCCCGTCGTTGGCTCGACGCAAGTGCCGACCTCGTCCGGCGACCCGTTCGAATGTCTCCCGCCCGGTGCCGCCCCCCCTCGGTCCACTCGCCGTGCAGATAGCCGGCCGGCAGCTGCGGCGCGCGCGTGGCGCCGACCTCGGCATAGGTGAGCGGCGCGTTCCGCAGGTCGGCGGGCGACGCGGCCCGCCGCGACGTCCCGGCGTGAGGTCCCGCGTTAGGTTGACGGCACTGTGCTGCCCGCCGTCACCGCCACCCGCTACGTCACCCCGCTGCGCGAGGGTGGCTCGCTGCCCGGACTCATGGAGGCCGACGACCTCGGGACCTACGTGGTCAAGTGGCGGGCGGCCGGGCAGGGCGTGCGGGTGCTGGTGGCCGAGGTCGTCTGCGGCGAGCTGGCCCGGGCGCTGGCCCTGCCGGTGCCCGCGCTGGTCACCGTCGACGTCGTCCCGGAGCTGGCCGTGGGCGAACCCGACCAGGAGGTGCAGGAGCTGCTGCAGCGCTCGGCCGGGCGCAACCTCGGGCTGGACTACCTGCCCGGCGCGCTCGACTTCGAGGCCGGCGTCGGTGAGGTCGAGCCGGAGCTGGCCGGCCGGGTGCTGTGGTTCGACGCGCTGGTGGGCAACGTCGACCGGTCCTGGCGCAACCCGAACATGCTCTTCTGGCACGGCCGGCTGCAGCTGATCGACCATGGCGCCGCGCTGACCTTCCACCACTCCTGGCCGGGCGCGCAGGCCGCCGTCCGCCGTCCCTACGACGCCTCGCAGCACGCCCTCCTCGAGTGCGAGCCCGACCTCGGGGCCGCCGACGCCGACCTCGCGCCGCGGGTCACCCGCCCGTTGCTGGAGCGGGTGCTGGCCCAGGTGCCCGACGCGTGGCTGGAGGACGAAGGACCCCGCCCTCCCCACCCCTCGCACGCTCGGGGCGGTGCCCTGGCCGGGGCCGACCGTCGGTCACCCACCGCCGGCGAGTGGCGCGAGCGTTACGTCGCCCAGCTGTCCGCGCGCCTCGCCGCCCGCGACGCCTGGCTGCCCGGCGTGGTCGCCGCGGCCGCCGCCGGGGGCAGCCGCCGCCGGGCGCCGCGCGGGGAGAACCGTCCCTCCTGGCTCGGCCCGCCGCCGCCTCCCGGGGTGCGTCAGCGGTGAGTCGCCGGGACACCTTCGAGTACGCCGTCCTGCGGGTGGTGCCGCGGGTCGAGCGGGGCGAGGCGTTCAACGCCGGCGTCCTCGTCTACTGCCGGCAGCGCGACTACCTGGGCAGCCGGGTGCACCTCGACGTCGACCGGCTGCGCGCGCTGGACCCGACCGCCGACCCCGACGCGATCGTCCGGGCGCTGCAGGCCGCCGCCGACGTGTGCGCCGCCGCCCCCGCGGCCGGCGCGGCCGGGCGGGAGGCGCTGGGGTCGCGGTTCCGGTGGCTGACCGCGCCGCGCAGCACGGTGGTGCAGCCCGGGCCGGTGCACACCGGCCTCACCGAGGACCCCGACGCCGAGGCCGACCGCCTGCTCCGGCTCCTGGTCCTGCCCGTCACGGACTAGGAGGGCAGGAGCTCGTCGATCCGGCGGGCGAGCTCGAGGTCGAGGGCGCTCACGCCGCCCTCGGAGTGGCTGACCAGCGTCAGGTGCAGAGTCCGCCAGCGCAGGTCGACGTCGGGGTGGTGGTCCAGCTCCTCGGCGACGTCGGCGATCGCCACGATGCGCGCCACCGCCGCCCGGAACGAGGCGAGCTGGACCGTCCGGTGCAGGCCGGCGACGTCCCCGGACCACAGCGGCAGGGCGCGCAGGCCCGCCGCGACCTCGTCGGGGGACAGGCGCGGAGGCCGGGGCACGTCAGCCGCTCCTAGACGTGCAGGCCGCACTCGGTCTTGCCCCGGCCGGCCCAGCGGCCCGCGCGCGGGTCCTCGCCCGGTGCGACGGGGCGGGTGCACGGGGCGCAGCCGATCGAGGCGTAGCCGATCTCCTGCAGCGGGTTGACCGGCACCTGGTGCTCGGCGATGTAGGCGTCGACGTCGTCCTGCGTCCAGGCCGCCAGCGGGTTGACCTTGACCATCCCGCGCTTGGCGTCCCAGTCGACGACCCGCGTGCCCGCGCGCGTGGCCGCCTCGTCGCGGCGCACGCCGGAGCCCCACGCGACGTAGCCGGCCAGCGCCGCGGCCAGCGGCTGCACCTTGCGCAGCGAGCAGCACAGGTCCGGGTCGCGGTCGTGCAGCGCCGGGCCGTGCTCGGCGTCCTGCTCGGCGACCGTCCGCGGCGGCGTCACGTTCACCAGGGTGATGGGCAGGACGCTGCTGATCCAGTCCCGCGTGCCGATCGTCTCGGCGAAGTGGTAGCCGGTGTCGAGGAAGACCACGTGGACGCCGGGGACCGCGCGGGAGGCCAGGTGGGCGAGCAGCCCGTCGGCCATCGAGGAGGTGACGGCGAAGTCGTCGCCGAAGGTCTCCCCGGCCCAGCGCAGCACGGCGAGGGCCTGCTCGACGGGGTCGGCGATGCCCTCGAACCGGGCGTCGGCGTCGGCCGCGAGCTCCGGCGTCGGCGAGATGGCCGTGGTCACTCCTGCACCCCCGTCGCGATCAGGCGGACCGAGAAGGCCCGCAGGCAGGCGCCGCAGCGCCAGCCCTCCTCGTGCGGAGTGAGGTCCTCGTCCCCGCAGTACGGGCAGTGGAACACCGGCAGCTGGCGCTGCCTTCCCGACGGCGACGGTTCCTCCTCGCTCACAGCAGCCAGTCCTCCTCGGCGCGGGAGACGTAGTGGGCGAAGGACTCACCCGGGGTGCGCCGCTCGAGGAAGCCGCGCAGCAGCCGCTCGCAGTAGTCGGCGGTCTCGGCCTTGGTCACCTTGTGGCCGCGGAACTTGCGGCCGAAGGTGGCCTCCACGCCGAGGTGCCCGCCGAGGTGCACCTGGAAGCCCTCGACCATCTCGCCGCTGTCGTCGCGGACCATCGAGCCCTTGAAGCCGATGTCGGCGGTCTGGAACCGGGCGCAGCTGTTCGGGCAGCCGTTGACGTTGATCCCGATGGGGGTGTCGAAGTCCGGCAGCCGCTTCTCCAGCTCCGCGTAGAGGTCCTGGGCGTGCTGCTTGGTCTCCACGATCGCCAGCTTGCAGAACTCCAGACCCGTGCAGGCCATCGTCCCGCGGCGGAACGCGCTCGGGCGGACCTGGAGGTCGTGCTCGGCGAGGGCCTCGACCAGCGCCTCCACCTCCTCGTCGGGCACGTCGAGGATGACCAGCTTCTGCTGCGTCGTCGTCCGGATGCGCCCCTGCCCGTACTCGTCGGCGAGGTCCGCGATCGTGGTGAGCAGCGAGCCGCTGATCCGGCCGGTGCGGAGCGCGAAGCCGACGGCGTTGCGGCCGTCCTTCTGCCGGGCGACGCCGACGTGGTCGCGCTGGTCGTGCTTCGCCGGGGCCGGCGCCGGGCCGTCGGGCAGCGCGTGCTGCAGGTACTCGTCCTGGAGCACCTGGCGGAACTTCTCCGGGCCCCAGTCGGCCATCAGGAACTTGATCCGGGCACGGTTGCGCTGCCGGCGGTAGCCGTAGTCACGGAAGATCGAGGTGCAGGCGGCCCAGACGTCGGTGACCTGCTCGGGCCGGACGAACACGCCGATCCGCTGGGCGAACATCGGGTTGGTGGACAGGCCGCCGCCGACCCACAGGTCGTACCCGGCCTCGCCGTCCCCGTTCACCACGCCGACGAAGGAGACGTCGTCGATCTCGGGCTCGGTGCAGTGGTCGACGCACCCGGACATCGACGTCTTCCACTTGCGCGGCAGGTTGCTGAACTCGGGGTTGCCGACGTACTTCGCGACCGTCTCGGCGATGACGTCGGTGGCGTCGAGGACCTCGTCCTCGAGGACCCCGGCGAGCGGGCAGCCGAGCATCACCCGCGGCACGTCACCGCAGGCCTCCATCGTGCTCAGGCCGACCGACTCCAGCCGCCGCCAGATCTCGGGCACGTCCTCGATGCGGATCCAGTGGTACTGGACGTTCTGCCGGTCGGTGACGTCGGCGACGTCGCGGCCGAACTCGGTGCTGATGCCGCCGAGGACCCGGAGCGCCTCGCTGGTGAGCTGCCCGCCGTCGATGCGGGCCCGCATCATGAAGTAGGAGTCCTCGAGCTCCTCGGGCTCCAGCACGGCGGTCTTGCCGCCGGGGATGCCCTGGGCGCGCTGGGTGTAGAGGCCCATCCAGCGCATGCGGCCGCGCAGGTCACCGGCGTCGATGCCCTCGAAGCCGGTCTTCGAGTAGATGTCGAGGATGCGCTGACGGACGTCGAGCCCGTCGGAGTCCTTCTTCATCCGCTCGTTCGGGTTGAGCGGCTCCCGGTAGCCGAGCGCCCACTGGCCCTGGCCGCGGACGGGCCGGCTGGAACGGGGAGGAGCGGACACGGTGCACTACTTCCTGCGCCGTCCACGCCGGTTCACCCGGGCGCGGGGGCGCTGCCAGGTCGGGTCGCGGCTCGCGCCGCGGAGGAGGACTGGGAGTCAGCGCGCGGCGCGACAGGCGGCGCTGCTGACGAGGCCGAGGTCGATGTGCAGACGCGCGACGAGCAGGCTGCCGCGATCCGTCACGTCCCCGATGGTCTCACACGTGGGGCGCCGGCCGGTGTGCGCTCAGGAGGGGCCATCGCCGAAGGACCGCCAGGCGCCCTCGACGGCGGCGAGCTCGGCGACGTACGCCGGCAGCTTCCCCGCGACGACGTCGGCGAGGGTGACCTCCTCGAGCACGCGCCGGTACGCGGCGCGGGCGGCGACCCACACGCCGGCCAGCTCCTCCGCCGCGCCGGGGTAGCTCACGTCCTCGGGGCGCTGGCCGTGCACCTCGGCGAGGAAGCCCTGCTCCACCCGCATGACCCGGGCGATCGAGATCTCCGACGGCGGCAGCGCGAGCCGGTAGCCGCCCTCCCGGCCGCGCTGGCTGGTGACCAGCCGGGCGTGCTGGAGGTCACCGAGGATCCCCTGCAGGAAGCGCGAGGGGAGTCCCTGGTTGGTGGCGATGCGGTCGCAGGTCAGGGCGCCCGGTGCCGCGGCGGCCAGCTCCACGGCCGCGCGGACGGCGTAGTCGACCCGGGCGGTGATGCGCACGGGAGCCATCCTGCCCGGTCTGCGAGGGTGACGGCGTGCACCGGCTGTGCTTCACGACCGTCGTGGCGGCGCCGCTGACCGTGGCGTTCGACGTCGCCCGGGCCCTCGGCCGCCCGTGGCCGTTCCCGCTGGAGGAGGTCGAGTCGGTCCG
Organism: Geodermatophilus amargosae; assembly: GCF_041028265.1. Taxonomy (GTDB): domain Bacteria; phylum Actinomycetota; class Actinomycetes; order Mycobacteriales; family Geodermatophilaceae; genus Geodermatophilus; species Geodermatophilus amargosae_A. The sequence goes on from NZ_JABGCW010000001.1 coordinate 14,048, forward strand.
CCCGGTGCGCGACCTGTACGCCGCCGGACCCGGCCGCGGCCGGCGCCGGCTCACCCACGAGCGGCGGTTCACCGCGACCGCCACCGGCACCGTCGTCGACGAGCAGGTCGACTGGGACACCGGCCTGCCGGGCGTGCTGGGCGGCCTGCTCGAGCGGACGGTCCTGCGCCGGCGGGTCCGGCGTGCCATGCGCCGGCACCTGGACGGCTACGCGGCCGCGGCGGCGGTGCGCGCCCTCGACGTCGTCCAGGTGGTCGGGGCCGCCGTCGTCCGGGACGACCGGGTGCTGGTCGCGCAGCGCGGCTCCGGGCCGCTGGCCGGACTGTGGGAGTTCCCCGGCGGCAAGGTCGAGCCGGGGGAGGACCACCTCGCCGCGCTGGTGCGCGAGTGCGCCGAGGAGCTCGGGGTCGTCGTCGCGCCGGGGGAGTTCCTCGGCGAGGTGCCGCTGGACGGCTCCGTGGGGGGCGGCACCCCGGGGGCCTCGACGCTGCGCGTCTGGGCCGCACGGTTGGTCGACGGCGAGCCGGCGGCCTCGGAGCACCGCGAGCTGCGGTGGGTGCGCGCCGCGGACCTCGACGGCCTGGACTGGATCGCCGCCGACCGCCCCCTGCTGCCCGCCGTCAGGGGGCTGCTCGCCCGCTCCTGAACGCGCGAGGGCGCCGTCCCCGACGGGGGGACGGCGCCCTGGCGACGTGTCGGAACGGCCTACTTGAAGACGTCCTTGACCTTCTCGCCGGCCTGCTTGAGGTTGCCGGCGGCCTTGTCGTTGGCGCCCTCGGCCTGCAGGTCGCGGTCACCCGTGGCCTCGCCGACGCGCTCCTTGCCCTCGCCGGCCAGTTCCTGGGCCTTGTTCTTCGCCTTGTCGATGCCGCTCATGGTGAGCTCCTCTCCCTGTGGCTCACCCCCGGTTACCCGGGCGTACGGTCACTACACCCGGCTCGCCCGCGTAGCGGAAGTCCTCCGGGGTGAACGACTGCGGACCGCAACTCGTGCGGTCCGCGGCTCGGTCGACCGCCGCTGTTGGAGGTGTGAGGACGGCGGTCGTGAGCCACGGTCACAAATCGGTTGCGGTCGTGGACGGTCTCCGTCACGCGTGCCTAGGGTCGCCACGGCGTTCCGGATCCGTTCCGTGGTGTTCACCCGGAGGACGCCGGCGCTCGGCCAGTGCGCCCGGGTGCGCAGTGTCCCGGCACGCAGAGACCAGTCCGTTCCCCCCGCAGACGCGGGACGAGGGAGGCATCGCACGTGAAGTTGAGCAAGCGCCGGTCGGCGCTCCTGGCGGCCGGCCTGTCCGGTGCGCTGCTGCTGTCCGCCTGTGGCGGCAGCGACGACAGCGGCTCCGGTGGCGGTGGTGGCGGCGGCGAGGGTGGCACCTTCAGCATCTACATCGGCGAGCCCGAGAACCCGCTGGTCCCCAGCAACACCACCGAGTCCGAGGGGCACCAGGTCATCTCGTCCCTGTGGACGGGCCTGGTCGAGTACGCGACGGACGGCGAGGTCGAGTACACCGGCGTCGCCGAGTCCATCGAGTCCGAGGACAACACCACCTGGACCGTCACCCTCAAGGACGGCTGGACGTTCCACGACGGCAGCCCGGTCACCGCCTCGTCCTTCGTGGACGCGTGGAACTGGGGCGCCTACAGCCCCAACGCCCAGGGCGCGTCGTACTTCTTCTCCAACATCCAGGGCTACGACCAGCTGCAGGCCCCGACCGACGCGGACGGCAACCCCACGGGTGACCCGGCCGCGACCGAGATGAGCGGGCTCCAGGTCGTCGACGACCAGACCTTCACCGTCACGCTCACCGGGCCCTTCGCCCAGTTCCCGGTCACCGTCGGCTACAGCGCCTTCTACCCGCAGCCGGAGTCGTTCTTCGAGGACCCCGAGGCGTCCGGCACCCGCCCGGTCGGCAACGGCCCCTTCCAGGCCACCGAGGACTTCGTCCCGGGGCAGGGCTTCTCCGCCAGCCGCTACGACGACTACGCCGGCGAGCAGACCGCCAAGGCCGAGACCGTCGAGTTCCGCGTCTACGCCGACCTGAACACGGGCCTCAACGACGTCGAGGCGGGCAACCTGGACGTGCTCCCGGACATGCCGCCGGACGCCCTCGCCGGTGCCCAGGACACCTTCGGCGACCGTTTCATCGAGGCGCCGTCGTCGGGCTTCACGTACATGGCCTTCCCCACGTACGACCCGCGGTACGCCGACCCCCGCGTCCGCCAGGCCATCTCCATGGCCGTCGACCGGCAGGCCATCTCCGACGCCATCTTCAGCGGCAGCCGCACCGCGGCCGACGACGCGATCGCTCCGGTCGTCGACGGTTACCGCGAGGGTGCCTGTGAGTACTGCGCCCTCGACGTCGACCGGGCCAACCAGCTGCTCGACGAGGCCGGCTTCGACCGCAGTCAGCCGATCGAGCTGTGGTTCAACTCCGGCGCCGGTCACGACGCCTGGGTGGAGGCCGTGGGCAACCAGCTGCGGGAGAACCTCGGCATCGAGTTCGCCCTGCGTGGCGACCTCGACTTCTCCGAGTACCTGCCGCTGCAGGACGAGCAGGGCATGACCGGCCCGTTCCGCCTCGGCTGGAGCATGGACTACCCGAGCCCGCAGAACTACCTCGAGCCGCTCTACTCGACGGCGGCACTCCCGCCGGCGGGCTCGAATGCCTCGTTCTACTCGAACCCCGAGTTCGACGCCCTCGTCCAGCAGGGCAACCAGGCGTCGGACAACGAGCAGGCGATCCAGCTGTACCAGCAGGCCGACGACGTCCTCCTGGAGGACATGCCGATCATGCCGATGTTCTTCGACAAGGAGCAGGCGCTCCACTCGGAGAACGTCAGCGACGTCGTCATCGACGTGTTCGGTGACATCGACGTCGCCTCGGTGACCGTCAACAACTGAGCCCGTCCGTACGACCCGCCGGGGGTGGCCGTCCCAGAAAGGGGCAGCCACCCCCGGCGGCGCGCGTGCCCGCACAGGAGCACGATGAACCCGCGCCGGCCACGTCCGCCGTCGCGCACGACCAAGGGGGGACATGGGCCGCTACATCGCGCGCCGACTCCTGCTGACGATCCCCGTCCTGCTCGGCGCCTCGTTCCTGATCTTCGCGATGGTCTACGCCCTGCCGGGTGACCCCATCCGCGCGCTCGGCGGCGACCGCCCGCTCGCCCCCGCCGTGGTGGCCGAGCTCCGGGACGAGTTCAACCTCGACGACCCGCTGCCGGTCCAGTACGTCAAGTACCTCGGTGATCTGGCCCAGGGGGACTTCGGCACGGACTTCCGCGGCCGTGAGGTGCTCGACACCATCGAACAGCGCCTCCCGGTCACCGTGCGGCTGACGATCGTCGCCATCCTCATCGAAGCGGTCATCGGCATCGTCGCCGGCGTCCTCGCCGGAATCCGGCGCAACGGCTTCCTGGACAACCTGGTGCTCGTCTCGAGCACGCTCGTGGTGGCGATCCCGCTCCTGGTGCTCGCCTTCGTCGCGCAGTACGTCCTCGGGGTCAAGGCCGGCTGGTTCCCCATCGCGGGGATCACCGAGGGCTGGTACAGCTACCTGCTGCCCGGTCTGGTGCTCGCCTCGGGCTCGCTGGCCTACGTCGCCCGGCTGACCCGTACGAGCATGGCGGAGAACCTGCGCGCCGACTACGTGCGCACGGCCAGGGCCAAGGGACTGCCCAACCGCACGGTCATCGTGCGACACACGCTGCGCAACAGCCTGATCCCGGTCGTCACGTTCATCGGTGCGGACATCGGCACCCTCATGGGTGGCGCCATCGTGACGGAGACCGTCTTCAACCTGCCCGGTATCGGGCGCGCGGTCTTCGACAGCGTGCAGGCACAGGAAGGTGCCGTCGTCGTCGGCATCGTCACGCTGATGGTGTTCTTCTTCGTCTTCTTCAACCTGGTCGTCGACGTGCTGTACGCCGTCCTCGACCCGAGGATCCGCTATGACTGAGCAGCAGCAGATGAACCTGCGCAAGGACGAGGTCGAGGCCGGCACGACCACCGGTCTGGCCAGTCCCTCGGTCGACGTCACGAACGAGCGTCAGAACAGCCTCTGGAGCGACGCCTGGAGCGAGTTGCGGCGCAACCCGCTGTTCTGGATCGGCGCGGTCCTCGGGCTGGTCTTCCTCCTGATGGCGCTGTTCCCCCAGATCTTCGCCCGTGGGGCCGACCCCCGTGCCTGCAGCCTGGGCAGCAGCAACCAGAAGCCCTCGGCGCAGCACTGGTTCGGATTCGACCAGCAGGGCTGCGACTACCTCGCCAACGTCGTGTACGGCGCCCGCAACTCGCTGATCATCGGGTTGCTCGCCGTCGCCGTCGTCCTCGTCATGGGCGTCGTCGTCGGCGCGGTCTCGGGGTTCTACGGCCGGTGGGTCGACAGCCTCCTCAGCCGCCTGACCGACATCTTCTACGCGTTGCCGCTGATCCTCGGGGCGCTCGTGGTGCTGCGCAGCGGCATCCTGGGCCGAGGGGTCGTGGCAGTGGCCATCGCCCTGGCGGCCTTCGGCTGGATGACGGCCATGCGGCTGGTCCGGTCGCAGGTCATCGCGGTGAAGAGCTCCGACTACGTGGCCGCGGCGCGGGCGATGGGCGCCTCGAACAGCCGCATCCTGGTCCGCCACATCCTGCCCAACGCCGTGGCTCCGGTGCTCGTGTACACCACCATCACCATCGGCGTGCTCATCGCAGCCGAGGCGACGCTGACCTTCCTCGGCGTGGGCCTGCAGCGGCCGGCCATCTCCTGGGGCCTGCAGATCGAGAACGGTCAGTCGCTCCTCCGGACGGCGCCACACCTCGTCTTCTTCCCCAGCCTGATCCTGACCCTGACCGTGATGGCGTTCGTGATGATGGGTGACGCCCTGCGCGACGCCCTCGACCCGAGGCAGCGCGCATGACCAACCTCGACCTGACCAAGCCGACCGCGGAACTCGCCGAGCAGGGCACGCCCCTGCTCGAGGTCGACGACCTGCACGTGGAGTTCCGCACCCGCTCGGGCACGGTGCACGCCGTCAACGGGGTGAGCTACAGCCTGGCGGCGCGGGAGACCCTCGCCATCCTCGGCGAGTCCGGCTCCGGCAAGTCGGTGTCGGCCCAGGCGATCATGGGGATCCTCGAGACCCCGCCGGCCGTCATCACCGGCGGCGGCATCTGGTTCCAGGGCCGGAACATGCTCGAGATGCCGGCCGAGGACCAGCGGAAGATCCGCGGCCCGGGGATCTCGATGATCTTCCAGGACGCGCTGTCGTCGCTGAACCCCGTCTACAGCGTGGGCTACCAGATCGGCGAGATGTTCCGGGCGCACCGGGGGATGAGCAAGAAGGACGCCCGCAAGCGGGCCGTCGAGCTCATGGACCGGGTGCGCATCCCCGCCGCCGCGCGCCGCGTCGACGACTATCCGCACCAGTTCTCCGGCGGCATGCGCCAGCGCGTCATGATCGCCATGGCCATCGCGCTGGACCCGCGGATCCTCATCGCCGACGAGCCGACCACCGCCCTCGACGTCACCGTGCAGGCGCAGGTCATGGACCTGCTCAAGGACCTGCAGGAGGAGACGGGGATGGGGCTGATCCTCATCACCCACGACCTCGGCGTGGTCAACGAGGTCGCCGACAACGTCGCGGTCATGTACGCCGGTGAGATCGTCGAGCGGGGCACCGTCGACGACGTCTTCACCCGCCCGGCGCACCCCTACACCGACGGCCTCATGAGCTCGGTGCCGCAGGTCGAGGCCAAGGGCGGGCGGCTGCAGCCGATCGTCGGCCAGCCGCCGAACCTGGCGCGCATCCCGAGCGGCTGCCCGTTCCACCCGCGCTGCTCGCGGCGCCGGCTGGGCGCCGACGCCGCGCCCGGGCGGGAGTGCTCGACCGACGTCCCGCCGCTGCGGCTGGTCGTCCCGGGCCGGGAGGCCGCGTGCCACTACAGCGAGGAGGTGCTGGGTGTCCCAGCCCAGTGAGCACGGCGCCACCGCGGCGTCGTCCGTGCCGGCGGCCGTCCCGGGCCAGCACGTGCACTCGTCCCTGACCAAGCTGACCTCCGGGATCGCGGCGACCGGCGCCCGGGGCGAGATGGGCGAGGCGCTGCTGGAGGTCCGCGGGCTGCAGAAGCACTTCCCGCTGACCCAGGGCATCGTCTTCAAGCGCACCGTGGGCCACGTCCGCGCGGTCGACGGCGTCGACCTCACCCTGCGCCGCGGCGAGACCGTCGGCCTGGTCGGGGAGTCCGGTTGCGGCAAGTCGACGGTGTCCAAGCTGATCGTGGCGCTGGAGAAGCCGACCGCGGGGTCGATCCTCTTCAAGGGCCGCGACGTCGCCCACATGGGCGGCCGCGCGCTCAAGGACTACCGGCGCGAGGTCCAGATCATCTTCCAGGACCCCTACGCGTCGCTGAACCCGCGCATGACCGTCGGCGACATCGTCGCCGAGGGCTGGTCGGTGCACGCCGACGTCGCCCCGAAGAAGGGCCGGCTCAAGCGCACCCAGGAGCTGCTCGACCGCGTCGGCCTCAACCCCGACTACGTCAACCGCTACCCGCACCAGTTCTCCGGCGGCCAGCGCCAGCGCATCGGCATCGCCCGCGCGCTGGCGCTGCAGCCCGAGGTGATCGTCTGCGACGAGCCGGTGTCGGCCCTCGACGTCTCGGTGCAGGCCCAGGTGGTCAACCTGCTCGAGGACCTGCAGGACGAGCTCGGCCTGTCCTACCTGTTCATCGCCCACGACCTGTCGGTGGTGCGGCACATCTCCGACCGGGTCGCGGTCATGTACCTCGGCAGCATCGTGGAGGAGGGCACCGCGGACGAGGTCTACTCCTCGCCGTCGCACCCCTACACGCAGGCGCTGCTGTCGTCGGTCCCCCTGCACGAGCCGCACCTGCGCGGGCAGAAGGACCGCATCCTGCTGCAGGGCGACGTGCCGAGCCCGGCCGACCCGCCCTCGGGCTGCCGGTTCCGCACCCGCTGCTGGAAGGCGCAGGACGTCTGCGCCACCGATCCGCCGCAGCTGGTCGACCGCGGGCAGGGCCACCCCTCGGCCTGCCACTTCGCCGAGGCCCGGACGGTCGTCCCCGTCGACGCCGAGTAGCACCCCGCGATCACGGCGCGGTGACCGCCCGGGGACCCCGGGACGTGGTCACCGGGCCATGATCGCGTCCAGAGGTCGGTGGGAGACTCCTCTCCCGTGACCGCTGACCGCCGCCTGCTGCTCGTGCACGCCCACCCCGACGACGAGACGATCAACAACGGCGCCACGATGGCCCGCTACGCCGCCGAGGGGGCGCGGGTCACGCTGCTCACCTGCACGCTGGGCGAGGAGGGCGAGGTCCTCGTCCCCGACCTGGCGCAGCTGGCGCCCGACCAGGCCGACCAGCTCGGCGGCTACCGCATCGCCGAGCTGCGGGCGGCCATGGAGGCGCTGGGCGTCGCGGACTGGCGGTTCCTCGGTGGCCCGGGTCGCTACCGGGACTCCGGGATGATGGGCACGCCGGCCAACGGCAAGCCGCGCGCCTTCTGGAACGCCGACCTCGACGAGGCGGTCGGGCACGCGGTCGCCGTCGTGCGCGAGGTCCGCCCGCAGGTCGTGGTCACCTACGACGAGAACGGCGGCTACGGCCACCCCGACCACATCCAGGCCCACCGGGTCGCGATGGCCGCCGTCGAGCGGGCCGCCGACCCCGCCTGGCGTCCGGACCTCGGGGAGGCCTGGGACGTCGCCAAGGTCTACTGGTGCTGCACGCCGGTCTCGGTGCTGCGGGAGGGCGCCGAGGCGATGGCGTCGCTGGGGCAGGCCTCGCCGTTCGAGCAGCTCGGCGAGATCGACGACATCCCCTTCGCCGTCCCCGACGAGGCGGTGACCGCCGCCGTCGACGGCCGTCCGTACGCCGGCCGCAAGGACGCCGCGATGCGCGCGCACGCCACGCAGATCACCGTCGACGGGCCGTTCTTCGCGCTGTCGAACAACTTCGGCCAGGAGGTGCTCGGCGTGGAGCACTACCGTCTGGTCCGCGGCCAGCGCGGGCCTGCCGGCGACGCCCCGAACGGCTGGGAGGACGACCTGTTCGCCGGCCTGGACGCGTGAGCAGCGACGCGTGAGCCGGGCGGTCGCGCTGGTCCTGGCGGCGCTCGCGGCGGTGCTGGTCGCCGGCTGGCTGACGCTGGTCGAGGTGTTCTGGCTGCCGCTGCGGGTGGCCGGCGTCCTCGTGCCCCTGTCGGTGCTCGTCGCCGTCGTCGGCAACTACCTGCTCGTGGTGGGCGCGCTGCGGCTCACCGGCTCCCGCCTCGTGGCGGTGCTGCCGGCCCTCACCTGGCTGGTGGTGGCCGTGGGAGCGACGACGCGCCGGCCCGAGGGGGACCTGGTCGCCGTCGGCAGCGGTGGCCTCGGCGCGGTCACCCTCGCCTTCCTCGGCCTGGGCGTGCTGGCCGCCGCGTTCGCCGTCGGACGGGTGCTCGCATCCCCCCGCGGGCCGGTCGTCCCGCGCGCCTGACCCGCGGCGGGTGGGCCGAGATCAGTCCGGCGCCCACCGGTAGTGGTAGCGGTGGTGCTCGACGTATCCGGCCCGCCGGTACAGCGCCCGCGCCGGTGCGTTCGACGCGGTCACCTGGAGGTAGCCCCAGCGCGCACCGTGCTGCGCGCCCCACCGGGTCACCGCCGCCGTCACCGCGGTCGCCAGGCCGCGGCGGCGGGCCTCCTCGGCGACGGTGACCGCGCTGACGCCCAGCCAGTCGTCGGTGACCACGCCCCGCGCGACGGCGACCGGCGCCGCGTCCGGACCGGGCCGCACGGCCGCGAAGACGACGTCGGGGGCGTTGACGAGCACGGCGCGCGCGGTGTCGGGCAGCGCGTCGCCCAGGTGCCGGTAGGCGGTCAGCCAGCCGTCGTCCGGGGTGGGGGAGAGCTGCACGGGCACGGCGGGGCCGGGACCGGGGACCAGCGGGGCGGTGAGCACCAGGACGTCGTCGTCGCGGGTCCACCCGGCGGCGGCGAGCGCGGCGTCGGCGGGCCGGGCCTGGACGCCGGGCAGCGCGGCGCCGGGCCGCAGTCCGCGGGCGCGGTACCAGGCGGTCACCGCCTCGACCGCCTCGGGCAGGGGCCGGCCCGGGTCGCCGGTGACCAGCGCGGTGTTGGCGCGGCCGGTGAACCCGCCGCCGGCACGCAGCAGCCAGCCGCCGAGCGGTTCCTCGTCGGTGCCGCGCCACCCGCGGGCGGCCAGCCGCTCCAGGTCGGCGACGCCGAGGGGTGAGCGGCTCTGTCCCATGCCCCGATCCTGCGGTGTCCGCTCCGCGCTCCCCCGACCGGGGCGGGCGCCGTCCACCCGTCGCGTTTCACCGGGCCCCGCGGGGCCATACTGACGTCAGACCCGCGCGAGTCCGGCCGGCCGCCGGACCGCTGCCCGCACGTCCCCCGGGAGGACCCACCGTGACCTACGTGATCACCCAGGCCTGCGTCGACGTCCTCGACAAGGCCTGCATCGACGAGTGTCCGGTGGACTGCATCTACGAGGGCGAGCGGATGCTCTACATCCACCCCGACGAGTGCGTCGACTGCGGTGCGTGCGAGCCGGTGTGCCCGGTGGAGGCCATCTACTACGAGGACGACGTCCCGGACAAGTGGAAGGACTTCTACGACGCCAACGTGGAGTTCTTCTCCGACCTCGGCAGCCCCGGCGGCGCGGCCAAGACCGGCAAGATCGCGAAGGACCACCCGCTGGTGGCGGCCCTCCCGCCGCAGGGCGAGGGGCACTGACGGCCACCCCGGGGACGGCGGCCGGTCACCGGCTGCCCGACTTCCCCTGGGACAGCCTGGAGGCCGCCCGGGCCCGTGCCGCGCAGCACCCGGGCGGGATCGTCGACCTGTCCATCGGGACGCCGGTCGACGAGACCCCCGAGGTGCTGCGGACGGCGCTGGCCGCCGCCGGGGACTCCCCGGGCTACCCGCCGGCCCTGGGGACCCGGGAGCTGCGCCAGGCGGCCGCGGAGTGGCTGCGGCGCCGTCTCGGCGTGACCGTGGCCGACCCGCTGGCCGCCGACCCGTCGGTGATCCCGACGATCGGTTCCAAGGAGCTCGTGGCGCTCATGCCCACGCTGCTCGGCCTGCGCGAGGGGACGGTGGTCATCCCGGAGGTCGCCTATCCGACCTACGAGGTCGGCGCGGTGCTGTCCGGGCTGGCCGTGCGCCGCACCGACACCCCGCCCGACGACGCCGCCGGCATCGTCCTGGTGTGGCTGAACTCCCCGGGCAACCCGCACGGCCGGGTGCTGTCCGACGACGAGCTGCGCACCTGGGCGGCGTGGGGCCGGGCGCACGGCGTGCCGATCGTGGCCGACGAGTGCTACGCCACCCTGGGCTGGGACGTGCAGCCGCGCTCGCTGCTGCACCCCGCCGTCGCGGGGGAGGACCACACCGGGCTGCTCGCGGTCCACTCGCTGTCCAAGCAGTCCACGGCGGCCGGCTACCGCGCCGGGCTGCTGTCGGGTGACCCGGCGCTGGTCCGGCAGGTGTGGGAGGTGCGCCGGCACCTCGGGCTGCTGGTGCCCGGCCCGGTCCAGGCGGCGATGACCGCCGCGCTCGCCGACGACGCGCACGTCGAGGCCCAGCGGGAGCGCTACCGCGCCCGCAGGGAGCGGCTGGCCGCCGCGGTGCGCGCCGCGGGGTTGCGGATCGACCACTCCGAGGCGGGCCTGTACCTGTGGGCCACCCGGGACGAGGACTGCTGGGTCACCGTCGACTGGCTGGCCGGCCTGGGGGTCGTCCCCGCGCCGGGGTCCTTCTACGGCCCGGCCGGCGCGCGACACGTGCGGATGGCGCTCACCGCCACCGACGAGCGCATCGACGCCGCGGTGCAGCGCCTCACCGCCTGAACCGCGGCGCCTGAGTCGTACTGCCTGAGGCGCACCGCCCGAGCCGCCAGTGGGCCGCAAGCGGCCGTCAGTCCTGCACCAGGGTCCCGCAAGGGCCGCGCGACACGGTCGTCGCATCCCGCCGGGCAGTCCGCCCGGTCCGTCGCGGAGGCCCTGCCGTGTTCCTCGTGCTCGTCCTGCTGTTCCCCGTCGCCGTCCTCGCCGCGCTGCTCGCGGTGGAGGCGCACCTGCACCGCGGCCGCGGCCTCGCCGGCGACGCGTGGACGTCGGCGACCCTCGACCGCCCCGAGCTGTACGGCAGGGGCCGCACCCGGGTGCACTGACTCAGCCGCAGTTGCGCTCGCGGTCGTCGGAGCGCAGCGCCACCGTCAGCGACTGCGCGAAGCCGTCCCAGCGCTGGTAAGCCTCCGGGAAGCCGGAGCGCTGCACGACCTGGGCGGCCTCGGTGAGGCGCATCGTGTCCCAGCCGGGGACCCGCACCAGGCGGTCGTAGAACTGGGCGGCCGCGTAGACCGGGTCCTGCACCTGTGCCGGCGTCCCCCAGCCCTGCGACGGCCGCTGCTGGAACAGGCCGAGGGAGTCCCGGTCGCCGTGGTCGAGGTTGCGCAGCGTCGACTCCTGCATCGCCGTCGCCAGCGCGATGACGACGGCCCGCTCGGACAGTCCCCGCTGCCGGGCGACGTCGGCGATGGTCCGGGCGTTGGCCCACTGGTCGGCTCCGAGGGTCACCGACGTGGCCGGGACGGTGCAGATCCCCGTCGTCGCCGCGGGCTCGGCGGCCCCGGACCCGTCGGCCCGCCAGGCCAGCGCGAACACCACGACGACGGCCAGCAGGTACGCCGGCCACCAGGTCCGCAGCGCAGCGGCGCCACTCCGGGGGCGGCCGGAGGGCCGCTTCCCTGCGGGACCCCGGGCCGCCGGCCGCTTCGCCGGGGGTCGCCGCGCCGCCGGCCGCTTGGCGGCCGGGCGCCCGGGAGCCGGGGCCGGGCGGCGGGGCGGGGCCGTCCGTGCGCTGGTCATCGCCCCGACTCTAGGTGCGGCCCTCGCGAGGACCCCGGATCCCGGGGGGACGGCGGGGCCGCACGGGTGTCGTGGGACGGGTGCGGTCGCTAGCGTGACGGCCGCCTCCCCGCCGACCTCCCAGGAGACCCGCATGCCCGACGTCCTGCTGCCCGGGATCGCAGCGACCCGCGTGCCCACCGCGCGGCTCGCCCAGAACGTCCTGCACCCGGAGGGCACCGACCCCGCGGGCCCCGGCGAGGCGATCGTGTTCGTCCACGGCAACGTCAGCTCCGCGCTGTTCTGGCAGCAGACGGTGCTGGCGGTGCACGGGACCGGCCGGCACCGGGTGCTCGCCGTCGACCTGCGCGGCTACGGCGACACCGACCCGCAGCCGGTCGACGCCCGCCGCGGGGTCGGCGACTGGGCCGACGACCTCGGCGCGCTGCTCGACGCCCTCGGCCCGGACCGGGTGCACCTGGTCGGCTGGAGCATGGGCGCCGGCGTCGTCCTGCGGCACCTGCTCGACGCGCCGGACCGGGTGGCCTCGGTGACCCTGGTGGCGCCCGTGTCGCCCTACGGCTTCGGCGGCACCGTCGGCACCGAGGGCCGGCGCCTGGCCGACGACGGCGCGGGCTCGGGTGGGGGTGCGGCCAACCCGGAGTTCGTGGCCGCCCTCGCGGCCGGCGACACCACCGACGCCGCCGCGACTAGCCCGCGCTCGATCCTGCGGGCCTACTACGTGGCGCCCGGCTCGCTGCCGCTCGACCCGGCGCTGGAGGACGTCTTCGTCGCCTCGATGCTCTCCACCCGCACCGGCGAGGACAACTACCCGGGCGACGCCGTCCCGAGCGACACCTGGCCGGGCACGGCGCCGGGGTCGCGCGGGGTGCTCAACACGATGGCGCCGACGGTGTTCGACGTCTCCGGGATCGTCGACCTGCCCGCCAAGCCGCCGGTGCTGTGGATCCGCGGCGACGCCGACGCGATCGTCTCCGACACCTCGGTGTTCGACCTGGCCTTCCTCGGGCAGCTCGGCGCGGTGCCCGGCTGGCCGGGGGCGGAGGTCTGCCCGCCGCAGCCGATGGTCACGCAGACCCGCGCGGTGCTGGACCGCTACGCGGCCTCCGGCGGCGCCTACCGCGAGGTGGTGCTGCCCGGCGTCGGGCACTCCCCGCACGTGGAGCGGCCGCAGGAGTTCGTCGTCGCGCTGCTCGAGCACCTCGACGTCCCTGCCACGGAGCCGGCGAACCTCACCTGAGGAGCCAACAGCGCTACACGGGCTCCTCGACGTCTCAGTTGGCGTGCAGGGCGGCGTTGAGGGCGCCCCACTCGCCCGAGCGGGGCAGCGCCTCGAGCGCCCCGGAGACGCTGTTGCGGCGGAACAGCAGGCCGTCGCGGCCGGAGAGCTCGCGGGCCTTGACCACCGAGCCGTCGGGCAGGGTGATCCGCGAGCCGGCGGTGACGTAGCAGCCCGCCTCGACGACGCAGCCGTCGCCGAGGGAGATGCCGATGCCGGCGTTGGCCCCGAGCAGGCAGCCGCTGCCGATCGACACGACCTCCCGGCCGCCGCCGGAGAGCGTGCCCATGATCGACGCGCTGCCGCCGATGTCGCTGTCGGCGCCGACGACGACGCCCGCGCTGATCCGCCCCTCGACCATCGAGGGGCCCAGCGTGCCGGCGTTGTAGTTGACGAAGCCCTCGTGCATGACCGTCGTCCCCTCGGCCAGGTGCGCGCCCAGCCGCACCCGGTCGGCGTCGGCCACGCGCACGCCGGGCGGCAGCACGTAGTCGACCATCCGCGGGAACTTGTCCACCGACAGCACCGTGAGGTGCCCGTGCGCGGCGCGCAGCGTCGCCCGCCGCGCGGGCGTCAGGTCGGTGGCCAGCACGGGGCCGGCGCTGGTCCAGGCGACGTTGGGGAGCAGGCCGAAGACGCCGGCCAGGTCGAGCTCGCGGGGGCGGACGAGCCGGTGGGAGAGCAGGTGCAGCCGCAGGTAGACGTCGTGGGTGTCGACCGGCGGGGCGTCGAGGTCGGCGATCACCGTCCGGACGCAGACCACCTCCACGCCGCGGGCGTCGTCGGTGTGCACTAGGCCGGAGAACTCGTGGCCGAGCTCGCTGCCCAGCTCCAGCGTGCCGAGCTGGTGGGTCCCGGCCGGGCCGCGGTCGCCGCCGCCGAGGGCGGGGGAGGGGTACCAGGTGTCCAGGACGGTGCCGGTGGAGGTGATGGTCGCGAGGCCGGCGGCGACGGCGGAGCGGGCGGCAGAGGCGGTCACGCTCCCGACGCTACCCAGCGACGGCGGTCGGCCCGCCCGTAGGCTCGGGCACCGTGACCGGCGCGCCCGACCTGGACCTCTCCGCCGACGTCCTCACCCTCACCCGCGTCCTGGTGGACACCCCGTCGGTCTCCGGCGACGAGCGCGCCCTGGCCGACGCCGTCGAGACCGCGCTGCGGGCACTCGGCGGGCTGGAGGTCGAGCGGGTCGGCGACACGGTGCTGGCCCGCACGAACCTGGGCCGCGACACCCGCGTCGTCCTGGCCGGGCACCTGGACACCGTGCCGATCGCGGACAACGTGCCCGGCCGGCTCGAGGACGGGCGGCTGTACGGCTGCGGCAGCAGCGACATGAAGTCCGGGGACGCGGTGATGCTGCGGCTGGCCGGCCGCTTCGGCGTCCCGGGCGCCGCGCCCGCGCACGACCTCACCTTCGTCTTCTACGACAACGAGGAGGTCGAGGCCGTGAAGAGCGGCCTCGGCCGGGTGGTCCGCGAGCGCCGCGGCTGGCTCTACGGCGACCTCGCCGTCCTGCTCGAACCGACCGACGGCGAGATCGAGGCCGGCTGCCAGGGCACGCTGCGGGCGGTGCTCGAGGTCCCCGGCCACCGGGCGCACTCGGCGCGCAGCTGGCTCGGCGTCAACGCGATCCACGGCGCGGCGGGCATCCTCGCCACGCTCGCCGGCTACCGCGCCCGCGAGGTCGACATCGACGGCTGCACCTACCGCGAGGGGCTCAACGCCGTCCGCATCGAGGGCGGGGTGGCCGGCAACGTCGTCCCGGACCTGTGCCGGGTGACGGTCAACTTCCGCTACGCGCCCGACCGGGACGAGGACGCCGCCGAGGCGCACGTGCGCGAGGTGTTCGCCGGCGCGGTGGACGCCGGGGCCACGCTGACCGTCGTCGACAACGCCGGCGGCGCGCTGCCGGGGCTGGGCGAGCCCGCCGCCACGGCCTTCGTCGCCGCCGTCGGCCGGCCGGCCCGGGCCAAGCTGGGCTGGACCGACGTCGCCCGCTTCGCCGCCCTCGGCATCCCGGCGGTCAACTACGGCCCGGGTGACCCGAAGCTCGCGCACACCCGCGAGGAGCACGTGCTGGCCGAGCGCCTGCAGCCGGCCGAGGACGCCCTGACCGCCTACCTGTCGCAGCCGACCGCCCGAGGAGCGAACGCATGACGACCATCCCCCCGCCTGACGGCGCCCGGAACCCGCGCCCGACGCGACACCGGGGCCCGGTGATGCTGCGTGGCGGGGAGCCGGACGCGCTGACGGTCGGGACGACGACCGACCAGCGGCTCCTCGACCGCCGCGGGCCGACCGACTGGGTGCACACCGACCCGTGGCGTGTGCTGCGGATCCAGTCGGAGTTCGTCGAGGGCTTCGGCCTGCTCGCCGAGCTGCCGCGCGCCGTCAGCGTGTTCGGCAGCGCGCGCACCAAGCCCGGCCACCCCCACTACGAGGCCGGCGTCCGCATCGGTGCGGCGCTGGCGCGGGCCGGGTACGCCGTCATCACCGGCGGCGGGCCGGGCGCGATGGAGGCGGCCAACCGCGGCGCCTCTGAGGCCGGCGGGCTGTCGGTGGGCCTGGGCATCGAGCTGCCGTTCGAGCAGGAGCTCAACGAGTGGGTCGACGTCGGCATCAGCTTCCGCTACTTCTTCGTGCGCAAGACGATGTTCGTGAAGTACGCGCAGGCCTTCGTCATCCTCCCCGGCGGGTTCGGCACGCTCGACGAGCTGTTCGAGGCGCTGACGCTGGTGCAGACCCGCAAGGTCACCCGCTTCCCGGTCGTCCTCGTCGGCACCGAGTACTGGTCGGGGCTGGTCGACTGGATCCGCGGCAGCCTGCTCGAGTCGGGGACGATCAGCGCCGGCGACCTGGACCTGTTCACCGTCACCGACGACGTCGACGAGGTGCTCGCGCACATCCGCGCGGCGGAGGCGGCCGGCGCCCCCGGCGACAACGGCGGGGGGATGCGGGCACCGCTCAACGTGCCGGTCGAGCCGGTCGAGGGCTGAGGCGGGCCGGTGCTGTCCCTCCTCGTCGGGATCGCCGCGGTGGCCGTCGTCGGGGCGCTGCTGTTCCTCGGCGGCTCGTTCCTGCTCGGCCGCGGCGAGACGCAGCCGCCGGCCGATCCGCAGCGCTCCCCGGTCGAGTTGCCCGACGAGCGGCCGGTGACCGGGGAGGACGTGCGCGGGCTGCAGGTGTCGGTGGCCGTCCGCGGCTACCGGATGACCGAGGTGGACTGGCTGCTCGAGCAGCTGGCGCTGGCCCTCGACGAGCGCGACGAGGTCATCGCGGCGCTGCGCTCCGAGCGGACGGCCGGGGCCGCCGACGCCGACACCGACCCCGGGCTGACCGTGCCGGCCGGAGGAGCAGCGGGAGCCATCGCGTCCGGGGCCCCTGCATCCGGCGCGGCGGCCACGGGCGAAGGACGGGACGTGGACGAGGGAGCGCGGAACGGTGCCTGAGCTGGTGCTGCCGGTGGCGGTCGAGGCGCCGCCGGAGCGGGTGTGGGCGGCCCTCACCGACTGGCGGTCACAGGGCCGCTGGATGCCGGCCACCGACGTCGAGGTGGTCACCGCGCACGACGAGGGCGTGGGTGTCCGGCTGGCCGCCCGCACCGGCGTCCCGCTGCCGTGGCGGCGCGGCCGGCACCTCGGCGTGCTGGACACGATGGTCGTCACCGAGTGGGACCCGCCGCGCCGCGTGGTGGTGCAGCACACCGGCCGGATCGTCCGCGGTCCGGGCATCTTCGAGCTGACGCCGGCCCCTCACGGCACCGACCTGGTCTGGACCGAGCGGCTGTGGCTGCCCTTCGGGATCGTCGGCTCGCTCGGGTGGCCGCTGGTGAAGCCGTTCGTGGTGCTGGGCTTCCGGATCTCGCTGCGCCGGTTCGCCCGGTACGCCCGCGGTCACGCCGGCTGAGCGGCCGCGCGTACCGCCTCGCGGCTGACGTACCAGCGCCGCCACAGCAGCGCCGCCGTCGCCAGGGTGACCACGGTGCCGCCGTCGTACATGAGCCGCGCGCCCTCCTCGGCAGCCACCGTGCCCGCGGGCGGGTACGCGTACAGGACCTTGGCGAGGACGTCGTGCGCGGCCGCCCCGCCGGCCAGGGCGAGCGCCCGGACGGCCACCGGCCGCCGGTGCGGCGCCGGGTCGACGGCGAGCACCGCGGCCGTGGCGAGGTACCCGCCGACCAGCAGGTGCAGCCAGACGAAGGCGGCCAGCGCCGGCCGGTGCGCGACGGCGGTGTGCAGCCCGGTGCCGTACAGCAGCCACAGGCCGGCGGCGTTGACCGGGACGGCGACCAGCGGGTCGGTGGCCCAGCGCGCCGGGGCGGTGCGCAGCAGCCGGGACAGGCGGCGCGCGGCCGGTGGCGGCAGCGCCCGCAGGGCGAGGGTCACCGGGGCGGCCAGCACGAGCAGCACCGGGGCGACCATGCCCAGCAGCAGGTGCGCGGCCATGTGCGCGTGGAGGTCGGCGTGCGCCGCGCCCGGCCCGGCCACGGCGACCGCGGCGGCGGCCAGCCCGGCCAGCCACGCGGCGGTGCGCGCCAGCGGCCAGGGGCTGCGGCAGCGCCAGGTGGCGGCGACGTAGCCGGCTGCGGCGGCGAGCAGGAGCGCGAGGAGGACGGTCACGCGCGCGGCACCGGCCGGCTCCGCGACCGCGCGAGCAGCACGAGGCCCGCCACCAGGAGCGCGGCCCCGGGCAGCACCCACGCGACGTCGTAGCCGGTCAGGTCAACGCCGTAGCGGACCTGGTGCAGCCGCAGGAGCTTGTGGTTGCCCAGGCCGTCCCAGAGCTGGAACGCGCCGGCCCCGGTGAGCACCGCGCCCCACCACAGCACGGCGGGGAACGGTCCCCGCCGGCGGGCGTCGGCCAGCAGCGCGAGGCCCGCGACCGCCGCGGAGAACGTGGCGGCGTGCAGCAGGCCGTCGGAGACCAGCCCGGCGGCGCCGCTGGCCCGGTCGTAGAAGTGGTGCCAGTGCAGCAGCTGGTGGAACACGATCTCGTCGACCGCCCCGGCGGTGCCCGCGCCGAGCAGCAGGCCGGAGACCAGCAGCCGGCGCCGGGGCGCGGGGCGGGGGAGTGCGTCGGCCACACGGGCCTCCCGTCGTCGCAGGTCCCCGGGCGCTGCCCGGACGGCCCGCCACGGAAACCGGACCGCCTCGCGGGGAACGGTGCTTCCGCTGGACCCCGCCCCAGGGGCGTGCCGCACGCTCGTGGCATGAGCGATCCCCTGCTGCGGCCCGGCGAGTTCCTGCGGCGGACCCGGCTGTCGGCCAAGGCGCTGCGGCTCTACGCCGAGCAGGGGCTGCTGCTGCCCGACGCGGTCGACCCGTCCAGCGGCTACCGCGGCTACGCGGCCGGGCAGGTCGGGCGGGCCCGGCTCATCGCCGCGCTGCGCCGCGCGGGCATGCCGCTGGCCCGGGTGCGCGACGTCGTCGACCTGGACCCGCCGCAGCGGCGCGCCGCCGTGGCGCGCTGGTGGGCCGCCGTCGAGGACGACGTCCGCCGCCGCCGCGTCCTGGTCGACGCCCTGACCGCCGAACCCACCGAGGAGGAGCACGTGTACGAGGTGTCACTGCGCGAGGTGCCCGAGGCGACCGTCCTGACCGCCGAACGGCGGCTGACCGTGGACGAGCTGGACGACTTCGTCACCGGGGCGTCGGAGGAGATCGCCGCCCACCTGGCCCGGTCAGGCGCGGCCCCGGCCGGCCGGCTGCGGGTCGTCTACCACGGCATGGTCACCGAGGACGGCGACGGACCGGTGGAGGTGGTGCAGCCGTTCACCGGCCGCGTCGACCCCGCCGGCGAGCTGCGCATCCGGCTGCAGCGGGCCGGCCGGGAGGCGGTGACCTGCCTGTCCCGCGGGCAGGCGGAGTTCCCCGGCATCCTCGGCGCCTACGACGCCGTCGGCGCGTGGGTGGACGCCCGGGGGCTGGAGCGGGCCGGCAGTCCGGCGGAGGTCTACCTCAGCGACCGCGACGTCGACCCGGACACCCCGCACGTCGAGGTGGCCTGGCCGGTGGCCTGACTCAGCTGCGCGAGACCGCCAGCCGCGCGCCGAAGGCCAGCAGCGCGCAGCCGGTGAACGCGTCGAGCGCCCGGCGGACCGGGCGGCGGGCCAGCACGCGCCGCGCCCGGGACAGGCCGGCGGCCAGCAGGAGCAGCCACACCAGGCCCAGCGCGGCGTGGGTGAGCGCGTAGGCCAGCAGGACCGGGACGGGCGTGCCCGGCGCGAGGAACTGTGGCAGCACCGCGAGGTAGAAGGCGAGCACCTTCGGGTTGGTGACGTTGCTGAGGAACCCCTGCCGCAGGCCGGTCACCGCGGCCCGCCCGGTCGCCGGCGCGCCGGCGTCGAGGTCGGGATAGCGGCCGCGCACGGCCGAGGTGAACGCCTGCAGCGCCAGGTAGGCGAGGTAGGCGACACCGGCCCAGCGGATCGCCTGGAACAGCGGCTCCACCCGGACGACGAGCGCGGCCAGGCCGGTCGCGGCCGCCGTCCCCTGCAGGACGTTGGAGACGGTGATCCCGACCGCGCTCCACGACCCGCGTCCCCGGCCCCCGGCCAGCGTGTTGCGCAGGACGACCGCGACGTCGGGCCCCGGCACGAGCACCAGCACGACCGCGAGGACGACGAAGGTCCCGTATCCCGACCACCCCATGCCGCGACGGTAGCGAGGCGCGGCCACGGACCTGCTACGTGCGCCGGCGCGAGGCCACGAACGCCATGGCCTCCTCGGCCAGCGCGAGGTCGGACTCCGGCGTGCCGTGGTCGAGGGCCACCCACTCGCGCATCGGGGTGCCGTTGGCCGCGGCGAAGGGGAGTCCGGTGCCGGCGGCGACCAGCCCCTCGACGCGGTGCTGCGGCAGCTTGAGCACCAGCGCCCCGCCGACGAGCATCGCGAAGATCGACCCGTCCACGGTGAGGGCGGTCGAGCCGAAGCCCCGTCGTTCGCCGGCGCCGGGCGGGCCGACGCCGGGCCGGGTGGACAGGGCCTCCGCCAGGAGGGCGAAGCGCTGCGCGGGATCCACGGCAGGCAGTCCAACCCCGGTGGCCCGGGATGCGCAACGGCAGGGCGCGTCGGGGGCTGGGTCCGGGGTCGGTGAGGATGGCGGGGTGAGTCGTCGCGGGTGGGTGCTGTTCCTGGCCATGTCGGTCATCTGGGGCGTGCCCTACCTGCTCATCAAGGTGGCGGTCGAGGAGGCGTCGCCGGTGGTCGTCGTCTTCGCCCGGTGCGTGATCGGGGCGGCCCTGCTGGTGCCGTGGACGGTGGCCCGCGGCCAGCTGCGGCCGGCGCTGCGGCACTGGCGGGCGCTGCTGCTGTTCACCGTGCTGGAGATGACCGCGCCGTGGCTGCTGCTGTCCTACGCCGAGGTGTCGCTGTCGAGCTCGCTCACCGGGCTGCTGGTGGCCTCGGTGCCGTTCGTGGCGGCGCTGGCGGCGCGGCTGCTGGGCGACGAGGAGCGGCTGACCGCCGTGCGGATCGCGGGGATGGGGCTGGGCGTCGTGGGCATCGCGGCGCTGCTCGGTCTCGACGTCGAGGGCGTCGCGCTGCTGCCGGTGCTGGCCGTCGTCCTCGTCGTCATCGGCTACGGGACCGCGCCGCTGGTGGCCAGCCGGGCGCTGGCCGACGTGCCCGGGGTGGCGGTCAGCTCCATCGCGCTGGTGGTCACCGCCGTCGTCTACGCACCGTTCGCCATCCCGCGGATCGGGCAGGTGACCGCCGCGCCGGCCACCGTGCTGGCCTCGCTCGCCGCCCTGGGGGTCGTGTGCACGGCGCTGGCCCTGGTGCTGTTCTTCGCGCTCATCCGCGAGGTCGGGCCGCAGCGCGCGCTGGTGATCACCTTCGTGAACCCCGCGGTCGCGGTGCTCGCCGGCGTCCTGCTGCTCGACGAGCCGTTCACCCTCGGCCTCGCCGTCGGCCTGCCGCTGGTGCTCGCCGGCTGCGTCCTCGCCACCCGCCGCAACACCCCGGCCCAGGCGGCGGAGGGCGCTGCCGTGCCCTGATGTCCGCGCCGCAGGGCGCGGTCAGGCGGCGGGCGACAGTGCCGCGGGAGTGGTGATCTGTGACCCGCCGGGTCGCCAGGTGTGCCATCGACCGTCGGGTCGTCGTTCGACGCGGAAGCCGTGGTGGACCTGGGTGTGGTGGCGTTCGCAGAGCAACGCTGAGTTCTCGAGGCTGGTCTCGCCGCCGTCGATCCGGTGCACGAGGTGGTGGACGTCGGCCCACCAGGTCGGGGCGGCGCAGCCGGTGAACACGCAGCCGCCGTCGCGCAGTTCGACCGCGCGGCGCAGGTGGCGGTCGGCGAGGCGGTGTTCGCGGCCGAGGTCCAGCGGCACGCCGTCGGGGCCGACCACGACGCGGGAGACGGTGCCGTCGCAGGCCGGCCAGCGGGCGCGGGCGGCGGAGAGGACCGCGCCGGAGCCGAGGGTCGCGGCGTTCTTGCCGACCGCGGGGTCGGTGAGGTCGTCGAGGTCGTCGAGGTCGATGCGGGCCGACGTGCGGCTCGACCGTCCGCAGCGTCGGCAGGCCGCCCGCGGCCAGCGCGTCGTCGCACGACTGCACCAGGGCGTCACCGAGGCGCTGGGCGCGGCTGCGCTCGTCGCCGGCGGGGCGGTCGGCCTGGGTGAGGGACTCCAGGGCGACGGCGAACGTCTCCCCACCGACCGTGTCGAGCTCGCCGCGGATCGACAGGCTGCCGTCGGTGTGCCGCGCCAGGGTCAGCGAGCGGCCCTCGGTGGGGTCGGGTTCCGGGCCGTCGGGGTCGAGGTCGTCCAGATGGCGCTGCACCACCTGCACCAGGTCGCCGTGCGGCTGCTCGACCGCGACCTGCTCGGCCGACACCAGCCCGGCGTCATGGGCATCGCCCAACGCGGGCAGGTGCTCCGGCGCCCGGCCGTTGCCCACCAGCCGGGAGGCCTCGGCCGGCGAGAGCCGGCAGTGCCCGCGCAGCCAGGCGGCCATCGACCTCTGTCCGTCGCGCTCGGGCGCCTGGGACAACTCCGCAGCGCGCACGGAACGCGCCAGCCGGGCGTCGATCCGGTTGCGCTCGGCGACCAGCGCGGCGACGGCGTCCAGGACGTCACCGCCGACCGGGTCACCCGAACGCATGTACGAATCCTACCGCTCGGAGCACGCTGCCTCGACCTGAATCCCCAGGTCAGCGGCCCGTCCACCAGGGTCGCGACTCACTCGACGGCCACGGGTGAGGGCTGGTCCGTCGGCGCCGAGGGCTAGCGTGCGCGCCGTGGAGTCCGTGCCGACCGACGACCGCGTGCGCTGCGCCTGGGGGGACAGCGCTCCCGAGTACGTCACCTACCACGACGAGGAGTGGGGCACCCCGCTGCACGGCGACGACGCGCTGTTCGAGCGGCTCTGCCTCGAGGCGTTCCAGTCGGGCCTGTCCTGGATCACCATCCTGCGCAAGCGGCCCGCCTTCCGCGCCGCCTTCGCGGGCTTCGCCATCGACGCCGTCGCCGCGTTCACCGCCGACGACGAGGGCCGCCTGATGGCCGACGCGGGCATCGTCCGCAACCGCGCGAAGATCGCCGCCGCCGTCCGCAACGCCCGGGCCGCGCAGCAGGTCCCGGAGGGGCTGTCGGCCCTGCTGTGGTCCTTCGCGCCCACCGCGCCGCGGCCCCGCCCGGCCACGCTGGCCGACGTCCCGGCCACGACCCCGGAGTCGGCGGCGATGGCCAAGGAGCTCAAGCGGCGGGGGTTCGTGTTCGTCGGACCCACCACCGCCTACGCGCTCATGCAGGCCACGGGCATGGTCGACGACCACGTCGCCACGTGCTTCCGGGCCACCCACCCGGGGGCTCAGGTTGGTTCCGCAGCGGGGATACGGGATCATGCATAGCGGAGCTCACTGCACCGAGACACAGCCACACCGCAGCCGCACAGGGTTGCGGGTGGTCGGCGAAGGAGGCACGCATGGCGGCCATGAAGCCGCGCACGGGTGAAGGTCCCCTGGAGGTCACCAAGGAGGGGCGCGGCCTGGTCATGCGGGTGCCGCTCGAGGGCGGCGGTCGCCTCGTCGTCGAGCTGTCGCCCGACGAGGCCGCGGCGCTCTCCGAGGCACTGAAGGGCGCGACCAGCTGAACGTCGCCGCGAGCCTGCCCCCGGGCAGCCCCGCGCAGGACGACGCGGCCCCGGCCGCCGGCAGCACGCCGGCGACCGGGGCCGCCCCCTTGCCGCGGGTCGAGCTGCTCCCCGGCCTGCCGCGGCTCGGCGAGGACGACGTGCTCGCGGTCCCGGTCGGGTCCGGCGGCACGCTGCCGGCCTGGCTGACCTCGCCGCCCTTCGGCACCCTCGCGCCCGTGCCCGCCCGGCTGCTGACCGGCGCCCTGCGCGACACCGGCAACACCGGCAAGGCCGGCGCGATCACCAACCTGCCGGTGCCCGGGCGCCGCCCGCGCAGCGTCGTCGCCGTCGGCCAGGGCGACGGCACGCTGCCGCACCTGCGCGGCTACGTCGCCACCGCGGTGCGCCGCGCGCAGACCCTCGCCGAGCACGGCGCCACCCGGCTCGTCCTGCCCCTCGACGGCGCCGCCGCACCCGCCGGGGCCGACGAGGTCCGCGCCGCGGTCGAGGCCGCGCTGCTGGCCGGCTACCGCTTCCGCGAGACCTCCAGGCCGCACCCGCTGCGGCTGGCCACCGTCACGCTGGTCGCCGCCGACGCCGACGACCCCGCCGTCGTCACCGCGACCCGGGCCGGGGAGGTCACCGCCTCCGCGGTCGCCTGGGCACGCGACCTGGTCAACACCCCGAGCGACACCAAGGACCCCGCCTGGCTGGCCCGGCAGGCGCTCGAGCGGCTCTCCGGCCTGCCGCACGTCACCGTCACCGTGCTGGGCCCCGAGGAACTCACCGCGGGCGGGTTCGGCGGCGTGCTCGCCGTCGGCGGCGGCTCGGCGTCCCCGCCGCGGGTCGTCGTCGCCGCCTACGAGCCGCCCGGCGCCGGACCCGCCCGGCCCGTGCTGGTGGGCAAGGGCATCACGTTCGACACCGGCGGCCTGTCGATCAAGCCCACCGCCGGCATGCGCGAGATGAAGACCGACATGGCCGGGGGCGCGGCGGTGCTCGCCGCGCTCGACGCCGCCGCCCGCCTGGAGCTCCCGGTCGCGGTGACCGCCGTCGTCCCGGCCGCGGAGAACGCGGTGTCCGGGTCGTCCTACCGGCCGGCCGACGTCGTCCGGCACGTCGGCGGGCGCACCACCGAGGTGCAGAACACCGACGCGGAGGGCCGGATCGTCCTCGCCGACGGCCTGGCCCACGCCCGCCTGCGGCTCGGCGCCACGGTGCTCGTCGACGTCGCCACGCTGACCGGGGCGATGAGGGTCGCCCTCGGTGCCCGGACGGCGGGGCTGTACGCCACCACCGACGGGCTGGCCACCGCGCTGTCCACCGCCGCGCTGCACGCCGGCGAGCGGATCTGGCGCATGCCGCTGGACGGGGCGTACGCCGACCTGCTGCACAGCGACGTCGCCGACGCCGGCAACGCGCCCGGCAACCCGGGCGGGACCACCGCCGCGCTGTTCCTGCGCCCGTTCGCCGGCGACCTGCCCTGGGCCCACCTCGACGTCGCCGGTCCCGCGCGGGCCGGCTCCGACGACGCCGAGGTGGTCAAGGGCGGCACCGGGTACGGCGCACGCACCCTGCTGCGCTGGCTGGAGGCCGGGGCGCCGGTCGACCCGCCGCCCACCACCACGGACTGACCACCACCACGGACCGAGGAGCCCCGCGTGAGCACCGACGACACCGGCGTCGTCTTCCCGGCAGGACCCGACGGGCGGCGCAGCACCGCGGCGGTCGGCCGGGCGGTGGTGGCCGACGCGCTGCGCCCGGTCGACCCCACCGGCGCCCGCGCCGCCGAGTCGGAGACCAACTGGCGGGCCGGCTACCTTGTGCACTTCCGCCGCCTCGTCGAGGCCGGGCTGGCCTCCCCGGAGGCGGCGCTGGCCGTCGCCGGCGCGGGCCTGGAGGCCGTCCACGCC
Organism: Geodermatophilus amargosae; assembly: GCF_041028265.1. Lineage (GTDB taxonomy): Bacteria > Actinomycetota > Actinomycetes > Mycobacteriales > Geodermatophilaceae > Geodermatophilus > Geodermatophilus amargosae_A. The sequence continues at coordinate 39,185 of NZ_JABGCW010000001.1, forward strand.
CGGCTGCAGGTGGCCGACGGCGGCGAGCAGCCCCTCCGCGCGCTGCCGGCCGCAGCCGCGGGGCGGACGCCGGCGACCCGCGAGGTGGCCGGCACCGCCGAGCCCGAGCGCGAGTTCACCCTGCCCTTCCACGGCCGGCGGCTGCGCGGGGACGACCTGCTGCGCCAGGTGGACTCCTGGGTCGAGCGCGGGATCGCCGAGCCGACGCTGGCCGACGCGGTGCGCACCGTGGCCGCGCACCCCGAGTGGCTGGCGCTGCCCGGGCGCACCGTCGTCGTGCTCGGCGCCGGCGCGGAGATGGGACCGCTGACCGCGCTGCTGCGCTGGGGCGCCACCGTCGCCGGCGTCGACCTGCCGCGACCGGACCTGTGGCGGCGGGTGCTCGACACCGCCCGCCGCGGCGCCGGCCGCCTCCTGGTCCCCGCCGGTCCCGGCGACGGCGACCTCGCCGCCACCGCGGGCGCCGACCTGGTGCGGGAGGTCCCGGCCGTGGGTGACTGGGTGGCAGGGCTCCCCGGCGACCCCGTGCTCGGCGACTACGTCTACGCCGACGGCGCCACGAACGTGCGGGTCTCGGCGGCCGTCGACGCGCTGACCCTGCGGCTGCAGCGGGACCGCCCCGACCTCGCGCTGGCCTTCCTCGCCACGCCCACCGACGTCTTCGCCGTCCCCGGCGACGCCGTCGAGCACTCGGTGCGTGCCTACGCCGGCCGCTCCCGGGCCGGGAAGCTGCTCGGCCGCCCGCTGCGGACGCTCTCGGCCGGCCGGCTGCTGCAGCGCGCCTACGTGCCGGGCACCGACCCGGGGATCAGCGACAGCCTGGTCGCCCAGCAGGGCCCGAACTACGCGCTGGCCAAGCGGCTGCAGCGGTGGCGGGCCACCGTCGCGCGGGCCGCCGGGGCGACGGTGTCGATGAACGTCGCGCCGCCCACGCGCACCCGCTCGGTGGTGAAGAACCGCGCGCTCGCCGCGGCCTACGCCGGGGCGCACCGCTTCGGCGTCGAGGTGTTCGAGCCGGCGACGTCGAACGTGCTCATGGCCGCGCTGCTGGTGCACGACCTGCACACCGGCGGCGGCCCGCGGCACGGGCAGCCGTGGCAGGACGAGGCGTACGCCGCCGTCCACGGCGGGCTGTGGCGGACGGCCTACGCGCCGCGCAGCGCCCTCGGGCTGGCCGCGGTGCTGGGGCTCGGCGCGGCGCGGGGCTGACGCCGGGCGCTCACTCGCCGGTGGCGCCGTCCACGGCTCGCGCAGCAGGTCGGCGTGCCCGGCGTGCCGCGCGGTCTCCTCGACCAGGTGCAGCAGCATCCAGGGCAGGCTGAACCGGTCACCGCCGCGCCGGCTGCTGGCGGGTCAGCCCGTCGGTCTCCAGCAGCACCGTCTCGCGCTGGAGCACCACCCGCTCGACCCACCGCCGCACGACCCGGCGCTCGAGCTCCGGACCGGCGCGCAGCACGCTCGTCAGCACCGGGGCTGGCCGCCGGTCGGCCGCCTCGCCCCGGACGTGCCGGCGGGAGGACCGCGCCTCGCTGCTCGAGCAGGAGGGACTCGACGAGCCCGCGGCCCTGGCGACGAGTTCCGCCACGGGCTGACCTCGCTCGCCGTCGACGCGCTGCCGGGCGCCGCCCGCTTCGCCGCCGGCGAGGGCCGGCACGGCACGGGCGTCTGACCTCAGGCCGGGCCGACCAGCCCGGCGACGATCTCCGCCGACAGCGTCACCAGCGGCAGCCCACCGCCGGGGTGCGACGAGCCGCCGACCAGGTAGAGCCCGCGCACCGGGGCGGCGTTGCCCGGCCGGAGGAAGGCCGCGCGGGCGCCGTTGCTCGACGTGCCGTAGATCGAGCCGCCCACGCTGCCGGTCTCCCGCGCGAGGTCGGCCGGCGTGCGCGCCACGCACCAGCGCACGCGGGAGCGCACGTCGAGCCCGCGCGCGGCCATCACGTCGAGCACCCGGATGGCGTAGCGGTCGGCCAGGCCGGGGGTGTCCCAGTCGACGCCGCCGTCGGGGTCGTGCCGCGGCGCGTTGACCAGCACGAACCACGACTCGCTGTCGTCGTCGGGACGGGTGGCGGGGTCGTCGGGGGCGCTGACGTAGACGGTCGGGTCGGGCACCGGGCAGGGCAGGCCGCGGTGCCGGCCGGTACCGAAGACGGCGTCGAACTCGGCGTCGTAGTCGCCGGGGAAGGCCACGGTGTGGTGGGCCAGGCCGGGCGTGCGGCCGCGCAGCGCGAGCAGCAGCACGAACCCCGACAGCGACGGCGTGGCCCGGGTCAGCCCGCGGCGCACCGCGCGGGTGCGCCGGTCCGGCGGCAGCAGCCCGGCGTAGAGGGCGGTGGCGTCGGCACCGGAGACGACGACGTCGGCGGTCATCTCGCCGCCCTCGGCCAGCTCCACCCCGGACACCCGCCCGCCGTCGCGCAGGACCCGCCGGACCGGGGTGCCGGTGCGGACGTCGGCGCCGTGCTCGCGGGCCCGGTCGGCGACCGCCTCGGCCAGCCGGTGCAGCCCGCCGCGGACGTACCAGGAGCCGAACGCCTGCTCGACGTGGGGGACGGTGGCCAGCACCGCGGGCGCGCGCCGCGGGTCGGAGCCGGAGTAGGTGGCGTAGCGGTCGAGCAGCACCCGCAGCCGCGGGTCGCGCAGGTAGCGGGCCCCGAGACCGCGCAACGTCTGCCAGGGCGCCACGGCGGCGACGTCGGCCGGGTCGCGGGCCAGCCGGGCGAGCGTGGCCGCCCCCCGCAGCGGGGACCGCAGGAACGGCTGCTCGGTGATCGCCCACATCGCCTCGGCCCGCTCGAGCAGCGCCTGCCACTGGGCGCCGCTGCCCTCGCCGAGGGCGGCGTCGAGCGCGCCGGGGACCGCCTCCCGGTGCCCGGGCATCGCCAGCCGGGTGCCGTCGGCGAACCGGTAGTCGACGGCCGGGTCGAGCCGGACGAGGTCGACGGCCTCCTCCAAGGGCCCGCCGGTGGCGTCGAACAGGTCGCGCAGCACCTGGGGCAGCGTCACCAGGCTCGGGCCGGTGTCGAAGGCGTGACCGTCGCGGGCGTACCAGCCGAGCTTGCCGCCGACGCCGCCGGACTGCTCCAGCACGGTCACCCGGTGCCCGAGGGCACCCAGCCGCGCCGCGGCGGCGAGGCCGCCGAGCCCCGCGCCGACGACCAGCACCCGTGCCACCCCGCCACCGTAACGCCGCAGGTCGCGCCGGAGGTCAGGACGGGATCGTCAGGGCCAGGACGGCGAGGTCGTCGGCCTCGAAGCGGGACTGCCGCAGCCGTTCCGCCACGCCGCTCGAGATCAGCTCGACGAGGTGCTCGGCGCCGACCGCCCCGGGGCGGTCGAGCAGGGCGATCAGCCCGTCCTCGCCCAGCTGGACGCCGGAGTCGTCGCGGGCCTCGGTGACGCCGTCGGTGTAGAGGACCAGGGCCGCGCCGGGCGCGAGGGGGACGGTCTGCACCCGGAACCGGGCGTCGGCGTCGACACCGAGCGGGAGGTCCCGCTCGCCGACCTCCGACCAGCCCGCGGGGGCGCGCAGCAGCGGCAGCGGATGGCCCGCGACGCTCAGCTCGGCACGGGCGCCGCCGTCGTCCCGCGGTTCGAGCACCAGGCAGCAGGCGGTCACGAACCGGAGCGGACCGGAGGCCTGCTCCCGCAGCAGCGCCGCGTTGACCGCCCGGAGCACCTCGTCGGGGTCCCCGGCCGCTGCGGCCGCACGAGCCGTGTGGCGGGCGAGGGCGGTCACCGCGGCCGCTTCGGCGCCGGTGCCGCACACGTCGGCGATGAGCACCATCCACCGCCCGTCGGGCAGGGGCGTGACGTCGTAGGTGTCGCCGCCGACCAGGGCCGACCCGCCCCCGGGCCGGTAGCGGGCGGCGACGTCGAGCCCGGGGATCGTCGGCAGGTGCGAGGGCAGCAGGCTGCGCTGCAGGGTGTCGGCCAGGTGCCGGACGTCGGACTCGGCGCGCAGCCGGCCCAGGAACTGGCCGATCTGCCGGCCGGCGTGGGCGAGGACGTCGAGCAGTTCGACGGGCACCGGTCGCGACGGCCGCGAGAACAGCTCGCAGACCGCCACCACGGCGCCCCCGCGCAGCACGGGGAAGGCCACGCCCGTGCGGATGCCGTCGGCCCGCGCCTCGGCGACCCGGAGGAACCGGAGGTCGGTCCACAGGTCCTCCATGACGACCGGCGCCCGGGAGGACCAGGCCAGCCCCGGCAGCCCCTCACCCCGTGCGAGGGACCGCCCGACCGTCCCGGCGTGCAGGGCACCGACGTCCCGTCCCGGTGCGGTCCAGGTGCTGGTGTACCGCAGCAGGCCGGTGCTCTCGTCGGCCTCCCACAGGCTGGCGGCGTCCCAGTCCAGCTCGGCGCACAGCGTCGCCAGCAGCCGGGCGAAGGCGGCGTCGGCGTCGGGCGCCTCGGTGAGCGCCGCGGTGACCCGCAGCGTGGCCGCCAGGTAACGGCTGACCTGCAGCTGACGCTCGAGCAGGACCGTCGTGCTGGCGTCGCGCAGCACGGCCACCACCACGGCGCCCTCCGGGTCCGCCCCGGGCACCGGGTCCAGCCGGGAGAGGGTCAGGTCGATGGGGACCTCGTGCCCGCGTGCGTGCAGCGCCGGCACCTGTGTCGTGGAGCCGACCAGCTCGCCGACGCCCGTCCGCCGGAAGCGGTCGAACCCCGCCCCGTGGCTGCTGCGGAGGCGTTCGGGCATGAGGACAGTGAGCGACCGGCCCACGAGGTCCACGGGGTCGTGCCCGAGCAGCGAGTGGACCGAGGGGTTGACGTAGGCGATCCGCCCGGCCCCGTCGGCGACCACCACGGTGTCGGGCAGGGCCTCGAGGAGCGCCGGTGCGGCGAGGGTCGGCAGATCCGCCCTCGACGTGGGCGCCATGGTCTCCCCCCGACCTGTGGTGCTGCGGTGGCCACCGGGCGTGCCGGCGGTCGTCCTCGGCAAGGGTCCCACAGACGGCGGCCGCGTCCGGCCCGGGACGCCGGTCGGGCGGGGCTCGGGTCGCACGGTGCTCAGAAGGCGTAGCGGATGCGCAGCCACGGGGCGTGGTGGGCGACGAGCTCCTGCAGCCGCTCGACACCGGCCCGCTTGACGTCGTTGCGGTAGCGGACGTTCCACTGGCCGTTCTGGCTGCGCTTGGGCTGCTGCAGGTCCGGCCGCCAGAGCAGGTCCTCGGCCTTGGGGTGCCAGCCGAGGTTCACCTCGTGCAGGTCGCGGTTGTGGGTCAGCATGATCACCTCGGCCGCCGCCTGGGCCTTGGCCGCGGGGGAGAGGGTGTCGTCGAGCTGCCGCAGCAGCTGCGCCCAGTCGGCCTCCCACCCGTCGCGCAGCACCACCGGCGAGAGGTTGAGGTGCACCTCGTAGCCGGCCTCGACGAAGTCGTCGACGGCGGCGACGCGCTCGGCGATGCGGCTGGTCCGGACGTCGATCACCCTCGAGTCGGTGTCGGGCATGAGCGAGAACCGGATGCGGGTGCGGCCCTGCGGGTCGAGGTCGAGCAGGTCGCGGTTGACGTACTTGGTGGCGAAGGACGCCTTGGCGGTGGGCAGCCCGCGGAAGGTGGCCACCAGGTCGGCGACGTTGTCGCTGACCAGCGCGTCGACCGAGCAGTCGCTGTTCTCGCCGATGTCGTAGACCCAGCTGACCGGGTCGCACTGGTCGGGCTCGGTCTTGGGGCCCTGCCGGGCGACGTGCCGGCGCAGGTAGCCGGTGATCTGCTCGATGTTGGTGAAGACGGTGATCGGGTTGGCGAAGCCCTTGCGCCGCGGGACGTAGCAGTACGCGCAGGCCATCGCGCAGCCGTTGGCCGTCGAGGGCGCGATCCAGTTCGACGAGCGGCTGTTGGGCCGGGCCGACAGCGACTTCTTGACGCCGAGCACCAGCGTCTCGGTCTTGACCCGCACCCAGCGCTCGACGTTGCCCTCGTTGCCGTTGAGCTCGGGGATCTGCCAGTGCGAGGGCACCTCGACGACCTCGGCGCCGGGGAAGCGGGCGAGCACCTCGCGGCCGCGGGCGGACTCGAGGGCGGCGGGCTCGGCGTAGACCGTGCGGACGTCGAGCAGGCGGGTGGGGGAGGGGACGGGGGCCGGGGCGGGCGCCGGGGGAGCGGAGACGGCGGACGGCGGGGGCGCGGCGGTCACGGGAGGTACAGCACCCGGGGGCGGACCCGGATTCCGCCGCTGACCTGCGGGAACGGTCACACGGCGGTGCTCAGGGACCGTGGCCGGGCGCGAGCCGGCCCACGTCGAGCCGGCCGTGCTCGAGGTCCTCCGCGACGTCCTCCAGGCTGCGTCCGTCGGCGTAGGCGGCGGCGCGCAGGAGGTCCAGCGCGGTCGCCGGATCGGTCTCCAGCGCCATCGCCGCCCGCCCCGCCGCGCGCAGCACGGCGGCCCGGCGGCGGGCGGCGGGGCCGTGCAGCCAGTCGGGGCCGCGGTCGGCCGGCCAGTCCGACCAGACGGCGGCCTCGCTGAGCGCGGCGGTGACCAGCTCGCCGACCGCCATGGCCGCGAAGACGTCGAGGTCGGGAACCCGCGCGTCGTCGGTGGCGAAGAGGTCCAGCGCCCCGGCCCCGGCGAGGTCCTCGCGCAGCGGCAGGGCGACCACGGCGCGGAACGGCGTCTGCGCGGTGAGCAGCTCGGCGAAGGGCGGCCAGCGGCGCCGCAGGTCCTCGAGCAGGGCGAAGACCGGCTGCCGCGTCTCCTGCGCCTCCCAGCACGGCCCCGCGCCGACGGTGAACTGCAGCCGTTCGGCGCACGCGGCGGAGGCGGAGCTCGACCCGAGCGGGATGCGGGTGCCGGCGGCGTCGACCACCGACAGCCCCGCGCCGTCGACGCCCAGCGTGGCGGCGCAGGCCCGGGCGAGACGGACGGGCAGCAGCTCGGCGGGCCCGGGGCTCCCGGACGTCTCCGCGCCGAGCGCGGCGGCGAACCGTGTGGCGATGGTCACACGTCATCCTCGCCCCCGCCGGCCGCCCGGGCCACGCCGGTCATCCCGTCGCGTCGGGCCGGTGCACGTCGAGCCGGTGCACGTCGGGCCGGTGGGTGTAGGCCGCCTCGCGGACCGCCTCGTCGGACTCCAGTCCCGCCCCCAGCGCGCCGCCCACGGTCGCCAGCGAGCTGGTCAGCCAGGCCAGCTCCAGGTAGTCGCCGAGCCGGGCGGCGTGCCCGAGGCCCTCGGCGAACAGCCCCGGGGGCACCAGCAGCAGCGACCCGGCCAGGGCCAGGGCGAACAGCGCGGCGTAGAGGGTCAGCACGCCGATCACCACGGTGGCGGTGGTGGCCAGGTTGAACAGCGCCACCTGCTTGCGCACCCGGCGCGAGCGGGCCCGCTCCCACAGCTGCGCCCCGACGACGAGCGTCGCGCAGATGGCCACCACCGAGCCGAGCCCGACCACCGCCAGCCGCAGCAGCCCGAAGCGGTCGGCCAGCCGCCAGACGTCGGCGGTCACCAGCGCGAAGACACCGGCGGCGACCGCCGCCGTCAGGGCGCGGGACAGCTGGATGGTCAGCCGCCACGGCCGGTTCGCGCGCACCATCCCGACCAGCAGCCGCAGGTTGCCGGTGAGCACCCGGGCGGTGAAGCGCACGCCCTCGGTGGTGTCGGCCGGGTCGGTGGCCAGCTCACGCACCCGGCGGCGCAGTGCGGCCGGGTCGTCCTCCCCGTCGGCGTCGTCCCCGAGCAGGGTGCAGACCAGCCCGATCGTCGTCTGCAGCGCGCGCCGGCGCCGGCCCACCGCACCCAGGGCCGGCAGCGAGAGCACCGCGACGCCGTGCACCGGGCTGGCGTGGGCCACCACCGTCCGCCGGTCCACCGACAGCGGCAGGTCGGTGACGACGACGGCGAGGTCCCACTCCTCGGCCAGCAGCCGGTCGCGGGCGGCGGCCACGATCTCGGCGTCGTCGGCCGGCGGCCGGACCAGGCCGTCCTCCACCACCCGCAGGTCCCAGGTCACGTCGGGATGGCGCTCGCGCAGCGCGCCGGTCAGGTCGGCGGCCAGCTCGCCGGCCAGTTCGGCCGGGGCACCGGGCGCGGCGACGAGCCCGACGACGACGTCGGCGGGGGTCGCGTCCCCCTCGGGGCGGGGGTCCTGCGTCGCTGCCGTGCTCACAGCCGCAGCCGCTCCTCGGCGCCGGTCCGCCACTCGACCATGACGATGCTGGCGTCGTCCTGGAGCTGGCCGGCCTGGTGCTCCATGACGCTGCCCATGAGCCGGCGCATCGTCTCCGGCGGCGGGTCCCCGGCCAGCTCGGCGCGGACGACGAGGTCGGCCAGCCGCTCCTCGCCGAAGAACTCGCCCTCGGGCGAGCGGGCCTCGGCGATGCCGTCGGTGTACAGCAGCACCCGGTCGCCCGGCCGCAGCTGCACCCGGCAGAGGTCGGGCCCGGCCGCCTGCAGGCCCAGGGGCCGCGCCGGCCGGCAGGCCGGTGGGCGGATCAGGACGCCCTCGCGGACCAGCAGCGGCTCCGGGTGCCCGCAGTTCACCCAGTGCAGCACCCCGCTGTCGAGGTCGAGGCGGGCGAGGACCGCGGTGGCGAACCGGCTGTCGGGGAACTGGCCGGCGATCACGGCGTCGACGGCGGCCGCGACGTCGGGGAGGTCCAGCCCGTCCCGCCGCGCGTGCCGGTACGCGCCGACGGCCGCGGAGGCCAGCAGCACCGCCGGCAGCCCGTGGCCCACGGCGTCGAGCACCACGAGGTCCACGAGCGCGCCGTTGACCGCGTAGTCGAAGGTGTCCCCGCCGATGTCGTAGGCCGGCTCCAGGGCGCCGGTGATGACGACGCGGTCGCTGGCGTACGTGAGCGGGGGCAGCAGCTCCCACTGGATCTCCGCGGCCAGCGACAGGCTCCGGCGGCGGCGCAGACGGGAGAACACGTCGCTGTAGGCGTCGCGGGTGACCACCAGCTCGGCCACCAGCGAGGCGAAGGACCGGCACTCGTCCTCGAGCTCCGGCGTCGGTCCCGCGGGGAGCGCGAGCTCGAGCACCCCGATCCGCTCGGCGCCGTCGAGCAGGGGCACCCACAGGGTCACCTGACCGTCGGCGCCGTGGCCCTGCACCGGGAGCACCCGGCGGAACGCCCGGCCGGCCAGCGAGCCGTCGATGGTCAGCACCTGGCGGGCCGGCACCCCGTCGCCCGGCACGGGGACCAGCTCGTGCTGGGCGTAGTCGGACAGGTAGACGACCGCCTCGCGTGCCCCGAGCCGGCGCGCCTCGCGCGTGACGGCCGCGCCGACGCGGTCGGCGGGGAGCTGGTGCGACGCGCGGGTGAGCGCCCGGATCGGGTCCTCCGCCGAGGGCTGCCGGTCGGTGGTCACGACGGGACAGCCTCCCATCCGGCGTGCGTGCGGGACCCCGCGGGCGTCAGCCCCGTGCCGCGACCACCGCCGAGTACACCTGCACGGTCTGCTGGGCGATCGCCGGCCAGCCGAACTCCGACAGCACCCGCTCGCGGCCGGCGGCGCCCATGCGCGCGGCCCGCGCGGGGTCGTGGAGGAGCTCGGTGACCCGTGCGGCGAGGCCGGCCTCGAAGGCGGCGGCGTCGTCGGGGTCGTAGGGGACCAGCAGGCCCGTCTGGCCGTCGGCGACCACCTCGGGGATCCCGCCGACGGCGCTGGCGACCACGGCGGTGCCACAGGCGGCGGCCTCGAGGTTGACGATGCCCAGCGGCTCGTAGACCGAGGGGACGACGAACACCGTCGCGCCGGTGATCAGCGGCACCAGCTGCTCGCGGGGCAGCATCGCCTCGATCCAGACGACGCCCGGCCGGCGGGCCTGCAGCTCGGCCACCGCGTCGGCCACCTGCTGGCGCTCGGCCGGGGTGTCCGCGGCGCCGGCGCACAGGACCAGCCCGGCGTCGGGTGGCAGCTGCTCGGCCGCCCGGAGCAGGTGGACGACGCCCTTCTGCCGGGTGATCCGGCCGACGAACAGGGCGTACGGCCGGTCGGGGTCCACCCCGAGCGAGCGGACGACGTCGGGCGCCGGCGTGGGCCGGTAGGCCTCGGCGTCCACCCCGTTGCCGACGACGTGCACGCGGGCCGGGTCGAGGTCGGGATAGGCGTCGAGCACGTCGGTGCGCATGCCGTGGCTGACCGCGACCACCGCGTCGGCGGCGAGGTAGGCGGTGCGCTCCACCCAGGACGAGAGCCGGTAGCCCCCGCCGAGCTGGTCGGCCTTCCACGGCCTGCGGGGCTCGAGCGAGTGCGCGGTGACCACGTGCGGCACCCCGTGCACGAGGGCGGCGAGCAGGCCGGCGCCGTTGGCGTACCAGGTGTGGCTGTGCACGAGGTCGACCCCGCCGAGCGCCGCGGCGATCTCGACGTCGGTGCCCAGCGCCTGCAGCGCGCCGTTGGCGCCGGCGAGACCCGGCGGGACCGCCCAGCCCCGGGCGTCGGTGCGGGGGCCGCCGAAGGCGTGCACCTCCAGGTCCGGCCCCGCGGGAAGCGAGCGGAGGGCCGCCACGAGGTGCTCGACGTGCACGCCGGCACCGCCGTAGACGTCCGGTGGCCACTCGCGGGTGACGATGCCGATGCGCACGGCGGTCACCCTAGGGGGCGCGGCGGCCGGAGGTGGGGCGACGCCGACCCCGGCCAGCGGCTACGTTCCCTGCATGCGTGGCGGCCCTCAGGTGCTCGGCATCGTCCTCGCCGGTGGTGAGGGCAAGCGCCTGGCGCCCCTCACCCAGGACCGCGCCAAGCCCGCGGTCCCCTTCGGCGGCAACTACCGGCTCATCGACTTCGTGCTGTCCAACCTGGTCAACGCGGAGATCCGGCAGATCGCCGTCCTCACCCAGTACAAGAGCCACAGCCTCGACCGGCACATCACCACCACGTGGCGGATGTCGAACCTGCTGGGCAACTTCATCACCCCGGTACCGGCCCAGCAGCGGCTCGGCCCGCGCTGGTACACCGGCAGCGCCGACGCCATCCTGCAGAGCCTCAACCTCATCTACGACGCGCGACCCGACATCGTCGTCGTCTTCGGCGCCGACCACGTCTACCGGATGGACCCGGGCCAGATGGTCGACCAGCACGTGCAGACCGGGGCGGGGGTGACCATCGCCGGGCTGCGGGTGCCGCGGGCCGAGGCCACCGAGTTCGGCGTCATCGACGCCGCCGCCGACGGGAAGGTGCGTGGCTTCCTCGAGAAGCCGGCCGACCCGCCGGGCCTGCCCGACAGCCCGGAGGAGTCCTTCGCCTCGATGGGCAACTACGTGTTCAGCACCGACGCGCTCCTCGACGCCCTGCGCACCGACGCCGAGGACCCCGACTCGGCGCACGACATGGGCGGCTCGATCATGCCGATGCTGGCCGACGCCGGGACGGCCTACGTCTACGACTTCTCGACCAACATCGTCCCCGGCGCCAGCGAGCGCGACCACGGCTACTGGCGCGACGTCGGGACGATCGACTCCTACTTCGACGCGCACATGGACCTGGTGTCGGTCACGCCGGTGTTCAACCTCTACAACGACCGCTGGCCGATCCTCACCCTGCCGCCGCAGCAGCCGCCGGCGAAGTTCGTGCTCGGCGGGCGGGCCGAGGAGTCGATGGTCAGCGCCGGCGCGATCATCGGCGGCGGGTCGGTGCACAACTCGGTGGTCTCGCCGGGCGTGCGCGTCGACCGCGGCGCCCGGGTCGAGGACAGCGTCCTCATGGACGGCGTCCGGATCGGCGAGGGCGCCTACGTCCGGCGGGCGATCCTGGACAAGAACGTGGTCGTCCCGCCGTGGGCGCGCATCGGTGTCGACGCCCAGGCCGACCGTGCGCACTACCACGTGAGCGCGGGAGGCGTGACCGTGCTCGGCAAGGGCGCCCGCGCGATCGTGTGAGCGGGGACGCGCGTCCGCTCATCGTCACGCTGCTGCTCGAGGCCGACGCGCAGGCGCGGTTCGACCGGCTGCGGGCCGAGCACTTCCCGGTCGACCGCAACCACCTCGCCGCGCACGTCACGCTGTTCCACGCGCTGCCGGGCGAGCAGCGCGACGCCGTCGAGGCCGCGCTGGCGCAGGTCGCCGCCCGGCCGCCGTTCGCCGTCGCGGTGACCGGCGTGCAGCGGCTCGGCCGCGGGGTGGCCTACCGGCTGGCCGCGCCCGAGCTCTCCGCCCTGCACGCGCGGCTGTCGGCGGAGTTCGACCCGTGGCTGACCCCGCAGGACCGCCAGCGGCTGTCGGCGCACGTCACCGTGCAGAACAAGGTGGACCCGGCGGTGGCGCGGGCGCTGCACGACCGGCTGGCCGCGGAGTTCGTCCCCTCCGACGTCCCCGCCCGCGGGCTGGGCCTGTGGCGCTACCTCGGCGGGCCGTGGGAGCCGCTGGCCGAGGTGCCGTTCGCCGGCTAGTCAGCCGCGGCGGGTGGCCACCAGCAGGCCGGCCCCGATCGGCAGGACGGCGGAGGTCAGCTGCTCGTCCTCGCGGACGTCGCGGGCCACGTCGCGCCAGGTGACGGTCTCCGGGTCGCGGGCCGCGCGGTCGCCGATGCGGTCCCCGGCGAGCAGGCCGTGGCAGGCGAGCGTCCCGCCGGTGCGCAGCAGCGCGAGCAGCGCCGCGAGGTGCGCGGCGTACTCGGTCGGCGGCCCGGCGCAGACCACCAGGTCGTAGGCGCCGGGGGACAGCCGGGGGAGCACCTCGGCGGGGGTGCCGAAGATCAGCCGGGTCCGGCCCGCGGGGACGCCGGCCTCGGTGAACGCCCGCCGCGCCCCGCGCAGCTGCTCGGGGTCGCCGTCGAGGGCGGTGAGGACGCCGTCGGGACGCATGCCGCGCAGCAGGCACAGGCCGACGACGCCGCCACCGCTGCCCACGGACACGACCGCCCGGGCGCCGGCGCCCGCGGCGAGGACGGCGAGGGTGGCCCCCGCGGCCGGCCCGGGCGGGGGTGTGCCGCCGAGCGCCAGGGCCCGGGCGCGGGCCGCGGCGAGGACGGGGTCCTCCGCGGCGTAGCGGTCGGCCCAGGCGGCGCCTCCGGTCCCGCCGGCGCGCGACGGTCCCTGGGCGCTCATCACCGGGCGAGGGTAGTGCGGCCCCGGGGCGTGGTCCGGGAGGCGGACCTGTGAGGAACCTGGCAACACCGGCCGACGGGAACACCGCGCACGCCGCCGCCCGTTGGTCCCGACGTGACACCCGAGCGTGCCGCCGTCCCCGTCCATCATCCGGGGGAGGCCGGCGACGTGCGCGTCTGCGATCCTGACGACGTGTCCGATGCCGCCGTCCCCCAGCCCGCCGAGCAGCCGGCCGTGTCCGGCGCCGGCGAGGTGTGGGTGGCCCCGACCTGGGAGCAGGTCGTGCGCGACCACTCCGCGCGGGTGTACCGGCTGGCCTACCGCCTCTCGGGCAACGCCCAGGACGCCGAGGACCTCACGCAGGAGACGTTCGTCCGGGTGTTCCGCTCCCTCGCCGACTTCTCGCCCGGCACGTTCGAGGGCTGGCTGCACCGCATCACCACGAACCTGTTCCTCGACATGGTCCGCCGCCGCCAGCGGATCCGGTTCGACGCGCTGCCCGAGGACACCGAGCGGCTGCCGGGCACCTCGCCCAGCCCCGAGCAGGTCTACGCCGACACCCACCTCGACCCGCAGATCCAGGCGGCGCTGGACGCCCTGTCGCCGGAGTTCCGCGTGGCCGTGGTCCTGTGCGACATCGAGGGCCTGACCTACGAGGAGATCGCGGCGACCCTCGGCATCAAGCTCGGCACCGTCCGCAGCCGCATCCACCGCGGCCGCGTGCAGCTGCGCCAGGCCCTCGCCCACCTCGCCCCGCGCGGGGTGGCGGCACCGGGGGCCCGTGCATGAGCCTGCCGGAGAGCCACCTGGCCCAGGAGGCCATCGCCGCACTGGTCGACGGCGAGCTGGCCAGCGGCCCGGCCGGCCGCGCCGCCCGCCACCTGGCCGGCTGCCTCGAGTGCCGGATGCTCGTCCAGGCGCAGCGCGAGGCCAAGGACGCGCTGCACGCCGCCTCCGACGTCGCCGTCCCCGGCGACCTGCTGTCCCGGCTGTGCGCCATCCCCTTCACCGCCGACGTGCCCGGCGGCGGCGGGCTCGGCACGGTGACCGCCGGTCCCGGCCAGCTCACCGTCTCCGGCTCCTCCGGGCGCTGGACCGTGGCCCTCGACGACCCGCCGGCGCGCTCCTCCTCGCCGCACCAGGCCCGCTGGCTGCGCCGCAGCGTCGCCGGCACGCTGGCCGGGCTGGGCCTCGGCGTCGCGGTCCTGGCGGTCAACCTCCCCGATCCCGGTGAGACCCCGAGCGGGCCGCCGCCGTCGGTGGCCGGGCCCTCGGCGCCCGACGAGCGCACCGAGGTCGTGCCGCCGGTGGTGCGCACCCTGGCCGGGCAGCCGCCCGGCGGTGCCACCCCCTGAGCACGGACCCCGACCCCGGGTCCCGGTCCCGGGGTCCCGGGTCCGCCGGCGGGTACCGTCGCGCTGCACCGCCAGCTCCCGTCCGCTGACAGGTCCGGGGAGGACCCTGTACCCGTGACCCCACCCGACGACGCCCGCGAGACCGGCACCTCCGAGCCCGCGACCCGCGTCGGCGAGCGCACCGTCGAGGCCGTCGTCCGCCCACCGGTCGACGGCCGCGACGGCGACGCGGTCTTCGCCCGGCCCGCCGGGGCCACCGGCTCCTTCGACCCGCCGGAGCAGGCGCGGCCGTCCTCGGCGCCCCGGTCGCAGCCCCTGCCCAGCCCGGCGCAGGCCGCCGCCTTCGGCCGGCCGGTCGCGGTCCCCGGCAGCTTCGCCGGCGACCGCCCTCCGCTGCCGCCCCGGCCGGTGCCCCCGCCGCCGCCGGAGGCCGTACTGCGCGCCTTCCGCGCGCCGGCCGGCCAGGCCGGGCTGCAGGAGCCGCCCGGCGGCCGTCCCGGGCGCCGGCGTACGTCGGCCGGCCCGTGGTGGAAGCCGGATGCCAGGAGCGACCCCTGGCGCGACCCGCACGCCCCGGCCGGCCTCACCGGTCCCGCGGTCTTCGAGGAGGAGTCCGAGCAGGAGGGGCCGGTCGTCGTCGACCGCAAGGGCCGCAGGAAGCTGCGGCTGCGCGACCTGTCGGTGCGGGTGGCCGTGCTCGTCGCGCTGGCCGTGCTGCTCGCCGGCGCGCTCGGCGGCGGGGTGGGCTACCTGCTGACCCGCGAGGCCAGCGAGACGCCGCTGCTCGCGCCGGGCACCACGCTCACCGAGACCGACGAGGGGATCACCCGCGAGCCGGGCTCGGTGTCCGACATCGCCGAGACCGTGACGCCGGCCGTCGTGTCCATCGAGGTGCGCATCGGTGACGCCGGCGCCACCGGCTCGGGGGTCGTCGTCGACGGCGCCAACGGCTACATCGTCACCAACAACCACGTCATCTCCGGCGCCGACGGCGTCGAGGGCGCGGAGATCCGCGCGGTGTTCAGCGACGGCAGCGGCTCGTCGGCGCGCATCGTCGGCCGAGACCCGGCCAGCGACATCGCCGTCGTCAAGGTCGAGCGGCCCGGCCTGGTCACCGCCTCCCTCGGCGACTCCGACGACGTCGTCGTCGGGGACCCGGTGGTGGCCATCGGCTCCCCGCTGGGCCTGGCCGGCACGGTGACCAGCGGCATCGTCAGCGCCCTCGACCGGCCGGTGCGGCTGGCGGGGGAGGGCAGCGACACCAACGCGGTCATCAGCGCGGTGCAGACCGACGCCCCGATCAACCCGGGCAACTCCGGCGGCGCGCTGGTCGACGCCACCGGCGCGGTCATCGGCATCAACACCGCCATCGCCTCGCTCGGCGGCGGCAGCGTGGGCCTGGGCTTCGCCATCCCGATCGACACCGCCCGCACCGTCGCCGAGCAGCTGATCGCCACCGGCAGCGCGGTGCACGCCACCCTCGGGGTGAACACGCGGTCGGTCACCGACGGCACCCGCGACGGCGCGCTGGTCCTCAACGTCGAGCCGAACAGCCCCGCGGCCGACGCCGGCATCCAGGAGCAGGACGTCGTCATCGGCGTCGACGACCAGCCCGTGGGCAGCTCCGAGGAGCTCGCCGTCGCCGTCGACGCGCACGCCCCCGGCGACGTGGTGACCATCGAGCTGGTGCGCGGCGGCTCGTCCACGACGGTCCAGGCGACCCTCGCGCAGGCATAGGCAGGGAGGCGACGCGTGTTCGACTCGATCGGCTGGGGCGAGATCGTCGTCCTGGCGCTGGCCGCGCTGTTCATCTTCGGGCCCGAGCGGCTGCCCCACCTGGCCCGGGACGCCGCGGCCGGGCTGAAGAAGGTGCGCGAGGCGATCACCGGGGTGCGCGCCCAGGTGGACGAGTCCCTCGGTGACGACCTCGCCGGCCTGCGCGACCTGGACCTGCGCCAGTACCACCCGAAGACGTTCATCCGCTCGCAGCTGTTCGACGACGACGCCCCGCCGGTGCGCCGCGGCGACGCCGGGACGGCGGCACCGGCGGCCGGTGCGTCGGGCGCGACCGCGGCGAGCCTGGTCAAGCCGGCGACGCGACCGGCCGTCGTCGACCGCGACCGGAGCAGCCCGCCGCCGTTCGACGTCGACGCGACGTAGTCCGCGGATGGCCGCCGTCGACTGCTGGTTCGACCCGAGCTGCCCCTACACCTGGGTGACCGCCCGCTGGCTGCAGGAGGTCGAGCGGGTCCGGGACGTGCAGGTCCGCTGGCACGTGATGAGCCTGGCGGTGCTCAACGAGGGGCGCGAGGACGACCCGGAGGGCGATCCCGAGGGCTGGCTGTGGCAACCCGTGCGGGTCTTCACGCTGGTGCAGGAGGAGCACGGGCAGGCGGCCCTGCTCGCGCTGTACCGCGCCTACGGCGAGGCGGTGCACGGCCGCGGCGAGTGGCCCGACACGCGTGACCTGCTGCGCGCGGTCGGCCTGCCCGAGCAGCTGGCCGACGCCGCGCACACGTCCGCCCACGACGAGCTGGTGCGGGCCTCGCACCAGGCGGGGATCGAGCTGCTGGGCACGCACGTCGGCACCCCGGTCGTGGCGGTGGTCTCCGGGACCGGGACGCGCACCGCCTGGTTCGGCCCGGTCCTCTCCCGCGTCCCCGCGGGGGAGGAGGCGGGCCGGCTGTGGGACGGCGTCACGCTCGTCGCCGGGGCCGCCGGCTTCCACGAGCTCAAGGGACGCCCGCCGGAGGCACCCCGGGGCTGACCGCCCCGCCGCATGACCGAGGCCCGGCCCCCTCGCGGGGACCGGGCCTCTGGTGACCCGACCGTGGGCTCTCGCAGGCGGCCCTCCGTCAGCGGCGGACGGGGGTGAGCCCCAGCGACATCCCGGACAGCCCGCGCTGGCGGACGGCGAGCGAGTCGGCGATCGTCGCGAGCGCCTGGGCGGCGGGCGTCTGCGGATCGGCCAGCACGATCGGCGCGCCGGCGTCGCCGGACTCCCGCAGCCGGGTGTCGAGCGGGATCTGGCCGAGCAGCGGGACCCGGGCACCCAGGGTGCGGGTCAGCGCGTCGGACACCGCCTGGCCACCGCCGGAGCCGAAGACCTCCATGCGGGTGCCGTCGGGCAGCTCGAGCCACGACATGTTCTCGATGACGCCGACCACCTGCTGGTGGGTCTGCGTGGCGATCGCGCCGGCCCGCTCGGCCACCTCGGCGGCGGCCTGCTGCGGCGTGGTCACCACGAGGATCTCGGCGTTGGGCAGCAGCTGGGCGATGGAGATCGCGACGTCGCCGGTGCCGGGCGGCAGGTCCAGCAGCAGGACGTCGAGGTCGCCCCACCACACGTCGGCGAGGAACTGCTGCAGCGCGCGGTGCAGCATCGGGCCGCGCCAGACGACCGGGGTGTTGCCCGGGGTGAACATGCCGATCGAGATGACCTTCACGCCCATCGACTGCGGCGGCATGATCATGTTGTCGACCTGGGTCGGCTTGTCCTCGACGCCGAGCATGCGCGGCACCGAGTGGCCGTAGATGTCGGCGTCCACGACGCCGACCGACAGGCCCTTCTTCGCCAGCGCGGCGGCCAGGTTGACCGTGACGCTGGACTTGCCGACGCCGCCCTTGCCGGAGGCGACGGCGTAGACGCGGGTCAGCGAGCCGGGCTGGGCGAAGGGGATGACCGGCTCGGCGGTGTCGCTGCCGCGGACGGTCTTGCGCAGCTCCGAGCGCTGCTCGTCGCTCATGACGTCCAGGCCGACCTGCACCGACGTCACACCGGGGACGGCCGAGACCGCCGTGGTCACCCGGTTGGTGATCGTCTCGCGCATCGGGCAGCCGGCCACGGTGAGGTAGACCTCGACGCGCACGGCGCCCGGGTCGCCGCCGACGCCGATCTGCACGTCCTTGACCATCCCGAGGTCGGTCAGCGGACGGTTGATCTCCGGGTCCTGGACGGTGGCCAGAGCGGCGTTGACGGCGTCGAGCGCCGGGGAGCCGGTCAGCGTGTCGGACATGGGGGGATGTGTCTCCTTCGACGGGGGGACCCGGTCCGCGTCCCGCCGCGCACGGCGGGGAACTGCTCTCCGGGCCACCGTCCACTGTACGGCGGTCGGCACCGGGTGCCGCCCGGCGCGGTGGTGATGTGCTGCGCAGTCCGCCGCCGGGGCGGCACGCGGCCACGTGCAGGTCGACGCCGTGCCGGGTGCGCCCCTTCCCCGGCCGCGGCGGGTCACTAACCTCGGGTCCCGTGCCCGGTCCCGCCCGTACCGCCGTCCTGCGCGACGCGATCGGGCTGGGCGTCGCCGTCGGCCTGTACGGCGTCGCCTTCGGCGCGGCCGCCGACGCCGCGGGCCTGGACCCGTGGCAGGCGCTGGCCATGTCGCTGCTGATGTTCACCGGGGCCTCGCAGTTCGCACTGGTCGGCGTCCTCGGCGCCGGGGGCGGCGGGGCGGCGGCGATCGGCAGCGCGCTGCTGCTGGGCACCCGCAACACCGTCTACGGCGTCCGCCTGGCCCCGCTGCTCGCGCCGCGCGGGCTGCTGCGCCGGCTCGGCATGGCGCACTGGGTGATCGACGAGACGACGGCGCTGGCCGTGGCCGCTCCCGACCGCGGCCTGGCCCGGCTGGGCTTCCTCGCGGGCGGCGCCACGATCTTCGCCGTCTGGAACGCCACCACACTGGTCGGTGCGCTCGGCGCGGGAGCGCTGGGCGAGACGGCGCAGGCGGCGCTGGACGCCGTCGTCCCGGCCGCGTTCCTCGCCCTGCTGTGGCCGCGGCTGCGCGCCGGCGCCGACGAGCCGGCCGTCGCGCGGCGGGTCGCGCTCGGCGGCGCGGTCGTCGCGCTGGCGCTGACGCCGTTCGTGCCGCCGGGCGTGCAGGTGGTGGCCGCCGTCGTGGCGGTGGTGCTCGCCGGCCGGCCGCGGGAGGCGACGTGAGCAGCGGCGCGCTGTGGACGGTGGTGCTGGTCGGGTCGGCGGGCTGCTACCTGCTCAAGCTGGCCGGGCTGTCGGTGCCCGCGGCGTGGGTCGAGCGGCCGTGGGTGACCCGGCTGGTCACCTTCGTGCCGGCCGCGCTGCTGGCCGCGCTGGTGGCGGTCCAGGCGCTCAGCTCCGGGCAGGACCTCGTCGTCGACGGCCGGCTGGCCGGGCTCGCCGTCGCGGCGGCAGCGCTGGCGCTCCGGGCGCCGTTCATCGTCGTCCTCGTGCTGGCCGGTGCCACCGGGGCGCTCGTGCACGTCCTGGTGGGCTGACGTGGCCGATCCCGCGGACCTCGCCGCCGTGCGCGCCGCGATCGACCGCCTCGACGACGACGTCGTCGCGCTGCTCGCCCGCCGCGAGCAGCTGGTGCGGGCGGCCGGCCGGCTGAAGGCCGACGGCGCCGCCGTGCGCGCGCCCGGCCGGGTCGAGCAGGTGGTCGCCCGGGTGCGGGAGCGCGCGACGGCGCACGGCGCGAGCCCGGAGGTCGTCGAGCGCGTCTACCGCGCCATGGTCGCCGCCTTCGTCGACCTGGAGCTGGCGACGGCGGCGGTCCCCGACGGCGTCGTCGTCGGGCCGGCCGCGCCGGGCAGCGCGGGGGAGGTGCTCACCCTCCAGCGCGCCGCGTACGTGTCCGAGGCGCAGCTGTACGGCGACCCGGGCATCCCGCCGCTCACCGAGACGCTCGAGGAGGTCGCCGCGGCCGTCGCCGCCGGCACCGTCCTGACCGCCACGGTGGGCCCGCGGGTGGTGGGCGCGGTGCGCGGCGAGCTCGCCGGCGGGGTGCTGTCGGTCGGCCGCCTCGTGGTGGCGCCGGACCTGCGGGGCCGGGGCGTCGGCAGCGCCCTGCTCGCCGCCGCCGAACGGACGCCGGGTGCCCGCCGGGCCGTCCTGTTCACCGGCGGCCGCAGCGCCGGCAACCTCCGCCTGTACGAGCGGGCGGGCTACCGGGAGGAACGCCGTGAACGGGTCAGCGCCGGCCTCGAGCTCGTCCACCTCGCCAAGGACCTCCCCGGCTGAGCCGGCTCGCGCCGGCCACCCGGCTCGCCGCCCGCGGCCTCGACGTCCTGCAGGCGCTGCCGGGCCGAGCCTCAGCCGACCGACTCGCGGCGCTCCCGCTCGGCTCGCTTCTCGCGGTCGGCCCGCTCGGCGTGCTTGCGGCGCTTCTTCTCCCGCTTCTCCGCGTCGTCGCCCTCGTCGCCGGTCATGCGGTTGAGCTCGCCGCGGATGAAGTCGCGGGTGGCCAGCTCCCCGACGGCCACGCGCAGCGCGGCCAGCTCGCGGGCGAGGTACTCGGTGTCGGCGCGGGTGGAGGCGGCCCGGGCGCGGTCCTCCTCGGCCTGCACGCGGTCACGGTCGGCCTGCCGGTTCTGCGCCAGCAGGATCAGCGGCGCGGCGTAGGCGGCCTGGGTGGAGAAGGCCAGGTTCAGCAGGATGAAGGGATAGGGGTCCCACCGCAGGCCCACGGCGACCACGTTCAGCGTGATCCAGACGATCACGATCAGCGTCTGGACGGCGAGGAACCGGCCGGTGCCGAGGAAGCGAGCGATGCCCTCGGCGAAGCGGCCGACGGCGTCGGGGTCCAGCCGCAGGAAGCCGGAGAGGCTGCGCGGCGAGCCGCGGGGGACGTCGAGGCGGCGCCCGGACTCAGCCACGACGCGCCCGCTCGCGCCAGTCCTCGGGCAGCAGGTGGTCGAGGACGTCGTCGACGCTCACCGCGCCGACCAGCCGGCCCTGCTCGTCGACGACCGGCGCGGCGACCAGGTTGTAGGTGGCGAAGTAGCGGGTGACCTCGGCCAGCGGCGCCTCGGGGCGCAGCGGCTCGAGGTCGTCGAGGGCGCCGCTGACCAGCGTGGAGGGGGGCTCGCGCAGCAGCCGCTGGATGTGTGCCAGGCCCAGGTAGCGCCCGGTCGGGGTGGCCGACGGCGGGCGGCAGACGTAGACCTGGCTGGCCAGCGACGGCGTGAGCTCGGGCTCGCGGACCCGGGCCAGCGCCTCGGCGATCGTCGCGTCGGGGGAGAGGATCACCGGCTCGCTGGTCATCATCCCGCCGGCGGTGTCCTCGGAGTACTTGAGCAGCTGGCGCACCGGCTCGGCCTCGTCGGGCTCCATGAGCTCCAGCAGCCGGTCACGGTCGACGTGGGACAGCTCGGCCAGCAGGTCGGCGGCGTCGTCGGGGTCCATCTCCTCGAGGACGTCGGCGGCCCGGCGCTCCTCCAGCGTGCCGAGGATGAGGGCCTGCTCGGCCTCCGGCAGCTCCCCGAGCACGTCGGCCAACCGCTCGTCGTCGAGGGCCTCGGCGACCTCGTGCCGCCGCTTGATCGGCAGGTCCTGCAGCGCGTGCGCGAGGTCGGCGGCGTTGAGCTCGCGGTACGTGGCGATCAGCGTCTCCGCGCCCTGGCCGGTCTCCGGCAGCGCGAGCCCGTCCACCTCGTCCCAGGCCAGCTGGTGCAGCTGCCCGCGGCGGCCGATGCGGCCGGGCTCCTGGACGGCCAGGCGGGTGATCAGCCAGTCGCCGGTGCGGGTCTGCTCCATCCCGGCGTCGACCACGGTCGCCGGCCGGCCGGACTCGCGGATGGTGACCGTGCGGTCGAGCAACTCGCCCAGCACCAGCGTCTCTCCGGCCCGCTGCTCGAAGCGCTTGAGGTTCAACGTGCCCGAGGCGAGCACCACCGCGCCGGGGTCGATGCTGGTCACCCGGCCCATCGGCACGAAGATGCGCCGGCGCGCCACGACCTCCACGACCAGCCCCAGCGCCCGCGGGGAGGCGCTGCCCACGCGCAGCGCCACGACGACGTCGCGCAGGCGCCCGACCCGGTCCCCGTTGGGGTCGAAGACGGGGAGTCCGGCGAGCCGGGAGACGTATGCCCTGGTCACCGTGCTCACGGTTCGTGAGGTTACCGTCGGCGCGTGGCAGCCCCCGGGTTCGTCGAGTACGAGGTCGTCGACGTCTTCGCACCGCGGGCGTTCGCGGGCAACCCGCTGGCGGTCGTGTTCGACGCCGACGGCCTGACCACCGCGCAGTGCCAGGCGCTGGCGAACGAGTTCGCGCTGTCGGAGACGTCGTTCCTCTGCGCGCCCACCGGGCCCGGCGCCGACTACCGGGTCCGCATCTTCACGCCCTACGCCGAGCTGCCCTTCGCCGGGCACCCGAGCGTCGGCGCCGCGCACACGCTGGTGCGCACCGGCCGGCTGCCCGCGGGCACGCTGCGCCAGGAGTGCGGTGCCGGGGTGCTCGACGTCGTCGTCGACGACGCCGGCGCCACCCTGTCCGGCGGGCGGCCGACGCTCGAGGACGGTCCCGACCCGGCGGCGCTGGCGCAGGCGCTGGGGCTCTCGGCGGCCGACGTCGGAGGGCTGCCCGCGTCCGTCGCCGGCTGCGGCCTGCCGTTCGCCGTCCTCGCCGTGCACTCGGGCGCCGTCGACCGCGCCGTCCCGGACCCCGCCGCGCTGGCCGCGTTCGGGGTGGGGGAGGGCGTCTCGGTGCTGTCCTGGGACGGCTCGGTCGCCCACGCCCGCGTGTTCGCGAACGACCTGCGCTGGGGCGAGGACCCGGCCACCGGCTCCGCGGCACTGGGCACCGGCGTCTGGCTGGTCGCCTCCGGGCTCGTGGCGCCGGAGGGGACGTCGGCCTACACCGTGCGGCAGGGCGAGGCGATGGGGCGGCCGTCGGTGCTGTCCTGCACGGTCACCGCCGAGGGCGGCCGGGCGACGGCGGCCACGGTGGCCGGCGCGGTGGTGCCGGTGGCCGCCGGCCGCATCCGCGTCCCGTGAGCCAGGCGACGACGGCGCCCTCCCCGTGGGCGGTGCACCGGCCCGGCGCCCGCGAGGTCGGGCTCATGGCGGTCGCCGTGATCGGGGTGTCGTTCTCCGGTCCGCTGACCGCGCTGGTGACCACCTCCTTCCTCGCCATCGCCTTCTGGCGCAACGCGGCCGGCGCGGCGCTGCTGGTCCCGGTGCTGCTCGGCCGGGAGCGCGCGACGCTGACCGGGCTGCGGCCGCGGGACCTGGGCAGCTCCGTGGTCGCCGGGCTGTTCCTCGCCGCGCACTTCGCCGCCTGGCTGCCCAGCCTGTCGATGACCACGGTCGCCGCCTCGACCGCGCTGGTCACCACCACCCCGATCTGGACGGCGCTGGCCGCTCGCGTCTCCGGGGTGCGGCTGCCCGGGCAGGTGTGGGCGGGGCTCGGGCTGGCCGTCGTCGGCGCCGCGCTGATCGCCGGGGTCGACGTCGCGGTGAGCCTGCGCGCCCTGGCCGGTGACGGGCTGGCGCTGCTGGGGGCGATCTGCGCCGGTGGCTACATGCTCGCCGGCGCCCGCGCCCGCACCCGGCTGGCGACGTCGGCGTACTCCGTCGTCTGCTACGCCACCTGCGCGGTCGTGCTCGCCGTCGCGGCGCTGGTGACCACCACGCCGCTCGCCGGGTTCAGCGCCCGCGACTGGTGGCTGATCGCGGCGATCACCGTGTGCGCGCAGATCCTCGGGCACACGCTGCTCAACCTGGTGCTGTCCACGGTGGGGCCGACCGTGGTCGGGCTCGCGGTGCTGCTGGAGGTGCCCGGCGCGCTGCTCGTGGCGCTCGTGCTGCTCGGGCAGACACCGCCGCTGCTCGCGCTGCCGGGGATGGTCGCCGTCGTCGCCGGGGTGGCGCTGGTGGTGCGGGCGAGCCGGCCGCCGACGCCGGTCGAGCCGGTCACCTGACCCGGCAGAAATGGCCATGAATGCCGCCTGGCTACTCTCCGGTGGCCGATCATCGACCCACCAGCGGAGGCACCGTGGCCGAGCTCCGATCCCGCCGTTCCAACCTCGCCGTGCCGGGCAGCAACCCGCGCTTCCTGGAGAAGGCCAAGGGCCTCCCGGCCGACCAGGTGTTCCTCGACCTCGAGGACGCCTGCGCGCCGCTGGCCAAGCCGGGCGCCCGGAAGAACATCGTCGCGGCGCTCAACGAGGGGGGCTGGGGCGACAAGATCCGCACGGTCCGGGTGAACGACTGGACGACGGAGTGGACGTTCCAGGACGTGCTCGAGGTCGTCGGCGGTGCCGGGGCCGAACTGGACTGCATCATGCTGCCGAAGGTCCAGGACGCCGCCCAGGTCACGGCGCTGGACCTGCTGCTCAGCCAGATCGAGAAGGCCAACGGCCTGGAGGTCGGCCGGATCGGCATCGAGGCGCAGATCGAGACCGCGCAGGGCCTGATCAACGTCAACGACATCGCGTTCGCCAGCGACCGGATCGAGACGATCATCTTCGGCCCGGCCGACTTCATGGCCAGCATCAACATGAAGTCGCTGGTGGTCGGCGCCCTGCACCCCGACTACCCGGGCGACCCGTTCCACTACATCCTCATGCAGATCCTCATGGCCGCCCGCGCCCGCGGCGTGCAGGCCATCGACGGCCCCTTCCTGCAGGTGCGCGACGTGCCCGCGTTCGAGGAGGTCGCCAAGCGCTCGGCGATGCTCGGCTTCGACGGCAAGTGGGTGCTGCACCCCGGCCAGATCGACGCGGCCAACGAGATCTACGCGCCGTCGCAGGAGGACTACGACCACGCCGAGCTCATCCTCGACGCCTACGACTGGGCGACGTCGGAGGCCGGTGGCAAGAAGGGCTCGGCGATGCTCGGCGACGAGATGATCGACGAGGCCAGCCGCAAGATGGCGCTGGTCATCGCCGGCAAGGGCCGCGCCGCCGGCCTCTCCCGCACGTCGAGCTTCACCCCGCCTGAGGGCTGAACCCCACGAGGCACAGGAAGCGATCCCCACCTCGCAGGCGCCGATACGTGGGGAGAGCTTCCTATGCCTGGATGGAGCGGGCGGGTGACCGGGGACACGGCGACGGCTGGGGGTGCCTCGCTCATACTCGCCGGTAGCAACGGACACCGGAGTCCCGGAGGAGCAGACGTGGCCCGACTGGCGCAGACCGCCGACCTGACCGACATCCAGCAGGAGATCCTGTCGACGGTCCGCAGCTTCGTGGACAAGGAGATCATCCCGCACGCGCAGCAGCTCGAGCACGCCGACGAGTACCCGCAGGAGATCGTCGACGGGCTCAAGGAGCTCGGCATCTTCGGGCTGATGATCCCCGAGGAGTACGGCGGCCTCGGTGAGTCGCTGCTGACCTACGCGCTGGTGGTCGAGGAGATCGCCCGCGGCTGGATGAGCGTCTCGGGGGTCATCAACACCCACTTCATCGTCGCCTACATGCTCCGCCAGCACGGCACGCCGGAGCAGAAGGAGCACTTCCTCCCGCGCATGGCCACCGGCGAGGTCCGCGGCGCGTTCTCGATGTCCGAGCCGGGCCTGGGCTCCGACGTCGCCGGCATCCGCACCAAGGCCGTGAAGGACGGGGACGACTACGTCATCGACGGCCAGAAGATGTGGCTGACCAACGGCGGCTCCTCGACGCTGGTGGCCACGCTGGTGCGCACCGACCTGGGCGCGGACAAGGCCCACCAGAACCTGACGACGTTCCTGGTGGAGAAGCCGGCCGGCTTCGGCACCGTGGCCCCGGGCCTGACCATCCCCGGGAAGATCGACAAGATGGGCTACAAGGGCGTCGACACCACCGAGATGGTGTTCGACGGCTACCGCATCGGCGCGGACACGGTCCTCGGCGGGACCCCCGGCCGCGGCTTCGCGCAGATGATGGACGGCGTCGAGGTCGGCCGCGTGAACGTCGCCGCGCGCGCTTGCGGCATCTCGATCCGCGCCTTCGAGCTGGCCGTGGAGTACGCCCAGCAGCGGGAGACCTTCGGCAAGCCGATCGTCCAGCACCAGGCGATCGCCTTCCAGCTCGCCGAGATGGCCACCAAGGTCGAGGCCGCCCACCTGATGATGGTCAACGCCGCCCGCCTCAAGGACGCCGGCCAGCGCAACGACGTCGAGGCCGGCATGGCCAAGCTGATCGCCAGCGAGTACTGCGCCGAGGTGACCACGCAGTCCTTCCGCATCCACGGCGGCTACGGCTACTCCAAGGAGTACGAGATCGAGCGGCTCATGCGCGAGGCGCCGTTCCTGCTCATCGGCGAGGGCACCAGCGAGATCCAGAAGACGATCATCAGCCGTGGCCTGCTCAAGGAGTACGGCCTCAAGCGCTGATCGTCGTCCGCGAGCGGCCCGGGACCACCAGGTCCCGGGCCGCTCGTGGTCAGCGGGCCGGACGCCGCTCGTAGCCCCGTCGCGCCCACAGGTACCCGACCAGCGCGATCGCGGCGCACCAGGCCATCGCCACCCAGCCGCTGGACCCGATCGCCGTGCCGGTGAGCAGCCCGCGCAGCGTCTCGATCAGCGGCGTGAACGGCTGGTGCTCGGCGAACCAGCGCAGCCCGGCCGGCATCGAGTCGACCGGCACGAACCCGCTGCCGAGGAACGGCAGCAGCGACAGCGGCATCGGCAGGTTGCTGGCCGCCTCCACGGTGGGGGAGGCCAGGCCCATCGCGACCGCCAGCCAGGCCAACGCGAAGGACGCCAGGGACAGCAGCCCGGTCGCGGCCAGCCACTCCAGCGGGCTCGCGTCCGGCCGGAAGCCCACCAGCAGCGCGACGGCGAGGACGACGGCCAGGCCCACCAGCGTCTGGATCACGGAGCCGACGACGTGCCCGGTCAGCACCGACGCCCGGGCGATCGACATGGTCCGGAAGCGGGAGATGATGCCCTCGGTCATGTCCATGGCGACCGAGATCGCGGTGCCCTGCGGAGCGCCGGCCACGGCGAGGAGCAGCACACCGGGCACCACGTAGGTGACGTACTCGGTGCGCCCGCCGGCCGGTCCGCCCAGCCCCGCGCCGAGCGTGCCGCCGAGGACGTAGACGAACAGCAGCAGGAAGACGATCGGCACCGCCGCCACGATCAGGGTCAGCGACGGGTAGCGGACGGCGTGCTGCAGGTTCCGCCGCAGCATCGTGCGGCTGTCGGCCAGGGTGGCGGCGACGCTCACGCGGGCACCTCCTCGGCGGTCGGGCGGCCGGTCAGCGCCAGGAAGACGTCGTCGAGGCCGGGTGTGGTGACGGTGAGCCCGGCGACGTCGACGCGGGCGTCGTCGAGGCGGGCGAGCAGGGAGCGCAGCGCCGGGACGCTGCCGTCGGAGGGCACCTCGAGCACGAGCGCGGCGGGGTCGCCGGGCTCCACGCCGAGCACCCGCGCGGCCACCTCGAGAGCGGGAGCGTCGGCGAAGGACAGCCGCACCGCACCGCCGGGGACCAGCCGCTTGAGCTCGTCGGAGGTCCCCTCGGCGACCAGTCGGCCGCCGTCGAGCAGGCCGATGCGGTCGGCGAGTCGGTCGGCCTCCTCCAGGTACTGCGTGGTGAGCAGGATGGTCACGCCCTCGGCGACCAGTCCGCGGACGACGTCCCACATCGCCCGGCGGCTGCGCGGGTCCAGGCCGGTGGTCGGCTCGTCGAGGAAGACCACCCGCGGGTCGCCCAGCAGCCCCATCGCCAGGTCCAGCCGGCGGCGCATGCCGCCGGAGTAGGTGGCCGGCAGCCGGTCGGCGGCGTCGACGAGGTCGAAGCGCTCGAGCAGGTCGGTGGCGCGCCGGCGGCCCTCCCCCCGGCCGAGGTGGTTGAGGTCGGCCATCAGCCGGAGGTTCTCCCGCCCGGTGAGCAGGCCGTCGACGGCGGAGAACTGCCCGGTCACCGCGATGGCGGAGCGGACCCCGCCGGGGTCGCGGCCGAGGTCGTGCCCGGCCACGGTCACCTGCCCGGCGTCGGCCGGGGTGAGCGTGGACAGGACGTCGACGGTGGTGGTCTTCCCGGCGCCGTTGGGGCCGAGGAGGGCGTAGACCGAGCCCTCGGCGACGGCGAGGTCCAGGCCGTCGAGGACGACGGTCGACCCGAAGGCCTTGCGCAGGCCGGTGACGGAGACGGCGGTGCCCATGCTCAGGCCCTCCGCACGAGGACGTCGCCGTACGCGGTGCGGGCCTGGACCTCGACGGTGTCGGTGGCGTCCTCGGGCCCCTCGGTGGCGGTGAGCTCGCTGCGGACGCTGCCCGAACCGGACTGCAGGTCCAGCCACGCCGCGGTGCCGGCCGCGATCCCGGCCTCGACCTCGCCGTAGGCGGTCTCGAGCACCAGCGACCCGCGCACCGCCTCGCCGACCCGCACCTTCCCGTAGCTCGTGCTGCCGCGCAGCGAGCCGGAGGTGCGGTCGACGGTGACGTCCCCGCAGGCGGTCTCCAGGCGCGCGTCACCGTCGCTGCGGCCCAGCCGCACGTCCCCGTAGGAGGTCCGCATGACGGTGTCCCCGTCGACGGCGCCGGCGGTGATGCCGCCGCTGCTGGTGCTGGCCCGGAGCCGCTCGGCCGAGTCCAGCCGGATGTCGCCGTAGCGGCTGTCGAGCACGGCGGTGCCCAGCCGGCCGGAGCAGGAGACGTCCCCGGCCGACGTGTGCACCTCGACCGCGGACCCCTCGGGGAGGGCGACCTCGACGTCGACCTGCCCGCCGGAGCCGAGGAACAGCAGCCGGGGGTGGCCGGCCGAGCGGACCAGGAGCCGGCCGGGGGTGTGCTCGACCACGCAGCGCTGCGCGGCGGTGACGTCGGCGGAACTGCGCTCGTCGTGCGGCCGGACGGTGACCACCGTGTCGCGCCGGTCGGAGGCGCGGACGCGGACGCTGCCCGCGGCGACCTCGATGCGTGCGGAGACGGGACCGGGGGTGTCGAACGTGGGCATGGCTGCGCCCTCCTCGGGGCAGGGGGGATCGCCCCCGGACCGGTCGGCCGGGGTCGCGGTGCGTGGTCCGGTGGCGGGACGCCGCTAGCGCGCCCAGCCCGTGTACTGGGAGCCGCCCGACCACCGGGAGCGGCGTCCGTCGGCGGCCGGCGGCCGGTCGGCGCGGGTGACCGCGTCGGTGACGGCCCGGACCAGCCACGTGTTGACCGACGAGCCCAGGCGGGCGGCGGCCTCCTCGACGCGGACCTTGAGCTGCTCGGGCAGCCGGAGGGTGATGCGGATGGTGGTGCCGTCGTCGGCGTCGGGGATCCCCGGCTCGGGGGCCGGGGACCCGTGCGCCTCGGCGGCCGCGGGGGGCGGGGTGACGACGAAGCCGATGTCGCTGCCGCGCAGCCGCACGTCGACGGCACCCGGGGCCAGTTGGCTGGTCAGCTCCTCGGCCGCGGCCGACAGCGCGCTGAGCAGGGCCAGCCGGACCGAGGCCTCCAGCGGCGCCGTGAGGCGCTCGGCCAGCTCGCGGGCCCCCTCGCCGCCGGGCGCGGCGGCGAGGAGGAGGTCCCGGCGGAGCTGCTCGACGAACGGCGCGAGGTCCATGACGTCATGCTGACACCACGATGACGTCATGTGCAAGCCCCGGTGGTGTCATGAGTCGTGCGTCCTAGGGTCGGCCACATGCGCGCGGTGGGAGTGACCGAGTTCGGCGGGCCCGAGGCCCTGACCGTCGTCGACGTGCCCGACGAGCCCCTCGGGCCCGGCCAGGTGCGGCTGCGGGTGCGGGCCGCGGCGGTGAGCCCGACCGACACCCACCTGCGCAGCGGCGCCTACGCCGGCCGCGACCCGGTGAAGACGCCGCCGTGGGTGCCCGGCATGGACGCCGCCGGCGAGGTCGTGGAGGTCGGCGACGGCGTCGACCGCGTGGCCGTGGGCGACGCGGTGATGGCGATCGTCGTCCCCACCGGCGCGCACGGCGGCTACCGCGAGGACCTCGTGCTGCCGGCCGGCTCGGTGGCCCGCGTGCCCGCCGGGGCCGACGCCGTCGCCGCCTGCACGCTGCCGATGAACGCGCTCACCGCCCGCCTCGCCCTCGACCAGATGGCCCTGCCCGCCGGGTCGGTCGTGGCGGTGACCGGCGCGGCGGGTGCCTTCGGTGGCTACGTCGTCCAGCTGGCGAAGGCCGACGGGCACACCGTCGTCGCCGATGCCTCCGAGGCCGACGAGCAGCTGGTCCGCGACCTCGGCGCCGACGTCGTGGTGCGGCGCGGCGACGACGTGGCCGAGCGGATCCGCGCGGAGTTCCCGGACGGCGTCGACGGGCTGGCCGACGGGTCGGTGCAGGACGCGCTGGTGCTGCCCGCGGTCCGCGACGGCGGGAAGGTGGCCACCGTCCGCGGCTACCGCGGCGACGGCTCGGACCGGGTCGAGGTGCTGCCGACGCTGGTGCGTCGCTACGCCGAGAACGGCGCCGCCTTCGACCGGCTGCGCGAGCAGGTCGAGGCCGGGGCGCTGACACTGCGGGTGGCCCGCACCTTCGCGCCGGAGGAGGCGCCCGAGGCGCACCGCGTGCTGGCCGCCGGCGGGGTGCGCGGCCGCCTGGTCCTCACCTTCTGAGGTCGCGGGGACCGTCGGGTCCCTGCCAGGGTGGGGGAGACCCCGGGCAGCGGTGCCCGGGCGCGAGCGCGGAGGTGCGGTAGATGGTGCACAGGCTGGTGGTCAGCTACGGACAGCCCGACGACCCGGCGGCGTTCGACGCGTACTACCGCGACACGCACACCCCGCTCGCCGTGCAGATGCCCGGGCTGGTCCGGCTCACCACCGGGAAGCCGCAGTCCATGGACCCCGCGCACCCCGCCCCCTACCTCGTCGCCCAGCTCGACTTCGACTCCGAGCAGGCGATGGGCGCGGCCTTCGCCTCCGAGGAGGGCAAGGTGACGGCGAAGGACGTGCCGAGGTTCGCCAGCGGCGGCGCGGTCATGACCCACTACGAGGTGAACGAGGTGCACGTCTCCCGGTGAACGGCGCCCAGGCCCTCATCCGCACGCTCGTCGACGCCGGCGTCGACGTCTGCTTCGCCAACCCCGGGACGTCGGAGATGCACTTCGTCGCCGCGCTGGACGACGTCCCCGAGATGCGCGGCGTCCTCACCCTGTTCGAGGGGGTGGCCACCGGCGCCGCCGACGGCTGGGCCCGCATGACCGGCCGGCCCGCCGCCACGCTGCTGCACCTCGGGCCCGGCATGGGCAACGGCCTGGCCAACCTGCACAACGCCCGGCGCGGCAAGACGCCGATGGTCAACGTCGTCGGCGACCACGGCCGGTCGCACAAGCGGCTCGACGCGCCGCTGGAGTCCGACATCGACGCCGTCGCCGGCACCGTGTCGGGCTGGGTGCGTCGCTCGCTCGCGCCGGAGGACGTCGCCGCCGACGCCGCGGACGCCGTCGCCGCGGCCGCGCGCGGCCAGATCGCCACGCTGGTGCTGCCGGCCGACGTCTCGTGGTCCGACGGCGGCGTCGTGGCCGACCCGGTGCCGCCGCGGCCGCGGCCGCAGGTGGCGCCGTCGGTGCTCGACGACGTCGCCGCGGTGGTGCAGGGCGGAGAGCCCACCGTGCTGCTGCTCGGCGGGGACGTCGTCGCGACCGAGGCGGGGCTGCTGGCCGCGGCGCGGGTGGCCGCCGGCACCGGCGCCCGGCTGCTCGCCGAGACGTTCCCGGCGCGGATGGTGCGTGGCGCGGGCCTGCCCGACGTCGGCAAGCTGCCCTATCCGCCCGAGGTGGCGATCAAGGCGCTGGCCGGCACGCGGCACCTGGTGCTGGCCGGGGCGACGGCGCCGGTGCACTTCTTCGCCTATCCCGGCGTGCCGGGCACGCCGGTGCCGGAGGACTGCACGGTGCACGTGCTGTCGGCCCCGGGGGAGGACGGCGTCGCGGCGCTCGAGGCGCTCGCCGCGCAGGTGGCCGCGGACGCCGCCCCGCAGCTGCTGGAGGCCTCCCGCCCGGAGCTGCCGGCCGGGCGCCTGACGCCGCGCGCGGTGTCGGCGGTGGTCGGCGCGCTGCTGCCCGAGCGGGCGGTGGTGGTGGACGAGGCGATCACCTCCGGCGTCGGGATCGCCGAGCTGACCTCGGGGGCGCCGCGGCACGACTGGCTGGCGCTGACCGGCGGGGCGATCGGCGACGGCCTGCCGATGGCGGTCGGCGCGGCGGTCGCCTGTCCCGACCGGCCGGTGCTCGTCCTGCAGGCCGACGGCAGCGCGATGTACACGCTCCAGGCGCTGTGGACGATGGCGCGCGAGCAGCTCGACGTCACCGTCGTCCTCTACGACAACGCCTCCTATGCGATCCTGCAGGGCGAGCTCTCCCGCGTCGGGGCCACCGGCGGGGGAGAGAAGGCCGGGCAGCTGCTCGACCTGGGCGGGCCGAGGCTGGACTTCGTCGCGCTGGCCACCGGGATGGGTGTGCCGGCCACCAGGGCCGAGACCGCCGAGGAGCTGGCCGAGCAGCTGGGCACCGCGCTGCGCGAGCCCGGTCCGCACCTGGTGCAGGCGGTGCTGCGACCGGCCGGCTGACCGCGTCTCACCCCCTCGGGGGAACACCGGCCGGATCCGTTCCAGGTCGATCCGTGCCACGCCGATGCCGGTCCCGTGTCGTGGACCATCGATGGACCCAGCGGGACCGCCGGCAGCAGTCGGCCGGCCCTGCGGCATGCGCCCGCGCTGGTCGTCGCCCTCGTCGCCGTCCTGCTCGTCGCCGAGGGCCTGGCCTACGGGACGGCCACCGGCACGGCGCTGTACTTCACGGTGCTCGGGATGGCGGTCGTCGCCGCCTGGGCGGGCGCGTCCCGCGGCGGACGGCAGCTCCCCGCCGTCCTCGTGGCCCTCGGCGTCACGCTGACCTGCACCGGTGACGTGGTGTGGCAGGTCCAGACGTCGCTGACCGGGTCCGGCGCGGACGTCGGCCCCGCCGACGTCGCGTACCTGGGCAGCTACGTCGCCCTGGCCACCGCGCTGGCGCTCATGGCCCGCACCCGCCACGCCGACCGCGACCAGCGGACGTCCGGCTGGATCGACGCGCTCGTCGTGTTCGTCGCCGCGCTGCTGGTGGTCTGGGAGCTGTCGATCGCCGCCACCGTCCAGGACCCGACGCTCGGCGGCGCCGACCGCGTCGTCCTCTCGCTGTACCCGGCTCTCGACGCGGCGCTCATCGGCCTGGTCGTGCGGCTGCTGGCCACCCGCCGGCAGGGGGAGCGGGCCTCGCTGGCCGTGGCCGTCGCCTGTGCCTGCTGGCTGTTCTCCGACGTCGTGTACCTGCTCGACGTCGACGCCGACGACCTCGGCTCGCTGCTCGACGCCGGCTGGCTGCTCGGCAGCGTGCTGCTCGCCGCCGCCGCCTGGCCCGGCTCCGCCTCCCGTTCGGCCGGGGACGACGCCCGGCCGGCGGTGTCGGGCCTTGCCCGCCTGGCCGTCTGCCTGGGCGCGCTGCTGGTCCCTCCGACGACGGAGCTGGTCATCGACTGGGCCGGCCGCGAGCACGCCGCCGGTGCGGTGTTCACCGCCATGGTCACGCTGACCGTCCTCGTGTTCGTCCGCGCGGCGCTGCTCGTGCGCGGCGAGGCGGCCGCCCGGGCGCTGCTGCGCTCGCGGGAGCGGTTCGCCGCCAAGCTCACCGCGCACTCCTCCGACGCGGTCGTGGTCGTGTCCCACGGCGGGCGGCTGCTCAGCGACCCCGCGCCGCTGGCCGCGCTGCTCGGCGTCGCGCCGGCGGACGTCCCCACCACCGCGGACGTCGTCCGGCTCTCCGGCGTGGACCCCGAGCTGGTCACCGCGCTGTTCGTCCGCGCCGTCCGGGCCGGCGGCAGCGTCGTCGACGCCGAGCTGCCCGCCCGGCACCGCGGCGAGGACCGCTGGATCGGCGTGCGCCTGGTCGACCTCAGCGCCGACCCCGACGTCGGCGGCGTCGTCGTCCACGTCACCGACGTGACCGGCCGCCGCCGGGCCGAGGAGGCGCTCGCGCACTCGGTGCTGCACGACGGGCTGACGGGCCTGGCCAACCGCGCGCTGTTCACCGACCGCGTCGGCCAGGCGCTGCGCCGGACGGTGCGCGGCGGCGGCTCGGTTGCGGTGCTGTCCCTCGACCTCGACGGCTTCAAGGCGGTCAACGACTCCCTCGGCCACGCGGCCGGTGACGCGCTCCTGCGCGAGGTCGCGAGCCGGCTGCGCGCCGCGGTCCGCGCCGACGACACCGTGGCCCGCCTGGGGGGCGACGAGTTCGCCGTGCTGGTCGAGCAGACCGGCGAGGGCGACGACGAGGCCCTGCTGACCGCTGCCCGCGCGCTCGAGGTGGTGGCGCGGCCGGTGGCGCTGCCCGGCGGCGCGGTGACCGTGTCGGCGAGCGTCGGTGTGGCCGTCGGCCGCGGGGACACCGGCGGTGCCTCGCTGATCGGCGACGCCGACCTGGCGCTGTACGCGGCCAAGCTGGACGGCCGCAACCGCGTGCAGCGGTTCGAGCCGGGCATGCGCGCGGCGGCGCGGGCCGCCCGCGAGCTCGAGCAGGAGCTGCGCGGCGCGGGGACCCGGGGCGAGTTCCGGCTGGTGTACCAGCCGGTGATCGGCCTGACCGACCGCCGGGTCACCGGCTTCGAGGCGCTGCTGCGCTGGGACAGCCCGCGGCTGGGCCCGGTGGCCCCCGACCGGTTCGTGCCGGTGGCCGAGGCCGCGGGGCTGATGGACGAGATCGGCGCGTGGGTGCTGCGCGAGGCGTGCAGCACCGCCGCGGTCTGGCGGCACCGCCACCCGGGTGCGGGGGCGTTCACGATGGCGGTGAACGTGTCGGCCACCCAGTTGGCCTCGCCGGACCTGGTCGGCTCGATCGCCCGCGCGCTGGCCGAGAGCGGCCTGCCGGCCGGTGCGCTGGTGCTCGAGGTGACCGAGACGGCGCTGGTGGGCGACCCCGAGCGGGCGGCCGCGTGCCTGGCGGCGCTGCGGGCGCTGGGCGTGCGGCTGGCGCTGGACGACTTCGGGACCGGCTACTCCTCGCTGGCGCACCTGCGGCAGTTCACCGTGGACGTGCTCAAGATCGACCGCTCGTTCGTCAGCTCGATGGCCGAGGGGGAGCCGCTGCCGGCGATCGTGCGCGGCACCATCGACCTGGGCCGCACGCTGGGCCTGGAGGTCCTCGCCGAGGGCGTCGAGCACGAGCACCAGGCGCAGCTGCTGGCCGAGGGCCGGTGCGACACCGCGCAGGGCTACCTGTTCGCCCGGCCGCTGCGGGCCTGCGACGCCGAGGCGCTGCTGCTCGAGGAGGCCGCGGCCCGCGCCGGGATGCCGGCGATCGTGGCGCTGCGCTCTGCCCCCCGGGCGCTGACCCGCCCGGCCTGAGGCGTCCGCCGCCGACGGTGTGCGCTGACGGGGCCTTCCGGGTCCCGGAACGCCCCCTCGGCGCACACCGTCGATCGGGTCGACGATCCGACGGATTCGAGTCCAGGACGGGCCGCATGGTGCCGTTGTGACAGGAGGTGCCCGCCGCACGGACGCAGCGGGCCCGGACGGCACGGAGGCGCGCAGATGGGTCTGGGTATCGCCACGGACGTGGCGGCGCTCGGTGCCTCGCGCGCGCTGGCGCAGACGGACCGGTCCGTGGAGACGTCGCTGCGGCGGCTGGCCTCCGGGCTCCGCATCGCCACCGCCGCCGACGACGCCACGGGGCTCGGCGTCTCCGAGGGCCTGCGCGCCCAGGTGCGCGGGATGACCCAGGCCGTGCGCAACACCCAGGTCGGCGTCGGCCTGCTGCGCACCGCCGACGCCGCGCTCGACGGCGTGCACGCGATGCTGCGGCGGATGCGCGACCTCGCCGTGCAGGGCGGCAACTCCGGGCTCCTCGGCCCGCAGGCGACGGCCGCCGTCCGCGCGGAGTTCGAGCAGCTCAAGGCCGAGATCGACGACGTCGCGGCCCGGACGTCGTCCCACGGCATCCGCCTGCTCGACGGCACCTACGACCGGCTGTTCCAGGCGGGCGCCGGGGCCGGGGACACCGTGCGCGTCGTCCTCGCCGTCTCCGGCCGGGCGGTGGACGTCGCCGGGCTCGGGCTCTCCGACGTCGACCTGACCGGCGGGCTCGGCCTGCAGCACACGCTCGACCCGGCCGTCGCCGTGGAGCCGGGCACGCCGGCGCCCGCCCGGCTCACGCTGGCGGGGACCTACACCTCCGGCGCCGCCTTCCGCGCGCTGACCGGGACGGTGGAGTACGACGGGCGCACCCTCGACCTCGGCGTGGTCGACTGGACGGGCGCGGTCACGGCGCAGGACCACCTCGACCGGCTCGACGCCGCGCTGGGTGCCGGCTCCTTCACCGCGTCCGGCTCGGGCCTGGTGTTCACCGGCGCGACGCCCGGCCCGGCGTCGCTCCCCGCCGACGCCGCCGCCCTGACGCCGCGGTACACCGGCGGGGCCGCCGCCACGGTGGACGCCGCCGTCCCCGCCGCCCGCAACACGCCCTCGGCCGGCCGGCTCCTGCTGGCCGGCGACTACGTCTCCGCCGACGCGTACGCCAGCAGCTACGACGCGCTCGTCGGCACGGTCACCTACGGCGGGCGGACCTTCGACCTGAGCTCGGTGGACTACACCGGCGCCGTCACGGTGCAGGACCGCATCGACCGGCTCGACACCGCGGCCATCGCCGCCCTCGGCACGACCTTCAGCCCCTTCGTCGCGACCGCGACCGGGCTGGTCCTCACCGCGCCGACGCCCGGGCCGACCTCGACCGCCGCCGACGCCCGGGCGATGACGCCGTACTACGCCGGGGACGCCGGGACCGCCGGCACGCTCCGGGCGATCGACCGGGCGATCGGGTGGGTGTCGGACCTGCGGGCCTACGTCGGCGCGATGGACAACCGGTTCTCCTCGCGGGTCGACCGGCTGAACGTGTCGATCGAGAACGCGACGGCGGCGGAGTCGCGGATCCGCGACGTCGACGTGGCCGGCGAGGTCACCGCGCTGACCCGGAGCCAGGTGCTGGCCTCGGCCGGGACCGCGATGCTCGCCCAGGCGAACCAGTCCGCGGGCCGGGTGCTCGACCTGCTGCGCTGAGCGGGTGCGCTGACGCCGCATCCCGGCATCAGAACGCTGCGTCAGCGCACCCGCCCGCCGGGTGGCCGCGGGTCACCCGGCCAGGTGGCGGTGGGCACCGGCCGCGCACGCGCTGTCCACAGATCGGCTGACGAGCCTCCTGCGGAACCCGTGCGTCTCCTTATCGTCCCGTCGTCCCGAACGGGGTCGGGCAGGCGAGACGGGGGTGCAATGCCGACTGTGACGAGCGCTCTCGACGTCGTCGACGGCGAGGTCCGCGAGCTCGTCCGGCGTCGCGGGCTCGACCCGTTCAGCGACCCTGCGCCGGTCCGCGTGCTGGTGCGCGACGTCATCGCCGACTACTCCGAGCGGTCGCTGACCTCGGCGCTGCCGCCGATCGGCGACGCCGAGTCGGTGGTGCGCGACGTGCTGGACCGGGTGGCCGGGTTCGGGCCGCTGCAGCGCCACCTCGACGACCCCGAGGTCGAGGAGATCTGGGTCAACTACCCCTTACAGCCGTTATGCCTGGTCAGGACATCAGTTCACCCCCTCAGTCCGCACGGAGTCCGCACCGTGCCCGAGGACGTCGCGCAGCATCGCCGACGACGCCTTGCGGGTCCGATCCTCAGCGGTCGGCCACAGGTGGCTGTAGACGTCCAGGGTCAGTGACGGCTTCGCGTGGCCGAGGGCGCGTTGGACGGTGACGACGTCACAGCCGGCGGCGATCAGGCCGCTGGCGTAGAAGTGCCGCAGGCCATGGATGTGCAGTCCAGCGGTCCCGGCCGCCTTCACGGTTCGCTGCCACCACGAGTCCACGGTCGACGGGGGGAGCGGTCGGTCCGCGCCGTTGTGGAACAGCCATCCGGACGGTGCCGCGCCGTGCTCCTTGATGTGCCGGGCGAGCATCTCGGCGAGCTCGTCGGCGATGTAGACCTCGCGCTTGGACGCGTGCTTTGGGTCCTTCACCTCGGCGCCGAACTTCGGTTTGTACTGCACCTGCCGCTCGACCCGCAGCGTGCGCTTCAGGAAGTCGATTGCGTCGATGTTCAGTGCGGACGCCTCACCCAGGCGTAGGCCGGCGAAGGCGCAGACGCCGATGTACGCGCGCATCCTCGGCTCCGTCGCCGACAACAGCTCGGCGACCGCCTCCGGAGTGGGCACCTCGACCTGCTGCTCGCGGCTGGTCGGCTTCTTCGGTGGCCGGCTGACATCCACGGTCGGGTCAGTGGGGATGCGCCGGTCGCGCACGGCGGCACGGAAGATCGTGCGGACCGCAGTGAACCGGTTGGCGATCGTCCGCGGAGCCAGGCCGTCGACATGCATCTGCTTGACCCAAGCCTCAAGGTGCGACCCGCGGATGTTCTTCAACTGGAGGTCGCCGAACGGCACCGAGCGGGCCACGAGGTTCATGTGGGTGACCGTCCCCGGCGCCCACACCTGGCGCTGCTACCAGTCGGCGAAGTAGGCGCGGAAAGTCATCTTCCCGGCGGCCGGGTCGACGTACTGGCCGGTGACCCGGGCTGCGGTCATCTCGTCGAGCCACCGCTGGGCGTCGACCTTCCGGTCGAAGTGCCGGGCGTGCTCCTTGCCGTTCTCGTCGCGGTACCGCGGCCGGTACTTGCCGTTCGGCCGGCGTGCGATGTTACCCACGAACGGTGATCCACTCGTTGACCTGCGCGAGGGCCTGGCCCCACTGCTGGAACGCCTCCTCGCGGGCTGCGCGCGCCTGCTCTAGCTCTCGCTGGGCGTCCGCCGCCTGAGCGTCGGCGCCTCGAGCCGCCGGTTGGCCTCCGTCAGTTGCTCCTTGGCCTTCGCCAGGTTCATGCGCGCGACGTGGTGGTCCTCGTTGACCCACGGGGTCAGAAGTTCGGCGATGTCGACGCCGAAGATCGTCGCGACGGCTTCGATCTCGTTGACCCGGATCGGGCGGGTGCCCTTCTCCAGCTTGTAGACGGTGGGTTGTTCCATCGGGTAGCCGAGTTCCGCCACCTGCTGGCCGAGTTGCGCCTGGCTGAGCCCACGAGCCGCGCTGCGGCCGGGCGACGTCGTCTCGGGCCGGCCTTGCGTGGACCGGCACGGCGGGTGGGCGTTCACCACCGTCACGGCCGACGCAGGTGCCGGCTTCGACCTGTCCCGATTGTGGTTGTGTGCCGAGTCCCGGGCATCGCGTGGGTGACTGTGGCTGACCTTCACCGCATTGACCTGCACCCGGACTTCGCCACCTCGTTGCCCAAGGTGCTTTCCACACTGGGCCAATGACAGTCTGCGCCCATCAGCCTGGCTGCACCCTCTACTCGGTGAACTAGTTGCGGCACGCCTTCGCCGC
This sequence comes from Geodermatophilus amargosae, assembly GCF_041028265.1. GTDB lineage: Bacteria > Actinomycetota > Actinomycetes > Mycobacteriales > Geodermatophilaceae > Geodermatophilus > Geodermatophilus amargosae_A. The sequence goes on from NZ_JABGCW010000001.1 coordinate 78,552, forward strand.
GGCTAATCACTCAAACTCTGCGTGAGCGTCTGGGCAGAGATGCTGAGCAGCCGCCGTAGCCAGTACGAGAGCGTCTCCAAAATCGATGCCCTGAGAAAGGCTGAGAGCATCCGCTGACTCAAAGATGCGATACCCGTCACGGTAGCCGTCGCAGACGGCGTATCCAGCCTCAAGCACCTCTTCCTCGCCCCAAACGGGATAGCCAACGCCGGCCATCCCAACGTCAACCAGGTAGTCCTCTTGGGCGACCGGCGACAGTTGCTTGTCGAAGAGTGCACAGCCCGCCAGGACCGGCAGAGCGAGGGTGGTGACGACAAGTAGGCGGCGAGACACCGGAGGACGGTGACACGGCGTGCATGTGATTGACGATCAACCGCACGAGTGACATAGAACTGTGGCTGTGCCGATCCGCCTGCTCTCGGCCTCCAGGTCGGCGGCGCCGGCGCGAATAGCGCTCGACGCGTGCACAGTTCATCCCTCCCTGAAGGCCTGCCTGGCCTACGCCGGTGGCCGCCGGCGAGCGCGATGCGTGTGGGGCCGCCTACTGCCCGCCGAGCGGCGGTCGCTCCGCCTCGACGCTGCCTGACCACTCGAACCACACGATGTCGTGTCGCCCAACTACCTCAACTGGGCCCTCGATCGTCAATGTTCGACTAGTCAGGGACAGCTCCATCGGCGACCGCCCTGAGACGAAGCTGGCTTCGCAGCCCTGCAGTCTCACGCTCGCGATCGCTGTACGACAACGCTGCCGCCGCCCAGTAGGTCACCACGTCACTGCGGCGACCGCAGCGCCGAAACGGATACGGGTCGCTCACAGGACGTCACTCCTGCGGGGTGTCTAGCGTGGGGCGTCTCAGGCGACGGCTACACCCTGAGGGTGAGCTCCACCGTTCGCCTGCTCGAGGAACGCGTCTTCGACCCGCCCCGCAACGTCGAGGTCCAGGCCGACGGGCAATGGTGGGCCGGTCATCAGACGGCATGGCGGCTGTGCGACGACGGCTTCGGCTGGCGGGCGGCGGTCACCTGGCGACGGCTCCATGACCACGACTGGGGGCGGCACTTGACGTCAGTGAGGCCGGAGCAGGTACGGCTAGTCGACCAAGACACCAATGACGGCAGCGAAGGCTGAGGCGCCTCCCTCGACGGAGTGATCCCGTGCCATGGAACTGGATCTTCCGCATCCCACTGCCGACTCTCCGTATGACTCCGCTTACTAGTTGTGATCCTTGGCGGGGCAACAAAGCCGTCGGCGATTGGGCCGAAAAGACGAGGAGCAACACGACATGCGGATCCGCTACACCGCCTCGCTGATGACGACGGCAGCGGCCTTGACCCTGACCGCCTGTGGAAGCAGTGGTGCCGAGACCCCCGAGGCTGCCATGCAGGGGTACATGGACGCCGGCCTCGCGGGCGACTTCGAGACGGCCTGCAGTTACCTCGACGAGACCTGGGCCCACGTCTGGGACTACTGGGGCGCTTCGTCGTGTGAGGCTGCGATGGCGGAGGAATGGGACGCTGAGACTGTCCGGGACAACCGGCACTTCCAGGTAGTCACCGACAGCTTCGTCGCCGTGGACGACCACCTCATTTCGCTCGAAGGCTTTCCTGTCCTCATCGCCCGCGACGACCCGGGCGATTACGACGACGGTTTCAGCGGCAGCAGCGTGAACTGGATTGAGGCCTTTCGCGAGACCCCCGAGGGTTGGAAGCTGACGGCCAAGGACGAGCTCAGCTGACCCCCCTCCCCGACGTGACAGCGCCCCCTGGCTAGTTCTCGAACCGGGGGGCGCAGTCGTTTACCTGATACCCGCTCACACGCGGATGCCACGCTCCCGCGCGTCGGCGATGGCCTGCCGGTGTCCGGCCTCGTCAAGTGCGGACGAGACGGCGAGGACGCCGGCGTCGTCGATGAAGGACCAGGGCTGCGCGATCTGCGCGGCGACAACGCCGATTCTTGAGCCGCGATCCGTGCTGATGTACGTGGGTCCTCGGCCTCCTGGTCAGGGTGGGGCTCAAGGCCCCGCCCGGTGTTCACCCACCGGACGGGGGCCGTTCTCTTTCCACAGGCTGTCGGTCCGCAGATAGTCCGCAGAACTGCCATCTCTGGCCGTCAACTGTCAGCAACAGCTAGCACGTTCTCGCAGCTCAGCCCGCAAGTTCGATCGGCTGACCGTGGCACTTGCGGATGCGTGGCAAGATCTGGGTCAACGAGCCCGGCCGGGTGTTAGTCGCCCGCCGCGGCCGCAGCGAGCTGACCACGACGATCCTCGGCGCCGGCGAGCTGGCCGACCTGGTCGAGCGGATGCTGCGCAGCTCGGGACGGCGCATCGACATCAGCCAGCCCTTCGTCGACGCGATGCTGCCCGACGGCTCGCGGCTGCACGTCGTAATCCCGGACATGATTTCGGGGTCCGCCCGGACCAGCGCCTAAGGACGCCAGTACGGCTCTGACCTGCGGTTTCAACGTTGGTGGTGGGTGGCGCTGACGTGACCCAGACGGAGGTGTTGCGGACTAGCTGCGGACTGGCGGCGGGCCTGTGGCCCGACGCGCTGACTGGGCCCGCCCGTGTGGGCTTCGATGAGTGCCTCCGCTGTCCCTGAAGGCGGCTTCAGGGACGGATCAGCGCAATCTGGCGGGGCGATCGGCACGATCTGGCCGCAAAGTCGACGACCCGTCCATGCCAGCGAGAGGACAGCGCTCTAGCCGATGTCCTGAGGGATTTGTTCCTTGACGTCCCTGGACCGCAATCGCGTAGCTCACCGCCGCTCACGGAGCCGCTCTCGGACAAACAAGATTGCGAGCAAGACTAGGGCCACCAAGCCCAACATCAGCACTATCCATCCGCTGAAGAACAGCCAGCCCGGCAGCTGAATGTCTGCTTCGGACCCATAGGCCACCAACGCGACCGCCGTGGCCGCAACGACAAACGTAAGCAGGACGCGCCGACCCTGAAGCAGGCGGTCCTGCCTTGGGTCTAGATGCCTCGAGTCGCGCTCCACCAGCTTCTGGACCTCGCGTTGGAGCAGTGATCTCAGCGGCGCAGCCAGATCTTCTGTCGGCATGTCTTTGAGCAAGGCGACGTGATCTCGGACCCGCCGACGCAGAGTCGGCCACCGAAGCGTGGAGACGAGCGTTACGGCGGCGGTGACCAGCACGCCTATGAGCTCGGTCATCCCGAGCAGAGTAAACCCGCTCAGGCGGCTACCGACGAGTCAGCTTGCAGCCAGCGGACCACGACCATCCTGGCCGACGTGTCCCCAAGTGGGCCGCTAAGGGTTACAGCCCCGGTCGGCCTGTGCAACCACCCCCAGCCGCTGCGGCAGCGCTCCACGGACCACGGCGGACGATCGCCCGAACGCTCGCGCCTCACCGTCGTCACATGCCTCGCAGACTGGTTCGCGTCTACGTCGAGACCGACGATGACGGCTACGTGCGGTTCGTCAATGACCTGTGGGCAGCCCTGCCCCACGGTGAATACCAGGTCGTCCTTGACAGCAAGGCAAACGTTGACCGTGCCCATGCGGACTACGACGCCCGCTACCGCGGGGCACCGCTCTGGATGACTGAGGATGCCGCGGAGGGTGACACAGACGCTGCAGGACCAGGCTCGACAGTGGGTGAAAGACGAGGGAGACGCAGCGGCAAGCCCGCTCAGTAAAAGTCCGCTGACACGCAGTCCCGGTGCGCTCACTGCTTCTGGCGGGTGTCCCGAAGTGGGCCGCTCAGGGGCGCCCACCTGCTTGACCTTGGAGACTGGCTCCCACGCGCTCAGGTGTCAGGCGGCGACGGCGACTTGCCCCAGTGATCTTGGGAACGAATCATGGCCGATATGAGCCAGCTCCAGGGGACCGTCGATTGGCCAGCGCTCCTGCTTAGCGTGGCGGGCACTATCGGCGCAGTCACCTTGCTAGCTCAAGGCGCATGGCTCTGGGCGGCCATCGTCTTCGTAGGGTCGATGGTTGCTGAACTGCTCCTGGTTCTGGCGCGACGCCGGCGGAAGCAACGCCTAACGAGTCTTTGACGACCTGGTGCCCCTTAGTGGGCCGCTTAGGGACGCGACTGCCTGGTCGGCTGGTGAGGGACTACTGAGGCCCGTCAGCAGCGGATCGCTCTGGCGCGGCTGCTGGCCGCACTGCGGCTGCCGGCGGGCGAGGACGGCGACCAGCAGGCCGGCGCCCGTCCTCAGCGCCGTACCGGCGTCCGCGGCACCTACGGCATTCGGGGCGCGGTCTGATGCGCCGCCGGGAACGGTCGGTGCCGGCCTCGGCTACCGACGCTGAGCCGCCGCAGGAGCTGCTGCGGTTCGTCCCCTCGCAGGCACCGCCGATCGGCCCTCACGGGCGGCCGATGCCGTGGGCGGTGCAGTGGGACGCCGACGAGTTCGCCGCCTTCCTCCGGGCCCGGGCAGCGTGGCGGGACAGCCACACGTCGTTGCTGCCCGGGCTGCCGGCCCGCGAGCGGGTGGCGCTGCAAACCCTGACCCTTCGTGCCGCGCTGATCGAGGACGAGGACCGGGCCGCCAAGCAGCCCCCGGCGTGGGCACTGCGGACACAGGGCGACCGTTCCAGCCGCGGAGAGGTACCGGTGCCCTCACCCGGGGTCAACCGCCTGCGCCCGAGGGACGGGGCACCCGGGTGGGTGAGCGGTGAGGCGGCGCGCGGAGCCAGTGGCGGTGAACGCGCCGCTGCGTCTGCAACAATTCGTGCCGGAGGAGTGGTCGGTGCCGCCGCTCAAGGATCATGCGTCGGTGTAGGAGGTGGAGCGGTGGGATTCCCTCGGCCGGCTCCATGCGTGGCGGGAGGCCCGGCGCGCCTTGTCTGCGGAGCACGGCGATGTGCTCGGCGATCCACTAGAGCGGCTGCTGCTTGAGCGTGCAACGAGGGCCGCGTATCGGCTTCCAAGCGGTCACGTCCCGTGAGCGCGCCCCGCTGAGATCCTGAGGTCCTGGAGCACCGGTCAGCCACGACCAGCCTTGATCGCGACTCACTGATTCCGGTCGGCCGAGCTACTTCCCCCCGACCGTAGCCGCCCAGCGGTACCAGACGCGGCCTGACGCCCCAACGACTTCCGTCGGCCCGATGACCTCAAGCGTCGACCAATCCGCGACCTTGTCCTGCGTCGCCAGGATCTCGCGCAACTGACCACGCAGCGCATTGACCGCCCGGTCTAAATCGGGATAGGGCAGTGCGGCAGTGGCCGTGTATGACATGTGGTCAGGGTCACAGGACGATGGGCCATCGTGAACGAGTTAGTCACGCCATGTCACTCGGATGCGTCACTCGGCGTGGCTGTACGGGTGACCGGCTACACCGGCGTCGTGGTCATCTCCATCCGTCTGCTTGAGGAGCGCCGCTTCGACCCTTTGCCGACGTCCTGGTCCTTAGCGACGGCCAAATGGTGGCCCGGGGGACAGACTGCTTGGCGCCTGTGTGACGACGGGTTGGGCTGGCGCGCCGCCGTCACCTGGCGCCCAGCGGCACGACTACGGGCTGGGTCAGCACCTGCTGTCGGTGCAGCTGGAGCGGGGTGCGACTTCTCGAGTGATCAGTTAGTGCCTTTGGCTGCGCCGGCAAAACCCCCGGGCTGTGGCTCAGCCCGGGGGGTTCATCATCAGGACTTGGCCACGGTCCAGGGCCCGTCAGCCGTGACCGTGATCACCACCGTGCCGGCCGGGATAAGCGTCTCGCCCGAGTAGGCGCCGATCTCGTTGACCAGCAGGGACCGCGAGTCGCCGATCGCGTGCACAGCGAAGTTTGATTCGCCCTGGTGCGTGAAGGTAACTGGCGTAAGGCCCTCCGCCACACCCGCGACGAGCACGACGCTCGGCCCCTGCCCCGCGTACGGCGCAATCCCGTCCCATCGAGGCGCCGTGGACAATGCTGCGGAACTAACCGTCCACTGGCCGTCCGCCTCGATTCGCAGGGCCGCCGCCTCCTGACCTTCGAAGAAGTTCAGCGGCAGGACTCCCGAGAAGGAGCCGATCTCGTTGACGAGGAGGTCTAGGTCCTGCCCTTGGGCGTCCACCGCCCAGACGGCGAAGTTGCGGTTGCCGTTGTGCGTGATGGTGGCGGCCCGCGGGTCGGTGGCGGTCAGGGTGACGACGGAGGTGCCGACGCCTGAGTACTGCTCCGGCGGCGGCGGCGGCGGCGGAGGTGGTGGCGGAGGTGGTGGAGTCGAGGTCCTGGGAGTCGAAGTTGTAGGCGTCGGCCGGGCCGAGCTAGTCGAAGCCGACGTTGAAGGGGTGCGGGGCGAGGATGAGGCCGAGACGGTCGGTTGCTCCGAGTTCGCGGCCGTCATTGGATCGTCGTCGGATGCCTGCCCACCAACGATTCCGGCGATGACGAAGACGAGGGCCAGGGCGACAGCTGCCCACAACCGCCGGTACATATAGAACGGCTTGTTCACCCTTGGGCCGCTGGGCGAGGCGGGCGGCCACTGCTGGGCAGGAGGCGGACCTGAAGGTGGGGGAGGTCCAAGCGGGCCAGCCCGCCAGTGTGGTGGCGGGGGCGGAGCCGGCGAGCCCTCCGGCGGCCCCCACTGCTGATAGGGCGACCTGCGGTCGGGCGGCGGCTGTGGCGGCTGGGCAGGGTCGTGTGGCTCGCTCATCATGCTCCCCGTCGAGTTGGGAAGCAGAAACTACACCGTCCGTTCCCATCGAAGGGGGACGATGGATTCGGCTGGCGCTGACGTAACCCCAAACGGGTAAGGAGCCGAGCTGGGGGACTGCGCCGCGATGGCAGCTCCCGTAATCCTTTGCTGGTGGAGTACACGGCGGCAGCCGCACTGCCGTACGACAACCCCGACCGAGCCGCTGCCAGCCTATGCGGACAACTTCGTCTCATGGCTGTCGCAGCGGGTGCGACACCGGACTGGTCGACCTTGACCGTGACAGGTCCTACCGCCGCTGCGGGGCGCCACCGCGGTCAGGTGTGGTTCGAGCGGAAAGCCACCGTCGAGGTTGCTGGCGGCCACGATCTCACCGACCCGGTGCTCGAAGCACTCGTGCCCCAACCGCGGCGCCCAGCCATCGACGCCCCACTCGACGAAACCGCGCCGCACGGCTGACTTCAACCCAGCGGCATGATCCACAGGCTGTGCATTTCGCTGTGACGTAACGGCCGCCCAGTGCTCGGCGGCGCCTATCCTGGACGGCAGCCGCGGCTTCTTCCCGACGCGCTCGGCGCAGTGCCGACACGTCCCCGGTGCAGACGAGCATCGAAGGACGAGCACCGTGAGCGTCGAGAACCGGCTGACCGTTGAGCAGCTTGCCGCCCTGGTACCCGGCGATCCGGTCACCATCGAGACCGGCGCCGACATGAGCCGGCCACGACAAACCGCCGGCACCGTCGTCCGCGCCGACGGGCCGTTCATCTCAGTACGTGTCCGCAGCCCTCGTGGCGCGGCCTACGTCGAGCAGTTTTGCCGGCGGGACGGCAGCCGGGTCGGCGGCCGAGGTCGGGCCGAACTGGTCAACGCCGCAGCGCATGAACGGTCCAACGAGGCTTACGAGCGCACCCGGCGCATCGACTCGCTGTTCCGCGACTGGGCTCGCCACCGCACCGACGTGGAGAGGTTGCGCGCGCTGCACGAGGCGATCGGCGAGTGCCTTGAGAGTTTGACCGAGACGGCGTCGCGGTAGGACGCCCGCTAACCCGCCCCGCCCTGGTCGTGAAGTCCCCGGGGCGGGACGGGTGACATCCGGTGGCGCCAGCTCGGCTCTACGGAATCCCCTTGAAGCGGTGCTCACATCTATGTCCCGTTGTCGGGCTACCGGAGCCGCCTTGATGTCGCCAGTACGAGCGGATCAATCCTCCTGCGCCTTTGGTTCGTCAAGAACTAGAGGGCGCTGGCAGGAAAGTTTGCTCGGATAAACGCCCCCAATTCGTTCGCGAGGGCTCGCAGTCGAGTCGCCGTCGCCGCAAGTTCTCCCGGCGAGAGAGTGGCAACATTCTGTGAGTAGTCGCGCAGTAGCTCCGTTACGCCTTGATGTTGGCGGTAGCGTTCGTCTGCTATGTGTTTCATATCAGCCGCGAGCTGTGGGGCATACGTCGCTAGGACGTCGACGACGCCAGGCGATTGTCGGCCTTGGGATCGGTGGGACCTTGCGTCCTCGGACTCGCCGACTAGATCCTCGTACATCCGCATATACGTCGCCTGACGGTCAGTATTGTCGAAGTCATCGAAGGGTCCTCCGCCATCGCGCAGGTATCCCTCGTAGAGGCGGTTGACATCCTCGGCCGCCGTAGCCCACTGATGAAGCACCCGGTGCAACTCAATAAGTGCCCCCTGGGCAGTCGGCTGGCGACGTATGCGGTCAAGATGGCGATGAAGCTCGGGGAGCAGCATCGCACCCGTGGCTACTGCCAAGTTGGCGAGCTCGAGGATGGCAACCCCCATGTGTCGGATGTTGGTCTCAACCCCCCGATCTAGCCAGGGTCTAAGGGTGGACAGGTAGGACCTGACGCTTGCGGTGCCGGTCGTCTTCCTGGTGCTGCCGGTCACCGTCCTGTTCGCACTGTTCCCGGGGCTGATCAGCATCGTCTCGCTGGCGCGCTGAGCGCCGGTGCACAACGGAGGAGGACGACGCATGCGGGCCTGGACCTGGCTGCTCACGATGACGCTGGCCCTGACGAGGGTGGTGGCCGCGCGGCTGGAGGACGACGATCCCGAGCGGGGCGACGTGCCCGGCTGGGTGATGATCACCGTGATGACGGCGGCGCTCGTGCTGGCCATCCTCGTGCCGTTCCGCGAGGCGATCGTGTCGGCGGTGCAGAACGCGCTGGCCTCCGTCACGAGCGGTGGCTGAAAGACCCCTCCGCAGGGTCCCGCCACTCGCAGGCGCGCGGCGCGACCCTGCGGAGGGGCCGCTGCGCGAGCGGGGGAGCGCCGTCGTCGACTTCGTGCTGGTCTCGGTGCTGGTCGTCGTGCTGCTGCTGGCGGTGCTGCAGGTGGCCGTCTACGTGCACGTGCGCAACGTGGTGACGGCGAGCGCGCAGGAGGGCGCCCGGTACGCGGCCAACGCCGACGTGCCCGCCACCGCCGCGACCGGCCGCACGCTGGCCGCGGTGGCGCGGGCGACGTCGGCCGGCACCGCCGAGGGCCTGGTGTGCACCGCGGCCGAGGAGGTCGACGGCTCCGGGCTGGTGCTGGTGAGCGTGCGCTGCACCGGGGCGGTGCCGGCGCTGCTGGCCGGGCTGGGCGACGTGCTGCCGCTGGACGTCACCGGCCGAGCGGTAGAGGAGACGGCGTGAGGTGGCTGCGGGCGCGGCTGGGCTCGGGGGAGCGCGGGTCGGCGATCGTGGAGTTCGTGTTCGTCGCGCTGGTGGTGTTCGTGCCGCTGGTCTACGTCGTCGCCGGCTTCTCCGCGGTTCAGCGGGGGGTGTTCGCCGCGACGGCGGCCGCGCGGGAGGCCGGGCGGGCGCTGGCCACCGCGCCCGACGTCGCCTCCGGGCTGGCGCGGGCCGATCGTGCTGCGCAGCTGGCGGTCGAGGACCAGGCGGTGGCCGCCACCGACCTGCGGCTGTCCTTCGTCCCGGCCGGCGTCGCGTGCGACACGGCGCGGGGCGGGTACGCGCCGACGCTGGCGCCGGGGGAGGAGTTCTCCGTCTGCGCCACGGTGACCGTGCGGATCCCGCTGCTGCCGGAGTTCGTCGACGCCAACACGGCCACCGGCCAGTTCACGGTGGAGACCGACCGATACGTGGACCGCTGAGGACGGGCGGCTCAGCCCATCGTCTTCTGGCCGTCGATCGACTCGCGCAGGATGTCGGCGTGGCCGGCGTGCTGCGCGGTCTCGGCGATGACGTGCAGGAACACCCGCCGGGCCGACCAGCGGGCGCCCGGCTCGAACCAGGGGGCCTCCGGCAGCGCGTGGTCGGCGTCCAGGTCGGGCAGCGTGGCGACGAGCTCGTCGGTGTGCGCGGCCACCGCCTCGTACTCGGCCAGCACGTCCGCCAGCGTCTCCCCGGGCGCGAGGTGCCAGTGCCGGGTCGCGGCGTCGGGGCCCCAGTTGCGGTTCATCGCCTCGGCGCCGCCCTCGGCGAACCGCACCCAGCCGGCCTCCGTGGCCGCCACGTGCTTGACCAGGCCGGCCAGGTCGAGCGCACTGGCGGTCGGCCGCCGCCGCGCCTGCTCGTCGGTCAGGTCGCGGACGGTGAACCGCAGGAACGCCCGGTGCCGCCGCAGCGACTCGATGAGGTCGGTCCGCTCCCTGGTGAGGGTGGTCGTAGCGGTCATGGGATCGCCTTCCCGTCGTCCTCCGGTGGGTCGGCGCCGACGGTAGGGGGAGGGAGTGCCGGATGGGACGGATCGGCATCCGCCGATGACATCGGGGCAGCGGAAACGTCATACCCGCGACCTAACGTGCAGGTCGCAGGCACCGATCGCCAGGAGGTCGTCATGAGCCCGACCGTCAGCAGCTTCGACCAGCTCGACTACGACATCTCCGTCGCCTACATCGCGCTCGGCGTGGCCCGCAGCTCCTTCGACCGGTGTCCGAGCGCGCAGAACGCCTCCGCCGTCGACGAGGCGGAGAGCTGCGTCAACCGCCTGCTCGACGAGCGGTTCGCCGCCCAGCAGTGACGCCTCCGCCGAGGGGTCACTCGCCCCACGGCACGTAGTCGGTGCCGCCGCCCAGGGCGGTGAGGACGATCATCCCGACGAAGGCGAGCACGATGAAGGCGATGACCGCCCCGGCCAGCAGCCAGGTGCGGTCCTCGATGCCGGGCCGGGTCGCGTAGTCGTCCTCGGCGGTGTGGTCGGCCTCGTGGTCGACGGCCGGCTGCGGGTCCTCGGTGGAGGGCCTGGGGTGGTCGACGGGCGCGGTCATGGGGACTCCCCGGAGCGACCGGCCGCGGAGACCGGCGTCCGGACGCCGACGCTCCGGCGTCCGCTCCCGACGCTAGGGCGGGAGACCCCCCGGGCAAGGGTCCGAAGTCCCGGAGCGCAGGACGGACGGCCGCCGACCACGCAGCGTCACGCCCTCCAGACGGTGAGGTGGTGCCTACCTCCGCGTCATGAGCCCGATCGGGTCAACAACTGCGCAGGAGATGGCTGCCCCCCGGGGCATCTGCTTACTCTGCGTCGCGACCTCCTCCCGGAAGTCGCACGGAAGGACCAGTCGGCCTCCGCCGACCCCGCGCACAGGCGCGCGGGGGACGGAGTCGGTCGCCGGAGCGCGGCTCGGTCCCTCCGTCCGCCGGTCTGCCCGCCGGTGCTGCGCCCTGCGCGTGTGCCCGTACCGCTCGTCTCACGAATGGGTCCGCCTTGCTCCTGACTGCTGCTGTGCCCCCCGGGGCCCTGAGGTCGTCGCCGGTGTCCGCACGGGAAGGAGGCAGCCTCCTGGTCACGTCCCGGCGTGGCTGAGGTCGCCTCCTACCCCTACCAGGAGTTCAGCGAGCTCGCCGGGCCGCTGCAGGAGCCGTCGGCCGACGGCCGCGTCCGCTTCCGGCCGGTCACCCGCGGCTGGGCCCGCGTCCGCGCCCGGCTGCTGGTCCTCGGCGCCTTCGTCTTCGAGCTGGTCTTCCTCGTCTGGCTGCTGCTCCCCTCGCACCACCCCGAGTTCGTCGGCGACTGGCGCTCGGTGCTCGCGGTCGTGCTGCTGGCCAGCGTCGCCGTCATCGGCGTCCTGCAGATGGTCAACGTCATCACCCTGGCGCTGGCCACGCTCAACGCCCGCGACCCGGTCCCCATGACGCCGCTGGCCGGCCAGCGGGTCGCCTTCCTCACCACGATCGTCCCCGGCAAGGAGCCGCTGGAGATGGTCCGGGCGACGCTCGAGGCCGCGTGCCGCATGCGCTACGACGGGCGGCTCGACGTCTGGCTGCTCGACGAGGGCGACGACGCGGCCGTGCGCGCGATGTGCACCGAGCTCGGCGTCCGGCACTTCAGCCGCAAGGGCGTCGAGCGCTGGAACCAGCCGAGCGGCGGGTTCAAGGCGCGCACCAAGCACGGCAACTACAACTCCTGGCTCGACGCGCACGGCGACGACTACGACCTCTGGGTGTCGGTCGACACCGACCACGTGCCCCACCCGAACATGGTCGAGCGGCTCGTCGGCTACTTCCGCGACCCCGACGTCGCCTTCGTCGTCGGCCCGCAGGTGTACGGCAACTACGACAACGTCGTCACCCGCGGCGCGGAGTCGCAGCAGTACATGTTCCACAGCGTGCTGCAGCGGGCGGGCAACCGGCTCGCCTCGGCGATGTTCGTCGGCACCAACAACGCCGTCCGGATCTCGGCGCTGCGCGCCATCGGCGGGCTGGCGGACTCGATCACCGAGGACGCCGCCACGAGCATCGTCTGGCACTCCGCGCGCAACCCGGAGACCGGCGCGCGCTGGAAGTCCGTCTACACCCCCGACGTGCTCGCCGTCGGCGAGGGCCCGGCGACCTGGCGGGACTTCTTCACCCAGCAGCACCGGTGGGCCTGCGGCGCGGACCAGACGATCCTGCGCCACTTCCGGCAGTCCTTCTGGAAGCTGTCCTGGGCCGGCAAGGCGCACTACACGATGCTGCTGGCCTACTACCCGTCGGCGGCGATCAGCTGGGTGCTCGGCGCGCTCAACCTCACCGCCTTCATGCTCACCGGCGTGGGTGGCCTCGTGGTCACCGCGCAGGTGTGGCTGATGCTCTACGTCAACTCCGCGGTGCTGCACCTGGGCGTCTACTTCTGGAACCGCAAGCACAACGTGAGCCCCCACGAGCAGGAGGGCTCCTCTGGCGTGGCCGGCATGGCCATGTCCGCGATGTCGGCGCCGGTCTACGTCCAGGCGCTGACGCAGGCGCTGCGGCGTCAGGAGCCGGCCTTCGTCGTCACCCGCAAGGGCGCGGTCTCCGGTGACCACGTCGGCGTGTTCCGGCGGCACCTCGCCTGGGGGACCGTGCTCGTCGGCGTCCTGGTCGCCTCCGTGCCGCTGGGGAACGTGCACGTCGCGGTCTCCGCGTGGGCGGTGCTCAGCGCGGTCATGTGCCTGTTCCCGGTCGCCTGCTGGCTGATCACCACCTCCATCGGCCGTCGTCGCCAGGCGGCCGCCTACCGGATCGAGGACAACATCCTCCAGGAACTGCCGGTCATCGCTCCCGCGGTGACCGCCACGGTCGTCGTCGCCCCGGTGCAGCTCGCCGGCGTGCCGCAGGAGAGCCTCCGATGACCCGCCGGGTGGCCGGGCCGCTGCGTCGGCTGCGCAACGCCGCGCTGGTCGGCGCCGCGGTCACGGGCGTCGTCGCGGCGAACGGGCCGGTCGTCGTCGACGTGGCCGACCGGCTCGTCTACGACTTCCAGCGCAACCAGGACGACTACAAGGCGCAGCACGGCTTCTGGGAGACCATCGAGCTGCCGGAGGAGTACCGGCTGTCGGCGATCCACGCCGCGCTGCTGTCCACCGGCAAGGTCCTGTTCATCGCCGGCTCGGGCAACAACGCCGAGCGGTTCGAGGCCGGGACCTTCCGCTCGATCGTCTGGGACCCGGTCACCGGTGAGAGCAAGGAGGTCCCGACCCCCGAGGACCTCTTCTGCGGCGGGCACGCCTACCTGCCCAACGGCAACCTGCTCATCGCCGGCGGCACCCGCCGGTACGAGCGGCTCGACGAGCAGGTCGACCGGGCCGCCGGCGTCCTGTCGCTCACCAACGAGCGCGACGAGCCGCTCACGCTGCCCGTGGGCACCACGTTCACCAACGGCGGCCTGACCTACACCTCCACCGAGGAGGTCCGGCTGCCCGCCGCGCACGAGATGCCCGACGGCTCGGCGATGGACGGCATCGCCGACGTGTGGGTCGAGGCCGACGGCACCGGCGACGAGTACGAGGTCGAGGAGGAGCGCACGTTCGGCGTGCCGGACCTCCCGGCGCGGCACCGGGGGGAGGTGCTCGTCCGCGGCGCCGGCGTGACGAAGGACAAGCAGAACTTCCAGGGCCTCGACGCCTCCTACGAGTTCGACGTCGCCACCGAGACCTACCGGCGCACCGGCCGGCTCGACGAGGCCCGCTGGTACCCCACCCTGATCGGCCTGGACGGGGGCCGCGTGCTGGCCGTGTCCGGCCTGGACGAGTACGGCCGGATCCTCCCCGGGGACAACGAGATCTACGACCCGGCCACCCGCACCTGGGCCGACCAGCCGGGCCTCTTCCGGTACTTCCCGACCTATCCGGCGCTGTTCCGGCTGGCCGACGGCCAGCGCATCTTCTACAGCGGCTCCAACACCGGCTACGGCCCGGCCGAGGCGGGCCGCCAGCCGGGCATCTGGGACGTCAGGGACAACTCCTGGCAGGACGTCCCCGGTCTCGAGGACCCCGAGTACAACGAGACGAGCGCGTCGTTCTTCCTGGCCCCGGTGCAGGACCAGCGCGTCGGCATCGTCGGCGGCGGCCTGGTCGGCGACAGCCCGGAGTCGACCGCGCGGTTCAACGTGGTCGACCTCGACGAGGAGGCCCCGCGGTACGAGCCGGCGCCGGACTACCCGAGCCCGGTGCGGTACCTCAACGCCGTCACGCTGCCCGACGACACGACCCTGCTCACCGGCGGCTCGGAGGACTACCGGGGCAACGAGGAGAGCGACCTCCACCTGACGACGATCTACGACCCGGAGACCGGCGAACTGGTCGAGGCGGCGCCCAACTTCGTCGGGCGGAACTACCACGCCACGGCGCTCCTGCTCCCCGACGGCCGGGTCATGACCATGGGGTCGGACCCGCTGTTCGCCGACAAGGAGGAGACCCGCACCGGCACCTTCGACACGCGGATCGAGATCTACTCCCCGCCGTACCTGTTCGCCGGCGACCGCCCGGCCATCACCGCGGCTCCGGAGGAGATCAGCCGGGGGAGCAGCTTCACCGTCGACGTCGAGGGGGCCGAGGTCGCCGAGGCGCGACTGCTGCGGCCCAGCGCCGTGACGCACCAGACCGACACCGAACAGCGGTCCGTCGCGCTCGACGTGCGGCCGGCGTCGTGTCCCGAGGGCGCGGCCGGCCACACGACCGCCGACGGGAGCGCGCACTGCCCGGGCGGCTGCTGCGGCAGCGGGACGGTCGAGCTCACCCTGCCCGTCGAGGAGGGGCTCACCCCCGCCGGCTGGTACATGTTGGTGGTGCTCGACTCCGACGGCGTCCCCTCCCCGGCGCGCTGGGTGCACGTCGCGTGAGGGCGCGTCTCTACCGGCGACGGTCGGTCCGAGCCGCGGTGCTGGCCGCCGTGGCCGGCACCGTGGTCGCCTGTGGCGGCGGGAACGGCGGCACCGGGGACGGTGGCGGCGGGGACGGTGGCGGCGGGGACGGTGGCGGCGGGGACGGTGGCGGCGGGACCGCCGCTCCGAGCACCGCCGCTCCGAGCACCGCCGCCCCGCAGGAGTCCAGCCGGCTCGCGGGGGAGGAGCTCTGGCTCGACCCCTCGGGGCACGGCCCGGCCGCGGTGCGCGAGGCCCTCGCGAGCGGGCGGACCGGGGAGGCCGAGGCGCTGGCCCCGCTGGCCGAGCAGCCGACCGCCGTCTGGATCGCCAGCCCCGACAACCCGTACCCGGCGGTGGAGGCGGCGTCCCGGGCCGCGGCCGAGGAGGACCGGTTGCCGGTCCTGGTGGCCTACAACGTGCCCGGGCGCGACTGCGGGCTGTACTCCGCGGGCGGCGCCACCGACCCCGGCTCCTACCTGGCCTGGATCGGCAGCTTCGCGGCGGCCCTCGCCGACCGGCCGGCGGTGGTCGTCCTGGAACCGGACGCCGTGCCGCAGGCCGTGGTCGGCTGCGAGGGCGTGGACCCCGCGGCGCGCTACGACCTGCTCTCCCAGGCCGTCGCGATCCTCGACCGGCAGCCGGAGACGCGGATCTACCTCGACGCCGGCAACGCCGACTGGGTGGACGACCTGCCGGCGCTCGCCGACGCCCTGCGCAAGAGCGGCATCGACGCCGCCGACGGGTTCGCCCTCAACGTCTCCAACTACGAGACGACCGAGGCCAACACCGAGTACGGCCTGAGGCTGTCCGAGACGCTGGAGGAGGGGGCGCCCCCCGGCGCGCCCGTCGCGCACTTCGTCGTGGACACCAGCCGCAACGGCGCGGGCCCGCCGGAGGACGCACCCGGCGGCGAGGGGCGCTGGTGCAACCCGCCGGGGCGGGCGCTCGGCCAGCCGCCGACGACGTCCACCGACGTCCCCCGCCTCGACGCGCTGCTGTGGATCAAGCAGCCCGGTGACTCCGACGGCACCTGTGGCGGCGGCCCGCCCGCCGGCCAGTGGTGGCCCGAGGCGGCCGCCGAGCTCGTGGGCGGCTGACCGCTCTCCTCAGCCGACGCGCAGCCCCAACGACTGCGCGAGGACGACGGCCTGCTCGGCGCGCACGCGGGCGCCGTCGAGCGGCAGCGCGCGCGGGTCGAACGCCGACAGGTCGCTGCCGCGCAGGTCCGCGTCCGCCCAGCGGCTGTCCTCGAGCGCGGCGGCCGAGAGGTCGGCGTCGGTGACGGTGGCCCCGGTGAGGTCGGCGCCGCGCAGGTCGGCCTCGCGCAGCCGCACGCCGGCCAACACGGCGCCGCGCAGGTCGGCGTCGACCAGGGAGACGAACGACCAGTCGCCGCCGGTCACCCGCAGCGGCCGCAGGGAGCACGACGCGAAGGCGCTGCCGAGGAACGTGCAGTCGGTGAGCTCCGCCGTGGTGAACGAGCACGCGGTGAACCGGCAGCCGCGGAACGCCGAGGCCTCGTGCCGGCCGGCGGAGAACCGGCAGTCGGTGAACGTGCAGTCCTCGAACGTCGCGCCCACCGACGTCGTCTCCGAGAGGTCCACGTCGAGGAACGTGCAGCGCACGAACGACTCCCCGGAGAGGTCCTCGCCCCAGCGGTCGGCGCCGCGCACGGTCTCGTCCTCGCGGGAGGTCGCCACGACGGCACCCTAGGGGCGGATCGCACCGGCTGGTCGTGGCCGCCGCCCCCGCCGCCGTCGGCGGCCACGACCCCGGCGGGACGTCGTCCGTGGGGGTCAGCCGCCGCGCTCGACCTCGGCCTGGACGATGCCGCTGATCGCCACGCGCAGCGCCTCGTTCGACGAGTCGCCCTCGGTGAGCGCCGTGCGGGCGTCCTCGGTCAGCAGGGCCGGGTCGACCTCGTCGAGCCAGGCCACGTCGCCGCCGTTGCGGCGGCCCACCTGCAGTCCGCTGTCGCCGCCCTGCCGGACCACGTACTGCTCGCCGTCGATGTCGAGTGTCAGGTCGTCGCTCATGGGCGGGCCCTACCCCGCGCGCCCGCGCGCACGCACCCCAGGATGGGCACGTGGACCCCGAGTGCTGCGAGGTCGTCGTCACCGGCCCGGACGCCGACTGGCTGGCCGGCTACACGCGGACCCTGGTCGAGGAGCGGCTGGCCGCCTGCGGGCACCAGCTGTCCGCCATCCGGTCGGTGTACCGGTGGGAGGGCGAGGTGCACGACGACCCGGAGGCCCGCGTCGCCCTGCACACCCGCCGCGCGCTGGTGCCGGCGATCGTCGCCCGCACCGCCGCGCTGCACCCCTACGACGTCCCGTGCGTCATCGCACTGCCGCTGGTCGACGGCAGCCCCGAGTACCTGCGCTGGGTCGTGACCGAGACCCGCGACCCCTGACGGCTCAGGGCACCAGCACGAGCTTGCCGCGCACGTGGCCCTCGCGGCTGCGGCGGTAGGCCTCGGCCGCCTGCTCGAGCGGATGGCTCCCCGCCACCGGCAGCTGCAGCCGGCCCTGGCGCACCAGCGCGGCCACCTCGGCCAGCCGCGGGACGGCGCCCTCGCTCGACGTGGTCACGTGCACGCCGAGCCCGCCGGCGCCGAAGTCGGCGATGGTGACCACCTTCCCGGGGTCGCCGGTGAGCGCCACCAGGTCGCGCACCGACCCGCGGCCGGCGGTGTCGACCGCGCCGTCGACCCCGTCGGGCGCGATCTCCCGCACCCGGTCGGCCAGGCCCTCGCCGTAGGGGACGGGCAGTGCGCCGAGCGAGCGGACGAAGTCGGCGTTGGCCGGGGACGACGTGCCGATCACGCCGAGCCCGCGGCTGACGGCGACCTGCACGGTGACCGTGCCGACCCCGCCGCTCGCGCCGTCGACGAGGACCGTGCGGCCGACGTCCAGGGCCAGCAGGTCGAGCACGCGGACGGCGGTCTCGCCGGTCACGCCCAGTCCCGCGGCGACCTCGAAGGACACCTCCGGCGGCTTGGGCGCCCACGCGTGCAGGACGGCGTGCTCGGCGGCCGTGGCCCGGCCGAGGCCGAACACCGGGTCGCCGACCTGCACACCCGTCACGCCCTCGCCGACCTCGTCCACCACCCCGGCGGCGTCCACGCCGGGCACGGTCGGCCCGTCGGGCCGGTCGCCGCGGGCCATGAGCCCGGTGACCTGCTTCCAGTCGTAGGCGTTGACGCCCGCCGCGCGGACGGCGATGCGGACCCGCCCCGGCCCGGCGTGCGGCTCCTCGACCTCCCCGACGCCCACGACGTCGGGTTCCCCGTACTGCGTGTAGACGACGGCGCGCATCCCGCGCTCCTCCCGGTCGGTGGTCTCGACGTCGCTGGAACCGCCGTGACCGCCACCACCTTCCCGGGGCGCACTACCCTCGATCGACGTGGCCGCAGACTTCTCCGTCGTCCTGGACGAACTGGACACGACCCTCTCCAGCATCGAGTCCGTCCTCGACGTCGAGCGGCTCCGCCGCGAGGTCGCCGAGCTGCAGGAACAGGCCGCCGCGCCGGACCTCTGGAGCGACGTCGAGGCCGCCCAGGCGCTGACCTCCAAGCTCTCCTACCTGCAGGGCGACCTGCGCCGGGTCGAGGACCTGCGCCGCCGGCTCGACGACGTCGGCGTGCTGCACGAGATGGCCGAGGAGGAGTCCGACGCCGCCACCGCGGACGAGGCCCAGCGCGAGCTGGACGCGCTGCGCAAGGAGATCGACGAGCTCGAGGTCCGCACGCTGCTCAACGGCGACTACGACCCCCGCGAGGCGCTGGTGACCATCCGCTCGGAGGCCGGTGGCGTCGACGCGGCCGACTTCGCCGAGATGCTCATGCGGATGTACCTGCGCTGGGCCGAGCGGCACAAGTACCCCACCGAGGTCTACGACGTCTCCTACGCCGAGGAGGCGGGCATCAAGTCGGCCACCTTCGCCGTCAAGCACCCCTACGCCTACGGCACGCTCTCGGTCGAGCAGGGCACCCACCGGCTGGTGCGCATCTCGCCGTTCGACAACCAGGGCCGCCGGCAGACGTCCTTCGCCGGCGTCGAGGTGCTGCCCGTCGTCGAGCAGACCGACCACGTCGACATCCCGGAGAACGAGATCCGGGTCGACGTCTTCCGCTCCTCGGGCCCCGGTGGGCAGAGCGTCAACACCACCGACTCCGCCGTCCGGATGACCCACATCCCGACCGGCATCGTCGTCTCCTGCCAGAACGAGAAGAGCCAGATCCAGAACCGGGCTGCCGCGCTGCGGGTGCTGCAGGCCCGGCTGCTCGTCGTCCGCCAGCAGGAGCAGCGCGCCGAGATGGACGCGCTCAAGGGGGAGGGCAGCAGCTGGGGCAACCAGATGCGCTCCTACGTCCTGCACCCGTACCAGATGGTCAAGGACCTGCGGACCGAGCATGAGACCGGCAACACGACGGCGGTCCTCGACGGCGACATCGACGCCTTCATCGAGGCCGGCATCCGCTGGCGCCGCCAGCAGGAGACCGTCCCGGCCGGCTGAGCGTCACCCGCGTCACGATCTCCCGGGGTTGGCGGGGCGTTCCCGCTGGGTAGGGGCGCGGGTCGGGGAGACGCGCCGGTGCGTCCTCGCGAAACGGACCATCCTGCGGCTCCGGGCAGGTACCGTGGCCCCTCGTGATCGAATTGCAACACGTCACCAAGCTCTACCCGGCCAGCGGTCGGCCGGCCCTCGATGACGTGTCGACGGAGATCGACAAGGGCGAGTTCGTCTTCCTCATCGGCTCCTCGGGTTCGGGCAAGTCGACCTTCCTCCGGCTGCTGCTCAAGGAGGACGACCCGACCCGCGGGACGGTCACCGTCAACGGCAAGACGCTGAACACGATGAGCAAGTGGCAGGTGCCCAAGCTGCGCCGCACGATGGGCTGCGTCTTCCAGGACTTCCGGCTGCTGCGCAACCGGACGGTGGCGGAGAACGTCGCGTTCGCGCTCGAGGTCATCAACAAGCCGCACCGCACGATCAAGCGGGTCGTGCCCGAGGTGCTGGAGATGGTCGGGCTCGAGGGCAAGGCCGCCCGCCTGCCGCACGAGCTCTCCGGTGGTGAGCAGCAGCGGGTCGCGATCGCCCGCGCGTTCGTCAACCGGCCGCTGGTCCTGCTCGCCGACGAGCCCACCGGCAACCTCGACCCGGAGACCAGCGAGGGGATCATGCTGCTGCTGGAGCGGATCAACCGCACCGGCACCACCGTGATCATGGCGACGCACGACTACCACATCGTCGACTCGATGCGCCGCCGCGTGATCGAGCTCAACGGGGGCCAGATCACCCGCGACCAGACGCGCGGTGTCTACGGCGTGGGCCGCTGATGCGACGCCGTCGCGACGGCCGCTGAGCCGCCCGCCCCCACGACCTGCACCTCACGACAGGGATTCCATGCGCGTCAACTTCGTCCTCTCCGAGGTGGCCACCGGGCTGCGTCGCAACCTGACCATGACGGTCGCGATGATCCTGACCACGGCCATCTCGCTCGGTCTCATGGGGACCGGCCTGCTCATCGCCGGGATGATCTCCGACATGAAGGAGATCTACTACGACAAGGTGCAGGTCTCCATCTTCCTGGCCGACGACGTCACCGACGAGCAGCGCGGCGCCATCGAGACGCAGCTGGCCGACTCGCCGGAGGTGCAGAGCTACCTCTACGAGTCCAAGGAGGAGGCCTACGCGCGCTTCCAGCAGCAGTTCTCCCAGCAGCCCGAGCTGGTCGAGAACACGCCTGCCGACGCGCTGCCGGAGAGCTTCCGCGTGGAGCTGGTCAACCCCGAGCGCTACGAGGTCATCGCCGCGGAGTTCCCGAACGGCCAGAACGGCGTGGACCAGGTGCGCGACGAGGGCGACTTCCTCGACCGCCTGTTCAGCCTGCTCAACGGCGCGCGCAACGCGACCATCGCCGTGGCGGTGGTGCAGGCGCTGGCGGCCCTGCTGCTGATCTCCAACACCATCCAGCTGGCCGCGTTCAACCGCCGCAACGAGACCAACATCATGCGGCTGGTCGGCGCCTCCCGCTGGTACACCCAGCTGCCGTTCATCCTCGAGGCGGCGCTCGCCGGCCTGATCGGCGCGCTGCTCGCCGTCGGCGGCCTGGTGCTCACCAAGGTGCTCTTCGTCGACAAGACGCTGGCCGGGCCGATCAAGGCCGGCATCATCCCGCCGGTCGACTGGGGCGCGATCGCCACGATCAGCCCGATCATCGCCGCCGCCGGCGTCGGGCTGGCCGCGGTGGCCGCCTACGTGACGCTGCGCCTCTACGTGCGCCTGTAGTCCCGCCGCCTCCCGTCGAGATCCCGTGATCTCGTACGCCCAGGGCGTCCCGGGCGTACGAGATCACGGGATCTCGCGCGCGAAAGGCGGACACCGGGGTAGGGCAGGGGCATGACGACGACGGTGACCGGTGCCACGGCAGACGACCTCGACGCCGGCCGGGCCGACGTCCGCCCCGCTCTGCGGCGGCTCGGTGAGGTCGGCGCGTTCGGCGCGGACGACGACGACCCGACCGTCGCGCTGCTGGCCTCGGTGCGGATGCTCCGCCAGCTCGCGTCGGTGTCGCTGGCCACCGCCTTCGGCGCCTGGTCTCAGCGGATGGTGCTCGAGTACCTGCGCTGCTGCCCGCCGCCGGAGCCGATGACCGGCCTGGTCGCCGAGCTGCGCGCCGGGACCGTCCCCGGTGCCACCGCGCTCGCCCCGGCGGTCGCCGACCTCGCCGGCACCGGCACGCTGCCGGTCCACGCGGTCCGCGACGGCGAGGGCTGGCGGCTGTCGGGCACCGTCGGCTGGGCGTCCAACCTCTTCGACGACGCCGTCGTCGTCGCCCCCGCGCGCACCGCCGACGAGGGCCGGGTGGTGGCGCTGTTCCGCCGGACCGACGCCGGCGTCACCCCGACGGGGCCGCACGACCTGCTCGGCCTGCGCGGCACCGGCACCGGCGGCCTGCACCTCGACGGCGTCGTCGTCGGGTCCGGGCAGGTGCTCAGCGACGACCTGGCCGGCTTCATGGCCGTGTGCCGCCCGGCGATGCTGCTGCTGCAGACCGCGCTCTCCCTGGGCGTCGCCGACGCCGCGCTCGCCGCCGCCGGGGAGCACCTGCCCACCGTCCTGCGCCCCGACGCCGCCGCGCTGACCGAGCGCCGCGACGACGCCGCCCGGCGGCTGGAGGACCTCGCCGGCGACCGGGTGGGCGTGCACCCCGGCGACCTCGCCGGCTTGCGGCTCGCGGCGCTCGACGTCGCGGCGGAGGCGGTGCGGCTGGAGACCGCGGTGGCCGGCGGCCCGGGGTACCTGGCCGGCAGCGACACCGCCCGGCGCGTGCGCGAGGCGGCGTTCCTCCCGGTGCAGGCCCCCACGTACGGGCAGCTCCGCCGCGAGACCGCCGCTGCGCAGGATGGGCGGGGATGAGCCCCAGTAGCCTGGGGACATGCCGCGGGAACAGGGGCGCAAGTTCATCGCCCAGAACAAGAAGGCGCGGCACGACTACTCGATCCTCGACACCTTCGAGGTCGGCCTGGTGCTCACCGGCACCGAGGTGAAGAGCCTGCGCGCCGGCCGGGCGTCGCTGGTCGACGGCTTCGCCACCGTCGACGACGGCGAGGTGTGGCTCCAGCACGTGCACATCCCCGAGTACACGCAGGGGACCTGGACCAACCACGCCCCGCGCCGCAAGCGCAAGGTGCTCATGCACCGCGAGGAGATCGACAAGCTCATCGGCAAGACCCGCGAGGGCGGCCTGACGCTCGTGCCGCTGGACCTGTACTTCAAGGACGGCAAGGTCAAGGCCACGCTGGCGCTGGCCAAGGGCAAGAAGTCCTACGACAAGCGCCACGACCTCGCCGAGCGGGACTCCCGCCGCGAGATCCAGAAGGCGTTCGGCCGATACGTGAAGGGACGCAGGTGAGGGACCAGGCATGAGGGGGATCGCCTACGACCGCTTCGGCGGCCCGGACGTCCTGACGCTGCGCGACGACCTCCCCGAGCCGCCGGTCGGCCCGGACACGGTGCTGGTCCGCGTGCACGCCGCGGGGGTCAACCCGGTCGACGTCGGGATCCGCGAGGGGAACCTGGCCGGGTCCTTCCCCCACCACTTCCCGATCGTCCCGGGCTGGGACCTCGCCGGCACCGTCGAGGCGGCCGGCCCGGCGGTCGTCGACTTCGCACCCGGCGACGAGGTGTTCGGCTACCTGCGCCGCGACGACGTCCAGTGGGGGACCGCGGCCGAGCTCGTGCCCGCGCCGCAGCGCTGCCTGGCGCACAAGCCCGAGTCGCTGTCGTTCGCCGAGGCCGGGGCGCTGCCACTGGCCGGGCTGACCGCCTACCAGGCGCTGACCGAGGCGCTCGACGTCGGCGAGGGCGACCGCGTGCTGGTGCACCGTGCCGCGGGCGGGGTCGGCTTCTTCGCCGTCCAGATCGCCGTCGCGCTCGGCGCGCACGTCATCGGCACCGCGAGCCCGCGCAACCACGGCTTCCTGCGCGACGCCGGCGCCGCCGAGGTCCTCGACTACTCCGCCGGGCCGGTCAGCGGCCGGCTGTCCGAGCCGGTCGACGCCGTCCTCGACCTCAACGGCGGCGACGCCCTGGCCGACGCGCCGGAGCAGGTGCGGGACGTCGCGCGCGTCGTCAGCGTCGTCGACCCAGCGGTCAACGACCTGGGCGGGCGCTACGTGTTCGTCCGGCCCGAGCGGCACGACCTCGAGGAGCTCGGCCGGATGGCCGACGCCGGCCAGCTGCGGGTGGCGATCGCGAAGGCGTTCCCGCTGGAGCGCACCGCCGAGGCGCACGACCTGGTCGCCGGCGGCCACGTGCGCGGCAAGGTGGTCGTCACGCTCCGCTGAGCAGCGCCCCAGCACCGTGACGTGCGCCCGGCGCGGCGCGCGGCCGGCGGACCGTGCCCCGACGCGTCCTTCCCGCCGCACACCCCGCGGAGCACGCTGCCCCGCATGCCCAGGACGCGGCGTGCCCTGTCCCTCGTCGTCCCCCTCGTCACCGCGGCCGCGCTGTTCGGTCCACCGGCGCCGGCCGTCGCGGACGGGCCACGGGCGTCCGGCGTCGCGGAGCTGCAGGGCGCCCTCGACGACCTGGTGCGGCAGCCGGGTGGCCCGCCGGGGGCCATCGTGACCCTGGGCCGCGACTCCCGGCTCGACGTGCTGACCGCCGGGGTGGCCGACGTCGCGACCGGACGCCCTCCGGAGGCCGGGGACGCCATGCGGGTCGCGAGCGTGGCGAAGGCGTACAGCGCCGCGACCGCGCTGCGCCTGGTGTCCCGAGGCGTGCTGTCCCTCGACGACCCCGTCGGGACGTGGCGGCCGGACCTGCCGAGTCACTGGTGGCCGGTCACCCTGCGCCAGCTGCTCGGGCACACCAGCGGCATCCCGGACTTCAGCCGCAGCGAGGGCTTCCTGCCGGACGTGGTCGCGTCGCTCCAGGACCCGCCGGAGCCCCGGGACCTCCTGTCCTACGTCGCGGACGAGCCCCTGCTCTTCCCCCCGGGGACGGAGTACCGGTACTCCAACTCCGACAACGTCCTGGTCGCGCTGCTGATCGAGTCGGCCACCGGCCGCTCCTATGCCGACGTGCTGCACGCCGCGGTGCTCCGGCCCGCCGGCCTGACCGCGACGAGCCTGCCCACCGGATCCGAGCTGCCCGAGCCCCACATCGCCGGCTACGACGTGTCGGAGCAGCCGCCCGAGGACGTCACCACGGTGGTCGCGGCGGGCTGGGCGTGGGCCTCCGGCGGAGTCGTGGCGACCCCCGCCGACCTCGCCCGGTTCATCGGCGCGGACGTCCGGGGGACGTTCACCGACCGGCAGACGCGGGCCGAGCAGTTCCGCTTCCGGCCGGGGTCGTCGGAGCCACCCGGCCCGGGCGAGAACCTCGCCGGCCTGGGGCTGTTCCGGTACGACACCCGCTGCGGCACCGTCTACGGGCACACGGGCAACACCGCCGGGTACACGCAGTTCGCCGCCGCCACGGCAACGGGCCGGCGGACGGTCACGGTGTCGGTGAACGCGCAGATCACGCCGAGCGCCGCGCCGGAGCTGTTCGAGCGGCTGCACGACGTCTTCGAGCTGGCCACCTGCGCCGCCGTGTCTCCCGGCTCCCGCTGATCGGGGGACCGGGGGGCGCTACCTTCCCTCCGATGAGCGTCCCGCCGCCGGTCGACGACGACGACGTCCCGCGGTTCTGGCGCGAGCTGGGCCTGCCGGGACTGGTCGACGTGCACGTGCACTTCCTCCCGCCCCGGGTGCAGGCGAAGGTGTGGTCCTACTTCGAGGCGGCGCAGACGCACTACGGCGCGGCCTGGCCGGTGCACTACCCGCTGCCCGAGGACGACCGTCTCGCCGTCCTCGGCCGGCTGGGCGTGCGCGCGTTCCCGACGCTGCCCTATCCCCACAAGGCGGGCATGGCCGCCTGGCTCAACGACTGGTCGCACGCCTTCGCCGACGCCCACCCGCAGGTGCTGTCCTCGGCCACGTTCTTCCCCGAACCCGAGGCGCCGCACTACGTGGCCGAGGCGCTCGACCGCGGCGTGCGGGTGTTCAAGGTGCACGTGCAGGTGGGCGGCTTCGACCCGCGCGACCCGCTGCTCGACGCCGTCTGGGCGCGGCTGGAGCAGACCGGGACGCCGGTGGTCATCCACTGCGGGTCGGGACCGCTGCGCGGCGAGCACACCGGGCCCGCGCCCATGACCGGCCTGCTCGAGCGGCACCCGGGGCTGTGCCTGGTGATCGCGCACCTCGGCATGCCCGAGTACCGGGAGTTCCTCGACCTCGCCGAGCGGCACGAGGGGGTGCACCTGGACACCACGATGTTCGCCACCGACTTCACCGAGCGGCTCATGCCCTTCGACCACTCCCAGCTGGACCGGCTGCGGGACCTGCGGGACAAGGTGCTCCTCGGCAGCGACTTCCCGTCCATCCCGTACCCCTACGCCGAGCAGCTGGCCGCCCTGTGCCGCCTCGGCCTCGGCGAGGACTGGCTGCGTGCGGTGCTGCACGACAACGGCGCCCGCCTGTTCGCCCTGGAGGGCTGATGCCGCAGTTCCACCTCACCGCCGCCGTCCTCGGCAGCCCCGACCCGCGCACCCTCGCCCGCTCCTACCAGCGGCTGCTCGGCTGGCGCCTCCGCGACGACGAGGAGGGCTGGGCGACGCTGCGGCCGGCCGACGGCGGCACCGGCCTGTCCTTCCAGCTCGAGCGCGACCACGTGCCGCCGGTCTGGCCGCCGGAGCCGGGCACCCAGCAGATGCAGACCCACCTCGACCTCGAGGTCGACGACCTCGAGGCGGCCTGCGCGCTGGCCGAGGAGGCCGGGGCGCGCCCGATCGGCGGCTACGACGACCCCGAGGAGGTCGTGCGCGTCTACGCCGACCCCGACGGACACCCGTTCTGCCTGTTCGTGCCGCTGACAAACGGGTCGCCGTCCCCGGGCGAGCCCACCTAGCCTCGTTCCCCGTGTCCGACGTCCTCTCCGCCGACCTGACCGGCCTCCCCGAGGGCGTGACCGCCCGACCGCTCACCCTCGCCGACGCCGAGGCCGCCGCCGAGCTGCTGGAGGCGGCCGAGGCCGTGGACGACACCGGCGAGCACGAGGACGCCGAGGACCTCACCGAGTGGTGGGGCCGCGAGCTGGTCGACCTGCCCCGTGACGGCCGCGCGGTGGTCACCGGCGACGGCCGGCTGGTGGCCTGGGCGACCTCGATCGCCCCGCGCGGCGGCCGGGACGCCCTGCGCATCTGGTCCGAGGGCCGTGTGCACCCCGCCGAGCGCGGCCGCGGGATCGGCCGGGCGCTGCTGGCCTGGCAGCTGCGCCGCGGCACCGAGCAGCACGCCGCGTTCGCCCCGCCCGGGCTACCCGGCCGGCTCGTCGCATCGGCGTACCCGGCGATGGACCCGGCGGCGCGGCTGTTCGAGCGCGCGGGGTTCACCGCCGAGCGCTGGTACCACGCGATGGAGCGCCCCCTGACCGACGTGCCGGAGGGGCGCCCGGCGCCCGGCGTGGAGCTGGTGCCCTTCACCTGGGACCGCGACGACGAGGTCCGCCGCGCCCACAACGCCTCCTTCACCGCGCACCACGGCTCCACCGAGCGCGACGAGCTGGCCTGGCGCAGCTGGTTCACCGGCCAGCGCGCGTTCCGGGCCGACCTGTCGGTGCTCGCGCTCGTCGACGGCGCCGTCGCCGGGTACGTCCTCTCGTACGTGTACGAGGCCGACACCCGGGCCACCGGCGTGAGCACCGTGCACCTCGGCCAGATCGGCGTCCTGCCGTCGGCGCGGGGGAGGGGGGTGGCGACGGCGACCATCGCCGCCTCGCTGCGCGCCGCCGCGGAGGCCGGCTGTGGTCGGGCCGCCCTCGACGTCGACAGTGCGAACAGCACCGGGGCGCTGGCCCTCTACGAGCGGGTCGGCTTCCGCACCGTGCGGACCCGGACCGCCTGGGCGTTCGCCGTACCGGCGGTGCCCGCTCGCTAGGGTCGGCCGCATGGTCAGCGCCGATCAGTCCGCGCCCGCCCTCGACCCGGCCCTCGTCGGCCGCGCGCACCGCGCCGTCGAACCGCTGCACAACCACGTGTACTTCGTGCCGGAGACCGAGCAGATCCTCACGGCGGTCGGCCTGCGGCCCGGGCGGATGGTCTACTTCGCCGGCCGCGCGGCGCCGATGGGTGCCGTCGGCCCGGGCGTGGTGACGGCGACGTTCTCCAACTTCTCGCCGGCGATCGTGGGCCGGCACGTCCCGCGCGCGTGGACGCTGGCCTCGCCGGAGCAGGTGGTCACCGCCCGGTTCGCCGCCGCCCACGCCTCGCTGACCCGCCTGCTCGGCGGGGAGGAGGCCGCGGCCGCACCCGAGGTCGCCGAGCTGACCGACCTGCTGGTCGAGGCGTGCACCGTGCTGACCGCCGAGGGCCGGCCGCTGTACGCCGGGCACGCCGACCTGCCCTGGCCAGAGGACCGGGTCACCCGCCTGTGGCACGCCGCCTCGCTGCTGCGCGAGTGGCGCGGCGACGGGCACGTCGCCGTCCTGGTGCGGGCCGGGCTGTCCGGGCTGGAGGCGCTGGTCACCCACACCGCCACCGGCCGCGGCTTCCTGCCCGCCTCGGCGAAGGCCACCCGCGGCTGGAGCGACGGGGACTGGGACGCCGCGGCCGCCCGCCTGGCCGACCGCGGCCTGCTCGACGGCGACCGGCTCACCGAGGCCGGGCAGCGGCTGCGCGCCGACCTGGAGACCGAGACCGACGCCCTGGCCACGGCACCCTGGGCGCACCTGGGCCCGGAGCGGACGGCGCGGGTCGTCGAGCTCGGCAAGCGGCTGTCGGCCACCCTCGTCGCCAACGGGGCGTACCCGGCCGGGGTGTTCGCGGGCCGATGAGTGCCCGTCTGCCCGCGGCCCCCGACGAGGGGCCCACCGCCGACCTGCTGCGCGCCCGCCGGGGCGGCGCCCTCACCGCCCTGGACCGGCTGCTGCTGCACAGCCCGCCGGTGGCCGAGGGCTGGAACGCCCTGCTCGGCGCGCTGCGCGGGAGCACGACGCTGCCGGCCGACCTGCGCGAGCTGGTGGTCCTGCGGATCGCCGTCCTCACCGGGGCGGAGTTCGAGTGGGCCGCGCACGAGCCGATCGGCCGCCGCGCCGGCCTCACCGACCTGCACCTGCGCGTGCTGAGGTCCGGCGAACCGACCGCCGAGCCGGTGTGGTCGCCGGCGCAGGCCGCCGTCCTCGCCTTCACCGACGCCTCGGCCCGCGCCGTCGCCGTTCCCGACCCGGTCTTCGCCGCGGTGCGCGGGCACCTCGACGACCGCCAGGTCGTCGAGCTCACGGTGCTGGTGGGCGGCTACGCGATGGTCGCCCGCTTCCTCGTGGCGATGCAGGTGCCCCCGCCGGACGGAGAGGTTCCCGGCTGACCCCCGCCTCCCTAGGGTGTGCGTCACACCTGCCGGGGAGTGGCCATGAGCATTCTCGACCGTCCGGGACAGTCCGGTCCGCGCACCGACGTCGACGCCGCCTTCCGCGGCTCGGCCACATACCGGAGCCTGGGGGAGCAGGAGCTCAGCCCGGCCGAGGAACGCTTCGAGAAGGGACGCCGGACCGTCGGGCTGTTCCTCGCCCCGGTCGTCACGATCGTCTTCGCCCTGCTGCCGCTCGACCTGCCCCGCGCCCAGCACCTGCTCGCCGCGATCCTGCTCGGCGTCATCGTCCTGTGGATCACCGAGCCGGTGCCCATCCCGATCGGCGGGCTCATCGGCGTGGGGGCCATCGTCGTGCTGGGCGTGGTGCCGGCCGACGACGCGGTGGGCCCGCTGGGCTCGACGACGGTGTTCACCTTCATCGGCGCGTTCATCCTGGCCGCCGCCATGCTCAAGCACGGCGTGGCCCGGCGGTTCGCCATGACCATCCTGTCGATGCGCTGGGTCGGCGGCTCCACCGCCCGGCTGATCATCGCCTTCGGGTTGATCACCGCGCTGCTGTCGGCGTTCGTCTCCAACACCGCGACCGTCGCGATGCTGCTGCCCACGGCGCTGGGCATCCTGTCGGTCATCGCCAAGCTCCTGCAGGACAAGGAACTGGTGGCGCCGGACTTCGACCCCCTGCGGCTGCGGGTCGGGGCCGCGCTGATGCTCATGCTGGCCTACGGCGCGAGCGTCGGCGGGCTGCTCACCCCGGTCGGCACGCCGCCCAACCTGATCGGCCGCGGGCTGATCGAGGAGGCCACGGGGGAGCGGATCGGGTTCCTCGACTGGATGCTCATGGCGCTGCCGATCTGCGCGCTGATGTTCGTGGCGCTGGCCGCCGTCCTGCTGCTGCTCAACCGGCCGGAGATCAAGCGGATCGAGGGCGTGCACGAGTACGTGGAGCAGGAGCGCGCCCAGCTCGGCCCGGTCACCCGGGCGGAGAAGAACACGCTGATCGCCTTCGGGATCACCGTCGCGTGCTGGATCTTCCCCGGCGTCATCGCACTGACCGCCGGCACCGAGTCCGACCTCTACACGACGATCAGCGACCGGATGGACGAGGGCATCATCGCCGTCCTCGGGGCCTCGCTGCTGTTCCTGCTGCCCACCGACTGGAAGCGGCGGGAGTTCACCCTCAACTGGTCCGACGCCGCGACGATCGACTGGGGCACCATCCTGCTGTTCGGCACCGGCATCATCTTCGGGTCGTTGCTGGCCGACACCGGCCTGGCCGAGACGATCGGGACCAGCTCGGCCGAGACCCTCGGGCTGACGAGCACCCTGGCGATCACGGTCTTCGCGGTGGTCCTCGCGATCGTCATCTCCGAGACCACGAGCAACACCGCGTCCGCCGCGGTCGTCGTCCCGATCATCATCCCGGTGGCGATGGCGGCGGGGATCAACCCGTTCGTGCCCGCGCTGGCGGCGACCTTCGCGGCGTCCTTCGGCTTCATGCTGCCCGTGTCGACGCCGCAGAACGCGATCGCCTACGGCTCCGGCGTCGTGCCGATCACGAAGATGATCCGCTCGGGGATCTCCTTCGACGTGCTCGGCGCGCTGCTGATCATCGTGCTGCTCCCGATCATGGTGGACCTCGTGCTCAACGTGTGACCGGCGGGCGCCGACGACGGGCGGGTGAACGGAGAGGGAAGTCATCCCGCCGCACCGGGCCGGGTGTCGCCCGGCGTGTCACGATGGACGACGGCCCGCAGGACGCCGGGCACCGGTCGACGGGAGGGAGGGCGAGCGCGTGCGCAGCGAACCGCCCAGTCCCAGTCCCGAGGTCCTCCCCGCCTGAGCTCCCGGCCGCCGCGCGTGCCGGGTGCCGGTGCGCGGAGGGCCTCCGCTGAGTCCCGTCACCCAGCGTCCCCCGGGAGCCCGTCATGGCCGACCGTCGCCTCGCGCCCCTCACCGCCCTGTCCACCCTCGGGCGCCGTCCCCGTCCGCCGGTCCTGCGCCCGGTGGTACCCCCGCCGCCGCCCGCGCCGCAGCCCGAGCGCCTCTCGCGCCTCGTCGACAACGCCGTCTACGCGGGCGGCCGGCGCATCGCGACCCCGTCGTCGGCGGAGGAGAGCCACGACTGGCTCACCGAGGGCTTCGACGACCGGCTGGTGTGGCTGGGCCTCTACCGGCCCGAGCCCGCCGAGCTGGGGGAGATGGCCGAGCAGTACGACCTGCCCGAGCTGGCCGTCGAGGACGCCATCCAGGCCCACCAGCGGCCCAAGTTCGAGCGCTACGGCGACACGCTGTTCGTCGTCCTCAAGGCCGCGCGGTACCTGGACGCGGCCGAGGAGGTCGAGTTCGGCGAGCTGCACCTGTTCCTCGGCCGGCAGTTCGCCATCACCGTCCGGCACTCGGAGTCCCCCGACCTCGCCCGCGTGCGGCGGCGGCTGGAGAGCGAGCCGGCGCTGCTCGCCAAGGGCAGCGAGGCGGTGCTGTACGCGATCCTCGACGCCGTCGTCGACGGGTACTCACCGGTGGTCGCCGGCCTGGCCAACGACATCGACGAGATCGAGACCGAGGTCTTCCGCGGTGACCCCGGCGTCTCGCGGCGCATCTACGAGCTGTCGCAGGAGGTCCTGGAGTTCCAGCGGGCCGCCCAGCCGCTGACCGGCATCCTCGCCGCGATCACCGCCGGATTCGACAAGTACGGCGTCGACGAGGACCTGCGCAGCTACCTGCGCGACGTCGCCGACCACGTCACGCAGGTCACCGAGCGCATCGAGGCCTTCCGGCTGCAGCTGCGCGACATCCTCACGGTGAACGCGACCCTGGTGGCGCAGCGGCAGAACGACGAGATCCGCGAGCTGACCGTGGCCTCGATCGCGCAGGGCGAGGAGGTCAAGAAGATCTCCGCATGGGCGGCCATCCTGTTCGCGCCGACCCTGGTGGGCACGGTCTACGGGATGAACTTCGACGCCATGCCCGAGCTGTCGTGGCACCTGGGCTACCCGTTCGCGCTGGTGCTGATGCTGGGCGTGAGCCTGACCCTGTACGCCGTCTTCAAGCGCCGCGACTGGATCTAGACGCCGGCGGTTCGTCGATCACCGGACGCGTGCACGACGACACGCCGTCGGGCGGCGTGTCGAGCGGCGAACATCCGATGATCACCGAGCGGGGACGTCCGGGGAACAACCGGCTGGCCAGCTCGGTTACGATGGGTGCACAACTGCACAGGGGGTGAATGGTCTCGACTGCGGTCGGGTGACCAGGGGAAGCGAGCCGAGGAAGCCGACGATGAGCTCGTTAACCACGCGTCGGAAACAACACAAGCGCCGACTCCAGTCAGCGCGAGTTCGCCCTCGCTGCCTAAGTAGCGAGGCGACTCTGTCAGCCCGGGTTCGTCATCGGCCCGGATCCTGGCATCAGCTAGATGACTCACCGTGAGGGCCGGTCGCGGGCACTCACGGGACACCAAACAGTGACTGGGCCCGTCATCTCGACTCGTTCGTGAGATCGGGAGGGCCGAGCAGAGACGCAGCGGACTGCGCTCGGAGAAGCCCTGGTGATGCGTCGCAGGACGCGGGTTCGATTCCCGCCACCTCCACCCCGTGCGAGAGCCCCGGTCGGGTCACCGACCGGGGCTCTCGTGCGTCCGGGGCTCCTGTGCCCGGGGCGCGGCCGGCGTCGTCAGCCCCGCGTCACCGCGGCGAGGACGGCGGCGTAGGCCTCGCGGGCGAGCCGGCGCAGCTCGTCGTCGGTCCGGTCCTGGATCGGGTGCGGGACCAGCACGTGCGGCACCGCGAGGCCCAGCGCCCGCGACTGGGCGGCGGCGGCGTCGGCGAACTCCGTGGAGGCGAGGAAGACCCCCACCACGCCCCGGGCCTCGAGGTCGGCGATGTCGTGCACACTGCACGACGTGCAGGAGCCCTAGTCGGCCAGCGCCTCGATGACCACCTCGCAGTGGGTGGCGATCTCGTGCCGCAGGTCCACCGGGGCCGGCCGGGCGAACGTGGGCTTGCGGTAGCGCAGCGTGGCGACCCCGTCGGCGTGCAACAGCGCCTCGAGCTCGTCGACGACGACGTCGCCACGGCTCTTGGAGATGTCGAGCAGGCCGACCGTCCGGCCCTCCAGCGACGGCGGCCGCGGGGTCAGCGCCCGCTCCGCCGGCCGCCGTTCCGACGTCGGGTCGAGCAGTGTCCGTGCCATCAGGCCTCCTCGATCGGGACGGTCACCGGCACGCTGCCGGCCGGACCGCTGACCCAGCCGCTGATCACCGCCGAGAACATGCCGGCGGGGCCGCCGGCGTAGGCGAGCAGCAGGCCCCCGGGCCGGAACTTGGGCAGCGGCCGGTCGGCGAGGGCGTCCGGCATCCCCTCGGCGATGCCCTGCGCGCCGCGGCGGAACTCCTCGGGCTGCAGCACCAGCAGCGGGTCGAGCTCGGCGAGCAGCCGCTCGCGGTCCCAGCCGGCCTCCCGGAACACCCGCCCGTGCTCCGGGCCGAGGACGACGAGGGCGTCCATGCCGAGCGCGGACTTGGGGTGGCCGACGGTGCGCAGGACCAGGGCCAGCGTGCGCGCCAGCGACTCCGGCGTCCGGCTGGCCTGGTCGAGGAACGGGGTGAGCCCCGCGCCGGCGAAGACGGTGAGCGCCGAGCCGGGGACGCCGCGCGACTCGGCCAGCGGGGGGAAGGGGCGCAGGTCGTCGTCGGCCTCGGCGAAGCACCAGCCGAGCTTGCCGGGGTGGCCGAGGGTCGCGCGGTCGACCTCGCCCGGCCGCCCGCCGCCGACGTTGCGGACCACCAGCTGCAGCGCGCGGCCGATCGTGGCGTTGGCCCGGTTGCCCTGGCCGAGCACGTTGATGCCGGAGTTCATCCGCAGCCGCGCGGTGACCGGGCCGTCGACGACCACGACCGGTCCGGCGGACCAGGTGGTGGCCAGGACGCCGTGCAGCGCGAACTCGTCGCGGCAGGCCGCCTCGACGGCGGCGAGCACCACCGGCAGGTGCTCGGGCAGGCAGCCGGCGAGGACGGCGTTGACGGCGACCTTCTCGACGGTGCACTCGACCAGGTCGGGCGGGACGACGGCGACCACCTCGTCCGGGGCCCGCCGGGTGCCGCCCAGCATCCGCAGCACGCGCTCCTCGGTGGGCGGCACGCACGGCAGGCCGTCGGTCCAGCCGCGGTCGAACAGCGCCTCGACGTCGTCCTCGAGGTCGGCCAGCTCCACCCGGCGCGCGGTGAGCAGCCGGCCGCCGTACCGCCGGGCCAGCTCGTCCTCGACGCCCCACTCGACGCTGCGCGACCCGCACCCGGGCCGGTGCTCGGGCAGTCCCTCGCCGAGACCGGTCACGCCGGTGAAGGACTCCCACCGGCTGCGCAGCCAGCCCTCGATCCGGCCGGACTCGGTGCCGTCGGCCATCCGCAGCAGGGTGGGCACCGTCTCGATCCGCAGCCGCCAGCTCAGCTCGAGCTCGCGGTCGTCGACCACCGGCAGGTCGCGGGGGAAGGCGGGGTCGTCCTGGCAGACGACCGTGAGCCCGCCGGCGTCGGCCAGCTGCCGCAGCACCGGCTCCACCAGCGTGCACGTGGGGCAGTCGCGCTTGACGACCGCGACCAACCCGTCCGGGACCGTCGTCATCGCCCCGACCATGACAGGCGTGTCAACCCGTGCCGTGCCGTCAGGCGGGGACCAGCGGCGACCGCGGCGGGAGGACGGCCGCCTCCCGCCGGAACCCCCGCACGACCAGGTACACGGCGAGGCTCATCTCCCAGGCGGTCACCGGGATCGCCCCGAGCATCCCCCACACCGAGACCTGCTCGTACACGCCGAAGAGCACCGCCGTGGACGAGAGGAACACCAGCGGACCACCGACGAGGCCGATGACGGCGACCGGCCGGGGAACCAGCCGGCCGCGGTACACCAGCGTGGCGAGCAGCAGCGTGTTGACGCCGATGACGAGCCCGGGGCCCACCAGGAACGTCGCGTCGTGCAGCGCGACCAGGCCCCGCGCCACGGCGACGAGTGAGGTGTCGCCGTCGGCGGTGCCGTCCTGCCGCAGCGCCACGACGGCCAGCACGGCGACGATCCCGACGACGATGACGGCGGCCTCCAGCAGGCGACCGCAGACGTACCCGAGGGCCAGGGCGCGGCCCTGCCGCGCGACGACCGGGTAGGCGGTGACCGCGGTGCCGATGACGGCGGCGGCCAGCACCACCTCGAGCAGGGCGCCCCACAGGACCTGCCGATCCGCGCCCGGGCCGAGCACGTAGGCGGGGTCGCCGAGCAGGGGCTGGTACAGCGCCAGGGCGGTGACGGCAGCGACTGCGGCCACCAGGAAGAACACGCCCGTGACGGCGGCGGCTGTGCGGGACTCGTGCATGGTCAACGGCTCCTCGACCCTCGGTGGTGTACGGCGTACACCGACGCCGCGGACGGTAGGGTGTACGGTGTACACCTGTCAAGCAGGGGAGGGCGGATGGCACGGGAGCCGCTGACGCGGGAGCGGGTGCTGCGGGCCGCCGTCGCGCTGGCCGACGAGTCGGGCCTCGACGCCGTGAGCATGCGCGGGTTGTCGCAGGTGCTCGGCGTCGTCCCGATGGCCCTCTACAAGCACGTGGCGAACAAGGACGAGCTGCTCGACGGGATGGTCGACGCCGTGATCGGCGAGTTCGAGACGCCCGGCCCGGAGCTGGACTGGACGGCCGCCGTCCGGGCGCGCCTGCTCTCCGCGCGCCGGGCGGTGCTGCGGCACGGCTGGGCCCGGCGGGCCATCGAGTCGCGCACCCGGCGGACGCCGGCCGTGCTCGGCTACATGGACGCGGTCGCCGGCACCTTCCGCCGCGGCGGGCTCTCGGTCGACCTGACCCACCACGTGATGCACGCGCTGGGCAACCGCATCTGGGGGTTCAGCCCCGAGCTGTTCGACGCGCCGCCCGGCGCTGACGCGCCGCCCCCCACCGCCGAGGAGCAGCGGGCGATGGTCGCGGAGTTCGCCCGGCGCTTCCCGCACGTCCTCGAGATCGCCACGGCTGCCACGGGCGGGGACCCGACCGCCGCGGGGCAGGGCTGCGACGAGCAGTTCGAGTTCGAGTTCGCCCTGGACCTGCTGCTCGACGGCGTGCAGCGCCTGCACGAGCGCGGGTGGCGTTCCGGCTGAGGGTGGGCCGTTCCCCTAGCGGGGGCGGTGCCCCGCACGGGCCCGCTCGACCTCGGGGACGGCGTCCTCGAGCACGGCGGCGAGGTCGCCCAGCCGGCCGGCCACCCGCCGCCCGAGCGCGGTGAGCGCGTACTCGACCCGCGGCGGGATCGCGGTGACGACGTCGCGGGTGACCATGCCGTCGCGCTCCAGGGACTGCAGCGTCTGCGACAGCATCTTCTCGCTCACCCCGTCCACGCGGCGGCGCAGCGCGTTGAACCGGTAGCCGCCCTCGTGCAGGGCCGGCAGCACCAGCGAGGCTTCGCGGTGACGTCCTCGGAGGCCGAGCGCGAGGTGCAGTCGCGCGCGAACACGTCGCTGACCAGCGCGGGCGACGGG
This sequence comes from Geodermatophilus amargosae, assembly GCF_041028265.1. Lineage (GTDB taxonomy): Bacteria > Actinomycetota > Actinomycetes > Mycobacteriales > Geodermatophilaceae > Geodermatophilus > Geodermatophilus amargosae_A. The sequence continues at coordinate 115,155 of NZ_JABGCW010000001.1, forward strand.
TCGGTCACACGCGGCAGCCTACGACCGGTGGCGGAATGACGGGCCCTTCCTCCGGGTTGGTGCCCCCGACCGAGTTCCTGGACCGAGGAGTGCCCGCATGACCACCTACGCCGTCACCGGGGCCACCGGTCACCTCGGCCGTCGCGCCGTCGAGGAGCTGCTCGACCGCGGCGTGCCCGCGTCCGACGTCGTCGCCGTCGTCCGCCGTCCCGAGGCCGCCGCCGACCTGGCCGACCACGGCGTGCAGGTGCGCCACGGGGACTACTCGCGGCCCGACACCCTGTCTGCCGCGCTGGCCGGCGTGGACCGGCTGCTGCTGGTCTCCGGCAGCGAGCCCGGGCAGCGGGTCGCCCAGCACACCGCGGTGGTCGAGGCGGCGGCCACGGCCGGCGTCCGGCGGATCGTCTACACCTCGATCGCGCGGGCCGACACGTCCGCCAACCCGCTGGCGCCCGAGCACCGGGGCACCGAGGAGGTCCTGCGCGGCTCCGGCGTCCCGGTCACGATCCTGCGCAACAGCTGGTACGCCGAGAACTACACCGCGCGGCTCGACGAGTACCTGGCCACCGGCGAGGTCGTCGGCGCAGCGGCCGACGGCCGGGTCTCGGTCGCCCCGCGTGCCGACTACGCCGTCGCCGCGGCGGCCGCGCTGCTCGCCGACGACGACGGCACCGTCGTCCGCGAGCTCGGCGGCCCCGGCGTCACGCTGGCCGACCTCGCCACCGTCGTCACCGAGGTCACCGGCACGGCGGTCCGTTACCGTGACCTCCCGGCCGAGGAGCTCGTCGCGACCCTGCAGGGCGCCGGGCTGGACGCCGGCACCGCCGGGTTCGTCGCCGGGATCGACACCTCGATCGCCCGCGGCGAGCTCGACACCGGCGACGCCGACCTCGCCGCCCTGCTCGGCCGGCCGGTGACCCCGCTCGCCGACGCCGTCCGCGCCGCCCGAGGCTGAGCGGCGGGGCCGTCGGCCGCGGACCTGCGGTGGCCGACGGTCCCCGACCGGCCCGCCGACCTCATCCCCCGGGGTGAGCTGCGCCGCCCGGCTGGAGTGGATCCGCCCCGGTGCCGATCCCGGGGAGCATGGACTCCCTCGCGTGCCGCGCCGTGGCGCAGGCCGCTCTGGTCGCGGTCACCGCCTCGGCCGACGACGAGCACCCGTGGCCGCTGCTGCTGGTGGCCGGCTGGCACACCACCGCCACCGACCTCGTGCTGGCCGGCGCCCGGCTGGCAGAAGACCTCGCCGCGCTGCCGGTCTGACCACGTCGCCCTACGCGCGGGCGAACACCTGACCGTCGGGGCCGTGCGAGCGCACGACCACCAGGACGTCCTCGCTCTGCAGCGTGCCGATCAGCGGGTCGTCGAAGCGCAGCGTGCGCCCGCCGCGGGTCACCGACAGCACCACGTCGCGCAGGTCGCGCGGGCCGAGCCCGACCTCGCCGGAGCGCACGGTGCGCTGGGAGAGGTCCAGTCCCTGCCCGCCGGTGAGCAGGTCCTCGACCACCGAGACCACCCGCGGGCTGTCGGTCGACAGGCCCAGCAGCCGGCCCGACGTCGCCGACGTGGTGATCACCGTGTCCGCGCCGGACTGGCGCAGCAGGCTGGCGTTCTCCTCCTCGCGGACGCTGGTGGTGATCGGCACGCTCGGGTTGAGCTGGCGCACGGTGAGGGTGATGAGGACGGCGGCGTCGTCGCGGTTGGCCGCCACGATGACCGCCCGCGCCCGTTCGACGTGCGCCCGGCGCAGCACGTCGGTGCGCCCGGCGTCGCCGACGATGCCGGTGAGCCCGATGGAGTTGGCCTCGTCGATCGCCTTCTGGTCGGCGTCGACGATGACGATGCTCTCCAGCGGCGTGCCCGTGGCCCGCAGCGAGCGGACGGCGCTGCGCCCCTTGGTGCCGTAGCCGCACACGATGACGTGCTGGCGCACGCGGGACCTCCAGCGTCGGATGCGGAACTCCTCGCGCGAGCGCGCGGTGAGCGCCTCGAGGGTCGTCCCGATGAGCACGATCAGGAACATGATCCGCAGGGGCGTGATGAACAGGATGTTCACCAGCCGCGCGGACTCGGTGATGGGCGTGATGTCGCCGTACCCGGTGGTGGAGAGCGTGACCGTGGAGTAGTAGACGGCGTCGAGCAGCGAGATGCCGACCTGGTCGCCGTCGCGGTAGGACTCGCGGTCGAGCCAGACGATGAAGACCGTCAGGCCGAGGAAGAACGCCGCGAGCACGACCCGGGCCCACACCTGACGGACCGGGGACTGCTCCTCGTGGGCGATCTGCACCCCGGTGTGCGGGTCCTCCGACCCGTGTCCGCCCATCACAGCGCGGACGATAGCGAGCGGGGGGCGCCGGTCGCCGCAACGGACACCGGCGCCACCCGCTCGCGTCACACGGGGCTCACCCGCCCGTGACGGACTCCCGCTCGCGGGCGGCCAGTTCGCGCTTGAGCACCTTGCCCGCCGCCGAGACGGGGATCGCGTCGATGAAGACGACGTCGCGCAGTCGCTTGTAGTGGGTGACGCGGTCGTTGACCGCGGCCATCACCGACTCGGCGGTCAGCGCCGCGCCGGCGTCGTCGGCCCTGCGGACGACGTAGGCCACGGGCAGCTCCCCGGCGGTCTCGTCCGGCCGGCCGACGACGGCGGCGCCGGCCACCCCGGGGACGCCGAAGAGGATCTCCTCGAGCTCGCGCGGGAACACGTTGTAGCCCTTGTAGAGCAGCATGTCCTTGGTGCGGTCGACGATCGACAGGTAGCCGTCCTCGTCGAGGACCCCGACGTCGCCGGTGTGGAACCAGCCGTCGGCGTCGATGGACTCCGCCGTCGCCTCGGGCCGGTGGGCGTAGCCGCGCATGACCTGCGGCCCGCGGATGCACACCTCGCCGCGCTCGCCGGCCGGCAGCGGGTCGCCGCCGCCGAGCGGCCGGATGGTGATCTCGGTGTCGAACACCGGGAGCCCGACGGTGCCGGGCTTGCGGGTGCCGGAGCGGAACGACGGGTTGCCGGTGGCCTGCATGGTCACCTCGGTCAGCCCGTAGCCCTCCCCGATGACGGCGTTGGGCAGCACCGCCTGCAGCCGCTCGATCAGCGACACCGGCAGCGGCGCGGCACCGCTGGAGACGCCGCGGACGTGCGACCAGTCGTGGTCGGGGAACCCGGGGACCTGGAGCAGCGCCACGAACACCGGCGGGGCGCCGCCGATCGACGTCACCTGGTAGCGCTGGGCGTCCTCGACGTACGTCACCGGGTCGAAGCGCATGTGGATGACGGTGGTGGTGCCGCCCATGACCATGCCGTTGAGGTAGCCGATCGCGCCCATGGCGTGGAACCACGGCGTCAGGTTGATCAGCACGGCCTCGCCCAGCCGGGTCGGGTACTCGTCCTCGCCGGCCACCTGGCGCAGGCTGACGTCACCGGCCTCGTCGAGCTCGGGCAGCGACCCCGACGTCCAGCAGGCCGACTGCAGCACGTTGGTGACCACGTTGCGGTGCGGGAGCTCGACGCCCTTGCTCACCCCGGTGGTGCCGCCGGTGTAGGCCAGGTGGGCGAGGTCGGTGGCGGGGTCGAGCCCGGCGTCGAGGTGCCGGTCGGTGGAGTCGGCGGCCAGCAGGTCGGCCAGGTCGACGTCGCCGTCGGCCAGGCCCTCGAGCCGGGCGGAGAAGTCGAGGGTGTGCGCCTCCCCGGTGACCACGACGGTCCGCACCGGCGTGGCCTCCAGCGCGGTGCGGACGAAGGGCAGCACCTGGTCCCAGGTGACCAGGACCGTGGCGCCGGCGTCGGTGAGCTGGGCGGCGAGGTCGGCCGCGGGCAGCAGCGGGTTGGTGGGGGAGAAGACGGCGCCGGCCATCATCACGCCGTAGTAGACCGCCGGGTACTGGCGGCAGTTGGGCAGGTGCACCGCGACGACGTCGCCGCGGCCGACGCCGTGGTCGGCCAGCCAGTTGGCCACCGCCGCGGCGCGCGCGCCCAGCTCCTCGAAGGTGAGCTCGACGTCGTGGTCGACGAACGCCGCCCGCGTGCCCCAGCGCCGCACCGCGGCGCGCAGGATCGACCCCACCGGCACCGGCGGGTACTCCAGCGACCGCGGCAGGCCGGGCGGCCAGTTCGCGGCCGTCCCCTGTGGAGTGGCGGGCTCCTGCGCGGCCGTGCGCGCAGGGTGCGTGGCGGTCATGCGTGTCCTTCCGTCCGGGTCGGTGCGCCCGTCAGCGTGGTACAGCTCACATGCGCTGTCGAGCAGCGGTCAGCACAGCTCCCGGTGTGCGCCGAGCACAGTGGAGGCCCCTGCGCAGGGGCCTCAGACGGCCGGGTCGGAGACCAGCGACCCGGCGCGGTGCTCGGCGCGCAGGGTGGTCTTGAGCACCTTGCCGCTGGGGTTGCGCGGCAGCGCGGGGACGACCGAGTACTCCCGCGGGTGCTTGTAGCGGGCCAGCCGCTCGCGGCACCAGGCGCCGAGCTCCTCGGGCGTGGGCGGGGACGCCGGGTCGCGGGGGGCGATGACGGCCAGCGGTGCCTCGCCGTACTTCGCGTCCGGGACGCCGATCAGCGCGACCTCCGCGACGCCGGGGTGGGCGGCGAGCACGTCCTCCACCTCGGCGCAGTACACGTTCTCGCCGCCGGTGATGATCATGTCCTTCTTGCGGTCGACGACGTAGAGGTAGCCGTCCTCGTCCTGCCGGACCAGGTCGCCGGAGTGGAACCAGCCGCCGGCGAAGGCCTCCGCCGTCGCCTCGGGCTTGTCCCAGTACTCCCGCATGACCATCGGGCTGCGGTAGACGATCTCGCCGACCTCGCCCTGCGGCACGTCCTGCATGGCGTCGTCGACCACGCGGACCTCGACGTTGAGCATCGGCGTCCCGACCGAGCCGATCTTGCGCACCGAGTCCTCGCCGCGCAGGAAGCAGGTGACCGGGCTGCACTCGGTCTGCCCGAAGGCGGTGACGACCTCCGCCTGCGGGAACGTGTCGATCATCGTGCGCAGCAGCGTGGTCGAGGCCGGGGCCGCGCCCCAGGAGATCCGCCGCAGGGAGGACAGGTCGCGGTCGGCGATGCCGGGGACGGCGACGACCGCCGCCCACATGGCGGGGACCAGGAAGATGCTGCTGACCCGCTCCCGCTCGATGAGGTCGAGCGTGGCCACCGGGTCGAAGCCGCCGGACCGGAGGATCACGTGCGTGCCGCCGAGCAGCAGCGGCGGCAGCCCCCCGGCCAGCCCGGCGATGTGGAACAGCGGCGCCCCCGGGACGCCGACCCGGTCGTCGGGGCCCCAGCCGAGGTGTGTGACCTGGCTGAAGACGTGCATGAGCAGGTTGCGGTGCGTGAGCACGGCGCCCTTGGGTCGGCCGGTCGTGCCCGAGGTGTACATGATGAACGCCGGTGCGCCCTCGTCGACCTCGACGTCCAGCGGCTCGGGCGAGGCCGCGGCCAGCGCCTCCTCGAGGTCCCCGCCGATGGTGAGCACCGTGGTCACCCCGGGCGCCTGCTCACGGGCCTTCGTGGCCACCTCGGCGAGCGCGGCGTCGACGACCAGCGCGGTGGCTCCGGAGTCGGTGAGCACGTAGGCCACCTCGTCGGCGACCAGCCGGAAGTTGACCGGGACGACGATCGCGCCCAGACGGACGCCGGCGAGGTAGGACTCCCAGACCTCCGTCGAGTTGAGCCCCAGCACGGCGACGCGGTCGCCGGTCCCGACGCCCCGATCGGCCAGCGCGCGGGCCAGCCGGGTGACCCGCTCGTCGAGCTCGGCGTACGTGCGCCCGCCGCCCTCGAAGCGCAGCGCCCACGCGTCGGGGGTCCGGCGCGCCCAGCGGGCCAGCTGGTCGGCGGCCGTCATGCCGCGGCCCTGCAGGTGGGGGATCGGGACGCTCACGGGGTCCTCCTGGGGTCGGGTGTGACCTGCGTCATGCTGCTGGCGGCAGGACGGGGCGGTCAACCCTGACCGTCAGGCAGCCGGGTCACCGCCCCCACCACCAGGGGGTTGACCAGCACGGCGTCGACGGCCGCGGCTTCGGCGCGCAGCCGCTGCTCGAAGTCCGCCGGCCCGACCTCGCCGGCCGTCGCGGTCCCGGTGCGCTCGAAGGCGCCGGCGAGGGCGGTCACGTCCCCGCCCACGATCGACCACCCGGTCGCGTCCCGGCCGCGCTCCAGCGGCTGGCCGGTGACCAGCACCGGGTCGGGCAGTCCGGCGGCCCGGAACACCGCGCCGAGCCGCAGGCCCAGGTCCACGGGCACGCCCAGGCGGCCGAGGGTGGTGAGCAGCCAGCCGTTGAAGGCGGTCAGCAGCGGCAGGGGCGGGGAGGCGGCGCGGGTGGAGAGGACGACCTCCTGGAACGCGACGACGCCGCCCGGGCGCACGCTCCGCGCGAGGCGCGCCAGCAGGGCCACCGGGTCGGGCAGGTGCAGCAGGACCAGCCGCCCGAGGACGGCGTCCACCGGCCCGGGCGGCTCCCAGGTGGTGACGTCGGCCTGCTCGAAGGAGACGCCGGGGTGGCCGACCTCCGCGGCCCGGCGCCGGGCGACCGTCAGCGGGTGCGGCGCGGAGTCGACTCCCACCACCCGCCCGGGAGGGCAGACCCGCTCCGTCGCCGCCACGGTCACCGCGCCGGTGCCGCAACCGAGGTCGACCACCGACGCGCCGGGGGCCAGCTCCGCGGCGTCCAGCCAGGCCGCGGTGGCCGGCGCGTAGACCCGCGACAGTGCGTCCAGCCGGACCATCGCCGGGTCGTCGTTGCCGAGCACGTAACCGCGTGCGTCGTCCATGCCCGGACAGCGTGGCCCGCGTCGGGCCCCGGCGTCAGTCCTCCGGGCGCGCGGCGAGCATCCGCGCGGCGAGCCCCTTCCACAGCGCCAGGTGCGGATCGGTGGCGGCCGGCCGGTCGGCGAAGGCGTACACGCAGGCCACCCCGCGCATGCTGGTGAACAGCAGCTCGCACACCTCGGCGTAGCGCGGGGCGGAGGCGATCTGCGGGCCCCAGATCCCGTCGGCCACCCGGCGGATCGCCGCGCGCAGCCGGCGCTCCTCGACCCGCAGCGCCGCCCGCAGTCCGGGATCGGTGCGCGCCGCGGTCCACAGCTCCATCGCCGCCCAGAACGGCGGCTCCTGGAACGTCGCCCACATCAGGTCGATCGCCCGGTCGACCCGCTCGGGCCCGGTCGGCTCGTCGGCCATCACCGCCGCCGCGCGCTCCTGCACCTCGGCCAGCAGGGTGCTCGACAGGTGCCCCGCCGCGGCCACCAGCAGCTCGGCGCGGGAGGGGAAGTGGTGCAGCAGCCGCCCCCGCGACACCCCGGCCCGGGCCTGGACGGCGAGGGTCGAGGCGCCGGCGTACCCGGACTCGACGAGGCAGGCGACGGCGGCGTCGAGGATCAGCGCGCGGCTGTCGGCGGTGCGGGTCGACCGGCTGCGCGGGCCGTCGCAGGACACGGCGTCGGCGCTCACCTGCGGCAGGCTAGGCCCTCACCGCCGCGCTGAACAGTCACCGTTGACCGTCGAGGGTGCGCGCTGTCACGCTGCGGCGCGTACCGCCCGACGACGAGGAGGCCCCGCGTGGACTTCGACGACACCCCGGAGGAGGCGTCCTTCCGGGCGCACGTCCGCAGCGTGCTGGAGGAGCACGCGGGCGAGCTGCTGCACGTCGCGCCCGGTGAGCCGGTCGACGCCCGCTCCCGCGAGGCCGAGCTCCGGGACACCCAGCGGGTGCTCGCCGAGGCCGGGCTGGTCGGCGTCACGTGGCCGCGGGAGTACGGCGGCCAGGGCGGCACGCTGGTGCAGCAGGCGATCGTCGGCCAGGAGCTCGGCCGCGCCCGGGTGCCCACCCTGATCAACCACATCGGCATCGGCATGTGCGGGCCCACCGTCATCGCCCACGGCAGCGACGACCAGCGCTCCCGCTACCTCGCCCGGCTGCTGCGCGCCGACGACGTCTGGTGCCAGCTGTTCAGCGAGCCGGGCTCGGGGTCCGACCTCGCCGCGCTGCGCACCTCCGCCGTCCGCGACGGCGAGGACTGGGTGGTCAACGGCCAGAAGGTCTGGACGACGCTGGCGCACGTCTCCGACTTCGGCATCCTGCTCACCCGCACCGACCCGGAGCGGCCCAAGCACGCCGGGCTGACGATGTTCGTCGTCGACATGCACGCCCCCGGCGTCACCGTGCGGCCGCTGCGCCAGATGAGCGGCGGCGCCGACTTCAACGAGGTCTTCTTCGACGACGTGCGCATCCCCGACTCCGAGCGCCTCGGCGAGCCCGGCGAGGGCTGGCGGGTCGCGCTGACCACGCTGATGAACGAGCGGGTGGCCATCGGCGGCGCGGGCAGCGACATCGGCCCCTCGCCGGAGTCGCTCGCCGCCCACGCCCGCGACCGGCTGCCCACCCTCGCCCCGGAGCAGCAGGCGCTGGCCCGGCAGGCGGTCGGACGGGCGCTGGTCGCCTCGCTGGCCGCCCGCTACACCGGCTACCGGCGGTTCACGACGCTGTCGCAGGGCGGGATGCCCGGCCCCGAGGCCAGCGCCGGCAAGCTCGGCGGCACCGCCGCGGCCCGGCTGGTCTCCGACGCCGGGGTGCGGCTGCTCGGCGACGAGGCGGTGCTCGGCGCCACCGCCGACGGCGACGACACCTGGCAGCGGGCCCAGGCCTACGTGCCCGGCATCGCGATCGCCGGCGGCACCGACCAGGTGCTGCGCAACATCCTCGGCGAGCGGGTGCTGGGCCTGCCGCCGGAGCCCCGGACCGACAAGAGCGCTCCCTTCTCCTCCGGAGGACGACGGTGAACTTCGACCTCTCCGACGACCAGCGCGACGCCGCCGCCGGCGCCCGCGAGTTCTTCACCGGGTCGGTCCCGCTGTCGGCCGCGCGGGCCGCCCTCGAGGGCGACGGCGTCCCGGCGCCCGGGCGCAAGGCGCTGGCCGACATCGGCTTCCTCGGCGTCACGGTGCCCGAGTCGGCCGGCGGCGCGGGCGGCAGCGTGCTCGACCTCGCCGTCGTGGCGGAGCAGGCCGGCGCGGTGCTGGCCGGGCCGTCGCTGGTCACCGCGGCGCGGGCGGCGGTGCTGCTCGAGGGCGCACCGGACCTCGCCGCGCAGCTCGCCGACGGCTCGGCCGCGATCGCCGTGCTCGACGGGCCGGTCGCCGGCTCGGCGCCCTCGCTCGACGCGGCCGACGCCACGCTCTTCCTCGGCCTCGACGGCGGCGCGCTCGTCGTCGGCGAGGGCGAGGTGACCCCCGGCCGGCCGATGGACGCCACGCGCGGGCTGGCCTCGGTGCGGATGACCTCGCGCCGGGTGCTGGCCGAGGACGCGGGCGACCTGTGGGCCCGGGCCCGGCAGGTGGGCGCGGTGGTGATGGCCGCGGAGGACCTCGGCGCCGCCGACCGCGCGGTGCTGATGGGCGTCGAGTACGCCCAGCAGCGGGAGGCGTTCGGCCGGGTCATCGGCTCCTACCAGGCGGTCAAGCACATGCTCGTCGACGCGTGGGTGGGCGTGGACCAGCTGCGCTCGCTGGTGTGGTGGGCGGCGTGGGCGGCCGACAGCTCACCGGCGGAGCTGCCGCTGGCCGCCGCGGCCGCCAAGGCCTACGCCACCGAGGTCGCCGAGCGGGCCACCGAGACGGTCGTGCAGGTGCACGGCGGCATCGGGTTCACCTGGGAGCACGACGCGCACCTGTACTGGCGCCGCGCCAAGGTCGACCGGCTGCTGCTCGGCGACGCCGCCGAGCACCTCGACGCCGTCGCCCGGCTCGCCGTCGCCGGCGCCCTGGGGTGAGCCCCACCCAGCTGCGGTACGAGGTCGCCGACCGCGTCGCCACGATCACCCTGGACCGGCCCGACCGGCTCAACGCCTTCACGCCGGTCATGGCCGGCGAGCTGGGGGAGGCCGCGGCGGCCGCCGACGCCGACGAGGCCGTGCGGGTCGTCGTCGTCACCGGGGCCGGGCGGGCCTTCTGCGCCGGCGCCGACCTGGGCGCGGGGTCGGGGACGTTCGCCGACCGCGGCCGGGCGGGCGGCCCGCCGGTGCAGGGGACCGTCGACGGCGTCGCGCGGGACTGGGGCGGCGTCGCCTCGCTGCCCTTCGCGGTGCTGCGCAAGCCGGTGATCGCCGCGGTCAACGGCCCGGCGGTGGGCATCGGCGCGACGATGGTCCTGCCGATGGACGTGCGGATCGCGGCGGAGTCGGCGCGCTTCGGCTTCGTCTTCGCCCGCCGCGGCATCACGCCGGAGGCGGCGTCGTCGTGGTTCCTGCCCCGGGTCGTCGGCATCAGCCAGGCGATGGAGTGGGTGGCCACCGGCCGGGTGTTCGACGCCGCCGAGGCGCTGCGCGGGCGGCTGGTCAGCCGGGTCGTCCCCGACGCCGACCTGCTGCCCACCGCGATGGAGCTGGCCTCCGAGATCGTTGACAACACCTCGGGGGTCGCGGTCGCCGCCGCGCGGCAGATGCTCTGGTCGATGCTCGGCGCGCCCTCGCCCTGGGACGCCCACCGGGTGGAGTCGCGGGCGCTGGCCGAGCTCGGGAGCGGGCCCGACGCCGCGGAGGGAGTGGCCGCCTTCCTCGCCAAGCGGCCCGCGGAGTTCCGCGCGCCGCTCGGCGAGGGCGCGGTGGCCGGTGTCCCGCGCTGGCCGCAGCCCCCGGACGACGTCGCCCCCTGAGGTGGACCGCGATCATGGCGCCGGAACCACGGATCCACCCGGGCGCATGGTTCCGGCGCCATGATCGCGACGTACTAGACCGCCGTGATCGCGGCCACGGGGGCGGTGCGGGCGGCCCGGCGGGCCGGCAGCACCGAGGCGAGCAGCCCGGCCGCCGTGGCGACGACGACGATGCCGCCGACCTGCAGCCATGGCACGTCGAGCAGCACCGCGTCCTGCCCGCCGAGCACCGACGCCGTCCCGACCAGGCCGTACGCCCCGCCGAGCAGCACGCCGAGCACCGCGGCGACGCCGGCGACGAGCACCGCCTCCCAGGCCAGCAGCCCGCGCAGCTGACCCCGCGTCAGGCCCATCGCCCGCAGCAGGCCGTTCTCCTGCCGCCGCTCGAGCACCGACAGCGCCAGCGTGTTGCCCACGCCGATCAGCGCGATGAGCACCGCCACGCCGAGCAGGCCGGTGACCACCAGCAGCAGCGCGTCGAGGACGGAGTCGATGGCTGCCCGCTCGCTGGCCAGGCCGGTGACGTAGGCGTCGGGAGCCGCCGCACCGGTGAGCTCGGTGACCTCGTCGATGGCGTCGCGCTGGCCGGTGCCGTCGTCGAGGCGCAGCCACAGCGTCGCCGCCGTCGCCTCGGGCGCCAGGCCCCGCAGGTCGGCCGCCGAGAGCAGCGGGGCGGTGACGTCACTGCCCACGACGACGGTCAGCGCCCGGCTGCGCTCGCCCGCCCGCAGGGTCAGCGTCTCGCCGGCGCGCAGGCCGTAGGCGTCGGCGGCCCACTGCGGCAGCACCGCCTCGCCGAACGCGGGGAGGGTGAGGCCGGCGGTGCTGCGCAGGACCGGGGTGGCCTCGGCGGGGTCCACGCCCTGCACCCACGTCGGCTGCCCGTCCGGCCCGGTCACGTCCATCCCGAGCAGCGCCGTCCCGGCGGCCACGCCGTCGACCTCCTGCAGCCGCGGCAGCAGCGACGCCGGCAGCTCGCCGTACGCGCCGATCTCGACGTCGGCGGGATAGGCGGCGTCGAGGCCGGCCTGGGCGGTGGCCCGGGTGGAGGCGGCGCCCACCACCATCGCGGTGGTCAGCGTGACGCCGACGAGCAGCGCGGTCGCCGTCGCCGCCGTCCGGCGCGGGTTGCGCGAGGCGTTGCCGGCGGCCAGCCGGCCCGGGACCCCGCCCACGCGGCCGAGCCCCCGCCCGGCCGCGGCCACCACCGGCGGCACCGCCCGCTGGGCGAGCAGCACCACGCCGAGGAAGCTCGCGGTACCGCCGGCCAGCGAGGCGTACACGTCCACCGCCAGCACGCCCAGCACCATCAGACCGGCGCCGCCGAGCACGAGCAGCAGGCCGGCGGCGAACCGCAGCAGGCCGCCGCGGCTGCGCAGCGGGGCGGCGTCCGTCGGCCGCAGCGCCGCCAGTGGCGCCACCCGGGTGGCCGCGCGGGCCGGGCCGAGGGCCGCGAGCAGCGTCGTCAGCGTGCCGACCGCCAGCCCCGCCCCGACGGCGTACGGCGGCACGGCGACGCCCTCGAGCGGCAGCGGCGAGTCGGCGCCGACCAGCGCCGAGACGAGGGCGGCCAGCCCGACGCCGACGCCCACGCCCAGCGCCGAGGCGGCCAGCCCGGTGGCCGCGGCCTCGACGAGCACGCTGCGCCGCACCTGCCGGGAGGTGGCGCCCACGCAGCGCAGCAGCGCCAGGTCGCGGGTGCGCTGGGCGACGAGCACGGCCAGCGTGTTGGCGATGACCAGCCCGGCCACCAGGACCGCGACGGTGGCGAACACCAGCAGGACCGCGGCCAGCGCCAGCCGGTTGCCCGTGACGTCGGCGACGGCGTCCTCGGCGGCCTCCTCGCCGGTGCGCACCTCGACCGCCGCGAAGCCCAGTGCCGGTGCCACGGCCGCCGCCAGGAGCTCCGGCTCGGTGCGCGGCCGGCCGGCGACCCGCAGCTCGGTGGGATCCGTCGCGCCCCAGGCGGTCACCTGGTCCGGCACGGCGAAGCCGCGGGCGAACAGCCCGGCGCTGGGGTCGCCGCCCAGGTCGACCAGGCCGGTGACGGTGGCGTCGCTGGTGGAGGTGACGTCACCGGTCGCGGGGTCGCGGACGGTGACGGCCACGACGTCGCCCACCGCGGCGTCGGTCGTCGTCGCCACCGCGATCTCGCCGGGCCGCTCGGGGAGGGCGCCGGCGGTGACCCGCTGCCAGCGCAGCCGCGGGTCGGCGGCGACGCTGCTCACCTGCAGGTGGGCCTCGGACCGGCCGGGGAAGCGGGCCCGGACGTCGGCGGAGACGGTCGGGTCGACGGCGCGCACGCCGGGGACGGCCGCCACGGCGCCGGCCGCGCCGGCCAGCGAGGAGCCGTCGGTGGTGGTGACGACGACGTCGGTGCCGACGTACTCGGCGCCGGCGGCGCGCAGCAGCGTCGCGCGGGAGGTCTCGTTGAGCACCAGCGTCGCGACGACGAAGGCGACCGCGATGACGACGGCCAGCGTGGCGGCGACCAGCCGCGGCAGGTGCGCCCGCAGGTTCGCCAGGGTGGTGGACAGCACCGGTCAGCCCCCGAGCCCGCGCAGCGCCTCGAGCACCGACGCGGCGGTGGGCCGGTCGACCTCGCCGGCGGGGCGGCCGTCGGCGAGCAGCACGACGCGGTCGGCGTAGGAGGCCGCCGTCGGGTCGTGGGTGACCATGACGACGGTCTGGCCGGTCTCGCGGACGCTGCTGCGGAGCAGGTCGAGCACCTCCGCGCCGCTGCGCGAGTCGAGGTTGCCGGTGGGCTCGTCGGCGAAGACGACGTCGGGGCGGGGGAGCAGCGCCCGGGCGATGGCCACCCGCTGCTGCTGGCCGCCGGAGAGCTCCGAGGGGCGGTGGCGCAGCCGCTCGCGCAGGCCGAGGCGGGCGATGACGGCGTCGAACCAGGCCGGGTCGGGGCGGCGGCCGGCCAGCAGCATCGGCAGCACGACGTTCTCCCGGGCGTCGAGCACCGGCAGCAGGTTGAAGGCCTGGAAGACGAAGCCGATCCGGTCGCGGCGCAGGCGGGTGAGCTCGTCGTCGCGTAGCCGGGTCAGCTCGGTGCCGCCGAGGAAGACCTGACCGGAGGTGGCGGTGTCCAGGCCGGCCAGGCAGTGCATCAGCGTCGACTTGCCCGACCCGGACGGGCCCATGATCGCGGTGAACTCGCCCCGGCCGAAGGCGACGTCGACGCCGGCCAGCGCGTGGACGGCGGTCTCGCCGGAGCCGTGGACCTTGGTCAGGCCGGTGGCGCGGACGGCGGCGGACGACACCGGCGCCGGCGGCTCGCCGGGGACGGTCATGACGGGGACGGACACTGCGGACCTCCGCGGATCGGTTCTCGGGACGGAGAGACCCTCGCGGTCGGAGCCGTCCCCCCGCGTCGTCGCCGGCGGTGATCCGCCGGCCGCCGTCCGTGCCCCCGGGGACGGACCCCGCCGTCATCCCCGGGTCGTACGGGCCAACAGCGCCACGAAGGCCCTCCGGGCCGTGCTCAGGCGTCCCGGAGGAGGTCGGCGGGGGAGACCAGGCCGGTGCGGTAGGCCAGGACGACGACCTGCACGCGGTCGCGCGAGCCGGTCTTGGCCAGCACGCGCCCGACGTGCGTCTTCACCGTCGCCTCGCTGACGAACAGGCGCTGGGCGATCTCGGTGTTGGTGGCCCCGAGCGCCATCTGCACCAGCACCTCGCGCTCGCGCGGGGTCAGCTCGGCCAGCTCCGAGCCGCCGCCGACGGTCGTGGGAGCGGCGCCGCGCAGCATCGGCGCCACGTGCTGCAGCAGCCGGCGGGTCGAGCTGGCCGCGATCACCGAGTCGCCGGCGTGCACCGTGCGGACGGCGGCCAGCATCTCCTCGGGTGGGGCGTCCTTGAGCAGGAAGCCGCTGGCCCCGGCGCCGATCGCGGCCACGACGTACTCGTCGAGGTCGAAGGTCGTCAGCACGACCACCCGCGGCGGGTCGGGCAGCGCGGTCACCTGCCGGGTCGCCTCGATGCCGTCGGTGCCGGGCATGCGCACGTCCATGAGGACGACGTCGGCCGCGGTGGACCGCAACAGCGCCACCGCGGCGTCGCCGTTCCCGGCCTCGCCGACGACGGTCAGGTCGGGCTGGGAGTCGATGACCATGCGGAACCCGGCGCGGACCATCTGCTGGTCGTCGACCAGGACCACCCGGATCACCGGCCACTCCCGAGCGGCAGCACCGCGTGCACGCCGAAGCCGCCGCCGCTGCGGGGCCCGGCCTCCAGGCGCCCGCGGTGCAGCTGCGCGCGCTCGGCCATCCCGCGCAGCCCCTGCCCGAGGCCGTCGCCGGTGACCGCCCCGGCCCCCCGGCCGTCGTCGAGGACCGACAGCTCCAGGACGTCGGGCCGCCAGTGCAGCCGCACCCACGCCCGACAGGCGGGGCCGGCGTGCTTGAGGACGTTGGTCAGCGACTCCTGCACGATCCGGTAGGCGGCCAGCTGCGGGCCGGTCGCCATCGGCCGCGGCTCGCCCTCCACCAGCAGGTCGACGTCGAGACCGCTGGCGCGGACGTCCTCGACCAGGACCGGGATCGTGGCGACGTCGGGCTGCGGGGCGTACTCCTCGCGCCGGTCCTCGCGCAGCACGCCGAGCAGGGCGCGCATGTCGGTGAGCGCCTGGCGCCCGGTGGCCGCGATCGCCTCCAGCGCGCCGGTGGCCGCCTCGGGGTCCGTGCGCCCGGCGTAGCGGCCGCCGTCGGCCTGGGCGATCACCACCGACAGGGAGTGCGCGACGACGTCGTGCATCTCGCGGGCGATGCGGGCCCGCTCGGCGGTGGCCGCCAGCCGCATCTCCTGGTCGCGCTCGATCTCCAGGAGCCGCGCCCGCTCGGCCAGGCCGACGACCTCGCCGAGGCGCGAGCGGCGCAGCCGGCCCAGTGCCCACGCCGCGACGACGGAGACGGCGATGGCGCCGACGGTGACCAGCAGCGCGTCGCTGGAGTCCAGGGAGTACCAGCGCAGCGAGGCGAGGACGGCGCCGGCCAGGCCGAGGACGAGCCCGGCCCGCGCGGCCCACCGCGGCGCGTAGGCGGCCAGCGCGTAGACCATCATCAGCGCGGCCACGTTCGCGGCGAGGAAGTCCGTGCCCGCGAACAGCTCGAGGAGCCCCGCGACGGTGACGACGGCGGCCGCGGGGACCGGTGCCCGCCGCCGCCAGGCCAGCGGCGCGACCAGCAGCACGCCGAGGACGAAGGCCGGGACCTCGGCCGCGTAGTAGGACTGCGACGGCGCGACGACGGTGACCAGGCCGACCACGGCGGCGATCGCGACGTCGACCTCGAAGGGCCGCTCGCGCAGCCGCGCCGCGAGGGTCTCGAGGAGGGGGCGCTCGTCCATCGGAGCGACCCTAGGCAGCACCGTGCCGTCCGTCGTCCACCCGGGGGAGGACCCGCCCGTCGTGCCGGGGGAGGAGGTGCTCAGCCGGGGTCGAGGTGGCGCAGCAGCGTCTCGCCGAGGTCGCGCATCGCCGTGACCTGCTGGGGGGAGAGCTGGTCGAACAGGTGGGTGCGCACCCCCTCGACGTGGATGGGCGCCGCGGCCTCCAGGGCGGCGAAGCCCTCGTCGGTGAGGACGGCGAGCAGTCCGCGGCCGTCCTCGGCGCACTCCTGCCGGCGCACCCAGCCGCGCTCCTCCAGCCGCGACACCGCGTGGGAGAGACGGCTGCGGGAGGACAGGCACCGGTCGGCGAGCTCGCTCATCCGCATCTGCCGCTCCGGCGTCTCCGACAGCTGCACGAGGATCTCGTAGTAGGCGTGCGGGATGCCGGTGGCCCGCATGAGCTCGCGGTCGAGGCGGTCGTTGAGCAGTTGGGTGCTGTAGAGCCAGGCCCGCCAGGCCCGCTGCTCGTCGGCGTCGAGCCAGCGCGGCTCCCCGACGGGCGGCTCGGGCGCCGGTCCCGCACCGGGTGACACCTGCGTCGTCATGACTCCCAGCGTACTGGCGGAATAGTCAAGCGCTCAACTACGCTCTCGACGGCACGAAGCTCAAACCTTCAACAACCGAGAGGTCCAGCCATGACCAGCACCACCGCCGTCCAGATCCCCGGGTACGTCGCCGGGACCTGGGACATCGACGCCACCCACTCCACCGTCGGCTTCTCCGTCCGCCACATGATGGTGAGCAAGGTCCGCGGCTACTTCACGGAGTTCTCCGGTGAGATCGTCACCGCCGAGGACCCGGCCGCCTCCTCGGTGACCGCCACCGTCGACATGGACTCGATCGACACCCGCCAGGAGCAGCGCGACGCGCACATCCGCTCCGCGGACTTCTTCGACGTCGGCAACCACACCGTCATGACCTTCCGCTCGACCGGCGTCGTCGCCGACGGCGAGGACTGGACCGTCCACGGCGACCTGACCATCAAGGGCATCACCAAGCCGGTCACGCTGGCCCTCGAGCTCAACGGCTTCGGTCCCGACGCCTACGGCGGCACCCGCGCCGGCTTCAGCGCCCGGACCTCCATCTCCCGCAAGGCCTACGGCGTCGACATCGACCTGCCGATGGACGGCGGCGGCGTCGTCGTCGGCGACAAGATCGACGTCGAGCTCGAGATCGAGGCCGTGCTCCGCGCCGCCTAGTCACCACCCGTCGAGGGGCCCCGGATGCCACGTGCGTCCGGGGCCCTCGCGCGTCCTGGCCCACCGTGGCGCGTCCTGGCTCACCGTCGACCGTGAGCCGGGAGGCAGCACGACCAGCCCACCTGATCGTCCGCACTCCCGGCCCGAGGGGAGACTGGGGGCATGACGTCGTCGCTCACCCGCGCCCGCACCCGGCTGTCCTCCGCCGTCCTCGTCGCCGTCGGGCTGGCGGCCGGGTTCGGCGTCGCGCAGGGCACCGGCATCCGGGCGCTCGGCGGCGCCGTGTTCGCCGCCGCCGGCGCGGGCGCGGCGTACCTCTGGGTGCAGCGCCGCGGCTGGGCGGTCGCACTGTGCCTCGGGGCGCTGTACGTGGGCGCGTTCGTCGTCGCGCACGTGCTCGCACTCGGCGTCGGGATGGCGTCGTGGCTGGCGGTCGGTCTGGTGACGCTCGCGGCCGCCGGCGTCAGCTACGCGGTGGCCGACCGGCCGCAGCCGGGGCAGCTCACCCGCTGACCGCGCCCCGGCGCGGGATGGCGTGTCGAGGCGGACGTCGGCCATCCTGGCGGCGTGACGACGCGCGTCGACCCGGGATGGCTCCCCGAGGTCCTGCGGCCGGCCGTCCTCGCCGGAGCCCTCTACGCCCCCACGGTGCAGGTGCTCGACCTGTTCGTCTTCCGCGAGGAGTGGAACTGGCGGGAGGCCGGCCTCGGCGGCGTCCTGTCCACCGTCGGGATGGGACTGTTCCTCGCGCTCCAGCTCCGCTTCTCGGCGGCCGCCCGGCAGCGGGCCGCCGCCGGCCGCGCCGTCTCCACGGGGGTCCTCCCCGGCGGAGCCGACGGGGAGTGGCTGGTCCGGCTGGCGGAGCAGCGGGACCAGGCCCACGCCACCCGGACCGGAGCCCTCGGGATCGCGGCGCTCCTGGCGGCCCTCGTCGCCGTCGCGACCCTGCTGCCGGAGGGGCCCGGCGGGTGGGGCTGGCTCCTCGTCGCCGGCCTCGTGCTGCTCGGCGGCCTCGTGACGGCGCGGGAGCGCCGCCGTCGGGAGACCGCCGACCGGCTGCGGCTCGAGCTGCAGGAGCGGCTCGCCGCCGTCCGAGCCGGTGAGTCCGGTCACGATCGGCGCGGCAGGGCGAGCGTGCACGATGGCCGGTCGGCCGCGGCCGGGGGTTCCCGCGCGCCGAGCGCCTAGAATGGGAAGGTCGCCGGGCCGGCGGCCGTTACCCGTGGTACCGCGAGCGCAGCCGCCGCGGGATCCCCCGACACCCTGAGGTGCCCTTCCGCATGCCCACCCGCGACGACCTGCGCAACGTGGCGATCATCGCTCACGTCGACCACGGGAAGACCACCCTGGTCGACGCCCTCCTCCGCCAGGCAGGCGCCCTCGGGCGCGCCAAGGGCGAGGGGACGGACAACGACTCCACGCAGGACCGCGTCATGGACTCGATGGACCTCGAGCGTGAGCGCGGCATCACCATCCTGGCCAAGAACACCGCGATCCACCTGGCCGACGAGAACGGCAACCCCGTCGTCGTCAACATCGTCGACACCCCGGGCCACGCCGACTTCGGCGGCGAGGTCGAGCGCGGCCTGTCGATGGTCGACGGCGTCGTCCTGCTCGTCGACGCCTCCGAGGGCCCGCTCCCGCAGACCCGCTTCGTCCTGCGCAAGGCGCTGGGCAAGGGGATGCCGGTGATCCTCGTGGTCAACAAGACCGACCGCTCCGACGCCCGCATCGGCGAGGTCGTCGACGAGACCTACGAGCTGTTCATGGAGCTGCTCGAGGACTCCGGCATGGACGTCGACAACCTCGACTTCCCGATCGTCTACAGCAACGGCAAGACCGGGCAGGCCTCGCTCACCCGGCCGGCCGACGGCACCAGCCCCGACAGCCCCGACCTCGCGCCGCTGGTGAAGACCCTGCTCGACACCATCCCGGCGCCGGTCTACGACGCCGAGGAGCCGCTGCGCGCGCAGGTCACCAACCTCGACGCCTCGCCCTACCTCGGCCGGCTGGCGCTGCTGCGCATCCACTCCGGGACGATGAAGAGCGGCCAGACGGTCGCCTGGTGCCGGACCGACGGCAGCATCAAGAACGTCAAGATCACCGAGCTGCTGGTCACCGAGGGGCTCACCCGCACCCCGGCCGAGAGCGCCGGCCCCGGGGAGCTCGTGGCCATCGCCGGCATCGAGGACGTCATGATCGGCGACACGCTCGCCGACCCGAACGACCCGCGGCCGCTGCCGCCGCTCACCGTGGACGAGCCGTCGATCTCCATCACCATCGGGATCAACACCTCGCCGCTGTCGGGTCGCTCCGGCAAGAAGCTGACCGCGCGGCTGATCAAGAACCGCCTCGACCAGGAGCTGGTCGGCAACGTCTCGGTGCGCATGCTGCCCACCGAGCGTCCCGACACCTGGGAGATGCAGGGCCGCGGCGAGCTGGCGCTGGCCATCCTCGTCGAGCAGCTGCGCCGCGAGGAGTTCGAGCTCACCGTCGGCCGGCCGACCGTGGTCACCAAGGTCATCGACGGCAAGGTCCACGAGCCGGTCGAGCGGGTCACCATCGACACGCCCGGCGAGTACGTCGGCACGCTCACCCAGGCGCTGGCCACCCGGCGCGGCCGCCTGGAGAACCTGGTGCACCACGACACCGGCTGGGCGCGGATGGAGTACGTCGTCCCCTCGCGCGGCCTCATCGGGTTCCGCACCGAGTTCCTCACCGAGACCCGCGGCACCGGCGTCCTCAACCACAACCTCGAGGGCTACGAGCCGTGGCTGGGCGACATGCGCGCCCGGCCGACCGGCTCGCTGGTCGCCGACCGCCAGGGCGTGGCGACGACGTACTCGATGTTCTCGCTGCAGGAGCGCGGCTCGCTCATGGTCCAGCCGGGCACGGACGTCTACGAGGGCATGATCGTCGGTGAGAACTCCCGTCCGGACGACATGGACGTGAACATCACCAAGGAGAAGAAGCTCACCAACATGCGCAAGTCCACCTCCGAGGAGCTGGAGCGGCTGATCCCGCCGCGCATCCTCAACCTGGAGCAGGCGCTGGAGTTCTGTGCCGAGGACGAGTGCGTGGAGGTCACCCCGGCCACCGTGCGCATCCGCAAGGTGGTGCTCGACCAGACCGAGCGCGGCAAGGCGAAGAACCGCAAGCCCAAGCCCGCCTGAGCCACCGCGCACGTCCGCGGAAGTGCACCCAGGAGCCCCCGCCCGGTCCGCCGGGCGGGGGCTCCTGCGCTGTCCGGACCCGGAGCCTCGTGATCGGCCCGTGACCTGTGGTGACGGCGAGCCGGTGCGGCCCGACAGGCCCGGCTCCGGCGCGCGGGGACCCGGCGACGCGCCGACCTACGGTCGTCGGGCGGACCCGGACGCGGGTCCGTGCACCGGAGCGGGAGGCGGGGACAGCGATGACGACGACCCAGGGAGTGTGGGGGGCGGAGGGCTTCCGCGGCGGCATCGACGTCCGGGTGAGCCTGCGGGCCGACGCGGGGTCGGGGGAGAACACCTTCGACGGCGCCTGGTACCCCCGCACGCGCGACCTCGCCGTCGAGGTCCCGGAGCTGGTCGCCGCGCTCGACCGGCGCGGCGTGCGGGTCGAGCGCTTCACCTACCCGCTGGACGCGTGGTCGCCGGCGCCGCGCAAGGTCGTGGTCGACGGCCGCGTGGTGCGCACCGGCGGCTTCCGCAGCATGGACCCCGGCGTCGTCTGCCTGACCTGGGGCGGCGGCAACCGGGTCGCCCACCTGCTGGTCGTGCCGCCGGAGACCGACGTCATCACCGGCGTGCGCGCGCTGCGGCTGTGCACCCGCCGTGGTCTGCCCCGCTCGCCGCAGATGGTGCTGGCCGCCGCCCGCTCCCAGCCGCTGCCCCAGGTGCCCGACCTCCCGGTGGTCACCCGCGCCGTGTAGCGGGCCGCCGGCGAGCCCCACGCCGTCCGCGAACCGGCTGGACGGCGGGGGAGCGGCTGCGCTGGGCTGCGGCCATGCGACTCCTCGTCCTCGGCGGCACCGCCTTCCTCGGCCGGCACGTGGTGACGGCGGCCCTCGGCCGCGGCCACGAGGTGGCCACCTTCACCCGCGGCGTGACCGGCCGGCCGCCGGACGGGGTCCGGACGCTGCACGGCGACCGCGACGACCCCGACGCCCTGCCGCACGCCCTGGAGGGCTGGGCGCCGGACCTCGTCGTCGACACCTCCTGCCAGTCCCGGCCGGCCGCGGACAACGCCGCGGCCGCGCTCGCGGACGTGCGCGGTTACGCGTTCACCAGCAGCCTCAACGCCTACTCGACCTGGCCGCCGGGCCCGATCCGGGGCGAGGACGAGCCGGTGTGGGACAGCGACGAGGACGACTACGGCCCGGTCAAGGCGTACGCCGAGCGGGTGCTGGGCGCGGCGCTCCCGGGCCGGTTCCTCACCGCCCGCGCCGGCCTGATCGTCGGGCCGCACGACAACGTGCGCCGGCTGCCGTGGTGGCTGGAGCGCATCGCCCGCGGCGGCCGCGTCGTCGTCCCGGACGCGCTGGACCAGCCGATCGCGCTGGTCGACGTCCGGGACCTGGCCGGATGGCTGGTGGAGACGGCCGAGCGCGGGGAGTCGGGTCCGGTGAACGCCACCGGCCCGGCCGGGATGACCACCCTGGGCGACCTGCTGCGGACCTGCCGGGAGGTCACCGGCAGCGACGCGGAGCTGGTCGCGGTGCCCGAGGAGGACCTGCTGGCCGCCGGGGTGGAGCCGTGGCTGCACCTGCCGCTGTGGCTGCCGCGCGAGATGGCGGAGACGGCGTGGGACGTGGACACCACCCGGGCCCGGGCGCTCGGGCTGCCCAGCCGGCCGGTGCGCGAGACGGTCGCGGACACCTGGGCCTGGCTGCGGACCGGCCCGGTGCGGCTGCCCACGCCGCACGGCCTGCCGGAGCCGGGCCTGCCCGAGGACCTGGAGTCCGCCCTGCTGGCCGGCCGCTGAGACGGCGGGAGGCCCCGCCCGGCGGACCGGACGGGGCCTCCCGTGGAGCGGGCGCAGCCGCTAGTCGCGCGGGTCGGCCGGGCGGCCGGCGCGGAGGCTGCGCTCGAGGTCGGCGACGTCGGCCGCGTCGGGCGTGTGCAGCTCCGGCTGCTCGGCGAGGCGGGCGGCCTCGGCGGCGAGGGCGTCGGCGGACTCCTGCGCCCGGTCCTTGCGGTACTGGCGGAAGGAGTGCGCGACGGCCGCGGCCCAGATCAGGTAGATCACGGCGTAGACCGCGTAGCGGACGGGGTCGGAGGCGTCGATCCAGTCGCTGCGCAGCAGCGTGCGGCTGTTGGTCACCACGATCATCCCGCCGACCAGCGAGCCGAGCAGCCGCGGCGGCACGTGCCGGACCAGCCACGCGGCCAGCGGCGCGGCGACCAGCCCGCCGAGCAGCAGCGCGGCGACCCAGGCGACGTCGATGCCCTGCGAGCCCAGCGCGAAGAGGAAGCCGAGGCTGGCGGCCAGCGCGACGAGGAACTCGGAGGTGTCGATCGAGCCGATCACCTTGCGCGGCTCCATGCGGCCGCTGGCCAGCAGCGCCGGCGTGCCCACCGGGCCCCAGCCGCCGCCGCCGGTGGCGTCGACGAAGCCGGCCACCAGGCCGAGCGGGCCGAGGAAGCGCTTGCGGACCGGCTTGCCCAGGTTGCGGCGGTCGATGCCGCGGAAGGTGAAGCGGACCAGCAGGTAGGCGCCGAGGGACAGCAGGATCAGCGACATGACCGGCGCGGCCACCTCGGTGGAGAGGTTGGACAGCACGGTCGCGCCGGCGAAGGCGCCGACGGCGCCCGGGACGCCGACCTTGGCGACGACCCTCCAGTCGACGTTGCCGAACTTCCAGTGCGAGAGGCCGGAGGCCAGCGTGGTGCCGATCTCGGCGAGGTGGATGGTCGCCGAGGCGGCGGCGGGGTTGGTGCCGAGGGCGAGCAGCAGCGTCGTCGAGGTGACGCCGTAGGCCATGCCGAGGCTGCCGTCGACAAGCTGGGCGCCCAGCCCGGCGAGGGCGAGCACGATGAGGGTCTTCACGGGGGTGGGGCTCCTGGGATTCAGGCGTGGCGGGGGCCGCGGGCGCGCAGCAGGGCGCGACTCGTCGCGGGACGTGCGAGGGGGATGCGCCGAGGGGCGCGGAGGTCAGCAGCCCGGACAGGTGGCCGTGCACACGCGCAGCAGGTCGACGTGGATCCGCCCCACCAGGAGCACCGCCGTCGCCGCCACGGGGACTATGTCTACCAGATCGATCGGGATATGCCAGCGGGGGGCCCGGGGCCGCCGCGGAGGGGGTCAGCCGACGGCGAGGTCGGTCAGGAAGTAGGCCAGCGCCGCCACCGCGCCGGCGGCGGGCAGGGTGACGACCCACGCGACGACGATGTTGCCGGCCACGCCCCAGCGCACCGCCGACAGCCGCCGGGTCGACCCGACGCCCATGATCGACGTCGTCGTGATGTGCGTGGTCGAGACCGG
Organism: Geodermatophilus amargosae; assembly: GCF_041028265.1. Classification (GTDB taxonomy): domain Bacteria; phylum Actinomycetota; class Actinomycetes; order Mycobacteriales; family Geodermatophilaceae; genus Geodermatophilus; species Geodermatophilus amargosae_A. The sequence goes on from NZ_JABGCW010000001.1 coordinate 138,851, forward strand.
GACGGCGAAGACCGTCGCGGTGGTGACCATGACGCCGGAGGCGACCGTCTGCGCCGCGAAGCCGCCCGCGGGGGTGAGCTGGATGATGCGCCGGCCGAGGGTGCGCATGATCCGGAACCCGCCGGCGTAGGTGCCCGCGCTGATCGCGCCCGCGGCGGCCAGCACGACCCAGAGGGGCACCTCGAAGTCGTCGATCTCCCCGGCGGTGTACAGCGCCAGCGTGATGATGCCCATCGTCTTCTGGGCGTCCTGCAGGCCGTGCCCCAGCGCCATGGTGGCCGAGCTGACGATCTGCGCGTAGCGGAAGCCCCGGTTGGCGCGGGAGACGTTGGCCCGCCGGAAGGTCCACAGGATGGCCAGCATGAACAGGTAGCCGAGGCCGAAGCCGACCAGCGGCGAGAGCACCATCGGGATGACGACCTTGTCGAGGATCCCCATCCACTGCACCGAGTGCGCGGCGGCCAGCGCCGCGCCGACCAGCCCGCCGATGAGTGCGTGCGAGGACGACGAGGGCAGGCCGAAGTACCAGGTGATCATGTTCCAGGTGATCGCCCCGACCAACGCGGCGAAGACGATCTCCAGCCCCTCGCCGCCCACGGGCGCGTCGATGATCCCCTCACCGACGGTCTTGGCGACCTCGGTGGACAGCAGTGCGCCCACGAGGTTCATCACCGCCGCGAGGGCCAGCGCCACCCGCGGGGTCAGCGCCTTGGTCGAGACGGCGACGGCGATGGCGTTGGCGGCGTCGTGGAAGCCGTTGGTGTAGTCGAAGGCCAGGGCGACGATGACGATGACGACCAGCGCGACGAGGGCGGCGTCCATCAGCGCACGTCCATCAGCAGGCGTCCATCAGCAGGCGTCCGTCGGCGGACGTCCGTCAGCAGGTCGCATGCGGCTCAGGACTCCTTGACCGCGATGGACTCGACGACGTTGGCCACCTTCTCGAAGGCGTCGGCGGCCTCCTCGAGCTGGTCGGCCACCTCCTTGAGCCGCAGCACCTCGAGGGCCTCGAACTCACCGCTGTAGAGCCGGGAGAGCAGCCGCCGGTACAGCTTGTCGGCCTCGTTCTCGATGCGGTTGACCTCGATCCAGTAGTCGGGGAGGCCCTTCATCGTCTGCAGCCGCGGCATCGCCTCTGCGGTGGTCTCGGCGGCGCGCTGGAGCAGCGCGGTCTGCTGGCTCATCTCCGCCGGCAGGGTGCCCAGCCCGGTCAGGACGACGAGGTCGGCGGCGGCCTCGACGAAGTCCATGACGTCGTCGAGGTGGCTGGCCAGGCTGTAGATGTCCTCGCGGTCGAACGGCGTGACGAAGCTGGAGTTCAGCTGCCGGAAGATCGCGTGCGTCGACTGGTCCCCGGCGTGCTCGAGGTCACGCAGCCGGTCGGCGAGCTCGCCCCGGCGGGCGTGGTCGTGGATGAACTCGCTCAGGACGTCGGTGGCCTCCACCAGGTTCTGCGCCGAGGCGCTGAACAGCTTGTAGAAGCTCGAGTCCTTGGGAGTCAGGCTGAAGGGCACGGCAGGGCTCCGGATCGGCGGTGGGAGGTCGCCCGCCGCGTCCTGCGGTCGTACGGCCGTCGGGCAGCATAGGTACCCGTCCGCTGTCGTTCAGCTCACGGTCACCCGCGAGCCGCCTCGGACCCCTCCCCGGCGTCCCCGCCGAGCGCCTGGACCAGGTCCGCACGCGCCCGGGCGACCCGCGAGCGGATGGTCCCGACCGGGCAGCCGGCCACCTCGGCGGCCTCGGCGTAGGACAGCCCCAGCAGCTGGGTCAGCGCGAAGGCCTCCCGGCGGTCGGGGTCCAGCCGGGCCAACAGGTCGGTGACGGCGGCGCCCTCGCCCACCCGGTCGGCGCCGTCGGTGCGGCCGAGGGCCTCGAGGTCGGCGTCGTCGCGGACCAGGGTGAGCCGCCGGCGGCGCCGGGAGCGGACGGCGTCGGCGCACACCCGGCGGGCGATGGCCAGCAGCCACGTCCGCAGCGAGGAGCGGCCCTCGAAGCGGTGCAGGGACGCGAACGCGCGGGCGTAGGTCTCCTGGGTCAGGTCGTCGGCGGACTCGCGGTCGCCGAGCGCCGCGCACAGCCGCCAGACGTCGGACTGGGTGGCCCGCACGAGGGTCGCGGCGGCGAGGGGGTCGCCGTCGACGGCGGCAGCCGCGACCCGCCCGAGCTCGTCCACCTGCCACCTCCGCGCGAATCCCCGTCGAGCCGGGAACCGGACGGGCCCACCGCGACGACTACTAGGACATGCAGTGTGCCCCGTTCCGCGAGGCGGTCTCCGCACGACTCGACGGCGAGCCGCTCGGCATGCCCGCCGCCGACCTCGACCACCACCTCGCCGCGTGCCCGGCGTGCGCCGGGTGGGCCGCCGCCGTCGAGGGGGTGACCCGCCGGGCGCGGCTGGCTCCCGCCCCGCCGGTGCCCGACCTCACCGCCGCCGTCCTCGGCGCGCTGCCGCAGCAGCTGCCCGGCACCGCCGCGGCCGCGCGCGCCCGGCTGCTGCAGGCCGCGCTGCGCCTGGCGCTGCTCGCGGTCGGCGTGGCGCAGGCCGGCCTGGCCTGGCCCGCGCTGGCGAGCGGATCCGCGGCGATGAGCGCGCCGGTGCACGTGGCGCACGAGACCGGCGCCTGGAACCTCGCCGTCGCCGCCGCCTTCCTCGCCGTGGCCGCGGCGCCGCGGCTGGCCGCCGGCGCACTGCCGTTCCTCGCCACCTTCACCGTCCTGCTCACCGTGACCACCGTGCGCGACCTGCAGGCCGGCCACGTGCACGCCGACCGCGCCGCCGCCCACCTGCTGCTGCTCGCGGGCGTGGTGGTCATCACCGCCCTCGCCTGGCGGCAGCGCACCCGGCGGGTCGCCGCCGTCGTCGGGCGGGAGGCGACGGCGTGACCACTCCCACCACCCGGCCGGTGCGGCCGGCCCTGCTGCTGCTCGTCCTCCTGACCGGCTGGCTGGGCCTGGGCGTGGCCACCGCCGGGCCGGCCGCCGCCCACGCGGAGCTGGTCTCCACCGACCCGGGGGAGGGCGCCCGCCTCGACCGGGCGCCCGCACAGGTGACGCTCGGCTTCACCGAGGGCGTCTCGCTCGGCGCCGGCTACGCCCGCGTCCTCGGCGACGACGGCGCGCGGGTGGACACCGGTGCGGCCTCGGTCGAGGACGACACGGTGGTCATCCCGCTGCGCGGCGACCTGCCCGATGCCAGCTACGTCGTCACCTACCGGGTCGTCTCCGCCGACTCGCACCCGATCAGCGGGGCGTTCGCGTTCGTCGTCGGCGACGGCGAGCTCGCCGACGCCGGAGCGGTCGCCGCCGAGCCCGATGCCGACCCGTTCGTGGCCACCGCGCTGCCCGCCGTGCGCAGCCTCGGCTTCGCCGGAGCGGCGGTGGGCCTGGGCGTGCCGGCGTTCCTGCTGCTGTGCTGGCCGGCCGGCTGGGCGTCGCGGCGGATGCGGCTGCTGACCACCGCGGGGCTCCTCACCGTCGCGGGGGCCGCGGTGCTGACCTTCCTGCTGCAGGGCCCCTACTCCGCCGGCGCGGGGCTCGGCTCGCTGCTCGACCCGTCTCTCGTGGCCGCCACCGGGTCGTCGTCCTTCGGGCTCACCACGCTCGGCCGCGGCGCGCTCGCCCTCGTCCTCGCCGCGCTGCTGGTGCCGCTGTGGCGCCGGGCCGCCCCGCCGCAGTCCCAGGAGACCGCGGGCCTGGCCGTGGTCGGCGGCGGCGTCGTCCTCACCACCGCGGCGGTCGGGCACCCCGTGGCCGGCAGCCTCCCGGTGTTCGCCACGGCCGTCACCGCGGTGCACGTGGCGGCCATGGTGCTGTGGCTGGGCGGGCTGGCCGCGCTGCTGGCCGGGCTGGTGCGGCCGGGCGTCGAGGCCGGCGAGCTGGCCGCGGCGCTGCCCCGGTGGTCACGGCTGGCCTCCGGCGCGGTGGCCGCGCTCGTGGTCACCGGCGTCGTCCAGTCGGTGCGCGAGGTCGGCTCACCGGCCGCGCTGGTCTCCACCACCTACGGCTGGGTGCTGCTGGCCAAGCTGGCCCTGGTGCTCCTGCTCCTGGCCGCCGCGGGTGTCTCGCGGGTCTGGGTGCACCAGCACCTGGGCGTCACCCGGCCGCGGCCCGGCGGTCGCCGGCGGGTGACCGCGCACGCCTTCGCCGCCGCCGGCGGCGGCCCGTCCGGTGCCGAGGAGGGCCCGGTCGTGGAGGCTGCGCGGGCCCGCGCGGCGGTGCAGGCCCGCGGCGCGGTGGAGGACGTCGCCCCGCTGCGCCGCTCGGTCCTCGTCGAGGCCGCCGTCGCCGCCGCCGTCCTGGTCCTCTCGGCGGTGCTGGTGGGCACCCCGCCGGCCCGCGCCACCATCGCCGAGCCGGTCGACGTCACGCTGCCGCTGGAGTCGGCGGCGGGGGAGTCCGGCAGCGTGCAGCTGTCCGTCGACCCGGCCCGGGCCGGCGCCAACACGATGCACGTCTACCTCTTCGACGACGGCGGGCAGCTCGCCCAGCCGGCCGGCCTGCGCGTGACGCTCACCGAGCCCGAGCAGGAGATCGGCCCGCTCGACGTCGACCTCGAGCCCGCCGGCCCCGGCCACTGGGTGGCCGACGGGATGTCGATCCCGGGTGCCGGCACCTGGACCGTGGCGGTCGCCGTCCGGCTCGACGAGTTCACCGCCACCACCGCCAGCACCGACTTCCCGGTGCGCTGAGACCCGTGCCACCCCAGACGAGGAGAGACGTGTTCCCGACCATCCTGCGACCGCTGGCGCGTGCCGGTGTCGTCCTGACCGCCGTCCTGACCGCCCTGGCCGCGTCCGTCGTCGTCGCCACCGGCGCGTCGGCGCACGTGACGGTCTCGTCGGCCGACGCCACCGCCGGCGGCTACGGGAAGCTCACCTTCCGGGTGCCCAACGAGAGCGACACCGCGAGCACCGTCTCGCTGCGCATCTCGATCCCGGAGGAGGAGGCGATGGCCTCCCTGCGGGCCCAGCCCGTGCCGGGGTGGACGATCACCACCACCTCCGCCCGGCTCGACGAGCCCATGGACAGCCACGGGCAGGAGATCACCAGCTACGTCTCCGTGGTGGAGTTCCGCGCCGAGGCCGGCGGCGGGATCGCCCCGGGCCAGTTCCAGGAGTTCGCGCTGTCCGGCGGGCCGTTCCCCGACGCCGAGACGCTGTCCTTCCCCGCGGTGCAGACCTACAGCGACGGCACCGAGTCGGCCTGGATCGAGCCGACCGTCGACGGCCAGGAGGAGCCGGAGAACCCGGCGCCCACCCTCTCGCTGACGTCGACCGCGGACGCGACCGCCACCGACACCGCGGCGTCCTCCGACGCGCACGGGCACGACGGCCCGGTCAGCAACGAGCCGGCCGGCCTGGCGCTGTTCCTCGCCATCCTGGCGCTGGCCGTCGGGATCGCGGGCGTCGTCCTCGGGTACCGCGCGGGCCGACGTACCGTGTCCTCGTGACCGCTCCCGCGCGCGGCCGGACCGCCGCGCTGCTGTTCGCCGCCGGCCTGGCGCTGTCCGCCTGTGGCTCCGACGGCGGGGACCAGGCGGCCGCCGCCGAGGGACACGACCACTCCGGAGGCGGGGCCGCCACGCTGGAGGGCCCCGGCGACGAGTACGCCGGGATCGACCTGCGCGACCCGTTCCAGCGGCCGTCGTTCACCCTGACCGACTCCTCCGGCGCGGCCTACGACTTCGCCACCGCCACGGCGGGCCGCCCGACGCTGCTGTTCTTCGGGTACACGAACTGCCCGGACGTCTGCCCGTCGACGATGGCCGACGTCGCCCTCGCGCTGCGCGACACCGACCCGGAGCTGGCCGGTCAGGTGCAGGTCGTCTTCGTGACGACCGACCCCGCCGCCGACACCCCGCCGGTGCTCGGCGAGTACCTCGACCGCTTCGACGCCGACCTGCCCACCCAGTTCATCGGCCTGACCGGCGACCAGGAGGCGATCGACCAGGCGCAGCTGTCGGCCGGCGTGCCGCTGGCGGAGGACGAGGGCCGGCTGCACAGCTCGCTGCTGCTGCTCTACGGGGCCGACGACGAGGCGCACGTGGCCTTCGACGCCGGCAACACCGCCCGGGACATCGCCGGCGACCTGGCCGCGGTCGCCGACGCGGGGTGAGCGGCGTAGCGGCCGCCGGTGCGCGGCTGCTGGTCGTGCTGCTCGGCGTGCTGGCCACCCTGGCCCTCGCCGGGCCGGCGCAGGCGCATGTGGGCGGCGAGGTCGCCGGCAGCGACTTCGACGGCCGGGTGACCTCGGTGCAGCCGGCGGTGCCGGGCCTCGGCGTGCGGGTGCTGCAGTTCGGTGACGCGCTCGAGGTGGTCAACACCACGGGCACCGAGCTGACGGTGCCCGGCTACTCCGACGAGCCCTACCTGCGGATCGGCCCGGACGGCGTCTGGCGCAACGCCCGCAGCCCGGCCACCACCATCAACCTCGACCGCTACGGCCGCGTCAGCCTGCCCGAGGACGCCGACCCGCGGGCCGAGCCGGTGTGGGTGCAGGTGTCCACCGAGCCGCAGTACACGTGGCACGACCACCGCACCCACTGGATGAGCGAGCAGCAGCTGCCGCCCGCGGTGGCCGCAGACCCGACGCGCGCCCACACGGTGTTCGACTGGACCGTCCCGATGCGGCACGGGGAGACGGCGGTCACCGTCCGCGGCGAGCTCACCTGGAGCCCGCCGCCGCCGACGGCACTCACCTGGAGCCTGCACCTGGCGCTGGCCGCCGTCGTCGCGGCCGCCGGGCTGCTCGCCCGCTCGCCGCGGCCGCTGGGCGCGGTGATGGCCCTGGGGGGTGCCGCCGCCCTGTGGCACGCCGCGGGCACGCCGGAGCCGCCGGTGACGGTGTCCACGTACGCGGCGGCGGTGGTGTCGGCGCTGCTGCCGGCGGTCACCGCGGCGCTGGTGGCGGCGCTCGGGCTGGCCGCGGCGTGGCGCGGTCGCGGGGTGATGGCGGGGCTGTGCGCCGTCGTGCTGGGCTGGCTGCTGCTGGTGCAGGGCCTGCCCGACGTCGACGTGCTGTGGAGCGCGCACGTGGCCACCGGCGGGCCCGGGGTCCTGGCACGGGGAGCCGTGGCGGTGCTCGTGGCCGGTGGCGCCGGCCTCGTGGTCGGTGGGCTGGCCGCCGCGCGGCGCTTCCGCGACCCCGACCGGGCGGGCTCCGAGCCGGAGCCGGTCGCCCGAGCCCAGGCATAGGAAGCGATCCCCACGTCCTGGGCGTCAGGACGGGGGGATCGCTTCCCATGCCACAGAGGAACTGCTCAGTGCGTGCGGCCGGGCACCGGGTGCAGGCGCGCCCGGTTGCTGGAGAGCATCGCGTTGGCCCGCTCCAGGTCGGCCTCGAAGTCGACCTCCACGGCGGTCCACCGGGAGATGTCCAGCGGCCGGAACCGCAGGCCGGCCTCGATGATCGCCGTCTCCATGCCGCGCTCGAAGTAGTCCTGGTCCCCGCAGGCCTCGAGGTGCTCGGCCAGCGCGGCCTTGTCGGCGGAGGAGACGTGGTTGATGCCCACCGCCTCGCCCAGGCCGCCGGTCACCGTCTTGGACAGCTCCGCGATGTAGCCGTCGTCGTCGAGGGTGTACTTGACCTCCTCGTCGCCGACGACGGAGGTGTCCACGCAGACGAAGCTCTCGTCGGCCTCGATCGCCGGCAGCACCGCCTCGAGGACGGCGGCGTCGAACACCACGTCGCCGTTGAGCCACAGCACGCCGCCGGAGCGGGTCGTCCGCAGGCCGCGCAGCAGGCTCTTGGAGGTGTTGGTCCGGGCGAAGTGCGGGTTGTAGGCGAACCGCAGGTCGGGCGCGGCCTGCATGAGCAGCTCGCACTGGAACCCGACGACGGCGGTGACGTCGACGGCGGGGCCGAGCACCTGCGCCAGCGTGTCGAGCTGGCGGTGCAGGATGCTGCGGCCGTCGACCAGCGGGGTCAGGGGCTTGGGCAGCGGGCGCCCGAGCCGGGTCCCCATCCCGGCGGCCAGGATGACCACCTGCACGGGGTGCGTCTCGGTGCCGGTGCCGGTCCGGGTGGTCAGCGCCTCCAGGGCGGGAACCCCCGTGGTCTGCGCGAGCTCAACGATGCGCACTGTCGTCCCCCTCTCGGGTCGTCGGGTCCGCGCCGGCGGGACCGCCGGGCGGGAAGAACAGGTCGAGGACGCGGTCGGTGGCGTGCCCGTCCTCGAGTGAGGTGTAGGTCTCCCGGAACGTCCGGTACCGGTCGGCGTGCGCGGCGGCGACGGCGTCCAGGTCGGCCACCGCGTCGACGAGCTCGCGGCTGGTCGACAGCAGCGGGCCGGGCGCGAGCTCCTCGATGTCCACGTAGAAGCCGCGCAGCCGGTCGCGGTAGTCGTCGAGGTCGTAGGTGAACAGCAGGATCGGCTTCCCGGTGATCGCGAAGTCGAACATCGTCGACGAGTAGTCGGTGACCAGCAGGTCGGCGGCCAGGTAGAGGTCGCGGATGTCCGGGTACGAGGAGACGTCGCGCACCGGCAGTCCCTCGATCGACTCCAGCCGGTCGGAGACCATGTTGTGCAGCCGCAGCAGCAGCACGTGGTCGCCGCCCAGCCGGTCGGTGAAGTCGGCGAGGTCCACGGGGAAGTCGAAGTCCCGCTCCGCGGTGCCCTCGAAGACCAGCTGGTCGCGCCAGGTGGGCGTGTAGAGGACCACCCGGGTGCCCTCGTCGATGCCGAGCCCGGCCCGGACCCGCGCGCGCACCGCGTCGCGGTCCGGGCTGGAGAGCAGGTCGTTGCGCGGGTAGCCGGTCTCGTGGACCGGGCCGCGGTAGCCGAACGCCTGCCGGAACCGGGCGGTGCTGTACGGGTTGGGCGAGAGCATCGCGTCCCAGCGGGCGATGTCGTGCTCGAGGTAGGCCAGCCGGCCCTCCGGCGCCCACAGCACGTCGTTGTGGATCCGCTTGAGCGGGGTGCCGTGCCAGGTCTGCAGGTAGAAGGCGCCGGGTCGCTTCTCCCAGTCCAGCGGCACGTGGTCGTTGGAGACGACGACGTCGGCGGCCTCGAGGGCGGCGATGCTCTCCGGACCGCCGAACGGGATCGTCTCGACCCCGGCCGGGAAGGCGTCCTCGGCGACCGGGGCGGTCAGCCAGGTGTGCGTGACGTCGTCCCCGCGGGCGGCGAGCGCCTCGTAGACGGCGCGCGGGCTGTCGGAGAACAGGCCGCGGAAGCTGGTGTAGACGATCCTCATCGGCCACCTCCGGTCAGGACGGGCAGGAGCAGGCCGGCGAGCTCCTGCCAGGACGAGACGACCGTGAGCACCCCGGCCTCGCGCAGCGCGGCCTCCCGGTCGGTGCGCTCGGCCGGCTGGACGAACAGGAGGTTGCCCACGGTGGGACAACCCGCGCGGACCGCCGACAGCGCCCCGGGCACGGAGTCCTCCACGGCCAGGCCCGCCGCCGGGGCGATGCCGAGCTGCGCGCAGGCGTACAGGTAGACGGCGGGGTCGGGCTTGCTGGTGGGCACCGGCAGGGAGTCCTCGGCGCTGAACCGCACGTCCGGCGGGATCAGCTCGTCGAGGCCCGTGGCGGTGAAGCAGGCCGCCAGCCGCGCCAGCGCGCTGGAGCTGACCGCGGCCGGCCGCAGGTGCGCGGCGAGCGCGGTCAGGGCGGCGGTCGTGGGTTCGTGCGGGCGCAGGTGCCCGCCGAGGTGGGCCGTCACCGCGCGCTTCTCCTCGGCCACCCACGGCTCGACGTCGACCTCGGGGCGGCCGGCCTCGGCGGCCAGCCGCGTCGACGTCGTCCGGAAGTTCATGCCGGTGGTGGCCAGGCGCAGCTCCTCCGGGGTGTACCGGCGGGGGTCGCCGAGCTCGGCGAGGAAGCGGTTGGTCACCTCGGCCGACGCGACGAAGGCCGGCTCCTCGGAGGGGAAGAGGTTGCCGTCGGCGTCGCAGAGCAGGTGCGTGAGGCCGGCGACGACGTCGCGCGGCAGGGCGGCGGCCGTGCGGCCGGCGGGGGAGGCGGTCACCGGGTGCTCGCTCGGGTCGCGGCGGCGACGGTCGCCCGCACGCCGTCGCGCTCCAGGCGACGCAGGACGCCGGCCAGTTCGTCGGCGAACCCGGGGACCGAACCGAGGTCGCCGAACACCGGCTCCTCGGCCAGCAGCGGCCGCGGGTCGGTGCCGCCGGCGAGGGCGAGGGCCTGCAGGTGCGGGCCGCGGTCGTCCTCGACCGGCAGCGGCCGGCCGTCGTCGTCGACCCGCTGCAGGTAGGCGATCCAGCCGGCCAGCGCGAGCGTCAGCAGCGCGTGCGGGCGACCCTCGGCCAGCGCCTGGCGCAGCGAGGGGAGCAGGTGCTGCGGCAGCTTGGTCGACCCGCGGCGGCACAGCCGGGACAGCCGGTCGGCGATGGCCGGGTTGGCGAAGCGCTTCAGCAGCGTGGCCTTGTACTCGGCGAGGTCGATGCCCTCCGGGACGGGGATGAGCGGGGTCACCTCGTCGTCCATCAGCCGCCGGACGTAGGCGGCGAACAGCGGGTCGCCCATGAGGACGTCGATGCGCTCGTGGCCGGCCAGCGTGCCCAGGTAGCCCAGCGCCGAGTGACTGGCGTTGAGCAGCCGGGTCTTCATCAGCTCGTGGTCGGTGACGTCCCGGACGAAGCGGACGCCGACGTCGTCCAGCGGCGGGCGGCCGTTGCAGAAGGTGTCCTCGATGACCCACTGCGAGAACGGCTCGGTGATCACCGGCCAGCGGTCGTCCACACGGTGCCTCCGGGCGACCGCGGCGCGCTCCTCCGGCGTCGTCTGCGGGGTGATCCGGTCGACCATGCTGCTCGGGAAGGCGACCCGGTCGGCGATCCAGCGGGCGAGGACCTCGTCGCGCAGCGCCGCGAAGCCGACGACGGCGGCACGCGTGGCGTCGCCGTTGCGGTGCAGGTTGTCGCAGGACATCACGGTGAACGGGGCCGTGCCGGCCCGGCGGCGGCGGTCGAGCGCCTCGACGAGGAACCCGAAGACGGTGCGCGGAGCGCCGGGGTGCGCGAGGTCGTGCCGGACGTCGTCGTCGGGGGTGAAGGCCCGGGTGGGGGGGTCGAGCAGGTAGCCGGCGTCGGTGATCGTCATGGTCACCACGCGCGTGCGGGGGTCGGCGAGCCGGTCGAGGACGGCGCCGGGGGCGTCGGGGGCGAACAGGTAGTCGGTCAGGACGCCGACGACCCGCGCGCGCTCGCCGTCGGGGCTGCGCTCGACGACGGTGTAGAGGTTGTCCTGCGGGGCGAGGGCGTCCTGCAGCGTCCGGGCCCGCAGGCCCACGCCGACGACGCCCCAGCCGCTGGAGATCCGCCGCTGCGCGACCTCGTCGAAGTAGATGAGCTGGTGGGCGCGGGAGAAGCCGCCGACGCTCAGGTGGACGACGGCGGGCGTCAGGGCCGCGCGGTCGTAGGTGGGGACGGTCAGCCGGGCCCCGTGCTGCTCGAGCGTCGCGCTGGTCAGCGGCCGGACACGGGCGAGGCGCTCGGCCGTCGCCGGTACGGACGGGACGGCCCTCGGGAGGGTCAGCGCGGAGCGCTCGGGCTGTGCCATCGAGGCATCGGTCCTTCCTGTCCAGGGTCGGTGCCACCGCACGGCCGGTCGCACCGCCGGGAGCGGGCGCCGCGGGTCGCGCGGGGAACGATCATGGGATCACGCCGGTCCTGAGGGGACGCCGGGAGGGCGGCCCGACGGGTCGGCGTGGTCCCGAGCACTGCGTGTCGGCTGCCGACGTGCACGGGCACGCGGCTCCGGGGCAACGGGGGAGCGTCGGTCCCGGGGGGTGGTTCGGGACGGCGCGAGCTCTTCCACGCCGGACTCTGGAATGTGTCCGGTCGGAGGGGCCGGCAAACCCTTCCGCCCCACGTGACACGTGCCACACGGCGTGTTGCCGAGGGACACGCCGCACGTTCGGTCACGACTGAGTCACGGTGTGTTTGGATCGATACCACCTGATCGGGCCCACCCGGGCCGCTTCCCACGAGCGGGGTACGCGCATTGGCCAGTTCCCGGACGACCGCGGGTCTCCTCACCCGTCCCGCCAGCGACCGCGGCGGGGCGGTGCCCGGTCCCCGGACCGGCGCGCACCGGAGCCCCGCCGCCCGGCCCGTGTCGGCGCTGCGCGGCTTCCCGCCCGTCCTGCCCGTGCCGCGAACTGCCGCCGACGACGTCGTCGCGTCCCTGGCCACCACGGTCCTGCCGGCGCCCGTGGCCGAGGCCCCGGCGCCCGTGGCCGAGGCCCCGGCGCCCGTGGCCGTCCCCATCCGCCGCCGCGGCCTGCGGGACCGCCGTCCGTACCTCCTCCTCGCCGCGCTGGTGGCCGGGGCCATCGGTGCCGGCGTCCTCGGCGTCCCCGGCTCGACGCACGCGGCGGCCGAGCCGTCCTCGGTGCTGGGCGAGCAGATGGAGCTGGCCACCGGCGACGTCTCCGAGGAGGTCCTGCCCATGGCCTCGATCACCGAGGCCGAGGCGCAGGCCCGCCTGCAGGAGGTGGCCGCCAGCCGCGCCGAGCGCGCCGCGGCCGAGGCCGCCGCCGCGGAGGCCGCGGCCGAGGCGGCCCGGCCCAAGGCGGTGCTGCCGGTCTCCGGCGCGCGCTTCACCAGCGGCTACGGCTCGCGCTGGGGCACCTTCCACTACGGCATCGACCTGGCCGCCCCGATCGGCACGCCCGAGTACGCCGCGGCCGACGGCGTGGTGCTGCGGGCCGGTGCCGCCAGCGGCTTCGGCCTCGCGGTCTACGTCCTCCACGACAACGGCGACGTCACCGTCTACGGCCACATGCAGGAGATCCTCGTCGAGGTCGGGCAGTTCGTGGAGGCCGGCGAGACGATCGCGCTGCTGGGCAACCGCGGTCAGTCGACCGGGCCGCACCTGCACTTCGAGGTCCACCAGGGCGGCATGTCCGGCCGGAAGGTCGACCCGGTGCCGTGGCTGGCCGCGCGCGGCGTCGAGGTCTGACCGCCGGCCTCCTGTCCGACCGCGGCCACGTCGACGCGCGCATCCACCCCCCACCGCGGGACGGGGGCGGGGAGCACGTATAGTCCTCCATGGCCCGCGCGAGTCCCGGCGGGCCGGGAACGGGGCTGTGGCGCAGCTGGTAGCGCACCACACTGGCAGTGTGGGGGTCAGGGGTTCGAGTCCCCTCAGCTCCACCCGTTGACGAGGGCCTGACCTGCGACACCGCAGGTCAGGCCCTCGTCGTCCGTCAGCCGCGGCCGGGTCTGGACCGCGCGTGGTCCGCACGATCCGGGAACGAGGTCGGCGCGGCAGCGTCTGGTCCGTCGGCCACGGCGGCGCCGGTCACCGCGTGCCGCAGTTCGTGCGGGGTCGGGTCACCGGGACCTGTGCCGGCCTCGCGCGTGGCGCGGCGACCTCAGGTCGCGGTGGCCGTGCGGACGGAGGCCCACACGTCCTTGCGGCCGGTGCGGGTGCACCAGCCGTAGGCGGCACTCAACCGGGCGACCAGGTACAGGCCGAGTCCTCCGTCGGCCGGATCGCGGTCCACGTCCGGCGTCGGCGTGCGCTCGGACGCTCCGTCCGACACGGTGATGAGCCAGCCGCCGTCGCCCTGCGACACGCTGACGGACACGGGAGGCGCCCCGTGGCGGAGTCCGTTGGAGGCGAGCTCCTCGAAGGCCAGGAGCAGGCGCTCGGCGCCGTCCTCGTCCGCCCGGGTGGGCAGCTGCCGTCGGAGCAGCTCGCGGTGGAGACGTCCCCGGAGGAGCGTGATGTCCACCGCCGTGGTCACGACGCCGTCGAGGAACGGTGCCGTCACGGCCGGCGGTGTCGCCTCCCGCCAACCCGGAGCGTCCACGTCAGTGCCCCCTCGTCGTGCAGATGACGGCGACCGGCCCGGGGTGTCGACCTGTCGGAGAGCTGCCCCTGATCGGTACGGCGAACGCGTCGACCTCGACCGGGCCTGCCGTGGGCACGTCGTCCGCCATGGACGTCGCCGCTGCGTCCAGGTCGTCCCGGGGGAGCAGCGTGGCAGGTGTGTCCGTCACGGGTGCTCCACGATCGTCGGCACGTCTCGCGGACCGGCCTCCGCCGGCCGCGGGAGGTCCTCGCGGTGGAGGCGGACGGCGACCAGCGCGACGTCGTCGTCGGGGCGCCCGTCGACGAGTCGGTCGATCACCCCGTCGCACAGCTGGTCCAGAGGCAGGTCGGCCAGGTCCCGGACTGCCGAGCGCAGCAGGTCGAGACCCTCGTCGAGGTCGCTGGAGCGGCGCTCGACGAGCCCGTCGGTGTAGAGGAGGACGGTGGTGTCCCGTTCGAGCGTCGCCTCGTGCTGCGTACGGGGCGTCCCGGGGACCACCCCGAGCAGCAGTTCCGCCCGCTCGGCTGCGAGGAACGACAGCCGCCCGTCGGGGTGCAGGACCAGAGGTGGCGGGTGCCCCGCGTTGGACCAGGTCAGGCGGGTCAGCCCGGCCGCACGCTGCGCCGGCGTCTGCTCGAGCCTGGCCACGGCCGCCGTCGCCATCGTCCGGACCTGGAGGAGCTCCATGGACGTGTCGAGGCCCATCAGGATCTCGGCCGGGCCACCGTCGGAGGAGGCGGCGATGCCACGGAGCAGACTGCGCAGCTCCGCCATCGAGGCTGCCGCCTCGACGTCATGGCCGGCGACGTCTCCGATGACGAGCACCGTCGCGCCGTTGCGCTGCATGAAGGCGTCGTACCAGTCCCCACCCACCCGGGCGGCTTCTCCGGCCGGGACGTAGCGGACCACGATGTGGGCGTGGGCGGGCTCCGGCGGGGCGGTGAGGAGGTTCCGCTGCAGGCCCTCGGCGATCCGGGTCTGCGCCCTGGCGAGGCGGGCGTTGTCCAGCGCGAGGCCCATGCGGGAGGCGATGTCGGTCGCAGTCGCCTCGTCGTCGGCGCTGAGCGGTCGGCCGGTACCGGTGAAGAGGGACAGCGCGCCGAGCACGCGGTCGCGGCCGGTGATCGGGAGGACGAGCCCGTCGGCCGCGTCGAGCGACTCCAGCAGGTCCCGTGTCTCCCCGGCCGGGAGCAGGTCACGGACCTCGTCGGCGTTGCTGCGCACCGGCACGCCCGTCGCGAGCACCCGCGCGACCGGTGACGCGGCCGGCATCGACTCGAGGCGGACGGCGGTGTACGCGTCCAGCGCAGCCCGGCGGTCGGGATCGGCGTGCCAGGAGGCGACGTCGTACGGTCTCCCGTCCTCCTCGATCAGCGTGACGAAGCAGCCGTCGGACAGCAGGGGGACCAGCAGGCGGGGCACGTCCCTCACCGCGGCGCGGATGTCGACCGCTTCCAGCATCCGCGCGTTCACCTCGGCCAGCAGAGCCAGCCGCGCCGACAGGTGGGCGGCCTTCTCGGCGGCGGCCCGGCGGGTGCTGATGTCGGCGAAGTACAGGGAGAGCCCATCCGGCGTCGGCCAGCACAGGACCTCGTACCACGCGTCCAGCGGCGCCGGGTAGTAGGCCTCCAGCGTCTGCGGGGTCTGGGTCTCGACCGCGGTCCGGTAGGCGCGCTCGAACTCGTTGCCGACGGTGTCCGGAAAGGCCTCCCAGATCGTCCGTCCCAGCAGGTGGCTGCGCTGGTGTCCCAGCAACCGCTCGGCCGCGACGTTCAGGACGGTGAAGCGCCAGTCCGTGTCCAGGGAGAGGAAGCCCGAGGGCATCGCCTCCAGCATCCGCGTCGTCCGGTGGTGGCTGCCGTGCAGCTGCGTCGTGTCGTGGACGGCGCCGAACAAGCGCGCGGCCTCGCCGGCCTCGTCGCACAGCACCTTGCCCCGGGCCTGGACCCACCGGGTCCGGCCGTCGGGCAGCAGGATGCGGTGCTCGGACTCGAACGTCCCGCGAGCGGTCACCGCCGCCGCCAACGCCTGGCCGACGCGGTCGACGTCGTGCGGGTGCAGCCGGGCGCGGAATCCCTCGAGCGTCTCGTCGGACTCCGCCTCGGGGTAGCCGAGCAGCTCACGTGACCGGGCATCGAAGACCAGCCGGCCGCCGAGGAGGTCGAGGTCGAAACTCCCCACCTCACCGGCGTCCACCGACAGCGTCCAGCGCAGCCGTTCGGCCTCGTGCTCCAGGACGACCGACGACATGGCCAGCTCCGTCGCCACGGCCCGCCCGACGACCCGCAGCATCGCCTCGTCGTCCCCCGACCACCGTCGCGGCTCGTCGTCGAAGACGCACAGTGAGCCGATGACGTGGCCCTGCTGGTCCGTCAGGGGCACGCCCAGGTAACCCCGCACCGTCCCGTCGCGCACGGGACCGAGGGCGGTGGCCCGGACGTCGGAACGGGCATCGGTCAGTGCGAGCAGTCGGCGGTCCGCGGCGGTCAGCGTGCAGAGCGAGTCGTCCAGCGGTCCGGTCGTGCCCACGGCGGGGGCTGCGGCTCCGACTCCTCCGGCCACGTACTGCACGTCGGACAGGAGGGACACCTGCCCCGAGGGTGCGTCGAGCAGCCGACAGGCCGCCGTGACCAGGCCGTCGAGCTCCGTGGCGAGTCGCTCGTCGACCTCGACCCGGCGTGCGGCGGCCACCCGTTCCTCGGCGTCGAGCAGCCGTCGCACTGCAGCGGTCGCACCGGCGACCTGATCCACGGGAGCCTGCACCGCACTGACGACACCGTCCGTCGTGTTCCCGGACGGAAGCGACGTGCGCTCCATGCAGCGACCTCCCGCAGGTCCGACCGACCCGGTCGCGAAGGGCGTGCCCGGCTCGGGTGGCCGGCAGCAACCCATTGTGCAATGCCGGATCATGCGTCGTGCGACCTGACGGGGGTCGGCGACGCGACCGACGGGACCCAGGACGGAGCGGCAGGTGCCACCGTGGTGCCGCTCCGGGGGCCCACTGCACGTCGACCGCAGACCGTCCTCCGGGTGCTGACCGGGGGCGGGGAGCTCACCCGCGGTGCAGGCAGGCCCAGACGTGCTTGCGGTCGCCGAGGACCTCCCAGCCCCGCACGGAGGTGACGTGGGCGACCATGTGCAGCCCCATGCCGCCGAGTGCGGGATCGCGCCCCACGGCCGGCACCGGCCCGTGGTCCGGATCGCCGTCGCTGACGTCGAGCAGCAGCCCCTGCGTCGTGGGGGCCGCGTAGACGCGCACCGGTGCACCGCCGTGCCGGAGGCCGTTCGACGCGAGCTCGTCCACGGCCAGCAGGAGCTCGTCGAGCAGGGCCCCGTCGGCGTCGTCGGCCACCGAGACCTCGGGCAGCCACGAGCGCAGGCCGGCCCGCACCGTCCCCAGTTGTCGTGGGTCGGTGATCTCCGCCTCGTAGCGGGGTCCCGAGGTCTCGGGACAGGGCCGTCGGGGCCAGCTCTCCGGGGGCATCGGCTCGTTTCGGGTCGGCGTCGTCCCCGACGGGTTGCCCAGCGATCACCGCCGGCAACCGACCTTCCGGCATCCGAGGACGCCGCCGGTCGCGCACCGGCCCCTCCGCAGGACCTGCGCACCGGCCGGGGCGCCCGTGGCGTGGCCGGATCGGGACCCGGGTTGCCCGGCTCGGCTACCGTCGAGGTCGTGACGCTGGTCTTGCACGTGGGTGGTCCCCGCCATCGGGAGGTCGCCGAGGTACCGGCCGCGCAGCTCTCGTCCGCCCGGCTGGTCTACGACGGCCCGCAGTGGTTCGGCGTCTACGAGCGCTTCGAGCCGGTGCAGCGGCGCCAGACCGCGCAGGGCAACGCCGAGGTGTGGGTCGTCCGCGAGTAGCCCGCGACCGGGAAGGGCGCGCGAGGGCCCGCCTAGAGTCACCCCATGCGAGTGCCGCCGACTCCCGGCCTGGACGTCGGCGCGCTGCTCGACCACGTCATGGGGACCGCGCCGATCGAGGCCGTGGAGGCTGCGGCGGAGGCGCTCGCGCACATGGTCGGGGCGCGCGGGCTCGCCTTCCTGATCGCCGACTTCAGCGGCCGCGCCGTCGTCCGCCTCACCACGGGCGGCGCCGGGGTGGAGGGTGCCCGCACCCAGGCGGGTGCGCAGGCGGAGACGATCCCGCTGTCGGGCACCGTGTACGAGCGCGTGCTGCGGACGCAGGAGGTCGACGTCGAGGAGCTCGACGACGGGGTCCGCGTGATCGCGCCGGTCAGCGACCGCGGGGACGCGATCGGCCTGCTGGAACTGGTCCTGCCCGCGTCCCCCGGCACCTCGACGGTCGCCGAGGTGGCCGCCGCCGCGCACGCGCTGGCCTACGTCGTCATCGCCGCCCGCCGGTACACCGACGTGTTCGAGTGGGGGCAGCGCACCACGCCGTTCTCCCTGCCCGCCGAGATCCAGCGTCGGCTGCTCCCGGCCTCCTACACCTGCGAGGCCGGGCAGTTCACCCTCGCCGGCTGGCTCGAGCCGGCGGCCTCGGTGGGCGGCGACACGTTCGACTACACGCTCAACCAGGACTCGCTCCACGTCTCGATCACCGATGCCGTCGGCCACGAGGTCCAGGCCTCGCTGCTGGCCACCCTGCTCGTCGGGGCGCTGCGCAACGCCCGCCGCAAGGGCCTGGACCTCGCCGCCCAGGCCCGGTACGCCAACGACGCCCTCCTGGAGAACGGCTCCGGCGGGGAGTTCGTCACCGGACAGCTCGTGCGCGTGGACCTGCCGACCGGCACCGCCGGGATCGTCAACGCCGGTCACCCGTTCCCCCTGCGGCTGAGGAACGGCCGGGTGGAGGAGGTCGACCTGGGGATCGAGCCGCCGTTCGGGGTCGTCCCCGGCCGGTCGTTCCG
Organism: Geodermatophilus amargosae; assembly: GCF_041028265.1. Classification (GTDB taxonomy): domain Bacteria; phylum Actinomycetota; class Actinomycetes; order Mycobacteriales; family Geodermatophilaceae; genus Geodermatophilus; species Geodermatophilus amargosae_A. Next base: position 157,506 of record NZ_JABGCW010000001.1, read on the forward strand.
GGTGCAGCGCCTCCCGCTCGAGCCGGGGGACCGGGTGGTGTTCCTCACCGACGGCATGCAGGAGCGCAACGCCACCGTCCTCGACGTCGCGGCAGCCCTCCACGACACCACGGACCTGCACCCCCGCGAGGTCGTCCACGAGCTCGGCGCGGCGGTGCTGCGCGCGACGGGTGGCGACCTCCGCGACGACGCCACCATGGTCTGTCTGGACTGGTACGGAGGACCTCCGCGCCGCAGGCCCGGTGCGAACGGTGCCGACACCGCCACGGCCTCCTCGGCGGGACGTCCCTACCGGGCCTGAGCGGGGACCGGGAGCCCCGTCAGGCCTCGCCGCCCAGCTCGCCGTGGTCGCGGTCCTGCTGCCGGCGCCGGTCCTCCAGCAGGTCGGCGCGCTCGTCCGGGTCCTCGGGGAGGGAGTCGGGTATCGACCCCGGCACCGCGTCCAGCCGCGTCCGGGCGGCGGGGTTCTCGTGCTGACTGGCCATGTCCGGCCCTCCGGGGAGCGTCGCGGGGCACCGACGATCCGCTCCTCCCGCTGTAGCGGCAAGGGGCGTCGGTCCCTGCACCGGCGTTCCCGTCCTCGGCATCGCCGGGGATCCCCATCCCTCGTGCAGCGGGTTCCTCCAGACCGCTCGAGGCGCCGGCCGCCCACCCGGACGAGGGAGAGGGCGGCGCGGCGGCTTGCCCTGGTCGGCACACTGCCGGGGTGATCGAGAGCGCCGACACCGCCGGGACGTCCCGGCTCCCCGCCGTGCCGGCGCCCTCCCGCGCGACCGTCCCCGCGCAGACGGACGACACGCTGCTCGTCCCGGGCGAGACCTGCTGGCGCATCGAGCGCGCCGAGCGGCACGCGGTCTTCGTCGACGCCGCCGACTACTTCGCCACCCTCAAGCGCGCGGTCCTGCGCGCCGAGCGGCGGGTGTTGTTCATCGGCTGGGACTTCGACCCGCGCATCCGACTGGACCCCCGCGCCCCCGGCCGCGCGAAGGACGACCGCCTGGGCCGGGTGCTGGCGAAGGCCGTCCGCGACAACCCGCGGCTGGAGATCGGCGTCCTGCAGTGGGACCTCGGCATGGTCGTGGCGCTCAACCGGCGCATGGCCCCGATCGTGCTGCTCAACCGGCGCACACCGGACCGGCTGCGTTTCGCCGTCGACATGCACCACCCGCTGGGCGGCGCCCACCACCAGAAGATCGTCGTCATCGACGACTGCCTCGCCTTCGCCGGCGGCATCGACGTCACCGCCGACCGCTGGGACACCCCCGAGCACCGCGACCGCCACCCCCTGCGCCACCGCCCGCACACCACCCGGCTGCGCGGCCCGTGGCACGACGTCACCAGCCTGGTGTCCGGCCCGGCCGCCCGGGCGCTCGGCGACCTCGCCCGGGAGCGCTGGGAGAGCGGCACGGGGGAGCGGCTGGAGCCGGTGGACGACGTCGAGGCGTGCTGGCCCGACGGAGTCGAGACCTTCCTCACCGACGTCGACGTCGCCGTGTCCCGCACCCGCCCCGAGTACGGCGGCGCCGAGCTGGTGCACGAGATCGAGCTGCTCTGGCTGGCCGCGATCGCCGCAGCGCGGCGCACCGTCTACGTCGAGACGCAGTACTTCGCCAACCGCCGGATCGCCGAGGCGATCGCCGACCGGCTGGGCGAGGACGACGGCCCGGAGTTCGTCGTGCTCAACCCCCGCGGCGCGGAGGGGTGGCTGGAGAGCAAGGCCATGGACACCGCACGGGTCAAGCTGCTCGACCTGGTCCGCCGCGCCGACCGGCACGACCGGTTCCGGCTGCTGGTGCCGGTCACCGAGGGGCGCCGGCCGGTGTACGTGCACGCGAAGGTCACCTGCGTCGACGACCGGCTGCTGCGGGTCGGCTCGTCCAACCTCAACAACCGCTCGATGGGCCTGGACACCGAGTGCGACCTGTCGATCGAGGCCCGCACCGGCGACCCGCGGGAGGCCGAGCTCCGGGCCGCGGTGCTGTCGATGCGGCACCGCCTGCTGGGGGAGCACCTCGGGGTGGCCCCGGAGGAGGTCGCGGCCGCGGTGGAGGAGCACGGCGGCTCGCTGGTGCGGGCCGTCGACGTGCTGATGCGGCCGGACGGGCGCTCCCTGGTGCCCTTCGAGCCGCCGCGGCTGGACACGGTCGAGCGGTTCCTCGCCGACACCGAGCTGCTCGACGCCGAGCACACCCCGAACCGCTGGCGCCGGGTGAAGCGGGCCTTCGCCGGGCGGAGGCGCCGCCAGCGGGGCTGAGCGCCGCCAGCGGGGCTGAGCCAGGGGCGGGCGCGGTTCCGCCGCGCCGTCGCGGGGGAGGAGGGGAGCATGGCCACCACCACCTCGGACTTCACCGGCTCCGTCGTCCTCGTCACCGGCGGCGGCTCGGGCATCGGCCTGGCGATCACCCGGGCCTTCCTCGACGCCGGCGCCACCGTCGCCGTCACCGGACGACGGCGGGAGCGGCTGGAGGCCGCGCTGGAAGGCGTCCCTGCCGAGCGCGCGGCGGCACTGCCGGCCGACGTCTCCGACCCCGCCCAGGTGCGGCAGCTCGTCGCCGACGTCGTCGACCGGTTCGGCCGGCTCGACGTCGTCGTCAGCAACGCCGCCGGCTACGAGAGCGGCGAGCTCACCGACCTCGCCGACGACGCGTGGGAGCGGCTGCGCGCCACCAACGTCGACGCCTTCTTCCACCTCGCCAAGGCCACGCTCCCGCACCTGGCGGAGTCCGGCGGCAACCTGGTCGCCGTCTCCTCGGTGTCGGGCCTGCGCGGCGACTGGGGACAGGCGGCCTACAACGCCACCAAGGCCGCGGTGACCAACTTCGTGCGGTCGCTGGCGCTGGACTGGGGCCCGCGCGGCGTGCGGCTCAACGCCGTCGCGCCCGCCTTCACGTCCACCGAGCTCAACGCCGACGTGCCCCGTGACGAGGCCTCGCTGGCGCCGCACGTCGACCGGGTCCCGCTGGGTCGCGTCGGCGAGCCCGAGGACATCGCCCCGGCGGTGCTCTTCCTGGCCGGCGACGGCGCCCGGTACGTCACCGGTGCGGTCCTCGCCGTGGACGGCGGCACCAGCGCCTCCACCGGCCAGGCGCACGTGTGAGCACCCGGCCGCCGTCGGACCGGCTGGCCGCCGTGGCCGGCGTGGTGGCGGCCACGCCGGGGGAACGGGTGCTCGAGGTCGGCTGCGGTGCCGGCGTGCTGGTCACCCTGCTGGCCGCGGCCGTGGGCCCGGGCCGGGTGGTCGCCGTCGACCGGTCGGCCCGGATGGTGGCGGCCGCCGCCCGGCGCAACCGGGCGGCGGTCGAGGAGGGCAGGGTCCGGCTCCTGGCCGCCGCGCTCGTCGACGCCGACCTGGGCGCGGAGCGCTTCGACGCCGTCGTCGCCGTCGACGTCCGGGCGTTCTGGACGCCCCCGGCGCCGGAGTGGGACGTCGTCGCGCGGGTGCTCGCCCCGGGCGGGCGGGTGGTCCTCGGCGCCTCGGTGATGCGCCCGGGCGACGCCGACCGGGTGCGCGCCGAGGTCGCGGCGGCGGCCGGTCGGCGCGGCTTCGCCGTGACCGCCGCCGCGCAGGCGGGCACCGACCCGTTCCCGACGGCCACGATCGAGTTGCGTCGCCCTGGTGGCGGGTAGGAGAGGGTCATCCGCCAACGGGAGGACCCCGATGACCGACGAGCTCCCCGCCGCCCTGCCCGGCGACCTGTACGGCTACGAGACCCTGCTGACCGACGACGAGCGCAAGGAGCTGTCCGGCATCCGGCGCTTCCTGCACGAGGAGGTCCGGCCGCGCGTCAACGACGCCTGGGCCTCGTCGGAGTTCCCGATGGACCTGGTGCCCCGCTTCGCCGAGGAGGGCATGGTCGGGCGCAGCTACGACCTGGAGCACCAGCCCCGCGCGTCCCGGCTGTTCACCGGCTTCATCGCGCTGGAGACCTCGCGGGTGGACCCGTCGATGGCCACGTTCCTCGGCGTGCACAACGGGCTGTCGATGGGGTCGATCGTGATGCTCGGGTCCGACGAGCAGCGCGCCCGGTGGGTGCCCGACATGGTGGCCTTCGACAAGATCGGCGCCTTCGCCCTGACCGAGCCGCACGGCGGCTCCGACGTCGCGCGCGGGCTGGAGACCACCGCGCGCCGCGACGGCGACGGGTGGGTCATCGACGGCGCCAAGCGCTGGATCGGCAACGGGACCATCGCCGACGTCGTGGTGGTGTTCGCCCGCGACGTCGAGGACGACTCGGTGAAGACCTTCGTCGTCGAGAAGGGCACCCCCGGCTTCACGCCCACGAAGATGGAGGGCAAGTACGCGCTGCGCACCGTGCAGAACGCCGACATCGTGTTCGAGGGCTGCCGGGTGCCGGCGGAGAACAAGCTCGAGCACGGCAACTCCTTCAAGGACGTCAACCGGGTGCTCAAGCTGACCCGCGGCGGTGTGGCGTGGTCGGCGGTGGGTTGCCAGATGGGCGCCTTCGAGGCGGCGATCTCCTACGCCAAGGAGCGCTCGCAGTTCGGCCGCCCGATCGCCGGCTTCCAGCTGATCCAGGACCTTCTCGCCCGCATGGCGGGCAACGTGACGGCCAGCCTCGGCATGGCGGTCCGGGTCTCGCAGCTGCAGGAGGAGGGCGTCTTCAAGGACGAGCAGGCGGCGCTGGCCAAGGCCTTCGTCACCGGCCGCGCCCGGGAGACCGTCGCGCTGGCCCGCGAGCTGTTCGGCGGCAACGGGATCCTGCTGGAGAACGACGTCGTCCGGTACTTCGCCGACGCCGAGGCGCTCTACTCCTACGAGGGGACCCGCGAGATCAACAGCCTGATCGTCGGGCGGGCGCTGACCGGGGTCAGCGCCTTCGTCTGACCCCACCTCGCAGGGGTGAGGGGACCGCGGTCGGGCTGGACCGCGGTCCCGGGGCTGCCGTTGCCCTCCTCGAGGCGCCCGTCCGGGTCGCCGGGACGGGAGGCGCACGGTGGCCGGGCAGTCGGTGCTGGTGGTGGAGGACACCGCGGAGATCCGCGACCTGGTCGCCACGGTGCTCGCCCGCGCCGGGTTCGACGTCCGGGCCGTGGGCACCGGCGCCGCGTGCCTGGCCGAGGTGCGCCGGTCCGCGCCGGACCTGGTCGTGCTCGACCTCGGCCTGCCCGACGAGGACGGTACCGAGGTCTGCCGCCGGCTGCGCGCGGAGAGCGGCTGCTACGTGCTCATGCTCACCGCCCGCGCCGAGGAGGTCGACCTGCTGGTCGGCCTCGCCGTCGGCGCCGACGGGTACATGGCCAAGCCGTTCTCGCCCCGTGAGCTCGTGGCCCGCGTGCAGGCGATGCTGCGGCGCCCCTGGCCGGCGGCCGGGTCCGCCGACGCCGTCGTCCGGCTGGCCGATCTCGAGGTCGACGAGGACACCCGCGAGGTGCGCGTCGACGGCGCCGTGGTCGACCTGACCCGCACCGAGTTCGACCTGCTGGCGGCGCTGGCCGCCCGCCCCGGCCGCGTGCTGCAGCGCGAGACGCTGCTGCGGGAGGTGTGGCGCACCGAGTGGGCCGGCAGCCTGCGGCTGGTCGAGGCACACATGTCCAACCTGCGCCGCAAGCTGTCCGCCGCCGGCCTGCAGGCGGCCGAGATCAGGACCGTCCGCGGGGTGGGCTACCGCCTGGTGGCCTGACCCCCGCACGGCGCCGGGACGGTCCCGCCACCCCGGTGGGCCCGGGGTCGACGGGGACCGCCGGCGCCGGGTCCGCAGCGGGTGCACCGGACCGCGGCGACGCCGCGCGGTGCTCGAGGAAGGCCAGTAGCCGGGCGGGCAGGTCGCCGTCGGAGGGGACGACCGAGGCCCGCCGGACGGGGATGCCGTCGTCCGGGATCACGATCCCGAGCCTGCCACCGGCTCCGTGGCCGCTCGGGGCGACCCCCGTGCAGCGAGCGCACGAACGGTGTGCTCAGCGCGGCAGGACCAGCGTGGCCGTCGTCCCGCGGCCCTCGGTGCCGGCGAGCTCGAGCCGGCCGCCGTGGGCCGCGGCGATGGCCCGGGTGATGGACAGGCCGAGCCCCACGCCGGGCACGCCGGCGCGCCGGGCGCTCGCGGCGCGGACGAACCGCTCGCCCAGCCGCTGCTGCTCGGCCGCGGGGATGCCGACGCCGGTGTCGCGGACCTGCACGGACGCGACGTGCTCCCCACACCCGACGACCAGCTCCACCCGCCCGCCGCGCGGCGTGAACTTCACCGCGTTGGAGACCAGGTTGTCCACCGCCTGGGCGAGCCGGACGGCGTCGCCGGGCACCACCGGCCCCGAGGCGGGCAGGTGTGCCGTCAGCGTGACGCCGGCGGCCGCGGCGGTGACCCGGGCGGACTCCTCCGCGGCCGCCACCAGGTGCGCGAGGTCGACCTCACCGGGGGTGAGCACGAAGCGGCCGGCCTCGACCTGGGCGGTGAACAGCAGGTCGCCGACGAGGCGCTCGAGGCGGGACGCGTTGCGGGTGACGACGTCGAGGGACCGGCGGTGGCCGTCGTCGAGCGCGGGGTCGTCCAGCACGACCTCCAGCCAGCCGAGCACCGCCGAGAGCGGGGTGCGCAGCTCGTGGCTGACCAGCGCGACGAACTGGTCCTTGAGCCTCTCGGCGGCGCGCACCTCGGTCATGTCGGTGCCGACGAAGGTCCAGCCGGCGGAGCAGCCGTCGTCGTCGGCGCGCGGGGTGACCGCGACCGAGACGGTCCGCCGGCCGCCGTCGGCGGCCACGTAGGTCCAGTCGCGGACGTCGCTGCCGTGCTCGGCCGCCGCCGACACGAGCGCGTCCAGTCCGCGGTCGCCGAGCTCGTCGGGCACGTGGAAGTCGGTGATCCGGCGCCGGCGGACGACGTCGGCCCGGGGGAGCCCGAGCAGCCGCTCCGCGCCGGGGTTCCACACGCGGACGACGCCGTCGCGGTCGGTGCCGACGACGGACTGCTCGGTGATGGCGTCGATGACGCTGGTCATCGTGGCGGCGCGGGCGCGCAGCATGCGCGCGGCGACGGCGAGCTCCTCGCCGCGGTCGGCGACCAGCGCGGCCAGCGTGGCGCGCTCGGCCCGCAGTGCGGCGACCTGTGCGCGCAGCGCCACCAGCTCGGCCTCGGTCCCGGTCACCCCGGGGAGATCGGCGCGCCGGGCCTCCGCGTCCAGCCGGGGCGGGAGGGTCTCACCCGGGCAGGGGAGGGGCGGACACGACAGCGCCCCGCCGGGCGGACCCGGCGGGGCGCTGCGGTGTCGCGGTGGTGCGGTGGTGCTGTGGTGCGGGGGACTAGCTGGTGGAGGACTGGCTCTGCACCGACTGGCGGGACTGCTGGGCCTGGCCCTGCACGTCCTGCGCGGCCGACTGGCCCTCCTGCTTGACCGTCTGGGCAGCGTCCTGGGCGGTGCCCTTGACCTCCTCGACGGCGTGCTGCGCGGCCGGCTTGAGCTGCTCGCCGACCTCCTGCGCGGCCTGCTTGGCCGGGGCGAGGAGCTCGTCCTTGTGCTCGCGCAGGGCGGACTCGGCCTGCTGGGCCAGCTGCTGCTCCTTCTGCGTGGCCGGCAGGAGGCTCGACACCAGCCAGCCGACGCCGAAGGCGATCAGCCCGGCCGCGAGCGGGTTGCCCTGCGTCTGGCGGACCACCGCGTCGGGGGCCTGCTGGACGGCGTGGGCGGCCTGCGAGGCGGCGTCCTGCACGGTGCCGGCCGCACTGGACGCCGCGCCCTGCACGGTGCCGGCCGCGCTGGACGCCGCGCCCTGCACGGTGCCGGCCGCGTTGGACGCCGCGCCCTGCACCGAGCCGAGCGCGTTCTGGGCGGTGCCGCGCGACGAGGACCGGGTGTCGTGGGACGAGCCCATGACCTTGTCCTTGACGTTGGCGAAGCGGCCCTTCGCCGTGGCCATGCGCCGGTCGATGACGCGGGCCGGGTTGACCTTCTCGTTGAGGGCGTCGACGTCGTAGCTCAGCTCACGACGCGTCTCCTCGATCTGCCGCCGGATGACGTCCGGGTCACTGCTGCTGCTGGTCATGTCTGCTCCAGGGGGTGTGGTGGCCGGACCGGTCGGGTCGCGGGCCGCGGGTCAGTGGGGCTTGAGGGCGCCGGGGACCTGCTGGAGGGTGTCCACGGTCCGTTTGGGCTTGGGGTTGACCTGCCGGAACTTCTTGCGCCCCATGACGAACGCGACGGCTCCGATGACGCCCCAGAGGACCGCCACGATGAGCGCGGCCAGGCCGGCGTCCATCAGGTTCTCCAGCGCCCACCACAGGGCGAAGGAGAGGAACATCAGCACCATGTAGCCGGCGAAGCCCGCGGCACCGAACATGCCCGCGCCCTGGCCCGCCTTCTTGGCCTCGACCGTGATCTCGGCCTTGGCCAGCTGGAGCTCCTGGCGCATGAGCACCGAGAGGTCCGTGGTGACCTCGCTGATCAGCTCGCCGACCGAGGTGCCGGAGACCTCGGGCCGTCCGGCCTCGGTCATCGGGGTGCCGCGGTCACCGGCGTGCGCGCCGTAGGACTGGTCGAAGCCGGCGCCCTGGGTGTAACCGGTCGAGCCCTCGGTGTAGCCGGTGGCGCCCTGCTCGTAGCCGGTCGTGCCCTGCTCGTAGCCGGTGGCGCCCTGCTCGTAGCCGGGGGTCACGGCATGGTTCGGCTGCGGCGGCTGGGGCGGGTACCCGCCCGAGCCACCCACCG
>NZ_JABGCW010000002.1:0-516491 GCF_041028265.1 Geodermatophilus amargosae
GCGTGGCGCCGGAGTACGGGGAGCTCACGGCTCAGACCCCCTGGCCCGGACGGCGGCTGGGGTCGTCCCAGCCGGCGGGCGCGGCCGGCGGCACGACGCTGCCGGCGGGCGGGACCGTGCCGTAGGGCGGCGGCGGCAGCGGCGTGCCCGGCGTGGCCGAGTGCTCGCCGTAGCCGGACGTCGTCGTCTCGTAGCCGGTGGTCGTCTCGTAGTCACCGGTCGACTCGTAGCCCATGTAGGTCGGGGCCGGGTCGACGTAGTTGCTGCCCGAGGAGTAGGTCGACGGCGTCGAGGTGAGCTGCGACCGGCCGCCCGAGGACGAGTCGGCGCTGTGCGCGGCCTTGACACCGCTGGTCAGGCGACCGGCGACGATCCCGGCGAGCGCGGCGCCCAGCAGGAAGGCGCCCGGCTTGCGGCGGGCGAAGGAGCGCACCTCGTCGAGCAGGTCGGCCGGCTCGCGGTTCTGCAGCAGGGTCGCGAACTCCTCGACCTTGCTGGCGCCCTGCTGGAGCAGGTCGCGGGCGGGGCCGGGAGCGGGGGCGTTGCCCTCGACCATGCCGCGCAGCTGGTCGGCCAGGCTCGACAGGCTCTGCCCGGCCTTCTGCTGCTGCGAGACGGCCTGCTGGCGGACCTGGGTGCGACCCTGGTCGAGCAGGCTCTGCGCCTGATGCTTGGTCTCGGCCACGACGTTCTTGGCCTGGTCCGCGGCGGTCGTGGCGACCTGCGACCCGGCCTGCTTGGCGGTCTCGCCGACGTTGCGCGCCTCGTCCTTCGCCACGTCTGCGGTCGACGGCGAGCCCGAGGTGGTCGTGGTGGTCGAGGTCGTACTCGTGTCCCCGTAGCCGGTCGCGCCCGAGGAGGGCGGCGGCGGGAGGGGGGCGTCGATGGAGTGGGTCATCGTTCCTCCTGAGTGGATCTCGGTCGAGGCTGGCGCTACCCAGTAATGGATCACTCACACACATCCCGGCGACGGTCGTCGCCCGAATGGATGCAGGTGGAGCGGGTGGAGCAGGGTCGGCGGCGCGGGGCGCGCCGGCCCGGTGGACCGTGGGGAAGAGCGGGCCGGGAGCCGGCCGGCTGGCAGACCGCGCCCGGCGACGTCGCCGTTCCCGCAGGCCAGGGGCTACCCGGACGTGACGGTCCGGAAACCGACGTCGGTCACGTCGGGCGCGCGGGTAAGGTGTGCCTCACCTGAGTAGAGGAGGCCCCGTGGCCGAGCAGTCCCCGCGCCGCAGGCGGGTGCCCCGCACCGGCACCGTCGTGCGCACCGGCCACGTGACGCCGCACGTCGTCCGCGTCGTCCTCGGCGGGGAGGGGCTGGCCGGCTTCGCGCCCGGGCACACCGACTCCTACGTCAAGCTGCTCTTCCCGCCGCCCGGTGCCCCCTACGCCGCCCCCTTCGACGTCGACGACGTGCAGGCCCGGCTCCCGCGCGAGCAGTGGCCGGTGACGCGCACCTACACCGTCCGCTCGTGGGACACCGAGGCCGGCGAGCTGACCATCGACTTCGTCGTGCACGGCGACCAGGGCGTCGCCGGACCGTGGGCGCTGTCCGCCCGCCCCGGCGACACGCTGCAGCTGTTCGGCCCCGGCGGCGCCTACAGCCCGGCCGGGGACGCCGGCTGGCACCTCATGGCCGGTGACGAGACGGCGCTGCCGGCGATCGCGGCCGCGCTCGAGGCGCTGCCGGCCGACGCGCGTGCCGAGGTCTTCCTGGAGGTGGCCGGACCCGAGGAGGAGCAGGACCTCGTCGCCGGCCCCGGTGTCCGGGTCACCTGGGTGCACCGCAGCGGGGCGCCCGGCGTGGCGCTGGTCGCGGCCGTCCTCGCGGCCGACCTGCCCGTGGGCGACGTCCACGTGTTCGTGCACGGCGAGGCCGGCGCCGTCCGGGAGCTGCGCCGGTTCGTGCGGACCGGGCTCGGCGCCCCGCGGGAGCGGCTGTCGGTGTCCGGCTACTGGCGGATCGGCAGCACCGAGGACCGCTGGCAGGCCGAGAAGCCGCAGTGGAACGCCGCCGTCGAGGCCGAGGACGCCGGCCTGTCGGTCGCCTGAGGGCTGGTCAGCCGGTCCGGTCAGCCCGTCCAGGGGAACCGCGGGTCGCGGCGTCCGGCGAAGGCGGCGACGCCCTCGGCGAGCTCGCCGGAGGCGATCGTCTCGCGGTACCAGCGCCCGGCCACCTCCTCGGCGTCCCCGCCGCCGGCCAGCGCCGCCGTGACCTCCTTGGCCGCACGCTGGGTGAGCGCCGAGCGGCCGGCGAGCACCTCGGCGAACCGGCGCACCTCGCCGGCCAGGTCGCCGGCGGCCAGCAGGCGGTCGACCAGGCCGGTGCGCAGTGCGGTGTCGGCGTCGACGAGCTCTCCGGAGTAGAGGAGGTAACGGGTCGTCGCCGGGCCCACGAGGTCCATGAGCTGGCGGGTCGACGTCGGCGTGTAGACGATGCCGACCTTGGCCGGGGTGACGCCGAAGACGCCGGTCGGGTCGGTGAAGCGCAGGTCGCAGCAGGTGGCCAGCTCCACCCCGCCGCCGATGCAGTGGCCGCGGATCATCGCGATCGTCGGCCGGGGGAAGTCCCGCAGCGCGGCCTGCGCGGCGAGGTTGTCGCGGCGCAGCTGCGCCATCGGGTCCTCGGCGTCGGGCCCGCCGAGCAGGTCGGAGATGTCCGCGCCGGCGCAGAAGCTCGGGCCGGCGCCGGTGACGACCAGCACGCGGACGTCCGGGTCGGCGGCCAGCTCCGCCAGGACGCCGGGCAGCGCGGCCCACATGCCGGCGGTGAGCGCGTTGCGCTTGTCCGCCCGGTCGATGGTCAGGACGGCGACGGCGCCGTCGCGGCTGACCCGCAGGTGCTCGGCCACCCGCTCAGCCCAGGTCGTCCGTGGCGAAGGTGTCGCACTGCGCCGGGTCGCCGGTCTCGTAGCCGGTGAGGAACCAGCGCTGGCGCTGCTCGGACGAGCCGTGCGTGAACGCGTCCTGGTCCACGGTGCCGCCGCCGAGCTCCTCCTGGATGAAGTCGTCGCCGATGCGGCCGGCGGTGTCCAGCGCGCGGTCGACGTCGTCCTGGGTGATGTCGGCGATCAGCGGCGCCCCGGACTCGTCGGGGACGGTCTCGGCGTGGTTGGCCCACGTGCCGGCGTAGCAGTCGGCCTGCAGCTCCAGCCGCACGCTGCCGCTGTCGGCACCGGCGTCGCCGGGGGTGACCTGCCGGTTGGTGCCCAGCAGGTTCTGCACGTGGTGGCCGTACTCGTGGGCGAGTACGTAGGCGTTCGGGAAGGCGCCGCCCTCGGCGCCGAACTGGCTGCGCAGGGTGTCGAAGAAGGTCAGGTCGATGTACACGAGCTGGTCGGCCGGGCAGTAGAACGGCCCCGATCCGGAGGTCGCCCCGCCGCACTCGGTCTGCACCTGGCCGGAGAAGAACACCGTCTGCGTGGGGACGTACCCGTCGAGCGTCTGCGACCAGTAGTCCTGGATGGAGTCGATGTCGGCGACGACGGCGCACTCGACGGAGTCGTTGGCGTCGCCGCTGTCGTCGCAGGACTGCGCGAGGGTGCTGGTGTCGGCCGTCTCGCCCTCGCCGAGCCCGGCCAGTGCGCCGAGGCCGCCGCCGGCGCCGCCCCCGCCGCCCCCGAGCACCTGCACCAGCACGACGACGATGAGCCCGACCAGGCCGAGCCCGCCGCCGCCGACGGCGATCCCGCGGCCGCCGCCGAGGCTCCCGCCCCTGCCCCGCCGGTCCTGGACGTGCGACGTGTCGAGGTCGCCGCCCTCCCTGTACCGCATCGCCCTGTGCCCTCCCCGTTGTGCGTGCCGCTCGACCGTGCCACCGGTCCGGCTCGCCCGCACCCGGGGAGGCGGCCCACGGGTCAGCGGCGCCGGCGGGTCCCGAACAGGCCGCGGGTCAGCTCACGGCCGAGCGTGCTGGCCGCCGACCGGGCGAAGGAGCGGAAGGCCGACGACGCCACGAGGTCCCCGAGCACCCCGCGCTCCTCCTCCGGTGCGGCCTCGCGAGGCCGCCGCCGGGGCGCGGGCTCCTCGGCCCGCGCTGGGGTCCGGGTCCGGGTCCGGGTCGGGGCCGGAGGCGGCGGCGCGAGCCGGGCGGCCAGCATCTCCCGCGCCGACTCGCGGTCGACGGCGGTGCCGTAGCGGGTCTGCAGCGGCGAGGCCGCCACCGCCGCGGCCATCGCCCCGGGCTCCACGGTGCCCATGGACGCCCGCGGCGCCCGCAGCACCGTCCACGCGAGCGGCGTCGGCGCGCCGCGCTCGGACAGCACGGTCACCGCGGCCTCGCCGGTGCCCAGCGTCGTCAGCAGCTCCGCGACGTCGTAGACGTCGCTGCGCGGGAAGGTGCGCACGGTCTTCTTCAGCGCGTCGGCGTCCTCGGGGGTGAAGGTGCGCAGCGCGTGCTGCACCCGGTTGCCGAGCTGGCCGAGCACGTCGGAGGGGACGTCGGTGGGCTGCTGGGTGACGAAGAAGACGCCGACGCCCTTGGACCGGATGAGCCGCACGGTCTGGGTGACCGCGGTCAGGAAGGCCCTGCTGGCGCCGCTGAAGAGCAGGTGCGCCTCGTCGAGGAAGAAGACGACCTTCGGGGCGTCCAGGTCGCCCACCTCCGGCAGCTCCTCGAACAGCTCGGCGAGCAGCCACATCAGGAAGGTGGAGAACAGCGCCGGCCGGTCGGCGACGGCGGGCAGCTCGACGGCGCTGATGACGCCGCGGCCGTCGGGTGCAGTGCGGATCAGGTCGGTGGGGTCGAACGCCGGCTCGCCGAAGAAGACGTCGCCGCCGAGGTCCTCCAGCGCCACGAGCTCGCGCAGCACGACGCCCGCCGTCGCCTTGGACAGCCCGCCGAGGCCCGCGAGCTCCTCCTTGCCCTCCTTGCTGGTCAGCCAGGTGAGCAGCGCGCGCAGGTCGGCGAGGTCGAGCAGCGGCAGCCCGGCCTCGTCGGCGTGGTGGAAGACCAGGCCCAGCGAGCTCTCCTGGGTGGCGTTGAGGCCGAGCACCTTGGCCAGCAGGGTGGGGCCGAAGTCGCTGACCGTGGCCCGCACCGGGACGCCGGTGCCCAGGCCGCCGAGCGCCAGGTACTCGACGGGGAAGCCGGTCGGCTGCCACGGGTCGGCGGTGTCGGCCGACCGGCGGGTGACCCGCTCGGTGGCCTCCCCGGGACGGGCCAGCCCGGCCAGGTCGCCCTTGAGGTCGGCGAGCACCACCGGGACGCCGGCGGCCGAGAGCTGCTCGGCCATGAGCTGCAGCGTGCGCGTCTTGCCGGTGCCGGTCGCACCGGCGATCAGGCCGTGCCGGTTGAGCACCGACAGCGGGAGCCGCACCTGCGCGTCCGGGTGCGTCCGGCCGCCGACGGACACGGCGCCGAGGTCGAGGGCGGGGCCCGCGACGGCGTAGCCGGCCGCGATGCGCGCAGCCGCCGCAGCGGTCTCGTCGTCCGTCACTGGGGTGCTCGGCTCGCTCACGCGAGCGACCGTAGCGACGGGACCGCTCAGGCGCGCTCGGCCGGCTCCGCGCCGGTGCTCGGGACGGCGTCCGGGGCGTCGCGCAGGAACAGGTACCAGTAGGACGTACCGACGAAGACGACCGCGCCGACCAGGTTGCCGGCGCCCGCCACCAGCCAGTTGACCAGCGTGTCGTCCCACCCGAGGCCCTCGACGCCGGCGAAGTGGGCGGCCGGCAGGAAGAACATGTTGGCGACGACGTGGTCGAAGCCCATCGCGACGAAGGCCATGACGGGGAAGAAGACGGCGAGGATCTTCCCGGCGACGCTGCTGGAGGCCAGCGACATCCACACGGCCAGGCAGACCAGCCAGTTGCACCCGACGCCGCGCAGGAACGTCTCCCACACGGTGTGGTGCACCTTGCCGTCGGCGATCTCGGCCAGCCGGGTGAAGGTGAGCTGGGCGCTGCCGGTGCTGTCCGGGTCGCCGATGACGCCGGTGGAGACGGCCAGGAAGTAGGCGACGAACAGCGCGCCGACCAGGTTGCCGACGAGCACGAGCGTGAGGTTCCGGACGACGTCGCCGACGCTGATCTTGCCGTTCATCGCGCTGAGCGGGACCAGCATCATGTTGCCGGTGGCGAGGTCGGAGCCGGCCACGAGCACGAGCACCAGGCCGAGGGTGAAGGCCGCGCCCATGAACAGCGTCGGCAGCGTGCCCCAGGTGTCGGTGTCCAGGCCGGAGGACACCGTGACGGCGACCAGCGCGCCGAAGGAGATGTAGGCGCCGGCGAGGAAGGCGCTGACGAGGACACGGTCCCAGGTGCGGTGCACCTTCTTGGCACCGGTCGCGCTGGCGACCTTGGCGACCTCGGCGGGTTCCTTGGCGGTCATCGCGCCTCCCGGGGCTGCGGCGTCGTCCCGGGACGTTAGCGGCACGGGACCGTCCGTGCCGCCCGGGGACGCGGCCGGTGGGACCGTGGCCCTAGGGTCTGCGGTCGACGATCGGACGGGGAGGAGCCCATGGCGTTCTCGAACCGGGTGCGCAGCGCCCTGACCACCACGGTCCTGGCGACCGCCGCCACCGGCTTCCTCGCCGGCTGCGGCTCCGAGGACGAGCAGGAGCAGGTCGCCTACTGCACCAACGAGGACGGCGAGATCGTCGACGACGACTACTGCGACGACGACTACCGCGGCGGCGGGGGCGGCCTCTTCTTCCTCTACCTGGGCGCCTTCCGCCCCGGCCTGCCCGTGGGCAGCGTGCTGCCCCGCGGCGGCACGCGGGTCGACCCGCGCGACACCGCCGCCCGCCAGCGCTACGGCCTGCCCGGCACCGGCAAGGTGTCGGCCGGGCAGCGGGTGACCGGCGGCATCGGGTCGGGCACCGGCGGCTCGGGCTCCTAGGGGTGCGGCGCGTCGAGGGCGGCATCGTCCGGCCCGGCTGGGAGGCCGAGGTCGAGGCGCAGGGGCTGGTCTACAACCGGACCACGACGCCGGGTGGCGAGGTCCGCAGCTACTGGCGCGAGGGCCCCTACTACGACTTCACCGCCGCGGAGGTGGAGCGGCTCGAGGGCGCGGTCGCCCAGCTGTTCGAGATGTGCGTGGCCGCCGGCGACCACGTCGTCGAGAACGACCTGTTCGACCGGATGGGCATCCCGCTCGTCGCCCGCTCCGGCATCCGCGCCACCTGGGAGGGGGAGCCGCCGAGCGTCTACGGCCGGTTCGACCTGCGCTACGACGGCGAGGGCCCGCCCAAGCTGCTGGAGTTCAACGCCGACACCCCGACCGGGCTGGTCGAGGCGGCGGTCACCCAGTGGAACTGGCACCTGTTCACCGGGCAGGGCCGCGACCAGTGGAACGCGCTGCACGAGAAGCTCGTGGCCGCCTGGCAGCGCAACCTCACCCGGTGGGAGCGGCGGACCGGGGTGCGGCCGCGCGTGCACCTGGCCTGGACCAACGCGGAGACCTCCGGCGAGGACCGCATGACGATCGCCTACCTGATGGACACCGTCGTCCAGGCCGGGTACGAGGCGGTCGAGGTCCTGGTCGAGGACCTCGCGCTGGACTCCGGTGACGGCCGCTTCTACGACCCGTCGGGTCGCCACGTCGACCTCGTCTTCAAGCTCTACCCCTGGGAGTGGCTGGTCGACGACGAGTTCGGCGCCGCCGTCCTCGCCGACGCCGCGCGCCCGGGCGGGACGACGTGGATCGAGCCGGTCTACAAGATGCTGTGGAGCACCAAGGCGCTGCTGCCGGTGCTGTGGCAGCTCTTCGGCAGCGACCCGGTGCTCGGCGAGCTGCTGCTGCCGGCGTACTTCGCCGACGAGATGCCCTCGACGTGGCGGGACTACGTGCGCAAGCCGCTGTGGGGCCGCGAGGGCGCCAACGTCCAGATCGTCCGCGACGGGCAGGTGGTCACCGCGCTTCCCGGCCGCTACGGCACCGAGGGCTTCGTCGTCCAGGAGTTCGCGCCGCTGCCGGACTTCGCCGGCGTGGACGGCCCGCACCACCCGGTGCTCGGTGCCTGGGTGGTCGACGGCGAGCCGGCGGGCCTCGGCATCCGGGAGAGCGACGGGCTGATCACCGACAACCTGAGCTTCTTCGTCCCGCACGCCGTCGACGCCCGCTGAGCGCCCGGCCTCACGCGGGCCGGTGGGTGAGCGGCGTGACGCCGTTGCCGGCCGCGGCCGAGCAACGCGCGGGACCACGAACAGCCGGTACTCGTCGACGAGCCACGCCACGGCGGTCCTCCTGCCGTCGGCTGTCCCTGGACCGACTCCGCGGCAGGCCGGGACTCGTCGGTCGGCGGGCGTCCGGGGGCGGAACTACGGTCGGGTCATGCCAGTCGAGGGGGAGTACGAGCCCAGTCCGCAGCAGTGGGTCCGCGACCAGGTCGAGCGCTACGAGGCCACCGGCGGCCGGGAGGCGAACACGCTGCTCGACACCGGCCTGCCCGTCGTGGTCTTCACGACCCGCGGCGCCAGCACCGGCAAGGTCCGCAAGCAGCCGCTCATGCGGGTCGAGAAGGACGGCGTCTACGCGATGGTCGGCTCCCAGGGCGGGGCGCCGAAGGACCCCGCCTGGGTGGCCAACCTGCGGAAGTACCCGGACCAGGTGAGCGTGCAGGACGGCCCGGAGCCGTGGGACGGCGTCGCCCGCGAGATCACCGGCGAGGAGAAGGCCGAGTGGTGGGAGCGCGCGGTGGCCGCCTACCCGCCCTACGCCGAGTACCAGCAGAAGACCGACCGGGCCATCCCCGTCTTCCTGGTCGAGCGCAGGGACTGACCGCCGGCCGGCGGGCGGGAGCGGCGGCCGGGGGGACCTGGACGCGCCCCGCCCGGCTCCGGGACGATGCCGGGCACGACCACCGACCGGCTGCTGCGCGCCGCGCTGTTCCTCAAGGGACTCGACGGCGCGGTCGAGCTGCTCGCCGGCCTGGCGCTGCTCGTGGCGGGCCCGCGGCCGCTGGCGGGCCTGCTCCGCCGGGTCGTCGAGCACCACCTCCTCGGCAGCCCGCACGGCGCCCTGGCCGAGCGCCTGGCCGCCGGCGAGGCCGCCCTGGGCGGGGGCGACCGGACCTTCGCCGTCCTCTACCTGACCCTGCACGGCCTGGTGAAGCTCGGCCTCGTCGTCGCCCTGCTCCGGGAGGTGCTGCCCGCCTACCCGGTCGCCGCCGCGGTCCTCGGGCTCTTCTGCGCCTTCGAGGTGTACCGGGCGGTGGACCGGGACGCCTGGTCGATGTGGGCCGCGGCGGCGCTCGACCTCGCCGTCGTCGTGCTCGTGCTGCGCGAGTACCGGCGGCTCAGAAGCCGGCGACGGCGTGCGGGCGGTACGGCTCCTCGAGGCGGGCGACCTCCTCGTCGGTGAGGGACAGCTCCACCGCGGCGACGGCGTCGTCGAGGTGGCCCGCCCTCGTGACGCCGACGATCGGTGCGGTGACCACCGGCTGGGCCAGCAGCCAGGCCAGCGCCACCTGCGCCCGCGCGACACCGCGCTCGCGGGCCACCTCGGCGACCCGCTCCACGATGGCGCGGTCGCTGCGTTCGTCGTACAGGCGGCCGCCGAACGCGTCGTTCTCCGACCGGTTCGTCGTCTCGTCCCAGTCGCGGGTGAGCCGGCCGCGGGCCAGCGGGCTCCACGGGATGACGCCGATGCCCTGGTCGGCGCACAGCGGCAGCATCTCCCGCTCCTCCTCGCGGTTGAGCAGGTTGTAGTGGTCCTGCATCGACACGAACCGGTGCCAGCCGCGCTCGCCGGCCAGGTGCAGCGCCTTGCCGAACTGCCAGGCCCACATGCTGCTGGCGCCGAGGTACCGGACCTTGCCGCTGCGCACGCACGAGTCCAGCGCCTCGAGGGTCTCCTCGATCGGCGTGGCCGGGTCCCAGCGGTGGATCTGGTAGAGGTCGACGTGGTCGACCTGCAGCCGCCGCAGGCTCGCCTCGAGCTCGCGCAGGATCGCCACGCGCGACAGCCCGCCGCCGTTGGGACCCGGGCGCATCCGGCCGTGCACCTTGGTGGCCAGGACGACGTCGTCGCGGGTGGTGAACTCGCGGATAGCCCGGCCGGTGATCTCCTCGCTGCCGCCGGCCGAGTAGACGTTGGCGGTGTCGAGGAAGGTGACGCCGGCCTCCAGCGCCGCGCGGATCAGCGGCAGCGCCACGTCCTCCGGCAGGCTCCACGGCGTCATCCCGCGCCCGGGCTCGCCGAAGCTCATCATCCCCAGGCAGATCCGCGAGACCTCCAGGCCGGTGGCGCCCAGGCGCACGTACCTCATGCCGTCGCCCTCATGCCGTCGCCCTCATGCCGTCGCCCTCATGCCGTCGCCCTCATGCCGTCGTCTCCATGCGCCCACCCTGCGCCCGCGTCCCGCGCCCGGCGACCGCGCCGGTCAGGGCAGCGCGGCGGCCAGCTCGGGCACGCGCCCGGCGACGCCGTCGGGGAACGTGGTGAACGGCTCGGCCTCCACCCGCCGGCGGGCGCCCGTCCCGGTCCACCGCCAGGTCCCGACCGCCTGCCCGCCGGTGACGACGGTCGCGCGGAAGACCCCGTTGCCGCCGGGGACGATGCGGTCGGCGTGCTCGGGCGGCACCGTGCAGGTGCGGTCGGCGTAGCCGAGGACGACCTCGTCGAAGCCGGGCAGCAGGTGCAGCCCCTCGGCGTCGGCGCGGCAGGCGGCCAGCCGCTCCGGGGTGGCCGGGTCCATGAGCATCTCGGTGCCGTCGACGTCGACCGAGGTGAGCCGGTCGCGCACGGCCGCCAGACCCGCGCGGGCGTCCCGGACGGTGGTGCCGGCCCAGCGCACCAGGTCCGCGACCGTGGCCGGCCCGTGCCCGGTGACGTAGCGCAGCGCCAGCTCGGCCAGCGCCTCCTCGCGGTCCAGCCGCCGCGGCACGGGCACCCACTCGTCGAGCAGCACGAACGCCTGGTCGCCGCCCTCGACCGGGCCGAGCACCAGCGTCGAGGTCTGCGAGAGGTACCAGAGCGTGTGGTAGCCCTGCTGGCCCGCGACCGCGCAGCCGGCCTCGGCGAGGACCGCCAGCAGCTCCCTGCGCCCCAGCCGCCGCCCGCCGGACAGCGCCGCGACGGCGACCCCGCGGGACCGCTCGAGGTCGTCCTCGGTCAGCCCGACGACGGCCCGCCGCTTCGCCGCCCCGGCCAGCGCCCGGGTGCCGAGCAGCCCGAGCATCCAGGGCAGGTCCTCCGCGGGGGTCAGGTGCAGCGTGCCGCGCATCGGCCACGACCGGACGACGGCGCCGGCCTCGCACGCCGCCTGCACCCCGGCCCGCGAGCGGTCGGCGGTGCGCAGTGCCACCGAGGTGACCGCGCCGGGCCAGTCCTGCCCCTGGACGGCGAGCAGCCCGCGCACCGCCGCGGCGGCGTCCGGGAACGGCGGGCCGGCCACCCGCTGGGCGACCAGCCGCAGCAGCGCGACCTCCCGGGGCGTGGCCGTCGTCATGGCGCGAGGGTGCCACCTCCCGCCGACGTCCGGCCCCGCTCAGCTGTCGGCGCCGCGGGCGATCCCGAGCGTGGCCAGCAGGTCCTCCTGCAGCTGGCTCCACACCGTGCGGCAGGAGTCGACCTCGGGGGAGTCCACCCAGCGCCGCTCGCCGTGGTCGACCCGCGCGAGCGCGGCCAGGTAGCGGGCGGAGTAGCCGTCGAGGCGCTGCAGGCACCGGGCCGGCGGGTCGGTGACCGCGGCGAGGTCGCGGCCGAGGGTGGCCAGCGCCCGCAGGACGCGCTCGTCCCACCGCCGGTCGGTGTGGTCGTTGGCCGCCATCGGCTCGCTGCGCGTGGGCCGCAGCTGCCAGTCGGTGCACACCCTGCCGAAGCGCCTGTCCAGCGGCAGGAACCGGGTGTGGGCCTCCGCGACCTGCTCGCGCGTCCCGGTCAGCTCCAGCTCCGCGGCCATCCGGCGCTCGTCCTCGACCCGGCCGGCCTCGGTCAGCGACCACCCGCCGCCGTCGGCGAAGCGGGTGTGCACCACCCACCCGCGCGCGGCGAACTCCAGCAGCCGGTCCTCGACCTCGTCGCGGTCGAGGCCGAAGCGGTCGGCGATCCGGCCGGGTGAGGCGAGCCCGAGGACGCGGGGACCGTGCAGCACGAGGTCCTCGGGCACGGAGACGTGTGCGGGCACCAGGTCATCCTGGGGTACGGGCCCGTGCCCGGTCAGCGCAGCAGGTGCAGGTGGACCATGTCCTCCGCGTCGGGTTCGGTGGTGAGCGGGGTGAAGCCCACCGCGGCGGCCATGCGCAGGCTCGCCGCGTTGTCCGGCTCGATGCCCAGGACGAACTGCTCGACGTCGGCGGTCTCCGGGGCGGCCAGCAGCGCCCGCAGGGCCGCCCGGCCGTACCCGCGACCGCGGTACGCCGGGGCGACGACGTAGGCCGAGCCCATGGTGCGGCGGGGGTCGGTGGACAGGACGCGCTCGGTGACCGGGTCCCACAGCGTCCAGCGGTCGTAGACGTCCCCGCCGATCTGGGCCACCGGCCGGCCGTCGTCGTCGAGCGCCACGAAGGAGTGGGTGCGCAGGACCTGCCGCCCGCGGAACTCGTCGGTCCACCGGGTACTGCGCAGCGCCAGCTCACGCACCGGCCAGTCACGCCCGCCGAGCCGGCGCCGCGTCTCGCCGTCGTCGAACCACGGCGTGACGGCCGGCAGGTGCTCGGGCTGGAAGGGGACGAGCCGGACGGCGGGCACGGGTCGAGCCTGACCCCGGCCCGGGCGGCGCGCACCCGCGGGAACGGTGCCGGCGCTGACAGACTCCCGCCCGTGCAGGCCGGGGACTGGGACGCGCGGTACGCCGAGAGGCAGCAGTGGTCGGGGGAGCCCAACCCGCTGGTCGCCTCGCTCGTGGCGGACCTGCCGCCGGGCGACGCGGTGGACCTGGCGGCGGGGGAGGGGCGGCACGCGCTGTGGCTGGCCCGGCTCGGCTGGCGGGCCACGGCCGTCGACTTCTCGGCCACCGGCCTGGCGCGCGGGCGGGCGCAGCCGGGCGCCGACCGGGTCACCTGGGTGACCGCCGACGTCACCGGGTGGTCCGCGCCGCCGGACGCGCTGGACCTCGTGCTGGTCGCCTACCTGCACCTGCCCGACCCCGCGATGACCGACGTGCTGCGCCACGCGGTGGGCTGGCTGCGGCCGGGCGGGCGGCTGCTGCTGCTCGGGCACGACGTCGACAACCTCGCGCACGGCGTGGGCGGGCCGCAGGACCCGGTGATCCTGCACAGCCCGCGCAGGCTGGCGCCGGTGGCCGGGCTGCTCGACGTCGACCGGCTGGAGACCGTGCCGCGCGCGACGCCCGCCGGGACCGCGCTGGACACCCTGCTCTGGGGACGCCGACCGTCGTCCCCCGGCGCTAGCGTCTGAGGCGTGATGGGGATGGGCGGGGCCGGCGGCCCCGGAGCCGAGCGGCGGCGGCGACTCGTGGCCGCGGTGATCGTGCTGGCCATGGTGCTCGCGGCCGGTGCGACGGTGCTCTCCCTCGTCCTCGAGTGAGGAGGCGGCCGTGTCCGATCCGATCGAGGAGTGGTTCGCCGCGGCCGGGCCGCGCGAGGCCGAGCTGCGGCGGGTCGACGCGCTGGTGCGCGAGGCCGCGCCCGGGCTGGACCGGGAGCTCGTCCCGGCCGGTGCCGGGCAGGTGCTCGGCTACGGGTTGATGCCCTACCGGCCGCGGTCGGCGAGGGAGACCACCCGGTGGCCGCTGATCGCCCTCGCCGCGCAGAAGCGGCACCTGTCGCTGTACGTCTGCGCCGTCGTCGACGGGGAGTACCTGCCCGAGGTCCGCGCGGAGCGGCTCGGGAAGGTGTCCTGCGGCAAGAGCTGCATCCGCTTCTCCTCCCTCGACCGCGTCGACGCCGGCGAACTGGCCACGCTGGTGCGCGACGCCGCGGCGGTCACGTCCTCGGGCGGCAACGCGTACTTCGTCTCCTGACCGACACGCCGGGACGGCCTGCGGCGGGGACCTAGGTCCCTGGATCACCGCGTCCCCGCACGCCACGGTGGACACCGTCCCCCCTGGCACCGGACCGCACGAGGAGTCCCGCGCGCCCATGACGCTTCCCGAGCAGCACACCGCCGACCCCGCCGTCGAGCAGGCCGTCACCCGCCTCGTGGACGAGTTCGGCACCCGGCTCCGACCCCAGGTCGTCGGTCGCGTGGTGCGCTCCGCCCGCCGGGACCTCAGCGGCGTCCCGGCGACCGCGCTGCCCGAGATGGTGGAGCGGCTCGCGCGCACCCGGCTGCAGTCGGTCGGCTGACCCCCCCCCCCCCCCCCCCCCCCCCCCCCCGCCGAATCCGGTTGCCGCGCCCCGGACGATGACCGGGTGGGCTTCGTCGACGTGAGCGGGGTCCGGCACACGCTGCCGGACGGCCGGGTGCTGCTGGACGACGTCTCGTTCCGGGTCGGCGACGGCGCCCGGGCGGCGCTGGTCGGCGAGAACGGCGCCGGGAAGACGACGCTGCTGCGGATCATCGCCGGTGACCTGGTGCCCGAGGCCGGCTCCGTCGCCCGCAGCGGCGGGCTCGGCGTCATGCGGCAGTTCATCGGCTCGGTGCGCGACGACACCACGGTGCAGCGCTTCCTCGTCGACCTCTCCGCCCCGGCGGTGCGCGCCGCGTGGGACGCCCTCGAGGCCGCCGAGCTCACCCTCATGGAGACCGACGACGAGCCCGCGCAGCTGGCCTACGCCGGCGCGCTGGCGCAGTGGGGCGACGCCGGCGGCTACGACGCCGAGGTCACCTGGGACACGGTGACCGTGGCGGCCCTGGGCGTCCCCTACGACCGGTGCAAGTACCGCGAGCTGTCCACGCTCTCCGGCGGTGAGCAGAAGCGGCTGGCGCTGGAGGCGCTGCTGCGCGGGCCCGAGCAGGTGCTGCTGCTCGACGAGCCGGACAACTACCTCGACGTCCCCGGCAAGCGGTGGCTCGAGCAGCGGCTGCTCGAGACCCGCAAGACGGTCCTGTTCGTCAGCCACGACCGCGAGCTGCTCGCGACCGTCGCCGACCGGGTGGTCACCGTCGAGGGCCGGACGGCGTGGGTGCACGGCGGCGGCTGGGCCGGCTACCCCGGCGCGCGGGCCGCCCGGCACGAGCGGATGGCCGAGCTGCGCCGGCGCTGGGAGGAGGAGCACCAGCGGCTGGTGGACCTGGTGCGGACGCTGCAGCAGCAGGCGGCCAACTCCCCGGACATGGCCAGCCGGTACTCGGCGGCGCAGACCCGGCTGGCGAAGTTCGAGGCGGCCGGGCCACCGCCGGACCGCCCGCCGGAGCAGCGGGTGACGATGCGGCTGCGCGGCGGGCGCACCGGCGTCCGGGCCGTCATGGCCGAGCAGCTGGAGCTGACCGGCCTCATGCAGCCGTTCGACCTGGAGGTCTGGTACGGCGACCGGGTCGGCGTCCTCGGGGCCAACGGTGCGGGCAAGTCGCACTTCCTGCGGCTGCTGGCCGGGGCCGACGTCGCGCACACCGGGTCCTGGCGGCTCGGGGCGCGGGTGGTGCCCGGGATGTTCGCGCAGACCCACGCCCATCCGGAGTGGCTGGACCGGACGCCGGTGGACCTGCTGTGGCACGGCGAGCCCGGCCGGCCCGGCGTCGACCGCGGCCGGGCGATGGCGACGCTGCGCCGCTACGGGCTCACCGACGCAGCCGACCAGCCGTTCCGCACCATGTCGGGCGGGCAGCAGGCCCGGCTGCAGGTGCTGATGCTCGAGCTGTCGGGCGCCACGCTGCTGTTGCTGGACGAGCCCACCGACAACCTCGACGTCCTGTCCGCCGAGGCGCTGGAGGAGGCACTCGCCGCGTTCGACGGCACCGTCCTCGCCGTCACCCACGACCGCTGGTTCGCCCGGTCCTTCGACCGGTTCCTCGTCTTCGGCGCCGACGGACGGGTGTACGAGTCCGCCGAGCCGGTGTTCGACGAGACGCGGGTGGTCCGCGCCCGCTGACCGCCCCGTCAGGCCGGCTTGACTGTCAGGGCAGCCTGACGGACGCTGGGTCGTGGACGTCGACGACCTGGAACGGCAGCACACCCTCGGCAGCGCGGTCCGGCGCTACGAGGAACTTCGCGCGCGGGACTCCCTGGCCGATCCCGACGACCCCCAGGGGCTGCGGCCGCTCGACCGCGACGAGGCGCTGGAGCTGCTGGCACTCGGCGAGGTGATCGCCCGGCGCGCGGCCCAGGGCCGGCAGCTCACCGTGCGCACCGCGCGGACGACGGGCGCGTCGTGGGCGCAGATCGGCCGCGCGCTCGGCGCCACCCGGCAGTCGGCGTGGGAGGCGCACCGGCGCTGGATCGACGCGCAGGTCGCCCGCCGCAACCAGTCGGACCACATGGGCTTCGACGACGACGAGGCAGCCGAGGCCCGCGCCCTCCTCGCCAACGACGCCGACTGAACCGGCCGGGCCGGGCGGCGGAGATGGCCATTCCTGCCGCTCAGAAGGCCCGGCCCTCGCCGCGGTAGGTGGGGACGGCGCCGGTGCGCGCGTCGCCGGCGAGGGTGTGCAGGACGTCGACGTGCTCGCACACCTCACCGGCCTTCGCATGGCGGAACCACACCCGGTCGCCCACCCGCAGCCCGTCGGCGCCCGGCCCGCGCAGCGGCGTCTGCACCTCCCCGGCGCCCTCGGTGCCGAGCAGCCGCAACCGGGGCGGGTGCACCGGGCGCGGAAGCCGGTCGGCACCGGGCGGGCCCGACGCGATCCACCCGCCGCCGGCCACGGTCACGGTCCCGGCCGTGGGTCGGCGGGTCACCGGCAGCGCGAAGAGCAGGGCCGGCCGGCCGCGGACGGCGCGGTACCCGTCGAACAGCGTCGGCTGGTAGAGGCCCGAGCCCGCGGCCAGCTCGGTGACGGCGGCGTCGGCGGCGGTCCGCTCGAGGCTGCCGGTGCCGCCACCGTTCACGAACCCCAGCGGCGCCACCGTCGACACCGCGGCCACCGCCGCCGCCCGCCGCCCGGCCAGCTCGCGCAGTGACAGCGCCTGCACGCCGCGCACCGCGAGACCGCGCAACGGGCGCCCGGGCGGCGCGTCGGGCACCCCGGCCACCTGCGCCTCGTAGGCCATCAGGCCGACCAGGGCGAAGCCGCGCCGGTCGCACACCGCCCGGGCCAGCGCGGCCGCGCCGGCCGGGTCGTGCACGGGGGAGCGGCGCACCCCCACGTGCACCCGGCCGCCGGCGGCACGCAGCGAGGCGTCGAGGTCGAGGCAGACGCGCACCGGCGGGCGGCTCCCGGGCGGGGCCACCGCGTCGACGGCGTCGAGGTGGTCGGGTGAGTCGACCACCAGCGTCACGCGGGCGGCGAGCGCGGGGTCGGCCAGCAACCGGCGCAGCGCCGCCCGGTCGACGCTCGGGTAGCCGACGACGACGTCGTCGCACACCGGGTCGTCCCCGCCGGCCAGCCAC
This sequence comes from Geodermatophilus amargosae, assembly GCF_041028265.1. Classification (GTDB taxonomy): domain Bacteria; phylum Actinomycetota; class Actinomycetes; order Mycobacteriales; family Geodermatophilaceae; genus Geodermatophilus; species Geodermatophilus amargosae_A. The sequence continues at coordinate 17,338 of NZ_JABGCW010000002.1, forward strand.
AGCGCCTCGGCCAGCGTGTAGGCGAGCACGCCGGCGAAGCCCGGCCGGGCCAGCACCCGGCGCAGCACCGCGCGGCTGCGCACCGACTTGCTCGCCACCCGGATCGGCCGTCCGCCGGCCCGCCGGGTCAGGTCGGCGGCGTTGGCGTCGAGGGCGTCGAGGTCGAGGACGGCGAGCGGCGGGTCGAGGTCCGCCGTCGCGGCGTCGAGCCGGGCACGGGCCGGGGTCACGGTCCCTGAGCCTCCCGGCCGGCCGCCCGTGATGGCAAGCGCGCCGGGCCTCGACGCGCTCGACGCGGGCCGACACACTGCCGCCGACACCGGAGGAGGGGCAGCGTGGCCGGGACCTGGCGCAACTGGGCGGGCAACCAGCGGGCGGCCGGGCTGACCGTCGTCGCCCCCGCCGGGACGGAGGGGATCGCCGCCGAGGTGCGGGCGGCCGCGGCGGCGGGCCGTCGGGTCACCGCGCTGGGCAGCGGGCACTCCTTCAGCGGGATCGGCCGCCCGGAGGACGTCGCCCTGGCGCTGCACCGGCACGCCGGGCTGGTCGGGGTCGACGACGGCGGGCTGGTGACCGTGCAGGCCGGGATGCCGCTGCACCGCCTGAACGCCGAGCTGGCCGCCCGCGGCTGGGCGCTGACCAACCTCGGGGACGTCGACCGGCAGACCGTCGCCGGCGCCCTGTCCACCGGCACCCACGGCACCGGCGCCCGCTTCGGCGGCCTGGCCACCCAGGTGCGGGCGCTCGAGCTGGTCACCGCCGGCGGCGAGGTGCTGCGCTGCTCGCCCGCCGAGCACCCCGACGTGTTCTCCGCGGCCCGCATCGGCCTGGGCGCGCTCGGTGTGCTGAGCACGGTCACGCTGCAGGCGGTGCCGGCGTTCGCCCTGCGCGCGGAGGAGGGGCCGGCCCGGCTGCCGGACCTGCTCGACGCGTTCGACGAGGTCATGACGGCCACCGACCACGTCGAGTTCTACTGGTTCCCGCACACCGACCGCTGCCTGACCAAGCGCAACACCCGGGTGCCGCTGGAGCAGGTCGCCCCGCTCGGCCGGGTGCGGGCGTTCCGGGACGACGAGGTGCTCGCCAACGCCGGCTTCGCCGCCGTCGTCGCCGCCGGCCGCCGGGTGCCCGCGCTGGTGCCGCCGCTGGCCCGCCTGTCCGCCGGCGCGCTGGGCGCGCGCACCTACACCGACGTCGCGCACCGGGTCTTCGTCTCCCGCCGCCGGGTGCGCTTCCGCGAGATGGAGTACGCGGTCCCGCGGGCGGCGGCACCCGGGGTGCTGGCCGAGCTGCGTCGGGTGGTCGACGCCGGGCCGGAGCGGGCTCCGTTCCCGGTGGAGGTGCGGGTGGCCGCGGCCGACGACGTGCCGCTGTCCACCGCCCGGGGCCGCGACACCGCCTACGTCGCCGTCCACGTGCCCGCCCGCGATCGCTCCGGCGGCTGGTTCGCGGCGTTCGAGGCGATCGCCGGCGCGGCCGGCGGGCGCCCGCACTGGGGCAAGCTGCACGGCCTCGACGCCGCCGTCCTGGCCGGCCGCCACCCGCGGTTCGGCGAGTTCACCGCGCTGCGGGAGCGGCTCGACCCGGCCGGCGTGTTCGCCAACGCCCACCTCGACCGGGTGCTCGGCCCGGTCGGGGCGGGCGGAGGGCAGGCGTGAGCACGAGTCAGAGGTCGACGTCGGGCTCCCCGCTGCCGCCGATGCGGTCGAGGTCGGCCATCTCGGCCGGCCCGAGCACGCGGGCGGCGGCCTGCAGGTCCTCCTCCAGGTGCGCCACCGACGACGTGCCCGGGATGAGCAGGACGTTCGGCGAGCGGGCCAGCAGCCAGGCCGGCGCCACCCGCATCGGCGTGGTCTCCAGCCGCCGCGCCACCGTCTCCAGCGCCGCCGACTGCAGGGGCGTGGAGCCGCCCAGCGGGGAGAACGGCACGTAGGCGACGCCCTCGCGGGCCAGCGCGTCGACCATCGGGTCGTCGTCGCGGTGCACGAGGTCGTGGTGGTCCTGCACGTACACCACCGGCGCGATCGCCCGCGCCTCGGCGACCTGCTGCGTCGTCGCGGTGGAGTCGACCACGTCGATCACGTCGACGCCGAGGTGGTCGAGGTCGTCGTGCACCGCCTGCTCCAGCTCGGCGGGGGACTGGGCCTCGGGCCACCCGCCCTCCGGCGTCCGCCGGGCGCCGACCTTCGTGACGCTGGTCAGCTGCTCGGGATGGGGGTGCAGGGCCTCGCGGACGACCTCGTTGGTCCGTGCGGGCCGGCCACCTGCATCGCGCCGTAGCCGAGCCGGTTGACCGTGCGGTCCCCGAGTGCGGACCGTCCTGACCGCTCGGCGGTCGTCGGCGTCACGACCGCCTCGTACCCGTCGTGCGCGATCGGACCCCGGTTCAGGCCGCCCGGTCCAGCCGGCCGGCCACCTCGGTCCGCCAGGCGCTGACGTCGGCGGTCACCCGCGCGGTCTCCCGCCGGTCGGACCGCCGGGCCACGAGCGCCAGCCCGCTGCCCGCCAGCGCCAGGACGGCGCCGACCCACATCGGCGCGGTGTAGCCCAGGTCGAGGGAGATGACCAGCGCGCCCAGCGCGGCGCCGACGGCGTTGGCCACGTTGAACGCCGCCTGGTTGGCCGCCGACACCAGGCTGCCGCCGCGCACCCGCGCGGCCTCGATGACGCCGTTCTGCACGACCGGGCCCATCGCGAAGGCCACGGTGCCGAACAGCACCAGCAGGACCACCGCGGCGACGGGGGAGCGGGCGAGGAAGGCGAAGGCGGCCAGCAGCGCCGCGGTGGTGAGCAGCCCGGCGACGACGAAGGACCAGCCGAACCGGTCGCCCAGGCGGCCGCCGGCCAGCGTGCCCACGGTGGTGCCCACGCCGAACAGCGCGAGCACCGGGGTCACCCAGCCCTCGGAGATGCCGGCGAGGTCGGTGAGGATCGGGCTGACGTAGCTGTAGACGGAGAACAGCGCGGCGAACCCGACCATCGTCAGGCCGAGCACCAGCCACACCTGACCGCGTCGGAAGGCGGCGAGCTCGGCGCGCAGGTCGCCGCGCTCCCCGGCGCCGGCGGGCAGCCAGGCGAGCAGCCCGGCGATGGTGACCAGGCCGATGACGGCGACCGCGCCGAGCACCAGGCGCCAGCTCAGCTGCTGGGCGACGAACGTCCCGAGCGGGACGCCGACGACGTTGGCCAGCGTCAGCCCGACCATCATCAGCGAGATCGCCTGGGTGGCCCGCTCCGGCGGGACCAGCTTCCGCGCGGCGACCGCGCCGACGCCGAAGAACGACCCGTGTGCCAGCGCGGTGAGCACCCGCGCCGCGGCGAGGGTCTCGTAGGTGGGGGCCACCGCCGACAGGGCGTTGCCGACGACGAACACGACCATCAGCGCCACCAGGGTCTGGCGGGGCGAGAAGCGCACGCCGAGCGCGGTGAGGGTCGGGGCGCCGAGGACGACGCCGACCGCGTAGGCGGAGATGAGCAGGCCGACGGCGGACACCGAGACGCCGAGGCCGTCGGCGATCTCGGGCAGCATGCCCATGACGACGAACTCGGTGGTGCCGATGCCGAAGGCGCCGACCGCCAGCGCGAGCAGGCCACGGGGCACGAGGGACTCCAGGGGACGACGAGGCGGACGGGGAGCGCGGACGTCGTCGTCCGGAGGACCCGAAGAGGGGCGGTCTACCGAGAGGCAAGCCACCGGCCGTGCGGGGCATGCCCCGCACGGCCGGTGGGTGTGGTCACAGTCGGGTCAGGGCCGCAGCAGCACCTTGACCGAGCCGTCCTTCTTCTCGCGGAAGTCCGCATAGGCCTGCGGTGCCTGCTCGAGCGGCACGCGGTGCGTGGCGAAGTCGTCGACGCCGAGCGGGTCGCCGTCGACCAGCAGCGGCAGGATGTCGGGCACCCAGCGCCACACGTTGGCCTGGCCCATCCGCAGCTGGATCTGCTTGTCGAACATCCGCATGAGCGGCAGGGGGTCGGTGGCCCCGCCGTAGACGCCCGACAGCGAGATCGTCCCGCCGCGGCGCACCGCGTCGATGGCGGTGTTCAGCGCGGCCAGGCGGTCGACGCCGGCCACCTGCATGACCCGCTCCATGATCGCGTCGGGCACGACGGCGGTGGCCTTCTGCGCCATGCTGGCCAGCGGGGAGCCGTGCGCCTCCATGCCCACGGCGTCGATCACGGCGTCCGCGCCGCGGCCGGCGGTCGCCTCCTGGATCGCCCGGACGACGTCGTCCTTCTTCGTCGTGCGGATGACGTGGGTGCCGCGCGCGGCGGCGCGGGCGAGCCGCTCCGGGACGACGTCGGAGGCGTAGACGTCGTCGATGCCCAGGTGGTGGGCGATGCGGGTGCACATGTCGCCGATCGGCCCGAGCCCCAGCACCAGCAGCGTGCCGCCGGGGGGCGTCGCGGCGTACTGCACCGCCTGCCACGCGGTGGGCAGGACGTCGGAGAGGTAGACGAAGCGGTCGTCGGGCGCGCCCTCGGGGACCTTGATCGGCAGCGTGTTGCCGAAGGGCACCCGCAGGTACTCGGCCTGACCGCCCGGCACCTGCCCGTAGAGCTTCGTGTAGCCGAACAGCGAGGCGCCGAAGCCCTTCTCGCGGTTCTGTGTGGTCTCGCACTGCGACTGCAGGCCCTGCGAGCACATCCAGCAGCTGCCGCAGGAGATGTTGAACGGGACGACGACGCGGTCACCGGGCTTCACGGCGGTCACCGCCGAGCCGACCTCGCGGACGACGCCCATCGGCTCGTGGCCCATGACGTCGCCCTTCGTCATGAACGGCGCCATCACCTCGATCAGGTGCAGGTCGGATCCGCAGATCCCGCTCGAGGTGACCTCGACGATGACGTCGGTGTCCTCCTGCAGCGTCGGGTCGGGGACGGTGTCGACCTGAACGTCGGCACGTCCGTGCCAGGTGACTGCGCGCACGGGGACCTCTCCTCGGATCGTGTGCAGGGGCGGCGCCGGAAGGGGCGTCCAGGGTCCTCGTGCCCGCTGTGGGCCTCATCGCCCCTGGTTCAACGCTCAACCGGCGCGCCCCTCACGTTCTGTGACGTCCGTTCGACGGGGCGTCGAAGTACATCCGTGCAGCTCTGTGGCCCGTGCCACACGGCCGACCCTCCATACCCCGGTCTCCAGATCACGTAACGGTCACAGCGTGTTTACATGGGTCCCGCCCGCTCCCCCGGGCTCCGCAGCAGTACGTCCCTGTCCCCGACGGAAGTCAGGTGCATGACCGAGCTCCACCCCGACCGCCTCCTCGACGGAGGGACGGCCGCTCATCCCGCGGCCGGCACCCCCCTCCGGAACGCACCGGTGGTGTCGCCCGACCGGCGACCCGCCGATGCCGCGGAGGCCTCGAGGCCCACCCCGCACCGACGTCACGGGGAGACGTCGGCGACCGGGGAGTCCCGTCCCGCCCACCGCCCGAGCCCCCGGCCGACGCCCCACCGGCGCACCGCGACCGCTCCGGCAGCTCCCGCCGCCGACCTCGAGGTCCGCACCGTCGTGGTGACCGGCAACGTCGTGGTCGGCCGCCGCGCCGACACCGTCGTCGTGGCCCGGGAGGTGCGCCCGGCCGAGCCGGCGAGCGCCCTCGCCGACGTCGCCGACCTCGCCGACCTGACCGGGGCCGCCGACGCCCAGGCGCGGGCCGCCGTCGCGGCCGACCCCGTGGCGATCCCCGGGGACGCCGCCACCGACGGCACCGGCACCGGCATCAACACCGACACCGGCATCGCCGGCGACACCGACACCGCCGGCGATGCCGAGCGCGTCCCGGTCACCGTCGTCGCCGGGCACGGCCGGCACCGGCCGATCGCCCGGCTGCTGCGGCTGCCGCAGCGCCGTCCGGCGTTCTACCTCGCCGCCGCCCTGGTGGGCGCCGTCGGCGTCGGCTCCTTCTCCTTCGGCGACCGCGTCGCCCAGGCCGACGGCCCCGGGGCGGTCAGCGCCTCGGTGAGCGTGGCCGAGGAGCTCGGCATCGGGGACCGGGACGTGCCGGCCGCCGCCGAGGCCGCGACCCTGCGCTCCGACGCCACGCTGCTCGGCGAGGTGACCGCCAGCCGCACCGCCCGCGAGGCGCAGGAGGCCGCGGCCGCCCAGGCCCAGGCCGACGCGGACCGGGTCGTGCAGGAGGCGGCCGCCGCCGCGGCCGCGGAGGCCGCCCGGCCCACGACCGTCCTGCCGGTGGACGGCGCGCGGCTCAGCAGCACCTTCGGTGCGCGCTGGGGCACGCTGCACGCCGGCATCGACCTGGCCGCGCCGATCGGCACGCCGGAGTACGCGGCCGCCGACGGCGTCGTCCTCGAGGCCGGCCCGGCCGCCGGCTTCGGGCTCGCGGTCTACGTCCAACACGGGAACGGCGACGTCACCGTCTACGGGCACATGGAGGAGATCCTCGTGCAGCCCGGCCAGGTGGTCCGCGCCGGTGACACCATCGCCCTGCTCGGCAACCGCGGGCAGTCGACCGGTCCGCACCTGCACTTCGAGGTGCACGTCGGCGGCATCGGCGGCGAGAAGGTCGACCCGGTCCCGTGGCTGCGGGAGCGCGGCGTCGCCATCTGAGCAGCCTCCCGGCAGGTCCGGAGGACACTGCGGGGGGAGGTGGGCCGATGGGAGCCGGGCACTCGCACGGGCACGCGCACGGCACCGCCGCGGGGGCGTCCCGCGGGCGGCTGGCCGTCGTCCTCGGGCTGACGCTGGCCGTCCTCGTCGCCGAGGTCGTCGGGGCGCTGGTCTCCGGGTCGCTGGCCCTGCTCGCCGACGCGGGGCACATGGCCACCGACGCGCTCGGTGTGGGCCTGGCGCTCGGCGCGGTGACGCTGGCCCAGCGCCCCGCCCGCGGACGGCGGACCTTCGGCTGGCAGCGGGTGGAGATCCTCGCCTCGGTGGCCAACGGGCTGCTGCTCGCCGGTGTCGCGGTGGTGGTGCTCGTGGAGGCGGTACGCCGCATCGGCGACCCGCCCGAGATCTCCTCCGGGGTGGTCCTCGCCGTGGCCGCCGTCGGCCTGGCCGCCAACCTCGCCGGGCTGGCTCTGCTGCACCGCGGCCGCCGCGGCTCGCTCGCGGTCCGGGGCGCGCACCTCGAGGTGCTCGGCGACGCGCTCGGCTCGGTGGCCGTCCTCGTCGCCGCCGGCGTCGTCGCGCTCACCGGGTGGACACCGGCCGACACGATCGCCGCGCTGCTCATCGGCTGCCTGGTGCTGCCGCGGGCGTGGGCGCTGCTGCGCGAGTCGTTGGACGTGCTGCTCGAGGCCGCGCCGCGCGACGTCGACCTCGACGAGGTCCGGGCGCACCTCCTCGGCGTGGCGGGCGTCATCGGCGTCCACGACCTGCACGCCTGGACGATCACCTCCGGGCTCCCGGTGCTCTCGGCGCACGTCGTCGTCACCGACGAGGCGCTGGCGGCCGGCCACGGCGGCCGGGTCCTCGACGCTCTCGGCACCTGCCTGGGCGACCACTTCGACGTCGCCCACTGCACCTTCCAGATCGAGGCCGAGACGCACGCCGGCCACGAGGCCCCCGTCCACGACTGAGGGAGGACCCCTCGCCCCCACCACTCGCTCCCCTCGCTGCGGGCCCCTGCGAGGGGGCCGCCCGGTCGGCTTCCGCCGGTGGGACAGTGGGGAGGACGTCGGAGGGACTGGAGGCGCAGGTGGAGCACGGGCACCACTCGGGCATGTGGGTGCCCGGCGAGCCACCCACGTGGGGACGGGTGTTCCTGCCCCACCTCGACGCGTGGTCGGTGCTGCCGGTCCTCGCCCTGCTCGGCGTGCTGGTCTACGCCGTCGGCCTCGTCCGGCTGCGCCGCTCCGGCGTGGCCTGGCCGTGGTGGCGGACGGCGTCGTGGGCGGCCGGCTGCCTGTCGCTGTTCGCCGTCACCGGGACCTGGCTCAGCGGTTACAGCATGGTGCTGTTCAGCGTGCACATGGCCCAGCACATGGTGCTGTCCATGGTCGCGCCGCTGCTGATGCTGCTCGGGCGGCCGGTGACGCTGGCGCTGCGGTCACTGCCTCGGGGGAGGGGAGTGGCCGGCGTCCCGCGGGCGCTGCTGCTCGACGCCCTGCACAGCCGGGTGGCGCGCTTCGTGTCGCACCCGCTGTTCACGCTGCCGCTGTTCCTGGTCAGCCTCTACGGCGTCTACTTCACGCCGGTCTTCGACGCGCTGATGAGCGACCCGTTCGGCCACCAGTTCATGCTCGCCCACTTCACCGTCACCGGGCTGCTGTTCTTCGGCCCGATCCTCGCCCAGGACCCGTGGCCGCGGCAGGTGGGCCACGGCGGCCGGATGCTCGAGCTGCTGATCCCGATGCCGTTCCACGCCTTCTTCGGCGTCGCGATCATGATGTCGTCGGCGCTGGTGGTGCGGACCTTCGCCGACCCGCCCGCCGGCTGGGGCGTGGACCCGCTGGCCGACCAGAACACCGCCGGCAGCATCGCCTGGTCCTTCGGCGAGGTGCCGACCGTGCTGGTGATGCTCGTCGTGCTCGCCAGCTGGATGGGTTCGGAGGACCGCCGCGGCCGCCGCATGGACCGGGCCGCCGTCCGCACGGACGACGCCGAGCTCGAGGCCTACAACGCCCGCCTCAGGGAACTGGCCGCCCGCTCCGGCTCCTGATCCGGCGGCTCCGGACCCGACGGCCCACACGACGGCGCTGCACACCACGGCGCTGCACACGACGGCGCTGCACACGACGGCGCTGCACACGACGGCGCTGCACACGACGGCGCTGCACACGACGGCGCCCGCGCCCCCTGCCGGGGACGCGGGCGCCGAGGTGTCCGGGACCTACCCGACGTGCACGGGGACGTCGCCGGCCGGGAGGTCGTCCCTGGTCGCCTCGATGAGGAACGCCGAGACGAGGGCGCCGATGACGAGCAGCGCCGCCGCCCAGGTGAACGCCGTCGTGTAGCCCTCGACCTGCGCCTGCAGGCCGACCGCGGGGTCCTGGGGGTTCGCGCCCGAGGTCAGCGTGTCGGCGGTGTAGGCGCTGACCGCGCCCACCGACAACGAGGCCAGGACGGCGGTGCCGATCGAGGCGCCCACCTGCTGGGTCGCGTTGAGCATCGCGCTGGCGGCACCGGCGTCGCGCTCGCCGGCGCCGACGAGCGCCAGGTTCGACAGCGGCACGAAGGTGAAGCCGAGCCCCAGCCCGAGCAGCAGCTGGCCGGGGAAGGGCAGCTGCCAGAAGCCGGTGTCCACGCCGACGAAGGACAGCGTGAACAGCCCCGCCGCGGCCAGCAACCCGCCGAGGACCATGAGCGGCTTGGGTCCCACCCGCGGGACGAGCGCGCTGGCCGCGCCCGCGGAGAGGAGGACGCCGAGGGTGGTGGGCAGCGAGGCCAGGCCGGCGACGATCGGCTCGTAGCCGAGGACCTGCTGGAAGTACAGGCTGAGGAAGAAGAACGCCCCGATGAGCCCGGCCCCCACGAGCGTCGAGGTGAGGTAGGCGCCACCGCGGTTGCGGTCGAGCACGATGCGCATCGGCAGCAGCGGGTTGCGGGTGCGCAGCTCCACCACCACGAACAGGGCCACCAGCACGAGGCCCGTCACGATGAACACCCAGGCCGGACCGTCCGTCCAGCCGCTGTCGGCCGTGACGAGCGTCGGGGCGCCCTGTGCGGCGGCCGCCGCGTTGGCCGCGGCGGCGTCGGCGGCGTTGGTCTGCGACGCCTCGGCCACCCGGGTGAAGCCGTAGACGATCGAGGCCAGGCCCAGGGTGATGACGATCGCGCCGGGGATGTCGTACCTGGTGTCCCCGGGGGCCTTGCTCTCCGGCACGAACGGGATGGCCAGGACGATGGCCAGCAGCGCCACCGGCAGGTTGACCCAGAAGCACCAGCGCCAGTCGGCGTACTCGGTGAGCGCGCCGCCGAGCAGCAGGCCGACCGCGGACCCGCCGCCGGCGATCGCGCCGTAGACGCCGAAGGCCTTGGCGCGCTCCCGGGGGTCGGTGAACAGCACGGTCAGCAGCGCCAGCGACGCCGGCGCCAGCAGCGCGCCGAAGACGCCCTGCAGCGCGCGGGCGCCGAACAGCATGGCCTCGTTCTGCGCGAGGCCGCCGAGTGCCGAGGCGACGGCGAACCCCGCCGCGCCGACCAGGTAGGTGCGCTTGCGGCCCCAGAAGTCGGCGATGCGGCCGCCGAGCAGCAGGAAGCCGCCGAAGGTCAGGGTGTAGGCGGTGACGATCCACTGCTGGGTCGCCGGGGTGATGCCCAGGTCGGCGGACACCGCGGGCAGCGCGATGTTGACGATCGTGGCGTCGAGGATGACCAGCAGGACGGTCATCGCGATGACGCCGAGGGCCAGCCAGCGCCTCTCGTAGGGCTCCGCGGCCGGGGTGTCCGGCCCGATCGCGGACGTGGACGACGGGTGGGTCATGGGGTCCTTCGGGAGTGGAGAGCAGGGCCGAGATCGCCGGCCGAGGGGCAACCCAGTCTCCTGCGACCATGGGACCGTGGCCGTTTCGCTGGTGGTGACCGCTGACACACACCTCCCCAAGCGGGCACGTGACCTGCCTCGGTCCCTCTGGGCGGCCGTCGAGGCCGCCGACCTCGTCGTGCACGCCGGCGACTGGGTCGACGTCGCCCTGCTCGACGCGCTGGAGTCCCGTGCTCGCGCCCTGCTGGCCGTCTACGGCAACAACGACCACGGGCCGCTGCGGGAGCGGCTGCCGGAGGTGGCCCGCGCCGAGGTCGGCGGCCTGCGCGTCGCCGTCGTCCACGAGACCGGCGACGCCAAGGGCCGGGAGCGCCGCTGCGCCGCCCGGTTCCCCGACGCCGACGTCCTCTTCTTCGGCCACAGCCACATCCCGTGGGACACCACCACCGCAACCGGTCTGCGGCTGCTCAACCCCGGCTCGCCCACCGACCGGCGGCGGCAGCCGACCGGCACCTTCCTCACCGCCGTGGCCGACGCCGGGGTCCTGTCCGAGGTGGTCCTCCACCCGGTCCCCCGGTGACGGCGGTCCCGACGGCGTCCCCGCCGGCCGCCCGCTGGCGGCACCTGTTCATCGGCCTGACCGGCCTCGTCGCCGCCTGCGCGGCGCAGAACGGGATGCCCTTCCTCACCGTGGCGCTGCGCGCCGAGGGGCTCACCCTGCCGCAGGTCAGCCTCCTCGTCGCCGCGCCCACCGCCGGCCTGGTCTGCGCGCTGCTCGCCTGGGGTGCCCTCGCCGACCGGTACGGCGAGCGCCTCGTGCTCTCCTGCGGCCTCGCCGTGGCCGCCGGCGCCCTCACCGGTGCCGCCCTGGCCGACGCCGCCGTGCCGACCGGCCTGTGGCTGCTGCTGGCCGGGGCCGGGAGCGCCTCGGTGCACGCCGCCAGCGGCCGGCTGGTGCTGGGCTGGTTCCCGCCGGAGCAGCGCGGGCTGGCGATGGGCATCCGCCAGGCCGGGCAGCCGCTGGGCGTCGGCCTGGCCGCCCTGACCCTCCCGCGGCTGGCGGCCGACGGCCCCGGGGGCGCCTTCGTGTCCCTGGCGGCCGGCTGCGCGGTGACGGCGGTCCTCGTGGGCCTGCTGGTCCGCGATCCCGACCGCCCGCCGCGCACCGACGGCGCGCCGCGTCCGGTCTCGCCCTACCGCAGCCCCGTCCTGTGGCGGGTGCACGCGGCCAGCACGCTGCTCGTGGTGCCGCAGTTCGCCGTCGCGGGGCTCGCCTTCGACTGGCTGGTGCGCGAGGCGGGCTGGAGCGTGGCCGGGGCCGGCACCCTGCTGGCGGTCACCCAGGTCGGCGGGGTCGCCGCGCGGCTGGGTGCGGGCACCTGGTCGGACCGGGTGGGCAGCCGGCTCGGGCCCCTGCGGCAGGTCGCGGTCGTCGTCGCGGTGGTCGTCGGGCTGCTGGCCGTCGTCGCCACCCTGACGCCGGACGTCCTCGGGCCCGCCGCGGCCGCGGCGGCGGTGGCGCTCGCGGCGGTCGCCACCGTGAGCCCGAACGGGGTGGCGTTCACCTCGGTGGCCGAGCAGGCCGGGAGCGCGTGGGCCGGGCGGGCGCTGGGCGCGCACAACACCGTCCAGAACCTGGCGGCCGCCCTGACCGTCCCGCTGGCGGCGCTGCTCGCCGACGGCGGGCCCGGCTACGGCGCGGCCTTCGCGCTGGGCGCGGTCGCCGCCGCGGGCGCCGTCGCCGTCGTCCCCGGCCGGACGGCCGAGCGGACCTCCGCCGGCGCGGACGCCCGGTGAGCCGCACGCCGTGGCCGCCGGGGGCGGTGGCCCTGCTGGCCTGCCCGGTCTGCGGCGCGCCGCTGTCGGCCCTGCCCGGGGACGCCGGCCTGCGCTGTCCGGCCGGGCACTCCTACGACCGGGCGCGGCAGGGGCACGTGACGCTGCTGCCGCCCGGGCACACCCCGCCCACCGGTGACACCGTCGCGATGGTGGCCGACCGCGCGGCGGTCCTCTCCGCCGGCACCTACGCGGGGCTGACCCGGGTGCTGGGGGACGCGGTCGCCGCGGGGGAGGGGCCGGTGGACGCCGTCCTCGACCTCGGCGGCGGCACGGGGCACCACCTGGCGGGTGTCCTCGACCGGCTGCCGGGCGCCGTCGGGGTGGTCCTCGACTCCTCGCGCTACGCGGCCCGCCGCGCGGCCGGGATCTCGCCCCGGGTGCTCGCGGTGGTCGCCGACACCTGGGCGCGGCTGCCCGTGCGCGACGGCGCCGTCGACCGCGTGACGGTGGTCTTCGCGCCTCGCAACGGCCCGGAGACCGCACGGGTGCTGCGGCCCGGCGGCCGGCTGGTGGTGGTCACCCCCGCGCCCGACCACCTCGCCGAGCTCGTGCGGCCGCTCGGCCTGCTGCGGGTGGACCCGGAGAAGGAGGCCCGGCTGGCGGCGTCCCTGGAGCCGCACCTGGTCCCGGCCGGGCGGGTGCGGCACCGCGAGCAGGTCGACCTGGACCGCGGCACGGTGGCCACGGTGGTGGGGATGGGCCCGCACGCCCGGCACCTGACGCCGGAGCGGCTGGCGGCCGCGGTCGCCGGGTTGCCGCCCTCGGTGCGCGCGACCCTCGCCGTCGACGTCACGACGTGGACGGTCCCCGCGGACGCGGACGCAGGAGGGGCCCGGCCGTGACGGCCGGGCCCCTCCTGCGGACGTGCTCGCTGCTCCAGCGCCGCTGGGACGCTGGAGCAGACCGCGTCAGCGGACGGAGCGGCTGCGTCCCCGCGTGGCGAAGACGTAGATCAGCAGCACGACGATGGCGCCGATGATCGAGCCGATGATGCCGGCGGTGCCGATCTCGAAGCCGTTACCGCTGATGAGGCTGCCGAGCGCGTTGCCGACGAGCGACCCGATGATGCCGAGGATGATGGTCATCCCGATGCTCATGGACTGCTTGCCGGGCACGACGGCCCGGGCGATGAAGCCGGCGATGGCGCCGACCACGATCAGCACGATGATGTTCCAGAGAAGTTCCACGGTGGGACCTCCAGAGGGGAACTGGCCTGGTGGCCGGGGCCTGGGATCTCCAGCGCCGGACGTTCCTGTTCCCCTCCTGAGCAGGGCGGAAACCCGAATTGATCTAGACGGTGCCGTCCGGCTCGCCGACGTCCCCCCTACGGGTGACCGGGCGGTGGCCCCGTGCACCGGCGCGCCCGCCCGGTCGGGCCCGACGACCCTCCTGCGCACGGTCTAAGCTGCGCCCGTGACGATCGCGCCTGCACCGATCGTGAGCCGGCCCAGCCCGGCTCGCGAGGTCCAGCGGGGTGCGCGGCTCTCGAACCTGCTGCGGACCACGGACCACAAGACCATCGGCCTGATGTACATGGCCACCTCGTTCGCCTGGTTCGTCGTGGGTGGCTTCATGGCCATGCTCATCCGCGGTGAGCTGGGCCAGCCCGGGCTGCAGTTCCTGTCCCCGGAGCAGTACAACCAGCTGGTCACCATGCACGGCACGATCATGCTGCTGATGTTCGCGACGCCGCTGTTCTTCGCGTTCTCGAACCTGATCATGCCGCTGCAGATCGGTGCTCCCGACGTCGCGTTCCCGCGGCTGAACGCCTTCTCCTTCTGGCTGTTCTTCTTCGGCAGCCTGATCGCCGTCTCGGGCTTCCTGACGCCCAGCGGTGCCGCCGACTTCGGCTGGTACGCCTACGCCCCGCTCTCCGACGCCGTGCACACCCCCGGCGTCGGCGCCAACCTGTGGTTCTCGGGCCTGGCCGTCAGCGGTCTGGGCACGATCCTCGGCGCGGTCAACTTCATCACCACCATCGCCTGCCTGCGGGCGCCGGGCATGACCCTGTTCCGGATGCCGATCTTCACCTGGAACACCCTGGTCACCAGCCTGCTGGTGCTCTTCGCGTTCCCGATCCTCACCGCGGCGATCTTCGGCATGCTGGCCGACCGCAACCTCGGTGCGCTCATCTACTCGGACGAGAACGGTGGGCCGATGTTGTGGCAGCACCTGTTCTGGTTCTTCGGCCACCCCGAGGTCTACATCATCGCGCTGCCGTTCTTCGGCATCATCACCGAGATCATCCCGGTGTTCAGCCGCAAGCCGCTGTTCGGCTACAAGGGCATGGTCGGCGCGACCCTGCTGATCGCCGGCCTGTCGGTCACGGTGTGGGCGCACCACATGTTCGCCACCGGCGCGATCCTGCTGCCGTTCTTCTCCTTCCTGACGTACCTCATCGCCGTGCCGACCGGCATCAAGTTCTTCAACTGGATCGGCACCATGTGGCGCGGCCAGCTGACGTTCGAGACGCCGATGCTCTTCGCGATCGGCTTCCTGGTGACCTTCCTCCTCGGCGGGCTCACCGGCGTGCTGCTGGGCAGCCCGCCGCTGGACTGGCACGTCAACGACAGCTACTTCGTCGTCGCCCACTTCCACTACGTCGTCTTCGGCACCGTGGTGTTCGCCGCCTACGGCGGCATCTACTTCTGGTTCCCCAAGATGGCCGGCCGGATGATGGACGAGCGGCTGGGCAAGCTGCACTTCTGGCTGACGTTCATCGGCTTCCACGCCACGTTCTTGGTCCAGCACTGGCTGGGCACCCAGGGCATGCCGCGTCGGTACGTCGACTACCTGCCCACCGACAACTTCACGACGCTGCACGTCATCTCGACGATCGGCTCGTTCGTCCTGGGCGCGAGCACCATCCCGTTCCTCTACAACGTGGCCAAGTCGTGGAAGTACGGCCGACTCGCGCTGCGCGACGACCCGTGGGGCCACGGCAACTCGCTGGAGTGGGCGACGTCCTCGCCGCCGCCGCGGCACAACTTCACCGAGATCCCGCGGATCCGGTCGGAGCGTCCGGCGTTCGAGGCGCACTACCCGCACCTCATCGAGCGGCTGCACGCCGAGGCGCACGTCGGCAAGCGGCACGAGCCGTACGGCGGCGTGAGCGAACTGTCCAGCGGCTCGGGTCCCCGTCAGGGCCCGAACGACCCCGACCCGTTCTGACCGGACCCCCTCCCTCCCCACCACTCCTTCCTCGTGGCGGGGCCCTGGGAGGGGGCCGCGGAAGAACAGCGCGACGTCACCTGCGACGCCCCGTCGGCTCCGGCCGGCGGGGCGTCGCCGCGTCCGGGGTCCCCGACCGGGCGGGGGAGCGGCCGGGGCGGTGCGGCACGATGACGCCCGTGCCGCCCGACCCCGCTCCCCGCGTCCTGCCGCAGGCCGCCGCCCAGCGGCCCGGGGCGCTGCTCACCGTCACCGGCGCCGACCGGCCCGGAGTGACCGCCCGCCTCTTCGGGGCGCTGGCGCGGGGCGGTGACGGCGTGCCCCCGGTCGAGGTGGTCGACGTCGAGCAGGTCGTCGTGCACGGGCGCCTGGTCCTCGGCGTGGTCGTCGGCGTGGTCGTCGGCGCCCTGCCGGCGGCCGGGGGACCGGTGGACGAGGCCGCCTTCCTCGCCGGGCTGGGTCGCCTCGCCGACGACGTCGCACGGGCCACCGGTGTCCGCGTCGAGGTGGAGTCCGCCCCCGACCGCGGCGTCCAGGGCGTCCCGGCCGGCCGGCCGCACCACGTCATCCTGCTCGGCCGCCCGGTGCCGCCGTCCGCGGTCGCCGGCGCGGCCACGGCGATCGCCGGCGTCGGCGGCAACATCGACGCCATCCGGCGGCTGTCGGACTGGCCGGTGACCAGCCTCGAGCTGACCGTCTCCGGAGCCGGCGCCACCGAGCTGCGCACCGCGCTGGCCGCCGTCGCCGCGTCCACCGGCGCCGACATCGCCGTCGAGCAGGTCGGGCTGGCCCGGCGCAGCAAGCGGCTGATCGTCCTCGACGTCGACTCGACGCTCGTGCGCGGCGAGGTCATCGACGAGCTGGCCGCGCGCGCCGGGCGGGCCGCCGAGGTCGCCCGGATCACCGCCGCGGCCATGAACGGCGAGCTGGACTTCGCCGAGTCGTTGCGGGCGCGGGTGGCCACGCTGGCCGGCCTGCCGGTCGAGGTCCTCGACGAGGTCCGTGAGCACCTGGAGCTCACCCCGGGCGCCCGCACGCTGATCCGCACGCTGCAGCGCCTCGGCTTCCGCTGCGGCATCGTCAGCGGCGGCTTCAGCCAGATCACCGATCCGCTGGCGGCCTCCCTCGGCCTGGACTTCGCCGCGGCCAACACCCTCGAGGTCTCCGACGGCCGGCTCACCGGCGGCCTGGTGGGCGAGATCGTCGACCGGCCGGGCAAGGCCCGGGCGCTGGCCCGCTTCGCCGCCGCGCACGGCATCCCGCTGGAGCAGACGGTCGCGGTGGGCGACGGCGCCAACGACCTCGACATGCTCAACGCCGCCGGGCTGGGCATCGCCTTCAACGCCAAGCCGGTGGTGCGCGAGCAGGCGCACACCGCGCTGAACCAGCCCTACCTCGACGCCGTCCTGCAGGTCCTCGGCTTCACCAGGGACGAGGTCCTCGACGCCCTGTAGGAGCCATTGGCGCTACAAGGGCTCCTCAGGGGCGGTGGACGGTGCCCTCGAGCTCGACGCCGGCGGCGCGGAGCCGGTCGAGGGCGGCGGCGGTCGAGGCCTCGGCGACGCCCGCGGTCAGGGACAGCAGCACCCGCGTGTCGAAGCCCTCGGCGACGGCGTCGAGCGCGGTGGCGCGCACGCAGTGGTCCGTGGCGATCCCCACGACGTCGACGGCGTCCACGCCGTGCCCGCGCAGCCAGTCGGCCAGCCCCACGCCGTCGGACCGGCCCTCGAAGCCGGAGTAGGCCGCCTCGTACTCGCCCTTGTCGAACACCGCCTCGACCGGCCCGCGGTCCAGCGCCGGGTGCAGCTCGACCCCGCCGGTGCCGACCACGCAGTGCGCCGGCCACGTGTCCAGGTAGTCCGGCTGCTCGGCGAAGTGGCCGCCGGGGTCGACGTGGTGGTCGCGGGTGGCGACGACGTGCGCGTACCCGGCGGTCCGCACGTGCCCGCTGATCGCCCCGGCCACCGCGGCGCCCCCGGCCACGGCCAGGCTGCCGCCCTCGCAGAAGTCGTTCTGCACGTCCACCACCAGGAGCGCGCGCGTCATGCCGGTCCTCCCGGAGGTCACTGGGTCACCGTCTCCAGTGCCGGTTCCCCGCGGGACAGCGCCCATGCCTCCGGCGGCAGCGCCTCGCGGACCCGGCGGTGGTGCGCCACCGCCGCGGCCAGCGCCCCGGACGGCGACGACGGCGCCACCACCTCCCCGCCGCGCACCAGCGGGACCACCAGCTGCCGGTCACCCTCGCGCGGCTGCACGGGCCCGCTGGTGACCACCTCGGCGGTCGCCATCCCGTCGGGGTCGTGCCGGCGGACGGCCGACTTGCGGCCGCCGACGGAGTTCTTGCCCTCGGAGCGCTTGGCCACCGGGACGCCGTCGCGCTCGACCAGCTTGTAGACCATCCCGGCGGTCGGGGCGCCGGAGCCGGTGACCAGCGAGGTGCCCACGCCGTAGCCGTCGACCGGCGCGGCCATCATCCCGGCGATCGCGTACTCGTCGAGGTCGCTGGTCACGATGATCCGGGTCCCGGTCGCGCCCAGGTCGTCGAGCTGGCGGCGGGCGGCGCTCGCCAGCGTCGGGAGGTCGCCGGAGTCCAGCCGGATGGCGCCCAGCTGCGGCCCGGCCACCTCGACGGCGGTGGCGATGCCCTTGGCGACGTCGTAGGTGTCCACCAGGAGCGTGGTGCCCACGCCGAGGGTGTCGACCTGCGCGCGGAAGGCGGCGGACTCGTCGTCGTGCAGCAGCGTGAAGGCGTGCGCGCTGGTGCCCGTCGTCGGCACGCCGTACCGCCGGCCGGCCTCGAGGTTGGAGCTGGCCACGAAGCCGACGAGGTGGGCGGCCCGCGCCGCCGCGACGGCGGCCTGCTCGTGCGTGCGCCGCGAGCCCATCTCGATGCACGGCCGCTCGCACGCCGCGCCCACCATCCGCGCAGCGGCCGAGGCGATCGCGCTGTCGTGGTTGAGCACCGAGAGCACCAGCGTCTCGAGCAGGACGCCCTCGGCGAAGGGCGCGCGCACGGTGAGCACCGGCGAGCCGGGGAAGAACAGCTCACCCTCGGCGTAGCCGTCGACGTCGCCGGAGAACCGGAAGCCGGCCAGCCAGTCCAGCAGCCGGGCGTCGGTGAGGCCCTGCTCGCGCAGCGTGGTGAGCTCGTCGTCGCCGAACCGGAAGGACGGGAGCTGCTCGAGCAGGCGGCCGGTGCCGGCGACGACGCCGTAGCGGCGGCCGTGCGGCAGCCGGCGGGCGAAGACCTCGAAGACGCAGTCGCGGTCCGCGGTGCCGTCGGCGAGGGCGGCGGCGACCATGGTCAGCTCGTACCGGTCGGTGAGCAGGGCGGGACCCGTCGGCATGGGACGGGACTCTAGGTCGGGTGCCGTGCCCTCACCCCGGGAGCCGGGGGAGGGGCGTCCTAGAGTGGTCGGGTGGCCGGACCCCTGGCGCCGACACGGACGCCCGAATCCACGGTCGAGGAGACCGCCGACCTCGACCGGCCCTGGGTCACCATCGTCTGGAACGACCCGGTGAACCTCATGACCTACGTGACCCACGTGCTGCGCGAGCTGTTCGGCTACGACGAGCCGACGGCGACCACGCTCATGCTGCAGGTGCACAACGACGGCAAGGCGGTGGTCAGCTCCGGCCCGCGCGAGCGGATGGAGCACGACACCAGCCGGCTGCACGCCTACGGCCTGTGGGCCACCTACCAGAAGGACGCATGAGACCGTTCCGGCCCAGGCGCGGGGACGTCGTCGCCCGGCTCGAGCCGGCCGAGGCCGGCGTCCTCGGGCTGCTGCTCGACCAGCTCGAGCAGCTGCTCGCCGCCGATGCCGACGACGTCGACGGCGACCCGGTCATGGCCCGTCTGCTGCCCGCCGGCCACCGCACCGACCCGGAGATCGCGGCGGACTACCGCGACCTGACGGAGGCGGCCCTGCGGTCGGGCAAGACCGACGACCTCGCCGCCGTGCGGGCCAGCCTGCCGGCCGACGGCGGGGAGGTGCGGCTGGACCGCGACCAGGCCGGTGCGTGGCTGCGCACCACCAACGACCTGCGGCTGGCGCTGGGCGAGCGGATCGGGATCACCGAGGAGACCGAGCCTCCCGAGGACCCCGTCGGCGAGGAGGGCCAGCAGCTGGCCCTCTACTACTGGCTCACCGCGCTGCAGGGGTCGCTGGTCGACGCGGTCGCCGCCGGCCGAAGGTGAGCACCACGAGGGTCGCGAGCAGCAGGTCGAGGACGAAGAAGACCAGCACCAGGCTGGGCATCTCCAGGTCGCGGACCATCGCGCCGACGGCGGAGACGAGGGTGACGGCCGACAGCGCCAGCACCAGGAGGAGCAGCAGCGACCGCGCGGTGACCAGCACGGCGAGCGACCGGCGGTCGGCGGCGACGTCGCTGCTGTAGTGCCCGGTCCGGGAGGTCAGCCCCCGGACGCCCAGCCACAGCGCCGGCAGCGCGACGGCGACCACGCCGGCCACCATCAGGAGCTCGAGCACCACGAGACCGCACCGTAGCCGGTCGGCGACCGGCGGGCGCCCGCCCCCGGTCGGGCGACCGTCGTCCCGGTGGCCCGCGCGCGCCGCCTAGACTGGGGTCGTGCTGCGCATCGACCGCGCGACCTACGACGCCATCTTGGCCCACGCCCGGGAGGACCACCCGGACGAGGCCTGTGGCGTCGTCGCCGGCCCCGAGGGCAGCGACCGCCCCGAGCGGTTCATCCCGATGCTCAACGCCGCCCGGTCGCCGACGTTCTACGAGTTCGACTCGGCCGACCTGCTGCGCCTCTACCGGGACATGGACGACCGGGGCGAGGAGCCCGTGGTCATCTACCACTCGCACACCGCGACCGAGGCGCACCCGTCGAGGACCGACGTCACCTACGCGTCGGAACCGGGCGCCCACTACGTGCTCGTCTCCACGCGCCACCACGGCCGGGAGACCGGCCTGGCCGGGGACGAGGTCGAGTTCCGCAGCTTCCGGATCGTCGACGGCGAGGTGAGCGAGGAGGACGTCGAGGTCGTCGAGTCCTACCTGTTCGGCCACTCGCCGACCACCGTCGTCTACGACTGAGCCGGTGCTGTGCCGCGGGGCACGGAATCCGCGGCCGCGAGCGGGCGTTGCCCGCAGTGACACGCGCTCACGGAGCGCTCCCGCACGTCCCCACCCTCCCGAGGAGAACCGCACGCCATGGCCATCGAGGTCCGGATCCCGACCATCCTGCGCACCCACACCGGCGGCAACAAGACCGTCGAGGGCAGCGGGGACACCCTCGGCGCGCTCGTCGACGACCTCGACGCCCAGCACCCGGGCATCAAGGGCCGCCTCGTGACCGAGGAGGGGAAGCTGCACCGCTTCGTCAACGTCTACGTCAACGACGAGGACGTGCGGTTCACCGGCGCCCTGGACACCGCGGTCAAGGACGGCGACTCGGTCACCATCCTCCCGGCGGTCGCCGGCGGCTGCTGAGGCAGCCCCACCCACCGTCCGCCTCGTCCCCGGGAAGAGCTCTGCCATGGCCCGCTTCAACTCCCTCGTCGACTCCCTCGGCGGCACCCCGCTGGTCGGGCTGCCGAGCCTGTCGCCGACCTCCGACGTGCGGCTGTGGGCCAAGCTCGAGGACCACAACCCCACCGGGTCGATCAAGGACCGCGCCGCGATCTCGATGATCGAGGCGGCCGAGAAGGACGGGACGCTCACGCCGGGCGCCACCATCCTCGAGCCGACCAGCGGCAACACCGGCATCTCACTGGCGATGGTGGCCCGGCAGCGCGGCTACAAGCTGATCTGCGTCATGCCGGAGAACACCTCGGTCGAGCGCCGCCAGCTGCTGGAGATGTACGGCGCGAAGATCATCAGCTCGCCGGCCGCGGGCGGCTCCAACCAGGCCGTGGCGATGGCCAAGGAGATGGCCGCCGCGCACGACGACTGGGTGATGCTCTACCAGTACGGCAACCCGGCCAACGCCGAGGCGCACTACACCGGAACGGCCCCGGAGATCCTGGCCGACCTGCCCTCGATCACCCACTTCGTCGCGGGCCTGGGCACCACCGGCACGCTGATGGGCTGCTCGCGCTACTTCCGCGAGCACAAGCCCGGCGTCCAGGTGATCGCCGCCGAGCCGCGCTACGGCGAGCTGGTCTACGGGCTGCGCAACATCGACGAGGGGTTCATCCCCGAGCTCTACGACCCCGAGCTGCTGGACTCCCGCTTCTCCGTCGGCCCGGAGGACGCCGTCCACCGCACCCGGCAGCTGGTCGAGCGCGAGGGCATCTTCGCCGGCATCTCGACCGGCGCGATCCTGCACGCCGCGCTCGGGATCGCCGACCGCGAGGTCGCCGCCGGGCGCAAGGCCGACATCGTCTTCATCGTCTGCGACGGTGGCTGGAAGTACCTGTCCACCGGCGCGTACGCGGGCACGGTCGAGGAGGCCACCTCGGCGCTCGAGGGCCAGCTCTGGGCCTGAGCCGGCCGCTCGGCCTTCGTGCCCGGGGGTTGCTGTTCGACAACGACGGCGTGCTGGTCGACTCCGACGCCGCCGTCGTCACCTCCTGGTCGCGCTGGGCGGTGGAGCACGACCTGGACCCCACCGGCGTCCTGGCCGTGGTGCACGGGCGCCGGGCCGCCGACACGGTGGCCGACCTCGTGGCCGGGCCCCGGCGGGCCGAGGCGGCCGCGCTGATCGACCGCTACGAGCTCGAGGACGCCGGTACGGTGCCCGCCGTCGCCGGTGCCGCCGGCCTGCTGGCGTCCCTGCCGCAGGACGTGTGGGCCGTCGTCACCTCCGGCACACCGGCGCTGGCCACCGCCCGGCTGCGCGCCGCCGGCCTGCCGCTGCCCGGCGCGATGGTCACCGGGCACGACGTGCGCACCGGCAAGCCCGACCCCGAGGGCTACCTGCTCGGCGCGCGGCTGCTCGGCCTGCGCCCCGAGGACACCGTGGTGCTCGAGGACGCCCCCGCCGGCATCGCCGCGGGCCGGGCCGCGGGCGCCCGCGTCGTCGGTGTGGGGCAGCGGGCGGTCGGCGCCGGTGCCGACGTCGTCGTGCGCGACCTCACCGGACTGCGCTGGGACGACGGCGTCCTCACGGTGGCCGCCGGGTCGGTCCTGTCCGGCAGCTAGCCTGGCGCCCGCGATGGAGAACGTGCGGGGATGCGGCCGGCCGGGGAGCGCGGCATGAGGCTCACGGTCGTGGGCTGCTCGGGCAGCGGCCCGGGGCCGACGTCGGCGGCCTCCTGCTACCTGGTCGAGCACGACGGCTTCCGGGTGCTGCTCGACCTCGGCAGCGGCGCGTTCGGGGCCCTGCAGGCGCTCGCCGACCCCGACTCGATCGACGCCGTCTACCTCTCGCACCTGCACGCCGACCACTGCCTCGACGTCGCACCGCTGGTGGTGTGGCACCGGTACTCCGGCCGGGCGTCGGGGCGGCGGCTGCCGCTGATCGCCCCCGCGGGCGCCGACCGGCGGCTGGCGCTGGTGTACGACGGCGGCGGCGCCCCGCTGACCGACGTCTTCGACTTCGCGGTCACGCCGGTCTCGGCGATCCTCGGCCCGTTCACCGTGCAGACCGCCCGCACCGCGCACCCCGCCGAGTGCCACGCCATCCGGCTGACCGCGCACGGCAGCTCGCTGGTCTACACCGGCGACACCGGGCCCTCGCAGGCCGTCGTCGACCTGGCGCACGGCGCCGACGTGCTGCTGGCCGAGGCCGCCCACCCCGAGCGCGACGGGCTGCCGCCGGACCTGCACCTCACCGGCCGGCAGGCGGGGGAGGCCGCGGCCGCCGCCGGAGTGCGCCGCCTGCTGGTCACGCACGTGCCGGCCTGGGTGGACCCCGCCGCGCAGCTGGCCGCCGCGCGGACGGCGTTCCCCGGCGCCGAGCTGGTGCGCCCGGGCGCGACGTACGACGTCTGAGCGCTTGCCGGGCCCGCGGGGAGGCGGCACGGTGGGCCGGTGGTCGACGACGAACGGGACGGCGTCCGGCTGACCAGCCTCGACGCGCCGCTGGGCGACGGGCTCGAGGTGACCAAGGGCGACCTGGTCGAGCACCTCGACGCCTTCGCCGACCGGCTGGTTCCGCAGCTGGCCGGCCGGCCCCTCTCGGTCAAGCGCGTGCGCCCGGGCCAGGAACCGTTCATGCAGCGCAACGTGGCCAAGGGCGCACCGGAGTGGGTGCGCACCGTGCCGGTCTGGTCCTACGGCGCGCACCGCGAGGTGCACCAGGTGCTCTGCGACGACCGTCGCACCCTGCTGTGGCTGGCCAACCAGCGGGCGGTGGAGTTCCACGTGCCCTTCTTCCGCGCCGGCACCGAGACCGAGCCCACCGGCATCGTGCTCGACCTCGACCCGCCGGAGGGCGCCGACTTCGACGTCGTCGTCCGGGCCGCCGGGCTCGTGCGGCGGGCGCTGGCCGACACCGGGCTGGCCGGTGCGGTGAAGACCAGCGGGTCCAAGGGCGTGCACGTCGTCGTCCCGGTCCGCGGGGTCGGACCCGAGGACGCCGCGGCCGCGACCCGCGCGCTGGCCGCCCGCGCGGCGGCACTCGACCCCGACCTGGCCACGACCGCCTACATCAAGGAGGACCGGCACGGCCGCGTCTTCCTCGACTCGACCCGCTCGGGCTCGTCGACGATCGTCGCCGCCTACAGCCCGCGCATCCGCCCCGGCCTGCCGGTGTCGGCGCCGGTCGCCTGGGAGGACCTGGCCTCGGCCCGGCCGGGCGACGTCACGGTGACGACGGCTCCCGAGCGGCTCGGGGACGGCGACACGTGGACGGCGCTGCTGCCCGCGCCGCAGGAGCTGCCCGCCGACCTGCTCGCCGAGGGCCACGCGATCCCCGTCGCGCGGGTGGCCGCGATGCACGAGGGCAAGCGCCGGGCGCGGGCGAAGCGGGCCACCGAGGGCTGACCGGGAGGCCGGGGGACCGGCCGACGGTCCGCCCGCCGTCGTCCACAGAGGGCCCGGCCGTCCACCACCGGGTGTACGCGGGCGCGTCCTGTCGGTGCCGACCCGCAGGCTCCCGGCATGACGCACGACCCGCAGACCACCGCCTGGCTGGACCAGGAGGACGCCCACCTCGCCGCGGTCATCCGCCGCGCCCGCTTCGCCGTCCAGTACGTCGGACCCGGGGAACGCCCCGAGGAGCCGGCGTTCGGCTACACGATCGGCC
The DNA here is from genome assembly GCF_041028265.1 of Geodermatophilus amargosae. Taxonomy (GTDB): domain Bacteria; phylum Actinomycetota; class Actinomycetes; order Mycobacteriales; family Geodermatophilaceae; genus Geodermatophilus; species Geodermatophilus amargosae_A. The sequence continues at coordinate 41,893 of NZ_JABGCW010000002.1, forward strand.
TGTTCGGCCTGGGCCATCCCGAGCTGGTGGTCGTCGGACGGGGGTCGGCGGCCACGCACACCCTGCTCGACGCGGTCGCCGGCGAGGTCCTCGCAGGCCGGTCGGTGGTGCCCGGCGAGCTGGTCGAGGTGGGCCGGGAGGAGGTGGTCGTGGAGGAGTGCCCCAACCCGGGCGAGGTGCTCCTGGGCGCCAACCGCTGGTACCGGCGCCCGGCGGAGTACTCCGTGCCGGCCTGCGTCCTCACCTGGGCCTCGCCGGTGGGCTGCTTCCCGTGGGACCCGGGCTGGGACGGCGGCCGTCACGGGCAGCCCCGCCCGGGCACCTGGACGGCCTGAGCCCGTCCTGCGAGAACGCCCTCGTCCCCGCAGGCCGGACCCGACAGGATGGCGCCCGTCGCGGGACGCCCGGACACCCGCGGGCTGGAGGTGCACGTGACCGCGCACGCCGATCGACCGTCCCGGGGCGGACGCGCCCGTACCCGCGTGCTCCCCACCACGGAGCACCACACGGTCACCACCCTGGAGCTCTTCTTCGACCTGGTCTTCGTCTTCGCGATCACCCAGGTCACCGCCTTCATGGCCGAGGACGTCGGCTGGCGCAGCGCCGCGCGCGGATTCGTGGTGCTCGCGCTGCTCTGGTTCGCCTGGTGCAGCTACGCCTGGCTCGGCAACCAGGCGCGGGCCGACGAGGGCGTGCTGCGCGGCGCGGTCATGGCCGCGATGGGCGCGCTGTTCCTCGTCGGGCTGGCGATCCCCGAGGCCTGGGGCGACGAGGGCGGCGGCCTCAGCGCACCGCTGGTGCTGGCCGGCGCGATCGCGGCGGTGCGGCTGCTCCACCTGGCGGTGTACGTGCTCGCGGCGGGAGAGGACGCCGGGCTGCGCGCCCAGGTGCGGCGCACCGCCGTCCCGGTCGTCACCGCGGCGGTCCTGCTCGTGGTGGGTGCGGTCCTCGGGGGCACGGCGCAGACGCTGCTGTGGGGGCTGGCGCTGCTCGTCGACTACTCGGGGATGTACGCCGGGGGCCGGAACTGGCGGCTGCCCGCTCCCGGACACTTCGCCGAGCGGCACGGCCTGATCGTGATCATCGCCCTGGGGGAGTCGATCATCGCGGTCGGCGTCGGGGTCACCGACCTGCCGCTGACCGTGCCGATCGCCGCTGCCGCGCTGCTCGGGCTGACGGTGAGCGTGTGCCTGTGGTGGGCCTACTTCGACGTCGTCGCGCCGGTGGCCGAGCGGGTGCTGGCCCGCAAGCAGGGGGAGGAGCGGGTCCGGCTCGCCCGGGACTCCTACACGTACCTGCACTTCCCGATGGTCGCCGGGATCATCTTCCTCGCCCTCGGGCTGAAGAAGGTCGCGGAGTACGTGGGGGACACCGAGCACCACGCGCTCACCGACCCGCTGAAGGGCACCGGCCTGTGGGCCCTGTACGCCGGCGTCGCGGTGTACCTGCTGGCGCACCTGGGGTTCCGGCTGCGCAACATCGGCTCGGTCAACCGGCCGCGTGCCGTCGTCGCGGTGGTGCTGCTGCTCGCGCCTCTGGCCGTGCGGTACCTGCCGGCGCTGGCGCAGCTGGCGGTGCTGGCCGCCGTCCTGGTGGCGATGCTGTCCTTCGAGGTGGTCCACTACGCCGACGCACGGGCACGGGTGCGGGCGGAGACGGCCGCCGAGCACGGGTGAGGAGCCGCCCACCCGCCCTCAGCCGGCTTGCACCTCCCGGCGGTCCTCCGACCAGACCGGGTGGAAGACGCCCTCGCGGTCGACCCGCCGATGGGTGTGCGCGCCGAAGAGGTCGCGCAGGCCCTGCACCAGCGCGGCGGGCAGCCGCTCGGCGCGCAGGCCGTCGTAGTAGCCGAGCGCGGTGGCAGAGCCCGGGGCCGGGATGCCGGCCCCGACGGCCTCGACCACCACCGTGCGCCAGCCCGCGAGGCAGTCGGCGACGGCGTCGCAGAAGTAGCCGTGCGTCTGCAGCGTGGTCAGGTCCGGCTCGTCGGCGTGGGCCTGCCGGATCCGGTCGAGGAGGCGGAGGCGGAGGGTGCACCCGCCGCGCCTGATGGTGCCCCCGACCACCCCCACGCAGGGCACCTTCGGTGGGGAGGCGATCTCGCCCGGCTCCACCGCCGGCCGGGACACCGTCGCCTGGCTCGGGCCGCGGCTGCCCTCCCAGGGCTTCGTCGTCATCGTCTTCGACACCGACTCCCGCGACGACCAGCCCTCCGCCCGCGGTGACCAGCTGCTCGCCGCCCTGGACTACCTGACCGGCTCCAGCGCGGTCCGCAGCGGGGTCGACGCCTCCCGGCTGGCCGTCGTCGGCCACTCGATGGGCGGTGGCGGCACGCTCGAGGCGGCCGAGGACCGGCCGACCCTGCGGGCAGCGGTGCCGCTGACCGGCTGGAACACCGACAAGACCTGGCCCGAGGTCCGCACGCCCACCCTGGTGATCGGGGCCGAGAACGACAGCGTCGCCCCGGTCGCCAGCCACTCGATCCCGTTCTACAGCTCGCTGACCAGCGCGCCGGAGCGGGCCCATCTCGAGCTGGACAAGGCGAGCCACGTCGCGCCCAACAGCTCGAACACGGTGATCGCGGCCAACACGATCGCCTGGCTCAAGCGGTTCGCGGACACCGACACCCGGTACTCGCAGTCATCTGCCCCGGCCCGTCGGTGAGCGCCTTCGGGAGCGTCTCGGACTACCGGAACACCTGCCCGGTCTGAGCCCGGGGTCCTCGCAGGAGGGCGGCCACCGTGCACGCACGGTGGCCGCCCTCCTGCGCGCGGGTGAAGGCAGTGGCGCAGTCGTGTACCCGCAGGTCAGGCGCGCCTACGCTCGCACCGTGATCGCGCCCCGGGAAGAGGTCGTCCGTCGGGCGGCGCGCACCCTCCTCGACGGCGAGCGGCTGGACACCACCACGCTCGCCGGCCAGCTGGGCATCTCGCGGGTGACGCTGTTCCGCCGCGTCGGCAACCGCGACGCCATCCTCGGCGAGGCGATGTGGTGGCTGGCCGAACGGACGCTGCAGCGGGCCGCGCAGGCGCACGACGCCCGCCCCGAGGGAGCCGAGCCCGCCGGCCGGCTGCGCAGCCTGGCGATCATCGAGGACTTCCGCCACGTGCTCGGCACCGCGCCGTCGCTGCGGCGGTTCATCGACGACGAACCGACCACCGCGCTGCGGGTGCTCACCGACCCGCGCGGCCGGGTACAGCCGCGGCTGGTCGAGGCCTACACCGACCTGTTCGAGCGCGACGTCGAGCAGCGCGGGTTGTCCTCGGAGGTCCAGCTGCCGATGCTGGCCTACGCGGTCGTCCGCCTCGGGGAGTCGTTCCTCTACTCCGACGTCATGGTGGCCCGCGACCCCGACCTCAAGGCCGCGACCACGGTGGTCGACGCCCTGGTGACCGGCGTCCTCGGACTCCGCACCGACTGAGCCCGGGGTCAGCCCAGGCCGAGCTCCCGCCGCAGCTTGGCGACGTGCCCGGTGGCCTTGACGTTGTAGGCGGCCCGCTCGACGCGCCCCTCGGCGTCGACGACGAAGGTCGAGCGGATGACCCCCTGCACCTCCTTGCCGTACAGCTTCTTGGTGCCGAAGGCGCCGTAGGCGGTCAGCACGCGCTTGTCCGGGTCGGACAGCAGCGTGATGCCCAGGCCCTCCTGCTCGCGGAAGCGCTGCAGCTTCTCCGGCGGGTCGGGGGAGATGCCGATGATGTCGAGCCCGGACTCGGCCAGCTCGCCGGCCGCGGCGGTGAAGTCGACGGCCTGGGTGGTACAGCCGGGGGTGAGCGCCGCCGGGTAGCAGTAGACGATCACCCGCCGGCCGCGGTGGTCGGCGAGGGAGACCGGCCGGCCCTCGGCGTCGGGGAGCGTGAAGTCCGGCGCCGGGTCACCGGGCGCCAGGCGGACGGGAGCGGGCACGGTCTCGGTCATGCCCGGCATCCTGCCGTGCCGGGACGACGGCGCGTGCGGGTGGGGCGTCAGCCGCGGAGGAAGGACAGCCGCACGTGCCGCTGGGGGTTGTCGCGGTTCGGGTCGACCAGGCAGATCCGCTGCCAGGTGCCCAGCTGCAGCCGGCCCTCGAGCACCGGGACGCTCAGGTGCGGCGGCAGGAACGCCGGCAGCACGTGGTCGCGGCCGTGGCCGGGGCTGCCGTGCCGGTGCCGCCAGCGGTCGTCGCGGGGCAGCAGCTCGTCGAGCTGGGCGAGCAGGTCGTCGTCGCTGCCCGAGCCGGTCTCGATGACCGCGAGCCCGGCCGTGGCGTGCGGGACGAAGACGTGCAGCAGGCCGTCGCCCTCGCTGCCGACGAACTCCTCGCACTCCACGGTCAGGTCGGCCACCACCGCCACCCCGCCGGTCCGCACCGTCCGCAGCTCCGATCGCACGGGACGATCGTGGCCGCTCCCGGCGGGGACGGCGAGCCGGCGTCGATAGGCTCGGCGTCCGTGACCCGCCCCGACGGCCGCACGGCCGACCAGCTCCGCCCGGTGACCATCACCCGCAACTGGCTCGACCACGCCGAGGGCTCGGTGCTCGTCGAGTTCGGCCGCACCCGCGTGCTGTGCGCCGCCAGCGTCACCGAGGGCGTGCCGCGCTGGCGCAGGGGCTCGGGCCTGGGCTGGGTGACCGCCGAGTACGCGATGCTGCCGCGGGCCACGCACACCCGCGGTGACCGCGAGTCGGTCCGGGGCAAGATCGGCGGCCGCACCCACGAGATCAGCCGGCTCATCGGCCGCTCGCTGCGCGCCTCGATCGACCTCGCGGCCCTGGGGGAGAACAGCATCGCGCTCGACTGCGACGTCCTGCAGGCCGACGGCGGCACCCGGACGGCGGCCATCACCGGGGCGTACGTGGCCCTCGCCGACGCCGTCTCCTGGCTGGGCGACCGGAAGAAGCTGGCGAAGAAGGACCCGCTCGCGCAGTCGGTGGCCGCGGTCAGCGTCGGCGTCGTCGACGGCGAGCCGCGCCTGGACCTCGCCTACGAGGAGGACGTGCGCGCCGGCACCGACATGAACGTGGTCTGCACCGGCGAGGGCGGGTTCGTCGAGGTGCAGGGCACCGCCGAGGGCGCGGTGTTCGACCGGGCGACCCTCGACCGGCTGCTCGACCTCGCCGTCACCGGGTGCGCCGAGCTCACCCGCGTCCAGACAGAGGCGCTGGGCCGGTGACCACCCGGCTGCTGCTCGCCACCCGCAACGCCGGCAAGCTCGCCGAGCTGCAGCGGCTGCTGTCCGACGCCGTCCCGGGGGTCGAGGTGGTCGGCCTGCGCGACGTGCCGGAGTACCCGGAGGCCCCGGAGACCGGCGCGACGTTCGCGGAGAACGCGCTGCTCAAGGCGCGCGAGGCGGTCCGCCACACCGGCCTGCCGGCGGTGGCCGACGACTCGGGGATCGCCGTCGACGCGCTCAACGGCATGCCGGGGGTGCTGTCGGCGCGCTGGTCGGGGCGGCACGGCGACGACGCCGCCAACACCGCACTGCTGCTGGGTCAGGTCGCCGACGTCCCCGACGAGCGGCGGGGCGCGGCGTTCGTCTGCGCCGCGGCACTCGTCACCCCCGACGGCGCCGAGTCGGTGGTCGAGCGGCAGTGGCGCGGCAGGGTGGTCCGCGAGCCGCGCGGCAGCAACGGCTTCGGCTACGACCCGGTGTTCGTGCCCGACGGCCTGGAGCTCACCTCGGCCGAGCTCGAGCCCGCGGAGAAGGACGCCCGCAGCCACCGCGGCCAGGCCTTCGCCGCGCTGGTCCCGGTGGTCGCCCAGGCCCTCGGCCGGAGCTGACCGGGAGACCCCACGGGGGCCCGCGACGACGTACTGTCTGCGCCCGCGCGGGCGGGGGCGTCTGCGGGAGGGGAGCGCGGTGCGCGCGGACGTCGGTGCGTGGAGGGCCGGGCTGCGTCCCGGGCCGGTGGGGTACCGCCGCTCGGAGGTGCTGCGCGGCGGGTTCGGCGCGCTGGCCGGCATCGCGCTGGCCGCGGTCACCGCGCACGCCGTACCCGGGGGACCGGCCGGGCTGCCGTGGATCGTCGCGCCGATGGGCGCCACCGCGGTGCTGCTGTTCGCCGCCCCGGCCAGCCCGCTGGCCCAGCCCTACCCGGTGGTGGTGGGCAACACGGTGTCCACGCTGGTCGGGGTGGCCGCCGGCAGGCTGGTCGACGACGTCACGCTGGCCGCGGCGGTCGCCGTGGGCGTGGCGATCCCGCTGATGATGGTGCTGCGCTGCGTGCACCCGCCGGGTGGCGCCTGCGCGCTGTTCACCGCCGTCGGCGGATCGGCGGTGACCGACCACGGCTGGGCGTTCGCGCTGTGGCCGGTCGGCGTCGACACGGTCGTCCTGCTGCTGGTCGCGGCGCTGGTGAACAACCTGACCGGGCGGCCCTACCCCCACGTGCCCGAGCCGCCGCGGTCCGGTCCCGAGGCGCCGCCCACCGAGCGGGTCGGGCTGCAGGCCGAGGACGTCCGGGCGGCGATGCAGCGGCTGGACCGCGGCCTGGACGTGCTGCCCGGCGACGTCCTGGCGCTGGTCCGCGACGCCGAGGCGCACGCGCTGGACCGCCGGCTCGGGCAGCTGCGGGTGGGAGCGCTCATGGAGCGCGACGTCCGCACCGTGCAGCCGCAGGAGACCCTCTACCGGGCGCGGATGCTGATGAACCAGCACGCGGTGAAGGCGCTCCCGGTGGTCACCGACGACCGCCGCGTGGTCGGCATCGTCACCGTGTACGACCTGTTCAACCTGGAGGTCGTGGCGCTCGACCCGGTGGCGGAGGTGATGAGCAGCCCGGTCACCACGGTCGGCGTCGGCACCCACGTCTCGGAGCTGGTCGGGCTCATGGCCGACCGCGGCCTGCGGCACCTGCCGGTGGTCGACGGCGAGGGCCGGCTGGCCGGGATCGTCACCCGCGCCGAGCTGGTCGCCGTCCTGCACCGGGCACTGGTCGGCTCCTGAGTCAGGCGGTCGCCCGGCCCTCGTACATCGACCCGAGCGACCTCGGTGCGCCCGGCTCGTACCAGTGCGCGAGCCGGGTGACGGTCAGGGGTGCGGCCGCCAGCAGCGCCTCGACGTCGTCGTCGAGGACGCAGCCGGACACCCTCCGGTTGACCGGGTTGCCGAGGCGCTGCAGCCGCCGCACGCCGGGGTCCGGCGCCCGGCCGTGCTCGACGAGGTGCAGGACGCCGCCGGGACGCAGGACGCGGGCGACCTCGGCCAGCGCCACGGCGGCGCCGGGGATCCCGCACAGCACCCAGGTGCAGAGGGCGGCGTCGAAGCGGTCGTCGGGGAAGGGCAGGGACCGGGCGTCGTCGCCGGCCACGACGACGGGGACGGGGGAGGCGGCGCGCCGTTCCTCGGACAGCCGCAGCGCCGTGGCCGAGGGCTCGACCGCCCACACGCCGGTGACCGCCGCCGGGAGGTGCGGGAGGTTGTGCCCGGACCCGAAGCCGATCTCCAGCACGTCGCCGGCCAGGTCGGCGCAGACCCGCCGGCGGATGGCGCCGGTGACCCGGGGCCCGAGGGCGGAGTCGTGCAGGCGCGGCCGCAGCCGGTCGGCGTAGAGGCCCATCGCGCCACCGTAGGGCCGGCGGCGGGACCTCAGGCGGTCGGCGAGGCCCCGGAACCGCTGCCCGAGCCGCTGCCCGGGTCGCTGTCCGAGCCGCTGTCCGAGCCGCTCTGCGGGGCCTGGGTCGACGGCTCGGCCGGCGCGGACTCGTCGGCCTGCTCGCCGTCGGTGTCGCCGCTCCCGGGCACGGGCGCGGACCCGTCCGACTCGTCGGTGGGGGTGGCCGGGTCCTCCGTGCCGTCCTCCGTGCCGTCCTCCGTGCCGGCCTCCGTCGTCCCCGGGGCGGGAGCCTCGGTGGAGGGATCCGCGGGGTCGGTCGGGTCGGTGTCCGTCGGCGACACGTCGCGCGAGGACGAGGCGTTGGACAGCTCCCCGATCGTGGTGGACGACGACGAGGTGTCGGTGCCGCCGACGAGCGCCGAGACCGGCTGCCGGCCGATCAGCTCGACGGCGGTGACGATCCCCATGGCCAGGAGGAAGACGGCGGCGGCGTATCCGGCCACGCGCGGCCACCGGATCCGCCGCCGCGGTGCGGCCGGGGCCCGGCGCGGGTCGAGGTGCGCCGGCAGCTCGCGGGTCGGCGCGTCGCCGGACGCGGGGACCGGCCGGGTGCCCAGCTGCTCGCGGGCCTTCCTGAGCTTCTCGCTGGTCCGGTTGAGGGACGTGCTGTAGAGCGCGGAGCCGACCGTGCTGACCACGCTGACGAGGGCTGCGCCGATCACGGTGCCGGCGACGCCGAAGAAGGAGGCGAGCACCGCCGCGGAGACGGCGGCGAGGGCGCCGGCGCACACCTGGGTGACGGTCAGCGAGGTGCGCGGCTTCTCGGGGGTCGGCTCGCGGTCGGTGCCGGGGAGGAGGCCGGTCTCGGTGCGGGGGGAGGTCATGGGCTCCGACGGGTCGTGTCCGGGGGACTGCGTGCGGGGGAGGGGCCGGCCCCGGGCACCCCGTCGTGCGGCCGGCCGGCTCCTCCCGACACTACGTCGGCCGCGGCGGCCGTGCAGCCGCGTTCCGCCGGGCTCAGCGTGCTGAGCTGCGAGGATGCAGATCGTGTGATCTGCCCCGGCGTGGCCCGGCCGCCGGCTGGGCACGGGGGGTGCGTGCGTGTCGACCTCACCGCCGTGCGCGGGCTCCGCTTCGACGACGGGACGCCGGTGACCGCGGCCTCCGGCCTCGCCCCGCTGGGCGACGGCTGGCTCGTGGCGCAGGACGACGCGACCTCCGCCGCCTGGCAGCGTCCCGGCGGGGTGGTGCCGGTGCGGCTGTTCCCCCCGGTGGAGGGGCACGACCGGTTCTCCGAGGCGGCCGGCACCAAGTCGCTCAAGCCCGACCTCGAGACGGCCTGCCCGGTGGAGGCCGACGGGCGGGAGGCGGTGCTGCTGCTCGGGTCGGGGTCGACCGGCCGGCGCATGCGCGGGGTGCTGGTCACCCTCGACGGCGACCGGCCCTCGGTGCGGGCGGCCGACCTCGGGCCGCTCTACGCCGCGGTCGCCGACCGGCTCGGTGTGCCGCTCGGGCAGCTGAACCTGGAGGGTGCCAGCCGCGCGGGCGACGTGCTGCGCTGGTACCAGCGCGGCAACCTCGCCGCCGGGGTGCCGAACGCCGGTGTCGAGGTCCCCCTCGCGGACCTGGTCGCGGTCCTGCTCGGACGGGCCGGCCCGGGCTCGGTGCGCCTCGGCGCGGTGCACGTGCTCGACCTCGGCGAGGTGGCCGGCGTCGGGCTGGCGGTCACCGACGCCGTCGCGCTGCCCGGCGGCCGGGAGCTGCTGTCGGCGGCGGCGGAGGACACCCCGAACGCCGTCGACGACGGACCCGTGGTGGCCACCGCCCTCGTCCTGGCCGACGGCGGCCGGGTGCTCGACGTGGCGCCCGTCCCGGAGGTGGAGGGCCGGGTGGTCAAGGTCGAGGGGCTGGCCCTGCGCGGGACCGGCGGCGACCGGGTGGACCTGCTGGCCGTGGTGGACGCCGACGACCCGGACCTGCCCTCGCCGCAGGTCGAGCTGACCGTGACCCTGGACTGAGGGGCCCGTCGAGTGCGGGAGGCGGGACTCGAACCCGCACGCCCGAGGGCACCAGATCCTAAGTCTGGCGTGGCTGCCGTTACACCACTCCCGCGTGGCCGCCGAGTCTAGGACCGGTCGCCCGGCCGGGTGCCGTGATCGTCGGAACGGGCCGGTCGGCGCCGTGTCTGGCAGGCTGTCGCCGTGCCTCGCGACCCTCGAGAGATCCAGCTGGAGATCGACGCCGCCCGTGAGTCCCTGGCGGCGACCCTGGACCACCTCGCCTACCGGGGCAGCCCGACGCGGCTCAAGGCCCAGGGCAGGGACGCCGTGCAGCGGTTCCTGACCTCGACCGCCGGCAAGGCGACCATCGGTGCCCTCGGCCTGCTGGTGACGCTCGTCGTCGTCCAGAAGGTCCGGCACCGCAGGGGCTGAGCGACCCCGTGCGTCCGCCCCGGCGGGACCCCGCCGGCCCCGGCCAGGAGTCGGTGTGGGACTACCCGCGCCCGCCCTCGGCCGAGGTCACGCCCCGCCGCGTCGTCGTCGAGCTGGGCGGGCGGGTCGTCGCCGACTCCACCCGGGCGGTGCGGGTCTGCGAGACCAGCCACCCGCCGGTCTACTACGTGCCCCGGGACGACGTCGTCCCCGGGGTGCTGGAGCAGGGTCGCGGCTCGTCGTGGTGCGAGTGGAAGGGCCAGGCCACCTACTGGGACGCCGTCGTCGACGGCCGGCGGTACCCCGCGGTGGGCTGGTCCTACGAGCAGCCGACCCCCGGCTACGAGCACCTGCGCGGGGCGGTGGCCTTCTACCCGAGCAAGGTGGAGCGGGCCCTGGTCGACGGGGAGCAGGTGCGCGCGCAGGCCGGGGACTTCTACGGCGGCTGGATCACCGGCGAGGTCGTCGGCCCGTTCAAGGGCGAGCCGGGCACGCTGGGCTGGTGACCGCGGTGCTGGTGACCGCGCTGCCGGGGAGGCTCAGCCCGCCCGGCGGACCAGCGGGAGCACGACGGTCTCGAGCACCGCGTCGGCGTAGGCGGCGTCCACCGGCTCGCGGGTGACCATCCAGCGCTGTACCAGCAGCGCGGTGGTGGCCTCGGCCGGGATCGACTGCGGCAGCCCCGGGCCGACCTCGCCGCGGGCCTGCGCCCGGGCCCACAGCTCGTCGTAGGCCCGCCGCCACACCGCCAGCGGCCCCTCCCGGAACGCCTCGATCAGCGCCGGCTCGTGCTGCATCGCGGCCAGCAGCGAGCGGGTGGCCGCCCCGACCGGGCTGGCCATCATCTCCACCATCCGGTGCACCAGCGAACGCAGGTCGCCCTCCAGCGACCCGGTGTCGACGTCGACCGTCCACGCCCGGTTGAGGTCGGACACGGTGTCGACGACGAGGTCCTGCTTGGTGCGCCAGCGACGGTAGATCGTCGCCTTCCCGACGCCGGCCTCCGCGGCCACGGCGTCCATGGTCAGCGCGCCGTAGCCGACCTCGCCGAGCAGCTGCAGGATCGCTGCGCGGATGACGTCGTCGCGGCTCGGGTCCCGCGGACGGCCGCCGCGGCCTGCGCGCGTCGGCGGCTCGGTGACGAGTGCGGTCATGGATCGACACTAGGGCCATCGGCGCTCGTTGAGGCCGGTCCGCGACGCGGTACCGGGCCCGGCCGGATCCGGTCCGCGCGCCTGCCCGACCCCGCCGGACGGGTCGGTCATCCTGCTGCGCGTGGCGAGTCCGATCGGCGCGGTGCGGCGGCGCGAGGAGTGGCCCCTGCCCGAGGCCGCGACCCGTGTGCTGCTGGCGACCGCGGAGGAGAACGTGCTGCCCGCCGTGGCCGCCGTCGCCCGTTCGGTGGGACTGTCGGTGTTCTCGGCGCCCGGCCTGCTCGACCTCTCCGACGAGCGCGACGGCGTGGGCGTCGAGCTGTTCTTCGACCGGCTCTCCCGTGCGCTGACCGGCGCCGAGGCCGAGGCGGTGCGGGTGGCCACCGACCCGGCCGAGGAGTACACCGCGCTGGCGACCGCCCTGCTCACCGCGCCGACGCTCGCGCAGGAGCTGGCCCGCCGCGCGGTGACCGCCGAGGTGGGGGTGCTGGCCGAGGCCGAGCTGTGGTCGGCGTACCAGCCGGTGGTGGCCCTGGCCGACCGCGCCGTGGTCGCGCACGAGGCGCTGCTGCGCGGCGACTCCGACGGGCGCACCGTCGACGGCGGAGACCTGTTCTTCGTGGCCGACTCCGCCGGGTGGCTGCCGCGGTTGGACCGGGTCGGCCGCGAGTGCGCGATCGCCGGCGCGGCCGGCTGGCTGGGCGGGGCCGACCTGTTCGTCAACACCCAGCCGACCTCGGTGCTGCACCCCGACGCCGACCTGGCCAGCACCGTCGAGGCCCTGGAGGCCGCCGGCCTGCAGCCGCGGCAGCTGGTGCTCGAGGTGGGGGAGCGGGCCGCCGTCGCCGACCGCGGGCACCTGCTCGCCGTCCTGGAGTCCTACCGGGCGCGCGGCTGGCGGGTGGCGCTGGACGAGGTGGCCGCCGGCTGGTCGAGCCGCTCGCTGCTCGACGTCGTCCGCCCCGACGTCGTCAAGCTCGGCCGCGCGCTGGTGTCCGCGCTGCCCGACGACGGCGCCCGCGCGGTGGTGCGCACGGTGGCCGGGCACGCGCACCGGCTCGGCGCGGTCGTCGTCGCGGAGGGTGTGGAGACCGAGCAGGTCGCCGAGGAGGTCGCCGCGCTCGGCGCCGACCTCGCTCAGGGGTGGCTGTTCGGCCGGCCCGCCGCGCCGGTCAGCCCAGCCCCCACCCCGTGAGCGCCGGGCGCGCGTGCTCGTGCCCGAGTGAGCCGTAGGCACCGGCCGGCAGCGCGAACAGCGCCCCCGCCGCGGGCGCGAGCCCCAGCCACCGCGCGGTCAGGACGCGCAGCAGGTGCCCGTGCGCCACGAGGACGACGTCGCCGTCGTCCAGCCTGGCCCGGGCGCGTCCCAGCACCCGGTCCACCCGCTCGCCGACCTGCTCGAGCGTCTCGCCGGGGGTCTCGCCCGGGACGATCGGGTCGCGCCAGACCGACCACTCGCGGCCGAGCTCCTCGCTGATCTCGGCGGTGGTGCGGCCCTCGTACCCGCCGTAGTCGAGCTCGACGAGGTCCTCGTCGACGGCGGTGGCGGTCAGCCCGGCCAGCTCGGCGGTGCGCCGGGCCCGCTGCAGGGGGCTGACCCATACCTCCACGACGTCCCGCCGGGCGAGGGCCGGGGCCAGCGAGCGGGCCCGCTCCTCGCCCTCGGGCAACAGGGGCAGATCGGTGACGCCGGTGTGCTGACCGCTCCTGCTCCACTCCGTCGCGCCGTGCCGGAGCACCAGGATCTCGCCCATCGCCGTCCTCTCCTCTGCGTGTCGCCGGTCACATCCCGGCCCTCCGGGAAGACCCGCGCGGGCCGCCGTGCTGGCGACGACGAGACCCCGGGCAGCCGATCCGGGGCACCGCGCACCCGGAGGGTCCATGACCGCGACCGCACCTGCCGACACCTTCGCCATCGGCGGCGACCTGACCGTCCACCGGCTGGGCTACGGCGCCATGCAGCTGCCCGGCCCCGGCGTCTGGGGCGAGCCGGCCGACCGTGACGGCGCGATCCGCGTGGTCCGTGCCGCCGTCGAGCAGGGCGTCGACCTCATCGACACCGCCGACTCCTACGGGCCCTTCGTCAGCGAGCAGATCATCGCCGAGGCCCTGCACCCGTACCCCGAGGACCTGGTCATCGCCACCAAGGCCGGGCTCACCCGCCAGGGCCCGGGCATCTGGACGCCGGTCGGCCGCCCGGCGTACCTCAGGCAGCAGGTCGAGCTGTCCCTGCGCCACCTGCGGGTCGAGCGGATCGACCTGATCCAGCTGCACCGCATCGACGCCGACGTGCCGCTGGCCGACCAGCTCGGTGCCTTCAAGGAGCTGCAGGACGAGGGCAAGGTCCGCCACATCGGCGTCTCCGAGGTCTCGGTGGACGAGCTGCGCTCGGCGCGGGAGATCGTCGAGGTCGTCAGCGTCCAGAACCTCTACAACCTGACGAACCGGCAGTCGCAGGACGTCCTGGACTTCGCCACCGAGAACGGGATCGCGTTCATCCCGTGGTTCCCGATCGCGACCGGTGACCTCGCCGCCCCGCACAGCCCGGTCGCCGACGTCGCCCGGGAGCTGGACGCCACCCCGGCGCAGGTCGCGCTCGCCTGGCTGCTGCAGAAGTCGCCGGTCGTGCTCCCCATCCCGGGCACCAAGTCCGTCGAGCACCTCACCGAGAACATGGGCGCGGCGCGGCTGGCCCTCTCCGACGAGGACGTGGCCCGCCTGGACGCGCTGGCCTGAGGCCCGAGGCCCGCTACCGCCAGCGGTCGAGGGGGACGGGGACTCGTCGGCGGGACTCGCCGGCGGGTCCCCGCATCGGGTGCGCCGCCGACCGCGGCCACCGCGGCTCCTCGCGCGCCGGCGGCTGCCACTCGGCGGTGGCGGGGGGATCCGACGGCGGCCGCGGCCGGGGCCGCACCGGGTCCGCGCCGGTGAGCGGTCCGTCGAGCTCGAGGACGCCGGCGAGGCCGGCCTCGGCCACCAGGCGCCGGGTGACCGCCGGAGCCCCGACCACCCGGCACTGCCGCCCCGCCGCGGTGAGCGTGTCGCTGAAACCGGCCAGGGTGCGCAGGGCCGCGCCGTCGCGGAAACGCACGCCGGCCACGTCGACGACCACGCTGGCCGTCCCGTGCTCGGCCGCGCGGGTCAGACCGGCGGCGAGGCGGGGCAGCGTCGGGCGGCCGGCGTCGCCGGTGATGCGGACGACGACCTGGCCGGGAGCGGGCACGACGGCGACGGAGAGGTGCACGGGGACTCCGGTGGTGTGCGCGGCGCCGCTGGTTCGGGTGCCGTGGGTGACGCTAGTGCGGCTCACGGTGACGAGCAACGGGGAGTGCTCAGACGGCGACCGACAGTTCGGACCGTCGGCCTGCAACACCGCCCGGTAGGTGTTGCACCCCCGGCTCGGCGTCCTCCCCCCGCAGGCGGCACCATGGAGGCGTGGACGCCGAGGACTTCACGCAGATCCGGCTCGCGGTTCGGCAGCTCGTGCGGGAGGTGGTCGTCCCCCGCGAGGAGGAGATCGACCTCGACGACCGCATCCCCGAGGAACTGCGCGGCGCGGCCGCCGACATGGGCCTGTTCGGCTACGCCCTCCCCGCGGAGTACGGCGGCCTCGGCGTCTCGATGAGCGAGGACGTCGAGCTCGCCTTCGAGTTCGGCTACACGACGCCGGCCTTCCGCTCGCTGTTCGGCACCAACAACGGCATCGCCGGCCAGGTGATCGCCCGCTTCGGCAGCGAGGAGCAGAAGAAGGCCTACCTGCCCCGCCTGTCCGCCGGTGAGCTGATCGGCTCCTTCGCCCTCACCGAGGCCGAGGCCGGCTCGGACCCCGCGGGCCTGCGCACCAGCGCCCGCCGTGACGGCGACGGCTGGGTGGTCAACGGTGCCAAGCGCTACATCACCAACGCGCCGCTGGCCGACCTCTTCGTCGTCTTCGCCCGGACCGACCCGGAGGAGAAGGGCGGCCGGGGCATCTCCAGCTTCGTCGTCGACGCCGAGGCGCCCGGGGTCACGCTCGGCCCCAGGGACAAGAAGATGGGCCAGTCGGGCGCCTGGACGTCCGAGGTGTTCTTCGACGACGTGCACGTGCCCGCCGACGCGCTGATCGGCGAGGAGGGCCGCGGCTACTCGAAGGCGCTCACGGTCCTGTCCCGGGGGCGGCTGCACATCGCCGCGCTGTGCGTCGGCATGGCGCAGCGGGTGCTCGACGAGTCGGTGGCCTACGCGTCCACCGCCCGGCAGGGCGGCGCCCCGATCGGCCGCTTCCAGCTGGTGCAGGCGCTGATCGCCGACCTGCACTCCGAGTGGCTGGCGGGCCGGGCGATGGTCCGCGAGGTCGCCGCCCGCTACGACTCCGGTGAGGACACCTCGATCGGTCCGTCGTCGGCGAAGCTGTGGTGCAGCGAGATGGTCGGCCGCGCGACCGACCGCGCGGTGCAGGTGCACGGCGGCCTGGGCTACCTGCGCACCACCCCGGTCGAGCGCTTCTACCGCGATGCCCGCCTGTACCGGCTCTACGAGGGCACCAGCGAGGTGCAGCGGGTCATCGTCGGCAGCGGGCTGCTGCGCGCGGCCGGCATGCCGCGTGGCTGAGGCGCCGCTGACACCCGAGGAGCGGGCCGTCCGCCGGGTCGCGGTCGGTGAGCTGGGGGACGCGCTGCGCGACCTGGTCGACGCCGCGGTCCGCACGGAGGTCGACGACGCCCAGCTGGCGGCGGCCGCCGTCGCCGCGCGGGAACTGGCCGGCCGGCTGCGGGCGCGGCGCCGGGAGCTGCACGAGATCGCCCGCGTCGACGACCCCGAGACCGGCGAGCGCTGGTACAGCCCGGTGTACGGCCCGGGCAGCCCGGTGGCGCCGCCGCTGGTGGCCTCGGACACCCCGGACGGGACGGCGACCGGACGGGTCACCGTGGGCAAGCCGCACGAGGGGCCGCCCGGGCTCGTGCACGGTGGAGTGGTGGCCACGCTGCTCGACCACGTGCTGGCCCGCGCCCTGCGCGCCGCCGGCCGCGGGGGGCTGACCGCCACGCTGACGGTGACCTACCGGCGTCCGGTGCACCTCGGCGTGCCGCTGCTGCTCACCGCCGAGATGGGCGAGACCGTCGGCCGGCGGACCACCGCGCACGCGCGGCTGGTCGCGGAGGACAGCCCCGAGGTGGTGCTCGCCGAGGCCGAGGGCCTGTTCGTGGCCCTGCGCGCCGAGCAGGCCGCCGACGTCTTCTCCGCCACCGGCCGCAGCGTCGGCGCCTGGACCACCCGCTCCTGAGCCGACGCGCCGGGGCCTCGGTGGGGCGGGGGCCCGGTGGCCGCTGACCGGACGCAGCACCCGCGCCCGCGCCGCCCACCGCTCGGTCGCCATCGTTCCGCGCTCACCCTGCGCCCGGTCGGGTGACGCCGGCGGGTCGCGGCGAACGCCGCGATCGCCCGGTACCGCCGCGCGGTCTGCCGGGCGATCTCCCGGTCGGCGGCCTGCACCCCACCCAGCGGTCCCGACGCCCAGCCGACACCCGGAGGCGTCACGGCCGGTGCGTCGGGCACCGCGGTCGAGGATCCCGTCACGGTTCCATCGCACGTTCGAACGCCAGGCGGAGCAATGCCTGTGGAGGGCGAACGTGCAGCTCAGGGCTCCGGACCGACGGGATGCCGGGCCCTCAGCGGGGGTTGGGGACGTTCCGCGGATCGCCGGCGGGGTCGTGCTCGCGGCCGCCGGTCGCGGCCAGCAGCGGGCCCGGGCCGCCGTCGCCACGGCCGAGGGCGGCGACGAACTGGCGCAGGACGTCGTCGCCGCGGTGGGCCGGCTGCCAGCCCAGCTGCGTGCGCGCCCGGGCCGTCTCGAGCACCGGCGACTGCAGGCCGAGGTCCAGCCAGCCCGGTTCGGTGGGGGTCAGGTGCGCGTGGAACGCCGCGCTCAGCCCGGCGCGCAGCACCGCCGCCGGCACCGGCACCCGGGTGGTGCCCAGCGCCCGCGCGATCCCGTCGGCGTCCAGCGCCGGGTCGGCCGAGAGGTTGAACGGGCCCGGCACGCGCCGGTCGAGCATGCGGGTGATCGCGTCGCCGACGTCGTCGGCGTGCACGAACCCGACCCGCAGCGACGGCAGGGGCAACGGCAGCAGCGAGGCGACCTGGCCGGGCACCAGCCGGGCCGCGCCGAACAGCAGCGGCCCGAGGAAGTAGCGGCCGATCTCGCTCGCCGCCTCCGGCTGCAGCACCAGGGTGGGCCGGACGACGGTCAGCGTGACGTCCTGCCGGCGGCCGACGACGTCGCGCACGACCCGCTCGGCCTCGGACTTCTGCCGGCTGTACTGGGAGCTCGGGATGCCGGTGACCGGCCAGTCCTCGGCCACCGGGCGGTCCCCGCCGCCCGCGGCATAGGCGCCCAGGGAGGACATGTGCACCACGTGCTGCACCCCGGCGGCCACCGCGGCGCGCATCACCCGGCGCGTGCCGTCGACGTTCACCTCGTGCAGTTCGTCGGTCTTGCGCCCCGGCTGCAGCGCCCACGCCAGGTGCACGACCGCGTCCACGCCCTCGAGCAGGTTGGTCAGCGCCTGCTCGCTGGACGTCTCACCGAGGTCGGCCGTGTACCAGGTGACGGAGGAGTACGGCTCGACGTCCGGCGGGTTCCGGCGGGCCAGTC
Organism: Geodermatophilus amargosae; assembly: GCF_041028265.1. Classification (GTDB taxonomy): domain Bacteria; phylum Actinomycetota; class Actinomycetes; order Mycobacteriales; family Geodermatophilaceae; genus Geodermatophilus; species Geodermatophilus amargosae_A. Next base: position 59,649 of record NZ_JABGCW010000002.1, read on the forward strand.
CGCGGACCTCGGCGACGCCGCTGCCGGGCGCGGTCAGCCGCCGCAGCAGCGCCGTGCCGACGTTGCCGCTCGCGCCGGTGACGGCGACCTTCAGGCCGTTGAGGTGGGCACTGGGGAGATCAGCCATGTCCAGGCGCTACCCGCACCGCCGGACCGCAACCGGGGAGCCCGGTCACGCCACCCGCGCCGGATCCGCCTCCCGCGAGCGCAGGCCCAGGCACACCAGCGCGACGACCAACAGGACGCCCGCCGCGATCCAGAACCCGCTCGGGGTCCCGGCCGCGTCGGCCAGGCGGAGCACCAGCAGGCTCCCGGTGAGCCCGCCGACCTGCAGGGCCAGCGAGGACGCCGACAGCGCGGTCGCCCGCTGCCCCCCGGCCACCCGCGCGTGCAGGACGTCCTTCCACAGCGGCCAGGCGGCGGCGTTGGAGACGTAGAAGGCGGCGAACAGGCACCCCAGGGCCAGGACCCCGCCCAGCGGCACGAGGGCCACGGCGGCCGCGCCGAGCACGACCAGCCCCGCCGTCGCCCGGCCGGCCGATCCCCGGGCCGCGCGCCGGGCGAGCGGGGCCAGCAGCGCGCCGACGCCGGCCGCCCCGTACGACACGGCCATGACGACGCCGAAGACCGCCGCGCCCTCGGTCCCGCTGCCGGTGAGCGCCGCGACGTGCAGCGGCCCCACCAGCTCCAGGGTGCTCAGCGTGCAGCCGACCAGCAGCGAGACGGCGAGCACCCGCCGCAGCTGGCCGTCGCGGGTGACCAGCCGGGCGGTGTCCCGGACGACGGCGGGGACCCGGGCGACGCCGGCCCGCAGCGCAGCCGCCCCGGAGCCGCGGGCCGGGCCCACCGGGACGACGAGCAGCGCCACCGCGGCCACCGAGACCCCCGCCAGCGCCGCGGCCACCAGCACGGGCAGGACGAGGACCCCGTCGTCCGCACCGCCGGCGAGCAGCGGCAGCAGCCCGCCGAGCACGGCGCCCAGGCACAGGCCCGCGCCGTCGGCGGCACCCGCGCGGGACAGCCCCGGCGTCACGTCGGCGTCGGGGTCGGCGGCGCGGACGGCGTCGACGTACCAGGCCTCCAGCGGGCCGCTGTCCAGTGCCCGCCCGACGCCCTTCAACGCCCAGGCCAGCGCGAACGTCGCGGTGCTCTGGGCGACGGCGGAGGTCAGCAGTCCCGCGGCGGTGGCCAGGCCGGCGAGGACGAGCACCTGCCGGGTGCCGATCGCGTCGGCGAGACCGCCGGTGGGCAGTTCGAGCAGCAGCGTGACCAGCGAGTACACCGCGACGACGACGCCGATGTCGGCGGGGGAGAGGCCGCGGGAGGCGGCCAGCAGCACCGACACGGGCGCGCTCAGGCCCACGGGCAGCCAGCGCAGTGCGGTGAGCCCGACGAAGCGGCGTCCGGCGGCCGCGACCGTCAGCGGGGCGCTCACGCCGGGTCCTCGGTCAGGGGGAACAGGTCGAGCAGCACGTGCACGAGGGGCTGTCCCGGCTCCTCGCGCTCGGCGCGCCAGCGGGCGAGCACGCCGTTGAGCTCCTCGGCCAGCGCGTCGACGCCTTCCGGCGAGAGGTGCAGCGCCCAGTCGTTGAGCGAGACGGCGTCGCGCCAGGCCGGCTCGAGGTCCTCCCGCTGCTCGGCGTGGGCGGCCAGCATCCGGCGCTGGCGGCCCAGGGACTGGTGGGTCAGCTCCTCGACGACCTCCCGGCCGCCGGGCTGGGCGACCAGGTCCTCGGTGCGCCAGCGGGTGCTGCGGTGCCGGGCGCGCCACCAGCGCTCGCGCGCGGTGCCCCGGCCGGCGACCTCCTCGACGAAGCCGAGGTCGGCCAGCTGGCGCAGGTGGTAGCTCGTCGTCCCGCTGCTCTCGCCCAGGCGCTCGCCGAGACGCGACGCCGTCGAGGGCCCCTCGGACCGGAGCAGGGCCAGCAGGCCGGTGCGCAGGGGGTGCGCGAGCGCCCGCAGCGTCCGGGGATCGGTGACGTCGACGGACTCCTCGGGAGGCGGCTCGGCCATGGCCCGAGCCTACGGATGCAGAGGACTCTTTGCAAAGACTGTTCTGCATCCGTTCCGGAGGGGTCAGCCGTCGGAGTCCTCACCGTCGGTCGCGTCCTCGACCTCCTCCTCGACGTCGTCCACGCCCTCCTCGACGTTCTGCTGCACGTCGTCGTCGACGACGTCGGAGCCACAGGCGGCGGTGAAGGGCGCGGCGGCGAGGGCGAGGCCGACGGCGGCCAGGCGCCAGCGGCGGCGGGGGGTCGTGGCGGTGGACATGGCGGCTCCCTCGGTCGCGGACTCTGCGGGTCAGAGGTGCCCACGAGGGCCGGCGTGCATGCCCGGAACTGCTGCGGCGACCGGCCGGACGGACGCCGACGAGGTGACCCAGCGGCGTCCGGGACGCGTTCCCGGGGCGATTGACAGCGGCGGACCCGGGGGGCGAGGCTCGCGCTCCACGGGGATCCGCCAGCGTCGACGTGCCTCCCGGCAGCGGATCGGCCGCTGCCCGGGTGTCGGTGGGAGGTCGGGGTGGGACTGCGTGCACCGACCGCGGACCCGCGACCCGGCCGCCGGGCGGGCCACCGGTGACCTCGCAGGTGCAGCCCGCCCCCGCCGGCGGTCTGCGGATGGGCACCCCCCAGGGGCGGTGGGTGCTGCTGACCACGGTGCTCGGCTCGAGCCTGGCGATGCTCGACGGCACCGTGGTCAACGTGGCCCTGGAGCGGATCGGGGCCGACCTCGATGCCGGCTTCACGGGCCTGCAGTGGACCGTGAACGCCTACACGCTCACGCTCGCCTCGCTCATCCTGCTCGGCGGCTCGCTGAGCGACCGGTTCGGCCGGCGCCGGGTCTTCGTGGTCGGGGTCGTCTGGTTCGCCGCCGCCTCCCTGCTGTGCGGCCTGGCACCGGACGTGACGACCCTCGTCCTGGCCCGCGCGCTGCAGGGCGTCGGGGGAGCGCTGCTCACCCCGGGGAGCCTGGCGATCATCTCGGCGTCCTTCGCCGCGCAGGACCGTGCCGCGGCGGTCGGCGCCTGGTCGGGGCTCGGCGGGGTCGCCGGCGCCGTCGGGCCGTTCCTCGGCGGCTGGCTGGTCGAGTGGAGCTGGCGCGCGGTGTTCCTCGTCAACCTCCCGGTGGCCGTCCTCATCGTGGCCGTCGCCGCCAAGCACGTCCCCGAGACGCGGGACCCCGCCGCCGCGCCGTCGCTGGACTGGACCGGGACCGCCCTGGTGGTGGCCGGGCTCGGCGGGCTGACCTACGCCCTGACCGCCGCCGGCGGCACCGGTGCCGAGCCGGGTGTCCTGGCCTGGGGGGTCGCCGGGGGAGCGGCGCTGGTGGCCTTCGTCGTCGTCCAGCTCCGGTCACGGCACCCGTTGGTGCCGCCGGCCCTGTTCGGCGACCGGCAGTTCACCGCGGCGAACCTGGTGACACTGCTGGTCTACGCCCCGCTCGGGGTGGTGTTCGTGCTGCTGGTCCTGCAGTTGCAGGTGGTGTCGGGGTTCAGCCCTCTGCTGGCCGGGACCTCGCTGCTCCCGGTGACGGTGCTCATGCTGCTGTTCTCCGCCCGGGCCGGCGCCCTCGCCCAGCGCATCGGGCCGCGGCTGCCCATGACGGCCGGGCCCCTGCTGTCGGCCGCCGGCCTGCTGCTCATGCTCCGGATCGGCGAGGGCGCGTCCTACGTGCTCGACGTCCTGCCCGCAGCGGTGGTGTTCGGCGCCGGGCTCACGCTGCTGGTCGCACCGCTCACCGCGACCGTGCTCGACTCCGCCGAGGACCGGTTCGCCGGCGTGGCCTCCGGGGTCAACAACGCGGTCGCCCGGGCGGCCAGCCTGCTCGCGGTGGCCGTGGTCCCGGTCGTGGCCGGCATCGGCGGCGACGACTACACCGACCCCGCCGCCTTCGGATCCGGCTTCCGGACGGCCGTGCTCGTCTGCGCCGGGCTGCTGCTCCTCGGCGCCCTGGTGGCCGTCGTCGCCATCCGCCGCCCGCTGGCCGCCGCGCATCCCGGCACCGCACCCGCCGGGACCGCACCCGCCGGGACCGCACCCGACGGCGGGCGGATGGCCGTGGAGGAGTGCCTGCACTGCGGCGTCGACGCCCCCCAGCTGCACCCCCGTGCGGCGGGACCGCCGCGGGAGGCGACCCGGTGAGCACCGACGGCGCCCCGGCGCTGCGGCCGGCGGGAGGGGCGGAGGACCCGGGGGGCCAGTCGTCCCCGGGGGGGCACGGCCTGCTGGCGCGGGTCGCGCCGCTGCGGCGCTCGCTGCGGACGGAGGCCGGGAGCGCCGGGCTCCTGCTCGCGGCCACGGTCGCGGCGCTGCTCTGGGCAAACTCCCCGGTGGGGGACAGCTACGCCGACTTCTGGCACACCGAGCTCGCTCTCCGCTGGGGCGCCAGCGAGCTGTCCCTGGACCTCCGGCACTGGGTCAACGACGGCCTCATGGTGTTCTTCTTCTTCGTCGTCGGGCTCGAGATCAAGCGTGAGCTGGTCATCGGCGAGCTCACCGACCGACGGCGGGCCGCGGTGCCGGCGCTGGCCGCCGTCACCGGCCTGGCCGTGCCGGCGCTGGTCTACGTCGCCTTCAACCTGGGCGACGAGGGGGCCTCCGGCTGGGGAGTGGTCATCTCCACCGACACCGCGTTCCTGCTCGGCGTGCTGGCGCTCGTCGGCCCGTCCTGCCCGGCCCCGCTGCGGCTGTTCCTGCTCACGCTCGCCATCGCCGACGACGTCGGCGCGCTCGTCGTCATCGCGGTCTTCTACACCGACGACCTGCAGCCGCTCGCGCTCGGCCTGGCCGTCCTCGGGCTCGCCCTGATGGTCGGGCTGCGGTACCTGAGGGTCTGGCGCGGACCGGCCTACCTGGTCCTCGCCTCCGCGGTGTGGGTGGCGATGCACGAGTCCGGCGTCCACCCGACCCTCGCCGGCGTGGTCATCGCCCTGCTCACGCCCGCCTACGCCGCGCGGCGCGAGGAGGTCGCCGACGCCGCCCGGCTCGTGCGGGCCTACCAGCAGTCGCCCAACCCGGGGTTCGCGCGGGCGGCGCGGCTGTCGATCGACCGGTCGGTGTCGGCCGGCGAGCGGCTGCAGCAGCTCTGGCAGCCCTGGACGAGCTTCGTCATCGTGCCGGTCTTCGCGCTGGCGAACGCCGGTGTCCCGCTGACCGGTGAGACGCTGCGCGCGGCGGCGTCCTCGCCGGTGACCCTCGGTGTCGTCGCCGGGCTGGTCCTGGGCAAGCTCGTCGGCATCCTCACCGGCACGGGCCTGGCGGTGCGGCTGGGGCTCGGCGCGCTCGCCCCCGGCCTCACCGGGCTCCAGGTGGCCGGGGGCGCCGCGTTGTCGGGCATCGGGTTCACCATCTCGCTGTTCATCGTCGACCTCGCCTTCCCCGGCGACGAGCGGCTGGCCGACCAGGCGCGGGTGGGTGTGCTCACGGCCTCGGTGCTCGCCGCGCTGCTCGGCTGGGCGCTGTTCCGCGTCGCCGACCTGCGCCGGCCCGCCGGGGCCGTCCGTCCGTCGGCGCTCGACCCGCCCGTCGACCCGGGACGCGACCACGTCCGGGGGCCGGCCGACGCGCCGCTCACGCTGGTCGAGTACGGCGACTTCGAGTGCCCCTTCTGCGGGCGTGCCACCGGCTCGGTCGAGGAGCTCCGCGAGCGGTTCGGTGACCGCCTCCGCTACGTCTTCCGGCACCTCCCGCTCGTCGACGTGCACCCGCACGCCCGGCTCGCCGCCGAGGCGGCCGAGGCCGCGGCCGCGCAGGGCGGCTTCTGGGAGATGCACGACAGGCTGTTCACCGTGCAGGACCGGCTCACCCCGCCGGACCTGCTCGAGCACGCCGCGGCCATCGGGCTCGACGTCCAGCGCTTCGCCCGCGACCTCGGCGCCGGCCGGTTCGCCCGCCGGGTGCAGGAGGACGTCGACTCCGCGGAGGCCAGCGGGGTCGAGGGCACGCCGACCTTCTTCGTGGGCGGGCGTCGGCACACCGGACCGCACGACGCCGACTCGCTCGCCGCGGCGCTGCTCGCGGGCACCGGCGCGGGTGCCGCGGCGGACCCGTCGGGCGACGGTGCCGGCGCCCGGGTGCTGCCCGCGCTCGGCGGCCGCCGGGAGGCGCCGGCGCGGCCCCCGGTGGGCCCGCCGGGGGCCGAGGCGGGCCCGCTGCCGCCCGACCTGCCGGAGACGCCGGACCGGGACGGCGCCTTCCCCCGCCTCGGCGACGCGCAGGTGGCCCTGCTGGAGCGGTACGGGACCCGCCGCACCTGGCAGCCGGGCCAGACGCTCTTCCGGGAGGGTGACCCGGGCTATGAGTTCCAGCTCGTCCTCTCCGGCTCCGTCGCCGTGGTCGAGCACCACGGCCATCCCGACCAGCGGGTCGTCTCGGTCCACGGCGCGCGCCGCTTCCTCGGTGAGCTGGACCTCTTCAGCGACCGCCCGGTCTTCCTGACCGCCGTCGTGCTCCGGCCGGCCGAGGTGGTCACCGTCCCCGACGCGCGGATCCGTCAGGCCTTCGCCGCGGACCCGGCGCTCGAGGAACTGGTGCTGCGCGCCTTCCTCGTCCGCCGCTCGCTGCTGCTCGCGCTCGCGGCCGACCTGCGCGTCGTGGGGCGGGGGACGTCGGGTGAGACGGCCCGGCTGCGCCGCTTCGCCGAGCACCACGGACTGACCGCGGCCGTCGTCGACGTCGAGACCGACGACGACGCCCGCGCGCTGCTCGCCGACCTCGGCGTGACCGACGACGACCTGCCCGTGGTGGTGTGGCGCTCCGGGCGCGTGCTGCGCCGTCCCACCGACGCCGAGCTCGCCGCCCTCGTCGAGGACGGCCGCGGACCCGGCGCGCCCGTCCTGCCCAGCCCCGTCCCCCAGGAGGAGCCATGACCCAGACCCCCGAGGCCGGCGCACGGGCCCGCCCCGTCCTGCTCACCGTCGACGACGACCCCGGGGTGTCCCGGGCGGTGGCGCGCGACCTGCGCCGCCACTACGGGGAGCGGTTCCGCATCGTGCGGGCGTCCTCCGGCGAGGAGGCGCTGCAGGCCCTGCGCGAGCTCACGCTGCGCGGGGACCGCGTCGCGGCGATGCTCGCCGACTACCGGATGCCGGGGATGAACGGCATCGAGTTCCTCGAGCAGGCGATGGACCTCTTCCCCCGCGCGCGCCGGGCGCTGCTCACCGCCTACGCCGACACCGACGCCGCCATCCAGGCGATCAACCTCGTCGACGTCGACCACTACCTGCTCAAGCCGTGGGAGCCCCCCGAGGAGAAGCTCTACCCGGTGGTCGACGCGATGATCGAGACCTGGGCGGCCAGCCCCGACGCCGCCGTCGAGGAGGTCAAGCTCGTGGGGCACCACTGGTCGGCGCCGTCGTTCGCCGCCCGGGACTTCCTGGCCCGCAACGCCGTCCCGTACCGGTGGTACAGCGTCGAGGAGAACGACGGGCGGCGGCTCCTGGCCGCGGCCGGCGCCGGCCCGGACGACGTGCCCGTCGTGGTGCCGCCCGGCGGCCCGGCCCTGCTCGCGCCCACCGAGGCGCAGCTGGCCGCCGCGGTCGGGCTCACCGTCGAGCCGAGCACCGACTTCTACGACCTGATCGTGGTCGGGGGCGGCCCGGCGGGCCTCGGCGCCGCCGTCTACGCCGCCTCCGAGGGGTTGCGCACCGTGCTCGTCGAGCGCTCGGCCACCGGCGGGCAGGCGGGGCAGAGCAGCCGCATCGAGAACTACCTCGGCTTCCCCGACGGCGTCTCCGGCGGGCAGCTGGCCGACCGCGCGCGGCGGCAGGCGGCCCGCTTCGGCGCCGAGGTGCTCACCGCCCGCAAGGTGACCGCGCTGGAGGTCCGCGGCCCGGCCCGGGTGGTGCACTTCGCCGACGGCGGCAGCATCGCCGCGCACTCCGTCGTCCTGGCCACCGGCGTCTCCTACCGGACGCTGCCCACCGACGGTGCCGACGGGTTCACCGGCCGCGGGGTCTACTACGGCTCGGCGCTCACCGAGGCGGCCGCCTGCCAGGACCAGCCGGTCTACGTCGTCGGCGGGGCCAACTCGGCCGGGCAGTCGGCGGTGTTCTTCTCCCGGCACGCCAGCTGCGTCACCCTGGTCGTCCGCGGCTCCTCGCTGGAGGCGTCGATGTCGCACTACCTCGTGCAGCAGCTCTCCGAGATCCCGAACGTCGTCGTCCGCACCGGCACCACCGTGACCGCGGCGCGGGGCGGGGACCACCTCGAGGAGATCGAGCTCGCCGACGGGACCGGGCGGGTGGAGACCGTCCCGACCTCGCACCTGTTCGTCTTCATCGGCGCCGAGCCGCGGACCGACTGGCTCGACGGCGTGCTGGCCCGCGACGGGCGCGGGTTCGTGCTCACCGGGCCCGAGCTGCTCGTCGACGGCGAGCGGCCCCCGGGCTGGCGGCTGCAGCGCGACCCCTTCTTCCTGGAGTCCAGCGTCCCGGGCGTCTTCGTCGCCGGGGACGTCCGGTCCCAGTCGGTCAAGCGGGTGGCCTCCGCCGTCGGTGAGGGCGCCATGGCGGTCACCCTCGTGCACCGGTACCTGGAGGAGCGGTGACCCCGCCCGCCCGGCTGGACCCCGCGCAGGTGCGCGAGCTCTTCCTCTTCGCCGACCTCGACGCCGCCCAGCTCGCCTGGGTGGCCGAGACGGGCGACGTCGTCGCCTTCCCCGCCGGCAGCGACGTCTCCACCGAGGGCGAGCCGGCCGAGTGCTTCTACGTGCTGCTGACCGGCACGCTGCGGATGGTCCGGCGCGTCGGCCGCGACGAGGTGGAGACCGTGCGCACCGACCAGCCGGGGGTGTACAGCGGCGCGGTGCAGTTCTACCTCGGCGACCAGGTCACCCAGGTCTACCCGGCGACGGTGCGCGCGGTGACCGACTGCACCTTCCTGGCGCTGCCGGCCGCGGAGTTCGCCGCCGTCTTCCGCCGCTGGTACCCGATGGCCGTCCACCTGCTGCAGGGACTGTTCCTGGGCATCCGGAACTCCGACGAGCTGGTCGGCCAGCGGGAGCGGCTGCTGGCGCTGGGCAAGCTGACCGCCGGGCTCACCCACGAGCTCAACAACCCGGCCGCCGCGGCGTCCCGGGCCACCGCCGCGCTGCGCGAGCGGGTGGCCGGGATGCGGCACAAGCTCGCGCTGCTCGCCGACGGCACCTTCGACGGCGAGCAGCTGCGCCGGCTGACCGAGCTGCAGGAGCGGTTCGTCGCCGGCATCGGCGCGGCGGCCGAGCTGAGCGCGCTGGAGCGGTCGGACCGCGAGGACGAGCTCGGCGACTGGCTCGACGACCACGACGTCGCGCGGCCCTGGGAGCTGGCGGCGGTGTTCGTCCCGGCCGGGCTGGACCCGGCGTCCCTGCAGCTGGTGGCCGACGCCGTCGACGCCGACTTCCTGGAGCCGGCGCTGCGGTGGCTGGCCTACACCGTCGAGACCGAGCTGCTGCTGGGCGAGATCCTCGACAGCACCTCGCGCATCTCGCACCTGGTGGGCGCGGCCAAGCAGTACTCGCAGCTGGACCGGACGCCCCACCAGGCGACCGACCTGCACGCCGGGCTGGACGCGACGCTGGTCATGCTCAGCGCGAAGACCGGTCCGGGGATCCGCGTGGTCAAGGAGTACGACCGCGCCCTGCCCCCGGTCCCGGCCTACGCCGCCGAGCTCAACCAGGTGTGGACCAACCTGATCGACAACGCGCTCGACGCGATGGCGGGGGAGGGCACGCTGACCCTGCGCACCGCACTCGACGGTGACTCCGCCGTGGTCGAGGTCGCCGACACCGGCCCGGGCATCCCCGAGCCGCTGCGCCGCCGGGTGTTCGAGCCGTTCTTCACCACCAAGGCGGTGGGGCAGGGGACCGGCCTGGGCCTCGACGTCGCCTGGCGCATCGTCACCAACCGGCACGGCGGGGTGCTCAAGGTGCGGTCGCGGCCCGGGGACACCCGGTTCGTGGTGCGGCTGCCGCTGTCGGAGGTCCCGCTGCCGGGTTGACCCTCAGGCCGCCGTCCGGGTGTGGGCCACCACCAGCTCGGCGGTCCGCTCGGCGGCGACCTCGGGGATCCAGTGCGGGACGCCCTCGAGCACCTCGAGCCGGTACGGGCCGCTGACGTGGTCGCGGGTGGCCTCGGTGGCCGCGCGGCCGAGGGCGACGTCGCCGGTGCTCCACACGTGCAGGGTCGGCACCGTCACCGTGCCGACGCGGTCCCGGGCGCCGAACGGCAGCGCCCGGTACCAGGCCAGCGCGCTGGACAGCGCGCCCGGCTCGCGCATCCGGGCCACGTAGCGCTCCGCCGCGTCCTCCGGCAGCCCGCTGGCCGACAGCAACTGCCGCAGCGCCCGCCCGTTCGCGGCCAGCAGCAGCCGCTCGGGCAGCACCGGCAGCTGGAAGGCGGCCACGTACGCCGAGCGCAGCCCCTGGTCGCTGGTGAGCACGGCCCGCGACATCGCGGCCGGGTGCGGCACCGACAGCGCGGTCAGCGTGCGCACCCGCTCGGGGTGCCAGGCGGCGAGTGCCCAGGCGACGACGGCGCCCCAGTCGTGGCCGACGAGGTGCGCGCTGCCCAGCTCCGCGGCGTCGAGCAGGGCCAGGACGTCGTCGGCGACCTCCCGCACCCGGTAGGCCGACCGCCCGCGCGGCCGGGCGCCGGGGCTGTAGCCGCGCTGGTCGGGGGTCAGCGTCCGCAGACCGGCGCCGTGCAGCAGCGGGGACATCCGGTCGTAGGTCGAGGAGTCCTGCGGCCACCCGTGCAGGAGCACCACCGGCTCGCCGTCGGGAGGACCGCCGTCACGGACGTCGAAGACCAGGCCGTCGCGCTCGAACCGCTGCATGGGCAGGCCTTGCCCGGGCGGGCGCATGCCGAAGCACTCAGGCGTCCGGTTCCTCGCCGGTGAAGCGCAGGGCGCGGGCGATCAGGCGCTTGGCCGCTCGCACCTCGGCGGGACGGTCGCGGTCGGGCTCGGGGTAGCCGCGGGTCATGAAGCCGTCGGTGACGGTGAGCACCCAGCGCGCGGCGGTGGCCGAGGGCGCGCCCGGATCGGCTCGCCCGGCGTCGCGGAGCCGGTCGACGAGCCCGGCGACGCCGCGCAGCATCCGCCGGTCGCTCCCGGCGACCAGCGCCGCGACCTCCGGGTCACGGTGGGCCTGGGCCAGCACCTCGACGACCAGGCCGGCCATCGCCGGGTGCGCGGCCTCGTCGGCCAGCCGGTCGACGACGCCCATCAGCGCCTCCCACGGGTCCTCCTGTGCCCGCGCGGCGCCGAAGGCCTCGTCCCACTCCTCGCGCTCGGCGTCGAACATCGCGAGGAACACCGCACGCTTGGACGGGAAGTAGTGGAACAGCGCACCGCTGGAGACGCCGGCCGCGCGGGCGATCTCTGCCGTCGTGGTCCGGTCCAGGCCACGGGTGGCGAACAGGTCCAACGCCGCGCCGACGATGGCCATGCGGCGCTCGCGGTGCCGTTCAGGGTCGACGGTGCGCATCCGCCGCATCATCCCCCGGCGCGGACGGCTGTCCGTCCGCCGTCCGGTCCGCGTCACGCCGTCGCTTCCGGCGGACCTCCGCGACGGCCAGGCCGACGGCGACCAGCACCGGGACCCAGAACTCCGCCGTCGCCAGCACCGCGGCGAGCCAGCCGGGGAGCGTGAGGTCGGGCAGGTCGAGGTCCGGCCAGGGGATCGACGGCAGGTCGAGGTCCGGCAGCGGGAGGTCGGGGAGGTCGACATCGGGCACGAGGCCGGCCAGCCACCGCAGCAGCGGCCGGACCAGGGCCTGCAGCAGGACGGCGAGCCCGAGCAGCCCCGCGAGCACGCGGACGACGGCGGAGACGACGTGCCGCGACGCCCACAGCCGTGGGTGCCGCTCCTCGAACGTCCGCATCCGGGCGGCGAGGGTGCCCGGCACCGGGTCGAAGGGTGGCGCTCGGCGGCGGCCAGCTCGAGCACCCGGGAGGCGTCCGCGTCCGCCTCGCCGGTCCCGGGGTCGGGAGCGGGCCGGGGGACCAGCAGCACGACGCGGGCGACCGTGCCGGGCAGCGGAGCGACGACGAGCACCGTGGGAGCGGGCTCTGCGGACCCGGGGACGGGCAGCAGGACGCGGCCGACCCCGGGCCTCCGTGACGGGGGTGGCGTCGGCCAGCAGGGTCGCCGTCGTGCGCAGTCCGGACCGCGTGGTCCGGACCTCCAGCGTGCGGCCCTGCCACTGCAACCGTGGTCCGTTCATGCATCATCGTCAGACCGGCCGCTCGGTTCGTGCAAGAGCCCGCGTGGGACGGGCGCAGATCGGGGAGGATGGACGGGTGACGGTGACCGCGGCAGAGCTGATCGTGCTGGTCGACGACGACGGGACGCCGATCGGCACCATGCCCAAGCCGCTGGTGCACCACGGCGAGACCCCGCTGCACCGCGCGTTCTCGGCCTACCTCTTCGCCGACGACGGCCGGCTGCTGGTCACCCGCCGCGCCGCGGACAAGCAGACCTTCCCGGGCATGTGGACCAACACCGTCTGCGGGCATCCCGGCCCCGGCGAGGACGACGCCGCCGCGATCGCCCGCCGCGCGTCGCAGGAGCTCGGCCTGCAGGTGGCCGACCTGAGTCCGGCGCTGCCCGGCTACCGCTACCGCGCGGAGTTCCGCGGTGTCGTCGAGAACGAGGTGTGCCCGGTCTACGTGGGTCGCTACAGCGGGACGCCCGCCCCCGACCCGAGCGAGGTGGGGGAGTGGGAGCTGCTGGAGTGGGCCGCGTTCCGCCGTCGCCAGGAGGACTCCGAGCGCGACGAGTGGTCGCCGTGGTGCCGCGAGCAGGCGCGCCTCCTCGAGCAGTCCGGCCTCGCCCCGACGCCCTAGGGGGCCTGTGTGGCGCGGATGGCGCCTACTCGGTCGTGAGGGACCGGGCACGGACGGTGGCGGGCGCGCCCGCGCGCCCGTGTCGCTGCACCGGACGCGCCGGGGCGCCGACCTAGCGTCCGCCGCGTGGACCGCCGGGGCTTCCTCCTCCTGCTCGCCACCGGACTCGCCGGTGCCGCCGTGGGCCGCGGTGCCGCCGCGATGGACCTCGGCGCCCCCGATCCGGTCGCCCCGCCGCCGCCCGCGCCGGCCACCCCCACCGGCCCGGGCGGCCTGGTCGCCGTCCCCGCCCCCCTCGGCGTGGTCGACCGGCTGCCCGGCGAGGGCAACCGGATCGCCCTGACCATCGACGACGGCAGCAACGGCGAGGTGGTCGCGGCGCTGGTCGCCCTCGCTCGCGAGACCGACACCCGGCTGACCTTCTTCCCCAACGGCAGCTACCGCACCTGGGGGGACAACGCCCGCGACCTCTGGCCGCTGATCGAGTCCGGCCAGGTCGCCTTCGGCAACCACACCTGGTCGCACCCGGACGTCACCACCCTGTCCGACGCCGAGGTGGCCGAGGAGCTGCGCCGCAACCAGGACTTCATGCGCCGCACCCTCGGCGTGACCGCCACGCCGTTCTGGCGGCCGCCGTTCGGCTCGCACGACGAGCGCACCGACGCGATCGCCGCCGACCTCGGCCACCCCACCACGGTGATGTGGAACGGCACCTTCGACGACGGCCGGGCGATCGGCGCCGAGGAGCTCATGGCCGCCGCGCAGCAGTGGTTCGCCGCCCAGGCGGTCATCGTCGGCCACGCCAACCAGCCGGCCCTCACCACCGTGCTCGACCAGCTGCTCGCGCTCGTCGAGTCCCGGCAGCTGCAGACGGTGACCCTCGCCGACGTCTGGTCATCCCCGTCCTGACCGCTCCTGCGCCTCCCACGCGGAAGGCGGGCCGCTCCCGACCTGCGCGCCCGGGCGGTGTCGGCGAGAGTGGCGGGAACGGATCGTGATCACGGCCCGCCGGCCGAGTCCGGCGGGTCGAGGACGGAGGAACGGGTGGCAGGGGAGCTCAAGGGCCGCGTGGCGCTGGTCACCGGCGGGGCCAGCGGGCTGGGCCGGGCGACGTGCGTGTCGCTGGCCGAGGCCGGCGCGCACGTCGTCGTCGCGGACATCGACGCCGACGGCAGCGAGCACACCCGCGCGCTGGTGGCCGACGCCGGGGGCAGCGCCGACGTCGTCGCGCTCGACGTGACCGACGACGCCAGCCGCCGCGCGGTGGTGGGCCGGCTCTTCGAGCAGCACGGCGACGCCTTCGACGTCCTGGTCAACGTGGCCGGCATCGACCGGCCCGGCTACGTCACCGACATCGACCTCGACGACTACCGCCGCGTGATGGCGGTCAACTGCGAGGGGCCGATCTTCCTCACCAGCGAGTTCATGAAGCGGGTCCAGCACCTGCCCGAGGGCCGCAGCGCCGACGTCGTCCACATCGTGTCGCTGTCGGCGATCACCTCGGGCAGCGGCGCGATCGCCTACAACGGCTCCAAGGCCGGCTTCCTCAACGCCACCCGCTGCATCCAGCGCGAGCTGCGGGAGAAGGCCGTGACGCAGGCCGACGGCAGCGAGCGGCCCTTCCCGTGCCGCGTGCAGAGCGTCATCCCGGCCGCCATGGACACCCCGATGATGGAGCAGTGGGGCATCCCCGGGCACCTGATGATGCCGCCCTCGGCGGTGGCCGACACCGTCCGCACGCTGCTGCTGCTGCACCCCGCGGCGTTCGTGCCGGAGATGCAGATCGTGCCGCGTCTCGAGCCCGGCTTCCCCCGCTGAGAGGCCCGCGATGACCGATCCCGACCTCCCCGACAGCGGCATGGCCTCCGGCTCGGACTCGGGCCAGCCGGGCGAGCACCTGGGCGCCGGCGACCTGCGCCCCGACGAGGAGCGCCTGCTCGCCGAGCTCGAGCGCGGTGTCGACGACGCCGCGCCGGCCGGCAGCGAGGCCGAGGTGCGCGCCGCCGAGGACGAGGCACCGCTGCCCGAGGAGGGCGGCCCCCAGGGCGACGGCCTCGAGGCGAGGTTCTCCGACCCGGGGTCCTCCGACCCGGGGTCCTCCGACCCGGAGTGACGGAGCCGGCTCAGCCGAGCAGGCGGACGGCGACCAGCGCGACGTCGTCCTCGGCGCCGTCGGGGACCATCCGCGCCAGCACCTCGTCGCACACCTCGGCGACCGGGCGCCCGCGCAGCTCGGCGAGGGCCTGGCCGAGCCGGGCGACGCCGTCGTCGAAGCCCTCGGCGCGGCGCTCGACGAGACCGTCGGTGTAGAGCAGGACGGTCGAGCCGCGCTCGAGCACCACCTCGGCGTCGGCGCGCACCGCCTCCGGGGTCACGCCGAGCAGCAGGCCGGGCCGGCCGCCGGTGAGCGCGGTGCCCGTGCCGTCGGGACCGACGACCAGCGGGGGCAGGTGCCCGGCGCTGGCCCAGCGCAGGCGGGTGAGCCCGGCGGCGCGCTCGTCGCCGGTCTGCTCCAGCCGGCCGACCAGCACGGTGGCCAGGGCGCCGAGGCCCAGCCCGTCGATCGCCGCGTCGAGCCGGGCGAGCACCTGCGCGGGGCTCTGGCCGCTGTCGTAGGCGATCCCCCGCAGCAGCCCGCGCAGCTGCGCCATGCACGCGGCGGCCTGCACGTCGTGGCCGACGACGTCGCCGATGACCAGCATCGTCGAGCCGTCGGGCTGGACGAAGACGTCGTACCAGTCGCCGCCGACCTGGGCCTCCCGGGTGGCGGGCACGTAGCGCACCGCCATCTCCAGGGACTCCGACGCGGGCGGGTCGGTGAGCAGGCTGCGCTGCAGCGTCTCGGCGGCGCGGACGATGCTGCGGGAGCGGGCGTACAGGGCCTCGAGCAGGTTGCCGCGCAACTGCACCACCTCGGCACGCTCCTGCGCGGTCCACGGGTGGGAGCGCTCCCGGACGGTCTCCCGCCAGCGGTCGAAGCTCTTGCGCGGGCTGAGCCGGACGTGGTCGCCCTCGCGCTCGGCGAGGGCCTTGTTGTGCGGGTCGCCGCCCCAGTCGACGTGCCGCACGGCCTCGCGGCGGTGCCACAGCACGTGCTGGCCGTCGGGCAGCGGGATCACCAGCACGCCGCAGGCGACCTCGACCGGGATGCCGAGCTCCGGCGCCTCGCGCTGCAGGGCGTCGGTGGCCACGACGTCGCCGCCGCGGGCCGCGGCCCAGCCGACCAGCCGCTCGACGACGTCGGCGGGCAGCGCGGTGCCCCTGGTGCCGGTGCTGCCCTGCAGGCAGACGGTGACGCCGTCGGCGGGCAGGACGTCGAGGAGGCTGGTGCCGCCGAGCAGCGTGTCGGCCAGCGGGCGGTCCTCGTCGAGGGTGGCCGCGGTCAGCCAGGCCAGGGTGGAGCGGACCTGCAGCGCCCGGTGCACCTCGTCCTCGGCGGTGCGGTCGACCAGGCGCAGCGACAGCGTCGAGCCGAGGAACTCGGCGGCGGCGCGGGTGGCGAACGGGGGCTGGTGCGGCCCGGCGTAGTGGTGGCAGGCGATGAGCCCCCACAGCCGGTCGTCGCGCAGCAGCGAGATCGACATCGAGGCGCGCACGCCCATGTTCTGCAGGTACTCGACGTGGATGGGCGAGACGCTGCGCAGCGTCGAGTACGTCAGGTCCAGCGGGCTGCCGGTGGCCGGGTGGGCGACCGGCTGGATGCGGCTGGGCTCGTAGTCGACGTCGCTGATCAGCCGCAGCCAGTTCTTCTCGTACAGCGCCCGGGCCTGGGCCGGGACGTCCGAGGCGGGGTAGTGCAGGCCGAGGAAGGAGTTCAGCCCCTCCACCTTCGCCTCGGCGACGACCTCGCCGTTGTAGTCGGCGTCGTAGCGGTAGACCATCACGCGGTCGAAGCCGGTGAGGCTGCGGACCGCGCGGGCGGTGATGTCGTAGAGGTCCTGCAGCGACGAGGCCCGGTTGAGCTCGGTGACCGTGCTGCGCACCGCCTGGTAGGTGTTCGGGAAGGAGAACGGCCGCGGCCCGCGCGCCGGCTCCAGCTCCACGACGAGGTTGGTCACCGGCGGGTCGCCGTCGTCGGGCTGCCCGTGCCCGTCCCGGTGACCCGAGAGCACCGCGCGGTGCAGGATCGCGTCCACCGGCACCGGGGCGCCGTCGACGTCGAGGGTGACCTCCACCGGGTTGCGCTCGCGCAGGTCGCCGAAGGCGCTGGCCGAGCGGACCAGGGCCTCGGTCTGCGTCACCCCCAGCACGTCGGCCAGCGGGCGGCCGAGGGCGTCGGTCCAGACGACGCCGGTCAGCCCGGCCAGGTTCTCCGAGGCCTGGACGACGACGAGGTCGGGCTCGCTGACCGCCAGCAGCACCCCGCGCGGCTGGATGCTGCCCGGGACGTGGATCGGCTCCCGGGCGCAGTTCTCCAGGTCGACCGGCTCGCCCGGCGACAGCCACGCGACGTCCGCCCCGGCGGTGTCCGCCCCCGCGGTGGCGTCGACGTCGGTCACGCGTCCACCCGCTGGGCCCTCGCGGCGGGGGCGCACCAGTCGGCGAGGACGGCGAAGGTGGTGCGGGCCGCGGCGACCACCCGTCGGGCCTCGCCGCCGCCGTCGACGTGCGCGCGGGTGAAGCGGCGGAAGGCGGCCCACATCGCGCCGGTGTCCTCGCCGTAGGGGCTGAAGGCGCGCACCCGCGGGCCGCCGGCCAGCCCGGGCAGGGTGGCCAGGTGGCGGTCGATGAAGGTGCCGCCGAGGGTCGAGCCCTCCAGGACGTAGAGGCGGCCCAGCGCCTCGTCGGTGCCGTCGACGGCGGGCAGGTCGGGCCGGTCGTCGGCGGCCGAGCCGCCGAGGGCGGACAGGTCGGCGGCGTAGAGACCGGTGCGGCGGCGCCGGGGCCAGTCGAGGGCGGCGGCGTCGGCGCGGTGAGTCGCGGCCCAGTGGTCCAGCCCGGCCTCGGCCGCCGACCAGAAGGCGTGCAGCCGCGCGAGGACGCCGACCAGCCGGTCGCGGTCCAGCGCCGGGTCCATCAGGTCGAGGGTGGACTCGACCTGCTCGTGCTCGGCGGCGGTGGCCGTGCGCAGGTCCCGGAGGACGTCGGCGGCGCCGCCCGCGTCTCGAGGCAACGCCTCTCCTCCCGCAGCCATCAGTTCCCCGAGGGTAGGTCACCCCGGGGACGGCGTCGCGGCAGAACGGGTGCGATACGCAACAGTCCGGTCCGCCCTCAGCGGGGCGGCCGGTCCAGGATCAGGTCGGCGGCGCGGGCGAGGACCTGGGCCCGGGTGCGGTCGCCGTGGCCGGCGGCGAGGAAGTGCTCGCCGATCGCCACGCAGAAGGCCAGCAGGCTGCGCGCCTCGACCTCGTCGGGGTCGGTGCAGAACGTGCCGATCAGCTCGCGGAGCAACCCCATGCGCCGGTCGTCCACCCGGCGCAGGCGCGCGGCGACGGCCTCGTCCCGCCGGGCCCAGTCCCGGACCGCGAGGTCGATGGGCAGCAGCCGGTCGTCGGAGAAGGTGAGCACGCCCGCCCGTACTGCCCGGGTCCTCGGGTCGCCGCCCTCGCGCTCGACGCGGTCGAGCACCTCGTCGGTGGCCTCCCGCTCCCAGGTGTCGAGCATCGCCTCGAGCAGCGCGTTCCGGTCGGCGAAGGACCCGTAGAACCCGCCCTTGGTGACGCCGAGGTCCTTGGCCAGGGCCTCGACGCGCACGGCGTCGGGACCGCCGGCCGCCAGCGCCTGCAGCCCCTGCTCGACCCACCTCCGGCGCGTCGTGCGGATCGCGCCCACCGGTCCCCCTCGCCTGTATACGCCACCGTATACATCGGCTAGCCTCGTCTGTACGGGACCGTATACGAGGTGACGGGAGATCCGGCGATGAGCACCACTGTCCACAGCGACACGGGGGTCCTCCGGGGGGTGACCGCGTCCGCACGGGCGCTCGCTTCCCTGCCCGACATCGGCTACGCCGACCGGTGCACGCGGGTCACCGACGTGGCCGCGACCCCCGAGCAGTGGGCTCGGGCGATGTTCGGCGACGTCCCCAGTGCCGCGGAGCGGTTCCTCTGGCGCGGCCTGCTCGGGCTCCGTCTCGACCGGAGGTCCTCGCCGGACACCGTGGCGGGATGGCGGGTCGGCGGGCGGGGCGAGGACTGGATCCGCCTGGAGGCGGCCTCCCGGTCCCTGCGGGGCAACCTCATCGTCCGCACCGCCGGACGCCGGGTGTCGTTGACCACCTGCCTGCAGTACGACCGGTGGTGGGCCCGGGTCGTGTGGCCGCCGCTGTCCGCCGTCCACCGCTCCCTGGTGCCCGGGGTCCTCCGCGACGCCGACCGCAGGCTCCGGGCCCGCGGCTGAGTCCCGGGGCCGGCGCCGGACTCAGGGCAGCCGCGCCCGGCGCAGCGAGGCGTGCACGAGGAGCCGGGTGTCGCCGTCGGCCAGGTCCAGGCCGGTCAGCGCGGTGATGCGGCCCAGCCGGTAGTACAGCGTCTGGCGGTGGACCGACAGGACCGCCGACGTCCGGGCCACGCTGCCGGCTGCGTCCAGGTAGGCCTCGGCGGTGGCGGCCATGACCGGGTCGGCCAGCAGCGGCGCCACCGCCGGGTCGGGCGCCGGCAGCGCCGCCGCGACCCGCCAGCCGCCGAGCTCGGACCACCGGGCGACGGGCGCGAGCCCGGGCGCCACGGCCGCGACCCGGGCCGCGGTGTGCGCCTGCGCCCAGCGCGCGGCCAGGTCGGCGGGGCCGGCGGACGGCTCGGACACCCCGGCGGAGGCGCCCGGCAGCCGGGCCAGTGCCGCCGACGCGGTGGTCGCGGCCGGGCGCAGGTCGCCGGCGCGCGACAGCCGTACGAGGACGGCGACGGCCGGGTGCCCGTCGTCCACCACCGCCGCGGCCGGGGGCAGCCGCCACCCCTCCGGCAGGCCGCCCGGCGGCGGGCGCAGGGCCACGAGCGCCAGCGGGGTGTCCTCGCCGAGCCGGCCGGCCAGGGTGCGCACCGCCCGCTCGCGCGCGCCGCCGGTCCCGGTGAGCGCCGCGGCCAGGGCGTCGCCGACCCCGCCGTCGTCGTCCCGGCCGGCGAGCAGCCGCCCCGCGCGGGCGGCCAGGGCGGCGGCCGCGGCCAGTGCCGGGTCGGCGTCGTCGTCGGGGTCGGTGCGGCCGCCGTCGAGCAGCCAGAGGTAGCCGAGGGTGCGGCCGCCGGACCGCACCGGCAGGAGCAGGCGGGTGAGGATCCCGGCGGCGGGGTCGGCGGGCGTGCGCACCGGGCGCTCGGCGCGGGCGATCCCGAGGTCCTCGAACCAGCGGCGGGTGGCCGGGGTGGAGCCGCGGCCGAGGATCGAGCGGGTGCGGACGGCGTCCATCGCGGTCTCGCCGTCGTCCAGCGGGTGGGCGGCGAAGGCGAGGAGGGTGAAGTCGACGTCCTCGAGGGTGGCCGGGGCCCCGAGCAGCCGGGCGACCTCGTCCACCACGTCCTGCAGGTCGTCGCGCACCATACGACTGTATGAGAGCCGGTCGGGGGAGTCCGTACGTCCGTCTCTGGTGACCCGGGTCGCACGCTCCTAGCGTCTGGGGCAGCGACGACGACGGAGGTGGGCCGCGTGCTCTCCACGAAGACCCTGCTGCTGGGGGCCTCCCGCCGCCCCGCGCTGCGGCGCGTGCTGGTGGGCACCCCGCTCACCCGGCGGGTGGTCGAGCGGTTCGTGGCCGGCGAGACGCTGCCCGAGGCGCTGGCCGTCGTCGGGCGGCTGACCGGCGAGGGGATCGCGGTCACCCTCGACCACCTCGGCGAGGACGTGACCGATGCGGGCGAGGCGCGCGCCTCCCGGGACGCCTACCTGGCCCTGCTCGAGGCGCTGGGGCCGATGGACCTCGGCCCGCGCGCCGAGGTGTCGGTCAAGCTCTCCGCCTTCGGGCAGGCGCTGCCGGGCGGGGAGGACCTGTCGCTGGAGCTGGTCCGGCCGGTGGTCGAGTGCGCCGCGCGGATCGGCACCACGGTCACCCTCGACATGGAGGACTCCTCGACCGTCGACGCCACGCTCGCCGTCCTCGCCGAGCTGCGCCGGGAGCACCCGCAGACCGGCGCCGTGCTGCAGGCCGCGCTGCGCCGCACCGAGGACGACGTCGCCGCGCTGGCCACGCCCGGCTCGCGCGTGCGGCTGGTCAAGGGCGCCTACGACGAGCCGCCGTCGGTGGCCCACCAGGGCCGCCGGGACGTCGACGCCGCCTACGCCCGCTGCCTCGGCGTCCTCATGCGCGGGCCGGGGTACCCCATGGTGGGCAGCCACGACCCGGCGATGCTGGCGCTGGCCCAGCGGCTGGCCGCCGAGTACGGGCGCGCCGACGACTCGTGGGAGGTGCAGATGCTGCACGGCATCCGCGTCGACGAGCAGCGCCGGCTGGCCGCCGCCGGCACCCGCGTGCGGGCCTACGTCCCCTACGGCGCCGACTGGTACGGCTACTTCGTCCGCCGGCTGGCCGAGCGGCCGGCCAACCTCCGCTTCTTCCTCCGCGCCCTCGTCTCCCGCTGACCCCTCGCGGCGGAAATGGCCTTTTCTGCCGCCCCGCCCCGCCCCGCCCCAGGAGGACATCCCATGGACGCCGTCACCAACGTCCCCCCGCCGCGCAACGAGCCGGTGCTCGGCTACGCACCCGGGTCGCCGGAGCGCGCGGCCCTGCAGCAGCGGCTGACCGAGCTGGCCGCCGACCCGCTCGAGCTGACCGTCACCATCGGCGACAAGCAGCGGATGGCCGGCGGCGAGCGGTTCGACGTCGTCCAGCCGCACCGGCACGCCGCCGTCCTCGGGACCGCCGCGCACGCCACGCACGCCGACGCCGAGGAGGCCGTGGCCGCCGCCAAGGCCGCCGCACCGGCGTGGCGGGACCTGTCCTTCGACGACCGCGCCGCGGTGTTCCTGCGCGCGGCCGAGCTGCTGGCCGGACCGTGGCGGCAGACCCTGAACGCCGCCACCATGCTCGGCCAGTCCAAGACCGCCCAGCAGGCCGAGATCGACAGCGCCTGCGAGCTCGTCGACTTCTGGCGCTGGAACGTGCACTTCGCCCGCGAGATCGTCTCCGCCCAGCCGGTCTCCTCGCCGGGGGTGTGGAACCGCAGCGACCACCGCCCGCTCGAGGGCTTCGTCTACGCCGTCACGCCGTTCAACTTCACCGCGATCGCCGGCAACCTGCCCACCGCGCCGGCGCTCATGGGCAACACCGTGGTGTGGAAGCCGGCGCCCACGCAGCAGTTCGCCGCGCACTTCCTCATGCGGCTGCTGGAGGAGGCGGGGCTGCCCCCGGGCGTGGTCAACATGGTGACCGGCGACGGGATCGCCGTCTCCGACGTCGCGCTGGCCGACCGCGACCTCGCCGGCATCCACTTCACCGGGTCGACGGCGGTGTTCCAGCACCTGTGGCGCACGGTGGGGGAGAACATCTCCTCCTACCGCGGCTACCCGCGGATCGTCGGCGAGACCGGCGGCAAGGACTTCGTCGTCGCCCACCCCTCGGCCGACGTCGACGTGCTGCGCACCGCGCTGGTCCGCGGCGCGTTCGAGTTCCAGGGCCAGAAGTGCTCGGCGGCCTCGCGCGCCTACGTGCCGCGGTCGGTGTGGGCGCGGCTGCGCGACGACCTGGTCGGCGTCACCGAGTCGCTGTCGATGGGCGACGTCACCGACTTCTCGAACTTCATGGGCGCGGTGATCGACCGGAAGTCCTTCTCCAAGCTCTCCGGCGTCATCGACCGGGTGGACGACGACCCGGCGCTGTCGATCGTCGCCGGTGGCCGCGCCGACGACTCCGAGGGCTTCTTCGTGCGCCCGACGGTCATCGAGGGCACCGACCCCGAGCACGAGGTCTTCACCACCGAGTACTTCGGGCCGGTACTGGCCGTGCACGTCTACGACGACGCCGACTACGACGCGGTGCTCACCCAGATGGAGTCGTCGGCGCCGTACGCGCTCACCGGCGCGGTCATCGCCCAGGACCGTGCGGCGATCGCGCACGCGCAGCGCTTCCTGCGGTTCGCGGCGGGCAACTTCTACGTCAACGACAAGCCCACCGGCGCCGTCGTCGGCCAGCAGCCCTTCGGCGGCGGGCGCGCGTCGGGCACCAACGACAAGGCCGGCGCGGCGCAGAACCTGCAGCGCTGGACGTCGACCCGCTCGATCAAGGAGACGTTCGACCCGCCGACGGACCACCGCTACCCCCACATGGGCTGACCGGCGGGCCGGGGTGCCGGTCCGGACCCGGCCGGGGGCGCAGCGTGACGGCGTGCGGGCCGCGTACCCGGCCGGTGAGGCCCAGGGGGAGCGGCGGCCGCGGAGGCGTTGACGCCGACCGGGCCGGCGGGGACCGTGCCGTGCGGTCCTGTCCCCGGAGCGCAGGGCACGGAGCGCCAGGGCACCGGGCCGCCCCCGGCCCGACGCCGTGAGCGAGGAGTCCCGGCCATGACGCGCAGCCCACGGGACGGCGCGGCCCTGCAGCTGTCCGTCGATGGCCGCGTGTGGACCTTCGACGGTTCGCGACCGGTGGTGGTGGGCCGGGACCCGCGGTGCGACGTGCAACTGGCCGACGTGCTGGTCAGCCGCATGCACCTGGCGCTGCGGCACGAGGGGCGGGCCTGGGTCGTGCGCGACCTCGGGAGCAGCAACGGCACCGTCGTGGACGGGACGGCGCTCCCGGCCGGTACCGCGGACGGGGCCGTGGCCGTCGAGCGGCCGCTCGAGCCGGGGCCGGAGCACCGGGTGCAGGTGGGCGGGGACGGCGGCCCGGAGCTGCTCCTCCGGTACGCGGCCCCCGCCCGGCGCCCGGGAGCGACCGCCGCGCCGGCCGCGGAGCGGGCCGTCGTCATCGGCCGCGACGCGCGCTGCGACCTCGTCGTCGCCGACGACCCCATGGTGTCGCGCCGCCATGCCGCGATCGACGTCACCGGGCCCGGCACCGCCTCCGTCCGGGACCTGGGCAGCTCCAACGGCACGTACGTCAACGGCTCGCGGGTGTCGGGCGCCGCGGCCCTGACCGCCGGCGACGCGATCGGGGTCGGCAGCACGACGATCCGCTGGGACGGCCGTGCGGCCGTCCTCCCCGTCCGGCAGGCCGCGACCTTCAGCGCGCGGCACCTCGCCGTGGCCACCAGGAGCGGCAAGCGCCTCCTCGACGACGTCTCGTTCACGGTGCGCACGGGCCAGCTCGTGGCGGTCATCGGCCCCTCCGGCGCCGGCAAGTCCACGCTGCTCGGCGCGCTCACCGGCCTGCGCCCGGCCGGCATGGGACGCGTGACGTGGGACGGCCGGGACCTCTACGCGGAGTACGACCACCTGCGGCACCTGATCGGACTGGTGCCCCAGGACGACGTGCTGCACCGCCAGCTCACCGTCCGGCGGGCACTCGGCTTCGCCGCCCGCCTGCGGCTGCCGCAGGACACCAGCGCGGCCGACCGGGACGAGCGGGTGCGCCAGGTCCTCGCGGAGGTGGGACTGTCCGAGCAGATCGACCAGCGGATCGACTCCCTCTCCGGCGGTCAGCGCAAGCGCACGTCCATCGCGCTGGAGCTGCTCACCGCGCCGCAGCTGCTCTTCCTCGACGAACCCACCTCCGGCCTGGACCCGGGGCTCGACCGGCAGGTCATGGAGGGGCTGCGGGCGCTCGCCGACGGCGGCCGGGTCGTCCTGGTCGTCACCCACAGCGTGCTCGCCCTCGACCAGTGCGACCGCGTGCTGCTGCTCGCCGCCGGCGGCCGGGTCGCCTTCTACGGCCCACCGGAGCAGCTGCTCTCCTTCTTCGGGGTGCCCGACCACCCGGCGGTCTTCCGGGCGCTCGACGACCCCGGGTGGGTCAGCCGCTTCGCCGGGTCGTCGCTGCGCCGGGACTACGTGGGCTCGACGTCGATGGTGAGCGGGATGCCGCCGCCGGCCGGCGAGGCGCCCGCGCCGATGCGGCCGGCACCGGTCCGCCAGCTGGTCACGCTCGTCCGGCGCAACCTCGCCGTCGTGGCCGCCGACCGGCTGTTCCTGGCGCTGCTGGTCGGCATGCCGGTGCTCCTGGCGGCCATGGCGCACGCCTTCCCGGGGGAGGCCGGGCTGTCGGTGCGCGCGGCCGGCGGGGACCCCGCCGAGGCGCAGCAGCGGATCATCGTGCTGGTGGTGGGTGCGGCGCTGATGGGCACCGCGCTCGCGGTCCGGGAGTTCGTCGCGGAGCGCCCGATCTACCGCCGCGAGCACGCCGTGGGTCTCTCGCCCGCCGCCTACCTGGCCAGCAAGGTCGTCGTGGTGGGCGGGGCGGTCGCCCTGCAGTCGGTGGCGTTCACGCTGCTCGCCCTCGTCGGGCTGCCGGGCCCCGACGACCCGCGGGTGCTGCCCTGGGGCCGGGTCGAGATCGCGCTCGCGGCGGCCGCGGTGGGCGTGACGATGGCCATCGCCGCGCTGGCCGTCTCGGCGGTGGCGACCTCCACCGACCAGACGATGCCGGCGCTGGTCGCCCTGGTGATGGGCCAGCTGGTGTTCTGCGGCGGCCTGTTCCCGGTGGCCGGCCGGGCCGGTCTGGAGCAGTTCGCCTGGGTGCTGCCGGCCCGGGCCGGCTACGCCGCGATGGCCGCGACGTCCCAGCTGCAGCCGCTGTCCGGTCCCCAACCGGATCCGCTGTTCACGCCCACCGCGACCCGCTGGGCGCTGGACATGGGCGTGCTCGCCGCCCAGGCGACGGTGCTCCTGCTCCTGACCGCCTGGGCGCTGGCCCGGTCGGTGGCGCGCTCGGCCGGCCCGCGCTGACCCGCCCGAGGGCCGGCGCTCACCACGGCCGCGGCCAGTGCACCCGGCCGTCGTCCCCGAGCACCGCGCCCTCCGACGGGCGGTGCGCGGGGAGGCTGCCGTCGGGCATCAGGTGGGCCACCGGCACGCCGCGGGCCAGGACGGCGACGTCGGCGACGATCCGCCTGTGGCAGCGCCACCACACGCTCTCGCTGCACGTCACCGCCACCGTCGACGCGGCCGCCTCGGCCAGCACCTCGTCGAGCGCGGCCGCGAACTCCGCCGTCCGGGTGTGCGCGGCGTAGGCGGCGAACTGCGCGACGGTCCACCAGCCGTCGGTCACCGGCTCGCCCGGGGGGAGGCGGCGGCGCCCGCCGAGCCGCTCCTCCCAGCGGTAGCCGATCCCGGCGGCGGGCAGCCAGTCGGCGAGCGCCTCGCGCCGGACGTCGGGGTTGCCGCGGCTGCCCGGGAACCGGCGGACGTCGACCACCAGGTCCACCGCGGCACCGCGCAGCCGGGCGGTCAGCGCGGTGCGGTCCTCGGGCCCGTGGCCCACGGTGAGCAGCACGGGCG
Source organism: Geodermatophilus amargosae (assembly GCF_041028265.1). Lineage (GTDB taxonomy): Bacteria > Actinomycetota > Actinomycetes > Mycobacteriales > Geodermatophilaceae > Geodermatophilus > Geodermatophilus amargosae_A. The sequence goes on from NZ_JABGCW010000002.1 coordinate 85,775, forward strand.
CCCCCTACCCGGCACGCGGCACCGGGACCGCCCGCGGAGTGCGGGCGGTCCCGGCGCCGGCAGGTCAGCGCAGGTGGACCTCGAGGTCGACGACGTCGCTGTCGGGCCGGAAGGTGCCGACCACCTCCCCGCCGGCCCCGGCGTAGCGGCCGGTCCCGCCGGTGACCGCCCAGGTGAACCCGGTGGGTCCCGCGGCGGGGTCCTCGTCGGCGACGCCCTGGGTGGTGATCTGGCCGCGCGGCAGGGTCAACGTGGCCGTGCAGGCGACGAGCAGCCGGCTCTCGGACAGGGCGGCGATGGTGCAGCTGCCGGTGCTCGTACCGATCGTCTCGCCGTCGCGCTGCAGGTCGTCGACGAAGACCTGGACGTCGCCGGTGCTCGGGCCGGGCTCGCCGAGGTCGAGGTCGGTGGTGCGGTCCGGCACGGCGACGGTCGTCAGGCGCAGCGTGGGATCGGCGGCCGCGGTCGGGACCACGGCCAGGGCGGTGCCGGCGCCGGCGAGCAGGACGGCGGCGGCGAGGGCGGTGCGGTGGGTACGGGACACGGTGGGCTCCTCCTCGGGACGTGGGGTCAGCCGGCGAGGGCCAGCCAGACGGCGGCGGCGACCGTGAGGACGGCGACGGCGAGGGCCGCGGCGGCGGCAGCGGGGAACCGGCCGAGCCGGCGCCGGGTGTCGACGGCGAGCCCCGCGGCGCCGCCGGCGAGGACGGCCGGGAGCCCGGTCCAGAAGACGAGGACCGTGACGGCGCCCAGCACGGCGAGCAGCAGCGCCCGCACGGCGGTGCGCCCGGGTGCGGCGGCCCGGGCCCGGCCGGCCACGAGCCCCACGCCGACGACCCCCACCGCGATGAACGCGACGAGCAGCGCGAGGGCGCCCCAGCCGCCGTTGCCGCCGAAGTCCACGCCCCACTCGCCCGGACCGGACTCCCGGGGCGTCTCGACGTACTGGCCCACGAGGCTGCAGGCCAGCCCCAGTCCGGCGCCGGTGACGGTCGCGGCGTCCGGCGCCACAGGCGGACGGGTGGTGGTCGTCGACGTGGTGGTCATGGCGGGTCCTCCTCCGGTCGGGCCGGCCGTGGCGGCCGGACGGGACGACCGTGGCCGCCTCCCACGACCCGCCGGATGGGCCGCGTGACCCGGTGGACCCGGGAGGACCTCCCGGGTCCACCGGGACGCGGGAGCCCCACCCGGGACGTCGTCGACGACACACTGACGCCGTGGGCAGGCGCTCCCTGGCGACCGGTGCCGCGGTCGCGGCGACGCTGCTGTGCGCCCTCGCCGTCGGCCTGTCGGCGTGGGCGGCCCCCCGTGTGCCCGAGGCGGGCTTCTCCGCCCTCGCCGGTGCCTACGCCGTCGTGTGCGCGGCCACCGGCGTGCTGTTGGTCCACCTCCGCCCGCGCAACGCGATCGGCTGGCTGCTGGTCGCCACCGGCCTGCTGCAGGCGCTGAGCCTCGGGGGGAACGCCTACGGCGGCTACGGCGTGGCCGTTGCCGATCCGGACTGGCCGCTGGCCTCCTGGGTCGCCGCGGGCACGTCCATGGTCTGGCTGGCCGCTGTCCTGGTGCCGGCCACCGTGCTCGTCGCGTTCTACCCGACCGGTCGGCTCCCGGCGCGCTGGTGGAGGTGGCCGGTCGCCGCGGTCTCGGGAGGTCTCGCCGTCGTCACGGTCCTCACCGGCCTGACGCAGGAGGCCTTCGACGACGTCGCCCCCGGGCCGGCACCGCTGGACCTCTCCGGTGGCTGGGCGACGGCCGTCACCCTCGCGGCCGTCGTGGTGCTCATCGCGGGCGCCGCGACCATCTGGACCGCCACGGTCGTGCGGCTGGTGCGCGCCGGCTCGCCCGAGCGTCAGCAGCTGGCCTGGCTGGTCTGTGTCGTCCTCCCGCTGGTGCTCGTCGTCTTCGCCCTCGGGAGCTCGGCCCTCGCCTGGCTCTTCGCGCCGCTCGTGCTCATGGTCCCGGGGGCCGTCCTCGTCGGCGTCGTCCGCTACCGCCTGCTGGGCATCGTGGTCAGCCGGGCGCTGGTGTACGCGGCGCTGACGGCCGCCGTCGTCGGGCTGTACCTGGTCGTGGCGGCGGTCGCCGCGGCCGCCCTCGGCCGCACGCTGTCGCCGGTGACCGGGGCCGTGACGGCCGCGCTGCTCGCGATGGCCCTCGGCCCGGCCCGGTCCCGCCTGCAGGCGGCGGCCGACCGCTTCGTCCACGGGCGGCGGCGCGACCCGGTGACGGCGGTGACCGAGCTCGGCGACCGCGTGGCCCGCGCCGGCGAGTCCGACCTGCTGCCCGCCGTCCTCGGGACGGTCGCCGCGGCGCTGCGCGCACCGGCCGCCCGCATCGGGCCCCCGGGACGGCCGGTGTCCTCCGGCGGGGGAGCGGCCGTCCCGCTGCGGGTCGGGGGCCGGCACCTCGGCGACCTGTGCGTGACCGAGCGCGCCCCCGGGGAGCCGTTCACGGCGGGGGACCGGCGGCTGCTCGCGGCGCTGGCCCCCCAGGTGGCCGCCGTCGTCCGGGCACTCGAGCTGACCCGTTCCCTGGAGCGCGAGCGCGACCGGGTCCTCATCGCCACGCACGCGGAGCGGGACCGCATCCGTCGCGACCTGCACGACGGGCTGGGACCGTCCCTGGCCGGCATCGGCCTCGGCGTGCAGGCGGTGCAGGCCCGGCTCGGGACGGCGGTCGACCCGCCGACGGGGGCGCTGCTGGCGCGGGTGCGGGAGGAGGTCGACGGCGCGGTCGGCGAGGTCCGCCGGATCCTCGACGGCCTGCGGCCGGCGCCGCTGGACGACGTGGGCTTCGTGGCCGCGGTGCAGCGGCACGCCGAGGCGCTGGCCCCGTCGGTGCCCGTGCGGGTCACCGTCGAGCCGCTGCCGTCGCTGCCGCCCGACGTCGAGACGGCGGCCTACCGGATCGCGCAGGAGGCGCTGACCAACGTGGCCCGGCACTCCGGTGCCCGCTGCGCCGAGGTGGGCCTGCGCGCGCGGGACGGCCGGCTCGAGGTGGCGGTGGTCGACGACGGCACGGGCTTCGCGGCGGCCGCCGGCGATCCCCGGCCCGCCGGCGTCGGGCTGGCCTCGATGCGGACGCGCGCGCGGGCGGTGGGCGGGGAGCTGACCGTGACCAGCGGCCCCGGGGGCACCCGCGTCGTCGCCGGCCTGCCCCTGGAGGCCGGCAGGTGACGGTCCGCGTGGTGATCGCCGACGACCACCCGATGTACCGGTACGGCCTGCGGTCGGTGCTCGACACCTCGCCGGAGGTCGAGGTGGTGGGGGAGGCGGAGGACGGCGCCGCGCTGCTCGCCCTCGTCGCCCGGACCGCGCCGGACGTCGTCCTCACCGACCTGTCGATGCCGCGGCTGCCGGGGACCGCCGCCATCGACGAGCTGACCCGCCGCCGGCCGGGGCTGGGCATCCTGGTGCTCACCATGCACGAGGACGACGCCTCCCTCTTCGGCGCCCTCCGTGCCGGTGCGCGCGGCTACCTGCTCAAGGGCGCCGACCACGACGAGATCGTCCGGGCCGTGCTCGCGGTCGCCGGCGGGGACGCCGTCTACGGCGGAGCGGTGGCCCGGAGGGTCGTGGACGCGCTGACGGGGCAGGCGGCCCGGCCGCCGGCGTTCCCCGAACTGACCGGCCGGGAGCGGGAGGTGCTCGAACTGCTCGCCGCCGGCCTGCCCACCGGCCAGATCGCCCGCCGGCTCGCGCTCTCGGACAAGACGGTGCGCAACCACGTCTCCGCCGTCCTGACCAAGCTCCAGGTCCCCGACCGCGCCGCCGCGGTCGCCCGCGCCCGCGACGCGGGCATCGGCCGGCCCTGACCCCGGGGGCCCACCCGCCTCCGCGATCCGGTGCACCGGCAGCCATGCTGGACGGCCGGGCGAGGACGCCTGCGGAGGGGAGCGGTGTGACCAGGGGGACGACGACGCGGCGGGACCCGCTGTGGCGGCTGCCGGCGATGCGGTCGCTGGTGGGCGCGACCGGGCTCGGGTTCGTGGGCTACTGCCTGACGCTGGCCTCGCTCCCCGCGTACGCGGTCGCGAACGGCGCCTCGCCCGACACCGCGGGCGTCATCACCGCCGTGTTCCTGCTGGTCACCGTCGCCGGCCAGTCGGTCGTCCCCGCCCTGACCGCACGGTTCGGTCTCGGGCCGGTGCTCGCCGCCGGGCTGCTCGCCCTCGGTGCGCCGTCCCCGCTGTACGTCCTGGGCGACGGCGTGCTCTGGCTGTCGGCGGTCTCGGCCGTGCGCGGCGTCGGGTTCGCGGTGCTGACCGTCCTCGGGGCGGTGCTCGCCGCGCAGGTGGCACCACCGGAGCGCCGCGGGGAGTCGATCGGCCTCTACGGGCTGGCCATCGCCGTCCCCAACCTGCTCGCCGTGCCCGCCGGCGTGGCGCTGGTGCTCGACGGGCACGCCGGGTGGCTCGCGTGGCTGTCCGCCGCGCCGGTGCTCGCCCTGCCCCTGGTGCCGCAGCTGGCGCGCACCGTTCACTGGGAGGGGGCGGCCGGCGGCTCCTCCCGCGAGGCGGTGCGGGCCGCGCTGGCACCGTCGGGGGTCCTGCTGCTGGTCACCCTCGCCGGTGGCGGCCTGATGACCTTCCTGCCCATCGAGCGCCCCGACGGCGCCCTGGCGACGGCCGCGCTGCTCCTGTTCGGCGTCACCGGCGCGCTCACCCGCTGGCGGGCCGGCCTGCTGGCCGACCGGCTCGGCACCCGGCGGCTGCTGCCGGCCGCGCTGGCCGTGGGGGCGGCCGGGCTGGCCGTCGTCGCGCTGGGTCTGGGCACGGCCGACGCCGTGGTGCTGGCCGGTGCGGCGGTCTTCGGCGCCGGCTACGGGGCGGTGCAGAACCTGACGCTGGTCACCGCCTTCGCCCGCGCCGGGGAGGGCGGGTCGACGGCGGCCAGCGCCATGTGGAACGCCTCGTTCGACACGGGCACCGCGATCGGCGCGCTGGCCCTCGGGCTGGTCGCGGCCGGCGTCGGCCTGCCGTGGACCTACGTGCTCGTCGCCGGCCTGCTGCTCGTGGGGCTGCCGCTGGCGCGGGTGGCGACCCGCCCGGCCTGAGCGGTCAGCGCAGCACGGAGGTCAGCAGCAGGCTCGTCTGGCTGTTGATCACCCCGGGCACCGACCGGATCCGGTTGAGCAGCCGGTCGAACTCCACGAGGTCGGTCGTGCGGTGCTCGGCGACGAGGTCCCAGGCGCCGTTGGTGGAGTGCATCGACCCGATCTCGGGGAAGCCGCGCAGCCGGCGGATGACGTCGTCGGTGGACCGGCCCTCGACCTCGATGAGCGAGAGCGCCCGCACGCCCCCGGCCGCGGACTCGTCGCGTACCCGCGCGGTGAACCCGACGATGACGTCCTCGGCCACGAGCCGGTCGAGGTGGCTGGTCACCGTGGCCCGCGTGACCCCCAGCCGGCGGGCCAGCCCGGCCACCGGGGCGCGGCCGTCCTCGCGCAGCGCCGCGAGGAGTCTGCGATCGAGGTCGCTGAGGTCGGCCATGCGCGGAACGTACAGGTGATCACCGCAGGATGGGCGATCCCTGCACACAACGCGGGCTCTTCGCTCATTGTGTGTACAGATCGCCCATCACTAGCGTTTCCCCATGACGCTGTTCGTCGACGTGCGCAACATGGTCCGCTGGACCGCCGAGACCGGGCCCGAGCGGATCATCGCCGGGATGTCCGGGTACATCGAGGACGACTTCCGGCGGTGGGAGTCCTTCGACAAGATCGCCCGGATCGGCAGTCACACCCCCTTCGGTGTCATCGAGCTGATGCCCACCAGCGACGGCGAGACCTACGCCTTCAAGTACGTCAACGGGCACCCCGGCAACCCGGCGCGCGGCTTCCAGACGGTGAGTGCCTTCGGTGCGCTGGCCGACGTCTCCACCGGCTACCCGGTCTTCCTCGCCGAGATGACCCTGCTGACCGCGCTGCGCACGGCGGCCACCTCGGCGATGGTCGCCCGCCACCTCGCCCGGCCGGACTCCCGGCGCCTGGCGCTCGTCGGCGCCGGCAGCCAGTCGGAGTTCCAGGCGCTGGGCATGCGTGCGGCCCTGGGCATCGGCGAGGTGTCGGTCTGGGACACCGACCCGGCGGCCATGGCCAAACTGGCCCGCAACCTCGAGCCGCTGGGCTTCGACGTGCACCTGGCCGCATCCGGCCGCGAGGCGGTGCGCGGCGCCGACGTCGTCACCACCTGCACGGCCGACAAGGCCCGCGCCACCGTGCTGTCGGCCGACTGGATCGAGCCGGGGATGCACGTCAACGCGATCGGCGGGGACTGCCCGGGCAAGACCGAGCTCGACCCCTCGATCCTGCTGCGCGAGGACGTCGAGGTCTTCGTGGAGTTCCCGCCGCAGACCCGCATCGAGGGCGAGATCCAGGCCATGCCGGCGGACTTCCCGGTCACCGAACTCTGGCAGGTCGTCGCGGGCCGCGCGCCCGGCCGCACCTCGCCGTCGCAGGTCACCGTCTTCGACTCGGTCGGCTTCGCGGTCGAGGACCTCTCGGCGCTGCGCTACGTGCGCGACGCCGTCCGCGGCACCCCGTGGGCCGACGACGTCGACCTCGTGGCCGAGCCCGACGACCCCAAGGACCTCTTCGGCATGGTGTCGGCGCTCTCGCCCATCCCGTCCTGACCCGTCCGGCTCAGCCGGGGATGCGGTCGGCGGCCGCCTTCTGCGCGCGCAGCAGGAGCAGTTCCTCGGCCGAGCGGCGCAGCCACACGCGCATCGCGGCGGGGTCGTCGCGGGCGGCGTCGCGGACGGTGCCCAGGTTCGTCTGCCGGGTGTTGGCCTGCGCCCGCTGGGCCGGCGGGAGCGCGCGGGACTCGCTGCGGGCCCGCGAGGTGAGCGCGGCACCCACGTAGACGAGGTCGCGCACCTCGTCGACGCCGGCGAGGACGGCGTCGGCGCCGGGGCCGTCACCGGCCTCGAGCCGGGCCAGGACCCGGTCGGCGCGCTCGCGGCCGAGGGCAGTGGGGTCGGCAGCGGTGGGGTCGGGGGAGGTCACCCCTCCACTGTGCCCGCCCGCCACGGCGGCCGACCGGGGGGAGGCACAGGAAGCTCTCCCCACGTCCCGGGGCCCCGGACCTGGGGAGAGCTTCCTGTGCCTCAGCAGCTCAGGCGTCGCGACGGCGGAACGTCACCGCGGCGACCGCGAGGACGACGGCGACCTCGGCGGCGAAGACGGCGAACCCGGGCCACGGGTCGAGCAGCATCGGGTTGAACGACTCCGGCGTGGCGATCCGCGACCCGGCGTTGCCCGGCATCAGCTTGGTCAGCCACTCGCCGAGGGAGCCGGGCAGCAGCATCACCAGGTTGCCGACCAGGAACACCAGCGCGAGCACCACCGACACCGCAGCCGCGGTGGAGCGCAGCAGCAGCCCGACGGCCATCGCCAGCAGTCCGAGCCCGGCCATGTACAGGCCGCTGCCGAGCAGCGAGCGCAGCATCCCGTCGTCGCCCAGGGACAGGCCGATGCCCTCCGCGGACAGGAAGGCGTTGCCGCCCAGCCAGCCGAGGACGGCGGTGACGACGCCGGTGACGAACAGCGTGCCGGTCAGCACCAGCGCCTTGGCGGTGAGCACGGTGCCGCGGCGCGGCGTGGCGGCCAGCGTGGCGCGGATCATCCCGGTGCCGTACTCGGCGGTCACGGTGAGCGCGCCGAGCACCACGGCGGTCACCTGGGCGAACAGCAACCCCCAGGTGATGAACGCGCCGACCGGCTCGCCCTCCTGCCCGGTCGCCAGGCTCGGGGCCACCAGCGCGCACACCAGGGTCGTCAGCCCGGCGCCGAGCGCGACCATCGCGGCCACCGACCAGCCGGTCGAGCGCACCGTCCAGAGCTTGATCCACTCGGCGTGCAGGGCCTGGGGCAGGCCGGCGCTGCCGGCGGCGGGGAGCGCGGTGCGCGGCGCGGCCAGTGCGGGAGCGGTCACCGGGTCACCTCGGCGGGACGGGCGGCGGCGAACTCGACGCTGCCGGCGGTCAGGGTCATGAAGGCGTCCTCGAGGGAGGACCGGACGAGGCCGAGCTCGTGCAGCACGAGGCCGGCGCCCGCGGCGAGCTCGCCGGTGGCGGCGGCGTCGACGCCCTGCACGCGCAGCTCGTCGCCGTCGCGGGTGACGTCGGCGCCGGAGCGCCGCAGCAGCTCGGCGAGCTCCGCGGGCTGCGGGGTGCGCACGCGGACGTGGGAGGCGGCGTGCTCGGCGATGAAGTCGGCGGTCGGGAGGTCGGCGAGCACCCGGCCGCGGCCGATGACGACCAGGTGGTCGGCGGTCAGCGCCATCTCGGCCATGAGGTGGCTGGACACCAGCACCGTGCGGCCCTCGGCGGCGAGGTCGCGGGCCAGGGTGCGCACCCAGCGGATGCCCTCGGGGTCCAGGCCGTTGACCGGCTCGTCGAGGACGACGACCGGCGGGTCGCCGAGCAGCGCGGCCGCGATGCCCAGCCGCTGGCCCATGCCGAGGGAGAACCGGCCGACCCGCTGGCCGGCCACCGCCTCCAGGCCGACCAGCCCGAGCACCTCGTCGACGCGGGACGCGGGGATGCCGTTGGACGCGGCCATCCAGCGCAGGTGGGCCCAGGCGGTGCGGCCGGGGTGCAGCGCGCGGGCCTCGAGCAGCGCGCCGACCGCGCGCAGCGGAGCCGGGCAGTCGAGGTAGCGGATGCCGTCGACGGTGACCGTCCCCTCGGTGGGCCGGTCCAGGCCGATGACCATCCGCATCGTCGTCGACTTCCCGGCGCCGTTGGGGCCGAGGAAGCCGGTGACCCGGCCGGGCCGGACGGTGAAGGAGACGCGGTCGACGGCGACCCGGTCGCCGTAGCGCTTGGTGAGCCCGCTGGCGACGATCACCGGGTCACCGCCGGGATGGGGGAGAGCGAGGGGGTCATGCCGCGAAGGCTCCCGGCAGCACGGTCCCCGGCACATCCGGGAGGACCCCCGACCCGACCCTGGACCGACCCCCACCCGGCCCCCGGGGATCGCCCGGGTCAGGCGCTCCGGGCGAGGTCGGCGCCGAGCAGCCGGCGCAGCGCGACCGCCGCGCTGCGTCCGGCCCGGTTGGCGCCGATGGTGCTGGCGCTGGGCCCGTAGCCGACCAGCTGCAGCCGCGGCTCGTCGACGGCGGTGGTGCCGTCGAGCGGGATGACGCCGTCGCGGGTGCGCAGCCGCAGCGGGGCCAGGTGGCCGACCGCCGCGCGGAACCCGGTGGCCCACAGGACCACGTCGGCGGGCACGGACCGGCCGTCGTCCCAGGCCACGCCGTCGGGGGTCATCCGGTCGAACACCGGCAGCCGGGTGAGGACGCCGTCGTCGAGGGCCCGGCGCACCCACGGGGTGACCACCAGGCCCGTCACCCCGACGACGCTGCCGGGCATGCGGCCGGCGCGGACGGCGGCCTCGACCCGCGCCACCGCCTCCCGGCCCTGCTGCTCACCGAAGGGGCCCTCGCGCCAGACCGGCGGGCGGCGGGTCACCCAGGTGGTGCGCGCGACGGGGGCGATCTCGCCGAGCAGCTGCACCGCCGACGCGCCACCGCCGACGACCACCACCGACAGGCCGGCGAACTCCGCCGCGCCGCGGTAGCCCACGGTGTGCAGCTGACGGCCGCGGAAGGTCTCCTGGCCCGGGTGGTGCGGCACGAAGGGGCGGGTCCAGGTGCCGGTGGCGTTGACGACGCCGCGCGCCCGCCAGGCTCCCCGGTCCGTCTCGACGAGGAAGCGCCCGTCGCCGGGGCGGCGGACCGCGGACACCCGCACCGGCCGCTGCACCGGAAGCGAGAACCGCCGCTCGTACTCGGCGAAGTAGGCCGGCACCGCCTCCGCCGCCGGCAGGTCCTCCGAGGCCGGCGCGAACGGCAGGCCGGGCAGCTCGTGCACCCGGTGCGTCGTCGCGAGGGTGAGCGAGGGCCAGCGGTGCTGCCAGGCCCCGCCCGGCGCGGCGTCGCCGTCGAGGACGACGAAGCCGCTGCCGGGCGCGAACCCCTGCCGGGCCAGGTGGTACCCGGCGGACAGGCCGGCCTGGCCCGCGCCGATCACCACGACGTCGACGTCCCGCGGGCTGCTCACACCCGCGGGAACGCCGCCGGGCCCGCCGGGCTTCCGCCCGTCAGCCGAGCGTGAGCCGGTCGAGCTCCGCGCCGGTCAGGGGCACCGACGCCGGGTCGTACCCGAACCGGACGACCACGGCGCCCGGGCGGGCCTCGACCAGCCAGGCGACGAGCGGCTCGCCGTCGGCCGGCGTGTAGGTCCAGCGCTCGGCGAGCAGGGCCAGCCCGCGGGTGCGCAGGAAGGACACCGCCTCCTCGCGGGTGGGGAGGGTCCGCAGCGGCGCGCCGAACACGGCGTGCGCGGTCCACCCGTCGCGGTCGGCGGCAGCGGTCAGGTGGCCGACGAGCTCGCCGTCCTCCGGACGGTGCACCGGCTCGAGCACGGGGGTCGTGGTCATGCACCCGACGCTACGGACGGGGTCGAGCGGTTTCCGGCCTCCGGGCGGCGGGCACGGCTGCGGGGACGCCGGGCTCCAGGGCCCGGCACGACGACGGAGAGGGGCGCCCCGTGCGCGCGATGGTCTACCGAGGCCCGTACAAGATCCGGGTGGAGGACAAGGACGTACCGGCGATCGAGCACCCGAACGACGCGATCGTCCGGGTGACGCTGGCCGCCATCTGCGGCTCCGACCTGCACCTCTACCACGGGCTCATGCCGGACACCCGGATCGGCCACACGTTCGGCCACGAGTTCATCGGCGTGGTCGAGAAGGTCGGTCCCTCGGTGGAGGACCTGCAGGTCGGTGACCGGGTGATGGTGCCGTTCAACGTCTTCTGCGGGTCGTGCTGGTTCTGCGCCCGCGGCCTGTACTCCAACTGCCACAACGTCAACCCCAACGCGACGGCGGTCGGCGGCATCTACGGCTACTCGCACACCACCGGCGGCTACGACGGCGGCCAGTCCCAGTACGTCCGCGTCCCGTTCGCCGACGTCGGCCCGACGAAGATCCCCGACTGGATGCACGACGAGGACGCCGTCGTGCTGACCGACGCCGCCGCCACCGGGTACTTCGGCGCGCAGCTCGGCGAGATCGCCGAGGGGGACACGGTCGTCGTCCTCGGCGCCGGGCCGGTCGGCCTGATCGCCGCCCAGTCCTCCTGGCTGATGGGGGCCGGCCGGGTGATCGTCGTCGACCACCTGCAGGAGCGGCTGGAGAAGGCGCGGACCATGGCCCACGCCGAGACGCTCGACTACGACGAGTACGACGACGTCGTGGTCGAGATGAAGAAGCAGACCGACTACCTGGGCGCCGACGTCGTCATCGAGGCGGTGGGCGCGGAGGCCGACGGCAACTTTCTGCAGCAGGTCACCGGCACCAAGCTCAAGCTGCAGGGCGGCTCACCGGTGGCGCTCAACTGGGCCATCGACGGCGTCCGCAAGGGCGGCACCGTCTCGGTGGTGGGCGCCTACGGTCCGATCCCCAACGCGGTGAAGTTCGGCGACGCCCTGAACAAGGGGCTCACCCTGCGGATGAACCAGACGCCGGTGAAGCGCCAGTGGCCGCGGATGTTCGAGCACGTGCGCAACGGCCACCTGACCCCGCGCGAGGTGGTCACGCACCGCTTCCCGCTCGAGGACATCGCGGAGGCCTACCACGTGTTCTCCAGCAAGCTCGACGGCTGCATCAAGCCGCTGATCCTGCCCGACGCGGCCTGAGGGAGAGCGACGATGACCAGCACCGACGTGCCCGGCGACGTCCCGAGCGCCTACGTCCGGGACAAGCGCACGCCGCCGCCGAGCCGGGAGGAGCTGCGCGCCCGCATCCCCGGCTGGGGAGCCGACCTCGACCCGGCCGACCGGCCGTCGTACCCGCGGCTGCAGTACCCGGCCGACACCGGCGCGCGCTGGGACTTCCCGGTGCGGCAGCCGGGTAGCGAGGGCCGCGAGCGCTCGATCGAGCACGCCTTCGTCACCCCGGTGTTCGGCACCGCCCAGCCGCTCGCCGGCCTGTCCGGGGTGATCCGGCGCTACGCCTACGCCCGGTTCAGCGAGGGCCGGCTGGCGCACTGGATGCTGCTGGTGGTCGGTGACCGCGTCGACGCGTGGGAGCACCACCTGCGGTCGTTCGTCTCGCTGCGTCCCGACGTGCCGGCCACCGGGCTGCGGACCGAGTTCACCCGCGGCGCGGTGCGGTCGCGGCGCGGGCGTTCCGACGTCCGGCACCAGCTCCTCGACCCGGTCGTCGTCCTGGGGCCGTGGGTCGCCGGGGTCGGCGGCGCGGTCCTCGGCGTCCGGAAGCTGGTGCGCGCCGTCCGCGGCTGAAGGGGTCCGCGCCGTGACCCCGCTCGACGAGCTGCCCCGGATCGGGCGGCCGGCCACCCGGGCCCTGCAGCTGGCCGGCTACACCGGGCTGGGACAGCTGGCCGGCGTCCCGCGCGCGACGCTGGCCGCGCTGCACGGCGTGGGCCCCAAGGCGCTGCGCATCCTCGACGAGGCGCTCGCCGCCCACGGGCTCCGGCTCGGCTGACCGCGCGAGGACGAGTGCGGCCCCGGAGCGCCACTCTGCCGTCTCTCCACTCGTCCTCGACCCGCGCGTTCGACTGCCCGCAGGCTGCTGACCTGCCATCGAGATCGTGCAGACCGTGCACGGGCACCGGTCGGCCGCCACGACCCTCGATCTGTACGGCCACCTGCTCACCGACCAGATCGACGAGGTGGCCGACGCCATGGACGCGGCCCGCCAGGCCGGGCCGATCCGGTCCCACCACGCCGGCCATCGCCGGCCATCGCCGGCCATCGCCGGCCATCGCCGGCCATCGCCGTCCATCGCCGTCCTCGCTGACCGAGTGACGCACCCCAGCTGACCGTGCGGCGCAGCGTTCGTGCAGGGCTGCGGGGGTCGGCGGCATCGACGGCCCCGGCCGGCCCCATGCGCTGCGGGACGAGATCGCAGGCGTGCGCCTGCTGCACCGAGGGGCAGCGGCGGGTACGGAGCCGAGTACCGGAGATCGCCTGCGGCAGCGCCGGGGGACAGTCCCTCGGAAGGAGGGGGACCGGCGGTCCGGCTGACGGAACGACTCAAGAGCGCACGGGGTGCGCCGACACCAACGGCATGGGGCGATGGACCGAGGTCGGGCGACGGCGACTCGACCCCGCACCTTCCTGGTTGGCGGGCACGGTCATCACCGCGGTGGTCTTCTCCAGCGGCGTCATCGGTCGACCGAGCGGCGCCGGCTGGGCCACCTTCTTCGATCTGTGGCTCTACAACGTGGTCTTCCTCTGCGCTGCCGTCGTCTGCTGGCTGGCGGCCGGTCGCCATCCGGCCGAGGGGTTGGCCTGGCGGGCGCTGGCGGTCGCGCTGCTGCTGACCACGGCGGGCAACGTCATCTACACGACCTACATCGCTGCTCTGCCGGTGGAGCCCTACCCCTCGCTCGCCGACGCTCTCTGGCTCAGCGCGTACGCCGCCCGGTACGTGGGCCTCATCGGGCTCATCCGGGCCCAGGTCACCCGATTTCCCCCCAGTCTGTGGCTCGACGGACTCATCGGAGCTCTCGGTGCCGCCGCCGCGGCCATCGCGTTCCTCCTCGGCCCCACCCTGCGGCTGGTGGAAGGCGACACCGCCGCGGTGATCGTCAACCTGGCGTACCCGGTGGCCGACATCCTGCTGCTCGCGCTGCTCGTGGCGGTCGGGGCCATGGTGGGGCTGCGCGGTGACCGCACGGTCTGGCTGGTGGCGGTCGCGCTGGCGGCCAACCTGCTCGGCGACATCGTCTATCTCGACCTCGCGGCCGTGGGCGTCTACGTCGAAGGCGGACTGCTGGACCTGGCCTGGGTGCTGAGCGCGGTGCTGATGGCCTGGGCCGCCGCGCAGAGCCGTCCTCGCGCCCGGCCGGCGACGGCGGCCGATGAGTCCGCGCGGGTCGGGTGGCGGGTGCTCGCCGTCCCCTTCACGTGCAACGTGGTCAGCCTGGCGCTGCTGGGGGCCGGGTGGAGTGACCAGTTCCCCCGCCCGGCGGCCTGGTGCGCGGTCGGATGCGTCCTGGCCGCCCTCGTCCGCACCGCCCTGACCTTCCGCGAGGTGCGGGCCTTCGCCCTCCTCCGCGAGCAGGCGACCACGGACGAACTGACCGGCCTGGCCAACCGCCGGGCCCTGTTCGACCGCGCCGACGCCATCCTCGGCACGCGCACGACCAGCCAGCCCTCGGCGCTGCTGCTCATGGACCTCGACGGCTTCAAGGAGGTCAACGACTCCCTCGGTCACCACGCCGGTGACCTGTTGCTGCGTCAGGTCGGCCCGCGGATCGCCGGCCTCGTGGGTGCCGAGGACGTGCTCGCGCGTCTGGGCGGTGACGAGTTCGCCGTCCTGCTCGCAGACGCCGCCCTCGAGGAGGCGACCGCGACCGCCCATCGAGTACGCGAGGCCCTGCTGCAGCCCTTCCTCGTGGACGGCGTCCGACTCCACGTCGGTGTCAGCGTCGGTGTGGCCACTGCTCCGGTGCCCGCCTCCACCATGACCGAGCTGCTGCGCTGCGCCGACGTCGCCATGTACACCGCCAAGACCGCACGCGACGGCGTCCGCGCCTACGTGCCCGAGCCGGGCAACGGCGCCGGGGGCCGGCTGCGCATGATGGAGGAGCTCCGGGTGGCCCTGGCCACCGACCAGCTCGAGGTCCACCTGCAGCCCCAGGTGTCCCTGCGCGACGGGCGACCGGTCGGTGCGGAGGCGCTGATCCGGTGGCGACACCCCGAGCGCGGTGTGCTGGCGCCCGCGGAGTTCCTGCCGGCCATCGAGCAGGCAGGACTGCAGCGACCACTCGCCGATGCGGTCCTGCAGCTGGCGCTCACCGCGGTGGCGCGCTGGTGGCCCGACTGGCAGGTGCCCGTGTCGGTCAACCTCGCCGCGGTGAACGTCACCGACCTGGACCTACCCCTCAAGGTGTCCGCTGCGCTGCAGGGCCACGGGCTGCCGGCCGCGGCCCTGGCCGTGGAGCTGGTCGAGGACACGCTGATGACGGATCCGGATCGAGGGCGCACCGTGCTGGAGAGCCTCCGGCAACTCGGCGTCCGGACGTCGATCGACGACTACGGCACCGGCTACAGCTCGCTGTCCTACCTCAGCCAGCTGCCGGCCGACGAGCTGAAGCTCGACCGCGCCTTCACACACGAGCTGAGCACCCGGCCGCGGACGACGGTGATCGTCCGGCACACGGTCGCGCTCGCACACGACCTGGGCCTGCGTCTCGTCGCCGAGGGCGTGGAGGATGCAGCGACGGCACACCTCCTCGCGGCACTGGGCTGTGACGTGGTGCAGGGGTACTTCATCGCCCGACCGATGCCGGTCGATGCGTTCATCGAGTGGCTGGCTGCCGTCGAGGCCCCCGAGCGCCCGCCATCGACGCTGGTCGGTCACTGAGATCGGTCCCCGGCTGGTCGTGCAGTGGGCCTCCCGAGACCCGCTGCGACCGCTGCCAGCGAGGTGTGTGCCACTCGATCGTGACCGTCCTCCCGTGTCCGAAGGCGTCGCCGCGTGGGTGGACCGTCGAGCGAGGGTGTCACCTCGTGGACGTGCAGGCCGTCAACGGCCGCGCGGCAGAAGCGTTCGCGGCCGCCGGGACCACGAGTCACGCAGACGTCAGGGCTCGCGGAGGCTCACCCCACACCCGCTCGCGGTCAGCAACCCATGACCGTGCGTCCGTGGCTGAAGTGGAGGTGTCGAGGGGCCCGCGGCGCGGTCGCGCACGGGCCAGGTCCGCGACGGACCCGTGGCGCGACACTCCCTGCGCCTCCCGACCCGTCGGCTCGGCGGTTCGACGGGTCCGGGGCTCGGTCACCGGAGAGCGAGGGCGGGAGCCCGGACACCCTGCAGCCAGCCGCTTCACCGACCTCGCGGGTCAGGACAGCCGGACCGGTCGACTGCACCGGCTGCCGTGGTGGGTCGTCTCACAGGGGCCGGGCGCTTGCCGCCCCTGGCGTGGGGCACAACAGAACTGGTCGGTCTGCGACCAGAGCCCGTCCGAGGCTCGCTGGCCGGGACCGGTCCGCTCTCCCGTGGTCGGGACGAAGCCGGGCCGCGGGTGGCTGATCCGAAGCCACCCGCCACGTGACCACCTATCTGAGAGGCCATCCCCACCATGGCGCAAGCGAAGAGCACGACACACAGCGAGACCGTTGCGGTTCCCGTCGACGTCACCGTCGAGGAGGGCGACCGCGGGCTGAAGGGCCCGACCGGTCCTGTCGGTCCCGCCGGCGAGCCCGGCGACAAGGGTCCCAAGGGCCCGGTCGGCCCCGCCGGTGAGCGGGGTGACAAGGGCCAGAAGGGCCCGGTCGGTCCCGTCGGTGAGCCCGGCGACAAGGGTGACAAGGGCCTGACCGGTCCGATCGGTTCGGTCGGTGAGCCCGGCGCCAAGGGCCCGATCGGCCCGCAGGGCCAGCCCGGGCTGCGCGGTGAGACCGGTCCGCTGGGCGAGCAGGGTCCGGAGGGGGAGACCGGCCCGCAGGGCGAGCAGGGTCTGCCCGGCTCCACCGGCCGCCCCGGCGAGCAGGGTGAGCAGGGCCTGCAGGGCCTGCGCGGCGAGACCGGCCCGCGGGGGGTCCTCGGTGAGCGGGGCGAGCAGGGGTCGCAGGGTGAGCAGGGCCTGCGCGGCGCCCAGGGCCAGCGCGGTGTGATCGGCGAGACCGGCGAGCAGGGCCAGAAGGGCCTGCCCGGTGTGCAGGGTCTGCCCGGTCTGCAGGGCGAGCAGGGTGCTGCCGGTGTCCGCGGCCTGCAGGGCCCGCAGGGCGAGCAGGGTGCGGCCGGCGCGGTGGGCCCGGTGGGTCTGCCCGGCGTGCAGGGTCCGCAGGGCCCCTCGGGTCCGGCCTGGCTCTACCAGCCCAGCACCGCCGAGCTGGCGTCCAAGGTCAGGCAGGCGGCGATGGACGTCACGCCGCGCACCGTGTTCGATCCGCGGCTGGGCGCCCGCTACCTGGCCACGCTGACCTCGCGGCTGATCAAGCTGCAGGGAGGTCTGTTCCTGCGCGCGATCGTCGACACCGACGCCGCAGCCAACGACCAGACCGGCCCCGACCGGTCCAACGTGCGCTCCATCGCCTGACCGACGATGCACCCGTGAAGGGCGCCCCGGGCCGTTTCGACGGACCGGGGCGCCCTTCGCCGTCTGTCCTGCGCGTGCCAGGTCGTGCCGATCGCGGCGGCCGCGATCGAGCTGCCGTCGCGTCCCGTCGGCAGCTGACCGAGCGCATGGAGGCGTTCGAGGTGGACGGCTCCGCGAGGTCTCACGTGCCGGCCCGGTGCAGCTGACGGGAGGACGGGTGGAGGGGTCGGCGGTGCGTCAGACGGACGCGCGCGGCCGTGACGGTGTGGCGCGGATCACTGCCACGTGCCGCCGGGAGCTCGTGAGCCGGTGACCCAGGGTGTCCCGCCGGCCACGGACACGAGGGTGCCCAGGCGGGCCGAGGATGGTGGAGGAGTCGCGTTGCGGACCCCCTGCGGACTGCAGGACCACCGGTGGTGTCCCCGAGGACCGCCTCCAGGAACCGAACGCCCTGGTGGGAAGCCTGTCGGCCTGGTGCGCCATCAGGGACTCGAACCCCGAACCCGCTGATTAAGAGTCAGCTGCTCTGCCAATTGAGCTAATGGCGCGTGTCTCCCGGCTGCCCGGGCCACGAGGGGCAACGATACCAGCGGTCGGCGGCGGCCCGCCCGGGGGTACCGGTGGCGGACGCCCCGGTCTCGGGATCAGCGTGGACACTCGAGTGGGTACAGCCGTGCCCGCTGCGGGCCACGATCGGGCGGGGACGAGGGGGCAACGAGGGTGCGACGGACAGCTGCGCTGGTCACGGCAGGGGTCCTGGCCCTGCTCAGCGGGTGCACCGGGGACGACGGCGAGACCTCGTCGGCGGCGGCACCCACCGCGGCGGACGCCGCTCCCGCGCAGCTCTCGCTCGTCCCGGCGGACGGCGCAGCCGACGTGGCACCGGCGGACCCGGTCGAGATCTCCGTCACCGACGGCGAGCTCGCCGACGTCACCGTGACCGACGACGCCGGGACCGAGGTCGCCGGGGACGTCGCCGACGGGGACACCGAGGGCGTCGAGGTCTGGACGCCGCAGGAGCCCCTGGCCTACGGCACCAGCTACACGCTGACGGCCACCGCCGAGGGTGCTGACGAGCAGCCGGCCGAGGCCACCAGCACGTTCACCACCGTCACCCCGGAGGCGGTGACCACGCCGTCGATCGGCCCGCTGGACGGCCAGACGGTCGGCGTCGGGATGCCGATCCGCGTGTACTTCGAGCAGCCCGTCGGCGACCGGGCCGCCGTCGAGAGCCGCCTGCACGTCACCAGCTCCACCCCGACCGACGGCGTGTGGAGCTGGCTCAGCGACACCGAGGTGCACTTCCGGCCCTCGCAGTACTGGCCGGCCGACACCGACGTGACCCTGGATGCCGACCTCTACGGCGTCGACCTCGGCGAGGGCGTCTGGGGCGAGAAGGACCGCACGGTGTCCTTCCACGTGGGCGAGCGGCACGTCTCGGTCGCCGACGCCTCGACCCACCGGATGCAGGTCTACGACGGCGACCGGCTGGTGCAGGACTGGCCGATGAGCGCCGGCAGCCCGGACAACCCCAGCTACAACGGCCCGCACGTGGTCACCGAGCTCAACGCCGACCGGGTCATGGACTCCAGCACGTACGGCGTGCCCGTCGACGCCCCCGGCGGCTACCGGACCCCCGTCCAGTGGGCCGTGCGCCTGTCGGACAACGGGGAGTTCGTGCACGGCGCGCCGTGGTCGGTGGCCCAGCAGGGCAACGCCAACGTCTCCCACGGGTGCATCAACCTCTCGACCGAGAACGCCCGCTGGTTCTACGACTTCTCGCAGCCCGGGGACGTCGTCGAGATCCAGAACTCCGACGCCGGACCGCTGACCTCGAGCATCAGCGACTGGACGGTCCCGTGGGACGAGTGGCGGGCCGGCAGCGCGCTCAAGTGATCTCCGTTTCCTGAGCGCGCGCGCCGGGAAGATCCCGACCGTCCCGAGGAAGGGGAGCGTCGTGGAGACCTGGTTGATCGTCCTGATCGTCGTCGTGGCACTGGTGGTGCTCGCGCTGATCGGTCTCGCGCTGGCCAAGCGCAGCAGGGTGGCCGGCGCCAAGCGCCGGGAGCAGCAGCGCGTCCAGGCGCGTGAGCACCTCGAGGAGGCCCGGCTGCGCGGTGCGCAGGCGGAGAAGGAGCAGGCGGCAGCCGAGGAGCAGGCCGCCCGCGCCCGCCGTGAGCGCGCCGAGGTCGAGGAGCGCACCCGCCTGGCCGAGCAGGAGGCCCGCCAGCGGGCCGACGCGGCGAAGGAGCACGCCACGGCCGCGGAGAAGCTGCGCGCGGAGGCCGAGCGGCTCGCGCCCGGGCTGGGCGACGGGCACGCCGGGCAGCACGCCGACGGCTCCGGGGGCGCCACCCGTCGCTGAACGGGCGCCGCTCAGTTCCGGCGGCGCCCGCGGTCAGAGGGATCGGGAGGGGCCCGCCGGGCTCCGCCGGCACCTCGGAGGGGACCGTGCCCGACCTGCTCGCCATCGGCACGCGCAAGGGCCTGTGGCTGGCCCGCAGCGCCGACGACCGACGCACCTGGACCCTCGACCGGCCGCACCTGCTGTCGCAGGAGGTGGCGGCGGTCGGCATCGACACCCGCGGTCGGGCGCCGCGGGTCCTGGCCGGGGTGCAGTACGGCCACTGGGGGCCGACGGTCACCTGGTCCGACGACCTCGGCCGCACGTGGGACGAGACCGACGAGGGTGCGATCCGTTTCCCGGCCGGCACCGGTGCGGCGCTGGCCCGCGTCTGGCAGGTCCGGCCGGACACCGCCGACCGTCCCGGCGTCGTCTGGGCCGGGTGCGAGCCGCACTCGCTGTGGCGCAGCGAGGACGGCGGGCGCAGCTTCGCCCTCGTCCGCGGCCTGTGGGACCACCCGCACCGGCCCGGCTGGGAGCCCGGGGCCGGCGGCGGCGCGGTGCACACCGTGATCCCGCACCCCACGAGCGACCGGGTGCTGGTGGCCATGAGCACCGGCGGCGTCTACGTCAGCGACGACGGCAGCGAGGGGTGGGAGCCCCGTAACTCCGGTATCACCACGCCGTTCCTGCCCGGGCCGGCGCCCGAGTACGGGCAGTGCGTGCACAAGGTCGCCGCCGACGCCGGTGACCCCGACCGCCTGTACGCGCAGAACCACTTCGGCGTCTTCCGCACCGACGACGGCGGCGGGTCGTGGACCTCGATCGCCGGCGGGCTGCCGGTCGACTTCGGCTTCCCGGTCGCGGCCTCGCCGCGCACGCCGGGCACCGCCTGGGTGGTCCCGCTGGTCGCCGACGTCGAGCGGGTGCCCCCGGACGGGCGGCTGCGCGTGCACCGGACCCGCGACGCCGGCGCCACCTGGACCGAGCTCGGCGCGGGCCTGCCCGACGGGTCCTGGACGGCGGTCCTGCGCGACGCCGTCTGCGTCGACGAGGGCGACCCGACCGGCGTCTACGTGGGCACGCGGGACGGGTGCGTCTACGCCAGCCGCGACGAGGGCGACACCTTCACGCTGGTCGCCGACCACCTGCCCGACGTCCTGTGCGTCCGGGCGGCGGTGCTGCCGTGAGCGTCCGGGTGCTGCTGCCCGGCGTCCTGGCCGACCTGGCCGGCGGCTCCCGGCGGCTGGAGGTGGACCCGGCCGACGGCACGCTGGCCGGGCTGCTGGACGCGCTCGCGGCCACCCACCCGGTGCTGGAGCGGCGGATCCGCGACGAGGCGGGGCAGGTGCGCCGGTTCGTCAACGTCTACGTCGACGGCGACGACGTCCGCTTCGCCGCGGGCCTGGCGACGCCGGTGCCGGCCGGTGCGGTGGTGCAGGTGCTGCCCTCGGTCGCGGGAGGGTGATCCCCGGTCGTGGGCCGGGCCGCGCTCAGAGGCGGGCGAGCTCGGCGCACTCCGGGCAGAGCTGGTGGTCCTCGTACTCCTCCGGAGGCCACACCGTCTGCTCGTCCACCGCCACGTAGGCGCCGCACAGCGACTTGCGGCTGCGTCCGGTGACCCGGCCGATCGTCGCGTGCGCCGGACCGATCTGGCGGGGCTGCAGTCCGTCGGGGCTGCCGACCGAGCCGACCATCACGACCGCGTGGGCGGTTCCGTAGGAGAAGGCAGTGGTCATACCGCCAGGGTCCGAGGCGGTACCGCGCCGGGCCAGCACCTGCCGGTGCGTGTCCGGATCGGGGCGGCGCACGCGCCCCCGCCGCCCCACCGACCACAGGCGGGTCAGGTACCCGGTCCGCCGTGGGGCTGGGCGCTCCCGCCGCGAGTCCCTCCGGGGGAGGGGTGCCCCCGGGCGTCCGGGCCCGAGCCGCTCACCGCCCGGGCAGGCCGACGACGCCGTCGCGGGCGAGGGCCGCCAGCTCCTCCCCGCCGACCCCGAGCTCGGTGAGGACCGCCTCGGTGTGCTCGCCGATCGCGGGCGCCGGCCCGCGCGGGGCGACGTCGCCGCCCTGCAGGCGCATCGGTGCGCGGACGGTGCGGAACCGCCGCCCGGAGGCGTCGCCGATCTCGGGGAACAGCCCGTCGGCGGCGGCCTGCTCGTCCGCGGCGAACTCCGAGACGGTCGACGCCGGTCCCCAGATGAAGCCCCGCTCGTCGAACAGCGCGCACCACTCCGTCAGCGGGCGCGTGGCGAAGGCCTCGTCCATCAGCCGGGTGAGCTCCGGCATGTTCCGCGCCCGGTCGGCGTAGCCGGCGAACCGCTCGTCGGTGACCCACTCGGGATGGCCCACGGCCTCGCAGAACGGCGCCCACCAGCGGGGCTCGGGCATGAACAGCAGGATCCAGCGGCCGTCGGCGCACCGGAACCCGCCGTGCAGCGCGTGCGGCCGGGCCACCCGGCCCTGGGGCGTGGGCCGGACCCCGTCGACGAGCGTGCCCGACAGGTCGCTGGACATGCTCCACGCGGCGGCGCCGAGCAGGCTGACGTCCACGACCTGGCCCTCCCCGGTGGCCTCGACCACGCGCAGAGCGGCGAGGACGCCGCCGAAGAGGGCCAGTGCCGCGGTGTGGTCGCCCTGCGCCGGGCGCAGCCGCGGCGGCGCCGGGTTGGCCGGCTCGCTCATCGCGTCGAGGACGGCCCCGCGCCCGAAGAAGGCGGTGAGGTCGTAGCCGGGGCGGGCGGCATCGGGCCCGCCGGGGCCGTAGCCGGTGAGGGTGGCGTGCACCAGCCGCGGGTTGAGCGCGTGCAGGGCCGGCGCGTCCAGCCCGAAGCGGGCCTGCCGTCCGGGCAGCAGGTTGCAGAGGAAGACGTCGGCGCGGGCGGCCATCCGGCGCACCAGGTCGGCGCCCTGCGCCTCGTTCAGCGCGACGGCGATGCTGCGCTTGCCGCGGTTGTCCATGTGGAAGGCGGCGTCGATCGGCTCCTGGCCCTCGGGGACCTCCGGCTGCCGGGTCGCCCCGCGCATGGCGTCCCCGCGGAGGGGCTCGACCTTGACGACGTCGGCCCCCATGTCGGCCATCAGCGCGGCGGCCCCGGGGGCGGCCATCCAGTTGGCCACCTCGACCACGCGCACGCCCTCGAGCGGTGCCACCATCGCCGTTCCTCCCGTTCCGCTGCGTCCCGGGCGCCGACGGCCGGCGTCCGCTCAGTCCTGCAGGTAGTCGAAGACGAGGCTCGCCCGGCCCAGCGTCAGGTCGGTGAGGATGTGACTGGCCGAGACGATCTCCCGCACGGGCAGGTCGGCGAGCGGGGCGAGCACGTGCTCGAACAGCTGCAGCCGCGCCGGCCCCCGCCAGGCGCCGCGGATGGTGATGTCGGTGATCTGGCTGCGGACGAGCTCGAGGATCCGCGGGCGCCGGTCGTAGCCGGGCAGCATCTTCAGCCCGAAGGTGGGCCGGCCGACCTCGGCGATCGCGTCCTCGTCGCTCATCGGCGCGTGCTTGTAGCCCATGGTCGCGGTGGCCACCCGCAGCGTCCCGTAGTCCAGGGTGCCGACGAGGGTGTCGGAGTCCACGTAGAGGCTCGGCGAGCCCGCCTTCTTCGGATAGGCGCTGATCTCCCGGCCGCTGGCGATCGAGGCCAGGCTGTCGACGTACATGGCGTGCAGGTAGTCGGCGCTCTCGCCCTCGTACTCGACCTGCAGCACCTGCCCGGACTCGGTGAACGACCCGAGCCCCGTGACGTCGGGCATCCGCATGACCTCGAACTTGACCAGCGGGTCGCCCACGGTCAGGGGCTCGGGGACGACGCGGCGCATCGCCTCGGCGTCGGTCCGGTAGAGGATGTTGAGGTACTCGCGGCCGGTGAAGCGGTACCGGGCGGCGGGGTAGGCCGGCGCCCCCAGCGGCGTCGTCGTCTGCCGGCGGACCTCCTCGAGCTCCATCAGCCGTTCCCGCCCCGCGCCTCGTCGCGGGCCTCGTCGCGGGCACGGATGACCGCCAGCTGCGCCCGGTCGCGGTCCTCGGTCAGCTGCTCGTAGGTCCGGCCGGCGAAGCGCTCCTCCACCTGGCTGCTGACCAGCTCGACGGTCGCCTCGTCCAGCTCGGGCTGCTCGACGACCTTCCAGCGCCGCGCCATGCCGGGACCGAGGTGCTCGAGGAAGTGCCGCATGCCGCCGGGGCCACCGCCGAGGTGGAAGCTCTCGAACGGGCCGGCCGTCGCCCAGCGGGGCCCGATCGACTCGGTGACGATCTCGTCGAGCTCCGCGGCGCTGACGACCCCCTGGGTCACCAGCCACACGCACTCGCGGAACAGCGTCGACTGCAGCCGGTTGGCCACGAACCCGTTGATCTCCTCGTGCAGCACGACGGGCTTCTTGCCGACCGAGCGGTAGAAGGCGACGGCCGCCTCGACCGCCCAGGGCGCGGTGCGCTCGCCGGGCACCACCTCGACCAGCGGCAGCACCTCCGGCGGGTTGAACGGGTGGCCGACCACCAGCCGCTCGGGCGTGCGCATCTCCCGCGCCAGGTCGCTGGGCATCAGCGCCGACGTCGACGACGCGATCAGCGTGCGCTCGCCGACCGCGGCCTCGATCCGGGCGAACAGCTCCTGCTTGAGCGGCAGCCGCTCGGGGGCGTTCTCCTGGACGACGTCGGCGCCGGAGACGGCGGCCTCGACGTCGTCGACGACCTCGATGCGGGACAGCAGGTCCGCGGCCTCCCCGGTCCCCGGCTGCAGCCGGGTGAGGTGGCGCACCGCCGACTCCACCTCGGGGCCGATGCCCGACCGGGGGTCCTGGACGCGGACGGTGTGGCCGTGCGCGGCGAACAACGCCGCCCACGACAGCCCGATGGTCCCGGCCCCGATGACCGCGACGGTGCTCGAACTCCGGTCCACGTGCGGCCCCTCCTGCGCTCGGCGGTCCCCTTGGTGCATCGCAACACATCGGGGGGCGCGTTGCGACCTGGGTCACACCGCGGACCTCAGCCCAGCTGGGCTGCGACCAGGGGCTCGAGGGTCAGGTCGGGCTTGCCGTTGCGCACGATCCCCATGACCCACTTGGTGGTGAACAGCGCGAGCAGCTCGCCGTCGCTGCGCTGCATCACCTCGGTGCCCGAGGTCGCGGTGATGCGCGGGGCCGAGGCCTCGTCGGTGCGCATCGCGAGGGTGTAGGGGAGCGGCTCGAGGTGCACCGGGGCGTGGAACTCGTGCTCCATGCGGTGGGTGGCCACCTCGAACTGCATCGGGCCGACGACCGCGAACACCGGCGCCTGCTCACCGCGCCGGTCCGAGCGCAGCACCTGCACGACGCCCTCGGACTCCAGCTGCTCGATGCCGCGGCGGAACTGCTTGTGCTTGGCCGTCTCGAGGCTGCGGACGACGGCGAAGTGCTCGGGCGCGAACGTGGTCAGCGGCGGGAAGGCCACCGGCTGCTGCGCGTACAGCGTGTCGCCGACGTGCAGCGCCGAGGCGTTGACCAGCCCGACGACGTCACCGGGGTAGGCGACGTCGATGCTCTCGCGCTCGCGGCCGAAGACGTGCTGGGCGTACTTCGTCGCGAAGGGCCGTCCGGTGGGCCCGTGGGTGACCACCATGCCCCGCTCGAAGACGCCGGAGCAGATCCGGATGTAGGCCAGCCGGTCGCGGTGGGCGGCGTCCATGCCCGACTGCACCTTGAAGACGAACGCGCTGAACGGGGCGTCGACCGGCCGGGGCACCCCGTCGGTGTCGGGCCGGCCGGCGGGTGCGGGGGCCAGGTCGACGAGGACGTCGAGCAGCGCGCCGACGCCGAAGTTGGAGACCGCCGAGGCGAACAGCACCGGGGTGGTGACCCCGGACAGGAACAGCTCCTGGTCGTGCTCGCCGGCGGTCGCGGCCAGCAGGTCGACCTCCTCGACCGCCTGCGGCCACGCGTCGGGCTCGCGCGCGGCGGCCGCGGCGGCGGGGAGGACCTCCTCGGGGGCGACCGTGGCACCGCCGGCGGTCCGGGTGTAGCGCCGGTAGCTGCCGTCGCGCCGGTCGAGCACGCCGCGGAAGTCACCCGCGATGCCCACCGGCCAGGTCAGCGGCGTCGGCGTGAGCCCGGTCCGCTCGGCGACCTCGTCCATCAGCTCGAGGGCGTCCTTGCCGGGGCGGTCCCACTTGTTGACGACGGTGACGACCGGGATGCCGCGGTGCCGGCAGACGGCGAACAGCTTCATCGTCTGGGCCTCGAGACCCTTGGCGGCGTCGATGAGCATGACCGCGGCGTCGACCGCCGTGAGCACCCGGTAGGTGTCCTCGGAGAAGTCGGCGTGCCCGGGGGTGTCGAGCAGGTTGACCACGGTGTCGCGGTAGGAGAACTGCAGCGCGGCCGAGGTGATGGAGATCCCGCGCGCCTTCTCCATGTCCATCCAGTCCGACACCGTGCCGCGCCGGCCGGCCTTGCCGTGCACCGCGCCGGCCTGCCCGATCACCCGGGCGTGCAGGGCCAGCGCCTCGGTCAGCGTCGACTTGCCGGCGTCGGGGTGGCTGATGACGGCGAACGTCCGCCGCCGGGCGGCCTCGGCGACCACGTCGGCCGACGTCGGGGCGGCGTCGTCCGGGCGGGTCGGGACGCTGGTGGTCATGGTGGGTCTCCCTGGGCCGGTGCGCGGAAACGCAGAGGCCCCGGTCGGCGGACCGACCGGGGCCTTGCGTCGTGGGGTGAGTGACGGGGCTCGAACCCGCGACACCCAGGATCACAACCTGGTGCTCTACCGACTGAGCTACACCCACCGCGTGCACCCGGCGGCGTGACCGCGCCGGGAACGGGACCGAGGGTACCGGAGTCGGTCAGGTCCCCGACGCAGCCGGGGGTGCGCCGTCGGCCGGCGGGTTCGCGTCGGCGGCGGCGAGCACGTCGGCGAAGCCGGCCACGACCTCGCCGGCCGCCCGCTGGGCCTGCGACGTCGTGGGTCCGGGCCCGTCGACGAACAGCGTCCGGCGGTAGTAGGCGAGCTCCCGGATCGACTCGACGATGTCGGCCAGCGCCCGGTGCGCCAGGCCCTTGGGCGGCTGGGCGAAGTAGACCCGCGGGAACCAGCGGCGGGCCAGCTCCTTGACCGAGCTGACGTCGACCATCCGGTAGTGCAGGTGGTCGTCGAGCTCGGGCATGTCGCGGGCGAGGAAGCCGCGGTCGGTGCCGATCGAGTTGCCGCACAGGGGAGCGGTGCGCCGCTCGGGCACCCACCGCTTGACGTAGGCGAGCACCTGCTGCTCGGCCTCGGCCACGGTGAGCGTCGAGGCGCGGACCGCCTCGGTCAGCCCGGACTTGGCGTGCATCTCGGTGACGACGTCGACCATGCCGTCGAGGTCGGCGTCGTCGGCGGAGATCACCAGGTCCAGGCCGGGGTCGAGGACGCGCAGCTCGGAGTCGGTCACGACGACGGCGACCTCGATCAGCTTGTCCCGGGTGAGGTCGAGTCCGGTCATCTCGCAGTCGATCCAGACCAGGTGCCCGCCAGCGTCCGCCACGTCCGAGGACCCTACGTCCCGCCCGTCCCGCTCGCCTCGCGTGTCCGCTCACTACCGCACCCGCCACACCGGCGCCACTCAGGGGGTCGGTTTCCGGCGCGGTGGCCGTTAGTGTCGGGCCATCCCGCCCCGCAGCCCTGGGAGTCCCCCCGTGCCCCACCCCGCCGCCCCTGCCGCGCGCGCCCGAGTGGTGCCGCCGGCGCCGGGCTCGCTGGCCGCCGGGCTCCGGCACCCCGTCGCGCTGGTGCGCTGGCTGTGGCTCGCCTACATGACGCCGGGCCGCCCCGGGCGCCCCACTCCGCAGACCGAGCTGCGCTGGATCTACACCGCGTGGCTCGGGGCCTTCCTGCTCAAGATGCTGGGCTCGTCGTGGGACGTCTCCTGGCACTTCCGCTGGCTGCGCGACGACCTGGCGCCCCCGCACCTGCTCAACTCCGCGGGCACCGCGGTCGTCATCGCGCTGGTGGTCTTCCACAGCTACAGCGGCTACGGCGTCGACCGCCGCGCGCTGCGGCTGATGCAGTGGGGGATCGGCACCTTCCTCGTCGCCATCCCGATCGACATCCTCAACCACCGGATCAACGGGCTCGACATCACCAGCTGGAGCCCCAGCCACGCGCTGCTCTACATCGGGACGGCGATCATGCTGGCCGGCGCGATCCGCGGCTGGTGGCTGTACGCCGCGCCCGGCCGGGTCAAGGACCTGGTCTCGCTCGGCCTGTGGTTGTTCTTCGTCGAGAACGCCGTCTTCCCCAACCAGCACCAGGAGTACGGCGTCCTGTCGCTGCGCGCCTACGAGGCCGGGCAGACGACGGCCGAGCCGCAGCTGCTGGACTTCGCCGCCGCGCAGGGCCAGACCCCCACGATGTTCATGCTGCCGGTGCCCTCCTGGGTGCACCCCGCCTGGCTCCTCTGCGCCGGCCTGCTCTCCCTCGTCGTCGCGCGGAAGGTCGTCGGCCTGCGCTGGACCGCGACGGTCATCGCCGGCACGTACCTGGCCTACCGCGCGCTCATGTGGGCCGGGCTGGTCGGCCTCGGCTTCCCGCCGTCGGTGCTGCCGCTGGTCCTGCTGGTCGGCGCGGTCTGCGTCGACCTGGCGGTCTCCCACCGGCTGCCCGGCTGGAGCGCCGCCCCGGCGACCGCCGCCCTGGTCTACGCCGCCGGGTGGCTGCAGGACGCCGCGGGCCAGCTGCCGCCGTGGAACTGGTCGTGGTGGTCGATCGTGCTGGTCGTCGCCGCGTTCACCGTGCTCTGGACCGCGGTCGACCTGGTCGCCCGCAGCACCTGGTTCGCCGGCTGGCGCCGTCCGGCCGAGCCCGGCGGTGCGGCCGAGGCCGTCCTCGCCGGTTCTCCGGACGACGGCGGCGCGTCGTCCCGCTGAGGTGGGGGACCGGCCCGTCACCTGACGTAACGTCGGCCGCGGCCGTCCGCCCGGGCTCCGCTCCCGGGACCCGCCGTGCGCCCCGCCGTGCACACCGCACCCCCCTGCACCCGACCCGCCCCCGGAGGATCACGTGCTGGCCCTGACCCCCGCGCCGCCGCAGACGGCGGGGGAGCGCGCGCTCTTCGCCGAGCTGACCCGCTGGGACCGCGGTGGCGCGGTCCGGGGCGCCGTCGTCGCGTCGATCCCCGTGGTCGACGGGCCGATGGAGCGGCGCATCTCCGACGCGGTCCTGTTCGTGCCCGAGGGCCTCGCCGTGGTGCGGGTGGCCGAGGTCGTCCGGCAGGCCGGGGTGGTGACCGCGACCCCCGAGGGTTCCTGGACCATCGGCCCGGACGCCGGTCCCGGCGAGGTGCTGCAGTTGGCCGGCGGGGGCTCCTCGCCGCTCGACGGCCTGATGCGGGCCGGCATGGACGCCGCGGTACGGCTGCGCCGGGCCGGTCTGGAGCCCGGCCGCATCGCCCGGCTGACCGTGCTCGTCGGCGACCTCACCGGCCTGGTCCCCGCCGACGGTGACCTCGGCGAGGGCGACCAGGTGGCGCTGCTGGAGTCCCGTTCCCTGCTGCTGGGCATCTCCCGCGCCGCCCGCTACGCCGGGGTGGACAACCCGCGGCTGTGGACCACCGCCGACGTCCGCGCCGCGCTGACCGCGCTGGGCCTCGAGGGCCGCGGACCGTCGGTGGAGGAGCTCAACGGCGAGGGCTTCCCGTACTCGCCGTACGTGCTGCGCAAGCGCGAGCTGCTCGCGCCGGCGGCGATGGCCGCCTCGGCCGGTGGGACGGCCCCGGCGGCCGCGCCCGTCCCCGCGCCGATGCCGGCGCCGATGCCGCCGTCCATCCCGGTCCACCGCGTCGCCTCGGCCCCTGCCGGGCCGCTGGTCGACCCCCTCGCGGCCGCCGCCGTCGCCGTCGCCGCGATCCGCGCCGACGAGGAGGCCGCCGCCCGCGCGGCCGCCGCCCCGGTTCCCCGGCCGGCCCCGTCTCCCGCGCCGGTGGTCCCGCCGCCGGCGCACCCGGCCACCGCCCGCTTCGCCGCGCCCGCCGAGCAGTCCGGTGGCGGCGCGCAGTTCGGTGGCGGCGTGCAGTCCGGGGGCGGCGTGCAGGCCGCCGTCCAGGAGGCGCCCGCAGACGAGACCGGCGGCATCGGCGGCCTGTTCGGCAGCGGCGACACCGACGCCGGGCACGACGCGCCGCCGTCCGTACCCGCCGTCGCCCAGCCCGCCGTCGCCCAGCCCGCCGTCGCCCAGCCCGCCGTCGCCCAGCCCGCCGTCGCCCAGCCGGGCCCCGTCCCGCCGCTGCCGCCGGTGCCGCTGGTCGGCCCGCGCCGCCGCTCCCCGGCCGCCCGCCGCCGGCTGGTGCTGCTCGCCGCGGCCGTGCTGGCGCTCGTGGTCGTCGCGGTGGTCGCCGTCGCGAGCCTCACCGGCGGGGGCGACGACGCGTCGGCCGCCGCGCCGACGAGCGCCCCGACGACGTCGGCGGCGCCGCAGCCGGTGGGCCCGCAGCCCGGCGACCGCACCGTCCTCGACGGCCGCGCCTTCACCCTGCAGCGGGTGCAGGTGGACGACACCTGCGTCGGCAACTCCTACGGCGACGTCGCCGACTTCTTCGAGCGCACCGACTGCACCGGCCTGGCGCGGGCGCTGTGGTCCACCGACGTCGACGGCCGCACCGTCGTCGTCGCGGTCTCCTCCGTGGAGATGGGCGACCCCGCCGGTGCGCGGGACCTGCGCGACCTGACCGACCGCAACGGCAGCGGCAACGTCAGCGACCTGCTGCGCGAGGGCGTCACCTATCCCGGCGCGCCGGGCGGGCTGTCGGGGGCGGAGTACGCCAGCGGCACGCAGGGGCCGCTGGTCACGGTCGTGGAGACCGCCTGGGTCGCGCCCGGCGAGGACGGCACCGCAGACCTCGACCTGGTCGCCGGCAGCGGCCTGAGCCTGCCGATGCCCGACCCCAGCGCCGGCTGACGAGCGCCATCAGCGCCACGAAGGCGCCTCAGGCGGTGGCGGCGGCCTCGGCCATCGCGGCGAGCAGCGCGGCCATCCGTTCCCTGGGCAGCCGCCCGGCGCTGTGCGGCGTGGAGTTGACCAGCCCGAAGACGGCGTGGGCGCGGGCCCGGCTGGCGTCGGTGCCCTCCTCCGGGCGCAGCCGGGCCAGCACGTCGACCCAGACCTCGACGTAGCGGCGCTGCAACCGGCGCACCGCCGCGGCGTCACCGGCCGGCAGCGAGCCGAGGTCGCGGTCCTGGACGGTGATCAGCGCGGGGTTGTCCAGCGCGAAGTCGACCTGGAAGGCCACGAGGGCGCGCAGCTGCGCGGCGGGGTCGGGACCGGCGGCGGCCACGCGCTCGCGCGCGCCGGCCAGCAGCCGCTGGCTGATGGCCTCGAGCATCTCGGCCAGCATCGCGTCCTTGCTGGCGAAGTGGCGGTAGATGGCCGGGCCGGTCACGCCGACCGCCGCACCCACGTCGTCGACGCCGACCGCCCGGGCGCCGCGCTCGGCGAACAGCTGGGCGGCCGCACGCAGGATCTGCTCCCGCCGGGAGGGCCGTGCGGCGTCGGCCGACAGCGCCGAGTCGGACTGTCGGGCGGTCACGCCGCGGATGCTAGCCGTCGCCGTCCGGGCTCCCGGCGGCCACTGGACCGCGATGTGAACCGCCGTTAACATCGGTCGCAGCGGCCGGCCGACCGGTACGGCCGCACGGGCGGGCTCCGGGGCGAACCCACCGGGGCCCGGAGCGCCAGGGGGCACACCGTGCTGGACTACCGGCTCGACGACGAGACCGAGACCCTGCGGAAGACCGTCCGCGAGTTCGCGCTCGAGGTCGTGGCACCACAGATCGGCGGCTTCTACGAGCGCGAGGAGTTCCCCACCGCGATCGTGCGGCAGATGGGTGACCTCGGGCTGTTCGGCCTGCCCTTCCCCGAGGAGTACGGCGGCGCGGGCGGGACCTACTTCGACCTCTGCGTGGCCATCGAGGAGCTGGCCCGGGTGGACAGCTCGGTGGCCATCACCCTCGAGGCCGGCGTCTCGCTGGGCGCCATGCCGATCCACCGGTTCGGCTCGGAGGAGCAGAAGCAGCGGTGGCTGCCGCGGCTGTGCTCCGGCGAGGCACTGGCCGCCTTCGGCCTCACCGAGCCCGGCGGCGGCTCCGACGCCGGCGCGACCCGCACCACCGCGCGCCTCGAGGACGGGCACTGG
Organism: Geodermatophilus amargosae; assembly: GCF_041028265.1. GTDB lineage: Bacteria > Actinomycetota > Actinomycetes > Mycobacteriales > Geodermatophilaceae > Geodermatophilus > Geodermatophilus amargosae_A. The sequence goes on from NZ_JABGCW010000002.1 coordinate 117,336, forward strand.
GTGGTCAACGGCTCCAAGGCGTTCATCACCAACTCCGGCACCGACCTCACCGAGCTGGTCACCGTCACCGCCGTCACCGGCACCCGCGCCGACGGCGGCAAGGAGATCTCCGCCATCGCCGTCCCGTCCGGGACGCCGGGCATGACCGTCGGCCCGCGGTACTCGAAGGTCGGCTGGAACGCCTCGGACACCCGCGAGCTGTCCTTCGCCGACTGCCGGGTGCCGGAGGAGAGCCTGGTCGGGCAGCGCGGCCGCGGCTACGCGCAGTTCCTCTCCATCCTCGACGAGGGGCGGATCGCGATCTCCGCGCTCGCCGTCGGCCTGGCGCAGGGCTGCGTGGACGAGTCGGTGCGCTACGCCGGCACCCGCGAGGCCTTCGGGCGCCCGATCGGCCGCAACCAGGCCGTCCAGTTCATGATCGCCGACATGGAGGTGCGGGCCGCCACCGCGCGGCTGGCCTACTACCGGGCGGCGGAGAAGATGCTGCGCGGCGAGCCGTTCCGCCGCGAGGCGTCCATCGCCAAGCTCTACAGCTCCGAGGTGGCGATGGACAACGCCCGTGCCGCCACCCAGGTGCACGGCGGGTACGGCTTCATGAACGAGACGCCGGTCGGCCGCTTCTACCGCGACGCCAAGATCCTGGAGATCGGCGAGGGCACCAGCGAGGTGCAGCGCATGCTGATCGCCAAGGACCTCGGCGTCGGCTGATCGGCCCTCGTAGCGCTGAGGGCCGGTCAGGCGGTGACGTCGACGAGCACCTTGCCGACGGCGCCCTCCTGGACGGCCCGGTGGGCCTGCCCGGTCTCGGCCAGCGGGTACACGTGCAGCGGCAGCCCCGCCTCCTCGCCCACCCGCAGGGCGCCGTCGAGGAGCGCGGCGTCCACGTCCTCGACGCCGATGACCTTGGCCCGCTCGGGCTGGGTGTAGACGAGGACGAAGTTCCAGCGCGCGTTGGGTCCCATCTGCGCGCGCACCGGGATGGTCACCTCCGCGCCGCCGTCGTCGGCGTACATCGCGACGGCGCCGTGCATGCCGACCACCTGCGCGTCGACGGCGGCGTTCCGGGCGGCGGACACCTCCACGACCACGTCGACGCCCTTCGGCGCCACCTTGCGCACCTCGGCGACGACGTCCTGCTGCCGGTAGTCGACGACGTGCGAGGCGCCGGCGGCCGCGGCCAGCTGCCCCTTGCGCGGGCTGCTCACCGTGGCGATGACCGTGGCGTCGGCCCAGCGCGCCAGCTGGATCGCGGCGTTGCCCACCGCGCCGGCGCCGCCCTGCACGAGCACCGTGTGCCCGGTCAGCGAGCCGGGGCCCATCCGGTCGGGCACGGACTCGCCGAGGGTCAGGCAGCGGTGCGCGGTGAGGAACGGGATGCCGAGGGCGGCGCCGAGCTCGAACGAGGGGTCCGGCCCCATCGGCACCGCCTGGCGCGCCGGGACGACGGTGTACTCCGCCGCCGTGCCCCAGGGCCGCTGCCAGGCCGCCTCCCAGACCCAGACCCGCTCGCCGCGGATCGCCGGGTCGACGCCCTGCCCGACCGCCTCGACCGTGCCGGCACCGTCCTGGCCGGGCACCTGACCGTCGGGACCGGGCTGCGCCGTCCTGCGCGACTTCCAGTCGGTCGGGTTGACGCCGGCCAGCGCGAGCCGGACGAGGACCTCCCCGGGGCCGGGCTCGGGGACGGGGCGGTCGGTCAGCTGCAGGACCTCGGGGCCGCCGGGCCGGGTGTAGGTGATGGCACGCACGCCGCGCCCCTACCCGGACGGCGGGACCATCGCGCACGGCGCTGTTCCGGATCATGCGGAGCACTCCGCCGTCCTCGGCCGACCGTGCTGCTCGACGGTGCGCTCCCCCAGGGTGGCCGACGACGTGCGGCGGCACCGCCTCGACGGCGGCGTGTACGGCTACCAGCGCACCGCCGGTCCGGGGGTCACCACCGGGAGCGGTTTCCGGGTGCCGCAGACCCGCGGGGTGCGCCTGCACCACGTGGCCACCGTCCACCTCGACGGCCTCGGCGCCATCCGGCACGCGGTGGACGACGTGGGCACCCAGGCCGACCCGACCGACCAGGGGACGCCGCAGTACGTCGTCGACCTCCCGGCGGCGTGACGCGGTAGCGGGCCCGGTGGGCCGCGGCGGGAGTACCGCCGCGGCCCACCGCTCGCGTCGTCGGGCCGGTCAGGGGAGGGGGCGCTCGAAGGTCACGAGGACGCCCTCCACCCCGCCGGGTCCGACGCGGCCCTTCACCTCGACGGAGGTGATCGCCTTGAGCTGCCAGCCCTCCCGGGCGTGCGAGTTCAGCACCTTCTCGAGCTTGCTGCCGGACATCTTGCCGCCGATCATGCCCTCGCGGATCTCCTCGACCTTGTACTCGTAGCGCCCGGCCATCGACTGCTCCCCTCGCCGCTGCTCGAAGGGCCAGCCTGTCCGTCCGGGCAACCGGTGTCCACGAGGTGGTGCGCTGCGGCTGAGGCGGTGCCGCGCCGGCCGGCCGGGTGGGACCTCACCAGTGCCCGAGGCCCGCCTCCCGAGCCCGCTGCTCGACCGTCCGCACGGCGGTGCGCAGGTCCTCGAGGTGGCGCTGCACCGCCGTCGGCAGGGAGAGGGCCTGCCGGCGCCACGTCAGGTTGATGCACCCGACGACCCGGCCGTCGACCCGCACGGGCATCGCGATCGACTCCCGGCCGTCGTCGACCTCCGACCGCGGCCGGTCGTGGTCCCCGCCGAAGTCGGGTGCCCGGACGCCGTACCCGCGCCGCCGCGTGGCCTCGATCATCCGGCGGACCGCGGCGTCGTCCCGCGCCAGCCGGTAGGCGGGGTCCTTCCTGAGGCGCAGCCGCGCGAGCACCGCCTCCAGTTCCTGGTCGGGGCAGAAGGCCAGGTAGGCCCGTCCGGACGCCGAGCCGAGCATGTTCACCCGGAACCCGTGCGGCCGCTGGGGGAGGGCGTCGAAGTAGGTCCGTGAGCTGTTGGTCTCGAGCGTCTCCATGTGGTCCAGCCGCGGGACGGAGACGACCGAGGGCCACTGCAGCCGCCGGGACAGCTCGCCGAGGACCGGCGAGGCGATCTCGACCAGCCACTCGCCGTCGTCGGTCTCCCGGCGGCTGCGCAGGGTGTGGCTCGGCAGGAAGGCGCCGTCCACCATCCGCTGCCAGACCAGGCCGTGCTCGTGGGCGGTGACGAGGATCCGCGTGAGGGTCGCCTTGGGGATGCCGGTGGCCAGGTGGAGGTCGTGCAGGCTCGCCGCCCGCACCTCCTGCAGCACGCGGAGGACCTCCAGCCCGCGGGCCAGCGAGTCGATGGTCTTGACCCGGTACTCCCGCACAGCTGCCTCCACCTGCGTCTTCGCACTGGGTGAAATGGACGGGGAGGAGTGTTGCCCGTCACACTCCGGCTGCGCCACTGTCTGCCCATGGCCTCGTCCGCGGCGGACACCGCTGCCTCCCCGGGAGTGCGGGAGGGCGACCTGCTCCGGGTCCCGGCGCCGGAGCAGGCGGAGCGGACGCGGGTGGCCGGGTTCACGCGCTTCGCCGAGGCCCGCACCGGCCGGTCGTTCCCGGACTACGCCGCCCTCTGGTCGTGGTCGACCACGGAACTCGAGGACTTCTGGCAGGCGGTCTGGGACTTCTTCGAGATCCGCTCGTCGGCACCGCACACCGCCGTCCTGGAGAGCCGGGAGATGCCCGGCGCCCGGTGGTTCCCCGGCGCCCGGCTGAACTTCGCCGAGCACGTGCTCGCCCAGGAACGCCCCGGTGAGCCGGCGCTGCTCGCGGTCGGCGAGACCACGCCCCTGCGCGAGGTTCCGTGGGAGGAGTTCACCCGGCAGGTCCGCGCCGTCGCCACGCACCTGCGCGCCGTCGGCGTCAGGCCGGGGGACCGGGTCGTCGCCTACCTGCCGAACGTGCCCGAGGCCGTCGTCGCGATGGTGGCGGCGGCGAGCGTCGGCGCCGTCTGGGCCAGCTGCTCACCGGACTTCGGGGCGCGGGGCGCGCTGGACCGGCTGGGCCAGCTGGAGCCGACGGTCCTCGTCGCCGCGGACGGCTACCGGTACGGCGGCCGGGACTTCGACCGCCGGGGCGAGGTCGCCGAGCTGGTGGCCGGGCTGCCGGGCCTGCGCGAGGTCGTACGGGTCCCGGTCCTCGGGCTGGAGGCACCCGGCACCTCGTGGGACGAGGTGCTGGCCGGCCCTCCCGTGGCGGCCGCGGAGTTCGTCTGCGAGCAGGTGCCCTTCGACCACCCGCTGTGGGTGCTCTTCTCCTCCGGCACGACCGGGCTGCCCAAGGCGATCGTGCACGGGCACGGCGGGATCCTGCTCGAGCAGCTGAAGCTCCAGGCGTTCCACCTGGACCTGCGTGCCGGCGACCGCGCGTTCTTCTTCACCACCACCGGCTGGATGATGTGGAACTTCTGCGTCAGCATGCTGCTGCAGGGGACCGTCCCGGTGCTCTACGACGGCAACCCGTCGCATCCCGACGTCGACGTCCTCTGGCGCACCGCACAGGACAGCCGCTCCCGCCTGTTCGGGGCGAGCCCCACGTTCGTGGAGCTGATGCAGAAGGCCGGCGTCGTGCCGCGGGAGCGGTTCGACCTGTCCGCGCTGGAGATCGTGATGCCGGCCGGCTCCCCGGTGTCCCCGGCCGTCACGAAGTGGTTCTACGACGCGGTCGGGCCCGACCTCTGGATCGCCACCGGGAGCGGCGGCACCGACTGCTGCACCGGCTTCGTCGGCGGCGTGCCGACGCTGCCCGTCCGGGCCGGGGAGATCCAGGCCCGCTCGCTGGGGGTGGCGGCCGAGGCGTGGGACGACGCGGGACACCCCGTCGTCGGCCGGGTGGGCGAGCTGGTGATCACCGCACCCATGCCGTCGATGCCGCTGTTCTTCTGGGGTGACGCCGACGGCAGCCGCTACCGCGCCAGCTACTTCGAGACCTTCCCCGGGGTGTGGCGGCACGGGGACTTCTTCGAGGTCAACGAGCGCGGTGGCTGCTTCGTGCGCGGGCGGTCCGACGCGGTGCTCAACCGGCAGGGCGTGCGGATCGGCACCGCGGAGATCTACCGCGTGGTCGAGGACGACCCCGCCGTCCTCGCCGCGCTGGTCGTCGACCTCGGCCGCCCCGGCGGCTCCTCCATGCCGCTGTTCGTCTCGCTGGTCCCCGGCGCGGAGCTGGACGAGGAGCTGGCGGGGCGGCTGCGCCGGAGGCTGCGCGAGGAGTACACGCCGCGGCACGTGCCCGACGCGATCGTCGCCGTGCGGGCCGTCCCGCTGACCCGCAGCGGCAAGAAGATGGAGATCCCGGTCCGCCGGCTGCTCCTGGGCGCCGACCCCTCCCTCGTCGCCGACCCCGACGCCATGGCCGACCCCACCGCCCTGGACGACTTCGTCGAGTACGCCCGCACCCAGCGCGACCACCCGCTGCGCTGACCACCCTCACAGTCGAGGAGCACGCGATGCCCGAGCGCTCGTTCCCCCTGCCGTCCGAGATCGAGGCCGTCCCCGGCGCCGAGGGCTGGGAGGCGATGTACCCCTACTTCTCCCGGTTCCAGCCCGAGGACGACCAGCGCTTCTGGTTCTACAACTCGATGCACTTCCCGGAGGTGGTCCCGGCCTTCGACGGCATCACCTCCGAGGTCCCGTACACCGCGATCGGCGCCAACACCGCCCGCCTGTTCTCCTTCCCGACGACCATGGGGATCGAGTACCGCATCCTCAACGGGCGGGTCTACATCACCGCCAACCCGGTGCTCGACGAGGCGGAGCAGGGCCGGCGGTTCGTGCACTTCCAGGAGCGGGCCGGGCACTACTACGGCAACTGGGACCGGATCTACGGCGAGTGGCAGCAGCGCATCGAGGCGCTGATCGCCGAGATCGAGGCCGTCGAGGTGCCCGTGCTCGGCGAGCTCGACCCCCTGGAGGTGGTCACGGGTGGCCGCGGGTTCGCCTCCAACCACCAGGTCCGCGAGAACTTCCACCGCTGCATCGACCTCTACTCGAAGATGTGGCACCACCACACCGAACTCCTGATGCTCGGGTACGGCGCCTACGTCGTCTTCTTCGAGTTCTGCAAGCAGGCGTTCCCGGAGATGGGCGACCAGATGGTGGCCCGCATGGTGGCCGGCATGGACGTCACCATGTACCGGCCCGACGACGAGCTGAAGGAGCTGGCCGCGCTCGCCGTGGAGCTCGACCTCGCCGACCTGTTCGTGGAGGGCGCGGAGCCGGCGAAGGTGCTGGCGGCCCTGGGTGAGCGGGGGAACAGCGGTGCCCGCTGGCTGGCCGCGCTGGAGGCGGCCAAGGACCCGTGGTTCAACGTCTCGGTCGGCGACGGCTTCTACCACCACCACCTGTCCTGGGCCGACGACCTGACCGTGCCCTTCGCCGCCCTGCCGCGCTACGTCGAGCAGGTCGCGGCCGGTGAGGACCTCACCCGCCCGACCGAGCGCCTGGCCGAGGAGCGCGACCGGATCGCCGCCGAGTACCGGGCACTGCTGGACTCCGAGGACGAGGAGGCCGCCTTCGACCAGATGCTCGGCCTGTGCCGGCAGGTGTTCCCCTACATCGAGTCGCACAAGTTCTACTGCGAGCACTGGTTCACGACCCGCTTCTTCCAGAAGATCCGGGCCTTCGGGGCGTTGCTGGCCGAGCGTGGCGTGCTGCTGGCGGCCGACGACGTCTTCCACCTGCGGCACGTGGAGGTCGAGGACGCCCTCGCCGACGTCATGCTGGCCTGGGCCTCGGGCGGGACCGAGCTCGGCGCCCGGCACTGGCAGCCGATCGTCGCCGAGCGCAAGCGGATCGTCGAGGCGCTGTCGGGCTGGTCGGCGCCACCTGCGCTGGGTGCCGTCCCCGAGGCGCTGAACGACCCGGCGGTGAAGATGCTCTGGGGGATCACCCAGGAGACCGTCGAGACCTGGCTCGGCGGTGCGGACGACGACTCCACCGTGCGCGGCTACGCGGCCTCACCCGGTGTGGTCGAGGGCATCGCGCGGGTGCTGCTCAACGTCAACGACATCGGCCAGATCCGCGAGGGCGAGGTGCTCGTCTGCCCGGTGACCGCGCCCAGCTGGGGCCCGGTGTTCGGCAAGATCGCCGCGGCCGTCTCCGACATCGGCGGCACGATGTCCCACGCGGCGATCGTGGCCCGCGAGTACGGCATGCCGGCCGTCGTCGGCACCGGCATGGCCACCGCCCGGATCCGGACCGGGGACCGCGTCCGGGTCGACGGCGACCGCGGTGTCGTCACCGTGCTGAGCTGATGGGGACGCTCGTGGCCACCCGCTCCGTCCTGCACCTGCGCGACGTCGGCCTGGACGACGTCCCGACCGTCGGCGGGAAGGGGGCCGGCCTCGGCGAGCTGCTGCGCGCCGGCATCCGCGTGCCGACCGGTGTCGTCGTGACGACGGCGGCCTTCCGGCGGACCGTCGAGCACCTCACCTCCGCCGGCGCACCGATCCCCGCCCGGGTGGCCGCCCTCGACCCCGCCGACGCCGAGGGGCTCGCCGCCGCCACCGCGGAGGTCCGCGCGGTGCTGGAGTCCGCGCCCCCGCCCGACGAGGTGGCCGAGGCGCTCACCGCGGCGTACGCGGCGCTCTGCGAGGAGTGCGGGGACCCCGACCTGCCGGTCGCCGTCCGGTCGAGCGCGACCAGCGAGGACAGCGCCGAGGCCAGCTTCGCGGGGCTGCAGGACACCTACCTGTGGGTGCGCGGGGCCGACTCGGTGCTCGCGCACGTGCGCCGCTGCTGGGCGAGCCTCTACAGCGTCGAGTCGGTCACCTACCGGCTGCGCCGCGGCATCCCCGAGACCGACCTCGGGATGGCCGTCGTCGTCCAGCGGATGGTCGACGCCCGCAGCTCGGGCGTGCTGTTCACCCGCAGCCCGAGGACCGGCGACAGGTCGGTGGTCGCCATCGACGCCAGCTGGGGCCTGGGGTCGGCCGTGGTCGGCGGGGAGGTCACGCCCGACTCCTTCGTCGTCAGCAAGGTGACCGGGGAGATCCGGCGGACCGTGGCCACCAAGACCCGCTGGCACCGCCCCGATCCGTCCGGCCACGGCGTGGTCGAGGCCGACGTGCCGGCCGAGCTGCAGGACCGTCCCTCGATCTCCGACGCCGAGATCGCCGAGCTGGTGGCGATCGCACGGAGGGTCGAGGCGCACCACGGGTGCCCGCAGGACGTCGAGTGGGCCGTCGCGGAGACCCCGGCCGGCGGCGAGGTCTTCCTGCTGCAGAGCCGGCCGGAGACGGTGTGGGCGGAGAAGGACCGGGCGCGCACGGCGGCCCCGGCGCCGCGGCCGTTCGACCACGTGTTCAACGTGCTGGGCGGCAAGCGCTCGTCGGAGGGGTGAGCGAGGTGGAGCTGACCCCCGACGACGTCCGCGACGTCCTGCGGGTGCTCGACTCCAGCGGACTGGAGGAGCTGCACCTGGAGCTGGCCGACCTCACCCTCACCGTCCGCCGGGAGGGCGCTGCGGGCTGGACCGCCGAGCAGCACGTCCGGCGGGCACCCCGGGTGGAGCAGGCCGCCGCGCCAGCGGTCGCCGTCGAGGCCCCTGCTGCCGCCGCGGAGGTCGGCGAGGGGCTGGTGGCGGTGCACCCTCCGCTGCTGGGCACGTTCTACCGGGCACCGCAGCCCGGGGCCCCGCCGTTCGTGGACGTCGGCGACCGGGTCGACGCCGAGACCGTCGTCGGGATCGTGGAGACCATGAAGATGATGACGCCGGTGCACGCCGGCGTCCCGGGCACCGTCCTGGAGTTCCGGGTGGGCGACGGCGAGTTCGCCGCGGCCGACGCGGTGCTGCTCGTCGTGCGACCGGCCGCGGACGGTACTCCGGGATGACCGGCGCCAGGCGGATCCGCCGGCTGCTGATCGCCAACCGGGGTGAGATCGCCGCCCGGGTGGTCCGCACCTGCACACGGCTCGGCATCGAGTCCGTGCTGGCCGCCTCCGACGCCGACGTGGAGTCGCTGCCCGCGCGGCTGGCCGACCGCGTGGTCCGGCTCGGCCCCGCCGACGCGGGCCGCAGCTACCTCGACGTGGCGGCCGTCGTGCGGGTCGCGCAGGCGGTGGACGCGGATGCGGTGCACCCGGGCTACGGGTTCCTGTCGGAGAACCCGTCGCTGGCCCGTGCCTGTGCGGCGGCGGGGATCGTCTTCGTGGGGCCGACGCCGGAGTCGCTGGAGGCGGTGGGGGACAAGCTCACCGCCCGCTCGCACGCCGTGGCCGCGGGGCTGCCCGTCGTCCCCGGCGGGGAGGCCGCCGACCTCGCGGGGGCGCAGCAGGTGGCCGCCGAGCTGGGCTACCCGCTGCTCGTGAAGGCCGTCGGCGGGGGTGGTGGCCGCGGCATGAAGCTCGTCGCCGGGCCGGAGGACCTGGCCCACACCTTCGACCTCGCCGTCTCGGAGGCGGCTGCCGCGTTCGGCGACCCGCGGGTCTACGTCGAGCGCTTCGTGTCGTCGGGACGCCACGTCGAGGTGCAGGTCCTGGGGGACGGCTCGCGCGCCGTGGCGCTCGGGGACCGTGACTGCTCCGTCCAGCGGCGCTACCAGAAGCTGTTCGAGGAGGCGCCCGCGCCGCTGCTGCCGGACGCCCTGCGTGCGGAGATGGCGGCCGCCGCCCTCGCCCTCGCCGAGCACCTGCACTACCGCGGCCTGGGCACCGTCGAGCTGCTCGTCGACCGCGAGCGCGGCACCTTCTCCTTCCTGGAGATGAACGCCCGCATCCAGGTCGAGCACCCAGTCACCGAGATGGTCACCGGGCTGGACCTGGTCGCCGAGCAGCTCGCCGTCGCCGAGGGCCTGCCGCTGCGACTGCGGCAGGAGGACGTCGTCCTCACCGGGCACGCCGTGGAGTGCCGGATCAACGCCGAGGACTGGGCGCAGGGCTTCCGCCCCTCACCGGGCCGGATCGACCGGGTGGTGCTGCCGGTGGGGGAGGGCCTGCGGGTGGACACCCACGTGCAGGGCGGCTCCGTCGTCCCGCCCCACTACGACTCGCTGCTCGCCAAGCTGGTCGTGCACGGGACCGACCGGGACGACGCCCTCGCTCGGGCCCGGGCCGCCCTGGACCTGCTGCGGATCGAGGGCGTGACGACGACGGTGCCGGTGCACCGGGCCCTGCTGGCCGATCCGGGATTCGCCGCCGGGGGAGTGGACACGGCGTTCTTCGAACGGTTCCTGGACGGTCACCGGGTGGGGGCGCGCTGATGGCGGACGTGGAGCTGGTCGACGTGTCGCTACGCGACGGCAACCAGAGCCTCTGGGGCGCCACCGGCCTGCGGACGGCGCACGTCATCCAGGTGGCCCCGCTGATGGAGCGGGTCGGGTTCCGCGCTCTGGACTACAGCTCCAGCACGGCCATGGGCGTCGCCGTCCGCACCCACCGGGAGGACCCGTGGGAGCGGCTCCGGCTGACCAGGGCCGCGATGCCGACGACGAGGCTGCAGTTCATCGGCACCGGCTTCCGCTTCATCAGCTGGCAGAACTCGCACCCGGAGACCATGCAGCTGGTCTACGACCGGCTGGTCGCCAACGGGATCGACCGGGTCGTCGTCCTCGACCCGATGCACGACATGGACGCCGCTCGGGAGACCGCGCGCCGGCTCAAGCAGGCCGGCGTCGAGGAGGTGATCGGGGCCCTCGTCTTCTCGATCAGCGTGGTGCACGACGACGCCTTCTACGCCGACCTGGCGAGGCAGTTCGCGGTCCATCCCGACTTCGACCGCGTCTACGTGAAGGACCCCGCCGGGATCCTCACCGCCGAGCGGGCACGGACGCTGCTCCCGGCGATCGTCGGGCAGCTGGACGGCATGCCGCTGGAGCTCCACTCGCACGCGACCATCGGGCTCTCGCCGCTGACGTACTCGATCGCGCCGGAGCTGGGGGTCGAGGTCGTGCAGGTGGGCAGCGGGCCGCTGGGCAACGGCTCGTCGCTGCCCGAGGCGCGCCGGACGGTGGCCAACCTGCGGGAGATGGGCCACACGGTCGCCGTCGACGACCGCGCCCTGGGCCTGGTCTGCGACTTCCTGGACGGACTGGCCGTGGCGGAGGAGCTGCCGGCCGGGGGGCCGCAGGACTTCGACGCGGCGTTCCTGCACCACCAGATCGCCGGCGGCGTGATGACGACGACCCGGCGGCAGCTGCGCGAGATCGGGATGGAGCACCGGTTCGAGGCGCTGGTGGAGGAGGTCGGCACCGTCCGGGCGGAGCTGGGCCACCCGATCATGGTCACGCCGTTCCCGCAGATGGTGGTGTCCCAGGCGCTGTTCAACGTGATCGGCGAGCGCTACGCCACCGTGCCCGACCAGGTGATCCGGTACGTGCTGGGCAGCTTCGGTCGGCCGACCGCACCGATCGACCCGCAGGTGCACGACCGCATCCTCGACCGGCCCCGGGCCCGCGAGCTCGCGTCGGAGCCGCCACCGCCGACGCCCGCCGAACTGCGGAGACGGTTCCGGCGGGGGACCAGCGACGAGGAGTTGCTCCTGCGCGCGCACATGCCCGAGGACCAGGTCGACGCGATGCTCGCGGCGGGTCCGGCGCCGCGGCACTTCAACCCGTCGCTGGCACCCGTGCTGACGCTCCTGCGGGAACTCGGGTCGCGCACGTCCGTCCACGACCTCGCCGTCGCCACACCGGGCCTGCGGATGTCGGTCCGCCGGACCGCCGGAGGGGACCCCCGTGCCTGACCCCGCTGCCCTCGACCGGCTGCGGCAGGTGCGCGGCTTCGTCCTCGACATGGACGGCACGCTGGTGCTGGGCGACCGGGACAACCAGGGGCTGGTCCCGCTGCCCGGAGCGCTCGACCTCGTGCGGACGCTGCACGAGCTCTCCCTGCCGTTCTGCGTCTTCACCAACGGGACGGTGAAGACGCCGGGACGGTGCGCGGACGCCCTGCAGCGGACCGGCCTGCCGGTCGCCGCCGACGAAGTGCTGACGCCGGCCTCCACCGCGGTGGACGTGTTCACCGCGGCCGGCCACCGGCGGGTCATGGTGCTGGGCGGCCCGGGGATCACCGAGCCACTGGAGGCGGCGGGGATCGAGACGCTGCCGCCGGTCCCCGGGACGCGGTGCGACGCGGTGATGGCCGGCTGGTACCGGCAGGAGCTGACCTTCGAAGCGCTGGAGGCCGCCTGCTTCGCGGTCCTCGACGGGGCGGCGTTCTACAGCGCCTCGCAGTCGCTGTTCTTCGCGACGGCGGAGGGGCGGTCGCTCGGGACGTCGCGGGCCATCAGCGCCGTCGTCCGCGACGTCACCGGGTGTGAGGTGACCGTCGTCGGCAAGCCGTCGCCGGCCGCGCTGCAGACGGCGGCCCGGCGGCTGGACCTGGCCCCCGGGGAGCTGGCGGTGGTCGGCGACGACCCCGAGCTGGAGGTGCCGATGGCGCACGCCGGCGGCGCCCTCGCCGTGGCCGTGCACACGGGGATCGGGCACGCGGAGTCCTACACCGACCTGCCGGCCGACGTGCGCCCGCACCTGGACCTGCCGGACGTCGGCGTCCTGGCGGACCTGCTGCGCGGGTGAGGACGTCGAGGTCCCTGGTGGTGCGCTGCCGGCCGGCTCAGTCGGCGGCGATCACCGAGAGGACGTTGCCCGAGGGGTCGGTGAACCAGGCGATGTCCGGGCCCTGTCCCCGCATGACCCCGTGCTCGTCCTGCGGGATCCCCTCGTAGCGCTCGAAGCGCACGCCGCGCGCGGTCAGTTCGCCGACCGCGGCCCCGACGTCGTCCACCTCGAAGTTCAGGACGGTGTAGCTGGCCGGGGTGGCGCTGGGCTGCTCGTAGACGAACGTGTCCCGGCCGCCGGCCAGGTGCAGCCAGAGGTTGCCGTGGTCCTCGGACGTGCGCAGCCCGAGCACCTCGCCGTAGAACTGCCGGGCCGCCGTCAGGTCGCGGACGGCGATGCCGCTGTAGGCCCTCGTGTCGGTCAACATCGGGATGCTCCTCTCGTCGCGGTCCTCAGGGGGTGGACGGCGGAAGCGGGGCGATCTCATCGCTCAGGCGCTCGACGAGCCGGGAGTCCCGGTCGTGCCGGGCGGCCCGCGCCATGCCGGTCGGATGGCCGGTGGAGCCGTGTGGCGACTCCGGGTGGACCCGGAGGTCGACCAAGTTCCCCGCGGCGCACAGCCGGGCCGCCATGACCAGGTCGTCCTCGAGCAGGACGTCGCGCGCCCCGACGACCAGCAGGGTCGGCGGCGGACCGCGCAGGTCGCCGAAGAGGGGCGACACGTCGGGGAGGGTGCGATCGGTCAGGTGGCCGACGTGGGCCTCGAGGAAGTACTCGTCGGCGATCAGCCGGCCCGCGGGCGGCCGGCCGGCCAGGGGTCCTCGGGCGCGAGCCGGTGGTCGACGCCGACCACGGCGATCCCGAGCGACGCGGCGAGCGCCGCGTCGCGGGCGGTCCCGTCCGCCGGGGCCCCCGAGGGAGAAGCCCTCGCCCGGGACCTCCCGCCGGGATCCACGCACGACCTGCTCGACGGTGCCCCGTCCGGACAGCGGAGGCGGGACGCGCCGGGCACGTGCGTCCCGGAGCTCCTCGAGGGACGCGCGGCCTCGCCGCTCCCCGCGCGCGGCGGAGGACGCCCGGCTCTCCGGGACGTGCCTCGCGAGGTCCGCCGGGACCAGCCGGTCCAGCCCGACGTCCACGGTCCCTCCTCCGGAACGGGCCGGACGCGTCCGGGCCGCGGTCAGGCCGGGGTGACCGAGAGGGTCAGCGCCCGGCGGCCGGCCTCGGAGCGGGCGGTCGCCAGCCGCTCCTCGGACGGGGTGCCGTAGCCCGTGGTGCGCTGCCGGGCGGGCCGGCCGATCGCCGCGGCCATGGACTCCAGCTCGGCGACGGTCTTCAGCGACCCGTTCTCGCTGCCGGCCATCCGGCTGATCGTCTCCTCCATCAGCGTGCCGCCCAGGTCGTTGGCGCCGCCCTGCAGCACCGCCTGGGTGCCGGCGTCGCCGAGCTTCACCCAGGAGGTCTGGACGTTCGGGATCCGGCCGTGCAGCAGCAGGCGGGCCACGGCGTGCACCGCCCGGTTCTCCCGCACCGTCGGCCCGGGCCGGGCGACGCCGGCGAGGTAGATCGGCGAGTTGTGGTGCACGAACGGCAGCAGCACGAACTCGGTGAACCCGCCGGTCTCGTCCTGCTGGCGGGCGATGGTCCGCAGGTGCGCCACCCAGTGCGCGGGGGTGTCGACGTGGCCGTACATCATCGTCGACGTCGTCGGGAGGCCCACGCGGTGCGCGGTGCCGATGATCTCCAGCCAGGTCGCGGCGGGCAGCTTGCCCTTGGTCAGCACCCAGCGGACGTCGTCGTCGAGGATCTCCGCCGCCGTGCCGGGGATGCTGTCGAGCCCGGCGTCGCGGGCCGCCACGAGGAAGTCCTCGAACGACAGCCCGGTGCGGGCCGCGGCGTTGACGATCTCCATCGGCGAGAACGCGTGCAGGTGGATCTCCGGCTGCCGCCGCTTCACCTCGCCGATCAGGTCGAGGTAGGCGGTGCCGGGCAGGTCGGGGTGGATGCCGCCCTGCATGCAGATCTCGGTGGCGCCGGCGGCCCACGCGCGGTCCACCCGGTCGCCGACCTCGGCCAGCGACAGCGTGTAGGCGTCGGCGTCGGTGCGCCGCTGGGCGAAGGCGCAGAACCGGCAGCCGGTGTAGCAGACGTTGGTGAAGTTGACGTTCCGGTTCACCACGTAGGTGACGTCGTCGCCGGTGACGTCCCGGCGGATCGAGTCGGCCAGCGCGGTCAGCGCCGCGAGGTCGGGGCCGTCGGCGCCCAGCAGCGCGAGGTACTCGGCGTCGGACAGGCCGGCGGGGTCGGTCTCGGCGTGGCTCAGCGCCGCCCGGACCTCGGGGTCGCCGGCGGCGATCGCGGTGGTGTGCCCGTCGCGGGCGCTCTCGGTGCGGTCGCGCAGCTCGGCCCAGTCGCCGTAGACGGCGTCGAAGTCGCTGCGCCGGTCGCCGGTGCGCCCGACCGTGTCGACCTCGACGTGCAGGTCGGTGCGGCCGGTCGACACCCAGGCCTCGTCCGGCTCCTGCCACAACAGCCCCGCGGGGATGCGCCCCTCGACCGCCAGCCCGTCCGGTCCGGCGAGGGCGAAGACGTGCGGGCGCACGCGGGGGTCCAGCCACGGCTCGGGCTGCAGGACGTAGGCCGGCTGGGCGGCCAGCCGCTCGCGCAGGGTGAAGCCGGCCTCGGCGGTCCGGGCGGCGAGCTCGTCGACGTGCGGCCAGGGCCGCTCGGGGTTGACGTGGTCGGGCGTGAGCGGGGAGACCCCGCCCCAGTCGTCCACGCCGGCGCGCAGCAGCAGCCCGAGCTCGGTGGCGTCGGACAGGTTCGGCGGCGCCTGCACCCGCGCCTTCGGCCCGAGCAGCAGCCGGGTCACGGCGACGGCGGCCACGTACTCCTGCAGCGCCAGGTCGTCGTGCGCGGCCATCGCGGTGCGCGGCTTGGCGCGGAAGTTCTGCACGATCACCTCCTGCACGTGCCCGTGCCGGGCGTGCGCAGCGCGGATCGCGCCGACGGCGTCGACCCGCTCGGCCGGCGTCTCGCCGATGCCCAGCAGCACGCCGGTGGTGAACGGGACCGCCGACCGCCCGGCGTCCTCCAGCACCCGCAGCCGCACCCGGGGCTCCTTGTCCGGCGACCCGTAGTGCGGGCCGCCGGGCTCGGCCCACAGCCGGGTCGCCGTCGTCTCCAGCATCATCCCCATCGAGGCCGACACCGGCTTGAGCCGCTGGAGCTCCTCCCAGGACATCACCCCGGGGTTGAGGTGGGGCAGCAGCCCGGTCTCCTCCAGCACCCGGATCGCCATCGCCCGCAGGTAGCCCAGCGTGGAGTCGAAGCCGTGCGCCTCCAGCCACTCCGCGGCCACCGGCCAGCGGTCCTCCGGACGGTCGCCGAGGGTGAACAGCGCCTCCTTGCACCCCAGGGCCGCACCCTGCCGGGCGATCTCGAGCACTTCGTCGGGGGAGAGGAACGGCGCCTTCCCCTCGCGGCGCAGCTGCCCGGGCGTGGTCACGAACGTGCAGTAGTGGCACCGGTCGCGGCACAGGTGGGTGAGCGGGATGAACACCTTGCGGCTGTAGGTGACCACGCCCGGTCGCCCGGCCGAGGCGAGCCCGGCGTCGCGGACGCGCGAGGCGGCGGTCAGCAGGCGGTCCAGCGGGTCGCCGTCGGCGAGGCCGCGGGCCGACAGCAGGACCTCGCCCTCGGCGGCGTCCAGGGACACGCCCCGCTCGGCGCGGGCGAGGGCCCGGCGGAGCCCGGACGGCACGGGGGTCTGTGGCTCGCTCATCACCCCCGACGCTAGCCCCCGGGCCCTCCGGAGCGGGGGACGGCCTTCGTCGCGCTCCTGGCTTCCGGGGCGTCGGCGTAGCGGCCGCGCAGGCGCAGCAGGGGAGCGGCACCGTCGTGCAGCACGGGGACCGCCTCGACGGCGAGCAGCGCGAGCACGTGGTCCCCGGCCGGGACCAGGCGGTCGAGCCGGCAGTCGAGCGCGACCACGCCGCCGTCGAGCACGATCGCCCCGCTGCCCGGCGCCCGCGACCACGGCACCGACTCGAGCAGGTGCCGCGCCGAGGGCCGCCCGGCCGAGGAGAACCGGCTGGCGAGGATCGCCTGCCCCGCCGCCAGCACGGTCAGCCCGCAGGTGCCCACGGCCTCCAGCACCTCGGCCGGGTAGCCGTCGGCGGTCAGCCCGACGGCGACCAGCGGCGGGTCGGCCGACACGCTCATCACCGAGGTGACCGTCGTCCCGACGTCGTCGATGTCGTCCCGCACGGTCATCAGGGCCACCCCCGCCGCGTACTGGCGCAGCGCCGCGCTGAACTCGGCAGGGGACACGGGCATGCGGCCAGTCGACCACACCGGCGAGGATGGCCCGGTGAGCAGCGCAGACGAGGAGACCTACGACGTCGTCGTGATGGGAGCCGGCTCGACCGGCGAGAACGTCGCCGACGTCGTCGTGAAGGGCGGGCTGAGCGCGGTGCTGGTGGAGGAGCACCTCGTGGGCGGCGAGTGCTCCTACTACGCGTGCATGCCGAGCAAGGCGCTGCTGCGCGGCACCGAGGCCATCGAGGAGGCGCGGGCGGTCAAGGGTGCCGCGGCCGCCGTCACCGGGGAGCAGGACGTCGCCGCCACCCTCGAGCGCCGCGACTCCTTCACCCACGACTGGGACGACTCGGGCCAGGTGCAGTGGGTCGAGGGCGCCGGCATCGACCTGGTCCGCGGCACCGCGCGGCTGACCGGCGAGCGCAGCGTCGTCGTCACCCGGGCCGACGGCGGCGAGACGACGCTGACCGCCCGACACGCGGTCGCCGTCTGCACCGGCTCGGAGGCCGCCGTCCCTCCGGTCGAGGGCCTGCCCGACGTCCAGCCGTGGACCCCGCGCGAGGCCACCAGCGCCAAGGAGGCCCCGCGCCGGCTGCTCGTCATCGGCGGCGGCTACGTGGGCTGCGAGCTGTCCTTCGCCTGGAGCGCCCTGGGCTCGCAGGTGACGCTGTTCCAGCAGGGCGACCGGCTGCTGCCCGGCGCGGAACCGCAGGCCGGCGACGCCGTGCTGGCCTCGCTGCGGGACCGCGGCGTGCACGTGCGGCTCGACTCCGAGGTCCGCGCCGCCCGCCGGGAGGACGACGAGGTCGTGCTCACCACCGCCGAGGGCGAGGTCCGCGGCGACGAGGTGCTCGTCGCCGTCGGGCGGCGGGCGCGGACCACCGGCATCGGGGTGGACGCCGTCGGCCTCGAACCGGGGGAGTACCTCGACGTCGACGACACGCTGCAGGTGCGCGGGCTGCCGTGGCTCTACGGCGTCGGCGACGTCAACGGCCGCCGGCTGCTCACCCACATGGGCAAGTACCAGGCCCGCCAGGCCGGTGCCGCGATCGTCGCCCGCGCGCGGGGCGAGGAGGCCTCGGGCGCCGACTGGTCGCCGCACGCCGCCACCGCCGACCGCGCCGCCACGCCGTCGGTCGTGTTCACCGACCCGCAGGTGGCCAGCGTCGGGCTGACCAGCGCCCAGGCGCGGGAGCAGGGCCTGCCGCACCGCGTCGTCGAGTACCCGATCGGCTCGGTCGCGGGCGCGTCGCTGTTCGCCGACGGCTACGAGGGCACCGCGATCGCCGTCGTCGACACCGACCGGGAGGTGCTGCTCGGCGTCACCTTCGTCGGGCCCGCGGTGGCCGAGCTGCTGCACGCGGCCACGGTCGCCGTCGTCGGGGAGGTGCCGATCGCCCGGCTGTGGCACGCGGTCCCCGCCTACCCGACGGTCAGCGAGATCTGGCTGCGGCTGCTGGAGACCTGGCGCGACTGAACGAGGACCCCCCTGCCCCCGCCACTCGCAGGCTCGCGGCGGGACCCTGCAGGGGGGCCGTTCCAGCACCTCACCGAGCGTGCTGGAGTGGAGGACGTGCTCGTCCCCTCGAACCGTTCCTGGCGCCGCTACGTCGCCCTCGGCGACTCCTTCACCGAGGGGGTCGGCGACCCCGATCCCGACCGCCCCGGCGAGTACCGCGGCTGGGCCGACCGGCTGGCCGGGCACCTGGCCGTCCACGCAGCGGCGGCGCAGCCGGACGCCGACGTCGAGTACGCGAACCTGGCCATCCGCGGCCGGCTCCTGCCGCAGGTGCTCGCCGAGCAGGTGCCGGTGGCCCTCGCCGCCCGGCCGGACCTGGTGAGCCTGGTGGCCGGCGGCAACGACCTGCTGCGCCCCGGCGCCGATCCCGACCGGCTGGCCGCCGCGCTCGAGGAGGCGGTGACCGGGTTCCGTGCCGACGGCACCAACGTGCTGCTGGCCACCGGCGTCGACCCGCGGCAGACGCCGATCATCCGCCGCACCCGCGGCCGGGTCGCGGTGTTCAACGCCTCGCTGTGGTCGATCGCGGCGCGGCACGGCGCCGTCGTGCTCGACCAGTGGGGCGCCGGCTGGCTGCAGGACTGGCGGATGTGGGACAGCGACCGCATCCACCTCACCGCCGAGGGGCACCGGCGCACCGCGCTGGCCGCGGCCGAGGCGCTGGGTGTGCCCGTCGCCGATGGCGGCCACTGGCGCACGCCGCTGTCCCCCGCCCCGCCGCGGGCGCTGCGGGCGGCGCTGGCCGAGGAGGCCGCCTGGGTGCGCGGCTTCGTCGCGCCGTGGATCGCCCGCCGCCTGCGTGGCCGGTCCTCCGGCGACGGCCGGGAGCCCAAGCGACCGGTGCCGCTGGCGCTGACCCGGGGCTGAGTACCGGGCCCGGGTGGGTGCACTCCCGTGGAGGTGCACGGTGCACGTCCGCGGACGTGCACGAGGGGCTCAGGCCCGGGGCTGGTCGCCGTCCTCCTCGCCGACCGGCTCGTCGGCGCGGTGGTCCTGGTCGTGGTCCTCGACGACCACCAGGAACGGCCGGGCGGGCGGGGTGCCGGCGTCGTCGAGCAGGAACAGGTCGACGCCGTCGGCGCCGGCCGGGTCCGGGACCGGGGGCAGCTCGCCGGTGACGGCCTCGAGCTCACCGGTCACGGCCTCGAGGACGGCGGCGGCCTCCTCGGCGGCCTGCTCGACCAGCACCTCGGCCATCAGCGCCTCGGCGCGGCTGGGCAGTGGGGCCGGGCGCCCGAAGGCGTAGCCCTGGGCCATCGCGCACCCGTGCCGGCGCAGCCAGTCGGCCTGCTCGAGGTCCTCGATGCCCTCGGCGATCACCTGCAGGCCCATGCCCTGCCCCAGGTTCAGCAGCCCCTGCACGAGCGCGGCGGTGGAGGGACGGGTGACGACGTCGGCGATGAACGACCGGTCGATCTTGACCGTGTGGATCGGCAGCCGGTGCAGCGCGGTGATCGCCGAGTAGCCGGTGCCGAAGTCGTCGAGCGCCAGCGTCACGCCGCGCTCGGTCACCTCCGACACCGCCTGCAGCGTCGCCTCGGCGGCGAACAGCGCCGTCGACTCGGTGATCTCCAGCTCCAGCCGCTCGGGCGGCAGGCCCGACTCGTCCAGCGCGGCGGCGACCAGGTCGCTGAAGCCCTCCTCGGCCAGGTGGCGGGCGGAGACGTTGACGTGCACGCGCAGCCCGGCCGGCCACCCGGAGGCGTCGGTGCACGCCTGCCGGAGCACCCAGGCGCCCAGCCGCGAGGTGAGCCGGTTGTTCTCGGCGGCGTCGAGGAAGGCGCCGGGCGGGAGCAGCCCGCGCGTCGGGTGCTGCCAGCGGATCAGGGCCTCGTAGCCGAGCAGCGTCTCGTCGGCCAGGGAGACGATCGGCTGGTAGAACAGCCGCAGCTCGTTGCCGTCCAGCGCCCGGCGCAGGTCGGTCTCCAGCTGCAGCAGGTCGACCTCGTCCTCGGTCAGGCCGCCGTCGTGCACCTCGATGCGCGCCCGGCTGCCGTCCCGCTTGGCGTAGGTGAGCGCGCTGTGCGCCTGGCGCAGCAGGTCGTCGGGGGCGACGTCGGAGCCCATCGTGAGGCCGACGCTGGCCGACAGCACGATCTCCCGCCCACCGAGCTGGAACGGGTCGTCGAGCACCGAGAGCAGCCGGTCGGCCAGCGCGCGCAGACCGTCGAGGTCCTCGACGTCCTCGGCGAGGATGAGGAACTCGTCGGCGCCCAGCCGGACGGCGGTGTCCTCGACCCGGGTGCTCCAGCGCAGCCGGTCGGCGACCTGGCTGAGCAGCTGGTCGCCGGCCTCGGTGCCGAGGGTGTCGTTGACCGCCTGGAACCGGTCGAGGTCCAGGTGCACGAGGCCGACCTGCAGCCCCCGGCGTCGGGACAGGGCGAGGGCGTGGGCGAGCCGGTCGGTGAGGGCACGGCGGTTGGGCAGCCCGGTGAGCGGGTCGGTGAACGCGCGGCGGACCAGGTCCTCCTCGGCGCGTCGCCGGTCGGTGACGTCGACCAGCGACAGGACGACGAAGTGCGCCTCGCCGGTGCTGCGGTGGACGACGTCGTGGGACTGCTGCACCCACAGCTCGCTGCCGTCGGCGCGGCGTAGGCGGCGCTCGCCGTCCTGGCGCAGCCACGGGTCGAGCCCCGGCACGCCGGCGGGCACCCCGCCGGTCTCGCCGTCCGGGATCGGGGCCTCGTCGGGGTGGGCCAGCAGGTCGACGTGCCGGCCGACCATGTCGTCGATGCCGCGGCCGGACAGCGCGCACAGCGCGTCGTTGACGACGAGCAGGTGGCCGTCGAGGCCGACGAGGGCCTTCGGGACCGGGGAGGACAGGAACAGGGCGCGGAACATCTGGCCGCGGTCGGCCAGCAGCGTGTCGATGGCCCGCAGCCTCGTCCCCGCCGGTGCGCCGCCGGGGTCCCCGGGCTGGTCGCCTCGGGGCCGCGGCACGTGGGGAGCGCTGAGAGTCACCTGGACAGGGTGGCCGACCGGATGCCCGGAGCCGCGGAACCGGTGCACGGAGAGTCGTGGTCAGTCGGTCACATCGCGTGACCGCGAGTCCCACCGGGAACACCGACCCCGCAGATCGCGCTGAGGGCGGCGTGGACAAGCGCATCGGGTTCCTGTCGTTCGGCCACTGGCAGCCGCTGCCGGGGTCGCAGGTGCGCACCGGGCGGGATGCCCTCGTGCAGTCCGTGGAGCTCGCCGTCGCCGCGGAGGAGCTCGGCCTCGACGGCGCCTTCGTGCGGGTGCACCACTTCGCGCGCCAGCTCGCCTCGCCGTTCCCGCTGCTGGCCGCCATGGCCGCGCGGACCTCGCGCATCGAGGTCGGCACCGGCGTCGTCGACATGCGCTACGAGAACCCGCTGTACATGGCCGAGGAGGCGGCGGCCACCGACCTGCTCTCCGACGGCCGCCTGCAGCTCGGCATCAGCCGCGGCTCACCGGAGACGGCGCTGCGCGGCTCGGAGGCCTTCGGCTACGTCCCGCCGGAGGGCTCCGGCGACGCCGACCTGGCGCGGGAGAAGACGGCGCTGTTCCTGGCCGCGATCCGTGGCGCCACCGTCGTCGACGCCGACCCCGGGATGACCGGCGGCGCGCGCGGCCGGCTGGCGATCCAGCCGCAGTCGCCGGGCCTGGCCGACCGCATCTGGTGGGGCGCGGGCACCCGGGCGACGGGGGAGTGGGCGGCCCGCCAGGGGATGAACCTGATGAGCTCCACGCTGCTGTCCGAGGACACCGGCGTGCCCTTCGACGAGCTGCAGGCCGAGCAGATCGCCCGCTACCGCGCCGCCTGGGCCGAGGCCGGGTGGGACCGCGAGCCGAGGGTCTCGGTCAGCCGCAGCGTCGTCCCGATCGTGTCCGACCTGGACCGCGCCTACTTCGGCGACGAGCGCCGCTCGGCCGACCAGGTCGGGCTGCTCGAGGGCGTGCGCGCCCGCTTCGGCCGCAGCTACGCCGGCGAGCCCGACCAGCTGGCCGAGGAGCTGGCCAAGGACGCCGCCGTGCGCGAGGCCGACACCCTGCTGCTCACCGTCCCCAACATGCTCGGCGTCGAGTACAACGCCCGGCTCCTGGAGAACGTGGCCCGCCACGTCGCCCCGGCGATCGGCTGGGTGCCCGCCGGACAGCGCTGAGCGCCGGACCCCGGCGGGCCCGGCGCTCGGCGGCGGGGTCACTCGAAGCTGACGTTGCCCTCGCCGTCCAGCGTCGCGGTGACGACGGCGCTGTCGCTCGGGTCGTCGGCCGCGGCCACCTGGCACTGCAGCGTCAGGCCGTCCTCGGCGACGAGCACGGTGTGGTCGCCGCCGTCGCAGCTGGAGACCACCTCCAGGCCGGTGCTGGCGGCGAACTGCTCGGCCAGCGCGGCCTCGACGTCGGCCACGTGCACGTAGGTCTGGTCGCTGTCGATGGTCACGTTGCCCTCGTCGTCGGTCTGCTCGACGGTGAAGGTGACCTCCTGGCCCTCGAGCGAGGCGGTGCAGGTGGTGACCGTGCCGGCCGCGAGCTCGACGTCGTCGGGGCAGCTGACGTCGGTGACGGTGACGCCGGCCTGCTCCTGGGCGATCGCGGCGATCTGCCGCTCGGCCTCGGCGGTGTCGAGGACCTTCGAGCCGAAGAGGAAGAACGCGCCGACGCCGAGCCCGACGAGCACCAGCACCGCGACGATGCTGCCGACGATCGCGCCGGTCTTCCTCCGCCCGCCGTGGCCGGCCGGGAAGCCGGGGCCCGCGGGCGGGAAGCCGGGGCCGCCGTGACCGGCCGGCGCGGGGAAGGGCGGCGGGGCGTACGGGCCGTGTGCCTGAGGCGCGTGTCCCTGCGGGGCGGGGCCGTGCGGCTGGGCGGTGTTGCGGGGGTCGTGGACCTGGGTCACGAGAGACTCCTCGGTGCGGTCCCCGGGGCCGTCCCCGGGTGCTCGGGAGAACCGTGCCGCCGCCCGCTTGCGGCAGCCTTCGATCCCACTTGCAACGTGGTGCCAGCGACGGCCGGACCGCTGCGGGTGACCCGGCGTGCACACCGCCTGACGCACGGTCGGCCCGGGGCAGGGTGTCGGTCCGGCCGCGTGCCCGACCGACCCGCTCAGGTGCCCCCGCGTGCTTCCATCCGCTCCTTCCCGTGGTGCCGTGGCCGCAACGGTGCGGGCGCGCCGCGGCTGGTCAGGAGGTCGCGATGGGGCGCGGCGAGCTGCGGCGGATCGCCCTCTTCGAGGGCACCGGCGACGACCAGCTGCAGGACCTGCTGGCGGCGGGGACCGAGGTCTCCTTCGAGCCCGGCGACGTCCTGTTCCAGGAGAACCACCCGGCCGACTCCTGGTGGGTGCTGCTCGACGGCGGCATCGACCTCGTCCGGCACGTCGGGCGGGACGAGACGCAGCTCGGGAGCATGGACGTGCCGGGACGCTGGGCCGGCGGGTTCCGCGCCTGGGACGAGCACGGTGCCTACCTCGCCACCGGCCGCGCCGCCACGGCCGGTCGGGTGCTGTGCGTCCCGGCCGCGGAGCTGCGCAGGATCTGGACGGCGCGCTTCCCCCTCGGCCTGCAGCTCACCGAGGGAGTCTCCCGGTCGGCGCGCAACTACGAGACGATGGCCCGGCAGCGCGAGGCACTCGCCGCGCTGGGCACGCTGGCGGCCGGGCTGGCCCACGAGCTGAACAACCCCGCCGCCGCGGCGACCCGCGCCGTCGACGCCCTCGCCGAGGCGTGCGACGGCATGCTGACCTCGCTCCGCCGGCTCGCCGCCGCCCCCGTGACCGCCGGCCAGTTCACCGGGGTCGACGCGCTGCGTCAGGAACTCGGCTCCGCGCCGCCCGGTGAGGACCTGATGGCGCTGGCCGACCGCGAGGACGCCCTGTCGGACTGGCTGACCCGGCACGGCGTGGCGCGGGACTGGGTCCTGGGCCCGGAGCTCGCGGCCGCCGGCGCCGACGTCGGCTGGTGCGAGCGGCTGCAGGAGGTCGTGGGGGAGCCGGCCCTGGCCGCCGGTCTGGAGTGGGTGGCCAGCACGCTGGAGGCGAGGGGCCTGCTCGCCGAGGTCAAGGAGTCCACCCGCCGGATCTCCGACCTGGTCGCCGCCGTCCGGTCCTACTCGCAGCTGGACCGGGCCTCGATGCAGCGGACCGACGTCGCCGAGGGCCTGGAGAGCACGCTGAGGACGCTCGCCCACCGGATCCCCGCGGGCGTGACCGTGGTGCGGGAGTACGCCGCCGACGTCCCCCGGATCCAGGCCCTCGCCGGTGAGCTCAACCAGCTCTGGACCCACCTGGTCGACAACGCCCTCGACGCCATGGACGGCGCGGGCACGCTGCGCGTGCGGACCCGCTGGGAGCGGGGCGCGGTGGTCGTGGAGGTCGGCGACACCGGCGCCGGCATGACCGAGGAGGTCCGGGCGCACGCCTTCGACCCGTTCTTCACGACGAAGGGCGTCGGCGAGGGCACCGGCCTGGGCCTGGACATCTCCCGGCGGATCGTCGAGCGCCACGGCGGCGACATCGGCGTCGACCCCCGGCCGGGCGAGACGGTGTTCCGGGTCCGGCTGCCGTCCGTCGGCCCCGCCGCGCGGGGACGACCGGCGGCCGGGACCGCCGGCTGACCGGCGCCCGGCAGGACCCGGACCCGCGACCACGTGCCGGGAGGCGCCGGTCGTCCGTTCGACTCGGCGTCACGCTCTCCCGGATGCCAGAATGCCCGTCCGGACGTCGGAGCAGTCGACACAGCCGGACGCGGCCCAGACGCGGGCCGCCTCCCGCCGTCGGTCACCCGCGGCACGCTGGACCTCCAGCCTGCCGGCGCGGTCGACGGCGCCCCCCGTGATGGCGACAGGGACGGCCATGACACCTCCAGGACACGACACTCCCGCCCTCGACCGTCGGTCGCTGCGCAAGCTGATGGCCGCGGGACTGATCGGGAGCTCGATCGAGTGGTACGACTTCTTCATCTACGCCACGGCGGCGGCGTTGGTGTTCGGCGAGCTCTTCTTCCCCAACGCCTCGCCGCTCATCGGCACGTTGCTGGCCTTCAGCACCTTCTGGGCCGGCTTCATCGCCCGTCCGATCGGGGGCCTGGTCTTCGGCCACTTCGGGGACAAGGTCGGCCGCAAGCCGGCCCTCGTCACGTGCCTGATCCTGATGGGGTCGGCCACCTTCCTCATCGGCCTGCTCCCGACGGCCGACTCGATCGGCGTGCTCGCGCCGATCGCGCTCGTCGTGCTGCGCTTCCTGCAGGGCATCGCGGTCGGCGGGCAGTGGGGCGGGGTCATCCTCCTGCTCACCGAGAACGCCGGGCGGGACCGCCAGGGGCGCGCGGGCACCTTCGGTCAGATGGGCGTCCCCATCGGCGTCATCCTGGGCAACGTCGTCTTCCTCGTCGTGAGCGCCACCGTGAGCCCCGAGGCCTTCCTCTCCTGGGGCTGGCGCATCCCGTTCCTGGCCAGCGCCGTGCTGCTCCCGGTGGTCATGTTCATCCAGCTGCGGGTCGAGGACACCCCGGTCTTCCGTCAGCTGCAGGAGCACCACGACCACGCTCCCGAGCCCCAGGTGGCGCAGGCGCCGATCATGGAGGTCGTGCGCGAGCACCGCCGGCCGGTGCTGCTCGGCGCGGGACTGCTCTTCGGCACCAACGCGATCTTCTACATCAGCATCGCCGGGGTGCTGGACTACGCCACCCGCGAGCTCGGCGTCGACCGCGACGAGCTGCTCTCCGTCACGCTCGCCGCCTCGGCGATCTCCGTGTTCGTCATCTACTTCAGCGGGGTGGCGTCGGACCGGATCGGCCGCCGGCCCCCCATCCTGCTGGGCGCGGCGGTCATCGCCCTGTGGGCGTTCCCGTTCTTCTGGCTGATCGACACCGGTTCGCTGCCACTGATCTTCCTGGCGCTGGTCGGCGGGCTGATCGGGTCCTCCCTCACCTACGGTCCCCTGGCTGCCTACCTGGCGGAGCTGTTCGAGCCGCGGATCCGCTACTCGGGGGCCTCGCTGGCCTACCAGCTGGCCGCCATCCTGGTCAGCGGCGCCACACCGTTCCTCATGACCGCGCTCCTGGCCGCCACGGGCACGTCGGCCTCGGTGTCGGCCTACATCGCCCTGATGGGTCTGATCACGTTCCTCTCGGCGCTCGCCCTGCGCGAGACGCGCACCAAGGACGAGATCCGCGGCAGGTCGGGTCCCGGCACCCGGAGGACGGAGCCGACGACGGCCCCGGGTGAGCCGCGGTCCAGGACCTGACGGCCGCGACGACCGGAGCGCGCCCGGCAGGACTCGAACCTGCGACCAAGTGCTTAGAAGGCACCTGCTCTATCCGCTGAGCTACGGGCGCTCGGCCGCGATGATGACACCTCCGCGGAGGCGGGGTGACCCGGTGACACCCCGGGCGCCCGCCGTCCACAGGGGAGGCGTGCTCCACAGGTCGCCGACCGGGGCGCCGCCGGCCCCGCGTCGGCACCAGGGTCGACGGCGGACCGGCACCGTGCCGGCTCCCGCAGACCCGAGGAGCACCGTGAGCACCACCGAGATCACCGTGACCGGCAACGTCGTCACCTCACCCACCCGCAACCGCACGCAGAACGGCAGCGTCACCAACTTCCGGGTGGCCTCCACCGAGCGGCGCTACGACAGCACCGTGCAGGGCTTCGTCGACGGTGCGAGGTTCTTCGTGGACGTCGAGTGCTGGGGCGAGCTGAGCGGCAACGTCTCGCACAGCGTCAGCAAGGGCGACCCGGTCATCGTCCGCGGCACGCTGCGCACCGACGAGTGGGAGTCCGACTCGGGACGCCGCAGCCGGACGAAGGTCCGGGCCATGGCGGTGGGGTTCGACCTCAGCCGCGGCACCGCCGACTTCCGCAAGACGCAGCGGGCCGCGACCGCCACCCCGCAGGGGGACGAGCCGCCGGCCGACGCCGGGGAGCGGGACTATCCCGGGGCGGGTGTGCCGTTGTACGAGCTGGATCCCGACTCGTCCCCGGCCGACGGCGCCCCCGACAGCGCGTTCGACCACCCGCTGGACACGGCGCTGCACGCCCTGCCGGAACCGGCTCTGCAGTAGCCGCCCGCGGACTGGGAGGATCGGGGCCGAGGACGCACGGGGGCGGGCCGGTGCACGCACCGGCCCGCCCCTCCCTGCGCATCGACACCGCACCGACGGAAGGCTCGAAGGCCCAGTGGCTCAGTACATCTACACCATGGTCCGTGCGCGCAAGGCGCACGGCGACAAGGTCATCCTGGACGACGTCACGCTGTCCTTCCTGCCCGGCGCCAAGATCGGCGTGGTCGGGCCGAACGGCGCGGGCAAGTCGACCGTCCTCCAAATCATGGCCGGCATGCAGCAGCCCTCCAACGGCGACGTGATGCTGGCGCCGGACGCCTCGGTCGGCATCCTGCTGCAGGAGCCGCCGCTCAACGAGGAGCTCGACGTCCGCGGCAACGTCGAGGAGGCGGTCAAGCCGCTGCGCGACGCGCTGACCCGCTTCGAGGAGGTCAGCGCGGCGATGGGGGAGCCCGACGCCGACTTCGACTCGCTGCTGGCCGAGCAGGGCGAGCTCATGGAGGTCATCGAGAACCACGACGGGTGGGAGCTCGACGCCCGGATCGAGCAGGCCATGGACGCGCTGCGCTGCCCGCCCGGCGACGCCGACGTCACCGTCCTCTCCGGGGGTGAGCGCCGCCGCGTCGCGCTGTGCAGGCTGCTGCTCGAGGCGCCGGACCTGCTGCTGCTCGACGAGCCCACCAACCACCTCGACGCCGAGAGCGTCGCGTGGCTCGAGCAGCACCTCGAGAAGTACGCCGGCACCGTCGTCGCCGTCACCCACGACCGGTACTTCCTCGACAACGTCGCCCAGTGGATCCTCGAGCTCGACCGCGGCCGGGCCTACCCCTACGAGGGCAACTACTCCACCTACCTGGAGACCAAGGCCGCGCGGCTGAAGGTCGAGGGCGCCAAGGACGCCAAGCGGCAGAAGCGGCTGGCCGACGAGCTGGAGTGGGTGCGCTCCGGCGCCAAGGCGCGCCAGGCCAAGAGCAAGGCCCGCCTGGCCCGCTACGAGGAGATGGCCGCCGAGGCCGAGAAGACCCGGAAGCTGGACTTCGAGGAGATCCAGATCCCGCCGGGCCCCCGGCTGGGCAACATCGTCGTCGAGACCAAGGACCTCACCAAGGGCTTCGGCGACCGGCTCCTGATCGACGACCTGTCCTTCACGCTGCCGCGCAACGGCATCGTCGGCGTCGTCGGCCCCAACGGCGCGGGCAAGACCACGCTGTTCAAGATGCTCGTCGGCGAGGAGAAGCCCGACGACGGCGACATCAAGGTCGGCGAGACGGTCAAGGTCAGCTACGTCGAGCAGTCCCGCAGCGGCATCGACCCCAAGAAGACGCTGTGGGACGTCGTCTCCGACGGCCTCGACCACATCAAGGTCGGCAACGTGGAGATGCCCTCGCGGGCCTACGTCGCGGCGTTCGGCTTCAAGGGCCCCGACCAGCAGAAGCCGGCCGGCGTGCTCTCCGGCGGAGAGCGCAACCGGCTGAACCTGGCCCTCACCCTCAAGCAGGGCGGCAACCTGCTGCTGCTCGACGAGCCGACCAACGACCTCGACGTCGAGACGCTCACCAGCCTCGAGGGCGCGCTGCTGGACTTCCCCGGCTGCGCCGTGGTGGTCAGCCACGACCGGTGGTTCCTCGACCGGGTGGCCACCCACATCCTCGCCTACGAGGGCGAGTCCAAGTGGTTCTGGTTCGAGGGCAACTTCGCCGACTACGAGAAGAACAAGGTCGACCGGCTCGGCCCGGAGGCCGCGCGTCCGCACCGCGCGACCTACCGCAAGCTCAGCCGCGACTGACGGCCTCCTCCCGAGGCTCGGCCCGAGCGTGTGAGGGCTGAGGAGGGGGGCCCTCACAGGCCGGCCGGAGCACCTGCTCCGGCCGGCCGTCGCCGTCTCAGGGCGGGAACGCGGCCACGAACCGCGCCTGCCTCCGCGTCTCGACGGCACGGGGCCGGTAGTGCCGGCGGGCGAACGCCACGGCCTCCCCGGCGGGGACCCCGTCCAGGACGGCCAGGCACGCCAGCGCCGTCCCGGTGCGGCCGGTGCCCCCGCCGCAGGCGATCTCGACCCGCTCGGTCGCCGACCGCTCCCACGCCTCGGCCAGCGCGGCGTGCAGGTCCCCGGGGTCGGCGGGCAGCCGGAAGTCCGGCCACCGCACCCAGCGGTTCTCCCAGCCGAGGACCGGTGCGGGCCGCCCCAGCAGGTACACGCCGAAGGAGGGGGGCGGCCCGGGGGGCAGCGGACGGCGGAGCCCGCGGCCCCGGACCCGGCGTCCGGAGGGCAGGTCGACGACGCCCGGTGTGCCGTCGTCCCAGAGGTCCACGACGGCACGGTAGGACGGTCCGGCGGGACGGTGCGCCCGCCCGGCGTCGACGGCACCGGGCGCCGTGCGGCAGGGTGTCGGACCGTGCGGTACACGGTGCAGGTCCCGATGCGCTGGTCGGACATGGACGCCTACGGCCACGTCAACAACGTGGTGTACCTGCAGTACTTCGAGATGGCGCGCGTGGCGCTGTTCTTCGAGCGTGCCTCGCTGGAGGAGCGCACCGGCCTGCGCCGCGGCACGGTCGTGGCCGCCCACGAGATCGCCTACAAGCTCCCCGTCGTCTACTCCTCCCGGCCGCTGGACGTGCAGATCTGGGTGTCGGGGATCCGGGCGGCGGCCTTCACCTGCCACTACGAGGTCTTCGACCACGAGCACCTGGCGGTCACCGGCAGCACGCTGCTGGTGCCCTTCGACTTCTCGATCGAGCGCCCGCGCCGGCTGACCCCGGACGAGAAGGAGTTCCTCGCCCGCTGGACCGACGAGCCGGGCGACTGACGCCCGTCCTCACCAGCGGGCCGGTGCGCCCTGCACGACGCCGCTGCCGGCGTGCATCCAGTCGCGCGGGGGAGCGGTCTCGACCACCCGCTTGCCCAGCGGGAACAGGCCGACGGCGGCCAGCTTGAACGACGCGATGCCGAACGGGATGCCGACGATCGTCACGCAGAAGGCGATCCCGGCGACCACGTGCACCAGCGCCAGCCACCAGCCGGCCACCAGGAACCACACCAGGTTGCCCAGCGCCGAGGCGACGCCGGCGCCGGGAGCCCGCACCGTCGTCCGCCCGAACGGCCAGACGACGAAGCCGGCCAGCCGGAACGCGGCGATGCCGAACGGGATGGTCACCACCAGCAGGCAGGCCAGCACCCCGGCGAGCGCGTAGGCCAGCGCGAGCAGCCAGCCGTGCAGCACGAGCCAGACCAGGTTGAGCAACGTCCGGAGTGTGTCCACGTCCAGTCCACGGACCGCGACGCCGCCGGGTTCCGCGGCGAGGCCGCCGGGACCAGGATCGGCCGCGCCGGCGCGGTCGGCCGACCGCGCCGGGGCCCGGAGAGGAGCACGTCCGCGATGACCACCGACACCCGCGCACCCGACACCGACGACGTCCCGCACCCCACCGCCACCGAGGCCCTGGCCGCGCGCCTGTTCGACACCGTGCTCGCCGTCCTCGACGCGCAGGCGGTGTACCTCGGCGACCGTCTCGGCTACTACCGCGACCTCGCCGAGCACGGCGCCTCGACCTCTCCCGAGGTGGCCGCCCGCACCGGGACCGCCGAGCGCTACGTCCGCGAGTGGCTCGAGCAGCAGGCGGTCACCGGCATCCTCACCGCCGAGGACGACCCCGCCCGCCCCGGGGACGCCCTGGCCCGCCGCTTCCGGCTGCCCCGCGGGCACGAGGCGCCGCTGCTCGACGTGCTCAGCAGCGACCACCTCGTCCCGCTCGTCCGGTTCGTCGTGGCGGCCGGCCGCCAGGTCGACGCGCTCGCCGAGGCGCACCGCACCGGCGGCGGCGTCTCGTGGGCGCAGCAGGGCGCCGAGGTGCGCGAGGCGCAGGCCGCCGCCAACCGCCCGCTGTTCCTCGGCCGCCTGGGCAGCACGTACCTGCCGTCGATCCCCGACGTCGACGCGGCCCTGCGGCGCGGCGGGCGGGTCGCCGACGTCGGCTGCGGTCACGGCTGGTCGTCCGTCGGCATCGCGCAGGCCTACCCGACGGCGACCGTCGACGGGTTCGACGTCGACGAGCCCTCGGTGCAGGCCGCCCGCCGCAACGCCGCCGAGGCCGGAGTGGCCGGCCGGGTGCACCACCACCTCGCCGACGCCGCCACGGTGGACGCCGCGGCCGGCTACGACCTGGTGACGGCGTTCGAGTGCATCCACGACCTGTCCGACCCGGTGTCGGTGCTGGCCGCCATGCGACGGCTGGTCCGCCCCGGCGGGACGGTGCTCGTCGTCGACGAGCGGGTGGCCGAGCGGTTCACCGCCCCGGGCGACGAGATCGAGCGGCTGATGTACGGCTACAGCCTGGCCTGCTGCCTGGCCGACGGACTCTCGCACCGGCCGTCGGCGGCCACCGGGACGGTCATGCGCCCGGACACGCTGCGCCGCTACGCCCGGGAGGCGGGCTTCGCCGACGTCGAGGTCCTCGACGTCGAGGACGACTTCCTGCGCTTCTACCGCCTCGTGCTCTGAGCCGCCTCGTGCTCTGAGCTGCTCGTGTTCTCACCCGCCTCAGCCGGCGACGAGGCGGGGCACCGGCCGGTCGGCGCCGGTCGGTGCCCCGCGGCGGGCGGCCTCCTCCTCGGACACCGCCCGGACTCCCGCACCCTCGGTGACCTCGCCGCCGGCGAACACCGCCGCGTTGATCCCCCCGCGGTGCACCATCGCCTTGACCAGCCGGGCGCCGGTGAGCCGCTCGAGGTGGGTGCACGGCGGGCAGCGCTTCATGCCGAACAGCAGCGCGTCGCCGACGGCGAACCACCGGCCCACCAGCGCGGGCAGGTCGACGCCGGCGGTCACCAGGTTGCGGCGGGTGTCCCCGGGTGTCAGCGGCACGCCGGCCTCGGCCGCGACCGCCGCGACGTCGGCGCCGTCGATCAGCGTCAGCTGCTTCTCCAGGTCGGGGTACCGCGCCCAGGTACCGCCGCCGAGGGCGTAGCGGTCGCCCTCCAGCCCGCGTCCGGCGACCAGCCGCGCGGAGGGCACCCGCCGCATCGGCGCGGCGGCGGTCGGGGTCAGCCAGATCTCGACGACGGTCATCGCGGGACCTCCAGGGCGGGGGAGCGCCGGCGGCGGCGCGGGGGCGGGACGTCGTCGGCGCCGCGGGCGTCGAGCGCCTCGCTGACGTCGTGGGCCATCTGCAGCACCTGCACCAGCAGCGGCGCGACCGTGGCCCGCAGCGCGCGTACGCCGCGCGGGGACCCGCCGCGGGCGGCCTGCGCCTCGCGGATCCGGTCGGCGCGCTCGACGAGCACCGGGATGAACCGCAGGGCCATGGCGATCGCCAGGCCCACGCGCGCCGGCCGGACGCCGACCAGCCGCAGCGGGGCGCACAGCCACTCCACCACCGCGACCATCTCGCTGACCCGCGTCGTCGCCGTCACCACGGCCGCCGCCAGCACCAGTGTCAGCAGCCGCAGCGCCACGTGGGTGCCGGTGCGCAGGTCCGTGGTCAGCGCGTGCACGACGAACAGCGCCAGCAGCCACCACCGCACCGCCCACGCCTGCCGGGCGAGCACCGCCACCGGCAGCCGGGCGAGGACCAGCCCGACGGCCAGCGTCCCGAGCAGCGCCGCGCCGGCCGCGGTCGGCGTGGGCAGCACGAACAGCGCGGCGGCCAGCACGGCGAGGGCGAGCAGCTTGACGCCGGCCGGCAGCCGGTGGACGACGCCGGCCCGCGGGACGTACAGCGCGAGGGTCACCGGTCGGCCATCAGCGCGCGGTAGGCGGCCACGGCCGGGCCGGGGGCGGCGTCCTCGACCACGCGGCCCCGGTCGACGACCAGCACCCGGTCGAAGCCGTCGAGCAGGTCCAGCTGGTGGGTCACGACGACGACCTGCTGCTCGAGGCCGGCGATCAGCTCGGCGACCCGGCGGGCGTTGACCAGGTCCAGCAGCGTCGTCGGCTCGTCGAACACGATGCGGGCCGGGCGCATGACCAGCACCCCGGCGATGGCCAGCAGCTGCTTCTGCCCGCCGGAGAGCAGGTGCGCGGGGTGGTCGGCGTGCCCGGCCAGGCCGTAACGATCCAGTACCTCGGCGACGCGGGCCGCGCGCTCGTCCGGCGGCACGCCCTGGTTCTCCAGCCCGTAGGCGACGTCCTCGGCCACCGTGGGCAGCACGATCTGCGCATCGGGGTCCTGGAACACGAACCCGACCCGGCGCCGCACCGCGCGCACCTGGGTGCGGGTGTCCAGGCCGTCGACGAGCACCCGCCCCTCCGACGGCACCACCAGGCCGTTGAGCAGCCGGGCGAAGGTGCTCTTGCCCGACCCGTTGGCGCCGACGACGCCGATCCTCGCCTCGGTCAGGGTCAGGTCGAGGCCGTCGAGCACGCCCCGGTCGCCGTAGCGGTGGGAGACCCCGCGCAGCATGATGCCGCGCCCCGCGTCCGCGACGTCGTCCGCGGCGGGTGCCGGACCGGGACGGCGGAACCTCACCGGCTGCCGGCGGTCCGGCGGGGACGGTCGATGACGGGGTAGCTGCGCCGCACGACGTCGGCGATGGCCGCCGCGACGACGGCCTTGAACAGGTCGCCGAGGACGAACGGGGCCGCGCCGGTCCAGAACGCGGGGCCCCACTCCACGCCCGTGACCGCCTTGAGCACCGGGACGCCGATCGCGTAGACGACGACGATGCCGCCGACGACGTTGAACAGCGTGCCCCGCAGGACGTCGTAGCGGTCCCAGGAGCGCTCGGTCAGCCAGCCGATGACGAACGCGGCCACCGGCCAGCTGACGAGGTAACCGGCGGTCGGCCCGGCGAAGGGCGCCAGGCCACCGGCGCCGCTGGCGAGCAGCGGCAGCCCCACGGCCACCAGGACGAGGAACAGCAGCACGGCGAGGAAGCCGCGGCGGGCGCCCAGGACGCTGCCGGCCAGCATCACGCCGAGGGTCTGGGCGGTGATCGGCACCGGGCCGACGGTGATCGCCGGCAGGGTCCCCAGCGCCGCGATGACGGCGGCGAAGAG
Organism: Geodermatophilus amargosae; assembly: GCF_041028265.1. Classification (GTDB taxonomy): domain Bacteria; phylum Actinomycetota; class Actinomycetes; order Mycobacteriales; family Geodermatophilaceae; genus Geodermatophilus; species Geodermatophilus amargosae_A. The sequence continues at coordinate 151,700 of NZ_JABGCW010000002.1, forward strand.
GGCGACGTAGGCGAGGTCCCGGGTCTTCACGGTGACTCCTTGCGAGAGGCAGCGGGTGGGCCCGCGCGGTCCTGGCGGAAGGTACCGGAGGGACGGGGGAGACGGGCCCGGCGGCTCCTCCGGGCGGTTGCCGACGGTGTCGACGCGCTCACCTGCAGAGACGCCGGCCGGTTTGCCCCGCCTGCCGGAGGCGTGTTGTCTGAGGTGGCTGAGGCCTTCGGCGGACGCGGGAACAGGGCGGGACTGGAGCATGGCAACCGGGTGGTGGGCGTCGCTGTGGCAGAGGGGACGCCACGAGCCACGGCCGCTCCTCCCGGAGCAGCGGCCGGCAGCACCGGTCCGTCCCGCCCCCGCCCAGCCGGCCGTCGTCGTCGACGACGCGGTCCCGCCGCAGGTCCCGCACCCGGTCCCGGCCGGGCCCGCGGACGACGCTCCGGCGGCCCCGCCGCCCGGGGCCGCCGCCCCTCCCCAGACGTCCGGTCCGTCCGGCCGAGCCGGGTCTCCCGACCCGGTGCGCAGCACCCCGCTGCGTCCCCCTCTCGAGACGACAGGAGCCCCATCCGTGGCAACGCTCGACAACGTGATCGCCGACCTGCTCGCGATCGAGGGCGCCAACGGCGCCGCGATCGTGGACATCGACAGCGGCATGGCCCTCGCCTCCGGTGGCACCCCCGGTTTCGACCTCAACGTGGCCGCCGCCGGCAACTCCAACGTGGTGCGCGCCAAGCTGCGCACGATCAGCGACCTCGAGCTCAAGGACGAGGTCGAGGACATCCTCATCACGCTGGGCAGCCAGTACCACCTCATCAACGTGCTCAAGGGCCAGGGCAACTCCGGCCTGTTCATCTACCTCGTGCTCGACCGCGTGACCGCGAACCTGGCGCTGGCCCGGCACAAGCTGCGGGCGGTCGCCGTCACCGTCGCCGTCTGACCGTGCGCACGTGAGCAGGCGGGCCGACGCCCGACCCGGACGGGGCCGGGGAGGGTGTCGGCCCGGCACGGCGGTGCTCAGGAGGCGGGGCTCAGGCGGTGGCGCTCGGGCGGTGCCGCTCAGGCAGCCGCGGTGGCGGCCTCGACGATGCGCTCGCGCACCGCGTCGACGGCGAGCTCGCCGGTGTCGATCCACCGCGCCACGCGGCCCCCGGCCACGATGCCGACGCGGTCGCAGCACTCGGCCAGCTCGTCGGGGTCCACCGAGACCACGACCACCGAGGCCCCGTGCCCGGTCGCCTCGTCGAGCAGCCGGCGGACCTGCCGGCGGGCCCGGACGTCGAGGCCCCGGGTGGGCTCGTGCAGGACGACGACGTCGCGCGGCGAGGCCGACATCCACCGGGCGAGCGCGAGCTTGTGCTGGTCGCCGCCGGACAGCGCGCCGAAGACGGTGCGGATGCTCATCGTCTTGACGTCCATCTCGTGCACCGTCCGGATGACCCCGCGCAGGGTGGCGATCTCCTTGCGCAGGTCGGTCAGCGAGCCCCAGGCCTCCCGGGTGAGCGTGCGGGCGATGGTCTCGCCGGGGTCGACCCCGTAGGCGTCCTCGTCGGGGCGGTACACCGGGAGCGCGAGCGAGCCGTCGTCGGTGCACCCCAGCGAGCGCTGCTCCCCGTGCAGCAGGAGCTCGTCGGTGATGGCCGGCAGCTCCCCGGACAGGGCGCCGGCGATCTCGCGGACGCCGGAGGAGCGGTGCCCGGTCAGCCCGATCACCTCGCCGCGGCGCAGCAGCAGGTCCACGCCCTCGACCGCGCCGGGCACCCGCAGGTTCCGGACCCGGAGCACGACCTCGTCGGAGGCGGCCGGCCGCGGCGTGGTGCGCGCCGGGACGTCCTCGGCCCGGGCCGGCGCGGGGACCGACGCGATCCGCGGCGCCGGCGGCGTCACGGGCTCTCCCACGGTCTCCGCGGCCAGCCGGACCGGGTCCATCTGCGCGGCCGGGCAGTCCACGGCGATCCGGCCGTCGCGCAGCACCAGCACCCGGTCGACGACCTCGAGCATCTCCGGCAGCCGGTGGCTGATGTAGAGCACGCCGCGGCCCTGCCGGCTCAGCCGGGCGGCGACGGCGTGCAGGCTGGTGACCTCCGAGGGCAGCAGCGGTGCGGACACCTCGTCGAGCACGACCATCCGGGTGTCCTCGGCGAGCACGCGGGCGGTCTCGACCAGGCCGTGCACGAAGTGCGGCAGCTCCCCGACCAGCGTGTCCGGGTCGACGTCGAGCGCCACCTCGGCGAGCAGCACCTGGGCCTGCCGGCGCAGCTCCTCCTGGGGGCGCCCGGCCCGGGCCGTGCCGCGGAAGACGGCCTGCGCCACGGTGAGGCCCGGGTCGATGTGCACGAGCTGCTGGACGACGCCGACGCCGAGGTGGCGGGCGTCCTCCGCCGACAGCGGCGCGTACGGATGGCCCTGCAGCGTCATGACCCCGGAGTCGGCCGCGGTGATGCCGGCCACGACGTCCCCGAGGGTCGACTTGCCGGCACCGTTGGTGCCGACCAGCCCGACGATCTCGCCCTCGTCCAGGGCGAAGGCGACGTCCCGCAGGACGCGGCGGGCGCCGAACGACTTCGTCAGCCCCTCGACCTGCAGCAGCGCCATGGGCGGGCGAGCCTCCCCGGAGATGGGTCCCCGACGACGGGCCGGTCGACCGTGTGCAGCGTCTCCCGTGACGCCTCGTTACGAGACGGATGCTACCCGCGCCCGGGTTCGGCGCCTCCCGAGCGCGGGGACGCCGGGCCCGCCGGGACTACGCCTGGAGCCACACCGCCGCGTCGGCCGGCAGGGTCCCGCCGGTGACGTCGTCGCTGGCCAGCAGGACCCGTCCCTCGGGCAGCGGCACCGCCTGCGGGGAGAGGTTGAGCAGGCACACCAGGCCGCCCGGACGGCGGAACGCCAGGCAGCCGGCGGGCGCCGGGAGCCACTCCAGCGACTCGCCGACGAACGCCGGTGCGGCGGCCCGCAGGGCGAGCGCGGCCCGGTACAGGGACAGCGTCGACGACGGGTCGGCGGCCTGCGCCTCGGCGGTCAGCGGCCCCCAGCCCTCGGGCATCGGCAGCCAGGTGTCCCGCCGCGCGGAGAAGCCGTAGGAGGGCCCGGTGCCCGACCACGGCACCGGGATGCGGCAGGCGTCGCGGCCGCGCTCGGTGTGCCCCGAGCGTTCCCAGATCGGGTCCTGCAGGACCTCGTCGGGCAGGTCGACGTCGGGCATGCCGAGCTCGTCGCCGTTGTAGACGTAGGCCGCACCGGGGAGGGCCAGCTGCAGCAGCGCCGCGGCCCGCGCCCGCCGGGTGCCCAGCGCGCCGCCGCCGTAGCGGGTGACGTGCCGGGGCCGGTCGTGGTTGGACAGCACCCAGCAGGCAGGTGCCGGGACGCCGGCGACGGTGGCCAGCGAGTGGACGACGGCGTCGCGCAGGTCCTCGACGGTCCAGTCCGCGGTCAGCAGCTTGAAGTTGAAGGCCAGCTGCAGCTCGTCGGGGCGCAGGTAGTCGGCCAGCCGGTCGTCGTCGGACACCCACACCTCGCCGACGGCCATCGTGCCGGGGTGCTCGTCGAGCACGGCGCGGACCCGCCGGTGGACGTCGTGCACGCCGTCGTCGTCGAACCGCAGGTCGCCGGGGCCGTGGTCGTCGAGCAGGTTGGTGTCCTCCATCGGCTCCATGTCCGGCAGCCCCGCGGGCTTGGCCATGCCGTGGGCGACGTCGATCCGGAAGCCGTCGACGCCGCGGTCCAGCCAGAACCGCATTGTCGTCTCGAGGTCGGCGAGCACCTCGGGGTCCGTGAAGTCCAGGTCCGGCTGCTCCGGCGCGAAGAGGTGCAGGTACCACTGGCCGTCGGGCACCCGCGACCACGCCGGTCCGCCGAACACCGAGGGCCAGTTGTTCGGCGGCTCCACGCCGTCGGGGCCGCGGCCGTCGCGGAACAGGTACCGGGCGCGGGCGGCCGAGCCGGGCGGGGAGGCCAGCGCCTCGGCGAACCACGCGTGCCGGTCGGAGGTGTGGTTGGGCACCAGGTCGACGGTCACCCGGATGCCGGCGGCGTGGGCCTCGGCCAGCAGCGCGTCGAACTCCGCGAGGTCGCCGAAGACCGGCTCGACGTCGCGCGGGTCGGCGACGTCGTAGCCGTGGTCGGCCATCGGCGAGGGGTAGAAGGGCGTGATCCACAGCGCGTCGACGCCGAGGTCGACCAGGTGCGGCAGCCGGGCGCGGATCCCGGCGAGGTCGCCGACGCCGTCGCCGCTGCCGTCGGCGAAGCTGCGGATGTAGACCTGGTAGAAGACCGCGTCGCGCCACCAGTCGGCGTCGCTGCGGCGGAACGTGCGGGCAGGGGTGAGGGAACTCACCGGGCTCCTTGCTGTTGCGGCCCCGTCCGGAGGCTCGCGCCGAGCGTGCGAGGCGTGAGGGGGACGGGGTCCTTACCGGTTCTGCATGCTGTGGGCGGCCATCGTCAGGTAGGCCCACAGGGTGCCGTCCTGCTCGTCGTCGAGCTCGAGGCTGTCGACCGCGTCGCGCATGTGCCGCAGCCACGCGTCGCGCTCGGCCTCGCCGATCGCGAAGGGGGCGTGCCGCATCCGGAGGCGCGGGTGACCCCGCTCCTGCGAGTACGTGGTCGGGCCGCCCCAGTACTGCTCGAGGAAGCGGCGCAGGCGGGTCTCGGCGCCCTCCCAGTCGTCCTGGGGGTAGAGCGGCGCGAGCACCGGGTCGGCCTTGACGCCGGCGTAGAACCGGGCGACGAGGCGGCGGAAGGTCGGCTCGCCGCCGACCTCGTCGTAGAAGGCCCGCGCCGAGGGCAGGGACCGGCTCGCCTCGCTCATGACACCGATGGTCCCGCAGCCGGGCTCTCCTGCGCCACGGCGCCCCTCGTCCGCCCGTAGGCCAGCAGCGGCGGCACGACGGCGACCAGGCCGACCCCGCCGGCCAGCGCGACCACGGCACTCGGCGCGAGCCCCTCCGCGGCCAGCCCGGCGGCCAGCGCCCCGACCCCCTGGATGCCGTAGAGCCCGCTGACCGCGACGCCGAAGGCGCGTCCGCGGTAGGCCGGCGGCACCGCCTGCACGAAGGCGACGTTGAGCGGGATGCTCCACGAGGCGCCGAGCCCGGACACGAACATCAGCCCGACCACGAGCGCGTAGGCGGCCCGGCCGGGGCCCGCGCTCGCCGCGACCAGCCCGGCCAGCAGCACCGGCGCCAGCGACAGGCCGACCAGCAGCGGCATCAGCCGGTCGCTGCGCGCCGTCCCCAGCAGCCGGGCGAGCACCAGGCCGCCGATGGTCGTCCCCAGCGGCTGGGCGGCGAGCAGCACGCCGACCTGCACCGCCCGCTCGCCGAGCTCGTCGGTGAGCGGGGCGGCGATGCCCTCGGCGGCGTTGGTGAACAGGGTGCCCACCCACAGCAGGGCGATGATGGCCAGCAGCCGTGGGTTGCCGCCGATCAGCCGCAGCCCCTCACCGGCCTCCCGCCACACCGACGACGGCTCCGCGACGTCCTGGGTCGGCGCCGGCCGCCGCTGCAGTCCGAGGGTGAGCCAGACGGCGGAGACGGCGAAGGTGGCCGCGTCGGCCAGCAGCACGGCCGAGGGGCTGAGCACGGTGACCAGCCCGCCGGCGGCGAGGAAGCCGACGACCTGGGACATCTGCAGGCTGACGTTGGTCAGGGAGGTGGCGACGGCGTACCGCTCGCCCTCCAGCACGTCGGCCATGAGGGCCGAGCGGGCCGACTCGAAGGGTGGTGCGCACAGCGAGACGAGGAACAGCAGCGCCAGCAGCACGGGCAGCGGGGTCCCGGGCACCGCCATGCCGGCGACCAGGACGGCGCGGACGACGTCGCTGGTGATCAGCACCCGGTGCCGCGGGAAGCGGTCGGCGATCGTGGCGAGCACCGGCCCGCCCAGCGCCCACGGCAGGAAGCCGAGCGCGAAGGTGAACGCCGCCAGCAGCGGCGAGTCGGTGCGCTGGTAGACGAGGACGGTCAGGGCGACCCGCGCGAGCTCGTCGCCGATGGTCGACAGCGTGTAGGTGCCGAACAGCGGGCGGAACTCGCGGACGGCGAACACCTCGCGGAAGGTCGCCGGCCGGACGGCCCCGGAGCTCATCGGGCGCCGGGAGCCGTGGCGCCGTTGGCCGTGCCGATCAGCGGGGGCGGCGTCCGGATGCCCTCGGCGGCGAAGCGCTCCGTGAGCCGCAGGCGCAGCTCCCGGCCGACCCGCCACTGGTCGGCGTTGGTGGTGCGGACCTGCACCCGCATGGACACGCCTCCGGCGGTGATCTGCTCGACGCCGAGGGACTCGGGCTCGCCGAGCAGCACCGCCGCCCACTCCTCCTCGGCGGACATGCCGTCGGCGACCTCCTGCATCACCCGGCGGCAGCGGTCGAGGTCGGTGTCGTGTGCGACGGGCATGTCGATGACGACCTGCGCGTAGCCCTGGCTCTTGTTGCCCACGCGCAGGATCTCGCCGTTGCGGGCGTACCAGACGACGCCGTTGACGTCGCGCAGCCGGGTGATCCGCAGGCCCACCGCCTCGACCGTGCCGCTGGCCTCGCCGAGGTCGACGACGTCCCCGACGCCGTACTGGTCCTCCAGGATGATCCCGATCCCGGCGATGAAGTCCTTGACCAGGTTCTGCGCGCCGAAGCCGAGGGCGACGCCGACGACGCCGGCGCTGGCGATGATCGGCGCGAGGTTGACCCCGAGCTCGCCGAGCACCAGCACGACGGCGATGCCCATGACGACGAACGACGCGATGCTGCGCAGCACCGACCCGATCGCCTCGGCCCGCTGCGTGCGCCGCTGGGCGATCGTCTCCACCCCGTCGGGGTCGGCGGACCGGACGCGGTTGCGCCACGGCCGGAGGATCGTCGGCATCGAGCCGGTGGCGGTGCGGTCGGTGAGCCGCCGGATCGCCCGGTGCAGCAGCAGCCGGACCACGAAGGCCACGACGACGACCAGCAGGATCGTCGCCGGCTTCTCGATCAGCGCCTCGGCGTTGGTGGCCAGCCAGCCCACGCCGGACAGCTCGTAGACCTTGGCGCACAGGGTGGTCGGGTCCGACAGGCACGCGGGAGCGGCATCACCGAGGCCGGTGTCGGCGGCGGCTGTCATCACGGAGGGTGGAGCGGTCATCACTCTCCATGGTGTCAGGTCGGGGCGGGGGACCAGGAGGGTGGCGCGCCCCAGCCGGACAGACCGGTGGCGGCGGCGAGGAACGCCAGCTGGTCGGCGGCGAGGCCGACGGTGCGGCTGACCGCCCGGGCGCCGTGCCCGACCGACGTCTCCCGCCGCAGGAGGACGGGCGCCTGCGCGCTCGTCGCCGCCTGCAGCGCGGCGGCGAGCTTGCGGGCGTGCAGCGGGTCCACGCGGGTGTCGGACTCGAAGGTCGTGAGCAGCGTCGCCGGGTAGGCGGTGCCCTCCCGCACGGCGTGGTAGGGCGAGTAGCCGAGCAGCCAGCCGAGCTCGACCGGGTCGTCGGCGGTGCCGTACTCGTCGTTCCAGGTGCGGCCGAGGCCGAAGCGCTCGTACCGGACCATGTCCAGCAGCGGGGCGCTGCAGACGACACCGGCGGCGAGGTCGGGCCGCTGGGTGAGCGTGGCGCCCACGAGCAGGCCGCCGTTGGACCCGCCCATCACCGCCAGCTGCCCGTGCGTCGTCCAGCCCCCGGCGACCAGGTGTTCACCGGCGGCGGCGAAGTCGTCGAAGACGTTCTGCTTGCGCTCGCGCATCCCGGCGCGGTGCCACTCCTCGCCGTGCTCGGAGCCGCCGCGCAGGTTGGCCACCGCCCACACCCCGCCGGCGGCGACCCAGGCCAGCGCCTGCGCCGAGTAGCCCGGCGTCAGCGCCACGTTGAACCCGCCGTAGCCGTAGAGGACGGTCGGCCGCGGGGTGTCCGGCCCGCCCGTGCCGGACAGCACGAACAGGTGCACCGGCGTCCCGTCGGGCGAGGTCGCGTGCGTCTCCACGACGGTCACCTGCGGCACCTCGCCGGCCACGGGGGCGCGCTCGTCCTCCGCGAGCGCCGTCGGCTCGGCGGCGTCCCAGCGCAGCACCGACGGCGGGGTGGCGTGGTCGGTGTACCCGACCCACGCCGTCGTACCGCCCTCGGGCGGTGCGCTCACGCCGGAGACGCTGCCGACCCCGAGGCCGGTCACCTCCGCCAGCCGGCCCGAGCCGTCGGCGGCCCACACCGAGAGCCGGTCGGTGGCGTCGACGGAGTGGACGGCGAGCACCTGCAGCGACCCGTCCGCGCCGTCGACCAGCGCGACGTCGGACAGCACGCCGTCGTCGGACTGCGGGACGACGTCGGTCCACGCCGCCACCGGCCAGGTGGCCGGGTCGGCGGGGTCGGCGACGGCCAGCCGCCAGCGCGGCGTGCCGCGGTCGCTCATCAGCCACAGCCGGCCGTCGCGGGCCACCCAGGCGGCGGTCTGCGCGTCCACGCCCACCTGGAACTCGCGCAACGAGGCGTCCCCGGACAGGTCGGCCAGCCAGACGTCGTCGCGGGGCGCGGTACCGGCCGAGGCGGACACGGCCAGCCAGCGGCCGTCGGCGCTGACCCGCACGCCGTAGTAGTTGGTGGGGTCGAGCCCCTCCCCGTGCACGAGGACGTCGCCGCCGGGGTCCCCGCCGACCCGGTGGCGCCACACCCGCCGGTGGAACTGCTCCTCGCCGGCGGGTACCTGCCCGGGCGCCAGGCGGCGGACGTAGAACAGCTCCTCGCCGCCGGGCAGCCACGCGACGGGGGAGTAGCGGCAGCGGTCGACCGGCCCGTCGAGCTGCTCACCCGTGGCGACGTCGAGGACGTACAGCCGCGACTCCTCGTCGCCGCCGGTGGACAGCTGGTAGGCCAGCCGGTCGCCCTCCCACGACGGCGACCACGCATCGAGCGTCGTCGTCCCGGCGGGGTCGACCGCCATCGGGTCGACCAGCACCCGGACGGAGCCGTCGGGCTCGCGGACCCGGAGGAGGGCGTGCTCCTGGCCGGGGTCGCGGCGGGTGGAGAACGCCCGGCCGCCGCGGTGCACCGGGACGCCGACGGCGCCGGCGTGCACGAGCCGCTCGAGGCGGGCGGCGAGGTCGGCGCGCAGCGGCAGCGCGCCGAGGACGTCGGCGGTGAGGGCGTCCTCGGCGGCGGTCCACGCCTGCGTCCGGGGGTCGCCGGCGTCCTCCAGCCAGCGGTAGGGGTCGGCCACACGGTGGCCGTGCAGGTCCTCGACCAGGTCGAGCTTCTCGGCGTCGGGGTAGCGCACCCGCACCACCGTAACGGCGGCCGGGCACTTCCCACGCGCGCCACCGGGCCTGGTCAGGGCACTATGGGCTTGCCCACGGGCCGCCCCGGTACGGCGGTCCGGGGCCCCCGGAGGTGCTCCGTGTCGCGTTCCGCGTCCGGGTCGTCGCCGGCGGGCCACCCAGGTCCGCGGCGCGATCCCGTCCCCGTCCCCCGGTTGCCCGTGCCCTCGTCCGGCACGACGGCCGCCACGCTGCTGCTCAACGCCACCTACGAGCCGCTGTGCGTGGTGTCCAGCCGCCGCGCGATCGTGCTCGTCCTGGCGGACAAGGCGGTCCCGGTCGACGCCGCCGCCGAGGTGGTGCACGCCGAGCGGGTGAGCCTGCCGGTGCCCGTGGTGGTGCGCCTGACCCGGTACGTCCGGGTGCCCTACCCGGCCCAGGTCCCGCTGTCGCGCCGCGCGGTGTTCACCCGTGACGGGCAGACCTGCGTCTACTGCGGCGGCTCCGCGACCAGCATCGACCACGTGGTGCCACGCAGCCGGGGCGGCACGCACACGTGGGACAACGTCGTGGCCGCCTGCCGCCGGTGCAACCACACCAAGGCCGACCGCTCGCTGGCCGAGCTCGGGTGGAAGCTGCCGAACCCGCCGCGGACCCCGAGCGGGGCGGCCTGGCGGCTGCTGGGCGCCCGGACCGTCGACCCGCGCTGGCGGGAGTGGCTCGGTGTGCCCGAGAGTGTGTCGGCGTGACCTCTGCAGGGACCGCGCGCCGGCTCTGGGCGCTGGCCGAGCCGTACCACGCGCTCACGTACTTCTCCGCCGAGTCGCGGGCCGCGGCGGAGGCGGCCGGGCTGTCGGGCTTCTGGTCGGCCTACTTCGCGATGCGCGCGGCGCCGCTCGGGCCGGTCGGACCGGAGGTCGTCACGGCGACCTTCGTCAACTTCGCGCCGTCCTTCGTGGCCCGCCGCGTGCCCGCGGTGTGGTCGGCGGTGACGCCGGCCGAGGCGCTGGCGGCCCGGCTGGCCGGCGTCGACGCGACGGTGCGCCGGGTGCTGGGGGAGTGGGCGGCCTCGGCCGAGGCGGCCGAGGCCGCGGAGCTGGCCCGGATCGCCGCCGGGGCGGTCGACCTGCCCGGCCGGCCCCTGGCGGCGGCGAACGCGGCGGTGGGCGAGCCGGACGACCCGCACCTGGGGCTGTGGCAGTCGCTCACCACCCTGCGCGAGCACCGCGGCGACGGGCACACCGTGGCGCTGGTCGGCCGGGAGGTCTCCGGCGTCGGCGCGCACGTGCTGGTGGCCGCGGCCGGCCGGGTGGACCGCGAGTGGCTGCAGAAGGCCCGCGGGTGGGACGACGACGCGTGGGCGGCGGCGACCGGGGAGCTGGCCGGCCGCGGCTGGCTCGACGGCGACCAGTTGTCCGCGGAGGGCCTGGCGATGGTCACCGCGATCGAGGCCGACACCGACCGCCTCGCGCTCGCGCCGTGGCGGGCCCTCGGCGACCCCCGCTGCGACCGCCTCGCCGAGCTGCTGGTGCCGGTGCGCCGCGCCGTCGTCGCCGCCGGGCTCTTCCCGGACCGCAACCCGATCGGCGTCCCCCCCGACGTCACGTGAGCGGGGCGGCAGAGATGGCCATTCCTGCCGCCCGGGTCAGGTGACGCGGGCGCGCTCCTCGGGGTAGCGCGCCCAGCTGCCGTCCTCGAGCAGGGCGCGGAACCGGTCGACGGCGTCCCAGACGTCGACGTACCGCGTGTACAGCGGCGCCGGCCCGAGGCGGACGCGGTCGGGGGTGCGGAAGTCCGGCACCACCCCGCGGTCGACCAGCGCCCGGGTCAGCTGCCAGGCGTGCGGGTGCGCCAGCGTGACGTGCGACCCGCGGCGGGCGGCGTCGCGCGGGCTGGCCAGCGCCACGCCGTGCGGCGCCAGGCGGGCGTCGGCGAGGTCGACCAGCAGCCCGGTCAGCGCCCGTCCCTTGGCCGCCAGCCGGTCGATGCCCGCCTCGGCCACCAACCGTGCGCCCACCTCCACCGCCGCGGCGGCGAGCACCGGGGGCGTACCGGTGGCGAACCGCCCGATGCCGGGCACCGGGTCGTACACCGGCCCCATCGCGAACTGGTCGCGCTGGCCGAACCAGCCCCAGATCGGCTGGCGCAGCGACTCCTGCAGCTCCCGCCGCACGTAGAGGAACGCCGGCGCGCCTGGCCCGCCGTTGAGGTACTTGTACGTGCACCCGACGGCGAGGTCGACCCCGTGCGCGGCCAGGTCCAGCTGCACCGCGCCCGCGGCGTGCGAGAGGTCCCAGACGACGAGCGCACCGGCGTCGCGCGCCGCCGCCGTCACCGCCGGGACGTCGGCCAGCGCCCCCGACCGGTAGGCGACCGCCGACAGCACGACGACGGCGACCCGCTCGTCCAGCGCGGCGGCGAGGTCGGCGGGGTCGGGCCCCTCGTCGACGTCGGCGGGCACCTCGCGCACGGTCATCCCGCGGGCGGCGGCGATCCCGGCGACGACGTAGCGGTCGGTGGGGAAGTCGTCGGCGCAGCAGACCAGCACGTCGCGGCCGGGCCGGGCGTCGGCGGCGGCCACCACCAGCTCGTACAGGTCGACGGTGGTGGTGTTGGCCAGCAGCACCTCGCCGGGCCGCGCGCCCAGGACACCGGTGCCGATGACGTCGCCCACCCGCGTGCCGACGTCGATCCAGGACGCCCACGACCCGACCAGCCCGCGGCCCCACTCCTGCTCGGCCACCCGCGCCAGCGCGGCCGGGGTGTCGCGCGGCATGCGGCCGAGGGAGTTGCCGTCGAGGTACAGCGGGCCGTCGTCGTCGGTGCCGGCGAAGCGGTCGCGGAACCCGGCCAGCAGGTCGGCGGCGTCGAGTGCCTCGGCGTGCGCGCGGGTGAGGTCCGGATGAGCCAGGTGCACGCGGACCTGTCTACCGCGCGGGCTAGCGTCGCCGCCCGTGACCGGGACGCAGCTGCACGAGCTCACCGCGCTGGAGCAGGCGGCCGCCGTCCGGAGCCGGGAGGTGAGCCCCGTCGAGCTGGTGGAGCACGCTCTCGCCCGGGTCGAGGCGCTCGACGCCGGCCTCGGTGCCTTCGTCACCGTCACGCCCGAGCGGGCGCTGGCCGCGGCCGCCGAGGCCCGGGCCCGGGTGCTGCGCGGCGGTGACCTGCCACCCCTGCTCGGCGTCCCGACGGGGATCAAGGACCTCGCCAACACCGCCGGCGTCCGCACCACCTACGGATCCGCGGTGTACGCCGACTCGGTGCCCGGGTTCGACGACGCCGTGGTCACCAAGCTGGCCGCGGCCGGGACGATCAGCCTGGGCAAGACCAACACACCGGAGTTCGGCTTCCCCTGCTACACCGACAACGACGTCGCCGGCCCCGCCCGCTGCCCGTGGGACCGGACCCGGCTGGCCGGCGGCTCCAGCGGCGGCGCGGCCGTGGCGGTCGCGGCGGGGATGCTGCCGTTCGCGCAGGGCAGCGACGGCGGTGGCTCGATCCGCATCCCGGCCAGCATCAACGGCCTGTTCGGCATCAAGCCCACCCGCGGCCGGGTGAGCAACGCGCCGCTGGGCAGCGAGGTCACCGGCCTGGGCACCCACGGCCCGCTGGCCCGGACCGTCCGCGACGCCGCCGTCATGCTCGACGCGATGGCCGGCCCGGTCCCCGGCGACACGACGTGGGCGCCGCCCCTGCCGCCCGGCGAGACCTTCCTCGGGTGCGCCGACCGCCCCGTCGGGCGGCTGCGGATCGGCCGGGCGCTGGAGTCCCCGCTACCGGGCGCGGTCCTCGAGCCGGAGGTGGCCGCCGCCCTCGACGACGCCGCCGGGCTGCTCGGGTCGCTCGGGCACGAGGTGGTCGACGTCCCCGGCGGCCTGGTCACCCCCGAGGTGCTGGGCGCCTTCGAGCGGGTGTGGGCGCTGTCGGGGGCGACCCTGGCGGTACCGGCCGGCCGGGTGGGGGAGCTGCGGCCGCTGACCCGCGAGCTGCGGGCCCGCGGGCTGGCGCTGTCGGCGCAGGCGGCGATGCAGGCGCTCGACGCGCTGCGGAACTTCTCCCGCCGGTACGTGCGGGCCACCGCCGACTTCGACGTGCTGCTCGCCCCCGTGACCACGATGACGCCGCGGCCGCTCGGCTGGTTCGACGCGGACGGCGACGGCGCCGCGGACTTCGCGCGGCAGGAGCGCTACGCCGCCTTCCCCGCGCTCTACAACGTCACCGGCCAGCCCGCCGTGAGCGTGCCCCTGCACTGGACCGGCGACGGCCTGCCGATCGGCACGATGCTGGTGGGGCGGCCCGCGGACGAGGCCACGCTGATCGCGCTGGCGGCCCAGCTGGAGGAGGCCCGGCCGTGGGCGCACCGGCACCCGCCGGGCTGGCACGCCGACGCATGACCGCGCACCGCGGGCGGTAGATTCCCGGGCGTGACCGTCGTCGAGACACTCCTCGTCTTTGTCGTGGCCCCGTTGGCGGTGTACGTCTTCTTCTGGGCGGTGACGTACCTGCCCGGTGGCCGCCAGCGCCAGGGCGTCCGCTACAAGCCGGGGCAGGCATGGGAGCACGAGCCGGTGTGGTACGAGCCCCAGCCCGAGAACGCCCCCACGCACGCCGCCGGCGAGGGCGACACCCAGGCGGTGGGCTCCTCGCTCTACGGCGAGACGGCGGCCATCGGCGCGGGCCACGGGTCCGGCCACGGCCCCGGACACGGCGTCTCCGCTGACGGCCACGGCCCCATCGGCTCCAGCGTCATCGCGGGCACGCGCGGTGCCACGGCGGTCTCGGCCGGCACGCCGGTGCCCTCCGCCGGCGGTCCGCTCGGCGGCGCCCGCGGGACCTGGTGACCCGGTGACCCCCACCCACTCCACGACCTCCCCCGGAGATCTGCGATGACCCGCGTGCTGGACGCCGAGCCCCACGACACCGGCACGGTCGACACCGCGCCCACCCGGGCCGACCAGGGCTACGACACGGTCTTCAGCTACCGCGAACTGGCGCGGCTCGACGAGGCGCTGACCATGTCCTCGCGCGAGACCGGCCTGCGGTTCACGCTCTACATCGGCGACCTCGGGCCCAAGACCCGCATCCGCGCCGAGGAGCTGCACGCCCACGGCGGCGACCCGGTCGACTCGGTGCTGCTGGCCGTCTCGCCCGGCCAGCGGGTCATCGAGGTGGTCACCGGGGCGTCGGCCGCCCGCCGGCTGCCCGACCGGGCGTGCGCGCTCGCGGTGCTGTCGATGACCAACTCCTTCGCCGCCGGTGACCTCGTGGGCGGCATCGTCAACGGCCTGCGACAGCTGTCCGACCAGGCCGGCCACCCGCACGGCGCGCGCCGCCACTGACGGCCGGGGCGCACCGCCCTCCCGACGCCGGGAGCCCGGCGGGATGACCGGTCCCGCCGGGCTCCGTCGCGTCCGGGGCCTTGGTCGCGCTGTTGGCGCACGGCGCGGACGCCGGCAGCACGGGGGCCCGGGAGGACGACGTCCTCCCGGGCCCCCGTGCTCTGCGGTTCAGCTCTCGGCGGCGTCCCGCTGCCGGGCGCGCAGCGCGCGGGCGATGCCGTCGCGGCCCTCGGAGACCAGCCGGTGCAGCGCGGCGGGGTGCCCCTCCTGGCCCAGCCACGTGTCGGCGGCCTGCAGCGCCCGCTCCTCGACCACCGGCGGGAACAGGTACTGCACGGCGTTCTTCGCGATCTCGCCGGGCCGGCGGTCCCACATCGGGCCGATCTCGGCGAAGTAGCGCTCGACGTACTCCGCGGTGAGCTCGCGCTGCGCGGGGTGCCAGAAGCCGGCCACCAGCGCCTCGTGGACGGCGTTGGGCACGTCGGCGTCGTGGAAGGCGCGCTGCCAGGCCTCCGCCTTCGCCTCGGCCGTCGGGCGCAGCGCCCGCGCGGTCGCGGCCCGGCGGACACCGGTGGCGGTGGCGTCCCGCTCGGCCTCGGCGTCGATCTCGGCGTCCCCGGCCGCGCCGATGGCGACCAGGCCGTTGAGGAACGCCCACCGGGCGTCGGCGTCGACGGCGAGGCCCTCGACCGTCCGCGAGCCGTCGAGCAGCCCGCGCAGCACCGCCGCGTGCGCCTCCGTGCGGGCGGCCGAGGCCAGGGTGCGCGACCACTGCAGCTGCTCGTCGCTGCCCGGGGCCGCGGACTCCAGCGCCTGCACCGCCTTGTCGGCCAGCGCGGCCCAGCCGGTCTCGGCCCACTGCGGGTCGGCGTAGGAGGTCAGCGACGACTGCACCCGGGCCAGCAGCGACTGCACGACGCTGGTCTCGGTCTCCGCGTCGATGCCGGCGAGCACCAGCTGCACCCACTCGCGGGCGGGCAGCTCGGCGTCGCGGGTCATGTCCCAGGCCGCCGCCCAGCACAGCGCGCGGGCCAGCGGGTCGGGGACGGTGCCGATCGCCTCGCGCAGCGTCGTCAGCGAGCGCTCGTCGAGGCGCAGCTTGGCGTAGGTGAGGTCGTCGTCGTTGACCAGCACCAGGTCGGCGGCCGGGTGCCCGGCCAGCTCGGCCACCTCGGTGCGGGCGCCGTCGACGTCGAGCTCCACCCGGGTCGTGCGGGTGAGCCCGTCGGGCCCGCGGTCGTAGAGGCCCACGGCCAGCCGGTGCCGGCGCAGCACCGGGTGCTCCGGGACGGCGGTCTGCTCGATGGCGAAGGAGGCGTACCGGCCGTCGTCGGTGAGCTCGTACACCGGGCGCAGCGTGTTGACCTGGCTGGTCTCCAGCCACTGTGCCGACCACTCGCTGAGGTCGCGGCCGGTGGCCTCCGACAGCGGGTCGAGCAGGTCGGCCAGCGTGGTGTTGCCGTACTCGTGCTCGCGGAAGTACTTCCGGATGCCGGCGAGGAACTCCTCGCGGCCGACGTAGGCCACCAGCTGCTTGAGCACCGAGGCGCCCTTGGCGTAGGTGATCCCGTCGAAGTTCACCTCGACGGCGGCGACGTCGACCATGTCCGCGGCGATCGGGTGGGTCGAGGGCAGCTGGTCCTGCGCGTAGGCCCAGGCCTTCTCGGCGTTGGCGAACGTCGTCCAGGCGGTCGTGTACTCGGTGGCCTCGGCCTGGCACAGCGTGGAGATGTAGGTGGCGAAGGACTCGTTGAGCCACAGGTCGTCCCACCAGCGCATGGTCACGAGGTCGCCGAACCACATGTGCGCCAGCTCGTGCAGCACCGTCTCGGCGCGCCGCTCGTAGCGCGCCCGGCTGGTCCGGGAGCGGAAGACGTAGTCCTCCAGCACGGTGACCGCGCCGGCGTTCTCCATCGCGCCGGCGTTGAACTCCGGCACGAACAGCTGGTCGTACTTGTCGAACGGGTACGGGTAGTCGAACACCCGGTGGTAGAACTCGAAGCCCTGCTTGGTGACCCGGAACAGCTCCTCGGGGTCGAGGTGCTCGGCCAGCGACGCGCGGCAGTACAGCCCCAGCGGGATGCCCTCGTAGGCGTCGGTCACCCGGGCGTAGGGCCCGGCGACGAGCGCGACCAGGTAGGTCGACAGCCGCTTGGTCGGCTCGAAGTGCACCAGCTGCGAGCCGTTCGGGCCGCCCTCGATGGTGCGCCCGCCGGTGTTGGAGACGACCTGCCAGTCGAACGGCGCGACGACGTGCACCTCGTAGGTGCCCTTGAGGTCGGGCTGGTCGAAGCAGGCGAACACGCGCTTGGCCTCGGCCGGCTCGAAGTGCGTGTAGAGGTAGACCTGGCCGTCCTCGGGGTCCTCGAAGCGGTGCAGGCCCTCGCCGGAGTTGCTGTACCGGCAGTCGGCGTCGACGACGAGGGTGTTGTCGGCGGCGAGGTCGGGCAGCGGGAGGCCACCCTCCTCGGTGTAGGTCGAGACGTCGAGCTCGGCCCCGTTGAGGGTGGCCGAGCGCACCGTCTCGGCGACGAGGTCGACGAACGAGGCGGCGCCGGGCTCGCGGCAGGTGAAGCGCACCGTCGTCGTCGAGCGGAAGGTCCCGGTGCCGGGGTGCCCGTTCCCGTCGGTGAGGTCGAACTGCAGGTCGTAGCTGTCGACGGCCAGCAGGCGGGCGCGCGCGGCGGCGTCGTCGCGGGTCAGGTTGGGTACGGCCACGCCGGGCAGCTTCCCACGGACGGCCGACACGCCCGCCCGGGGACGGGGAACAACCGGCCTGACCGGGCACTTGGCAGGCGCAGGAGCCGGTGCCGCACGGGACGGCTGCGACCCCGACGGACGAGAGCACGACGAGAGGGAGACGACGGATGACCGAGGCAGTGCAGAGCTCGCCGGTGACGGCCCGGGTGGACTTCTGGTTCGACCCGCTGTGCCCCTGGGCGTGGCTGACCAGCCGCTGGGTCCTGGAGGCGGCCAAGGTGCGCGACATCGACCTGCACTGGCACGTCATGTCCCTGGCGGTGCTCAACCGCGGCCGCGACCTGCCGGAGGAGTACCAGCAGATGATGACGCAGGCGATCGGCCCGGTCCGGGTCGCGATCGCTGCAGCCGAGAAGCACGGCGAGGAGGTCCTCGGTGACCTCTACACCGCCATGGGCACGCTGCGGCACCACGAGCAGCTCGAGCTCGACGAGCTCATCGCCCCGGCCCTGGAGAAGGTCGGCCTGCCCGCCGAGCTGGCCGAGGCGGCCGACTCCACCGAGTACGACGAGGCGCTGGAGAAGAGCCACCACGCCGGCATGGACCCCGTCGGCGACGACGTCGGCACCCCGGTCATGCACATCGACGGCGTCGCCTTCTTCGGACCGGTCATCAGCAGGGTGCCGACGGGCGAGGACGCCGGCCGGGCCTTCGACGGCGCCGTCCTGCTGGCCGACCTGCCCGACTTCTGGGAGCTGAAGCGGACCCGCACGGCCGGCCCCGACATGGACTCCGTGCCGGCCGACACCCTGCAGCTCACCCGCCGCTGACCACAGGCCCCCGCTGCGGGGGCCCGGACGGGCGCGGCATGCTGATCGCGTGCCGCGTCCCGTCCGCCAGCGGATCCTGATCACCGGTGCCAGCTCCGGCCTCGGCATGGGCATGGCCCGCCGGTTCGCCGCCCGGGGCCGCGACCTCGCCCTGGTCGCCCGCCGCGCCGCCCTGCTCGAGGACCTCCGCGACGAGCTGCTCGCCGCGCACCCCGGCATCCGGGTGGTCACCGCCCCGATCGACGTCGACGACGCGCGGGCCGTGGCCGACGGGGTCCCCGCGCTGGCCGCGCAGCTCGGCGGCATCGACCGGTTCGTCGCCAACGCCGGCATCGGCAACGGCTCCTCGGTGGGCACCGGGGCCGCCGCGGTCAACCGGGCGGTCCTGGCCACCAACGTGCTCGGCACCCACGCGCAGTGCGAGGCCGCCGTCGAGCTGTTCCGCGCGCAGGGCTCCGGTCACCTGGTGCTGATCAGCTCGGTGGCCTCGGTCCGCGGCATGCAGGGCACCCGCACCGCCTACGGCGCGAGCAAGGCCGCGCTCAACGCGCTGGCCGAGGGCATCCGGTCGGACCTGCTCGGCACCGGCATCCGGGTGACCACCGTGCTGCCCGGCTACATCGAGACCGACATCAACGTCGGCCGCCGCGGCCCGTTCACCGTCGACCTCGACACCGGCGTCGACGCCCTCGTCGCCGCCATCGAGCGCGAGCCGGTCCGCGCCTACGTGCCCGAGTGGCCGTGGCGGCCGGTGTCGGCGCTGCTGCGGGTGCTGCCGCTTCCCGTGCTCCGCCGCCTCACCTGAGGCGCCGCGCGGCCACCCGCATCGTCGCCTCGTCGTAGGGGCCGCGGTCGAGCCGGCCCGCACGGAGCGCGGTGAGCACCGCGAGCAGCTCCTCGCGCTGGGCGCCGACGAACGCGGCGTCCACGACCGCGCCGTGTCCGGGGACCACCGGGCCGCGTGCCATCGCGTGCAGCCGCCCGAGCGTCGCCGGCCACTCGGCCGGGAAGGCGTCCTCGAACGCCGGCGGGGCGCCCTCCTCGACCAGGTCCCCGGCGAAGACGATCCCGTCCTCGACCTCCACCACCAGGTCGTGCCCGGTGTGCCCGCGGCCGAGGAACCGCAGCACCACCTCCACCCCGCCGACGTCGAGCACGGCCACGTCGTCGACCAGCGCGTCCGGCGGGTCCAGCGGAGCCCGCCGGACCTGCTCGGCGCCCTCGGCGTCCCCGTCCGCCAGCAGCTCGGCCACCCGGGCGGCGCGCTGCGCCTCGCCGGTGGCGAGCAGGTCGGCCGCGCAGCCGCGGGACCCCCAGACCGTCGCCGGGCGGAAGGCGGCGTTGCCGAAGCAGTGGTCGTGGTGGGCGTGGGTGTCGACCACCGTCCACGGGTGCGGGGTCACCCGGCGGACGGCGGCGATCAGGTCGGCGGCCTCGCCCAGGTGCGACCGGGTGTCGACGACGAGGCACGCGCCGTCGCCCACGACCAGACCGCAGTTGAGGTCGAGGGACCCGTGCCGGCGGACGAAGACGCCGTCGGCCACCTCCCGGAAGGTCACCAGCAGATCCGCATCGGCCGGTCGCGGGCGTCGCGGGCGCCGTCGCCCACGCACTCCGCGACGCCGTCGGCCAGCCGCCGGGCCGACCACGCGGCGGCGCAGGCGTCCAGCGCGTCGACGGCGGGCAGGCCGGCCGGTGCGGCGGCGAGCGCGTCGAGCACGTCCATCACCGGCTGCAGCGCACGGATCCGCTGCGCCAGCCCCCGCGCGCTCGACTTGGGGGCGTCCACCCGGTCGTCGAGCGTGCGGAACGACAGCTCGGGGTGCACCTCGACGACGTCGTCCCGGGGCGGGTCGCCCAGGGCGTCGTCGAGGACGGCGATCGACCGGACGAGCTGGAAGGACTGCGCCGACAGGGAGCGGCTGCCGGTCGCCTCGACCGAGCGCCGCCGCGCGTCGGCGTAGTCGAGGGCGCCGAGCACCGCGCGCACCGGGGCGGGGAAGACGGAGCTGCCGGCCCGACCCAGCCGGCGCCGGGCCTCGACGTCACAGGCCCGCACGCCGTCGTCGGACAGCCCGATCGGCATGTCGATGCCCACCACCTCGACGTCGGGCACGGCCAGGACGGCGGCGACGTCGCGCAGCGCGAGCAGCGTCACCGAGCGGCCCGCCAGCAGCGCCCCGGCCCAGGCCCCGCGCCAGCCGTCGACCCCGAGCACCGCCACGTGCCGACCCTGACAGACTCGCGCCATGCGCGTCTTCGTCGGCACCGACCACGCCGGACTGGACTTCAAGGAGCACCTCAAGCAGGCGCTCACCGAGGCCGGGCACGAGCCGGTCGACTGCGGCGCCCACGACTACGACCCCCAGGACGACTACCCGCCGTTCTGCTTCGAGGTGGGCGAGCGGGTGGTCATCGAGCCGGGCAGCCTCGGCGTGGTCATCGGCGGGTCGGGCAACGGCGAGCAGATCGCGGCGAACAAGGTGCCGGGCGTCCGCGCCGCCCTCGTCTGGAACCGCGAGACCGCCGAGCTCGCGCGGGCGCACAACGACGCCAACGTCTGCGCCATCGGCGCCCGCCAGCACTCGATCGACGAGGCGACCGCGCTGGTGCTGCACTTCCTCGCCTCCCCGTGGAGCGACGAGGAGCGGCACGTCCGCCGGATCGGCCTGATCAGCGACTACGAGCAGAACCGACACCGCCCCGCCGGTGGCCTCCCCACCCGCGACGAGGTCGTCTAGGCGGGGTCCCCCTCAGAACTGGTCGGGGCAGTACGGGCTCACCGGCCAGGAGAACGCCGTCGCGGCCTGGGTGACCGCCCCCGGGCTCACCTCGGTGACCCGGCCGGCCGCCTGCAGCGTGGCCAGCGAGACGCCGCCGAGATAGGCCGCGGCCAGGGCGTCGACGTCGACCACCAGGTCGGGGTCGCCGTCGGTGGGGGCGCAGAAGGCCCCGGCCGGGTGCCCACGCAGCCACCAGCGCCCGTCGTTCCAGGGACAGAAGCGGTCGCGCACCTCGAGGACCATGTCGACCGGCGCGGGGTAGCGGCGCGCGGCCAGCGCCCGGCCGACGTCGACCAGCCGCAGCCACAGCCCGTCCAGCGGTCGCGCGTGCAGCGCCCGCGGGTCGGCCAGCAGGTGGCGCAGCGGGTCCTCGGCGGGGGCGTAGCCGGACTCCACCGTCCGCACGAGGTCGAGGTCGAGCAGGTACCGCCACAGGGCGGCGTACGCGGGCGTGCTGCGGGCCCGCACCTCCTCGACGACGACGGTGCCGTCGGGCTCGCCGTCGTCGGTCCACCGCGAGCGGACGCGGAAGGCGGCGTACCCGGTCACCTCCCCGTCGGCTCCGGTGTGCAGGAGGAACCGGCGCGCGCTCGCGCGGCCGCGGTGCTCGGCGGGATCGCGCAGCAGCCGGTCCCACCAGCGCTCGTCGCGCTCCATGCTGCCGGGTACCCAGCGGCGCAGCGCCTCGTGCACCCGTGCCGCGCCGCCCCGGTAGGCGTCGGCGTCGGCCGGCGCGACCGTGCCGGTGCCCAGGTCGACGTCGGGACGGAAGGCCATCTGCCGGGTGCGGCCGTGCAGGTTGCCCCGCGAGGTGGCCGGCGCGTAGCCGAAGCGGCCGTAGATGCCGCCCTCGGAGGCCCACAGCCCGGCCACCGGCTCGCCGCCCCGCTCGTGCAGCTCGGTGAGCTGGCGGCGCATGATCGCGGTCAGCACGCCGCGGCGGCGGTGGGTGGGGGAGACGGTCACCCACGTGACGCCCGCGCAGGGCACGACGGCGCCGGGCACGGTCAGCTGCCGGCTGTAGGCGCCCGCCGTGGCGACCACCCGGCCGTCGTCGGCCCACAGGCCCAGCGAGCGGTCGAGCTCGGCGACCGACGGCGGGGTCTCGGTGAAGGACCCGACCGGCTCGTCGCCGAAGACCTCCAGCATCGCCCGGCTGAAGGCCGGCCACTCCTCGGTCGTGACGGGTCGGAGGTCCGCGGGATCGGTCACCCCCGCTGTCTACCGGGAGGGGCCGACGGCCCGCGACCGCGTTCCGGTGCGAGCATCCGGGGGTGCAGCAGCAGCGGCCGGTCGGGTGGTGGGTCAAGCGGCTCGACGAGCTGCTCGAGCGGGGTCTGGACGACGTCGTCGCGGCCGAGGGGCTCTCCCGCCGGCACTGGCAGGTGCTCGACTCCCTCGCCGGCGGCCCGTCGGCGCGCCCGGAGCTCGCTGCCGCCCTCGCCTCGTTCGCGACGCCGCGCCGGGTCGACGACGTCGTGGCCGACCTGGCCGCCCGCGCCTGGGTGGAGGACCGCGGAGGCGTCCTCGCGCTGACCTCCGACGGGCGGACGGCGCACGGCCGGCTCGCGGGCGGCGTGGCCGCCTTCCGCCGCCGCGTCGCCGACGGGCTCTCGGCCGAGGAGTACGCGGCGACCGTCGCGGGCCTGGCCCGGATGGTCGCGAACCTGGAGCGCTGAACCGGCTCAGCCGCGCAGGTAGGCGAGCGTCGCCATCACCCGGCTGTTGCGCTCCTCGTCGGGAGCCAGGCCGAGCTTGGCGAAGATCCGCTGCGTGTGCTTCTCCACCGCGCCGGGGGTCACCACCAGCTGCCGGGCGATCGCGGTGTTGGAGTGCCCCTCGGCGATCAGCCCGAGCACCTCGCGCTCGCGCGGGGTCAGCCGGCGGACGGGGTCGTCGGCGCGACGGCGGGCGAACAGCTGGGCGACCACCTGCGGGTCGAGCACGGTGCCGCCGGCCACCACCTCGTCCAGCGCGGCCAGCAGCTGGTCGAGGTCGGTCACCCGGTCCTTGAGCAGGTAGCCCACGCCGCCGCGGCCGTCGGCGAGCAGCTCGTCGGCGTAGGTCACCTCGACGTACTGCGAGAGCACCAGCACCGCCGTCCCGGGGGCGAGGCGGCGGACCTCGACGGCGGCGCGCAGCCCCTCGTCGGTGTGCGTGGGCGGCATCCGGACGTCGACGACGGCCACGTCGGGCCGCTCGGCCATGACCGCGCGCACCAGCGACGGGCCGTCGCCGACCGCGGCCGCCACGGTGGTGCCCGCCTCCTCGAGCAGCCGGACCAGCCCCTCGCGGAGCAGCACCGAGTCCTCGCCGAGCACCACGCGCAGCGGCCGGTCGCCGGGGCTCACGCCCACGGCAGCTCGGCGACGGTCCGGGTCGGCCCGCCGCGCGGGCTGTCGACGGTGAGGACGCCGTCCACCGCGCGCAGCCGGTCGGCGAGCCCGGCCAGGCCGTGCCCCGGCACGAGCAGCGCCCCGCCGGCGCCGTCGTCCTCGACGACGACCCGCAGCACGCCCCCCACCTGTCCGACCTCGACCCGGCAGACGTCGGCGCCGCTGTGCTTGGCCACGTTGGCCAGCGCCTCGCTGACGACGAAGTAGGCGGTGTTCTCGGTGGCGGGCGCCAGGCGCTCCCCGGGCAGGTCGACGGCCAGCTCCACCGGCACCGGCGAGCGGGCGGCCAGCGCGGCCAGCGCGGCGGCGAGGCCACGGTCGGCGAGCACCGGCGGTGCGATCCCGCGGGACAGCGCCCGCAGCTCCTCCAGCGCCTCGCGGGCCAGGACGCCGGCCTCGGCCAGCGTGGTGCGCGCGGCGGAGGGGTCGCGGTCGAGCTGGCGCTGCGCGCGGGAGAGGTCCATGCCGAGGCGCACGAGGTGCTGCTGCGGGCCGTCGTGGATGTCGCGCTCGAGCCGGCGCAGCGCCACCGCCTCGGCGGCGACGGCGGCGTCGCGGCCGCGGGAGAGCCGCCCGAGCTCGGCCTGGGTGGCCGCCCGGGAGGTCAGCAGCACGCGGCCGAGCTGCGCCTGCAGCACGGCGACGGCGCGGACGGCGAACGGCAGCACCGCCGCGGCCAGCAGGCCGATCAGCGTGTAGCCGAGGATGCGCAGGCTCGTCCCGCCCTCGAAGCCGAGCAGCTCGAAGAGGTCCTCGTTTCCCTCCTGCGGCAGCGCCCAGTCCCACAGGCCGTAGGTGATCCCGCCGAGGGCGACCGCCCAGGACGTGACGGTGACGGCGAAGGCGAGCACGGCCAGGGGCAGCCGCAGCACCGCGTGGAGGGCGTCGAGCCACGACTGCGGGTCGCGCAGCGGGGTGAGCAGCCGGCGCACCGGCCCGCCCTCGGCCGGCAGGTAGGCCGGGCGGGGGAGCGGGTGGCCGAGGACCGCGGGCAGCTGCGCCCGCTCGAGCGTGGCCGACCCGCGCGCGGCCAGCAGGGTGAGGGCGAGGACGGCCAGGCCCACCCAGACCACCACGGTGCCGATCCCGGCGGCCACGCCGGTCACGACGACGGCGGAGAACAGCACGCCGACGGGCAGGGACAGCACCGCGTAGCCGGAGTCGGTGAGGACCCGGCGCAGGCGGCGGGAGTGCGGCGGGGCGGTCACGGAGGGCATCACGAGGGTGTCGGTGGTCATGGACCGAGCCTGCTGGCGCGGAGGCGGCCGGCCGATCCCGTCAGCCGGTCGATCCGGTGTCGGGCTGGCCCGACACCCGCGCCTGCGCCGCTCATCGGGCGCGATGCTCCCCGTCGCGGAGCACCCGTGTCCAGGGCCGCCGGTCGCGGGGGATGGCTACTGTCGGTGGCCTGCCGGAGCGCGCCGACGGCGCCGCGCCCCCGCGTGGCCACGTGCCCGGCGGACGGAGGTCCCCATGCGCCCCAGGGCGGTTCCGGTCGTGCTCGGTGCTCTCCTCCTGACCGCCGCCTGCACGTCCCCGGGCGCCGCCGGGGACGAGGGCTCGGCCGCGGAGGAGGCGGCGGTGGCGACGTCGGCCCCCGACGAGCGGCTCACCCTCGTCGCCGACGCCGAGCCCGTGGCCTCCGCCGTCAGTGCCAGCCGCGCGCTGTTCGACGAGGCCGGCGTGGTCGTCGTGGCGCCCGACGGCGACCGCGCGGCCACCCTGCTGGGCGCCTCGGCCGCCGTCGGCCTGGGCGTGCCGCTGCTGCTCGACCCCGAGGGCGAGGGGTCCGACGACGCCGTCGCCGAGGAGCTCGACCGGCTCGGCGCGCAGACCGTCCTCGCCGTGGGCGCCGACTCGGCACCGGGGGACGCCGACGTCGTCGCCGTGCCGGCCACCGCCGACGCCGTCGCCGCCGCGACCGGCCTGGACCTCGCCGAGGCCGACCCCGTGCCGGACGACGGGGACGCCGCCGCCGTCGCCGCACTCGACCCCGACGCACCCGCCGCGCTGCTCCCGGCGGACGCGGACCCCGCCCAGGGCGAGGCCGACGGCGAGCTGCCGTCGGTGACCCGCGCCGAGCCGCTGGACACGACGGTGGTGCTCGCCTCCGGCAGCGCCGAGTCGCTGGCCGGCGTCGCCACGGCCCGGGCCGCCGGTGCGGCCGTGCAGGTGACCGGCGGGCAGACCGACCCGCGCGCCTCGGCCGGCGCGGTCGACGCGGTGTCCGGAGCCGAGACCGTCGTCGCGCTCGGGACCGGCTTCGGCGCGGAGGACGGCCTGGACTGGAAGGTCGAGACGGCCGCCACCGGCACCCAGCTGCCCGCCGGCGGGCAGACGCTGTTCCCGCAGCACTTCATGGTCGCCCTCTACGGGCACCCGGGTACCGGCTCGCTGGGCGTCCTGGGCGAGCAGGACGTCGACGCCGCCGTCCAGCGGGCCCGCGACACCGCCGCCCCCTACGAGGCGCTGGTCCCCGACGCCACCGTCGTCCCGGCCTTCGAGATCATCGCCACCGTCGCCTCGGCGTTCCCGACCGAGGAGAACGACTACTCCTACGAGGCGCCGATCGAGCAGCTCCGCCCGTGGGTCGAGGCCGCCGGCGCCGCGGGCCTCTACGTCGTCCTGGACCTGCAGCCGGGCCGCAACGACTTCGTCGCGCAGGCCGAGCGGTTCCGCGAGCTGCTGCAGCTGCCGTACGTCGGGCTGGCGCTGGACCCGGAGTGGCGGCTGCTGCCGAACCAGGTGCACCTGACCCAGATCGGCTCGGTGGGGATCGAGGAGGTCAACCGGGTGGTGACCTGGCTGGCCGACCTGACCCGGGAGAACCGGCTGCCGCAGAAGCTGCTCGTCCTGCACCAGTTCCGCGTCGACATGATCCCCGGCCGCGAGCAGCTGGACATGTCCCGCCCCGAGCTGGCCGTGATGGTGCACGCCGACGGCCAGGGCGGTCAGGGGGCCAAGCAGGACACCTGGCGGGTGCTCAACGGGATCGGCCCGGAGGGGCTCGCCTGGGGCTGGAAGAACTTCTACGACGAGGACGTCCCGATGCTCACGCCCGAGGAGACCATCGCGCAGGTCTCGCCCCGTCCCCAGCTGATCAGCTACCAGTAGCGCCCTCCCTCCGGGGACTCCCGTTCCGTCGGCCCCCCGTGGTGGACTGACGCCCGCCGACGGGGAGCCGACGAGGAGAGGTGGTCCGCGTGACCGGCGTGCTGAGTGGGGTGGCCGACGAGCTCGACCCGCGGCTGCTCGAGCACCGGAGGGAGCTGACCGGCTACTGCTACCGGATGCTCGGGTCGTCCTTCGACGCCGACGACGCGGTGCAGGAGACGCTGGTCCGGGCCTGGAAGAGCTTCGGCTCGTTCGAGGGCCGCTCCTCGCTGCGGTCCTGGCTGTACCGGATCGCCACCAACGTCTGCCTCGACCAGCTGTCGGGCCGCCGGCGCCGGGCGCTGCCGATGGACCTGTCCGGGTCGCCGTGGTCGCCGGTCGAGGCGTCCCTGGCGGCCAAGCGGCCGGCCGAGGCGTGGGTCGAGCCGGTCCTCGACCGCCAGGTCCTGCCCGAGGACGGCGACCCGGCCGAGCGCGCGGTGGCCCGCGAGTCGGTGCGGCTGGCCTTCGTGGCCGCGCTGCAGCACCTGCCCCCGCGCCAGCGCGCCGTGCTGCTCCTGCGCGACGTGCTCCGCTGGCACGCCGACGAGGTCGCCACCCTGCTGGAGACCACGGTCGCCTCGGTCAACAGCGCCCTGCAGCGGGCCCGCGCCACGCTGGCGGCGATGGGCGGCACCCCGGAGGAACGCCCCCTGGACGCCGACCACCGCGACCTGCTGGCCCGCTACCTCGACGCCTTCGAGCGCTACGACATCGACGCCTTCGTCGCGCTGCTGCACGAGGACGCCACCCAGCACATGCCGCCGTTCGAGATGTGGCTGGGCAGCGCCGCCGACATCGGCACCTGGATGCTCGGCCCCGGCAGTGGGTGCCGGGGCTCCCGGGTGATGCTGACCGAGGCCAACGGCTGCCCGGCGGTCGCGCAGTGGCGGCCGACGGCCGACGGCGGCCACGCGCCGTGGGCGCTGCACGTCCTGGAGATCGAGGACGGCCGGATCCGCCACCAGACGAGCTTCCTGGACCTGGACAACGACCTGTTCGCCCGGCTCGGCCTGCCGGCCACCCCGGACGGGGAGCCCGCAGCCGGCTGATCCGCACGTGCCTGCCTCCACCGCCTCCCATCCCGTCCGGGATGGGAGGCGGTGGTGCGTCAGGGGGTTGTCAGCGGTACCCCAGGGGGGTATACCGGACGTCGTCCGGAGGAGGCGACATGCACACCGACCACACCCACCACGCACATCCGTCCCACCCGCACGCCGGGCCCGACCAGGGGGGCTCCCCGGCCGGCCGGGGCTCCTGGGCCACGGTCTCCTGGCGGACGGCGGCCCAGGCCACGCTGCACTGCCTCACCGGCTGTGCCATCGGCGAGGTGCTCGGCATGGTCATCGGCACCGCGCTGGGCTGGTCCACCGCTCCCACGGTCGCGCTGGCCGTCGCGCTGGCCTTCGTCTTCGGCTACGCCCTGACGATGCGCGGCGTCCTGCGTGCCGGCCTGCCGTTCCGCGCGGCGCTCAAGGTGGCGCTGGCGGCCGACACCGTCTCCATCACGGTGATGGAGGTCGTCGACAACGCCGTCATGGTGAGCGTGCCCGGCGCCATGGAGGCGGGACTGGCCTCGGCGCTGTTCTGGCTGTCGCTGGCCGCCGCCTTCGCGGTGGCGTTCGTGGTCACCCTGCCGGTCAACCGCTGGCTGATGGGGCGCGGCCTCGGCCACGCCGTCGTCCACGCCCACCACTGACCCGGCCCACCACTGACCCGGCCCACCACTGACCCGGCCCACCACTGACCCCCGGCGGCCCGGCACCCCCCCGGTGCCGGGCCGCCGGTCCGGAGACCCCTCACGCACGGGGCGCCGGGGCCCGCGGCCCAGGAGGGGCGGGTGGAGGTCCACCTCTCCACCGACACGGAGGGCACCGCCGGTGTCGTCGACCGGGGCCAGGGCCGCGGTCCCGGGGCGGAGTACGAGTACCACCGGCGGCTGCTGCTGCAGGACGAGGTCGACGCGGCCGTCGCCTGTGCCATGGACGCCGGCGCGACGGAGTTGCTCGTCAACGACTCGCACTCGTCGATGCGGGCCGGCACGAGCCGACGTACACGATGGAGGGCCTGGATGCCTCCTCTCACGCCGTCTCCCTCGTCAGCCACCACGGCTCGATGGGCGGCCTGTCCTCGGTCCCGTCGCACACGTACGACCCGGCGGCGATCGCCCGCGTGCGGCTGAACGGTGTCGAGCGGGGGAGCCGGGGATCGACGGGCTGGTCGCCCTCGGCCGCGGCGTCCCGGTTCGCGGCCGGGAGCCTGCACCCGGACGAGGGAGCTCACGTTCCGCGACGCCGACCTGGCAGAGACGGCCCCCCGGATCGTGGGCGTGGAGCGCGCCGGGACGCTCGACGTCCGGGTCACCGACGCCGGCCCGGTCGCGCTCCACCGGACCGTCGTGACCGTCGGGCTGCTCACGCGGGGTCTCGCCGACTGAGGGCGCGCGGCGGGCGCCGACTGCGCCAGGATGGGCTCCCACGGCCGTCGGGATGGCCCGGCCGGCACGTGGCCGTCACGAGGAGCCGGTCTTGGAGATCACCGCCGCGGTCGTCGAGGAACTGCACGGTCCTTTCGTGGTCCGGCCCGTGGAGCTGGAGGAGCCCGGTCCGGGCGACGTGCTGGTGAAGGTCGCCGCGACCGGTTACTGCCACACCGACGGGATCGCCCGCGACGGCGACCTGCCGTTCCCGCTGCCCGGCGTCCTGGGCCACGAGGGCGCCGGCACGGTCGTGGCGGTCGGGGAGGGCGTCACGGGCGTCCGCGAGGGTCAGGACGTCGTGCTCGGCTGGCCGTACTGCGGGCAGTGCCGCAACTGCCTGGCCGGTGAGCCGCGCTACTGCCTGGACCTCGGCCCACTCGTCGGTTCGGGGCAGCGCCCCGGCGGTCGCGGCTCGGCGCTGCGGACCCCCGACGGGGGCCCCCTGGCCAGTCACTTCTTCGGCCAGTCGTCGTTCGCCACCCATGCGATCACCTCGGCGTCGTCGCTGGTGCCCATCCCGGAGGGGCTGCCGGTGGAGCTCATGGGGCCGCTGGCCTGCGGGCTCGCCACCGGCGCCGGCGCCGTCCTCAACACCATCCGCCCGGAACCCGGCTCCTCGATCGTCGTGTACGGCGCCGGGACGGTGGGGCTGGCCGCGGTGATGGCCGCCCGGTGCTCGCCGGCCACGACCGTCATCGCCGTGGACCGGCACGCCTCGCGGCTGCGGCTGGCCACCGACCTGGGCGCCACGCACACGGTCGACGCCACGGACACCGATCCGGTCGGCGCGGTCATCGACATCTGTGGGGGCCCCGCCGACGCCGCTCTGGACTGCACCGGGGTCCTCTCGGTGCTGCGGCAGGCGATCGACTCGGTCGGCATGCTCGGGACCGCCCTGCTCATCGGTGGCGCACCGGCGGGGGCGGAGTTCAGCGCCGACCACCTGACCACGCTGTGGGGCAAGACCATCCGCGGCACGCTGGGTGGCAGCGGTCGCGGGCAGGCGCTGATCTCGGCCCTGATGGACCTGCACGTGCAGGGGCGGTTCCCGTTCGACCGGCTGGTGCAGTACTTCCCGCTGGAGGAGATCGCGGACGCCGTCGAGGCCTCGCACAGCGGCGAGGTCGTCAAGCCGATCATCCGCATGCCTCACTGACCGACGGTTGCGACGTCGGGTCGTCATGGACTGCAGGGCAGCCACCGAGCGACGACGGACCCGCAGTGGTGACCTCTCGGCGGCCGACCTGGAGGCTCCCGGCCCGGTGACGCGCCGGACCAGCCGATCCTGTTCCCGAAGGCATGGCGGCCCGCCGGGCCATGTGATAGGCCGACCGCGTGGACGGAACGTCCCCTCCGGAGCGGGTGCTCGACCTGGTCCTCGAGCCCCACAGCGACCGATTCGATCCGGCCGACGACCGCTGGCGCGCTCAGGTCGGTGACCTCTACACGGGTCTCGAGGGAGAAGTCGGTGGGCTCCGCCGGGAGGCCGAGCGCGTCCCCGGCGCCAAGGGGACGGTGGACACGGTCATCCTCGCCCTGGGCTCGGCCGGCGCGTTCACGGCCGCCGTCGAGTTCCTGCGCGCCTGGCTCACCCGGGACCGCAGCCGGCGGCTCGACGTGAGCTGGGACGTCGACGGGCGCACCGAGCGGGTGACCGTCTCCGGCGGTGCGATCGACACCCAGGCGATCGACAGGATCGCCGAGGCGTTCGCCATCCGGATCGGGGAGAAGCCGTGGCCGGATCCGGATACCGCGCCCTCCTGATCGGGAACTCCACGTTCCCGAACGACCCCGGCAACCTGCCGACCCTCGAGGGACCGGTCAACGACATCGCCCTGCTGCGGGACGCCCTCACCGACCCGGTGACCGGGCTGTTCGACCGGCACGACGTGCGCCTGGTCGCCGAGCGCACCATGAGCGAGATCCTCGTAGAGCTCGAGCAGTTCTTCACGTCCGCGTCGAGGAGCGACCGACTGCTCCTCTACTACAGCGGCCACGGGCTGCTCAGCGTCAGGAACACGCTGATGCTGGCCGCCCGCGACACGAGGACGGACTCGCTGCTGGCGACGACGGTCAGCGCCACGAGCATCGACAGCATGATCGACGCGTCGGCGGCGACGACCACGATGATCGTGCTCGACTGCTGCTACAGCGGCTCCTTCAAGGGTGCCGACCTGCCGAAGAGCTTGGAGGGTGCCGGCCGCTACCTGCTCACCAGCACGCGGAGCGGTCAACTCGCCCAGGACGCCGACCGGCGCAACGGGACCAGCCGGTTCACGACGCACCTCGTCGAGGGACTGCGGTCCGGAGCGCCGGATCACGACGGTGACGGGTTCGTCGACCTCGACGACCTCTACGGCTACGTCCACCGGCAGCTGGCTGCGATCGGCAGGCAGATCCCGCAACGTTCCTTCTCCGGTGGTGGGGACGTGGTCGTGGCCCGCCGTCCCGTCCCGACGATCGGCAAGGGCCATGGCGTAGGTGCCGGCATCGGGACGGAGGGTCCGCCCGTGCTGGACGTCTCCGAGACGGCCATCGACCTCCGAGACGTCGACCCGGAGGAGCGGCTCGGGCCCGAGCGCGTGGCGGTCCTGAACCGGGGCGGTGGACGACTCGACTGGGTCGCGACCTCCGATGACGAGTGGCTCGGCGTCACCCGGGACGGCGACGACGTGCGCATCGAGCTGCATCCGCGCCCTGGTGACAACCGGGGCGCCGTCCGGGTCCGGGACCGGGGGCCGGGCGGGGCGAAGACCATCCGGGTGCACGTGCACGTGCGGCAGAGCTCCGCGCCGCCGCCCCGCTCCGTGCCCCACGTGCCGCGGCGGCCCGACTCCGGCGGGACCGGGAACCCTCAGTCCCCTGAGCCTGCCTGGTGGGGCGGCCGCCGGATGCTGGTCGGCGGCCTGGCGGCCCTGGTGCTCGTGGTCCCCGGGGGAGTCGCCCTCAGCCGATGCGGCACCGAGGACGAGGGTGGGGGTGCCACCGGGGGCGCGACCGGGACGGCGGATCCCCCGCCGACCGCGACCGCGACCGCGGTGGAGGTGGACGGGACCAGGTTGTGGACCGACACCGGCGTCGACGTGGGGCTCGGCGACCGCGTGACGGTCGTGGCCGGCGGGGAGGTGTTCCACGACGTCGACGCGGGGCTGGCGATCGGCCCTGAGGGCATCCCGAACCGGCCCGAGCTGCTCACCCCCTACCCGGAGCTGAACCACAGCGCCCTCATCGTCCGCGTGGACGGGGCGGGCACCCCCAGCCCGGTCGGCCGCCAGACGACGATCACCGCCGAGGGCGACGGCCGCTTGCTCCTCGGCGTGAACGACGGCGGGCGCGAGAACAACGCCGGCTTCTTCACCGCCGAGATCACGGTCGAACCCGGCTGAACCCGTGCTCACCCGGTCCGGGGACGTGCAGCTCACCTGCAGGACGGGCGCCCGTCCCGTCGGCACCGGAGACCACCGCCTCGACGGCTGTGTCCTGCCTGTCGCATCGACCTCTCCTGGTGGCCGCCTCCGCTCGATTGGACTCACCGGTGACTCCCGGGTCACGGTCGGCACGGCAGCCTGTGGTCGACGTCCCGGCTCGGGTCGAGCCGTCGACGCGGCCGCACGTCCGAGGGAGGCGCCGTGACCCAGGCCGTGCTCGCCGTGGTGGCGCACCCCGACGACGACCTGCTGTTCCTCAACCCCGACCTCGACGCCGCCATCGATGCCGGCGTTGCGACGACCGTCGTCTACGTGACCGGGGGCCATGCCGCCCTGACCGGCATCGCCGGGAACGAACGGGTACGCAGTCGGCAGCGCGGCGTGCAGGACGCCTACCGGGTCGCCGGCGGCGTCCTCGACCGCCCGGGACAGGGGGAGTGGGTCGGTCGGGCGGTCGCCGTCGCGGGGAGGGAGGTCGAGGAGTACCGGCTCCGGGACCGCCCCGCCGTGCACCTGGTGTTCCTGAGCCTGCCCGACGCGGGCCTCGCCTCGGTGCTCGGCGGGGCCACGGTGACCACCGTTCCTCCTGCCGGTGGTCTGGTCACCGCCTCGCAGACGTACGACGCGGCGACCGCGGTCGCGGTCCTGCAGGGACTGCTGGAGCGGTACCGGCCGGCCGCGCTGGCCATCACCGAGGAGTACGCGGACGCACGGTACGACGACCCGATCTCGCACCCCGACCACCGAGCCGCGGCGGCGCTGGCCCTGAAGGCCGCCGACCGCCACCGCGCTGGCACGGGGTCCTGGATGCCTCAGGTCGTCCAGTACCGGGACTACGGCAACGGCCTCTTCCCGGCCGACCTCGACGTCGTGGCGGGGGACCACAAGAGGACCCTGTTCACCGTCTACCAGGCGTGGGATCCCGACGCGAACGACAGCCGCGGCTGGACCCGGCGCACCTACTACAGGCACAGCCGAGGCACCCAGTGGTCGGCCGTGGACGAATCCGGGTCCGTCCACCTGTTCGCCGTGCGCGACGGCCGGGTCCTGTCGTGGCGGGGTGGGCCCACCACCTGGACGGGGCCCACCGGGCTCGGCGGCGACGTCACCGCGGTGACCGCCGTCCGCGGGGAGGACGGGCGGGTGCAGCTCGCCGCGCGCACCACCGACCACCGGGTGGTCACCCGGCCCGCGGTGGGAGGCGGCTGGACCGACCTGGGCACCCCCGGCCCGGGTGACGCCCCTCGACACGTGGGCACCCCTGCGCTGACCTCGAACGCCGACGGCCGGCTGCAGGTGTTCGTCGTGAACGCCGACGGCGGCCTCTCCACCCGATGGCAGTCCGCCGGCGGCGGGTGGGCGCCGTGGCTCGACCTCTTCGGCAGCGACCTGCAGGACCCGTGCTCGGCCGTCCTCGGCCCCTCCGGCAGGATCGAGGTCGTCGCGGCCACCCGGTCCGGGCTCACCGTCTGGTGGCAGAACGCCCCCAACGAGGAGTTCACGCGAGGCTCTGTTCCCGCCCTGTCCCCTGCGAGCCCGGCCACCTTCGCGGTCAACGCGGACGGTCGGCTCGAGGTCCACCATCGCCAGGCGGACACGGGCGCGGTCGCCGTCAGCTGGCAGGACGCGGACAGCCGCTGGCGTTCCACGACCAGCCTGGGCGGTCACGCCGGCATCGGGCAGCCTGCCACCGCCACCGTGGGAGGACGGATCGCGACCGTCGTGCGGAACCGCGGAGGCGGCGTGTCCCTGGCCCTGCAGACCGCACCCGACGCCGGCTACGGCGGGTGGATCGACCTCGGCGGGTTCATCCTCGAGTACCCCACCGTGGCTGCCGCGCGCGACGGGCGGCTCGTCGTCGCCGCCGTCCACGCCGATGGCCAGCTCCGGCACCGCACCCGCGCTCCCGACGGGACCTGGACCGGCTGGCAGCCGGTCGAGTCCCCCCTCTGACCTGCTCGTCGCGGGCGAGACGGAGGTGATCCCCTCGTCCGGGTGGGACCCGGCACCGGGCACGTGCCCCGGACTGGTCGCTGCGCGGATCGCCAGGCGGCCCTGACGACTGGCCCGGGCGGGCGGGCGGGCGGCGCGCACCGCGCCCAGCGCTCGACGCGAGAGGATCCGACTCACCCTGTCGGCCGGCGGCCAGCACCCGCACCCCGGCTGTCCATGGCCAGGGTCCTGCAGGACCCTTCCAGGGGCGGACACACCGGTCGACTTGCCGAACGCGTGGACCGGGTGACCGGGATCGAACCGGCATGGCCAGCTTGGAAGGCAGGATCTCGTGACCCTGTTTGTGCTGGTCAGCAGCCTATTTCGACCTCCTGGTGTGGGCTCGTGACCCATACATGACCCAGCGATCTGACATGACCCACGCGTGACCCACCGTCCCTCGGGCGTACTAGCCGCGCCGGTCCGGATCGTCGTCCGATAACTCGCTGGCTGCACCCAGCATGGCGTCGAGGGCACGGGCGATCTCGCCGTCGCGGTCGTCGGCGGCGTGCTGGTAAAGCAGCGCCGCGGCGGGGGAGGAGTGGCCCAGCCGGCGCATGAGTTCCTTGGTGGTCGCGCCGGTGGCCGCGGCCAGGGTGGCGCCGGTGTGGCGGAGCTCGTGTGACCGGACCGCCGGCAGGCCTATGGCGTCGGCGGCACGGCGGAAGGTCGTGTTCCAGTTGCTGCGGGCGAGGTAGCCGCTATAGCCGGTCGAAACTCTGAGGCGGCACTTCCGCTCGGGGTCCGCCCGAAGAGTGAGCCAGTCCGCCGAGCCGCTCAGCTGCTCAACGCCGGACGGCATCTCAGCGGGTCGCGCGAGCTCTAGGAGCTCTTTCGCCTCTTCCGCCGAGTGCTTGTCGCCCGACCAGCATCTGCCGGCCGACGTCGGCAGGCTCATGGTCGGCTGCTGCGGACCGGCGCCCCCCCGGAGGGGAACCTGATGACGGCGCGACGAACCCGGCAGCGTGCACATGCCAGGGGTATGCGAGGGGTGCAACCTCATGGCGACATCGAGCAGGCTGCGCCTTACCCGAGCAGGGCACTTGTCTGCCTGAGCGACACCTTGATGCCTCCCCCTATGCTCACAACTCAGTCCCTGTCATCAGCCCGCCCAGCGCCCGGGTAACGCACCTGCCTTGGAAGGACTTATGACTACAGATCTCCAGTCCGAAAGAACGTACAAGGAAGACGTCCTCGCGGCCGCGCTTCGAAGCTTGCGTCTCGGTGCTTCCAGCTTAACGGACCTTCTTCGCGGGACAAAGGGCGCAAGTCCTATGCTCGTCCGCGAGTTGCTAGTCCAGCAGGGGATGACCATCCCCGAGCGGATTTCGAAGTCGGATCCCTTCCGCACGACACCCGAGCTTCATGCACTCCTCTATGAGTGGTATTTCACTTACGATACTGCGAATAGCTTAGCAAGGGTCGTAACTGCGGAGGCGCGTAGCGTCGCTTGTATTGGCACACCGACAATTGCTAGCACGATCGCGGATCGAACAGAGCGCACCCTGCTCGTCGACGCGGATCCAGGTGTATTTCAGAGGTTCCCGACCCTTGCAAGCATCGGTAATGTCTCCATTGCTGAACTGGCTCAATCTGTACCTTTAGCGGCAAGCTCAGACGCCGCCGTTTTGGACCCTCCTTGGTATGTGAACGACATACTGAGGTGGCTATCTTTTGCGACCAAGTATATAAGGCCGGGGGGTTCGCTCTACTTTGTCCTCTTTCCTGAACTTACGAGACCAAGTGCGAGGTCCGAACGGCAGACGATACTTGCTCACGCCAGCCGCTTGGGAAAGGTGGAGCACATAGAGTCGGCACTAACCTACTCCACTCCTCTGTTCGAGCTAGAGGCACTCGCTGCGGTCGGATGCCCAGACCCCGGCGATTGGAGGGCTGCAGATCTTGTGATCATTACAGATGTCGCTCCGCATAAGGCATGGCAGCCTCCAGTCACAACCCATCTGGGGGACAAGGGCTGGAGCACCCATGTCTTGGGCGAGCAGGTCGTGAAGCTGAAGACTAGTCCAAATGGCGATCCGGGGGACATACTAAGCCCTGTCCGCGGGGCTGTTGACAACGTATTGACTTCCGTCAGCGAAAGAGACGCTAGGAGACAAGAAGTCGATCTCTGGACGTCGCGAAACCGCGTGGCAAGGGTAGGACAGCAGAAGGTAGTCGAAGGGTGGCTGGAGCGGTTGGCGTCCTCCCCGTACGAGGCCGTCGCCCCAGTGATTTCCAGGGAAGACCGACCAGCGTTCGACATGCTGCAGCGCGTGTTGGCAGGAGCGAAATAGGTGCTTCGGGGCGTCGTGCTTCGGTGGAGTGGGGAAAACACCATCGAGGCCCATCGGGACGTTGTGAGAGAGCGCGGCCATGTTTGGTGGGGGTGGTGGGCCAAGGCGTGGGAGCCGATTGAACCAACTCGCTTGCGAGCGGCTCGACGACTAATTAGCTCGAATCAACTCCGGGTTGCCCTCGTCAACAGGAAGCAAGATACATTCTTTATAGCGGCATGTGATGCCCTCGGCTTCAACGAGGGCCAGGCCGGCGTGCGTATAGGCAGTCCAGAGCCCGAAGCGACTCCCGAGTATTATCGGAATGAGGCGCACGGGGCTTGGTTTCGGTTCACGCGGATCGAACAAATTGATCGGGCTACATATCAGCGCAATTTCGGGAGCTACCCCGTAGGCGACCCGACGCTGTACGATGTCGTTGAAGACCATCAAGAACTGGTTCTAAGGCCATCTCCGGCCTGGAGTATGCGCCCAATAGAGACGAAGTCCGACACAATCCTGCATTTGTCGGACTTGCATATAGGGGCGGCGCACGGCTTTCCGCCGCCCGGGAACAGTTCGCGGCGCAGTGCAGATTTGGCGGAGACTATTACGCGCGCGGTCGAATACGCCGACGCGGAGGTCGGAGTGTTGATTGTCTCCGGTGACCTCATCTGCGACGGGGCAGCTGAAAACTTCGCCTCAGCCCATCAGTTCTTGACGGATTTGCAGCGGCAACTCGGGCTGGATCGCGAGCACTGTATAGTTGTACCGGGTAATAGTGACTTCCATAAGTTGCACCCCGGCGTGCAACCAAGGCGCGACTATCGTCACGAGAACGACTACCGATTGTTCGCCCGAAGTTTTTATCTGCGGGATATTCAGGACCTAGAGACGCTCTATCGCTACAGCACTCCGTCGGGCTGGGACATCAGTTGCATTGCGCTTAACAGCGCCCGGCTGCGAGGCGAGGATAGTCTCGAGTACGGGTTCGTCGGGGCTCATAGGTACTCTGCCATGCTTGAATACGCGCTACAGACGGTCGGAGTGACTCGCTTCTCCTCCCGCGACAAAAAGCTTGGGCTTGCCGTGATGCACCATCATGTGATGCCGGTTTATCCCGAGGACGACCTCAATGCCTTAGGGCGCCCTAGCCTGGCCGGAGATGCGGGCGATATCACCAACAGACTCCAGGAGGCGGGCGTCTCAGCTGTCCTTCATGGCCATCACCACTTACCATTCTTCGGTTACCAATCAAAGTCCGTCGTCCGGAATGGAGTCTGGGAGGCGCCGTCCCCCTTTGATGGTGGTGTCTACGTTTGGGGAGCTGGCAGTGCTGGTGCGGACAAGGATCATCTGCCGGAGCTTCTCCGACTCAATTCGATGAATATGTACACGCTTGGACTAGACACGGTCAACGTAGCCTGCTATACATTCGGTCCTCGTGAGGCCGTGCGCTTGCTTATGAGGTCCGAGCTTCCGCTATTCTGAGAGTGGATTCCATTGCCATTCTGCCACCGGGAGGAATGATGGCGTTCGTTGGCAACGTCGCAAGGTGCAGTTGCTTGTCTCGCCTTTCTGTCGGATAGTTCCGCGGTAGCTTGAGTGTTATCGCTTCCAAGGATGGCGTCGCCCTCGATGCCAGGTCCTCTGGTGTATCCGACGACGGGGTCAGGGTCTTCAGCAGCGAATGCGCCGACGCCCTCGACGGCGCCCACGGAGCCGTCCGTCCCAGACGGCTGGGATACCTTCCTCTCGGCGGATTTCTGGAGTCGATTCTTCACATCGGCTGGTTTCGGTGGAATGCTGGCGTTGATAGCCGCCATAATCGCTGCATCAATAGCTTACCGCCAATTGAAGTTGGCACGTCATCAGCAACAGGACGATCGCTGGTGGGACACGCTCAGCTGGGTATACGACCGGTTAGTTGTGGAGGAAGGAAAGCAGAAGCCTCTCCCGACACCCGTTGTCGCGGCGATGCTCTCAGCTCTAAACGAGCAGACCAAGGTCGGTGAACGTCAGAAGACCAGGAGATGGCCCAAGCGCAAATCAGCTACCCACGAGGGCAAGGCGATTGATGGGATAGCACTTCAGAGTCGCAGCATTGGTGCCATCGTCGGCGTCTTTGGCGCGCCTGTGCATGCGGCGGCTACCTCAGAGGGTGAGGCGCCAGGGGAAGTTGCGACGCAAGGCGAGGGCGGGATTCCAAGACTGCTCGAGAGCTCGAACCCGGTTACGCAATCGATCCTCAATGACCTAAGGCATGACCTTGTCGCCAGGGGCTACGGATCCGTCGGGTCGACACAAAGCCAGCTGTTCCGGCGAGACATTATGGACAGGATGGCGCGCGTGCTCGCAGGCCGGAACTTTGCGATCAAGGAGCCGGCACTAACTGGCTGGATCGAATTCTTGGGTCTTGAGCAGCAGGATACTTCTTGGAGGGTCATCCTTCTGCCACATTTGGTCCGCCCGAACTCAGTGCCCGGAGAGGCCGCCAGCCGAGTGCGCCAGCTGGTGGCGGAAGTCGCAGCAGATCCGTTCGCCGCAGGGTGGGTGATCCTGAGCGTCGAACCCAGTGGCAGCCTGGCTAGTGCGGTGGACGAGGTCATAGAGACCTCTCACGGGCGAGTGGGGAGGTTGGCTTGGGATAGCGTCAGCGATCAACAAGTGCTTGCGCTCTTCAACAATCCTAGCCGCTAGTCCTGCGTGCCTGAGCGGCTCGCTTGCCTTGAAGCTGGAGATTGTCGGCGCGCATGGTGCACGTGGGTCGGTTTGCCGTTCGTAGCCGCGAGGTGGCCCGTTTCACGCGTGTGGCGACGCGGCCCTCGTTTACTACTGCGTCCGCTCGGCCGGCCGACGTATCTTGATCGTCGTGGTCTACTTGCCTGTAAGGTCCTTCTACCGTAACTCTCTCGGTAGGTTCCGCGTCAGCCGTCGACGCGGCGGAATGCCCCCGATGCTATCGGCGCGGGGCAACCTCGTCGAGGTACCCGCGGCCAATGGCATCGGGTCTACCCTGCAGCAGGTTCATGGGCCCTGCTCGCCGGTCGGCTCCCCATCCAACTGAATGTCAATGATGCGTCGGCTCCTTGAGGGTGCTCCGTTGGTTGAGCCGGTCATCAAGGCGCCTGGCATTTCTGCGCGTGCAGCGACAGTGAACCGGCGGAGCCGTCCTGCGGACCACGACGGGACGACACGGAGGTCGGCGACTTCGGCAAGCGCAGAATTCGTCGCTGTGGCCGACGCCAACAATGACCCCTTGTAGAGGTCCAGCGACGCGACCTGTTCTCTGCAGGTCGATGTTTCAATTCTTTGCGGGAACAGCGTAACCCCGTTTCGATCGACCCGACTCTCGGTGTAGGCGTCACTTCGCCCGCTCGTCGACATCGGCATCCGACCTTCCGGTGAGGCCGCCAAGCATGGTGTCGAGGGCGCGTGCGATCGCGGCGTCGCGGTCGTCGGCGGCGTGTTGGTAGAGCAGGGCCGCAGCGGGGGAGGAGTGGCCCAGCCGGCGCATGAGCTCCTTGGTGGTCGCGCCGGTGGCCGCGGCGAGGGTAGCGCCGGTGTGGCGGAGCTCGTGAGGCCGGACCGCCGGCAGGCCGATGGCCTCGGCGGCCCGGCGGAAGGTTGCGTTCCAGTTGCTGCGGGCGAGGTAGCCGCCGGAACTGGTGGCGAACAGGGAGGCGTCCGGAGCAGCGGGGACGTGCCTCTCCAGGTGGTCCTCCAGTACCGCTGCGATGGCGGCGGGCAGGGTCACGGTGCGATGTCCGGCGTCGGTCTTGGGTTCACCGACCACCCACCGGCCGCCGACGCGGCGGACCGAACGCTCGACGCGCAGCCGGCCGCCGGGCAGGACGTCGGACCGGCGCAGCGCAGTGGCTTCACCGAACCGGAGCCCGCCGAAGGCGAGGACGAGCAGCAGGGCGCGGTAGCGCTCGGTCCTCCGGTCCTTCCCCAGTTGCTCCGCCAGTTGCAGGGCCTCGGCCGCGGTGAGGGCGCGGGACGGCCGGGAGGCCTTGGGCGTGCCGGCGCCACGCAACCGGCAGGGATTGGAGGCGATGACCTCGTCGGCGACCGCAATGTTGAGGATGGCGCGGAGGAGCCGGTACGCCTGCGCCAGCGCCGTTGGGCCGGTCGTCCGGCTGGCCTTGGCGTGCCAGGACCGGACGGCGGCGGGAGTGACCTCGTCGACGGGCACGTCGCCCCACGTCCTGGCGAGGTGGTGACGCCACAGGCCCGCGTAGAGGACGCAGGTGCTCTCGCGGAGGTCGTTGCGGGCGAGGTAGTCCGCGGCGTAGTCGCCCACTGTCCTGCGGCTGGTGATCGGAGCCCGCCAGGCCTTCCGGAGGAGGTCCGTCTGCTGGGTGGCGAGCCAGGCCCAGGCGTCCGCCCTGGTGCTAAAGACCTTGGCGTGGCGCCGACCGTCGGGGCCGCGATACCGGGCGCGGAAGCGACCGCTCGGCAGTTCGTCGACGGTGCCGAACGTCCGCTTGGCCACGTCGCGACCCTGGCGGGCGATCCAGCGGGCGTCTTCGCCGATCAGCGCTGTCTGTGGACTCGGCCGACGTCCACAAGAGCGTCTAGCGCCGAGCGCTCCAGGCGCACATACTTTCCGACTTTGACGTAGGCGATGCGGCGCTCAGTGATGAGCCGACGGATGAAGCGCTCGCCAGTGCCGAGGTACTCGCCGGCCTGCGCGATGGTTAGAAGGGGATCACCGGGGGAGTGCCGCTGCTTGGTGGTCCGGTTCGCCGTCATGCTGGCGAGCCTCGTCCGCAGCCTCCGGTCAGCCTTCAGGACCGCCCCGCCCTGCGACCTGGCTTCAGTCGAGTGGCACGTCACCGCCCACGGCCGTTGTCTCTGAGCGGCCTACCCAAGGACACAGCACCGAGAGTTGCGGCACATAGATGTAGGGACGCTGCTCCTCGGAGATCGATCCTGCGCGCATGTGCCGTGTCTGCGATATCCAGGCCGACCTGAGGGCGATGGTGCGGTTTGCGAGACGCGTGGGACCCATGTGCACGCGACTGGCGAGGGTTGCCGATTTGATCGACTGATTGTCGGCGCAAGCGCCTCCTGCACACGCT
Organism: Geodermatophilus amargosae; assembly: GCF_041028265.1. GTDB lineage: Bacteria > Actinomycetota > Actinomycetes > Mycobacteriales > Geodermatophilaceae > Geodermatophilus > Geodermatophilus amargosae_A. The sequence continues at coordinate 193,363 of NZ_JABGCW010000002.1, forward strand.
GTATCGGAACGGGTTCGCTGTGTGAGGGTGACAGCCACCTCGTCCCGAAGCTTCATGGAGTCCGAATCATGCGTCGTACCACCACCGCCGCCGCTGGTGTCCTGTTCACCGCGGCCCTGTCCTTCGGCTTCGCCGGCACGGCCCACGCCGCCGACCGATACAACTGCCCGGACTTCGTCTCGCAGGCGGACGCCCAGGCTGTCTACGACGCCGACACGAGCGACCCGAACGGCCTGGATGGCCCCATCGGTACCGGCTCCGATGGCGTTCCTGGCGTGGCCTGCGAGAACCACGACTACATCGCCAACCCGGGGACTGTCACCAGCGCCATGGCCCTCGGCACCACAAACCAGGTGGCCCCCAGCACCACGAACCAGGTGACCACCCGTCCGGCGGGCGCCGTCGCCGCCGGCGACGGCAGCTCGTCCGGCGACGACGCCGGCGCCCTGCCCTACGTCCTGGGCGGCGTCGCCCTGACCGCGGCCGGTGGGGCTGCGTTCGCTGCCCGGCGCAGCTCCCGCGCGACCGTCTGACCTCCCCGACGTGCGGCACCGCGCACCCGACACCCACCCCGGCCACACGGTGGCCGGGGTGGGTGACGCGGTGCGCATCGTCGCGGCGTACCCGCCACCGCCGCCACCACCGGGTGCGAGGGTGTCGGGCACCGACGCGGAGCTGGAGGCTCTCCTCGCTCGGCCGCCTCGCGTCACCCGCTACGGACGGCCCTGTCGCCCCACCGTCCGCACCGCCCGGCCCCGCGCGGCCCGGGCCTGGGCGAGCACCTCCGCCGTGCTCGCCGCCGCGGGCATCGCTGCGATCGTTGTCCTGCCCCAGGACGTGAGTGACTCCGTCCGACTCGACGTCCCCCTCGCCGTGGACGCCCCGCCGGTGACCGCGACCGCAACTCCGTCCGCGCCCGCTGCCGAGGCGGTCAGTCCTGCGGCCAGCGCAGGCCAACTGCCGGCCAGCGCCCCCAGTCGGGTCCAGATCCCGGCGCTCGGGGTGACGTCCCGGATCATGCAGCTCGGCCTGGAGCGGGACGGCTCCATGGAGGTCCCGCCGGGCGCCTATCCGGTCGGCTGGTACGACGGCAGCCCCACACCTGGTCAGCTCGGGCCCGCGGTCCTCGCGGGCCACGTCGACTGGGAGGGTGAACCGGGAGCCTTCTTTGGGCTCCGGGAGCTGCACCTGGGGGACACTGTCGTCATCGACCGCGCCGATGGCACCGTCGCGACCTTCCGCGTCGACCGCGTCGAGGAACACGCCAAGGACGACTTCCCGACCGAGGAGGTCTACGGCGACATCGACCATGCCGGTCTCCGCTTGATCACCTGCGGCGGAGCATTCGACGAGGACTCAGGGGACTACCAGGACAACATCATCGTGTTCGCCAGCCTCGCAGCGGTCGGCTGACACTCGCGCTCGCCTCCACCGTCTCGGCGCGGGCCGGTACACGCCGGGAGCAGTCAGACGCGGGCGCTGCGGATGCGCCGCTGACAGAGGGTCGGCGGCAACCGCCGCCGGGATGCACTGAGGCCGCCCCAAGGGACACCCCACCTGGCCCAGCGGGCGCGCAGTCGCCGCCTCACAGCGATCACTCCGTACTGGAGGAGCCTCAAGATCAAGTGGGACACACCTCATGCATCCAGGGCTCCGCAATTCGTTGTGACGGGTGAGCGGCGACGCGCGTGACAGGGGTGCAGAGTCGCTGGCGATCGGGCAGGACACGACATCAACGACGCCCAAGACCCTCACGCGTGATCGTCGTGCTAGTCAGCGCTCTCGGTCGGAGATTCTCCAACCGTCCAGCAGGGCCGAGGGGGCACGCTGCCGGCGACGACGAGGGGCGCCGCCGAGGTGCCCCGGCGTCAACGGTCACATCTCAACCGCAGCCGCCGAGCGTGAAGCTGCCGCGGGATGACGTGGGTGGCGGCGAGGTCGGCGGCAACCCGGCCGAGGCAGGCTCGGCCCGTCAGCGGCACCATATGAGCCGCGTGGCCTCCGTCGCGGACGCCGTGCCCCGCCAACCTCCGTCGAGTCTTCGACCACTGAAGGTGCTGCAGCTCCGGTCAAAGCAGGTCGGGGGCGCCGGTCAGCCTGGCCCGCCACCGGTATGACCGCAGCACGGGCTCTAAGGCCCGGCTGAGGCCGGGGAGATCGCGGTCATAAACCCGGCCGTCGTTCAGCTGGCCGACGAGCTCACCGAGCAGCTTTGCCCACTCTCGGCGGGTCGGCTCGAGGGGGACACCGATCTCGACCCGCCGCTCGACCACTTGCACCGCGGTCCGGCCGGAGGCCGCAGCGCGGGTCTGTTCCCAGGCTCGGTGGCGGCAGGTGGCGGAACACCACTTGGGGATCGGTCCCCGGCTCCTCGGGGTGATCGGCCCACCGCACCACCCACAGGTCCGCGCCGCGGCCCGTCGCTCGCGACCGGCCACGTCGGCATCAGGCGCCCTCGACCCGGCCACGGTGGTCGGGGTCAGCTCCGCCCGCTGACGCCGCCGGAACTCCTGCTCTCGCCGTTGCCGTTCACGTTGTCGGGCTCGGTAGCCGGGGCTTCCGCTGATTTCCATGCCACCGATGCTGCAGATGAGCCTTCAGTAACTCGTCACCACGAGTTCCGGGACCGCAGGTGCAAGACGTGTGTGACACTTGATCTTGTGCATTCTCCGGTGAGGGGACGCCGGCCCGGGCGACCCAGGCGTAGCAACGGGTCGGGCTGATGCCGAGGATGCGGCAGAGGCGGCGCACGCCGTAGGTCGTCTTCTCCGCGGCGATGAACTCGCCGAGGACTCCGCGACTCACCGCCCCGTCTCCCGGGCGAAGAAGACCGCGCTCTTCTCAAGACCTCCCGCTCGAGCTCCAGCTCGGCGATCCTGCGGCGCAGCTGCACCAGCTCCAGGCGCTCATCCGTGCCCAGCGCGGCCGGGCCGGCCGCCCGGTTCCGGCTCTCGGCGGCGACCCAGTTGCTGAGCGTCTCGTGAGTGACCCCGAGCTCGGCGGCGACCTCGCGACTGCTGCGCCGGCTGTCGAGCACCAGCTGCGTGGCTCGCTGCCGGGACTCCTCGGGGTACTTGCCGTCGGCCCACCCGTGCCCTCCTCCCTGGCTTGCGCCAAGTCTGGAGGTGTTCAGCCGACGGGGGTCACTTCAAAGGCTAGAGCTCACGTGCGACAGCTTCAGCCAAGTTTCGAGACAGCTTCGCCCGCCCGGCGCGGCTGGTGCCCCAGCGCTCGAAGCAAGACCGCGCGGCCGCAGGCCCCCAGCGGGTAACGGCCGTATCGCTAGGGGACCGATGTGGCTGTCTCGACACTCCCTTCGCTCGCATGGCGTCCCTGTCGCCGGTAGAAGACAGGCTGTATTGGGTCCTAGTTGTCTTCGGAACCCCACGGAGCGGGAGGGGCGGCGAGTGGCCAGTCGTGGGACGTAGAGCTCGTGGAGGGCGAGCTGTTGGACGGCGGGCGGCTAGACCACCTGGCCGAGGACGTGGACGTCGACTGGCGGTATGTGGTCCGGAGGCTGACCGAACCCGGATGTCAGGCTGTGACCCGTGCTTGGGCGCTGGCTGACTGACTGGGCACACCTAGTGACCCTCGCAGGGCTGGTGTGCATCGTCTGGGGAACTTCGCTTGCCTGGGCGGCGGCCGTGGACGACTACCAGACGTTTGCGGGACGGCCGGTCTTCCCGAGGCTGACTGCGTCCACCGCCTGGATCCGTCGGCATGTCCTACGGCGGCGACGGAAGGCCATTGCCCTCAGTGGCACGGCCAACGCCACGCTGTCCGCCACCGGGACGCTGACGGCCACGGGGGAGGTCGAGCTGCCACCGGACGCCACTCCGGAGCAGCAGTTCGAGTATGTGCGGGAACGTTTGGCTGGACTGCAAGGCCAGCTGTATCGGCTGGACAGGTCCGTGGGAGAGGCAGAGCGGCGACTGGGTCAGCAGATCAATGAAGTCCATGCGGAGTCGCAGCGACGTGACGACGAGCTCCAGGAGTCCGTGCGGCGGGTCGCGACCGGCTCGGTCAAGCGGGAGTTGAAGGGCCTCTTGCTGGTGGGCGTCGGCTCGGTGCTCACTGCCATCCCTTCGCTGTTTGGCTGAGAGCAGCCGGCTGCGAATGTTTGCTTTACAAAATCGATCCCGGGGACCGCTTGCTAGGGGCAGCCATGCCAGGTGCCTGGCCTGTAGTCGGAGCCTCGTTCTGCCTACCTGAAGGCGGCTCTTGCTGGTGCTCGCGAATCTTCTCCTCGATCACCCGGCTGATCTCGTCCTCAGACGGCCGAGGTGCTTCCTGATTGACATTCACCTCGACTTGCGTAGGCGCTGGATCGGAGTCCAGTTGCTCTAACGACCAAGTCACGAACAAGGTGAGTACAGCCAGGAGTATTGCGAGAAGTGCGGGGTTGCACTTCGCCCATGCCTCAAGCCCCGGGACCACTTGGGCAGCTGGGGCAACAGAGGCGGGGGTCCCTCGGTCAACGGCCTCCTGCAAGGATGCAACCAGCTCAGCCCACTGCTCCGGGCTGAGACCTGCGCTCAAGACCAGATCAACGCCCTGGCGGATGACCGCGCGCGCGTCGTCGGTGATGCCGACCGTGTCGTGCACCTCAAAATAGATGTGCTTGCCCGCGGCGCTGTCTTGGCCCTCGGTGCTCATGCCAGGCATGGTCCCGCGCCGGCATGAGGCGCGCCGCATCACTGCCGTCAGAGGCACCACTTACCCTCCGTGACGTGAACACAGGGGGAGCAGGGGCGCCTCGTGGCTGACCTCGCATGGATCGCGTGGGTGCTGGCTGGGATCGGGCTCATCACCGGGTACGTCTACTTCCGGCTGAACCGCAAGGTGAAGCGGTTGGAGTGGACCGTGGTGCTCGATCAGTCGCTGTTGGCTCTACCGTCGAGCGCAGCGCTCAAGGGCAAGGTCAGCGTCAACATCGGGAGCAAGACCCTGAGGGAGCCCCGTGCGTTGACCTTGAAGATCAAAAACACCGGCAACGTGGGGCTGAGTACCAAGTCGATGTACCGCCCGTTCGAGCTGGTCGTTGCCGAGGAAAGCGACGTCCAAACACTGACGGTCACACGCACCAGGGTTAGCGACGGTGAAGCCGAGCAACTGACGAGCACGGCTCAGCTGGACGCTCGCATCATCCCGTTGCCTGAGACCTTGCTCAATCCAGGCGACGAAGTCCGGTGCACCCTGCTAATCGACGGTCCCCGAGGCGGCATCTCCCTCAAGGGCGAGGCCGAGGACTTCGTCATCACGGGTCGGCGTGAGCCGTCACAGGAGAACCTGCGGGAGCGGGAGAGGTTCCTCAGCAGTGCTGCCCTGATGGCGACAGCCGTCGCACTGCTCGGGTCATTGACTGGCCTGTTCGGCAGCCTCTTCGGCAGCTGATGTGGTATCCGTGCACTCGGCCTTTGGCAGGTCTCAAGTCGAGTGAACTCATCGACTATTGATGTCCATGCCTGAGCCCACGCGCGTCTCCGGGGTGGTAAGACCGCCCCTCGGCGTGGTGGCCGGCCGCTAGGCGTGGTGCTCGTTAACCTTCGCCTCGTGGCGACTCCGTCAGGTGCAGGGGCGTCGGCTCAGGGACGGACGGTTGAGGAGCGCGAAGGCGTTAAGAACCGTGAAGCGAATCACCGCAGCACGCTGTTCAACGTGATAGCGGTAACTGTCGCAGCAGTAATCGCTGCTGGTTCTGGTCTTGGTGGAGTCGTGGTAGGCGCCCAGGTGTCGGCCGATCGCGACGATGCGAGGTCAAGTCGTGAGTTCCTCCAGGATCAGCGCATCGAGCTGTATGGAGATTACCTCGCTCAGTTCGACGAACTTCATGCAGCGTTGGACCCCCTGCTCCCGACCAACGACATGCAGGGCAAGCCGAGGAAAGACATTCCTGATCCCGGTGCCGAAGCAGTAGCCGAGGCGAGGCGAGCGAACGACGCGCTGAGAACGCTGGATGGGCGTGTGGACGTGATCGGTGGTAAGGGCGTGACGGACGTGACCCTCCAAATTGCCCTCACCACATACCCGGTCATCCTCTTCGCAGAAGGGATAGTGAGCTGTCACGTTGACCCTGCGGCCGAGAGGTGTGGCGATCCGTTCGACTTGCGCACGTCGGAGAGCGACCAAGAGATTTCGTTCGCGTTCCTCAACCTCATCAACTATCGACAAGACTTCCTTGAAGCGGTGCGGGCTGAGTTGGGCACACCCGATTGATCGCGATGGTCAAGTCAGTCACAGCCCCATCTCTCGCTCGAAGCGTGGCAGGGGCCGAGCCTGGCGAGCGCTGCGCTCGTCGACCGGGTCGACGCACTCGGAGGCCTCGAGCTCCCAGTCGTAGAGCACGTTCTCAGCAGTAGAGGGGTCGCCGTTGGTCGTGCGCTCGGCGGCCTCGTCGACGGCCTTCATGCAGATCAGCTCGGTCAGGTGGGCTTGGAACGCGGGACTGAAGCTCATTGCCACCCCCATCACTTCCGTTAGCGCGTCGACCGCTTGAGCGTGATGATCTCCAGGACAGCCACGAGAAGCTGGGCTGTGGCGCTGCGAGAGTTGAGCGCCCTCAGCTCCTTGATGAACTGGCCGGCGCCCCCTGGGGTCGAGGTGGATTCGGACCTCGACCTAATTGGCCGACCGCCTGTGACCCGCCGGAACTCGTCAGGAATCACAGCCGCGTCGCGCTCGCTCCTTGGAGCCTGGGCCAGGTGGTGGGGGACTACAACCGTGCACTGCCCGTCGTGTTCTGCGAGCCACTCACTGACCGCAGCGCGCAGCTGGCCTACGAGGGGCTGGTCCGGCACGTGGTCAAGCTGCCCGAGGGGGACGAGTAGTCCGAGATGCTCGCAGCGCCGTGCTGTGGCGGGCGTGCGGGCTGGCGGACGGCCTGCGTCCCCAGAGCGGCAGATCGAACCTCGAAGCCAGCGTAAACGCACTCATCGCCGAGATGCGCCGCTACGTCAGCCCCGCCCTGCGCGACCAGTGGGCGAAGGAGTGGCCCCAGTACAGGAACGTCCGCAACGGCTTCACCCACGTCGCCGGGGAGAACGGTGCCTGAAGCTTCGCTGACGTCGCCTCTCGCAGGCGCAACCGCACCCAGGTCGAGCTCGCACTGACCGGTGCCACCACCTTTGTCGGGCACAGCCTTGCCAACGAGCTCCTCGACAGCCCACCCGCTCGGTGGCGAGCCATGGCCGAGGCCCTCGACTGGGAACTTCAGACCTACGAAGATCTCGCGCCGGCCGCCGGAGACTGACCCGCAGCAAGCCGCGCGTGAAGCGCACGCCGATGGCAGAGGAGTAGGGCCCGCACCGGTCCGGTGCGCGCCTGCTGCCGCATTGCGCTCTCGGGCCTGACGCAAGGAAAGCGTCGCCGGCCGGAACGTGAGTGTCGCTCGCTGGACATCGCGCGGGCGTCATCGTCGTCCGCAGGACCGATGGCACACTCCGGAAGCCGCGTCTGGAGCGGACAGCCTGACTTGTTGACGATGAGCGCTTTCAGTGTGACGGCGGCCGTTCCGCGACCCAGTCAGCGGCCGCGGGATCGGTTCAGGCCGCGTCGCGGAAGAATCGCCGGTTCGCCGCCACCCGCCCCGGTTTCGTCGACGACGACCGTCAACGAAACCGGGGCGCGCGAGAGATCAGTGGCGACTCAGCCACGTCCACAAAGCGACGTCGAGCACGCGCAGCGGCACCGCGTCGCAGACCATGTCGTGCAACGTCCGCACCTCCTTGATGAGCTGTTCGAGGCGCTGGACGATGTCCGGGTCGCTCATCAGGAACGCGAACACCTGCCAGTCGACCCGGCGGGTCCCGTACCGCCGGGCTGGGGTGCCGTACAGCCTGAGTCCTTCGCAGACCACCCGGTCACGCACCGGGAACAACCCTGAGCGCTTGCGGGCGCACAGCTTCGCCGACGTCACCCACGGGTTGGGCTTGGCGACCCACGGGTCGCAGCACCCGGCGTGGACTGCCTGCGCCAGCGCCTCCATCGCCTCGAACGTCGCCCGGTCCGCGGCGGCCAGGTCGACGTCGACCGGTAGTCCTTCCAGGGCCTGCTCGATGTCGGAGCGGATGGCGGGGTCGACGAGCAGCCGACGGGTGATCAGCGCGTCTACGGGGGCGTTGAGCACCGTGAGGGCGTGCAGATCGGCGGCGGTGACGCTGAACGGATCGACTGGCGGCAGCTCAAGGAACGTCGTGCCAGCACCCCGCCAGCCGGGGTCGTAGTACTTGCCGAGCCGGGCGGTGGTCGGCCGGGTGGTGTCATCGGAGAGTGCCTCGATGACTACACGCCGCGCATACTGCAGCTCACTAGGCGCTGGCCGCGGCCAGTCGTCGGGGACGTCGAGTGGAGGAGGGGCGGTCACGGCGCCGGACGGTAGTGCGCCCACCAGCTCGTTCCGGTGATGCGTACGGCCGGGGCGTCAGGCGCGGCGGGTGGTGCCGGTCGTGGACGATGCGGCGGTGATCGACTGGTTGGGGGTGTGGGCTGCGGTGGCGGCGCGGGTAGCGGCGCACCGGGCGGCCGGACGTGGGCACCTGCTGACCGAGGACTCCGTGCGGCTGGAGACGGTGCTGGTGCTCGAGCGGTTCGGTGTCGCACCGGAACGGCTGGCCGTCGAGGTGCTCGCTCCCGAACTCGCCGGCGGCAAGCTCGACCTGGTAGTCGACCCGCCCGGCGGCGCCGTCGTGGAGCTGAAGTACCCGCGAGACAGCCACACCGGCATTTCTCCGGACACGATGACCTTCGGGGAGCTACTGCGGGACTTCCTTCGCGTGGCCGTCGTGCCCGCCGGTGACCGGTGGGTGGTGCAGCTGCTCAACGAGCGGCTCGCCCGCTACGTGGCCGGTGCCTGCCTACGGCACGGGCTCGGCTGGGCCAACGCCGCCGGCGGCACGGTGACGCTGCCCGCCCCGGCACTCGCCGCGCTCCCTGTGACGGCCGGCCGCGCGATCGGTGCCGCCGCGGTGCCCGGCACCGTGACGGCCACCTGCGCCGTCCTCGAGCCCATCGGTGACGGGTTGAGCCTGTACGCGTTCCGGGTCGACAGGCTGCCCGCTGCGGAGCCGGCCACCGGCCCGGGGCAAGCCTTACCCGTCGACTGACAGCGCCACTCCGCACAGGCAACGCCGCCGGAACTCCGGTGCAACTGGTCGGACCCGCTCAGCATTATCCGCCCATGTCCCGCCTTTCGGAATCCTCGCCGCCTCACTACTGCGGCGGCTGCGGCCGCGACCGGCTCGCCCACCTAGGCACGCTTAGGTGACGCCGGCGCGAGGGTGAGGATCTCGCGCCGCTGTGCGGCCCTGGAGTGGCGGTCGCCGTGCGCCGTCCCGAGCACTCGTGCCTAGCGACGGGTCCTGGAGTAGCCCGTGACCCAAGTGGGTCACGGGCTCGGATCGGCGGCCGGAGGGGCTGGCTCACCAGGCGGTTCAAGCCGAGCGGCGTGACCCATCCATGACCCACGCAGCGGCAAACAGGGGTAATGAAAGGGTTCAAACGGGCCTTCCGGAGGGTCCTCCAGACCTTCTCCAGTTGCCCTAACAGGCCTTCCGACCTGCGGTTATGCGTGGAGCGGGTGACCGGGATCGAACCGGCATGGCCAGCTTGGAAGGCTGGGGCTCTGCCATTGAGCTACACCCGCGAGGTGCCCGACCAGCGTAGCGGGTGGTGCCGATAGCGTCCGGGCGTGACCGAGCCCACAGAGCTGGACGCCACCGCACAGGCCGACCTGGTGCGCCGCGGGGAGGTCAGCCCCGCCGAGCTGGTCGACGCCGCCATCGCGCGGATCGAGGCGAGGAACCCGGAGATCAACGCCGTCCTCCGCGACCGCTTCGACGCCGCCCGCGCCGAGGCCGCCGGCACGCTGCCCGACGGGCCGTTCCGCGGTGTGCCGCTGCTGCTCAAGGACATGGGCTGCCACATGGCGGGGGAGGAGACCGCCTACGGTCTGGGCCCGCTGCAGCAGGCCGGGATCCGCTGGCGGCGCGACAGCCACCTGGCCACGCTGTTCCGCGCCGCCGGCTTCGTCGTCCTCGGCCGTACGAACGTCCCCGAGCTCGGGACGACGGTCACCACCGAGCCGGCCGCCAACGCGCCGGCCCGCAACCCGTGGGACCCGGCCCACTCCACCGGCGGCTCCAGCGGCGGGTCGGCCGCGGCGGTCGCGGCGGGGTTCGTGCCGGTCGCGCACGCCAGCGACGGCGGCGGGTCGATCCGCGTCCCCGCCGCCGAGTGCGGGCTGGTCGGGCTCAAGCCCAGCCGGGCGCGGGTCAGCCAGGGCCCCGACGTCGGCGAGGGCTGGGCCGGCGCCACCATCGACGGCGTCGTCACCCGCACGGTCCGCGATACCGCCGCCGTCCTCGACCTGATCGGCCGGCCGATGCCCGGCGACCCCTACGCCGCGCCGCCGCTACCGCGACTCCTGCAAGAGGAGGTCGGCGCCCCGGTCGGGCGGCTGCAGGTCGGCCTGGCCGACGCCCCGCCCCACGAGCGCTGGCTCGACAGCCCCGAGTGCCGGGCCGCCGTCGCCGCGACGGGCCGGCTGCTCGCGGAGCTCGGCTGCGCCGTCGAGGTGGCATCCCCGGCGGCCCTGTTCGAGGACGACTTCTCCCGCCACTTCAACGCGACCATCGCCGCCGACACCGCCCGCACCCTCGCCGACCTCGAGCGGGTGGTCGGCCGGGACATCGCCGACGACGAGCTGGAGCCGCGCAACGCGTACTACCGGCTGACCGGGAACCGGATGACCGCACCGGAGTACCTCGCCGCCCGCGCCTGGCTGGGCGCCTGGTCGCGCCGGATGGCGTCCTTCTGGACACCGGCCGAGGACGGCGGCGAGGGCTTCGACCTGCTGGTCACCCCGACCGTGGGCGCGCCGCCGCCGGAGCTCGGCTGGTTCACCGCGGCCGGACCGCGCGAGGAGGGCCGCCGGATCTCGTCGTTCATCCCCTGGACCGCCCAGTTCAACGTGACCGGGCAGCCGGCGGTCAGCCTGCCGCTGCACACCACCGACGCCGGCCTGCCGGTGGGCGTGCAGCTGGTGGCCGGCGCCGGGCGGGAGGACCTGCTGGTGCGGGTGGCGGCCGCGCTCGAGGAGGCCGCACCGTGGGCGGGACGCCGTCCGGCCGTCGTGCCCGGGGAGCGCGCCTAGACTCGCAGCCGCCACGGGGTGTGGCGCAGCTTGGTAGCGCACCCGCTTTGGGAGCGGGGGGCCGTGGGTTCGAATCCCGCCACCCCGACCCCGCCCCCGGCGTCTCTAGACTCGGGGGTCGATCCGGCGCCGGTCCCGGCGTCCCCTTCCGTCGTACCGAGGAGCACTGCCGCTGTGAAGAGCACCATCGAGGAACTGGGCCCCACGCGGGTCCGGATGGCGATCGAGGTGCCGTGGGGGGACCTGGACCACGCCTTCGGTGAGGTCTACAAGGAGCTCAAGACCCAGGTCCGCATCCCCGGTTTCCGCCCGGGCAAGGTGCCCAACCGCATCCTCGACCAGCGCATCGGCCGCCCGGTCGTCCTCGAGCAGGTCGTCCAGCACGCCATCCCGGAGGTCTACTCCGAGGTCGTCCGCGAGAACCAGGTCCGCGTCCTCGGCCAGCCCGACATCGAGGTCACCCGCCTCGACGACAACGACACCCTGGCGTTCACCGCCGAGGTGGACGTCGCGCCGAAGATCGAGCTGCCCGCCCTGGAGGACCTGTCGGTCACCGTCGACGACGTCGAGGTCACCGACGAGGAGATCGACCAGCAGGTCACGGTCATGCGCGAGCGCTTCGCGATGCTGACCGGCGTCGAGCGCGCCGCCCAGGACGGCGACTTCGCCTCCATCGACCTCGAGGCCCGTGTCGGCGACGAGGTGCTCGAGGACGGCGCCACCAGCGGCATGTCCTACGAGGTCGGCTCCGGCTCGATCATGGAGGGCCTCGACGACGCCGTCCGCGGGCTGTCGGCCGACGAGTCGGCCACGTTCGGGACGCCGCTGCAGCAGGGGCCGCACGCCGGCGAGCAGGCCCAGGTCACCGTCACCGTCCGCTCGGTGAAGGCCAAGGAGCTCCCCGAGCTCGACGACGAGTTCGCCTCCACCGCCAGCGAGTTCGACACCCTCGAGGAGCTGCGCGACGACGTCCGCACCCGGCTCTCGCGGGTCAAGGTCATGCAGCAGGGCGCCCAGGCCCGCGACAAGCTCGTCGAGCACCTGCTCGGGGCCACCGAGGTGCCGATCCCCGAGGGCCTCGTCGACCGCGAGATCGAGTACCGCGACCAGGCCCTCACCACCGAGCTCACCAACGCCGGCATGGACTGGGACACGTTCCTGTCGATGTCGGGCACGGAGAGCCGTGAGGCCTACGCCGCCGAGCAGCGCACGAACATCGAGGAGGCCGTCCGCACCCAGTTCGTCCTCGACGCGATCGCCGACGCCCGCGAGATCACCGTCGACAACGACGACCTGTCGGCGCAGATCATGGCCCAGGCCTCGCGCAACCGGATGAGCCCGGAGCAGTACGCCCAGCAGCTGCAGCAGAGCGGCAACATCGCCGAGTTCGTCGCCGACGTCCGCCGCACCAAGGCGCTGGCCCAGCTGCTCGAGCAGACGACGATCACCGACGCCTCGGGCAACGTCGTCGACCTGGAGTCCGTGCGCCCGCAGACGGTCCGCGCGACCGAGACGGCCCCGGCCGCCGACGACGCCGCCTCCGCTGACGACGACGCCACGGACGCCGCCTCCGACTCCGCCGACGACGAGGCGCCCGACGCCGAGGTCGCCGACGCCGTCGCCGTCGAGGCGGCCGAGGGTGCCACCGAGGACAGCGGGGACGTCACCAAGGGCTGACCAAGGTCCCCGTCCTCCTCACCCCGGGCGAGCTCGGGGCGAGCCTCGGGACGGGGCCGCCTGACCGACGCCGTCCTGCCCCGCGTGCGCGGGGAGGGCGGCGTCCGTCGTCCGCCGGCCGGTCACGAGCGGGGTCCGCTGCGCCGACGGCGAACAGGGCCCGCGCCGGGACTCCCGGCCCAGGGGTGCGCGTTAGGGTCGACGTGACTCGGGGCGGACGCCGGGGGTACGGCCCGCCAGGGCCGCCGGCCCCGCTCCCCGCCCACCGAGACCGACTCGATCCACCGCCAACGGAGGTCACACCACCCGTGAGCACCGACCCGAACCCGGCGTACAGCCCGCTGATGCGGGGTGCCGCCGGGGGGATGAACCTCAACGACTCGGTCTACGAGCGCCTGCTGCGCGAGCGCATCATCTTCCTGGGCACCCAGGTCGACGACGTCATCGCCAACCAGCTGGCAGCCCAGATGCTGCTGCTCTCGGCCGAGGACCCCAAGCAGGACATCCACCTGTACATCAACTCGCCCGGCGGCTCGGTCAGCGCCGGCATGGCCATCTACGACACGATGCAGTTCATCGACTGCGACGTCGCCACCTACGGCATGGGCCTGGCCGCCTCGATGGGCCAGTTCCTGCTGACCGCGGGCACCGCCGGCAAGCGCTACGCCCTGCCGCACGCGCGGATCATGATGCACCAGCCCTCGGCCGGCGTCGGCGGCACCGCCGCGGACATCGCCATCCAGGCCGACCTGTTCCGGCGGACCAAGAAGGAGCTCAACGAGCTCCAGGCCCAGCACACCGGGCAGTCGCTCGAGCAGATCGAGCGCGACTCCGACCGCGACCGCTGGTTCACCGCGCAGGAGGCCCTGGAGTACGGCTTCGTCGACCACGTCGTCAGCCGCGCCACCATGACCGACAGCACCAACCCGGTCGCCGACAACTGAGGGTTCGGAGAACTGACGTGAGTTTCGAGATGCCCTCCAGCCGCTACATCCTCCCCTCCTTCGTGGAGCGGACGAGCTACGGCATGAAGGAGTCCAACCCCTACAACAAGCTCTTCGAGGAGCGCATCATCTTCCTCGGGGTGCAGATCGACGACGCGTCGGCCAACGACGTCATGGCCCAGCTGATCACGCTGGAGTCGGCCGACCCGGACCGCGACATCACGATCTACATCAACTCACCCGGCGGCTCGTTCACGTCGCTGATGGCCATCTACGACACGATGATGTTCGTCCGCCCCGACATCCAGACCGTCTGCATGGGCCAGGCCGCCTCGGCCGCCGCCGTCCTGCTCGCGGCCGGGACCCCGGGCAAGCGGCTCGCGCTGCCCTACTCCCGCGTGCTGATCCACCAGCCCTCGGGCGAGGCCGGCGGCCAGGTCTCGGACCTGGAGATCCACGCCGCCGAGATCGAGCGGGTGCGCAAGCAGATGGAGGAGATCCTCGCGCGGCACACCGGCCGGACGGCCGAGCAGGTCCGCTCCGACATCGACCGCGACAAGATCCTGACCGCGACCGAGGCCAAGGAGTACGGCATCGTCGACGAGGTCATCCAGAGCCGGAAGCTCAACGCGCTGCCCACGGCATGAGCCACACGTCCCCCGGGCGGTGCGGGAAGAAGGTCGCGCGTGTCGCGGCCTCACCCCGTACCGTTCGGGGGGCAGTGCCGGGAGTGACGAGCGAGTCGAGCGCCCCCGGCGCACCGGGGCGTCGGAGTCCCGCGGCGTCGGTGGCGGCAGGTACCGTCGGCGAGCGCGCGATCCCCGGCCGGCAGCGTCGGGAGGGTCGTCCTCGCGGCACCCGCCACCAGCGGGACCAACACGGGCACTCCCAGTGACACATCATCCGCAGGTCCGTACCCCGGAGGACCTGCTTCCCCCGAGGTGGAGGTCAGCAGGTGGCACGAATCGGTGAGAGCGGTGACCTGCTCAAGTGCTCGTTCTGCGGGAAGAGCCAGAAGCAGGTCAAGAAGCTCATCGCTGGCCCCGGCGTCTACATCTGCGACGAGTGCATCGACCTCTGCAACGAGATCATCGAGGAGGAGCTCTCGGAGTCGTCGGACCTCAAGTTCGACGAGCTGCCGAAGCCCCGCGAGATCCACGACTTCCTCGAGCAGTACGTCATCGGCCAGGAGAAGGCCAAGCGCACGCTCGCCGTCGCCGTCTACAACCACTACAAGCGGGTGCAGGCCGGCGGTGAGCGCTCGAGCCGGGACGACTCGGTCGAGCTCGCCAAGTCCAACATCCTGCTGATGGGCCCGACCGGCTGCGGCAAGACGCACCTGGCGCAGACCCTCGCCCGGATGCTCAACGTCCCGTTCGCGATCGCCGACGCCACGGCGCTGACCGAGGCCGGCTACGTCGGCGAGGACGTCGAGAACATCCTGCTCAAGCTGATCCAGGCCGCCGACTACGACGTCAAGCGGGCCGAGACCGGGATCATCTACATCGACGAGGTCGACAAGATCGCCCGCAAGAGCGAGAACCCGTCGATCACGCGCGACGTCTCCGGTGAGGGCGTGCAGCAGGCGCTGCTGAAGATCCTCGAGGGGACGACGGCGTCGGTGCCCCCGCAGGGCGGCCGCAAGCACCCGCACCAGGAGTTCATCCAGATCGACACGACGAACGTGCTGTTCATCGTGGGCGGTGCCTTCGCGGGCCTGGAGAAGGTCATCGAGCAGCGGGTCGGCAAGCAGGGGATCGGCTTCGGCGCGGAGATCCGCGGCAAGAAGGAGATCGAGGCCTCCAGCGCCTTCGCCGAGGTCATGCCCGAGGACCTGCTGAAGTTCGGCATGATCCCCGAGTTCATCGGCCGGCTCCCGGTGATCACCAGCGTGCAGGCCCTCGACCGGCACGCGCTGATCCAGATCCTCACCGAGCCGAAGAACGCCCTGGTGCGCCAGTACCGGCGGCTGTTCGAGCTCGACGGCGTGGAGCTGGAGTTCAGCGACGACGCCCTCGAGGCGATCGCCGACCAGGCCATCCTCCGCGGCACCGGCGCCCGCGGGCTCCGGGCGATCATGGAGGAGGTGCTGCAGTCGGTGATGTACGAGGTGCCCAGCCGTGACGACGTCGCCTCCGTGATGATCACCAAGGAGGTCGTGCTGGAGCACGTCAACCCGACCATCGTGCCGCGCAAGCCCACCCGCGAGCGCCGCGAGAAGAGCGCCTGACGCGCTGACGCACCACCGACGAGCCCGTCCCCGATCCCGGGGGCGGGCTCGCTCGCGTAGGTGGCCCGGTGGTGTGCGCTCGCGGTGCGTCTCTCGTCAGGATCGCGCCGCACCCGCACCTCACCTGGGGCGCAGGAGCGCCTCCCGGGCGCGGCAGACCTGGAGGATCTCCCGGCGGCACCCGTCGGGGTCCCGGGTCAGCCGGCGGTGGCTGAACCGCAGCACCACCCAGCCGAGCGCGGCCAGCGCGACGTCGCGGCGGGTGTCCCGTTCACGGGCCTCCGCGCTGCCGTGGAAGGCCGCTCCGTCCAGTTCGACTGCGACCCGCAACTCCGGCAGTGCGGCGTCCAGGTGCGCCGTCCCCCACGGCAGGACGACGGGGTGCTGCTGCTCGAAGCGAGGCATGCCCGGCCCGGTCAGGACGTGCCGCACGCCCCAGATCTCCAGCTCGCTCTGGCATCCCCGCTCGACCAGGCGCAGGAGGTCCACCAGGTCCCGGTGACCGGGCAGCGCCGCGCGGAGGGCCGCCTCACGGGCGAGATCCGCGGTCCTCACCTGGCGCTCGCGCAGCGTCCCGATCACCGCACCCCGCAGACGATCGACCGCCCGTCGCGATCCGTGTCGTCCGGACGCCCAGCCCCATCCGTCGACCAGAGCCCGCGGCAGCGGCGTGACGGGGAAGGTTCCGAGCCGGTCGACGTCGAGGGCGCGCACCCGGTGGACGACCAGACCGGGACCGTGCAGTGCTCGCCGGTGGGCAGGCACCGAGACGTGCACCGGACCACCGTCGTCGTCCAGCACCCGCCAGACTGCCAGCGCGGTGGAGTGGCTCAGCACGCCAGCGGTGGCCAGGACGCCGGCGAGAGCGCGGGTGCGCCACTCCTCCCACGACTCCGGCGTGGCCACCACCCCGCGGTGCGGACGCAGCAGCCGGCCCTGGGCGACCCAGCGGCCGACGGTGTGCCGGTCGACGCGCCCGGCCAGGTCCGACGTGCGGGCGACACCGTGGGGGCCGAGGAGGGGCAACAGGTCGCGGACCACCCCGCGACGGTGCGACGAACCGGGACGCCCGACGGTCGTCCGCGACGACCTGTGCACAGGCCGACCGCCTGTGGACCGCGGTGATGTGCGGTGGTGGCGCGCGCGGAGGGCAGGACGCGCCACACCTGCACACCACGCCCTCCCGGCCAGGTGCCCCACGGCGTCGGCGGGCCGGGGGAGCGGGGGGCTGGCACAGTCGGGGGAGTGCGCGTGCTGACGTCCCTGCCCGAGGCCGCGCGCGGGGCGTTCCGGGCCCGCGTCTCCGGTGACCCGACCGGCGCGCCCGAGTGGGTCCGCGACATCGCCCGGGTGGGCACCGGCCCCGGCTGGTTCGAGCCCGACGGCGTGGTCTGGCGCGTGCACGGCGACCTGTCCACGCTGGTCGGCGGCGTCGCGGCGCTGCTCGGCCAGGCGGCGCACCCGCTCGCCCTCGCCGGCGTGCAGCGCCACTCGGCCTACCGCGAGGACCCGTGGAAGCGGCTGGCCGGCACCGCGCGCTGGCTGGTGGTCAGCACCTTCGGCTCCGAGGAACTCGCCGAGCGCGAGTCCGCGCGGGTCCGCGGGATGCACGAGACCGTGCGGGGCCGGGTCCGCGGCCGGCCCTACTCCGCGTCGGACCCGGGCCTGCTGCGCTGGGTGCACCTCGCCTTCACCGACGCCTTCCTCGCCGCCCAGCAGGCCGTCGGCCGCGACCTCTCCGCCCGGTACGGCCGCGGCTGGCCCGACGTCTACGTCCGCGAGTGGGCGCGCAGCGCACGGGAGCTCGGCACCACCGACCTCCCGGCCAGCGCCGCCGAGCTGGCAGAGGCGCTGGCCGCGTACCGCTCCCAGCTCGCGCCCGTCCCCGACTCCATGCGCGCCTTCGTCACCGCGCCACCCGGGCTCAGCCCCCCGGAGCGGATCTTCTACCGCGGCCTGGCCGGCGCCGCGGCCCACCTCGTCTCGCCGGCGCTCGCCGGCTGTGCCGGCGTCCCCGGCCGGGGACGCGGCGGGGCCGCCCAGGTCGCCGTCGCCCGCGCCCAGCTGCGCGGGCTGCGCCTCGCGCTGGGCGACCACAGCCCGTCGGAGGAGGCGGCCCGGTGGCGGCTGGGCCTCGGCCCGGCGCCGGGCTGGGCACGGGAGACGGCGGCCTAGCTCAGGCCTCCGCGGGCGGCGCCAGCACGACGTCGACGGTCAGCGGACCGGAGCCGCCGACGACGGTCAGCGCCGCGATGCGCCCTGCGTCGATCAGGTCGGCGCGGCCGGCCTCCAGCAGCGGCACCTGCGCCTCGGGCGCGGTGACCGTCGCCGACTCGACGTCGGCCCGCATCGACACCTTGGCGTCGGACTTGGCCTTGCGGATCCCGGCCAGCGCCGCGGCGACCACGGGCACGACCTCCGGGTCGCCGCCGGCGGGCAGCTCCGCGGCGGCCGGCCACGGCGCGCGGTGCACCGAGCCGCCCTGCCACCAGGACCAGACCTCCTCGGTGACGAACGGCAGCACCGGCGCGAACAGCCGCAGCTGCACCGACAGCGCCAGCGCCAGGGTGGCCTGCGCCGACTCCGCCGCCGCGCCGGTGCCGTAGGCGCGGGACTTCACCAGCTCCACGTAGTCGTCGCAGAACGACCAGAAGAACGCCTCGGTCACCTCGAGCGCGCGCGTGTAGTTGTAGGCCTCCATGGCCGCCGTCGCCTCGTCGACGACCCCGGCCAGCCGGCGCAGCAGCCCGAGGTCGATCGGCTCGGTGACCTGCTCCCCGCTCAGCCCGGCGGTGACCCCGAGGCCCAGCACGAACTTGCCGACGTTGAGGATCTTCATGGCCAGCCGGCGGCCGACCTTCATCTGCGCCTCGTCGAACGGCGAGTCCGCGCCCGGCCGGGCGCCCGCGGCCCGCCACCGGACGGCGTCGGTGCCGTAGCGCTCGAGCACGTCGATCGGCGTGACGACGTTGCCCTTGGACTTCGACATCTTCTTGCGGTCGGGGTCGACGACGAAGCCGGAGATGGTGGCGTGCGTCCACGGCACCGCGCCGAACTCGAAGTGCGAGCGGACGACGGTCGAGAACAGCCAGGTGCGGATGATGTCGTGCGCCTGGGGCCGCTGGTCCATCGGGAAGACGTGGGCGAACAGCTCCGGGTCGGTGTCCCAGCCCGAGGCCACCAGCGGGGACAGCGACGACGTCGCCCAGGTGTCCATGACGTCGGGGTCGGCCACGAACCCGCCGGGCGCGCCGCGCTGCGACTCCTCGAACCCCGGCGGCACGTCCGACGACGGGTCGACCGGGAGGGACTCCTCCGGCGCGAGCAGCGGCGCGGCGTGGTCGGGCTCGCCGGCGTCGTCGAGGCGGTACCAGACCGGGAACGGGACGCCGAAGAACCGCTGGCGGCTGATCAGCCAGTCGCCGTTGAGGCCCTCGACCCAGTTCTCGTAGCGGTGCCGCATGTGCTCGGGCACCCACCGGATCTCCCGGCCGCGGGCGACCAGCGCGTCCCGCAGCTCGGCGTCCCGCCCGCCGTTGCGGATGTACCACTGCCGCGTGGTGACGATCTCCAGCGGCCGGTCGCCCTTCTCGAAGAACTTGACCGGGTGGGTGATCGTCTTCGGCTCGCCGTGCAGGTCGCCGGACTCGCGGAGCATCTCCACGATCCGCTGCTGGGCGCTGAACGCCGTCTTCCCGGCCAGCTCGGCGTAGGGCCCGGCCGGGACGCCGTCGGGGGCCTCGGCCACGAACCGGCCGTCCCAGCCGACCACCGCCCGGGTGGGCAGCTGCAGCTCGCGCCACCAGGTGACGTCGTTGAGGTCGCCGAAGGTGCAGATCATCGCGATGCCCGAGCCCTTGTCCGGCTCGGCCAGGCGGTGGGCCACCACCGGCACCTCGACCTCGAACAGCGGTGTGCGCACCGTCGTCCCGAACAGGGGCCGGTACCGCTCGTCGTCGGGGTGGGCCACCAGCGCGACGCAGGCCGGCAGCAGCTCCGGCCGGGTGGTCTCGATGAAGACCGGGCCGTCGGAGGAGGAGAAGGAGATCCGGTGGTAGGCGCCGGGGCGCTCGCGGTCCTCGAGCTCGGCCTGGGCGACGGCGGTGCGGAAGGTGACGTCCCAGAGGGTGGGTGCCTCCTGGGCGTAGGCCTCGCCGCGGGCCAGGTTGTGCAGGAACATCCGCTGCGCGGTGGCCCGCGAGGTCGCCGAGATCGTCCGGTAGACGTTGGACCAGTCCACCGACAGGCCCACGCGGCGCCACAGCTGCTCGAAGGCGCGCTCGTCCTCCTCGGTCAGCCGCTCGCACAGCTCGACGAAGTTCCGGCGGCTGATCGGCACCTGGTCCTTGCCCGGCCTGTCCGGCGGGGTGAAGGACGGGTCGTGGGGCAGGGCCGGGTCGCAGCGGACGCCGTAGTAGTTCTGCACCCGCCGCTCGGTGGGCAGCCCGTTGTCGTCCCACCCCATCGGGTAGAAGACGTGCCGGCCGCGCATCCGCTGGTAGCGGGCGACGATGTCGGTGTGGGTGTAGCTGAACACGTGGCCCACGTGCAGCGACCCGCTGGCCGTCGGCGGCGGGGTGTCGATGGAGTAGACCTGCTCGCGCGGGGCGGCCAGGGCGGCGGCGCGGTCGAAGGCGTAGGTGTCCTGCTCGGCCCAGCGGGCGACCCAGGAGTCCTCGAGACCGTCGAGGCTCGGCTTCTCGGGTACGCCGGACCCGGCTCCCGGGGTGGTGCTGACCGGGGGAGCGGAGTCGGTGACCATGGCCTCCATCCTAAGAACCCAGCCATCCCAGGAGTCCCCCCGGCTGGCATCCTGGGGAGGATGAGCAGCGACCTGAGCCGCGTGGAGAAGGAGCTGCTGGCCCGCTGGCCGGAGACCCGCCTGGAGCCCTCGCTGGGTCGCATCGCCGCCCTCGTCGACCTGCTCGGCGACCCGCACCGCGCCTACCCGGTGGTGCAGGTCGCCGGCACCAACGGCAAGACGACGACGGCGCGCATGGTCGACGAGCTGCTGCGCGGCTTCGGCCTGCGGGTGGGCCGGTTCACCAGCCCGCACCTGCAGTCGGTGCGCGAGCGGATCGTCCTCGACGGCGAGCCGGTGGACGCCGAGCGCTTCGTCGAGACCTACGACGACATCGCGCCCTACGTGCAGATGGTCGACGCCGCCGGCGAGCACCCGATGAGCTTCTTCGAGGTCATGGTCGGCATGGCCTACGCGACCTTCGCCGAGGCGCCGGTCGACGTCGCCGTCGTCGAGGTCGGCATGGGGGGCACCTGGGACGCCACGAACGTCGTCGACGCGCGGGTCGCCGTCGTCACGCCGGTGGCGATGGACCACGCCGAGTACCTCGGCCCCGACGTCCCCACGATCGCCGGCGAGAAGGCCGGGATCATCAAGGCCGACGCGATCGCCGTCCTCGCCCGCCAGCAGCCGGGGGCGCTCGACGCGCTGGTCCGCCGCGCGGTCGAGGTGGAGGCCGTGGTCGCCCGCGAGGGCACCGAGTTCGGCGTGCTGGACCGCCGGGTCGCCGTCGGCGGGCAGCAGCTGCGCCTGCAGGGGCTGGGGGGCGAGTACGAGGAGCTGTTCCTCCCGCTGTTCGGCGCGCACCAGGCGCAGAACGCCGCCACCGCGCTGGCCGCCGTCGAGGCGTTCCTCGGCGCCGGCGCGGCCACCGGGCCGATCGACCAGGAGACCGTGCAGGCCGCGTTCGCCGCCGTCCGCTCGCCCGGCCGCCTCGAGCGGGTCCGCACCAGCCCGACGGTGCTGGTCGACGCCGCGCACAACCCCGCCGGCATGGCCGCGACCGTGGAGGCGATCCGCGAGTCCTTCGACTTCACCCGGCTGGTCGGGGTCGTCGCGGCGGTGCACGGCAAGGACGTCGAGGGGATGCTGCGCGAGCTGGAGACCGTCTGCGCCGAGCTGGTGGTGACGCAGAACGGCTCGCCGCGGTCGATGCCGGCCGACGAGCTGGGCGCGCTGGCCGTCGACGTGTTCGGCGCCGACCGGGTGAGCGTGTCCCCGCGGCTGCCCGAGGCGCTCACCGAGGCGATCGAGTTGGCCGAGGCCGGTCCCGACGACGCCCTGGGCGGCTCGGGCGTGCTGGTCACCGGCAGTGTCGTCACCGCCGGCGAGGCGCGGACCGTGCTCGGCGGCCGCTCGTGACGGCGCCCGACCCGGTCCGGGCCGGGAGGGCGCTGCGCGGCGCGGCCGCCGCGGTGCTGCTGCTCGAGGGGATCGCGGTGCTGTTCGTCCCGCGGGCCATCGCGCAGACGGCGGGCGGTCTCGACGGGACCCGGCTGACGATCCTGCTCGTGCTGGCCGTCGTCCTGGTCCTGGCCTCGGGGATCCAGCGTCGACCGCGGGGCCTGGAGATCGCCACCGCCCTGCAGGTGCCCCTGCTGCTCACCGGGCTGATCGACTCGTCGATGTGGTTCGTCGGCGGCGTCTTCGTGCTCATCTGGCTCTACCTGCTGCAGGTCCGCAAGGACCTCCTCGGCTCCCCGTTCCGCGAGCCGGCCACACCCGCCGACTGACGCCCGCCGACCGACCGGGCCGAGCGGCCTCAGGCGGCCGACGCGCCGTCGAGCCCCTCCCGGAGCCGGACGACGTCGGTGCCCAGGTGCCGCAGCACCCGCACGACGACCGGGTCGCCGACCGCGAGGACACCGACCACCAGGTGCCCGGTGTCGATGACCCGGTCGCGGCGCCGGCGCGGCTGGGCCAGGACGTGGCGGAGCGCGCCCTCGAGCGCCCGCTTGGCGCCGTCGCCGAACGGGATGTGCCCGGTGCGCCCGAGCGGTGCGCGATCGAGCGCGCCGGCGCCGAAGGCCGACTCCGCCGCGGCGCGCACCTGGTCGAGGTCGATCCCGACGGCGGCCAGGGCGTCGGCGTCCAGCGGCCCGCCGGACCGGGTCAGCGCGTCGCGGGCGGTGGCGTGGTCGAGCCCCACGGACCGCAGGGCCGCCCCGCCGCGGCCGGGGTCGCGGGTGAGCGCGAGCAGCAGGTGCACCGGCTCGATCCGCTCGGCGCACAGGTCGCGGGCCTCCTCCTGGGCCACGACCACCGCGGTGCGGGCCTCGTGGGCGAAGCGTTCGAACACCTCAGACGTCCTTCCTGCTCCGGGCGTGCTTCTTGTGGACGGCCTGCCGGCTGACGCCGAGGGCCCCGGCGATCTGCTGCCACGACCAGCCGCGCGCCCGCGCGTTGCCGACCTGCAGCACCTCGAGGCGCTCGGCCAGCTCGCGCAGCGCCCGGACGGCGCGCAGGCCGGTGTCCGGGTCGTCGGCCGCAGCGGCGGTGGTGACGTCGGTGGGAGTGGCCATGTGTCAACCTTCGTTGACGCCGGACGGATTGTCAACCCGGGTTGACACGCGCCGTCCCGTAGGGTGCCGCCTCGTGACTGATCGCACCCTGGTCCTCGTCAAGCCCGACGGCGTCGCCCGCGGCCTGGTCGGGGAGGTCGTGGCCCGCCTCGAGGCCAAGGGCCTGCGGCTGGTCGCCGCCGAGCTGCGCACCCTGACCCGCGAGGTCGCCGAGGAGCACTACGGCGAGCACCGCGAGAAGCCGTTCTTCGGCTCGCTGGTCGAGTTCATCACCGGCGGCCCGCTGCTCGCCCTCGTCGTCGAGGGGCCGCGGGCGGTCGAGGCATTCCGCGCGCTGGCCGGCGCCACCGACCCGGTGAAGGCCGCGCCCGGCACCATCCGCGGCGACTTCGCCCTCGAGGTGCAGTCCAACATCGTGCACGGCTCGGACTCCGCCGAGTCCGCCGCCCGCGAGGTCGCGCTCTTCTTCCCCTCCCTCTGACGGACCGGCTCGACCCCGCCCCCGGGGCCGGGGAGAGCATGGGGGGCATGGGGGAGCCACTGGTCCGGGCCCGGGGCCTGGTGAAGCGCTTCGGCGGGTACACCGCGGTCGACGGGATCGACGTCGACATCGCGCCGGGCGAGTCCTTCGGCTTCCTCGGGCCCAACGGCGCCGGCAAGAGCACGACCATGCGGATGGTCGGCGCCGTCTCGCCGCCGACGGCGGGGGAGCTGCGGATCCTCGGCATGGACCCCGCCGTCGACGGGCCGGCCATCCGCGCCCGCCTCGGCGTCGTCCCGCAGACCGACAACCTCGACCTCGAGCTCACCGTCGAGGAGAACCTGCTGGTCTACGGCCGGTACTTCGGCCTGCCCCGCGCGACCGTGCGCGAGCGGACCGCGGAGCTCCTGGACTTCGTGCAGCTCACCGACCGCGCGAAGGACCGGGTCGAGCCGCTGTCGGGCGGGATGAAGCGGCGGGTCACCATCGCCCGGGCCCTGGTCAACGAGCCCGACGTCGTCCTGCTCGACGAGCCCACCACCGGCCTGGACCCCCAGGCCCGGCACGTGCTCTGGGAGCGGCTCTACCGGCTCAAGCAGCGGGGCGTCACCCTCGTGCTGACCACGCACTACATGGACGAGGCCGAGCAGCTGTGCGACCGGCTCGTCGTCATGGACCGCGGCCGCATCGCCGCCGAGGGCAGCCCCGCCGAGCTGATCGCCGCCTGGTCCACCCGCGAGGTGTGCGAGCTGCGCTTCCCGCTGACCGAGGGCGGTGCGGGGGCCGCCGCGCACGCCGACGCGCTGGCCCCGCTGGTCGCCCGCGGCGCCGCCGAGCGGGTCGAGGTGCTGCCCGACCGGCTGCTGCTCTACACCGCCGACGGCGACGCGGCGCTCTCGGAGGTCCTCGCCCTCGGGCTGCGGCCGCTGTCGTCCCTGGTCCGGCGCAGCTCGCTGGAGGACGTCTTCCTGCGGCTCACCGGCCGCACGCTGGTGGACTGACGTGGTCCCGTCCCCGGCCGCCCGCTCCTTCCTCGCCCAGCGGCTCACCGCGCACCGGCACTTCTGGCGCAGCAGCGCGCTGGGCAGCGTCCTGGAGCCGGTGCTCTTCCTCGCCGCGATGGGGCTGACCCTGGGCAGCCTGGTCGACCGCGGGCCGGGCGTCCCCGGCGGCGTGGGCTACCTGGCCTTCCTCGCACCCGGCCTGCTGGTGGCCGCGGCCATGCAGACCGCGACCGGCGAGTCGTCCTACCCGGTGCTCGGAGCCCTGAAGTGGGACCGGCTCTACGAGGCGGTGCTCGCCACCCCGGCCCGCCCGGGCGACCTGCTGACCGGCCACCTGCTCTACGTCGCGTTCCGGGTGACGACGTCGGCCGCGGCGTTCCTCGTCGTCCTGGTGCTCTTCGGCGCGGCGGCCGGCCCGCTGGTGGTGCTCACCCTGCCGGTCGCGCTGCTCACCGGGCTGGCCTTCGCCGCCCCGGTCACCGCCATGGCCGCCCGGCTGGAGGAGGACGCCGCGTTCGCCGCGCTGCAGCGGTTCCTCATCGTGCCGATGTTCCTGTTCAGCGGGACGTTCTTCCCGGTCGCGCAGCTGCCCCTGGCGCTGGAGTGGTTCGCCTACGCCACCCCGCTGTGGCACGGCGTCGCGCTGGCCCGGGACCTGGCGCTGGGAACGGCGGAGGCGGGCTCCGCCCTGCGGCACGTGGGCTACCTCGCGCTGTGGACGGCCGCCGGGACCTGGCTGGCCGCCCGGGCGCTGCAGCGGCGGCTGGTCCGGTGACCGGCGTCCCGACGGCGACCCGCCCGGTCTCGCTGCTGCTGCGGGTGGTGCCGCTGTACCCGGTGTCGCCGCGGCGGGCCGGGCAGCTGGTGTACCGGAACCTGCTGGTGGCCCGGCGCAGCTGGGTGGTCTTCGTCTCCGGGTTCGCCGAGCCGTTCTTCTACCTGTTCTCCATCGGCGTCGGGATCGGCGCGATGGTCGGCGACGTGGTCACCGACACCGGCAGCGCGCTGACCTACCAGGAGTTCGTGGCCCCGGCGCTGCTCGCCTCGGCCGCGATGAACGGCGCGATCTACGACGCCGTCTTCAACCTGTTCTTCAAGCTGCGCTACGCCAAGCTCTACGACGCCGTCCTGGCCACGCCGGTGTCGGCCGCCGACGCCGCGGTGGGGGAGACGGTGTGGGCGCTGATGCGCGGCGCCGTCTACTCCACGGCGTTCCTGCTCGTCATGCTCGCGATGGGCCTGGTCGGGTCCTGGTGGGCGCTGCTGGCGCTGCCGGCGGCCGTCCTCATCGGGTTCGCCTTCGCCGCCGTCGGGCTGGCCGCGAGCACCTTCCTGCGCGGCTGGCAGGACTTCGAGTTCGTGCAGGTGGCGATCCTGCCGCTGTTCCTGTTCTCCACGACCTTCTACCCGCTGTCGACCTATCCGCCGCCGCTGCAGGTCGTCGTCGAGTGCACGCCGCTCTACCACGGCATCGAGCTGGTCCGCGGGCTCGTGACCGGCGACGTGCGGTGGGCGCTGCTCGGCTCGGTCGCCCATCTCGCGGTCACGGGCCTGGCCGGGCTGGCGCTGGGCGCCCGCCGGCTGCAGCGGCTGCTGCTCAGGTGAGACATCTCCATCCGATCAGTCGGCCCCCTCGCGGGGACCCGCCGCGAGCTCGCGGGGGGCGAGGGGGTGCTTCGACTAGGCCGCGCCGGGCAGGGGGCGGCCGGCGCGCACCAGCCGCTCGACGGTGGCGGCGGGGACGGGGGAGCCGAACAGGTGCCCCTGGGCGGCGTCGCAGCCCAGGGACCGCAGGGCGGCCAGCTGCGCGGGCTGCTCGACCCCCTCGGCCACGACCTGCAGGCCCAGGCTGTTGCCCAGCGCGATGACGGCGTCGGCCACCGAGCCCGCCGCAGCACCCGCGGTCAGCAGCGCCACCGACGACGGGTCGATCTTCAGCCGGTCCAGCGGCAGGTCCTGCAGCCGCGACAGCGACGACGCACCGGTGCCGAAGTCGTCGATGGCCACGTGCACGCCCAGCGCCCGCACCTCGCGGAGGCCGGCCGCGGCGTCGGGACCGGCGGCCACGGCCTCGGGCACCTCGATCTCCAGCCGGGCGGGGTCCACGCCGGCGTCCCGGGTGGCCGCGGCGATGCTCACGGCGAGGTCGCCGGTGGCCAGCCGGCGCGGCGAGACGTTGACCGCCACGCGCAGCGGCGGCAGGCCGGCGTCGTCCCAGGCGCGCAGCTGGGCGCATGCCTGGCCGATGACCCAGTCGTCGATCTCGCCGATCAGGCCAGTGGCCTCGGCGACCGGGATGAAGCCGGCGGGCTCGACCAGCCCGCGGGTGCCCGACTCCCAGCGCGCCAGCGCCTCGACGCCGGTCACCGCGCCGCTGCGCAGGTCGACCTGCGGCTGGTAGAGCACCCGCAGCTCGCCGGTGCCGACGGCGGCGCGCAGGTCGCGGACGAGCTCGTCCTGGGCGGCGACCTCCTCGCGCATCCCGCGCTCGAACACCCGGACCCGGTCCTTGCCGCCGGCCTTGGCCACGTACATGGCGAGGTCGGCATCGCGCAGCAGGTCGTCGATGCCGCGGCGGTCGGTGGCGCCGGTGAACGTGACGCCGACGCTGCCGCCGACCGTGAACCGCTCACCGCCCCACTCGACCGGCCGGCGCAGCGCGGTGATCAGCCGCTCGGCCACGGGGACGACGTCGCGGCGCCCCTCGACGTCCTCCATGAGCACCACGAACTCGTCGCCGCCGAGCCGGGCGACGGTGTCGGCGGGCCGCACGGAGGACTCCAGCCGCCGGGCGACGGCGACGAGGACGGCGTCGCCCGCCTCGTGCCCGGCGGTGTCGTTGACCGTCTTGAAGTCGTCGAGGTCGAGCAGCAGCACCGCGTGCCGGCGGGCCCGGCGGTCGGCGAGGGCGTGCTCGAGCCGGTCCTGCATGAGCGTCCGGTTGGCCAGCCCGGTGAGCGGGTCGTGCAGCGCCATGCGGGCCAGCTCGCCGGCCTGCCGCTCCAGCTGGGAGGCCGTCGCGCGGGCCTCGGCCTCGTCGCGCTTGCGGCCCGTGATGTCCCGGGTGATGGCCGCGACGCCGGTGGGCGTGCCGTCGTCGCCGCGGATGACCGAGAGCGTGACCAGCGCGTCGAACTCCGAGCCGTCCCGCCGGCGCTGCCGCCGCTCCATCGTGCCGGTGGGCAGCGTGGTGAGGTCCGCGGGCAGCTCCTGCCCGGCCGAGAGCAGGGAGGCGTGCCGGCCGAGGACCTCGTGGGCGGCCCAGCCGTAGAGCCGCTCGGCGCCGGGGTTCCAGGTGGTCACCCGCCCGTCCGGCGTGGCGGTGACCACGGCGTCACCGGTGGTCTGGACGACGGCGGCCAGCCGGGCCAGCTCGTCGCGCTGGGCCGAGAGCGCCGCGGTCCGCTCGGACACCAGCGCCTCGACGTGCTCGCGCCGGTCGTCGAAGTGCTGCCAGGCGACCAGGCAGGCCCAGCTCTCGACCAGCACGAAGGCAGCGTGCAGCAGTGCCATCGGGAGGGCGTCCGACCCGTGCGCGAAGACCCGGTGCGGCAGCAGGCTGCCGAGGACCAGGTGGTGGACGGCGACGAAGGCGACGGCGAGCAGGAACGGGGCGCGCGCCGAGTAGAGGGCGGCCAGGGGAAGCAGCGCGAAGAAGAGGAAGTGCGCTTCCGTGGCGCCGTCGGACAACTGCACGACCACCGCGGCCGTCGTCATCAGCCCCAGTGCGGCGGCCGCGGCGCGGGTGTTGCGGCGGAGCGAGGGCGTCCACGCGGCGAGGGCGAGCAGGGCCGGGGGAGCGGTGTGCAGCGCCGCGGAGGCGAGGTCGTGCCCGCGGACCAGCGCGTACACCGGCACCGCCGCGAGCAGGACCAGCAGCGCCCGGACGACGACGGTGTGGTGGGCGGCCCACTGCTCGGGGCCCATCGCCCGGCCGGGAGGGAGCACCACGGCCGACCAGCCGCGCAGTCGGGTGGGGAGGACGCGTTCCGCGTCCGTCAGCGCGCCGGTGTCCCGGGTCGGCCGGACCATGCTCCCCCTCGGCGACCGCCCCCGTTGGTCACGGTCAGTGTACTTGCGCTCACGCACCGGTGCCGGTCGGCGCAGACGGGGCCCGGGCCGGCCGGGTGGGGCGGCTACCCTGGACCGGTCATGAGCGGAGAGAGCCTGTACCCCCGTCTCGAGCCCCTGCTGGCCCAGGTGCAGAAGCCCATCCAGTACGTCGGCGGCGAGCTGAACGCCCGGGTCAAGGCCTGGGACGACATCGCCGTGCACTGGGCGCTGATGTACCCCGACGCGTACGAGGTGGGGCTGCCCAACCAGGGCCTCATGATCCTCTACGAGGTCCTCAACGAGCGCCCCGACGCCCTGGCCGAGCGCACCTACGCCGTCTGGCCCGACCTCGCTGCCCTGATGCGCGCGAACGGCGTCGGGCAGTTCACCGTCGACGCCCACCGCCCGGTGCGCGACTTCGACGTCCTCGGCGTCAGCTTCGCCACCGAGCTCGGCTACACCAACCTGCTCGAGGCGCTCGACCTCGCCGGGATCCCGCTGCACGCGGTCGACCGCGACGAGACGCACCCCGTCGTCGTCGCCGGCGGGCACGCGGCGTTCAACCCCGAGCCGATCGCCGACTTCGTCGACTGCGCCGTCCTCGGCGACGGCGAGCAGGCCGTCGGCGACGTCACCGACGTGGTCGCGGCGTGGAAGCAGCAGGGCCGGCCCGGCGGGCGCGAGGAGCTGCTCGCCCGCCTCTCCCGCGTCGACGGCGTCTACGTGCCGCGCTTCTACGCCGTCTCCTACGGTCCCCGCGGCGCGATCGCGGCGGTGACCCGCACCCGTGCCGACGTCCCGGCGCGGGTCGGCAAGCGCACCGTCATGGACCTCGACGAGTGGCCCTATCCCAAGACGCCGCTGGTCCCGCTCGCCGAGAGCGTGCACGAGCGGATGAGCGTGGAGATCTTCCGCGGCTGCACCCGCGGCTGCCGGTTCTGCCAGGCCGGGATGATCACCCGCCCGGTCCGCGAGCGCACGATCACCGGCATCGGGTCGATGGTCGACCAGGGCCTGCGCGCGACCGGGTACGAGGAGGTCGGGCTGCTGTCGCTGTCGAGCGCCGACCACTCCGAGATCGGCCAGGTGGCCAAGGAGCTCGCCGACCGCTACGAGGGCACCAACACCGGCCTGTCGCTGCCGTCGACCCGGGTGGACGCCTTCAACGTCACCCTGGCCAACGAGCTGTCCCGCAACGGACGGCGGTCCGGGCTCACCTTCGCCCCCGAGGGCGGCAGCGAGCGGATCCGCCGCGTGATCAACAAGACCGTGTCCAAGGAGGACCTGGTCGCCACCGTCACCACGGCCTACGCCAACGGCTGGACGCAGGTGAAGCTCTACTTCATGTGCGGACTCCCCACGGAGACCGACGAGGACGTGCTGGAGATCGCCGAGCTCGCCGTGGAGGTCATCCGCGCCGGCCGCGAGGCCAGCGGCCGCAAGGACATCCGCTGCACCGTCTCCATCGGCGGCTTCGTGCCCAAGCCGCACACCCCGTTCCAGTGGGCCGCCCAGGCCAGCGCCGAGACCATCGACCACCGGTTGAGGGTCCTGCGGCAGGCGATCAACGCCGACCGGCGGATCGGCCGCTCCATCGGCCTGCGCTACCACGACGGCAAGCCCGGCGTGATCGAGGGACTGCTCTCCCGCGGCGACCGCCGGGTGGGCCGGGTCATCGAGCGGGTCTGGCGCGAGGGCGGCCGGTTCGACGGCTGGAGCGAGCACTTCTCCTTCGAGCGGTGGACCGCCGCGGCCGCGGCGGAGCTGGCTCCCCTCGGCGTCGACCTGGACTGGTTCACCACCCGCGAGCGCACCCAGGACGAGGTCCTGCCCTGGGACCACCTGGACTCGGGGCTGGACAAGGAGTGGCTCTGGGACGACTGGCAGGACGCGCTGTCGGAGGAGGAGGTCGCCGACTGCCGGTGGACGCCCTGCTACGACTGCGGCGTCTGCCCGACGAACGGCACCGAGATCCAGATCGGGCCCACCGGGCGCAGCCTGCTGCCGCTCACCGTCGTCGGTCGCTGAGGCCGGAGGACACGCCATGGCCCGCTCCCCGGACGGCCCGCCCCCGCCGCCGACCGTGCAGAAGCTGCGGCTGCGCTACGCCAAGCGCGGCCCGCTGCGGTTCGCCTCCCACCGCGACCTCGCCCGCGCCTTGGAGCGGGCGCTGCGCCGCGCGCGGGTGCCGATGGCCTACTCCGCCGGCTTCACGCCGCACCCGAAGATCAGCTACGTCGGCGCCGCGCCGACCGGGGCGGCCAGCGAGGCCGAGTACCTGGAGATCGGCCTCGCCCAGCGGTGCGACCCCGAGGCCGTGCGGACCGCCCTGGACGACTCGCTGCCCCCGGGCATCGACGTCGTCGAGTGCGTGGAGGCTGCCGAGGGCGGCGGGTCGCTGGCCGACCGCATCGACGCCACCCGGTGGCGCGTCGAGCTGCCCGGCATCGAGCCGGCGGAGCTGGAGTCGGCCGTGGCCGCCCTCCTCGCCGCCGGGGAGGTCACCGTGGCCAAGCGCACCAAGAACGGGCTCCGCGACGTCGACGCCCGCGCTCCGATCGCGTCCGCGTCCGCGGGCGGGGCGGCAGGATGTGCCATACTGCACGTGGTCGTCCGGCAGGTGACGCCCGCTGTTCGACCCGACGACGTGGTGGCCGCTCTCGCTGCCGTCGCCGACCTGCGCCCGCCGTCGCCCCCACGGGCCGTGCGTGAGGCGCAGGGCCGGCTCGACGACAGCGGGACCGTGGCCGATCCGCTCGGTCCCGACCGTGCGGCGCGCGCCCGCTGCCAGGGGGAGCACGCCGCCGTCTGACCGGGGAGCCCGGCCGCTCCCGCGCCGTCGAGCGACACGGCTGCCAGACGTGCCGCCCCGGAAGGGCACCACCCGAGACCATCCGCACCACCGCACCACCTGCAGTCCGCACCACCTGCAGTCCGGCCCCGGCCGCGGCGACCGCCGCGCGGGACCGACCCCAGACTTCGCGAGCCGGACTCGCCGCCGTACCCCGAGCGGCCGCCCGGTCCGCCCAACCCGTGCACCTGCGCGGCTGCTCGTCCCCTGCTGGGGGATCGGCGCCCGGGAGCACCACACAGGAGGCGAGCCCTCGTGGCCGACCAGGACGACGACACGACCAGCGACATCCCCACTCCCGAGGACGCGGGCGCGGGCACCGTCGCGCTCCCGCCCGGCGACGCGCCGGTCGAGGAGGTGCTGAGGGGGGACGCGGCGACGGGGGAGACCCCCGACGGGGAGCCGGCGGAGACGGCCGTGGCCGAGCTCCGGACCCAGGAACCGGAGGACGAGCCCGAGGAGGAGCCGGGCCGGTCGCCCTTCGGGGCCCAGTTCAGCTCCCCGGAGCCGACGGCGGTCATCGCCCGGCCCCGCCGCCGCGCCACCCGCCCGGCCGGCGCGGCCGACCCCGGCACCGTCGAACCGCTGCCGCCGGTCACCGCCCCGGTCACCCCGGCCTTCATCACCTTCGTGGCCCCCGAGGCCGAGGTGGCGCCCGCCCCGCGCCGGCGCAGCCGCCGGCCGGTGGCCGAGTCGCCCGACGTCGAGGACGTCGCCGCGCCGGTCGAGGACGACGAGGAGACCCCGGCGCCGCGCTCGCGCCGCGGCCGGTCGCGCCGGCGCGGCGGGCCCGCCGAGGACCGGGCCGACGAGCAGGTCGCGGACGAGCCGGTCGCCGTCGACGAGGACGTCGACGAGGACGTCGACGAGGACACCGCCGACGACGACACCACCGACGACACCGCCGACGACACCACCGACGAGGACGCGGCCGAGGACGCCGACCGCGACGACGCCGGCAGCAGCCGCCGTCGTCGGCGCGGGCGCCGCGGACGCGGCCGGGGCCGCAACGGGGACGAGTCCGCCGACGCCGACGCCGACGCCGAGGTCGAGGACGACGCCGGCGAGCGCGCCTCCGCCGCGGGCACGTCCGAGGACCGGACTGCCGACGACGAGGACGACGAGGACGCCGACACCGGCGAGGACACCGAGGGCGAGGACGGTGCCGAGGGCGGGTCGAGCACCCGCCGCCGCCGTCGCCGTCGCCGCCGCGGCGGTGAGGCCGCCGAGACCACTCCCGAGGACGACGACGACCGCCCGGAGCGCGCCGGCCGCAACGGCCGCAGCACCAGCGACGACGACGTCCGCGGCGTCGCCGGCTCCACCCGCCTGGAGGCCAAGCGCCAGCGCCGCCGCGAGGGCCGTGACACCGGCCGCCGCCGCGCGCCGATCCTGACCGAGGCCGAGTTCCTCGCCCGCCGCGAGGCGGTCGACCGCCGCATGGTCATCCGCCAGCGCGGCGAGCGCACCCAGATCGCCGTCCTCGAGGACGGCGTGCTGGTCGAGCACTACGTCACCCAGGCGCAGGCGACGTCCTTCGCCGGCAACGTCTACCTCGGCCGCGTGCAGAACGTGCTGCCCAGCATGGAGGCGGCCTTCGTCGACATCGGCAAGGGCCGCAACGCCGTCCTCTACGCCGGTGAGGTCAACTGGGAGGCCGCCGGCCTGTCCGGCAAGCAGCGCTCGATCGAGCAGGCGCTCAAGTCCGGTGACAAGGTGCTGGTGCAGGTCACCAAGGACCCGATCGGGCACAAGGGCGCGCGGCTGACCCAGCAGGTCAACCTGCCCGGCCGCTTCCTGGTCTACGTGCCCGGCGGCTCGATGACCGGCATCAGCCGCAAGCTGCCCGACACCGAGCGCCAGCGGCTCAAGGACGTCCTGAAGAAGATCGTCCCCGAGGACGCCGGCGTGATCATCCGGACCGCCGCGGAGGGCGCCTCGGAGGAGGAGCTCACCCGCGACGTCGCCCGGCTGCAGGCGCAGTGGGAGGTCATCGAGCAGAGGTCGCAGTCCTCCAGCAACGCCCCGTCGCTGCTCTACGGCGAGCCCGACCTCGCCATCCGCGTCATCCGCGACGTGTTCAACGAGGACTTCAGCGAGCTCGTCGTCCAGGGCGACGACGCCTGGGACACCGTCGAGGCCTACGTCGCGCACGTCTCCCCGGAGCTGTCCGGGCGGCTGACCCGGCACACCGGCGAGGGCGACGTCTTCCGCGACCTGCGCGTCGACGAGCAGCTGGCCAAGGCGCTGGACCGCAAGGTGTGGCTGCCCTCGGGCGGCTCGCTGGTGATCGACCGCACCGAGGCGATGACCGTCGTCGACGTCAACACCGGCAAGTTCACCGGCTCGGGCGGCAACCTCGAGCAGACCGTCACGCGCAACAACATGGAGGCGGCCGAGGAGATCGTCCGCCAGCTCCGGCTGCGCGACGTCGGCGGCATCATCGTCATCGACTTCATCGACATGGTGCTCGAGAGCAACCGCGACCTGGTGCTGCGCCGGCTCACCGAGTGCCTGGGCCGCGACCGCACCAAGCACCAGGTGGCCGAGGTGACCTCGCTGGGCCTGGTGCAGATGACCCGCAAGCGCGTCGGGCAGGGCCTGCTCGAGGTGTTCTCCGAGCCGTGCGAGCACTGCCGCGGCCGGGGCGTCCTGGTCAGCACCGACCCGGTCGACGACCGCCGTCGCGGCGGGAACGGCTCCGGCCCGGGCTCGGGCCCAGGTGGGCAGGGGTCCGGTGGGCAGGGGTCCGGCGGGCAGGGCTCCGGTGGCCGGCGTGACCAGAACGGCCGCAAGGACGCCGAGCGCAGGGACGCCGAGCGGGCCGAGGTCGAGGCCGCGGCGCCCGACACCGGTCCCGAGGCGGCTCCGGCCGGCGAGGGCGACGGGCAGCGCTCCGGCGGGGGCCGGCGCAACCGGGGCCGCCGCAACCGCGGCCAGTCCGGTGAGGAGCGTGCGGCCGAGGACGCCGCGGTGCTCGCCGCCGCCGCCGTCCCCGACCCGGCCGAGGACGACACGGCCGCCGACGACGCCGCCGAGGTCGAGGTGACGGTCCAGTACGGGTCCGAGGTCCAGGGCGCGGAGGTCACCGAGCCGGAGGAGGCCCCGCAGCCGGAGGCCCCCCAGCCCGAGGCCCCCCAGTCCGAGGAGCCGGCTCGGGAGGACGACGCGCAGGCCGACCCCGCCCTGCTGGTCGCAGACATCCCGGTCCCGGTGGAGGCCCCGTCCGTGGAGACTCCGTCCGTCGAGGCCCCGTCCGTGGTGGCCCCGTCCGCCCAGCCGTCCGTCGCCGATCCCGAGGGGGACGTCATGACCGAGCCCGATGCCGCGGCCGAGCCCGAGGTGCCCGCGGGTGCGGGTCCCGACGACCCGGCCCCGGCCGCCGACCCCGAGGCGCCGGCCGCCGACGACGGCACCGGCACCGCGGTCGGCGGGGCGCGCCCGCGCCGTCGCCGCGCCGCCAGCCGCCCCGCCGGCCCGCCGGCCAGCTGAGCCCTCCGGGCGGCCGGGACCGCGTTCGACCCGGTCCCGGCCGCTCGGGTACGCTGGACGGGTTGCACCGCCCCGGACCGGACCCCGGTCCCGCAGAGGCGGTGCGGCCCGTCCAGCACCCGGCGCCCGCGCCGGGGTGCGCGCAGGACGCATCGCGGGACAGACAGCAGCGATCGAGGAGTCAGTGGTGTACGCAGTCGTGAAGGCCGGTGGCCGGCAGCACAAGGTGGCCGTGGGCGACCGGTTCACGGTCAACCGTCTCGCGGGTGAGGCGGGCGACTCCGTCACCCTCCCGGCCCTGCTCCTGGTCGACGGCGACACCGTCACCAGCGACGCGCAGGCGCTGGCCGGCGTGACCGTGACCGGCGAGATCGTCGGCCACGGCAAGGGCCCGAAGATCCGCATCCACAAGTTCAAGAACAAGACGGGCTACCACAAGCGTCAGGGCCACCGTCAGCCGCTGACCGACGTGGTCGTCCGCGACATCACGAAGGGCTGACGACGACATGGCACACAAGAAGGGCGCCTCGTCCTCCCGCAACGGCCGCGACTCGAACGCCCAGCGCCTCGGCGTGAAGCGCTTCGGCGGCCAGGTCGTCAAGGCCGGCGAGATCATCGTGCGCCAGCGCGGCACCCACTTCCACCCGGGTCTGGGCGTCGGCCGCGGCGGCGACGACACGCTGTTCGCGCTGGCTCCCGGTGCGGTCACCTTCGGCACCCGGCGTGGTCGCAAGACCGTCTCGATCACCGCGCCCGCGGCCGTCGAGGCCTGAGGAACCACCACACACGTACCGCCACGAGCGCACGGGCCGTCCGGCCCGTGCGCTCGTCGGCGTTGAGCAGGCAGTGAGCAGGTAGAGCAGAGATGGCCGCGTTCGTCGACCGGGTCGTCGTGCACGTCGCCGCAGGCAACGGCGGCCACGGCGTCTCGTCCGTGCACCGCGAGAAGTACAAGCCCCTCGGTGGCCCCGACGGCGGCAACGGCGGCGACGGCGGCGACGTCGTCCTCGAGGTGGACCCCAGCGTCCACACGCTGCTGGACTTCCACCACCGTCCGCACCAGCGCGCCGCCAACGGCCGCCCCGGCGCCGGCAGCAACCGGCACGGGGCCAACGGCGAGGACCGCGTCCTGCGCGTCCCGGAGGGCACGGTCGTCAGCGTCGGCGGCGAGGTCGTCGCCGACCTCGTCGGCGCCGGCACCCGCGTCGTGCTCGCCTCCGGCGGCCGCGGCGGGCTGGGCAACGCCGCGCTGGCCAACCCCCGCCGCAAGGCGCCCGGCTTCGCGCTGCTCGGCGAGCCCGGGGAGTCCTTCGACGCCGTCCTCGAGCTCAAGAGCGTCGCCGACGTCGGCCTGGTCGGGTTCCCCTCGGCGGGCAAGTCCTCGCTGATCGCGGCGATGTCCGCGGCCCGGCCCAAGATCGCCGACTACCCCTTCACCACGCTGGTGCCCAACCTCGGCGTGATCCGCGCCGGCGACGTCGTCTTCACGATGGCCGACGTCCCGGGGCTCATCCCGGGCGCGGCCACCGGGAAGGGGCTGGGGCTGCAGTTCCTCCGGCACGTCGAGCGCTGCGCGGTGCTGGTGCACGTCGTCGACATGGCCACGCTCGAGCCCGGCCGCGACCCCGAGAGCGACATCGACGCCCTCACGCACGAGCTGGCGGAATACGGCGGCGACGAGCTCGACCTGGTCGGCCGGCTGCGGGTCGCCGTGCTCAACAAGATCGACGTCCCGGACGGGCGGGAGCTGGTCGACCTCGTGCGGCCGGCGCTGGAGGCCCGCGGCCTGCAGGTGTTCGCCGTCAGCGCCGCCACGGGGGAGGGCCTGACCGAGCTCGGCTACGCGCTGGCCGCCGCCGTCGCGGAGTACCGCGCAGCCCTGCCGGCGCCCGAGGCCACCCGGGTCACGCTCACGCCTCGCGCCGTCGACGACTCCGGGTTCACCGTCACCCACGACCCCGACGAGGAGACCTTCGTCGTCCGCGGCGTGAAGCCCGAGCGCTGGGTGCGGCAGACCGACTTCACCAACGACGAGGCGGTCGGCTACCTCGCCGACCGGCTCAACCGTCTCGGGGTGGAGGACGAGCTGGCGAAGCTCGGCGCGCAGGAGGGCGACACGGTCGTCATCGGCGACGTCGCCTTCGACTTCCAGCCCAGCCTGCCCGCCGGCACGCCGATGGCCGAGGAGACCGCGGGCCTCGGCGGCCGCGGCACCGACAGCCGTGTCGACGCACCGCACCGCGTGCGCGCGGCCGAGCGGCTGGCGGCGAAGAAGGCCCGCCGGCTGCCCTACGAGACGGCCGAGACCTGGTCCGACGAGGACCTGCCCGGCGACGACCCCCCCGGGGACGGGGACGCTCCCGCGGACGACGACGCGTGAGCGCCCGTCCGCAGGTCGGCGGCGCCGGCCGCGTGGTGGTGAAGGTGGGGTCCTCCTCGCTCACCACGCTGCCCGGCGGGCTGGACGCCGCCCGGCTCACCGCGCTGGTCGACGTCCTCGCCGCGGTGCGGGCGCAGGGCCGCGAGGTGGTCCTGGTCTCCTCCGGCGCGATCGCCGCGGGCCTGGCCCCGCTCGGCGTCGAGGGCCGGCCGCGCGACCTCGCGACGGCGCAGGCCGCGGCCAGCGTGGGCCAGCTGCGGTTGGTGCAGACCTACGCCGACGCCTTCGACCGCCACGGCGTCACCGTCGGGCAGGTGCTGCTGACCGCCGACGACCTCACCCGCCGCGGCCACTACCGCAACGCCCGCCAGACGCTGGAGCGGCTGCTCACCCTCGGCGTGCTCCCGATCGTCAACGAGAACGACACGGTCGCCACCGAGGAGATCCGGTTCGGCGACAACGACCGGCTGGCCGCCCTCGTCGCGCACGTGGCCGCCGCCGACGCGCTGGTGCTGCTCTCCGACGTCGACGGCGTCTACGACGGCGACCCGCGCACCGGCCCGGCGCAGCTCCTCGACACCGTCCGCGGCACCGGCGACCTGGCCGCGGTCGCCCTCGGCACCGCCCGGCGCAACGGCGTCGGCACCGGCGGCATGGCCACGAAGGTCGAGGCGGCGTTCATCGCGTCGGGCGCCGGCGTGCCCGTCGTCGTCACCTCGACCCCGCAGGCCGCCGCGGCGCTGGCCGGGGAACGGGTCGGCACGCTGTTCGAGCCCTCGGGCCGCCGTCCCTCCGGCCGGCAGTTCTGGCTGCGCTACGCCAGCCGCCCGCGCGGGCGGCTGGTCCTCGACGACGGCGCGGTGCGGGCGGTCCGCGAGCGGCACGCCTCGCTGCTGGCCGCGGGCGTCACCGCCGTCCACGGCGACTTCCTGGCCGACGACCCGGTCGAGCTGGTCGGGCCCGACGGCACCGTCGTGGCCCGCGGGCTGGTCGCCTACGACGCCCGCGAGCTGCCGGCGCTGCTGGGGCGGCGCACGCCCGACCTCGACCCGGAGTACCGGCGCGAGGTCGTGCACCGCGACGAGATGGTGCTGGTCGGGCGCGCGCGGACGGCTGGGAGACTGCCCGGGTGACGATCCGCCCCATCCGCGAGCTCGGTGACCCCGTGCTCCGCACGCCCGCCGACGAGGTGCGGGCCTTCGACAAGGACCTGGCCGCCCTGGTGCGCGACCTCGAGGAGACCGTCGACCACCCCGGCCGCGCCGGGCTGGCCGCTCCGCAGATCGGGGTGAGCGCCCGGGTCTTCAGCTACAACGTCGACGGCGAGATCGGCCACCTGGTCAACCCGCGGATCGTCGAGCTGTCCGAGGAGACGCAGGACGGCGACGAGGGCTGCCTGTCCATCCCGGGCCTGTGGGCGCCCACCGTGCGGGCGATGGA
Source organism: Geodermatophilus amargosae (assembly GCF_041028265.1). GTDB lineage: Bacteria > Actinomycetota > Actinomycetes > Mycobacteriales > Geodermatophilaceae > Geodermatophilus > Geodermatophilus amargosae_A. Next base: position 232,387 of record NZ_JABGCW010000002.1, read on the forward strand.
GGCCGTCGTCGAGGGGTTCGACGTCCACGGGGAGCCGCTGCGGCTGTCGGGCACCGGGCTGATGGCGCGCTGCCTGCAGCACGAGGTCGACCACCTCGACGGCAAGGTCTTCCTCGACCGGCTCACCGGCGAGTCCCGCAAGACGGCGCTGCGGGCCCTGCGCGCCCGCTGAGCCGTACGGTCGGGTCCGTGACCGATCTCGCGACCCGCGCCCGGACCCTGCTCGACCTGCACACCGCCCCGGAGATCCTCGTCCTCACCAACGTGTGGGACGTCGTCTCCGCCCAGGTGGTCGCCCGCACCGAGGGCGTGCGCGCCCTCGCCACCGCCAGCCACGGCATCGCCTCGACCTTCGGCTACGAGGACGGCGAGAACATCCCGCTCGACCTGCACCTGGACATGGTGGGCCGGATCGCCGCCGCCGTGGACCTTCCGGTGAGCATGGACATGGAGGCCGGCTACGGCGACGCCGGCGAGACCGCCCGCCGCGCCATGGAGAAGGGCGTCGTCGGCGGCAACCTCGAGGACCAGATGAAGCCGCTGGACGAGGCCGTGGCCGCCGTCGAGGCGGTCGTGCGCGCCGGGAGCGACGCCGGTGTGGACTTCGTGCTCAACGCCCGCACCGACGCCCTCCTGCGCGGCGGGCCCGGCGCCGACCGCGCCGCGCTGGTCGCCGAGGCCGTCCGCCGCGGGCAGGCCTTCCTCGAGGCCGGTGCCCCGGTCGTGTTCGTGCCCGGCCTGGTGGCCCGCGAGGAGATCGAGGCGGTCGTCGAGGGCCTCGGCCGCAACCGGCTGACCCTGATCAGCGTGCCCGGCGCCTCCCTGCCGGCCCGCGAGATGCAGGAGCTCGGCGTCGCGCGCGTGTCCACCGGCCCGTTCACCCAGCGGGTGGCGCTCACCGCGCTCCAGGACGCCGTCGTCGAGATGGTCGGCGGCGGCGTCCTCCCGCCCGGCACCCGCGCGCTCAACTAGGCCGCGCGGGCGCCGGCCCGCGGTCAGACGGCGACGCCGGCGCGGGGGAGCACCAGGCCGCGGACGTCGAACGGGGTCACCACCGTGGGCGTCCGCGGCCGTCCCTGCAGCACCTCGGTCGCCACCGGCCCGACGACGTCGGCGCTGTAGCGCTCGAAGTCCTCGCGCGACTCCCACACCTCGACCACCTGGAAGCCGTCCGCGGTCTGCCGGGCGAGGTGCACCAGCAGGCCGTCGACGACGCCGCCGGTCCGTTCCAGCAGGGCCCGGTGGACGGCGTCGTACAGCTCCACCGGCTCGGCCACGTCCATGGTCACGGCCCACGTCATGGCGTCCTCCTCATCGGGTCGTCGCGACGGCCCTCTGCCGCCGCCAGCCGCTGCGCGCCCTCGCCGCCGAGCCGGCCGACCGTGGCGGTGCGGCCGGTGAGCAGCAGCAGGAGGTCGCCGGTCGTGCCCTCGACGAGGGCGCCCTCGCCGGCCGACCAGTCCGAGTCGATGGCGACGAGCCGCAGGCCCGCGAGCTGCTTCCGGGCCCGGAACGGGAAGGACAGCTGCCACACCCGGGCGGCCGAGACGGCCGCGGCGGCCGGCGGCACCGGCCGGGCCCGGCCCAGCGGCACCGAGATGTCCTGGCCGTGCACGAGCACGTCGGTCAGCGGCTCGACGGGGGAGACGAACGGCGCCGTGCGCCGGGAGCCGACCATCGCGCGGATCCGCCGGCCGTACTCCGCGGTCGGCAGCGGGCCCACGCGCAGCGCGGACTCCCGGATCATCCGGTCGAAGCTGCCCCGTGCCCGGACGGTCTCGACCAGGGCCGGCCAGGGACCCATCTGGGCGAGCGTCAGGTGCGCGGCGACGTCGCGCACCCGCCAGCCCGCGCACAGGGACGGGGCCTCCCACTCGCCGGGTGTGAGGTCGTCGAGCAGGTCGGCGAGGCTCGCCCGCTGGGAGTCGATGGTGCGCCACACGTCGTCGAGGTCCACGACGACCTCCCTGGAGAGTTGGTACGATCGCCTGACCATCTAGTCAGAACACCTGACCACAGTCAAGGGGGATCGTGACCGGGTCCGACGACGGCCACCAGAACCTGGCGCTCCTGTGCTTCTATCCGGCCCGGGCCATGGAGGCCCGGGTCCTGGCGGCGATGGCCGAGGCGGGGTTCGACGACATCACGGCCGCCCAGGGGCGCATCGCCGCGCGGATCGGCCCCGGCGGCACCCGGCTGACCGACCTGGCCGCGCAGGCGCTGGTGACCAAGCAGACCGCGGGCCACCTCGTCGACCAGCTCGAGCGCGCTGGCTACGTCCGCCGCGTGCCCGACCCCACCGACGCGCGCGCCCGGCTGGTGCAGATGGCCGAGCGCGGACGGGCCGTCGTCGCCCTCGCCCGGCGCGTGGAGGCCGAGGTCGAGGCGGAGTGGACGGCCCACCTCGGGGAGGAGGTCACCGCCGCGCTGCGGGCGGCGCTGACCCGGCTGCGCGAGGTGACCGACCCCTACCGCTGAGCAGCGGCCCCCGCGGCGCAGGCGCTGCAGGTGCCGAACACCTCGAGCTGGTGCTGGACGTCGGCGAACCCGTGCTCGGCCGCCACCCGCGCGGCCCAGCGCTCCACCGGCGGGTCGGCGACCTCGACGGTCCGGCCGCACGAGCGGCAGACCAGGTGGTGGTGGTGCACCGGCGAGCAGCGCCGGTAGGCCGCCTCGCCGTCCTCGCTGCGCAGGACGTCGACCAGGCCGTCGTCGACGAGGGCCTGCAGCGCCCGGTAGACGGTGGCCAGGCCGACGGCGTCGCCGCGCTCCCGCAGCAGCGCGTGCAGGTCCTGGGCGGTGCGGAACCCGTCGAGCTCGTCGAGCAGCGCCAGTACCGCCGTCCGCTGCCGGGTCTGCCGGCGGACCGGGACCTCCGGTGCGCTCACGCTCGCTCCCTCCCCGCCGGCGGCGTCGCGACGGCGGGCTCGCTGTGCTCGTCGTAGTGGACGCCGGTGCCGGTCCGGTGCGGTGCGTGTAGGTGCCCGTCGTGGTCGTAGTCGACGTGGTCGCCGTGCGGCACCGGCCGGTGCCCGCAGCCCTCGCCGTGCTCGTGCGGGTGGGCGGCGTGCACGTCGGTCCGGCGGCCGTGCCGCCGCCGGGCCGTGGCGTCCCGCAGGGCCACCGCGACGGTGACGGCGAGGAACAGCGCGATGGCCAGCAGCACGATCGTGCCGCCGGACGGGGTGCCGGTGTAGTACGAGGTCGCGGTGCCCGCGACGCTGACCACCACGCCGATCGCGCAGGCGAGGTACAGCGTGCTGCGGAAGCTGCGGCCGACCAGCTGGGCCACGGCGCTCGGCAGGATCATCAGCGCACTGATCAGCAGCAGCCCGACCACCCGCATGGACAGCACCACGGTCGAGGCGACCAGTGCCGCCAGCACCACGTTGAGCGGCAGCACGGGCAGGCCGACCGCGCGGGCGTACTCCTCGTCGTCGCTGACCGCGTAGAGCCGGGAGCCCAGCAGCCACACGACGCCCAGGACCACGACGGTGATGACGGCGAACACGGCCACGTCGGACGTCGTCGTCGTGGTGATCGCGCCGAACAGGTAGGCGTCGAGGTTGGTGGCCTGTCCGCGGGGGGCCAGGGAGAGCAGCACGACGCCGCCGGCGATGCCGCCGTAGAAGAGGACGGCGAGGGCGACGTCGCCGCTGGTGCGCCCGCGCGCGCGGACCAGCTCGATGAGCACCGCGCCCAGCACGGCGGCGACCAGTGCCGTCCCGACCGGTGCGCTGGAGGTGAGCACCCCGACGCCGACCCCGGTGAGCGCGACGTGGCCGAGCCCGTCCCCGAGCAGCGACAGCCGGCGCTGGACGAGGAAGACGCCCACCGCCGGGGCGACGAGTCCGACCATCAGCGAGGCCAGCAGCGCCCGCTGCATGAAGCCGTAGTCGAGCAGTTCCACCTCAGCGGCTCCCGTCGCGGACCCGGGCGGCGTCCGGTGCCGGCCGCGGCTGGTCGAGGCGGTATCCCCGGACCGGTCGGGCGGTGGCCTCGTCCGGGTGGTGGCAGTCGGGCCCGGCGGCCGGGCCGGCGCCGCTCAGCGGCCCGTCGTAGGTCAGCCGCCCGGAGTCCACGACGACGGCGCGGCGGAGCACGCCGGCCAGCGGGCCGGTCTCGTGGGTCACGACGACGAGTGTCGTGCCGGCCGCCGACACCCGCGCCAGCACCGCGGCCAGTGCCGCCTGGCTGGCCGCGTCGACGCCGGCGGTCGGCTCGTCCATCACCAGCAGTTCCGGCTCGGCGGCCAGCGCGCGGGCCACGAGCACCCGGCGCTGCTGCCCGCCCGAGAGCGAGGCCACCGGGTCGTCGAGCCGGTCGGCGAGGCCCACGGCGTCGACCGCCTCGGCGACGGCGGCCCGGTCGCGCGCGACCGGCCGGCCGAACAGGCCCAGCCGCGGCAACCGGCCGACGCCGACGACCTCCCGCACGGTGGCCGGCATCGCACCGCTGACGGTGTGCCGCTGGGGGACGTAGCCGACCCGGCCGTGCTCGCGCAGCCGGCCCACCGGGGCGCCGAGCACCTCCACGGTCCCGCCGAGGACGGCTGCCAGGCCCAGCGCCCCGCGCATGAGGGTGGTCTTGCCCGAGCCGTTGGAGCCGATGACCGCGACGGCCTCGCCGCGCCGGACGGTCAGCGAGGCGTCGCGCACGATGGCGACGTCGCCGTAGCCGACCGTGGCGCCGGTGAGGCGCAGCGCGGGGTCGCTCATGCGCAGCCCTGTCCCTCCCGCAGCGTCGCCAGGTCGGCGCGCATGACCGCGAGGTAGTCCTCGCCGGCCGACTCGTCGGTCAGGCCCTCGATCGGGTCGAGGACGGCGGTCTGCACACCGGCCTCCCGGGCGACGGTCTCGGCGACGGCGGGGTCGACGAGGGTCTCGGTGTAGACGGTCGTCACGCCGCGCTCCCGGACCAGACTAGAGATCTCGGCGAGCTGGGCAGGGCTGGGCTCGCTCGAGGGGCTCAGCCCGTTGATGCCGACGACGTCGAGGCCGTACCGCTCGGCGAGGTAGCCGAACGCGTCGTGCCCGGTGACCAGCGTGGGGACCGCGCAGTCGGCCAGGCCCTGGGCCATCTCGGCGTCGAGGGCCTCGAGGTCGGCGCGCAGCGCCGCGGCGTTGTCGCGGAAGGTGCCGGCGCCGTCGGGGTCGATCTCGGCGAGCCGGTCGGCCAGCGCGTCGCCGACGTCGGCCAGCCGGGTGGGGTCGAGCCAGAAGTGCGGGTCGACGACCTCCTCGCCCTCCGCGTGCTCCTCCTCGCCCTCGTGCTCCTCGCTCTCATGGGCGTGCTCCTCCGCGGTGGTCAGCGACAGGTCGGCCGCCTCGCCGGCGTCCCACGCGGCGTCCCCGGCCTCGACGACGGCGTCGTCGAGCGCCGGCTGGAACCCCTGGAGGTAGACGACGAGGTCGGCGTCGGACAGCGACGCGACGTCCTGCGGGGTGAGCTCGAGGTCGTGCGGCTCGGCGCCCGGCGGGGTCAGCGAGGCGACGTCGACCCGGTCGCCGCCGACCTGCTCGGCCGTCCACTGCAGGGGATAGAAGGCCGCCTCGACCGAGACGCCGTCCGCGGCGGCGGCGTCGTCGTCCCCGGAGGAGCCGCAGGCGGCCAGCAGGAGGGCGGTGGCGGCCGCGGTGGCCGAGGCGAGGACGCGCGTCGTCGTGGGCATGAGAACCATTCTCACACACCGTGTGACGCGCCCGGGCGGAGAGGCCGGCGCGTAGTCTGCGGAACGTGTCCGACGCCGCCGACCTGCCGCTGATCGGGGCCGCCGCGCTGCGTGCCCGCGCCGCGTCCCGCGTGCTGCGCACCCTGCCGACCGACGTCAAGGACGCCGCCCTCTCGGCCATGGCCGACGCGCTGGTCGAGCGCACCGACGAGGTGCTGGCGGCCAACGCGCTCGACGTCGACGCCGCGGCCGCCGACGGGACGCCGGCCTCGGTGCTCGACCGGCTGCGGCTGGACGCCGGTCGGGTCGCCGGGGTGGCCGCCGCGCTGCGCGAGCTGGTCGCCCTGCCCGACCCGGTGGGCGACGTCGTCCGCGGCTCGCGGCTGCCCAACGGGCTGGAGCTGCGGCAGGTCCGGGTGCCCTTCGGCGTGATCGGCATCGTGTACGAGGCGCGGCCCAACGTGACCGTCGACGCCGCGGGCCTGTGCCTCAAGAGCGGCAACGCGGCGCTGCTGCGCGGCTCGGCCTCGGCGTACCGCACCAATGCCGCGCTGGTCGCCGTCCTGTCCGACGCCGGGCAGAAGGCGGGCCTGCCGGAGGGGTCCGTTGAGCTGCTGCCGGCCGATCGCGCCTCCGTCGGCGAGCTGCTCGGCGCCCGCGGCTCCGTCGACCTGGTCATCCCGCGCGGCGGCGCCTCGCTCATCCAGCGGGTGGTCCGCGAGGCGCAGGTGCCGGTGATCGAGACCGGCGTCGGCAACTGCCACGTCTACGTGGACGCCTCCGCCGACGCCGCCACGGCCGAGGCGATCGTGCTGAACTCCAAGACCCACCGGGTCAGCGTCTGCAACTCCGCGGAGACGCTGCTGGTGCACCGGGACGTGCCGTTCCTGCCTCGCCTGCTGGGCGCGCTGGTCGACGCCGGGGTCACCCTGCACGGCGACGACGCCGCCCGCGCCGCGCACGAGGCCGTCGTCCCGGCCACCGACGAGGACTGGGCCACCGAGTACCTGTCGATGGACATGGCCGTGCGCGTCGTCGACGACCTGCCGGCCGCGCTCGAGCACGTCGCGCGGTGGGGGAGCGGGCACTCCGAGGCGATCGTCGCCGACTCCGCCGCCGCGATCGCCGCGTTCACCGCCGGCGTCGACGCCGCCGCGATCCTGGTCAACGCCTCCACCCGGTTCACCGACGGCGGCGAGTTCGGCTTCGGCGCCGAGATCGGCATCTCCACGCAGAAGCTGCACGCGCGCGGGCCGCTGGGCCTGCCGGAGCTGACCAGCACCACCTACGTCGTCACGGGCAGCGGCCACACCCGCTGAACCCCCCCCGGTCACCCCTCCCGAGGAGTCCCATGCCCCGCCCGCCGACGCAGATGCCCCAGTTCTCCTCGGTCGCCGACGTCGGCAAGCGGCTGTCGACCGCCGGCTACCTGCCCGACGCGCAGATCGCGACGACGGTCTTCCTCGCCGACCGGCTGGGCAAGCCGCTGCTGGTGGAGGGGCCGGCGGGCACCGGGAAGACCGAGCTGGCCAAGGCGCTGGCGACGGCGACCGGCTCGGAGCTGATCCGGCTGCAGTGCTACGAGGGCCTCGACGAGGCGCGCGCGCTCTACGAGTGGAACTACAAGAAGCAGCTGCTGCGCATCCAGGCGGCCCAGGGCGGCGACGGCACCGACTGGGACACCGTGCACGACGACATCTTCGGCGAGGAGTTCCTCCTCTCCCGGCCGCTGCTGACCGCGATCCGGCGCACCGAGCCGACCGTGCTGCTCATCGACGAGACCGACAAGGCCGACGTCGAGGTCGAGGGCCTGCTGCTGGAGGTGCTCAGCGACTTCCAGGTCACCATCCCCGAGCTCGGCACCGTGGCCGCCACCCGGCGGCCGACCGTCGTGCTCACCTCCAACGCCACCCGCGAGCTGTCCGAGGCGCTCAAGCGGCGCTGCCTGTACCTGTCGCTGGACTACCCGTCGGCCGAGCGGGAGCGGGAGATCGTGCTCTCCCGGGTGCCCGACCTCGCGCCGGGGCTGGCCGAGCAGCTGGTGCGCACCATCCGGGCGCTGCGGGCGATGGAGCTGAAGAAGTCGCCGTCGATCTCCGAGACCCTCGACTGGGCGCAGACGCTGCTCGAGTTGGGCCTGGACACCCTCGACGAGACGGCGGTGCGCTCGACGCTCGGCGTGGTGCTCAAGCACGCCAGCGACCAGGAGCGCGCGGCCGCCGAGCTGCGGCTCAACTGATGTCCGCGCCGTCGGCTCCTGCCCCCGGCGGGCTGGCCGGGCACCTCGACGGGTTCGTGCGCGCGGTGCGCGAGGCCGGCATCCCGGTCGGGATCAGCCAGGCCGTCGACGCCGCGGAGATCCTCACCGTCGTCGACCTGCTCCAGCGCGAGCAGCTGCGGCACGGGCTGGCGGCGGTGCTGCTGCAGCGGGCCTCGCAGCGGCCGCCCTACGACACGCTGTTCGACCTGTGGTGGCCGCTGTCGGACCGCCCGCGGACCGGCTCATACTCCGCCTCCGCGGAGGGGGAGGGGGAGCCCGGCGCCGACGACGGTTCGACCCTGGACCTGCCCGACGGTCACGGCGACGAGCGCGACCTCGCCCAGCGGATGCGCGAGCAGCTGGCCCGGCTGCTGATGGACGGCGACGACGAGGCGCTGCGCCGGTTCGCGCGCCAGGCCGTCGAGCAGCTCGGGCGGGCGCCGGCGTCGCCGTCCGGGCAGGCCTACTTCGGCTACCGGGTGATGCGGGCGCTGTCGCCGGACACGCTCGTGGCGCAGATGCTCGCCGGGCTGCTCGGTGACGGCGGCCGCGGCGGGCTGGCCGAGCAGGTCGCGCGGCAGACCGTCCGCGAGCGGCTGGCGGCGTTCCGGTCGGCCGTCGACGCCGAGGTGCGGCGGCGCGCGGCGGCCGAGCGGGGCCGCGAGCGGGTGGCCAAGAGCGCGGTGCGGCCGCTGGCCGAGCAGGTCGACTTCCTGCGGGCGCAGCAGTCCGACCTCGCCGAGCTGCGCCGGACGGTGGCGCCGCTGGCCCGGCGGCTGGCCGTGCGGCTCTCGGCCCGGCGGCGCATGGGGCGCCAGGGCCGGCTGGACTTCCGCAAGACGGTGCGCGCCTCGCTGGGCACCGGCGGCGTGCCGGTGGTGACCCACCACCGGCCGCGCAAGGTGCACAAGCCCGAGCTCGTGGTGCTCTGCGACGTCAGCGGTTCGGTGGCCGGCTTCAGCCACTTCACGCTGATGCTCACCCAGGCGCTGCGCGAGCACTTCTCCGGCGTCCGCGCGTTCGCCTTCGTCGACGCCACCGACGAGGTGACCCGCTTCTTCCGCCCCGGTGCCGACGTCTCGGCCGCCATCGCCCGCATCGGGCGGGAGGCCGACGTCGTCGCCTTCGACGGGCACAGCGACTACGGCAACGCCCTCGAGGTCTTCGCCGACCGCTGGCCCGCCGCCGTCGGGCCGAAGACGTCGCTGCTGGTGCTCGGCGACGGGCGGACCAACTACCGCCAGCCGGGCCTGCCGGTGCTGGCCGACCTCGTCCGCAAGGCCCGCTCGGCGCACTGGCTCAACCCGGAGCCGCGGCGGCTGTGGGGGAGCGGGGACTCCGCCGCGGACCGCTACGGCGAGGTCATCGACATGGTGGAGTGCCGCAACGCCACGCAGCTCGCGGACTTCGTCACCACGCTCTGATCCCGGCTCCCGCCGACACACCCGCGAGGGGGGTTCCCCCGGCCGGGCGTGACCGGTCGGCCGGTGGGCCGTTGGTCAGCGCGGGCACCGGTCGTGACACCGGGGCCCGGCCCGGCCGCCGTCGTCGTGACCGCGGCCGGGTCGTGCGACCGACGGCACGGGGGTGCCGGTCGCGGCCGGACGATCCGTCCCGGCGGCCGGGTGCGGCGTCCCGCACCCGGCCGTCCGCGTCCGCCTCCTGCCGCCCCGCACTCCGGGCTGCCGGCGGGACCGGTCCAGCCGGGCCGCTCCGGAGGTGCCCGGCTAGGCTCGATCGGTGGCTGGCACCCGGATCGGCGTGATGGGCGGGACGTTCGACCCGATCCACCACGGCCACCTGGTCGCCGCCAGCGAGGTCGCTGGGCTCTTCGGTCTCGACGAGGTCGTCTTCGTGCCCACCGGGCAGCCCTGGCAGAAGAGCGAGCGCGAGGTCAGCCCGGCCGAGGACCGCTACCTCATGACCGTCATCGCCACCGCCTCCAACCCGCGGTTCTCCGTGAGCCGCGTCGACGTCGACCGCGACGGCCCCACGTACACGATCGACACCCTCGCCGACCTGCACGCCCAGCGGCCCGACGCCGAGCTGTTCTTCATCACCGGCGCCGACGCGCTGTCGCAGATCCTGAGCTGGCGCGACAGCGACCGGTTCCTCCGGCTGGCCCACTTCGTGGGGGTGACCCGGCCCGGGTTCACCCTCGCCGACGGGCACCTGCCCGAGGGAGCGGTCAGCCTGGTCGAGATCCCGGCGCTGGCGATCAGCTCCACCGACTGCCGCGACCGCGTCGCCCGCGGGATGCCGGTCTGGTACCTCGTCCCCGACGGCGTGGTCCAGTACATCGAGAAGCGGGGCCTCTACCGCTCGGCACCGGGCGCCCGGCGCCTCCCGGGTCCCCGCCCCGACCGGCCGCCCCTCGACCGGCCCGCGCCCGACCGTCCGCCGGCTCCCGACGTCGGCACCGAGCCCACCGACCCACCTGCTGCCCACCTCCGGGAGGTACCCCGATGACCGCCTCCGCCGAGGCCCGGGAGACCGCGCTGCTCGCCGCCCAGGCCGCCGCGGACAAGCTCGCCACGAACGTCTCGATCGTCGACGTCAGCGACCGCCTCGCCATCACCGACGCCTTCGTGCTCGCCGCGGCCCCCAACGAGCGCCAGGTGCAGGCGATCGTCGACGAGGTCGAGGAGCGCCTGCGTCAGCACGGCGTCAAGCCGGTCCGCCGCGAGGGCGTCGCCGAGGCCCGCTGGGTGCTGCTCGACTTCGTCGACGTCGTCGTCCACGTGCAGCACGCCGAGGAGCGCGCGTACTACGCCCTCGAGCGGCTGTGGAAGGACTGCCCGACGATCCCGTTCGTCGACCGGGCCGCGCCGACCGCCGCCCCCGGCACCGACTCCACGGGCACCGCCGGGGCCGGCAGCGGCACCCTGTCGGCCGACGACGTCGACCCGGGCAGCTCCGATCCGGTGTCCCTGGCACCCGACCCGACCGAGGACCTCACCGAGGACGACCTGGCCGACGAGGACGTGCTGGAGGGCGAGGACGTGCTGGAGGGCGACCCGACGCAGGACGGCGCGCTCGACGACGACGGTGCCGGGTCCGGCCCGGGCTCCGAGCCCGGGGGCGGGGACGCGGGGACGACCGGCCGGTGACGGCTCCCGCCGCGCTCGACCTGCCGGTGCCCCGGCTGCTCGTCTGGCGGCACGGTCGCACGGAGTGGAACGCCACGGGGCGCTTCCAGGGACAGATGGACCCGCCCCTGGACGCCGAGGGCCGGGCGCAGGCCGCACGCACGGCCCCGCACCTCGTCGCCACCGGGCTGGGTCCCGCGACCACGGTCGTCGTGGCCAGCGACCTCGTCCGCGCCGCCGACACCGCGACCGCCCTGACCGACGCGCTGGGCGTGCCGCTGCGCCTGGACGGGCGCCTGCGCGAGCACGGACTGGGCTGCTGGGAGGGGCTCACCCGCGACGAGGTCGCCGAGCGCCATCCCGAGCAGTACGCCGACTGGCTCGCCGGCCGCCCGGTGCACGGCCGCGGTGGCGAGCAGTCCGCCGACGTGGCGCGCCGCGCACTGGCCGCCCTCCAGGACCTGCCGCCGGCCGAGGTCGCCGTCGTCGTCACCCACGGCGGCACCGCCGGGCGCCTCATCGAGGCGCTGCTCGAGCTCGGCCCGCAGCACCGCCGGGTGTTCGGGCCGCTGGCCAACTGCGGCTGGAGCGAGCTGGCCCGGCACGGGGAGCGCTGGCGGCTGATGCGGCACAACACCGTCGTCGCCGCGCTCCCGGGCAGCCTGGAGGGGCCGGTGCCCGGCCGCCCGGCCACGGCGCCGGTGGACGCCGCGGCCACGCCGGAGGGTGCCGCACCCCCGCCCTCGCAGGACGCCGACGCGGTCCTCTGACCGCGCCTGCGGGCTCCCGGCCGCCGGCCCGCCGGCCGCGGGCTAGCCTCCCCTGATGCCGGTCGCCGTGGTCACCGACTCCACGGCCTACCTGCCGTCCGAGGTCGTGGCGCGCTACGGCATCGAGGTGGTGCCGCTCTACGTGGTGCTGGCCGGCCACTCCGGGCGGGAGGGCGAGGAGATCACCCCGGGTGACGTGGCCCGGGCGCTGACCACCCGCGGCCAGCAGGTGTCCACGTCGCGGCCGACGCCCGGGGACTTCGTCGCCGCCTACCGCCGCCAGCTGGCCGCGGGCGCCGACCGGGTGGTCTCGGTCCACCTGTCCGCGGAGCTGTCGAGCACGTGCGACGCCGCCCGGCTGGCCGCCGCCCAGGTCGGCGAGCACGTCGTCACCGTCCTCGACTCGCGGTCGGCGGCCATGGGCACCGGCTTCGCCGTCCTCGCCGCCGCGCGCTGCGCCGCCGAGGGGGGCGACGCCGGTGAGGTCGCCGCCGTCGCCGAGCGCACCGCCGCGCGCACGCGGACGTTCTTCGTCGTCGACACCCTCGAGCACCTCCGGCGCGGTGGCCGCATCGGCGCCGCGGCCTCGCTGCTGGGCACGGCGCTGGCGGTCAAGCCGGTGCTGCACGTCGCCGACGGTCAGGTCGTGCCGCTGGAGCGGGTCCGGACGTCGGCCCGCGCACTCGCCCGCCTGGTGCAGCGCGCCGCGGAGGCCGCCGGCGGTCCCGGTGCCTCCTTCGCCGTCCACCACCTCGCGGCTCCCGACCGCGCCGCGAAGCTCGCGTCGGAGCTGCAGCGCGCGGTGCCCGGCCTGCGCGAGCTGTTCGTCAGCGAGCTCGGTGCGGCGATCGGCGCGCACGTCGGCCCCGGCGCGGTGGGCGTGGTGGTGACCCCGGCGGAGGACGGCGACCGGGGCTGAGGGCGGGGCGGGGAGCACGGGCGGGGTGGGGAGCACGGGCGGGGTGGGGAGCACGGGCGCAGCCTGCACCCGCCCGCGGGCCTCCCGGCCCCGTCCGTCCACAACCGGCACGGCCCTCCACAGCCTTCCGCGCTCCGGGTCCGCGGCTGGGCGGCCTGCCTAGCGTCCGCCAGGTGCGCCTGACCTCCCGTCGCGATCCCGCCGCCGACGTCATCCGTGCCCGCCTGCGGGTGCTGCTCGACGAGGGCCGGCGCTCCGGCTGGCTGCCCGACGACGATCCGCTCGGGGACCCGCCCCGCACGGGCGTCGCCGTCCTCCGCCCTCCCGTGGGCGACCCCGACGACGAGGGGCACGACGAGCCCGACGACGAGGGCGGGGAGCAGCTGCCGGGGAGTCTCGGCCGTCACCGGGCTCCGGGCCGGGCCGTCCGCGTCGATCCGGGCCGGCGCGGCAGCGCGGCGCTGTGGCTCACCGGCCTGCTCGCCGCCCTGGTGCTGGCCGGCTGGACCTGGCTGCAGCGGCCGGAGGTCGCGCCGGCTCCGGAGCCGCCCGCGGTCCCCGCCGTGGTCCCCGCGGTCGAGGACGGGGAGGGGACGGCGGGAGCCGAGACCACCGAGCCCGCCGAGGCCGCCGGTGCCGGCGGCACCGTGGTGGTCTCCGTCGTCGGGCTGGTCGTCTCCCCGGGCCTGGTGACGCTGCCGGAGGGGGCGCGGGTGGCCGACGCGGTCGCGGCGGCCGGCGGCTTCCTGCCCGAGGCCGATCCCGCGTCGGTCAACCTGGCCGCGGTCGTCAGCGACGGTCAGCAGGTGGCGGTCGGCGTCCCGGGCGTGGCGGCACCGGCGTCCGGGCCGGCCGGCGCAGCGACGCCGGCCGGCCCGCTCGACCTGAACGCGGCCACGGTCGCCGACCTCGACGCGCTGCCCGGCCTCGGGCCCGTCCTGGCCCAGCGCATCGTCGACCACCGCGCGCAGCACGGCCGGTTCACCAGCGTCGAGCAGCTCGACGACGTCCCGGGCATCGGGCCGGCGGTCTACGCCGGGCTGGCCGACCTGGTGCGGGTGTGAGCAGCTCCCGGGACCGCCGCTGGTCGTGGGTGGACCTGCGCCTGGCTCCGGTCGCGGCCGCGGTGTGGGCCGTCACCCTCGTCTCGGCACTGCTCGCCCCGGACGTCCTGCTGGTGCTGGCCGGCGCGGTCACGCTCGCCGCCGTCCTGCTCGTGCCGCGCCGCGGGTCGGCGGGGGTCCTGGTCCTGCTGGCGGTGCTCGCCGCCGTGGCCACCACCGCCACGGTCGCCGCCGTCCGCGGTGCGGCCCGTGCCGCGTCGCCGCTGGCCGAGGCCGCGGGCGGCCGGACGGTGGAGGTGGTGCTGGAGGTCGACGGCGACCCGCGGCGCGTCGCCGGAGTGGGCCCGCCCCGGCTTGTCCTCGACGTCACGGTCACCACCCTCGCCGACGGCGCCGACACGGTCGTGCTGAGCGCCGGGGCGGTGCTGTTCGCCCCGGCGGAGGACTGGGCCGCGGTGCTGCCCGGGGAGGTCGTCCGGACGCGGGTGGCGGTCGCGACCGTGCCGGCCACCGAGGGCGTCGTCGCCCGGCTCTCCGCGCGGGGTCCGCCCGAGCCCGTCGAGGGGCCGTCGCGGCTGCAGCGCGCCGCCGGTGCGGTGCGCGACGGGCTGGCCGCCACGGCGGACCGCGTGCTCGACGCCCCGGCCGGCGGCCTGCTGCCCGGGCTGGTGGTGGGGGACACCCGCGGCCTGGACCCGGTGCTGGAGGAGGACTTCCGGCGGGCCGGGCTGTCCCACCTCACCGCGGTCTCCGGCGCGAACGTCGCGATCGTCCTCACCGGGGTGCTCGCGCCGCTGCGCCGCCGGGCGGTGAGCCGGCGGGTGCAGGCGGGGGTCGCGCTCGTCGCCCTGGCAGGCTTCGTCGTGCTCGTCCGGCCCGAGGCCAGCGTCGTCCGGGCGGCGGCGATGGGTGCGGTCACGCTCCTCGCCCTGGCCACGGGTCGGGCACGGGCGGCGGTCCCGGCGCTGTCCGCCGCGGTCGCCGTGCTGCTGCTCCTGGACCCGCGCCTGGCCCGGGACGCCGGCTTCGCGCTGTCGGTGGCCGCGACCGCGGCCATCGTGCTGCTGGCGCCCGGCTGGTCACGGCGCCTGCAGCGGCGGGGCTGGCCGCGCACGCCGGCCGACGCCGTGGCGGTCGCCGCGGCCGCCGGGCTGGCGACCGCACCGCTGGTGGCCGGGCTGTCCGGCCTGGTCAGCCCGGTGTCGCTGCCGGCCAACCTGCTCGCCGCGCCCGCGGTGGCGCCGGCGACCGTGCTGGGGCTGCTCGCCGCCCTCGCCGGGCCGGTCCTGCCGGTCGCCGGGGACGGCCTGGCCTGGCTGGCGGGCTGGCCGGTGCGCTGGCTGGTCACGGTGGCCCGGACCGCGGCCGGCCTGCCCGACGGCGCGACCGGCTGGCCGGCCGGCACCGGCGGGGCACTGCTGCTCACCGTCCTGCTGCTGGTCGCGGGCCTGGTGCTGTGGCGGTTCCGGCGGCTGCGCCCGCTCGGGCTGGCGGCGCTGGTCGGCCTGGTGCTGCTCGGCTGGCCGCTGCGCCAGGCGGCCGACGGCTGGCCGCCTCCCGGGGCGGTCCTGGTCGCCTGCGACGTCGGGCAGGGCGACGCGCTGGTGGTCCCCACCGGCCCCGGTGAGGGCGTGCTCGTCGACGCCGGACCGGAGGTGGGGCCGGTCGACCGGTGCCTGGACCGGCTGGGGATCGACCGGCTGCCGCTGGTGCTCCTGTCGCACCTGGACGCCGACCACGTCGGCGGCCTGGCCGGCGCCCTGGACGGGCGCGAGGTGGGCACTGTCGCGAGCGGCACGCTGTCGCCGGCCGACGAACGGGCCGGGGACCTCGACGTGGCCGCCGCCCGGGCCGGCGCCCGCCGCGAGGTGCTGGTCCCCGGTGACCGGTGGGAGGTGGGCGGCGTGCGCCTCCAGGTCCTCGCCCCACCCGCGGAGATCGCGACGGCGGCCGCCGAGCCCAACGACCTGTCGCTGGTCGTGCGGGTGACCGTGCGCGGGATCCGGGTGCTGCTGACCGGCGACCTGAGCGCCACGGCCGAGGCGCGGGTGCTCGACCGGGGCGTGGACCTGCGCGCCGACGTGCTCAAGGTGCCGCACCACGGCAGCGCCGACGTCGACCCGGCCTTCCTCGCCGCGACCGGTGCGCGGGTCGCGCTGGTCAGCGTCGGCGCGGACAACACCTACGGGCACCCGGCGCCGCGGCTGCTGTCGCTGCTGGCCCGTGACGGGATGCGGGTGCACCGCACCGACCAGGAGGGCGACCTGGCCGTCGTCGGGTCGGCGGGGGAGTGGGGCGTCGCCGCGCGCGGGTCGCCCGGCGCGTCGGCCGCCCGCCCCGTCCTGCCCGACGCCGTGCTGTCCGACCCCGTGCTGTCCGGCCCTGTGCTGGCCGACACCCGGCTGTCCGGTCCCGTGCTCCCGGACGGTCTGCCCGCGGGCCCCGTGGCGCGGCGGGACCGTCGGCGGGCCGTGACACCATCGGGGCGTGGCAGCGGCACCCCCGGCACCGACCTCCCGGCTGCGGGCCGTCGTCGGCGAGGAGGAGCTGCTGCGCTCCCGCGCCGTCGCCGCCGTGCGGGCCGCCGTCCTCGAGCGCCACCCGCAGGCCGAGCTGCACGAGCTGCCCGCGCTGGGCCTGCCGGCCGGCCAGCTCGCCGACGTGCTCGCGCCCTCCCTGTTCGGGGAGCACCGGCTCGTCGTGGTCGCCGGCGTGCACGAGGCCGCCGGTGCCCTCGTCGACGCGCTGACCAGCTACTGCAAGGACCCCGACCCGGAGCTCACGCTGGTCGTCGTGCACCACGGCGGCAAGCGCAACGAGGCGCTGCTCAAGGCGCTCACCGCGGCGGGGGCGGCGGTCGACGAGTGCCCCAAGATCTCCTCGGCCGGGGACCGCGCGGCCTTCGTCCGCAACGAGGTGCGCTCGGCCGGCGGCCGGATCACCGCCGACGCGGTGACGGCGCTGGTCGAGGCGGTCGGCGGGGACCTGCGGGCGCTGGCGTCGGCGGCCACCCAGCTGGTCGCCGACTTCGGCGGCACCATCGACGCCGACGCCGTCGCGCGGTTCCACCGCGGCCAGGCCGAGGTCACCGGCTTCACCGTCGCCGAGAAGGTGCTGGTGGGCGACCGGCAGGGGTCGATCGAGTCGCTGCGCTGGGCGCTCGAGCGCGGGGTCGCGCAGGTGCTCATCGCCGACGCGATCGCCGACGGCATCCGCACCGCCGCGCGGGTGACCTCGCTGAACACGAGCAACACCGGCGAGCTCGCCCGCGCGCTGAAGCTCCCGCCGTGGAAGGTGAAGAAGGCGCAGTCGCAGGCGCGCGGCTGGAGCATCGAGGGCCTCCAGCAGGCGATCGGGGTGGCCGCCGAGCTCAACGCCGACGTCAAGGGCGTGGCCGCCAGCGCCGACTACGCGCTCGAGCGGGCCATCCGCCGCATCGTGGCCATCCGCACCGCCACCGGCCGGGGCGGACGGGTCCGCGCCGGCTACTGAGCCGCACCCCGGCCCGGCGCCCGGCGGGTCCGGTCAGCGCCCCACACGCGACGAGCCCCCGTCCTCCGGCGGGAGGACGGGGGCTCGTCGGGAGCGCGGAGGGCGGTTCAGAGGCTGGTCAGCTGCTTGGCCATGCCCGACTTGCGGTTGGCCGCCTGGTTCTTGTGGATGATGCCCTTGCTGGCGGCCTTGTCGAGGGCCTTGCCGGCCTTCTGCAGCGCCGTGGTCGCGGCCTCGGTGTCGCCGGCAGCGGCGGCCGCGCGGAAGCGGCGGACGGCCGTCTTCAGGGCGGACTTGACGGCGACGTTGCGCTGGCGCGCCTTCTCGTTCGTCTTGTTCCGCTTGATCTGGGACTTGATGTTCGCCACGCGTGAGCCTCGGTGTCTCGCAGGAGGGAAAGGGTCTGTCGGTGCGTCCGGACGGCGTGCGTCAGCGGACCGGCCTGCCAGGTTACCAGCGTGCCGTGCAGCGCCCCACCCCGGCCGGCAGGAGGGCCTCCCGGCAGGGTGCTCGGCGGCGGCGGCTCGTCGTGGGACGATGGCGGCACTGTGACGACGCCTGCTGCCACCGATCCCGCCCGGATCCGGAACTTCTGCATCATCGCCCACATCGACCACGGCAAGTCGACGCTGGCCGACCGGATGCTCGAGGTGACCGGGCTCGTGGAGGGGCGCCACATGCGTGCCCAGTACCTCGACCGCATGGACATCGAGCGGGAGCGCGGCATCACCATCAAGGCGCAGAACGTGCGCCTGCCGTGGACGCCCCGCTCCGGCGCGGACACCGGCACCGAGTACGTGCTCGACATGATCGACACCCCGGGCCACGTCGACTTCACCTACGAGGTGTCCCGGTCGCTCGCGGCCTGCGAGGGCGCGGTGCTGCTGGTCGACGCCGCCCAGGGGATCGAGGCCCAGACGCTGGCCAACCTCTACCTGGCCCTGGAGAACGACCTCACGATCATCCCGGTCCTCAACAAGATCGACCTGCCGGCCGCCCAGCCGGAGAGGTACGCCGCCGAGATCGCGCACATCATCGGCTGCGACCCCGAGGACGTGCTGCGCGTCAGCGGCAAGACCGGCGAGGGCGTCCCCGCGCTGCTCGACCGCATCGTCACGGAGATCCCTGCCCCGACCGGCGACGCCGCCGGCGCCGCCCGGGCGATGATCTTCGACTCGGTTTACGACATCTACCGCGGCGTCATCACCTACGTCCGCGTCGTCGACGGACGGATCTCCGCCCGCGACAAGATCAAGATGATGTCCACCGGTGCCACGCACGAGCTGCTCGAGATCGGCGTCATCTCCCCGGAGCCCAAGCCGGTGGACAGCCTGGGCGTCGGCGAGGTCGGCTACTTCATCACCGGCGTGAAGGACGTCCGCCAGTCCCGGGTCGGCGACACCGTCACGCTGCAGTACAAGCCGGCCACCGAGTCGATCGGCGGCTACCGCGACCCCAAGCCGATGGTCTACTCCGGCCTCTATCCCATCGACGGCAGCGAGTACCCGCTGCTGCGCGAGGCGCTGGACAAGCTGCTGCTCAACGACGCGGCGCTGACCTACGAGCCGGAGACCTCCGCGGCGCTCGGCTTCGGCTTCCGCGTCGGCTTCCTCGGCCTGCTGCACCTGGAGATCGTCCGCGAGCGGCTCGAGCGTGAGGCCGGCATCAGCCTGATCTCCACCGCGCCGAACGTCGTCTACCGGGTGGTCATGGAGGACCGCTCGGAGGTCACCGTGACCAACCCCAGCGACTGGCCCGAGGGCAAGATCGACCGCGTCTACGAGCCGATCGTCAACGCCACGATCATCGCGCCCAGCGACTACACGGGCGCCATCATGGAGCTGTGCCAGAGCCGGCGCGGCCAGCTCGGCGGCATGGACTACCTGAGCGAGTCCCGCGTGGAGCTGCGCTACACGCTGCCGCTCGGCGAGATCATCTTCGACTTCTTCGACGCGCTGAAGTCGCGCACCCGCGGCTACGCCAGCCTCGACTACTCCGAGGCCGGCGAGCAGGAGTCCGCGCTGGTCAAGGTGGACATCCTGCTGCAGGGCGAGGCCGTCGACGCGTTCAGCGCGATCGTGCACAAGGACAAGGCCTACGGCTACGGCGTGATGATGGCCGGCAAGCTGCGCGAGCTCATCCCGCGCCAGCAGTTCGAGGTGCCGATCCAGGCGGCCGTCGGCTCCCGGGTCATCGCCCGCGAGACCGTGCGCGCCATCCGCAAGGACGTCCTCGCCAAGTGCTACGGCGGTGACATCACCCGCAAGCGCAAGCTGCTGGAGAAGCAGAAGGAGGGCAAGAAGCGGATGAAGATGGTGGGCCGCGTCGAGGTCCCCCAGGAGGCCTTCGTCGCCGCGCTGTCCACCAACGAGTCCACCGCCTCCAAGAAGTGAGCCCGCGGCTGCTGGCCGTATGCGTCTCCGGCTCCGACCTGCTGCCCCTGCCGGGGCGCCGGCCCGACCGCAGCGGCATCGACAAGAAGCCGGTGGCCGGCCGGGTCGCCGTCGGCGGGCTCGGCCTGGACCGCGACGTCCAGGTCAACCGGAAGTACCACGGCGGGGAGGGGCAGGCGGTCTACGCCTACGCCCAGGAGGACGCCGACCACTGGGCCGCCGAGCTCGACCGCGACCTCCCGCCCGGCCGGTTCGGGGAGAACCTGCGGACGGCGGGCCTCGACCTCACCGGCGCGGTGATCGGCGAGCGCTGGCGGGTGGGGACGGCGCTGCTCGAGGTCACCGCGCCGCGGATCCCGTGCGCCAACTTCGCCCGCTTCTGGGACGTGCCCGACCTGGTCAGGCGCTTCACCGCTCACGGGGCCACCGGCGCCTACCTGCGGGTGCTCGAGACCGGCGAGGTCGGTGCCGGCGACGAGGTGACCGTCGTCGAGCGGCCCGCGCACGAGGTCACCACGGGCCTGGCCTTCCGGGCGCTGACCACCCAGCGCTACCGGATCGCCCAGCTGGAGCCGGCGCTGGCGGCGATGCCGGTCAAGGACCAGCTCAAGCTCGCCGCGCGGATCGCCCGGGCGGCCGCCCCCGCGTAGCCGCTCAGTGCAGCCAGGACGCGTACGACAGCCCGACGACGAGCCCCTCGGTGCTCTGCAGCCGGGCGACCGTCTGTCCCCACGGCTCGGTGCGCGCCCCGTGCAGCAGCGTGTGGCCCCGCTCCTCGAGCTCGGCCGCGCTGGCGGCCACCGCTTCGGCGTCGGCGAGCTCGAACTCGATGCTGGCCTGCGGCACCGGGCGGTCCGGCGGCCAGTCGAGCGTGCCGAAGCAGGCCCGGGCGGCCTGGGTCAGCAGCCAGACACCGAAGTGGCGGCTGCCCCCGATCCGCTCGCTGGGGACGTAGTCGCCGTCCATCTGCTCGAGGGGCAGGCCCAGGGCGTCGACGTACAGGGCGCGGCTCGCGGCGGGGTCCGCGGTGACCACGCTGACGCTGGCGATGAACAGCACGTCCACCGCACCAGCCTGGACCTCCTCCCGCAGCGGGAGAACCCCCGCTGCCTGCGGCCCCCGCCGCGAGCGACGCGCTACCGTGCCCGCGCACCGGGTGCACCGGCGCAACGGGGAGGTCGTCATGCTGCTGCGCCGTGCCGCCGTCCTGGTGGCCGGGCTCGTGCTCACGGGGTCGGCGCTGGCCGGCTGCGGGTCCGACGAGCCCGAGGAGTCGGCCGCTGACCTGCTCGCCCGCGCCAAGACGACGCTCGACGACACCGACCGCCTGCACTTCGTGCTGACCAGCGAGGGCGCGCCGACCACCGGCACCGCGCTGGTCGGCGGCGAGGGCGACGTCGTCCGCCCGGCCTCCTTCCAGGGCACGCTGCAGGTGCTGGCCGGA
The DNA here is from genome assembly GCF_041028265.1 of Geodermatophilus amargosae. GTDB lineage: Bacteria > Actinomycetota > Actinomycetes > Mycobacteriales > Geodermatophilaceae > Geodermatophilus > Geodermatophilus amargosae_A. Next base: position 253,489 of record NZ_JABGCW010000002.1, read on the forward strand.
GGGTCGGCGCTCGACCTCGCCGTCGTCTCCGTCGACGGCACCGTCCACGCGCAGCTGCCCTTCACCAGTGGCTACAGCGTCGTCGACCCCGCGCAGTTCGGCTTCGGCGACCCCGGCGCCCTGCTCGACCCCGACACCGGCATCTCCCAGCTGCTGGCCCAGGCCGGCTCCGCCGAGCTGGGGGAGGAGCGGCGGGTCGACGGCGAGGTGGTGCGCGAGGTGACCGCGCAGCTGCCCGGCGACCTGGTCGAGGAGGTGCTCACCAGTGAGGACCCGAGCCAGCCGGTGGAGGCCCGCTTCTCCGTGGCGACCGAGACCGGCCAGCTGCGCCGCGCCGAGCTGACCGGCCCGTTCTACGCCGCCGACCGGGACGCCACCTTCACCATCGAGCTCTCCGAGGCCGGCGACGATGTCGAGATCACCCCACCGCCTGTCGGCTGAGCAGCCGCCGGCCGCGACGATCCGGGCGCCCGGGCTGCCGCTGGTCGTCCTGGCCACGCTCGCGGTCCTGGTGACCGCGGCCGACACCTACGTCGTCGTCCTGGCGCTGCCCGACATCCTCACCGGGGTCGGCGTCGGCATCGACGAGCTGCAGCGGGCGACGCCGATCGTCGGCGGCTTCCTCCTCGGCTACACCGCCACGCTGCCGCTGCTGGGCCGGCTGGCCGACCTGCGCGGGCGGGTGCCGGTGCTCGCCGGCTGCCTGCTGCTGTTCGCCGTGGGCTCCCTGCTCACCGCGACGGCGGCCGGGCTGGGCACCGCCGTCGCCGGGCGCGGCCTGCAGGGCGTGGGCGCCGGCGGGCTGGTCCCGGCCACGCTCGCCCTGGTCGCCGACCGGTGGCCGCCGGAGCGCCGGGCGGTGCCGCTGGGCGTGGTCGGCGCCGTGCAGGAGGCCGGTGCGGTGCTCGGCCCGCTGGCCGGGGCCGCGGTGCTCGCGGTCGGCGACTGGCGGGCGGTCTTCTGGATCAACCTGCTGCTCGGCCTCGCGCTGGCCGCCGGGGTGGTGGCGACCGGAGGGCGGCGCCCCGACCCGCTGGGGCTGGCCCTGCTCGCCCTCACCGGCGCCGCCGCCGGGCTGCAGCTGGCCGAGCCCGCCGCGCTGGCCGAGGACGTGACGCTCGGCCTGGCCTGGGTGCCGCTGGCCGACGGTGTCGCTGCCACGACGCCGCTGGTGCTGGGAGCCGGGATCGCGGGGATCGCCCTGGTGGCGCGCAGCCTGACCCGCCCCGACGGCGCGGTCCTGCCGCTGCGCGGGGTGCCGCGGCTGCTGCGCGAGGTCGACGTCGCCGGGTCGCTGCTCGCCGTCGTGGCGCTGGGCGCGCTGGTGTGGGCCTTCGCCGCCGCCGATCCGGCCCGCGAGGTCGTGGCGCACGGACCGGTGCTGCTGCCGGTGGCGGCCGCGGCCGCCGTCGCCTTCTGGCTGCACGAGCGGCGCACGCCCGACCCGGTGCTGCCGCTGGCGGCGCTGCGGCCGGCCGGCGCCTGGGGTGCGCTGCTGGTCAACCTGCTGGTCGGGGTGGCGCTGGTGGCCGCGCTGGTCGACGTCCCGCTGTTCGCCCGCGCGACGACGACGCCCGGTGACCAGCTCGGCGCCGCGCTGGTGCTGGTGCGGCTGCTGGTCGCCGTCCCGGTGGGCGCGGTGGCCGGCGGGTGGCTGTGCCGGGTTGCGCCCCCGCGGGCCGTCGCCGCGGGCGGCATGGCGCTGGCCGCCCTGGCGCTGTGGGCCATGACCGGCTGGGGGGAGACCTCGCTGGACTCCTGGACGTCGACCGTCGTGCTGCTCGCCGCGGGTCTCGGGTTCGGCCTGGCCATCGCGCCGGTCAACGCGGTGCTGCTCGCCGTCACCGCACCCGAGGTGCACGGCAGCGCCGGCGCGCTGGCCGTCGTCGCCCGGACCGTCGGCATGCTGGTGGGGCTCTCGCTGCTCACCGCGGTGGCGCTGCGCCGGTTCACCGCCGAGGTCGGGGCGATCGGCTCGCCGCTGACGCTGTGCCCGGCCTCGCCCGCGGACTGCCCCGCGTACGAGGACGCCACCGACGCCGCCGTCCTCCTCCAGCTGCACACCGTCTTCGCCGGCGCCGCGGTCGCCGCCGCGCTGGCGGGGGTCGCGGCGCTGGTGCTGCTCCGGGAGGTCAGCCGGGCTCGCGCACCTCGTAGTGCGTGACGGTGTCCTCGCGCTGCACGAGGTAGCGGTCGTCCTCGGGGTAGTAGACGGCGGCCTCGAGGTCGTCGCCGGCGAACCCGCGGACGGCCTCCAGCGACTCCCACAGGCTCAGCGCCACGATCTCGGTGCGGCCGTCGCCGAGGTCGCGGGTGAGCACCCAGGCGCCCTCGTTGCCCGGCGTCCGCCGGTACCCGCCGACGCCGGTCTCCTCGACGTAGGCGGCGTAGGCGGCGGTGTCCTCGGTGCGGACCCAGCCCCGCCACACCCGTGCTGTCCTGGCCACGACCGGCCTCCCCGGGTCAGACGGTGAAGACGATCTTGCCTGCGGTGCGGCCCTCGAGCATGCGGGCGAACCCCTCGCGGGCCTGGTCCAGCGGCAGCTCGACGTCGATGACCGGGCGGACGCCGGTGGCCGCGCACATGCGCATGAGCGCCTCGAGTTCGTCACGGGTGCCCATCGTGGAGCCGATCACCGACAGCTGGGTGAAGAACACCCGGTTGAGCTCGGCGCTCGGGTCGAAGCCCGTGGTGGCGCCGGAGGTGACGATGACGCCGCCGGGCTTGAGCGACTTGACGCTGTGGCTCCAGGTCGCCTTGCCGACGGTCTCCATGACGCCGTCGACCCGCTCGGGCAGCCGGGCGCCGGTCTCGAACGCCTGCTCGGCGCCCAGCTCGAGCGCGGCCTGCCGCTTCTCCTCGCTGCGGCCGGTCACCCAGACCCGGAAGCCGGCGGCCCGCCCCAGCACCACCAGTGCGGTGGCCACGCCGCCGCTGGCGCCCTGCACGAGCACCGTGTGCCCGGGCCGCAGCCCCGACTTCACGAACAGCATCCGGTAGGCGGTGAGCCAGGCGGTGGGCAGGCACGCGGCCTCGGCGAAGGACAGCTCGGCCGGCTTGGGCAGCACGTTGCGCCGGGGGACGGCGACCCGCTCGGCCATCGTGCCCTGGTACAGCTCGGAGAACAGCGTGCGCTTCGGGTCGAGCGTCTCGTCGCCGGTCCAGCCCGGGGTCGCGACGACGCCGTGCACGACGACCTCGTTGCCGTCCTCGTCCAACCCGGCCGCGTCGGTGCCCAGGATCATCGGCATCCGTTCCTGCGGCAGGCCCACACCGCGCAGGCTGAACAGGTCGTGGTGGTTGAGCGAGACCGCCTTCACCTGCACCGTCGTCCAGCCGTCGGGCGCCTCCGGCTCGGGACGGTCGCCGACCTCCAGGACGGAGAGCGGGTCGTCGGGCGAGGGCGTGGAGACGAAGACGGCGCGCATGGCCGGACTATGGCACTGCGACCCTCCGGGCCGCACCGCGGCCCACGGCCGTCCCCACCCCGTGCGGAGCCGCTCCCCGGATCTCCGGCGGGAGCCTCCGGCCCCGCGCCGGACCTCCGGAGCCGACTGCGTCGGCCACGACCGGCCAGGTCACCGGACGACGAGCACGTGCTCCCCGCGCGGGACGAACTCCCCGATGACCGGGGCACCGGGCACCTCGCCGGCCAGCAGCAGCCCGCCGGAGGTCTGCGCGTCGGCCAGCAGCAGCGCCTCGTCCCCGTCCACGGCGGACAGGTCGGCGTGCGGGCGCACCCAGTCGAGGTTGCGCCGGGTGCCGCCGGAGACGTACCCGGCGGCCAGCGCCTCGCGCGCGCCGGTCAGGTACGGGACGGCGGCGGCGTCGACCACGGCGGTCACCCCGCTGGCGCGGGCCATCTTGTACAGGTGCCCGAGCAGGCCGAAGCCGGTGACGTCGGTGCCGGCGCGGACGCCGGCGGCCAGCGCGGCCAGCGCGGCGTCGCGGTTGAGCGCGGTCATCGACGCCACCGCCTCCGCGCTCACCTCGCCGGTGGCCTTCATCCGGTTGTTGAGCACCCCGACGCCCAGCGGCTTGGTCAGCGACAGCGGCGTCCCGGCGACGGCGGCGTCGTTGCGGATGACCCGGTCGAGGTCGAGGACGCCGGTGACCGCCATGCCGTACTTGGGCTCGGGGTCGTCGATCGAGTGCCCGCCGCCGACGTGGCAGCCGGCCTCCTGCGCCGTCTCCAGCCCGCCGCGCAGCACCTCCGCGGCCAGCTCGGCCGGCAGCACGTCGCGCGGCCAGCCCAGCAGGTTGACCGCGACGACGGGGGTGCCGCCCATCGCGTAGACGTCGGAGAGCGCGTTGGCCGCCGCGATCCGGCCGAAGGTGTGGGCGTCGTCGACGACCGGGGTGAAGAAGTCGGTGGTGAGCACCAGCCCCTGCCCCCCGGCGATCCGCACCACGGCCGCGTCGTCGCCGTCGTCGAGCCCGACGACCAGCTCGGCGGCCGGGGAGACCGGGCCGGTGTGGGTGAGCCCCGCGACGACGGCCTCGAGCTCGCCGGGCGGGATCTTGCAGGCGCAGCCGCCGCCGTGCGCGTACTGGGTGAGCCGGATGGTGGCCGGAGCGGTCGTCACCCGGCCGACGCTAGTCCCGGGCCGGACGGCACCGCTGGACCGCGGCAGCCGGCCGCGGGACCATCGCCGCCACCCGAGGAGGCGCCCCGTGTCCCGTCTGCTGCTCGCCGTCCTGCTGCTGGTGCTGGCGGGGTGTGCGTCGGGGGAGCCGACGGGTGGCGCGGCGTCGACGGCGCCCGCGCCGTCGGAGCCGTCGTCGTCCACCGCGGCGCCGCCCGGCTTCGACCGGGAGCTGCACGACGAGCTGCTCGCCATGCTCGATCGGGACCAGAGCGGGCGCACCGGCGGCGCGGACCCGGAGGGCGACGCCGCGCGCACGGCACGGCTGGCCGAGATCCTCGACGCGCACGGCTGGCCGACCTGGGAGCTGGTCGGCGAGGACGGCTCCGAGGCGGCATGGGCGATCGCCCAGCACGCCGACCTCGACCCGGTCTTCCAGCAGCGGGCACTCGAGCTGCTGCGGCAGGCGGTGGCGGCCGGCCAGGCGTCGGCGGGCGACCTCGCCTACCTGACCGACCGGGTGGCCGCGAACACCGGCCGGCCGCAGACGTACGGCACGCAGGTCGCGTGCACGGCCGACGGACCGCAGCCGGCGCTGCCGCTGGCCGACCCGGCCGCCGTCGAGCAGTTGCGCGCCGACGCCGGACTGCCGCCCTACGCCGACTACCTCGACGAGATGGCGGCGATCTGCGCCGGGGAGTGACCGGGCCGTAGGCTCCCCCGCGGAGGCGTCAGGGTGTCTGGTGGCCCCCGCGGCCTCTAAAGCCGACGTGGCCGAGCAGCTCGGTCAGGCGGGTTCGATTCCCGTCCGCCTCCGCCAGCCGACGACCGCGGGTCGGCGCGCATACGCTGCGACAGCGATGAGCGCCGACCCGCGGCGGGCAGTGCCCCGCACCGACACGCTGCTGGCCGACCCGGCGCTGGCCGGCGCGGCCGCACGCCTGGGCCGCGACCTGGTCAAGGACGCCGTCCGCGCCGTCCAGTCGCGCGTCCGCGCGGGGGAGGTGACCCCGGAGGACGCCGTCGCCACGGTCCTGGCCGCCCTGCCGGCGACGGCGGGCAGCCTGCGGCCGGTGCTCAACGCCACCGGCGTGCTCGTGCACACCAACCTCGGGCGGGCGCCGCTGTCCCCGGCCGCCGTCGAGGCCGTGGTCGCCGCGAGCGGGACCACCGACGTCGAGCTGGACCTGCGCACCGGCCGCCGCGGCCCGCGGGGCGAGGCGGCGCTGTCGGCCCTGCTGGCGGCGGTGCCGGCGGCCGAGGCCGCGATCGTGGTCAACAACTGCGCCGCCGCCCTCGCCCTGGTGGCGACGGCGCTGGCCGGTGAGCTGGTCATCGCCCGCGGCGAGCTGGTCGAGATCGGCGACGGCTTCCGCATCCCCGAGCTGCTGGAGTCCACCGGCGCGCGGCTGCGGGAGGTCGGCACCACCAACCGGGTCGCGCTGGAGGACTACACGCGCGCGCTCGGCGCGGGCACCGGAGCGGTGCTCAAGGTGCACCCGTCGAACTTCGTCGTCCGCGGGTTCACCCGGGCGGTGCCGGTGGCGTCGCTGGCGGGCGCGCTCGCCGGGACCGGGGTGCCGCTGGTGGCCGACGTCGGCTCCGGCCTGCTGCGCCCGCACCCCGCGCTGCCCGACGAGCCGGACCTGCAGACCACCCTGGCCGACGGCGCCGACCTGGTGCTCGCCAGCGGCGACAAGCTGCTCGGCGGCCCGCAGGCCGGGCTGGTGCTCGGCCGCGCCGAGCTGGTGCAGCGGCTGCGCCGGCACCCGCTCTACCGGGCGCTGCGGGTGGACAAGACCACGCTGGCCGCGCTCGAGGCGACGCTGCGCGGCCCGCTCCCGCCGGTGCAGGAGATGCTCGCGGCCGGCGTCGCGGACCTGCGCGCGCGGGCCGCGGCGCTCGCCGACCGGCTGGCGGCCGCCGGTCTCGACGCCCGGGCCGTGGACTCGGCCGCCCGCGTGGGCGGCGGCGGGGCGCCCGAGCACCGGCTCCCCAGCGCCGCGGTCTCGCTGCCCGCCGCGCTCGCCGAGCCGCTGCGCCGGGGCGCGCGGCCGGTGGTCGGGTACCTCGCCGACGACCGCACGCTGCTGGACCTGCGCAGCGTGCCGCCCTCGGCCGACGACGACCTCGCGGCCGCGGTGCTGGAGGTGGCCGGCCGGTGGCGCTGAACGGCATGGACGTGATCGCCACGGCGGGGCACGTGGACCACGGCAAGTCGACGCTGGTCCGCGCGCTCACCGGCATGGAGCCCGACCGGTGGGAGGAGGAGCGCCGCCGCGGCCTGACCATCGACCTCGGGTTCGCCTGGACGACGCTGCCCACCGGGCGGGTGGTCGCCGTCGTCGACGTGCCCGGTCACGAGCGGTTCGTCGGCAACATGCTCGCCGGCGTCGGGTCGGTGCCGGCCGCGCTGGTGGTGGTCGCCGCCGACGACGGCTGGTCGGCGCAGACCGCCGAGCACGTCGCCGTCCTCGACGCGCTCGGCGTGCGGCACGCGCTGCTCGCCGTCACCAAGGCCGACCTCGCCGACCCCGCGCCGGTGCTGGCCGACGCGAGCGAGCGGCTGGCCGCCACGTCGATGGGCGTCGTGCCGGCTGTTGCGGTGAGCGCCCCGGCCGGCCGGGGCGTCCCCGACCTCGCGGCCGCGCTGGAGACGATGCTGGCCGGGCTGCCCGCGCCGGGCGCCGACGCCCCGGTGCGGCTGTGGATCGACCGCGCGTTCCCCATCCGCGGCGCCGGGACCGTGGTCACCGGCACGCTGGCGGCCGGGTCGGTGGCGCCGGGGGACCGGCTGCGGCTGGGCGGCCGGGAGGTGACCGTGCGCGGCGTGCAGTCGCTGGGCCGTCCGGTGCAGCGGGCGGCGGCGACCGCGCGGGTGGCGCTGAACCTGCGCGGGGTCGCCGTCGAGGACCTCGCCCGCGGCGACGCGCTCCTGACGCCCGGCGCCTTCCGCGAGACCGCCGAGGTCGACGTCGTCCTCGCGCGGGAGCCGGAGGACCGGCTGCCGGCCGAGGCGGTGCTGCACGTCGGGTCGGCGGCGGTGCCCGTGCGGCTGCGCCCCCTGGACGGCGCGGCGGTGCGGCTGCGGCTGGCCTCGGCGCTGCCGCTGCGGGTGGGCGACCGGGTGCTGCTGCGCGACCCCGGCGCCCGGCGGGTGCTGGGCGCCGACGTCCGCGACGTCGCCCCGCCGGAGCTGCGCCGCCGCGGCGCCGCCCGGCAGCGGGCCGCCGACCTCGACGCCCAGGAGGCAGGCCCCGCGGGTGCGGCGGCCGACCTCGGCCGGCGCCGGGTGGTGCGCGCCGACGACTTCACCGCGATGGGCTGGCCGGTGCCCGACGACGCCGTCCGCGCCGGCCCGTGGCTGCTCGCACCGGGGCTGGTGGGGGACCTCGCCCGCCGGGTGCCCGGGCTGGTGGCCGCGCACCGGCAGGCGCACCCGCTGGAGCCGGGACCACCGGTCGCCGTGGTGCGCCGCGAGCTGGACCTGCCCGCCGACGACCTCGTCGCGCTCGTCGTCCGCCCGCCGCTGGCGCTGCGCGAGGGCCGGGTGGTGGTGGCCGCCGCGGGCCTGCCGCCGGCCGTGCAGCGCGCCGTCGACGCCATCCGGGCCCGGCTGGCCGCGGACCCGTTCGCCGCGCCGGACGCCGAGGAGCTGCGCGCCGCCCGGCTGGGCCCGCGCGAGCTGGCGGCGGCGGTGCGCGACGGGCAGCTCGTCCGCATCGCCGACGGCGTCTACCTGGCGCCGGGGGTGGAGGAGGTCGCGCGCGAGCGGCTGGCCGGGGTGCCGCAGCCGTTCACCCTCAGCCAGGCGCGGTCGGCGTGGGGGACGAGCCGCCGGGTGGCGGTGCCGCTGATGGAGTGGCTCGACGCCCGCGGGGTCACCCTGCGGCTGCCCGACGCGAGCCGCCGCCTGCGCTGACCCCCGGCGCGGGAGACACTGCGTCACGCGGATGTCACCTCACGTGTCCGGGTGATCGACTTCTCCAGTGGCTCGGTGTTCAAGCTGAGCCAGTGCAACCCCCAGGACGTCGCCGGCGACGTCGCCCCGCTGCTCATCCCCGGTGAGCAGCTCCACTTCGCCTTCAGGACGGTGCAGGACTTCGTCGTCTTCACCGACAAGCGGCCGATCGCGGTGAACGTCCAGGGCATGACCGGCCGCAAGAAGGACTTCACCTCGCTGCCCTACGGCAAGATCCAGGCCTTCTCGGTGGAGACCGCCGGCACCTTCGACCTCGACGCCGAGCTCGACCTCTGGTTCAGCGGGCTGGGCAAGGTGCGGCTGGAGTTCAAGGGCAACTCCGACATCCGCCAGCTCGGCCAGTTGATCGCCACGTACGTCCTCTGAGCCGCAGTCGTGCTCTGCCCACCGGTGTGTGCAGAGCACGACTGCGCGCGGAACGGGTCCTGGTCGGCCCCTTTCGTGCTCTGCCCACGTGTGTAGGCAGAGCACGACCGTCGGCGGGAGGGGTGGCGGGGAGCGTCAGCCGCCGGCCTCGCGGAGGAGGCGGTCGCGCTCGTCGCCCTCCGTGTCCACCGGCCGCGCGGCCTCCGCGTCCACGGTCTCCACGGCGTCCTCGGGGCGGACCGGCTCGGGCAGGGTGCGGAAGCGCTCGCGCGGGTCCTCGGGTGCCGTCACCACCGCAGGGTCCCGCGGCCCGCGAGCCGGCGCTAGAGCGTGGGCACCCAGCGGGCCGGGCGCTTCTCGCGGAAGGCCGCGATGCCCTCCTGGCCGTCCTCGCCGGCGAAGGCCCGCGCGGAGAGCTCGAGCAGGTCGTCGAACGAGCCGCGCAACCCGCCGGCGCGCAGCAGCCGCTTGGTCTCGGCCAGCGCCCACGGCGACCCGGCGGCCAGCGCCATGACCTGCCCGTCGACGGCGGCGTCCACCTCGTCGTCGGGCGCCACCAGGTCCACCAGCCCGCCGGCCGCGGCGGTGGCGGCGTCGAACACCTCACCGGTCAGCATCAGCCGGTGCGCCACGGGCGGCTGCATGCGCGGCAGCACGACGGCGGAGATCACCGCGGGCACCAGCCCGAGGCGCACCTCCGACATCCCGAACGTCGCCGAGGAGGCCGCCACCACGACGTCGCAGGCGGCCGCCAGCCCCACGCCACCGGCCCGCGCCGGTCCGCGGACCACGGCGACCACCGGCTTGGGCGCCGTCCAGAGGGTCTCCAGCAGGTCGGGCAGCCCGCGCACGCCCTGGTCCCCGGCGCCGGCACCGGCGGCCTCGGACAGGTCCATGCCCGAGCAGAACACCCGGCCGGTGTGGTCGAGCACGACCACGCGGACGGCGTCGTCGGCGAGCGCGGCGTCCAGCGCCTCGCGCAGCTGACCCCGCAGCGCGCGGGACAGCGCGTTGCGGTTGGCGGGGGAGTCCAGGACCAGGCGGGCCACGCCCCCCGCGACGGTCACCTGCAGCAGCCGGTCCTCGCTCACCGGGGCATCGTGCCCGGGGGAGCCGGGACGCGGCACACTGGGAGCAGATGACCACGACCCTGCCGCTGCTGCCGGGAAGCCCGCCGGCGGACGACGACCTGCCGGCCGGCGCCCGCGAGCACCTGACGACGACGCCGTTCGGCCTGTACGTGCACGTGCCCTTCTGCGCCACGCGCTGCGGCTACTGCGACTTCAACACCTACACCTCCGACGAGCTCGGACCCGGCGCCAACCGGGCCGAGTACGCCGGCACCGCGATCGCCGAGCTGTCCCGCGCCGCGCGGGTCCTCGGCCCCGATCTGCCGACGGTCTCCACGGTGTTCGTCGGCGGCGGCACCCCGACGCTCCTGCCCGCCGAGGACCTCGCCGCCGTGCTGGCCGCCGTCCGCGAGCTGTTCCCCGTCGCCTCCGACGTCGAGGTGACCACCGAGGCCAACCCCGAGTCGGTCACCCCGGCGTCGCTGGCGACCCTGCGCGCGGCCGGCTTCACCCGGCTGAGCCTGGGCATGCAGTCCGCGGCCGAGCACGTCCTCGCCGTCCTCGACCGCCGGCACACCCCGGGACGGGCGGCGCAGGCCGCGCGCGAGGCGGCCGCGGCCGGCTTCGAGCACGTCAACCTCGACCTCATCTACGGCACGCCGGGCGAGACCGACGCCGACTGGGCCGCCTCGCTCGACGCCGTCCTCGCCGCGCCGGTCGACCACGTCAGCGCCTACGCGCTGATCGTGGAGGACGGCACCCGGCTGGCCCGCCGCATCTCCCGCGGCGAGCTGCCCATGCCCGACGACGACGTCCTCGCCGACCGCTACGTGCAGGCCGACACCACGCTGCGCGGCGCCGGGTTCGACTGGTACGAGGTCAGCAACTGGTCGCGCGGGGACGCCGCCCGCTGCCGGCACAACGAGCTGTACTGGGCCAACGCCAACTGGTGGGGGATCGGCCCGGGCGGGCACAGCCACGTCGGCGGGGTGCGCTGGTGGAACGTCAAGCACCCGGCGGCCCACGCCGGCCGGCTGGCCGCGGGGGAGAGCCCGGTGGCCGACCGCGAGGTCCTCGACGAGGCCGACCGCACGCTGGAGACCGTGATGCTCGGGCTGCGGCTGCGCGACGGGCTGCCGCTGACGGCGCTGTCCGACGCCGGCCGGCTGCGCGCCGCGGACGCCGTCGCCCGCGGGCTGCTCGACCCCGCCGCGCACGACGCGGGCCGCGCGGTGCTCACCGACCGCGGCCGGCTGCTCGCCGACGCCGTCGTCCGCGACCTCACCGACTGAGGGCCTTCGTAGCGCTCTTGGCTCCGGGGGAGCCAAGAGCGCTACGAAGGCCCCCCCGGGTCTGACGGATGTCAGGTGCGACCGGCGACGTCCTGCACTACTGCGCGCACCCGGGCCGGCGGCAGGCTCGTGCCGTGCCCGCCAACGCGCTCGACATCAGCGGCCTCACCGTCCGCCACGGCGACGTGCTCGCCGTCGACGACCTCGACCTGCACGTCGGGCGGGGCGAGACCATCGCACTGCTCGGCCCCAACGGCGCCGGGAAGTCCTCCACCGTCTCCGCCGTCCTCGGCCTGGTGCACCCCGCGACCGGCACCGTCCGCGTGCTGGACCGCGCGCCGGCCGACGCCGTCCGCGCCGGCTGCGTGGGCGCGATGCTCCAGCACGGCGGCCTGCCGAGCGAGGCCCGCGTCGGCGAGGTCCTGCACCTCGTGCGGCACAGCTACCCCGATCCCTGGCCGCTGGAGGACCTGGTGGCCACCACCGGCATCGACGGGCTGCTCGCTCGGCCGGTCGAGGCGCTCTCGGGCGGCCAGCGGCAGCGGGTGATGCTGGCGCTGGCGCTGGCCGGTCAGCCGCCGCTGCTGCTGCTCGACGAGCCCACCTCGGCCATGGACGTCGAGGGCCGCCGGGCCTTCTGGACGACGATGCGCGAGCTCGCCGCCCGCGGTACGACGGTCGTCTTCGCCACCCACCACCTCGAGGAGGCCGACGCCGTCGCCGACCGGGTGGTGGTCCTCGCGGGCGGGCGGGTGGTCGCCGACGGGTCCTCCGCCGAGGTCCGCTCCGCCGTCTCGGGGCGGACCGTGCGCCTGTCGGTGACCGACGGCGCCGACCTCGCGGCGCTGCCCGGCGTCCTCACCGCCGCACGCCAGGGCGGCTCCGCCGTCCTCACCACCACCGACCCCGAGGCCACCCTGCGCGTCCTGCTCGACCGCGGGATCCCGCTGACCGACCTCGAGGTCCGCGGCGCCAGCCTCGAGGACGCCGTCCTCACCCTCACCACGGGAGCTCTGCGATGAGTCCGCTGTTCGCCTTCCAGCTGCGCCGGGTCGGCCGCAACAAGCAGTACCTGCTCTTCACCGTCGCCCTGCCGGCGGCGTTCACCGTCTTCTTCACGCAGGTCCTCGCCGGCGCGCCCGGCGGGATCAGCCAGGAGGCGGCCGCGGCCACGATGGTCGCGATGATGGCCTACGGCGCCATCGGCGCGGCGCTGGGCGCCACCATCCGGCTGTCGTTCGACCGGGCCTCCGGGTGGCTGCGGCAGCTGCGGGTGACGCCGGTGCCGCAGACCTCGGTGGTCGCCGTCGACGTCGCCGTCGGGATGCTCCTCGCGCTGCCGCCGCTGGTCGTCGTCGCGCTGGTGGGGCGGTTCGTCAACGGCGTGCGGCTGGACCCCGGAACGTGGGTGGGCCTGGTCGGCGTGCTGTGGCTCGGGTCGGCGGTGTTCGTGGCGCTGGGCCTGCTGCTGGGCTGGGCGCTGGAGGAGAAGGCGGCCGGCGGCGCCATGGGCCTGGTCGCCACCGTGCTGGCCGCGCTCGGCGGGCTGTGGGTGCCGGTGGAGATCTTCCCGTCGGGCCTGCGCGCGGTGGCGCACGCGCTGCCGTCGTACTGGTACGCGCAGACCGGCCGCGACGTCGCGGCGGGCGAGCTCCCGGGCCTGACGGCCCTGGTGGCGCTGGCGGCGTTCGGAGCGGCCTTCGCCGTCCTCGCCGTCGCCGCGGCGCGGCGGCGTCCGCTGGCCGCCGTCGCGGGCTGAGCGGGCTACGGTCGGTCGCCGTGGAACCCCGCACCCGGTGGCAGCGCATCGGCTGGGCGCTGCCCTGGCTGCTGTTCCAGTTCTTCCCGGTCGTCGACCTGCTCACCACCGACCGGCCGCTCGCCGTCCGGGTGGTGGCCGGGGCCGGCCTGCTGGCCTTCACCGTCGTCTACCTCGACGTCTTCCGCCGGGCGTTCGGCGGCGGCTGCTGGGGCCCGCCGGCGATGTCCCGGCTGGCGTTCGTCGCGGTCCTCGCCGTCGCGCTCGCCGTCTGGCTGGGGCCGTCGTGGGCCGGGCTGATGATCTACGTGTCGGCGGCCTCGGCGGCGGCGCTGCCGCAGCGCTGGGTGTGGCCGGCGGTGGTCGCGGCCGCCGCGGTGTGCGCCGCCGTGGTCGCCGCCGACGACATGCTCGGCGACCTGTTCGTCCTCCCGGTGATGTGCCTGCTCACCGCGTTCGGGCTGCGCGGCACCCGCCACCTGGTCGAGGTCAACAACGAGCTCGCCGAGGCCCGGGAAGAGCTGGCGCGCAACGCCGTGGCCGAGGAGCGGCTGCGCTTCGCCCGCGACCTGCACGACCTGCTCGGCCACAGCCTGTCGCTCATCGCGCTCAAGAGCGAGCTCGCCGGGCGGCTGGCCGAGGCCGACCCCGCCCGGGCGCGCACCGAGATGGCCGACGTCGAGGCCGCCGCCCGACGCGCGCTGGCCGAGGTCCGCGACGCCGTGAGCGGCTACCGGCAGGTCAGCTGCGCGCAGGCGCTCGCCGAGGCCCGCTCGGCGCTGTCGGGGGCGGGGATCACCGTCCGGGTGCCCACGCGCGTGCCCACCCTGCCCGGCCCGGTGGACGCAGCACTGGGCTGGGTGGTGCGCGAGGCGACGACGAACGTGCTGCGGCACAGCGGCGCGCGGACGGTGACGGTGTCCCTCACCGACGACGGCGCCGAGGCGGTGCTCACCGTGGCCGACGACGGCCGCGGGCCCACCGAGGACAGCGAGCCGGGCTCGGGCCTGGCCGGCCTGTCCGAGCGGGTGGGCGCGCTCGGCGGGCGGCTCACCGGCGGGAGCGGCCGCGACGGCGGCTACGAGCTGCGCGCCGTGCTCCCGCTGGTGCCGGCCCCGGTGCGGGAGACGGCGCCGCAGACGGTGGCCCGGTGAGCGACCGGGTGATCCGGGTCCTGGTCGCCGAGGACCAGTCGATGGTCCGCGGCGCGCTGCGGGCACTGCTGGAGCTCGAGCCCGACATCACGGTGGTCGCCGAGGTGGGCCGCGGCGACGAGGTGCTCCGCGCCGCCCGCGAGCACGGCCCCGACGTCGCGCTCCTGGACATCGAGATGCCCGGGCGCGACGGCATCGAGGCCGCGCGCGAGCTGGCCGCGGAGCTGCCCGCGGTGCGCGCCGTCGTCCTGACCACGTTCGGCCGGCCGGGCTTCCTGCGGCGCGCCATGGAGGTCGGTGCGGCCGGGTTCCTGGTCAAGGACGCGCCGGTGGCAGAGCTCGCGACGGCGATCCGGGCCGTCGTCGCGGGGGAGCGGGTGATCGACCGGGACCTGGCCGCCGCGGCGCTGGCGATGGGCGCCACGCCGCTGTCGGCACGCGAGGCCGACGTGCTGCGCGAGGCCGCCGACGGCGCCACCGTCGCCGACATCGCCCGGCGGCTGTTCCTGTCCGAGGGGACGGTGCGCAACTACCTGTCCTCGGCGATCGGCAAGACCGGCGCCCGCACCCGCGTGGAGGCCGCCCGCGTCGCCGCGGACAAGGGCTGGCTGTAGCCGGCTCAGAGGTCGGGCCCCATGCCGTCGGGGACGTCGTCCGCGGTCGCCTCGCGGAGGACGGCCCCGTTCACGCCAGGTTGGCGGGCATCAGCGCGTCGAGGTCGAGGACCCGGACGTGGATCACCGAGCGCTGCTGCAGGGCCGCCCGCAGCGCGCGGTGCAGGCCGTCCTCCAGGTAGAGGTCGCCGTGCCACTGGACGGCGTGCGGGAAGAGGTCGCCGTAGAAGGTCGAGTCGTCGGCGAGCAGGGTGTCCAACGCCAGCTCGCGCTTGGTGGTGACCAGCGTGTCGAGCCGGATCTGCCGGGGCGGGATCATCGCCCAGTCCTTGGTGGACAGGCCGTGCTCGGGATAGGGGCGCCCGTTCCGCACCGCTTTGAAGATCAGGGACCCGACCTCCGTCCGACCTGCCCCGCACCCGTTCCGACCCCGGCGACCCTATCGGCCGTCCTCCTGCGGCACCGCGCCCCCTCCGGGGGGTCGACCCCGTCACGTCCGCGACGGAACGGCTCCCTAGACGTATGCTGGATTGGCACTCGGTCCGTGCGAGTGCCAGGCCGCCCGGGCTCCCGGAGCGCGCAGGCCGGAGCCCCCGGGGGCTCCCCGCACGGCGACGTCGACCGGTTCGGGGAGGTGTCACCGTGGCGCACGACGAACGGCGCCTGCAGGTCCTGCGGGCCATCGTCCAGGACTTCGTCTCCACCAACGACCCCGTGGGCAGCAAGGCCCTGGCCGAACGGCACGACCTCGGCGTCTCGCCGGCCACCATCCGCAACGACATGGCCGTGCTGGAGGAGCAGGGGTACATCACCCAGCCGCACACCAGCGCCGGCCGGGTGCCCACCGACAAGGGCTACCGGCTGTTCGTCGACCGGCTGTCGGCGGTCAAGCCGCTGTCGGCCGCCGAGCGCAAGGCGATCGAGCGGTTCCTCGACGGCGCCGTCGACCTGCACGACGTGCTCGGCCGCACCGTGCGGCTGCTGGCCCAGCTGACCTCCCAGGTCGCCGTCGTCCAGTACCCGACCCTGTCCCGCAGCGCCGTGCGCCACCTCGAGGTCGTGCAGCTCTCCGGCTCGCGGCTGCTGCTGGTCCTCATCACCGACACCGGCCGCGTCGAGCAGCGGATCGTCGACTGCCCGGTCGACGTCGGCCGCGACGAGGTGGCCGACCTGCGCGCCACGCTCAACGCGGCGTTCACCGGCGCCCGGCTCGCCGACGCCGGCAGCAAGGTGGCCGACCTGGTCGACACGGCGCCGTCGCACCTGCGGGCGCTGGTGGCCGCGGTCAGCGCCGCGCTGGTGGAGACGCTGGTCGAGCCGGGGGAGGACCGTCTCCTCGTGGGCGGCACGGCGAACCTGGCCCGCGTGGCCGTCGACCCGGGCCACCTGCGGCCGCTGCTGGAGGCGCTGGAGGAGCAGGTCGTCGTCCTCCGGCTGATCAGCGAGGTCGACAGCGGCGGTGCCGTGCTCGTGCGCATCGGCGAGGAGAACGCCCACGAGGCGCTGGCGGGTGCGTCGGTCGTGTCCGTGGGGTACGGCTCGGGCGACCGGGCGCTGGGCGGGCTGGGCATCGTCGGCCCGACCCGCATGGACTACCCGGGCAACATGGCCGCGGTGCGAGCCGTGGCCCGCTACGTCGGCCAGTTGCTGGCCGGGAGCTGAGGTCTCGACAGCTGATGGCAACCGACTACTACGGCGTGCTCGGACTCGCCCGGGGCGCCTCCGACTCCGACATCAAGAAGGCCTACCGGCGGCTCGCGCGCGACCTGCACCCCGACGTCAACCCCGACCCCGGGGCCAAGGAGCGCTTCCAGGAGGTCAGCCGCGCGTACCAGGCGCTGACCGACCCGGACAAGCGGCGCGTCGTCGACCTCGGCGGCGACCCGTTCGACAGCGGCGCCGGCGCGGCCGCCGGCTCGCCGTTCGGCGGGGCCGGCTTCGGCGGGCTCGGCGACATCATGGACGCCTTCTTCGGTGGCGGGGTGGGCGGCCGCGGCCCGCGCAGCCGGGTCCGCGCCGGCGACGACGCGCTGATCGGCCTCGAGCTCGACCTCGAGCAGACGGTCTTCGGCACCACCGAGGAGATCACCGTCGACACCGCCGTCCTGTGCGGCACCTGCAGCGGCGCGGGCACCGCGCCGGGCACCCACCCGACCACGTGCGTCACCTGCTCCGGCCGCGGCGAGGTGCAGAGCGTGCAGCGCTCCTTCCTCGGCCAGGTCGTCTCCAGCCGGCCGTGCCCGACCTGCGCCGGCACCGGCCAGGTCATCCACGACCCGTGCCCCGAGTGCGGCAGCGAGGGCCGGGTGCGCGCCCGCCGGAGCATCCCGGTCAAGGTGCCCGCCGGCGTCGAGGACGGCATGCGGATCCGGCTCACCGCCCGCGGCGAGGTCGGTCCCGGCGGCGGCCCGGCCGGTGACCTCTACGTGGAGATCCGCGAGCGGCCGCACGAGGTCTTCACCCGCGACGGCGAGGACCTGCACTGCCACGTGACGCTGCCGATGACCGCGGCCGCGCTGGGCACGACGCTGCCGCTCACGCTGCTCGACGGCGAGGAGACCGACGTCGACGTCCGCCCGGGCACGCAGGCGGGCACCGTGCTCACGCTGCGCGGCCAGGGCGCGCCGCGGCTGCGGGCCACCGGCCGGGGTGACCTGCTGGTGCACGTCGACGTGCAGACGCCGACCCGCCTGGACGCCGAGCAGGAGAAGCTGCTGCGCGAGCTGGCCGTGCTGCGCGGCGAGGACCGTCCCGGGCCGTCGTCGTCGGAGGCGCACGGCGGGCTGTTCTCCCGCGTCCGGCGGAACCCGTTCAAGTGAGCGCCCCGGCTCCCGACGCCGCCCGCCCCGCCCTCGACGGCTCGCCGCTGTTCCTCCTCGACGAGCTGCCGCCCGACGGCGACGAGGTCCTGGTCGACGGCCCCGAGGGCCGGCACGCCGTCGACGTGGTGCGGCTGGCCGCCGGCGAGCCGGTGCGGGTCGGCGACGGCCGCGGTGCCCTGGTGGAGGGCGTCGTCGTCGCCGCCGGCCCGGTCGGGCTGCGCGTGCGGGTGACCGCCCGCCACGAGGTGCCGGCGCCGGAGCCGGAGTTCGTGCTGGTCCAGGCGCTGCCCAAGGGCGACCGCGGGCCGCTGGCCGTGGAGCTGGCCACCGAGCTCGGCGTCGACCGCGTCATCCCGTGGGCCGCGGCCCGCTGCGTCACCCGCTGGCGCGAGGACCGCGTCGACAAGGGGCTGGCGAAGTGGCGGGCCGCGGCGCGGGCGGCGGCCAAGCAGTCCCGCCGGCCGCGGGTGCCCGAGGTCGCCGACCTGATGACCACCCGCCAGGTCTGCGGCGAGCTGGCCGACGTCGACCTCGCGCTCGTCCTGCACGAGCAGGCCCGCCGCCCGCTGGCCGGGGTCGAGCTGCCCGGCAGCGGCACCGTGGCCGTCGTCGTCGGCCCCGAGGGCGGGCTCACCGACGGCGAGGTCGTGGCCCTGCGTGCGGCCGGCGCCCAGGCGGTGCGGCTCGGGCCCGAGGTGCTGCGGACCTCCACCGCCGGCGCCGCCGCGCTGGCCGCCCTGTCGGCCCGCTCCCGCTGGTCCTGACCCTGGGCGTGCACGTCCGCGGGCACGGGGCGACTCCACGGACGTGCGCGGAGGTGGTCAGCGCAGGGCGCGGCGGGCGCGGTCGCTGACCAGGTCGACGGCGAGGGTGAGCGCGATCGTCGCGAGCAGCACCGTGGTCACCGCCGGCCAGTCGAAGGCCGCCAGCCGCGAGGCGAGCAGCGCACCGAGCCCGCCGGCGCCGAGCAGCCCGACCAGCAGCGTGTCCCGCACCACGACCTCCCACCGGTACAGCGCGAACGCGAGCACCGGCCCGGACGCCTGGGGTGCCACCGCGTACAGCCAGCCGCCGGTGGGCCGGGCGCCGAGCGCGGTCAGCGCCGTCCGCGGCCGGGCGTCGGCCTCCTCCACCGCCTCGGCGGCCAGCCGCCCCAGCACTCCGAGGGTGTAGACCCCGAGCGCCAGCGCGCCGGGCAGGACACCGGGCAGGAGCACGAACAGCAGGACCAGCGCCCAGACCGGCGGCGGCACCGCCCGCAGCAGGAGCAGCGCCGCGCGCACCAGCGACCCGGCGACCCGGCGCCCGGGACCCGACCGCCCGGCCGGCCGCGCCGCGACCCCCGCCACCAGCACCGCGCCCGCCGTGGCCACCGCGATCGCCAGCACCGACGTCTGCACCGTGACGACGGACTGCCGCACCACCTCGCGCAGCAGGTCGCCGTCCCCCGCGGGGGGCCACGCCGCCCCCAGCACGTAGCCGGCCTGCTCCCGGGTGCGCGCGGAGACCAGGGACGCCGGCGACAGCGCCAGGAACCACCACGACCAGACGACCCCAGCCGCCGCCGCTCCGACCGCGGCGGTGAGCACCCGGTCGCGCGACAGGACGCCGGCGCGACGCCGCGGCGCGGCCACCCGGCGGCGCACCGCCCGTCCGGCGACGTCGGCGGCGAGGCAGAGCAGCGCCAGCGCGTAGACGGCGGTCCACACCTCGGGCCAGCGCAGCGAGGCGAACGACAGCGACAGCTGGTAGCCCAGCCCGCCGGCGCCGATCAGCCCCAGCACGACCGCCGAGCGCACCGCGCACTCCAGCCGGTAGAAGGCGTAGGACAGCAGCCCGCCGGCCGCCTGTGGCACCAGCGCGTACAGCGCCGCGGCCGCCCGGCCCGAGCCCTGGGCCAGCAGCGCCTCGTACGGCCCGCGCGGGGCCTCGTCGAGCAGGTCGGCGAACACCTTCGCCGTCACCGCGCCGTAGGGCAGGCCGATCGCCAGGACGCCGACCCACGGGTCCAGCCCGAGCACGTTCACCAGCAGCAGGCCCCAGACCGCCTCGTGCAGGCCGCGCGGGACGGCGAGCGCGCCGCGGGCGGCCGCCCAGCCCAGCCGCCGCCGTCCCCAGGTGGAGCGGGCGACCAGCACCGCCCCGGCCGCACCCAGCGCCAGGGCCAGCGCGGTGCCCAGGACGGCGTAGGCCACCGTCACCAGCGCCGCGGTGCCCAGCACCCCGAGGAAGGCGCCGTCCAGCGCGGGGGAGAGCGCCGCCGCGGCGAACCGGCCGAACTGCGCGCCCCCGGCGGGGTTGACCACCTCGCCGTCGAGCGCCGCCAGCAGCGACCAGCCGACCGCGACCAGCGCGGCCAGCCCCCACCCCCAGCGGCGCCGGTCCCGCCGCAGCACGGGTGCGGCGGCACGCGCGGCCACCGCCGTCATGCCGGCGCCCCGTAGAAGGCGGCCAGGTCGGCGACGGTCAGCGCCGCGGCCGGCGCGTCGAGGACCACCTGCCCGGCGGCCAGCCCGACCACCCGGCCGCAGTGCCGCAGCGCCAGCGCCGGGTCGTGCAGGGCGGCCAGCAGCGCGCCGCCCCGCGACGCCGGCCCGGCGAGCAGCTCCAGCACCCGGCCGGCGAGCACCGGGTCCAGGGCGGAGGCCGGCTCGTCGGCCAGCACGAGCTCGGGGTCCTGCACGAGCAGCCGCGCGACGGCGACCCGCTGCCGCTGCCCTCCGGAGAGCGTGTCGGTGCGGTCGAAGACCCGGCCGGCCAGCCCCACCCGCTCCAGGGCGGCGAGCACCTCGGGCAGGCCCTGCGGGCGCACCAGCGACCACGCCGCCCGCGCCGCCGGCCACGAGCCGAGCCGGCCGGCGTTGACGTTGTGCACCACCCGCAGCGGCCCGACCAGCTCCAGGTGCTGGTGCACGGTGCCCACCCGCGCGCGCAGCCGGCGCAGCGCCGGCCCGCGCAGCACCGCCGGGTCCTGCCCGAGCACCTGGACCGAGCCCGACGACGGCGGCACCGCGCCGTTGGCCACGCCCAGCAGCGTCGACTTCCCGGCGCCCGAGGCCCCGACGACGGCGACCCGCTCGCCGGGACCCACGGTGAGGTCCACCGCGTCGAGCGCGGTCGCCGTCCCGAACCGGACGGTGACGC
The DNA here is from genome assembly GCF_041028265.1 of Geodermatophilus amargosae. GTDB lineage: Bacteria > Actinomycetota > Actinomycetes > Mycobacteriales > Geodermatophilaceae > Geodermatophilus > Geodermatophilus amargosae_A. The sequence continues at coordinate 274,279 of NZ_JABGCW010000002.1, forward strand.
CGGACAGCCGGAGGACGGCGGTCAGCTGACCAGCCCCAGGCTGCGGCCGATCTCCTCGATCCGGTCGTAGTCCGACGCCCGCGCCGGCACGAAGGAGCCCGCGCCGAACAGCTCGAGCACCGCGGCGTCGCCGGGGTCGTCGGCTGACAGCCCGGTGAAGTACCCGGTGAGCCGCTCGGCCACGTCGTCGCCGAACCGCTCCGCGGCCTGCGGGCCGAGCAGCCAGTGGTAGTCGGAGTAGCCCGGCGTCCGGGCGTACTGCACCACGTCCGGGTCCACCGCGCCCTCCGCCGAGCGCGACGTCCAGACCTGCTCGTTGAGCACCCCGGCCTGGTACGTGCCCGAGGCGACGAGGGCGATCGTCGCGTCGTGCGAGCCGGAGAAGCCGGGCCCTCCCGGGAAGCCCTGCGGGTCGACGCCGGCCTGCTGCAGGAAGTACGCGGGCATCAGCCGTCCCGACGTCGACGTCTCGCTGCCGTAGGTGAACCGCAGCCCGGCCAGCGGCCGCAGGTCGTCCGACGCGGTGAGCCCGGTGGCGGCGTCGACGACGAAGACCGAGTGGAAGTCCTCGTCGATGTCGCGCTGGGCGATCGGCTGCGCGCCCGGTGCCTGCAGCCGCGCCTGCACGCCGGTGAGGCCGCCGAACCAGACGAGGTCGAGGTCGCCGGTGCGGAAGAGGGAGACCGCGGCGGCGTAGTCGGTGACCGGGGAGTAGGTGACGTCGAGGTCGAGCGCGGCGGACATCGAGTCGGCCACGGTGCCGTAGAGGCGCTGCAGGACCTCGGGGTCCTGGTCGGGGATCGCGCCGATGCGGATCGTCGTGGTGGCGCCGGACGGGGCGGCGGCGCCGACGGGGGAGGAGCGGCCGCAGGCCGCGGTGGCGAGGGCGAGGGCGGTGCCGGCGAGGAACGCGCGGCGGGACGGCTGGACACGGGACGGTCGGACACCGGGGCTCCCCGACCGGAGAGCGCTGCGGCGGTCCACTACGTCCTGCTGGGGGGCTGGGGAACGGGCACGGGGGACCTCCTCGGTCAGGACGGCGACCGCGCCATCCTGACCCGCGGCCGGCGCGCGCGCCCCCTAGGGTCGGCCGGGTGAGCGACTGCCTGTTCTGCCGGATCGTCGCCCGGGAGGTCCCCGCCGACGTCGTGCACGAGACCGACCGCACGCTGGCCTTCCGCGACGTCAACCCCCAGGCGCCGACGCACGTGCTGGTGGTCCCCAAGGAGCACCACGCGACGGCGGGGCTGCTGGTGGGCGCCGATCCGCAGCTGCTGGCCGACGTGGTGGCCGCCGCGCACGCGGTCGCCCTCCAGGAGGGCCTGGCCACCGACGACGGCGCCGAGCCCGGATACCGGCTGGTGGCCAACACCGGCCCGGCCGCCGGGCAGACCGTCCACCACCTGCACCTGCACGTCCTGGGCGGCCGCCCGCTCAGCTGGCCGCCCGGCTGACCCCGAGCGGCAGGAATGGCCGTCTCCGCCGCTCCGGACCGGGATGGCAGGGTGGCGGGCATGACCGACGCCGGCAGCGCCGCCCCCGTCCGGATCGAGCGGGACGGCGACGTCGCCGTCCTCGTGCTGGACAGGCCCCCGCTCAACCTCTTCGACGAGTCGGTGTTCGCCGGCTTCGAGGCCGCGCTGGCCGAGCTGCGCGTCCTCACTGCGCCCGGGCGGCCCGACCGCGCCCGCGCGGTGCTCCTCGAGGCGCGCGGGAAGGTCGTCTCCGGCGGCGTCGACGTCACCGCGTTCCGCGAGATCGCCGAGGGCCCCGAACCCGCGCAGCGGGGCACGGCGCTGTGGGCGCGGCTGCTGCGCACGTCCCAGGGGCTGGAGGACCTGCCCGTCCCCACCGTCTTCGCCGCGCACGGGCTCACGCTCACCGCCGCCTTCGAGTTCGCGCTGGCCTGCGACGTGCTGCTCGCCGCCGAGCGGGCCTCGTTCGGGCTGGTCGAGATGGTCGTGGGGCTGACCCCGTCGATGGGCGGGCCGCAGCGGCTGGCCGAGCGGGCCGGGCCGGCGCGGGCCAAGGAGCTCGTCTTCACCGGGGAGCGCTACCCGGCCGCGGTGCTCGAGCGGTGGGACGTCGTCAACCGGGTGCTGCCCGACGAGGGCTTCGCCGAGGCCGCCCGCGCGTACGCCCACCGCGTCGCCGCCGGACCGACGCTCGCGCACGCGGCCACCAAGCGCCTGGTGAGCACCGCCGTCCGTCACGGCGTGCGCGCCGCCGACGAGATCACCCCGCAGGTCTCCGGGCCGCTGTTCGCCACCGCCGACCTGCGCGGCGCGGTGGCCTCCTTCCTCGACGAGGGGCCGGGGAAGGCCACCTACTCCGGGAGGTGAGGGCTCCGCGGGGCCGGTTCCCGGTCGACGGGCGCGGGTAGAGTCGAGAGGTCATTTCCCCGTGCCAGGAAGGCAGGGTCGAGGGTTCTTGCCCGACACCTCCCCGAACGTCCCCGTGCCAGGCGCTCCCACGTCCCGCGAGGCCTCTCTGCAGGCCGCCGCGATGGACGACGCCAGCACCCTCGCGAACGCCGCCCCCACCGCGGTCCGCACCACGATCACCGTCCCCGACCCCGTGTCGATGGTCGCCCTCCTCGGCTCCGGTGACGAGCTGCTGAGGCTGGTCGAGGGGGAGCTCGAGGCCGACGTGCACGTGCGCGGCAACGAGATCGCCGTGACCGGGCAGCCGGCCGACAACGCCTTCGCCGTCCGCGTGTTCGACGAGCTCATCGCGCTGCTCGGCACCGGCCAGGCGCTGCGCCCGGACTCGGTGCGCCGGGTCATCGGCATGCTGCGCAGCGGCGGCTCCGAGCGCCCGGCCGACGTCCTCAGCCTCGACATCATCAGCCGGCGCGGGCGCACGATCCGGCCCAAGACGCTGAACCAGAAGCGCTACGTCGACGCGATCGACGCGCACACCATCGTCTTCGGCATCGGCCCGGCCGGCACCGGCAAGACCTACCTGGCGATGGCCAAGGCCGTGCAGGCGCTGCAGACCAAGCAGGTCAACCGGATCATCCTCACCCGCCCCGCGGTCGAGGCCGGCGAGCGGCTGGGCTACCTGCCCGGCACGCTCAGCGAGAAGATCGACCCCTACCTGCGCCCGCTGTACGACGCGCTGCACGACATGGTCGACCCCGAGTCGATCCCGCGGCTCATGCAGTCGGGCACGATCGAGGTCGCCCCGCTGGCCTACATGCGCGGCCGCACGCTCAACGACGCGTTCGTCATCCTCGACGAGGCCCAGAACACCACCGCCGAGCAGATGAAGATGTTCCTCACCCGGCTCGGCTTCGGCTCGAAGATCGTCGTCACCGGTGACGTGACGCAGGTCGACCTGCCCGGGGGCGCGCAGAGCGGCCTGCGGATCGTCCGCGAGATCCTCGACGGCATCGACGACGTCCACTTCGCCAACCTGACCAGCTCCGACGTCGTCCGCCACCGCCTGGTCGGCGACATCGTCGACGCCTACGAGCGCTGGGACACCGCCCACCAGCAGCCGGGCACCCGTCCCGCGGCCCCGGCCCGCCCGGCGCGGCCGCGCAGGCAGGGGAGCTGAGCGGCGTGCCCGTCGAGGTCGCCAACGAGTCCGAGATCGCCGTCGACGAGGCGGAGCTGACCGGCGTCTGCCGGTTCGTCCTCGCCGAGATGGGCGTCAACCCGATGGCGGAGCTGTCGGTGCTCTGCGTCGACCCCGACTACATGTCGGTGCTGCACGAGCGCTGGATGGGGGAGAAGGGCCCGACCGACGTGCTGGCCTTCCCCATGGACGAGCTGGACACCGCCCGGCCCGACGACCCCGAGCCCGGCCCGGCGCTGCTCGGGGACGTCGTGCTGTGCCCCTCGGTCGCCGTCCGGCAGGCCCGCGCCGCCGGTCACTCCATGGACGACGAGCTGCTGCTGCTGGCCACCCACGGTGTGCTGCACCTGCTCGGCTACGACCACATGGAGCCGGAGGAGGAGCGGGAGATGTTCGGCCTGCAGACCCGCCTGCTCGAGGGCTGGCGGTCGGCGCCGCGGCAGCCGGTCACCGGCGAGCCGGCCGAACGGGGCCCCGGGGCCCGGTGACCCGATGAGCGCCGCTGCGGTCACGCTGCTGGTGGTCGCGATCTGCCTGGTCCCGCTCGCCGGCGCGTTCGGTGCCATGGACGCCGCCCTGCAGCGGGTGTCCAAGGCCCGCGTCGAGGAGCTGCGCCGCGACGGCGTCCGGCGCGCGGCCGGCCTCGAGCGGGTCCTCGACGAGCGCGCCCGGCTGGTGGCGCTGCTCCTGCTGCTGCGCATCGTGTGCGAGATGGTCGCCGCGGTGCTGGTCGGCGTCGTCGTCTACGGGCTGCTGGAGAGCACCTGGCAGGCGGTGCTGGTCGCCGCCGGCGTGATGACGGTGGTCAGCTACGTGCTGGTCGGCGTCGGGCCGCGGACCCTGGGACGCCAGCACGCCTATCCGATCGCGCTGCGCACCGCCGGGCTGGTGCGGCTGCTCGGGCGGGTGCTGGGCCCGGTCACCCGGCTGCTGATCCTCGGCGGCAACGCGATCACGCCGGGCCGCGGCTACCGCGACGGCCCGTTCTCCACCGAGGTCGAGCTGCGCGAGCTCGTCGACCTCGCCGAGGAGCGCGGCGTCGTCGAGTCCGGCGAGCGCAACATGATCCACTCGGTGTTCGAGCTGGGCGACACCATCGCCCGCGAGGTCATGGTGCCGCGCACCGACGTCGTCTGGATCGAGCGCACCAAGACGCTCCGGCAGGCGCTGGCCCTCGCGCTGCGCAGCGGGTTCAGCCGCATCCCGGTGATCGGCGAGAACGTCGACGACGTCGTCGGGATCGTCTACCTCAAGGACCTCGTGCGCCGGTCGCAGAACCTCGGCGAGGGCCGCGGCCCGCGGGTCGAGGAGTTGATGCGGCCGCCGGCGTTCGTGCCGGAGTCCAAGCCGGTCGACGAGCTGCTGCGCGACATGCAGGCCCGCCGCACCCACATCGCGGTCGTCGTCGACGAGTACGGCGGCTTCGCGGGGCTGGTGACGATCGAGGACATCCTCGAGGAGATCGTCGGCGAGATCGCCGACGAGCACGACGCCGTCCAGCGCCCCCCGGTCGAGCACCTCGCCGACGGGTCGGTGCGGATCACCGCCCGACTGCCGGTCGAGGACCTCGCCGACCTCTTCGACGTCGAGCTGCCCCGCGACGACGACGTCGAGACCGTGGGCGGCCTGCTCGCCCGCGAGCTGGGGCTGGTGCCGATCGAGGGGTCGGCGGCGGAGGTCGCGGGGCTGCGGCTGGTCGCGGAGAGCACCGGCGGGCGGCGCAACCGCATCGACACCATCCTCGTGAGCCGGGTGCCGGTCGTGTCCGACGATCCGGACCGGCAGTCGGGGGCCACCCGCGCCGAGGTGCCGGCCACGGTGGAAAGCTGACGCCCCGTGCCCGACCTGCAGCCCGAGGACGCCAAGCTCGTCACGCTCGCCCGCTCCGCGCGCGGCCGCACCGGCGCCCCGGAGGGCGCCGCGGTCCGCGACACCGACGGGCGGACCTACGTCGCCGTCAGCGTCGCGCTGCCCTCGCTGCGGCTCTCGGCGCTGCAGGCCGCGGTGGCCGCGGCGGTCTCCAGCGGCGTCGAGGGACTGGAGGCGGCGGCGGTCGTGTCCGACGCCGACGCGGTCGAGCAGGAGGGTCTCGCCGCGGTGCACGACCTGACGGCGACCGCGCCGGTCCTCCTCGCCGGTCCCGACGGGGTCGTGCGCACCACGGCGTAGCGGCCTTCGTAGCGCTGTGGGCGTCCGGGGACCGACGTCTCGGTGCGGGACGGCGGGGCTGTCGTCCCGCGGTGGGAGACTGGTGCGGTGACCACACCGGACCAGCCGTACCGCAGCGGCTTCGCCTGTCTGGTGGGCCGCCCCAACGCGGGCAAGACCACGCTGACCAACGCCCTGGTGGGCGAGAAGGTCGGCATCGTCAGCAACCGGCCGCAGACCACCCGGCACGCCATCCGCGGCGTCGTCCACCGGCCCGGCGGGCAGCTGGTCCTCGTCGACACCCCGGGCCTGCACAAGCCCAAGAGCCTGCTCGGCCGCCGGCTCAACGACGTCGTGCGCGACACCCTGTCCGAGGTCGACGTCGTCGTGTTCTGCATCCCGGCCGACCAGCCGGTGGGCACCGGTGACCGCTTCATCGCCCGCCAGCTGAAGGAGGTGACGGCGCCGGTGGTCGTCGTCGTCACCAAGACCGACGCCGCGTCGAAGACGCAGGTGGCCGAGCAGCTGGTGGCCGCCAGCGGGCTGGTCGAGGCCGCCGAGGTCGTCCCGGTGAGCGCGGTCAGGGGGAACCAGGTCGAGCTGCTGGAGGACCTGCTCGTCGGCCTGCTGCCCGAGGGGCCGCCGATGTACCCGCCGGCGCAGACCACCGACGAGGACACCGAGCGCCAGATCTCCGAGCTGATCCGCGAGGCGGCGCTGGAGAAGGTGTTCCAGGAGGTGCCGCACTCCCTGGCCGTCACCGTCGAGGAGCTCAACCGCCGGCCCGACCCCAAGCGGGAGGGCGCGGAGCTGGTCGAGGTGCACGCGCTGCTGCACTGCGAGCGCCCGACCCAGAAGCCGATGCTGCTCGGCAAGGGCGGGTCGGTCATCAAGGCGATCGGCACCGAGGCGCGGGTCGGCCTCGAGCAGCTGCTCGGTGCGCGGGTGCACCTCGACCTGCACGTCACCGTCCTCGGCGAGTGGCAGGACGACCCGAAGAAGCTGAACAGGCTGGGCTACTGAGTGAGCACGACACCGAAGTCGCTGTACCGCGACGAGGGGATCGTCCTGCGCACCCAGAAGCTGGGGGAGGCCGACCGGATCGTCACCGTCCTCACCCGCCGGCACGGCAAGGTGCGCGCGGTGGCCAAGGGCGTGCGCCGCACCAAGAGCAAGTTCGGTGCCCGCCTCGAGCCGTTCAGCCACGTCGACCTGCAGCTCTACACCGGCCGCAGCCTCGACATCGTCAGCCAGGCGGAGTCCATCCGCTCCTACGGCTCGGTCATCGCCGGCGACTACCCGGCCTACACCGCCGGCACCGCCGTGCTGGAGACCGCCGACCGGCTCACGGCGGAGGAGAAGGAGCCCTCGCTGCGGCTGTTCCTCCTCGTCGTCGGCGCGCTGCGGGCCCTGACCGAGCAGACGCACCCGGCCGGGCTGGTCCTCGACGCCTTCCTGCTGCGGGCGATGTCGGTGGCGGGGTGGGAGCCGGCGCTCGGCGACTGCGCCCGCTGCGGCGTCACCGGCCCGCACCGGCACTTCTCCGTCCCGGCCGGCGGCACCGTCTGCCCCGGCTGCCGCCCGACCGGCTCGGCCATGCCGAACCCGGTCACCATCGGGCACCTGGAGGCGCTGCTGTCCGGCGACTGGGGAACCGCCGAGGCCAGCGAGCACCCGCAGCGCCGCGAGGGCAGCGGGCTGGTGGCCGCGCTGCTTCAGTGGCACCTGGAGCGCGGACTGCGCTCGCTGCCGCTGGTCGACCGCTCCGACGTCGCCCCCCGGCGGGAAGCGGGCCTGCTGAGTGAGGCGTGAGGTCAGGCGCCCGCACCCGCACCCCTCGGGCGCCCGCCCGCCGTCGATCCCGGCCGACCGGGTGCCCGGGCACGTCGCGATCGTCATGGACGGCAACGGCCGCTGGGCCAAGGAGCGCGGCCTGCCCCGGACGGCGGGGCACGAGGCGGGGGAGTCCTCGCTGTTCGACTGCGTCGAGGGCGCCATCGAGCTCGGCGTGCAGGCGATCAGCGCCTACGCCTTCTCCACGGAGAACTGGCGGCGCAGCCCCGAGGAGGTCCGCTTCCTCATGGGCTTCAACCGCGACGTCATCCGCCGCCGCCGCGACGAGATGCACGAGCTCGGGGTCCGGGTGCGCTGGGCGGGCCGCCGTCCGCGGCTGTGGCGCAGCGTCATCAAGGAGCTCGAGGTCGCCGAGGAGCTCACGCGGGACAACGACGTCCTGACGCTCACCATGTGCGTGAACTACGGCGGCCGGGCCGAGATCGCCGACGCCGCCGCCGCGATCGCCCGCGAGGTCGCCGCCGGCCGGCTCGACCCCGCCAAGGTCGGGGAGGACACCGTGGCCCGGTTCCTCGACGAGCCCGACATGTCCGACGTCGACCTGTTCGTGCGCAGCTCCGGGGAGCACCGGACCAGCAACTTCCTGCTGTGGCAGTCGGCCTACGCCGAGTTCGTCTTCCTCGACACCCTGTGGCCCGACTTCGACCGCCGGCACCTGTGGGCCGCCTGCGAGGAGTACGCCTCGCGGCAGCGCCGCTTCGGCAGGGCCTGACGACCCCGCGGAGGAACTCAGGCGGAGCCGAAGGTGGACAGCGCCGGGTCGTCCCACCACTGGCGCAGTGCCGCCAGCCCGGCGGTCCCGCCGTCGCGGATCGTCACGATCGCCTCGACGGCGTCCTCGGTCTCGGTCCAGACGAGGACGGCGGTGTCCTCCTCGTCGACGTAGCAGGCGAGCTGCCCCTTGACCGCGCCCTCCAGCGTCCAGTCCTGGTAGCCCTGCGACGCCGGGCAGCGAGCGCCGTTCGCCAGCTCCGGCAGGCCGAGTGCGGTCACGTCGTCGCTGAAGACGGCGTCGGCGGTCCGGCCGTCGGGATAGAGGAAGAACCGCGCCGTGCGGGGCCCGTCCTCGGTGGCCGAGGGACCGCAGTCCACCGCCGCGACGTCGCCGTCGCCGGCCGAGGGCGCCGGCCGGCAGTCCGCCGCGTCGAAGTCGGCCGGGACGAGCGCCAGCAGGTCGTCGTGCCGCGCGCCCTCGGTCGGCCGGGACGGCGGGTCCGCGGCCGCCTGCCCGCCCCGCCCCGCGAGCAGGACGACGGCGACCAGCCCGGCCGCGAGCAGCGCCGCCACCGTCAGGAGGACGGCGGGCAGCCGGGCCCGGCGGGGACCGCCCGGGCGGCGGGCCTGCAGCGTGGGAGCGGCCGGGCCGGTGCCGCCGGGCGGGAGCGGCGGCCCGAGCGGGGAGCGGGGAGCCCCGACCGTCGCCGGCGGCGGCACCGCCGGCCGAGGCACCGACGGCGGACCGGCCGGAGCCGGGCGGGCGGCGGTCCCCGAGGACGGAAGCGCCCGGCGGGCGGCCGCGGCCAGCGCGCCGGCGGAGGGCCAGCGGTCGGCCGGGTCCTTGGCCAGGCCGCGGGCCACCACCTCGTCGAGGGCGGCGGGCACCCCGCCGCGCAGCGAGGACACCGGCGGCGGCGTGTCGTTCAGGTGCGCCCACATCAGCGGCGCGAGGTCCCGGGTGCCGAACGGACGGCGGCCGGTGAGGCACTCGAAGAGCACGCAGGCCAGGGAGTAGACGTCGGTGCGCGCGTCGGCCGGCTGCTCGAGGAACCGCTCGGGGGCCATGTACTCGAGCGACCCCACCGCCGAGCCGGTCCGGGTGAGCGCGGTCGTGCCGCCTCCCTGCACCACCGACCGGGCGATGCCGAAGTCGACCAGGTAGACGAACTCGTCGTCGTCGACCGGGTCGCCCGCGGTGGAGCAGACCAGCACGTTGCTCGGCTTGACGTCGCGGTGCACCAGCCCCTCGGCGTGCGCGGCGTCCAGAGCGCGGGCCACCTGGCCGACGACCGACACCGCGCGGGCCGGCGCCAGGGGGCCCTCCTCGGTGAGCACGGTGGCCAGGTCGCGGCCGCGGACCAGTCGCATGTCCAGGAACAGCCGGCCGTCGATCTCGCCGTAGCGGTGGATGGGCACGACGTGCGGGTCCGACAGGCGGGCGGCGGCGTGCGCCTCGCGGCGGAACCGCTCGCGGTAGCCGCGGTCGGCGGCGAGGTCCTCGGCGAGGACCTTGAGCGCCACGGTGCGCTCGTGCTCGGTGTCGAAGGCGCGGTGGACCTCGCCCATCCCGCCCCGGCCGATCAGTTCCTCGATCCGGTAGGGACCGAACTGTCGCAACTCCACCCGTGGCCTCCCGCAGCAGTGGCGGAAGTGTAGGCAGGCGGTCCCGTCCGGACGGCCCGGCGAGCGCGGTGCGGTACCGGTGACGCCCGGGGCAGCCGCGCCGGAATCCGTTGACAGGTCTGCGCGCCCCACCGAAGGTGGCGGCTCCCCCGACAGAGGACGGATCCCCACCCGTGAGCGAGAGCACCATCGCGCCCCAGCACGCCCCGAGACCGCCGCAGCCGGGCGACCTCACCGACCAGTTGATCGCCAGCGACTTCTGGACCGACCAGATGGTCGCCGAGGCCGGCATCCCGGTCGTCGACGTCCCGTTCGTCACCTTCGGCGGCGGCATCGGGTCGTTCGTGACCGTGGACTACCTGCGCATCTGCGGCGTCCCGACCAGCGCGATGCGGGTGCTCACCCCGCTCAGGACGCCGTGGGAGAGCTACGAGTACCTGACGACGGTCTCGCAGATCCCGCGCGGCGAGCGGCTCCGGTCGGACTCGTCCTCGTGTCCGGACAACATCTGGGGCTTCCCCAGCTACGCAATCCGCGAGGCACTGCAGGGCGACCTGAAGCAGGCGTGGAACGTGCTGGTCGAGCCGATCTTCGCGAACTACTACACGCCCCGGGCGGGGCACGCGTTCGAGTCGATGGAGAAGGAGATGTACCGCATCCGGTACCCGGAGATGGTCGTCAACGGCCAGGTCCGCATGGTCCGGCGCCGCGTGGGCGGCGGGTACTTCACCATCCTGACCCCGCCGGAGGGCGCCACCCCGACCAAGCGGATCGCCTACCGCAGCCAGTGGGTGCACGTGGCCGTCGGGTACCCCGGCCTGAAGTTCCTCCCCGACCTGCAGCGGTACCGCAACGAGCACAACGACTACAGCAGGGTCGTGAACGCCTACGAGCGGCACGAGCACGTCTACGAGCGGCTGCACCAGCGCCCCGGCACCGTGCTCATCCGCGGCGGGGGGATCGTGGCCTCGCGGGTGCTGCAGCGGCTGATCGACGACCGCGACCAGCGCGGGCTGCAGACCCGGATCGTCCACCTGTTCCGCACCTACGTGGACCGGCCGCACGGCACCGGCGTCCTCAAGCGCCGCAAGGGCGCCGACGGCTGGGCCTACCAGGGCTTCAACTACCCGAAGTCGGTGTGGGGCGGGCAGCTCAAGCAGCAGGTCCGCAACAGCGAGGGCGAGGAGCGGGCCCGCCTCTACCAGGAGATGGGCGGCACCAACACCCCGGTCCGGCGGGACTGGCAGGAGCAGTTGCGGCGCGGGCGCCGCGAGGGCTGGTACCGCGTGATGATCGGCTCGATCGAGGAGATGACGCCGGTCGGCGACCTGGTCGAGGTCACCGTCAGCACCCCCGACCAGGGCCCGCACACGGGCACCTTCGACGCCGTCATCGACTGCACCGGCCTCGAGGCCGACATCCGCGAGCACCGCGTGCTGGCCGACCTGCTCGACCACTCCGACGCCCGGCGCAACCCCGTCGGCCGGCTGGACGTGCAGCGGAACTTCGAGGTCACCGGTGCACGCAACGGCGGCAAGATCTACGCCTCCGGCAGCGCCACGCTCGGCGGGCCGTTCCCCGGCGTGGACACCTTCTTCGGCCTGCAGATCGCCGCGCAGGAGATCGCCGACGACCTGATCGCGCAGGGCTTCGCGCAGAAGCTCGGCCCGGGCCGGTCGACCAGCCAGTGGTGGAAGTGGGTCCGGAACGAGCAGATCTGACCCGCCCCGATCCGCCACCGACGTCCGCGACGACCGAGAGAGACGACACCGTGCTGCCCACGCTGAACGGCCGCATCCAGACCAGGGTCTTCCTGCTGGCCGTGGTCGGTTCGATCTGGACCCTGATCATCACCCCGGTGCTCCCGACCGGGGCCTCCCTCGCCACCTCCTACCGCACCACCTTCTCCGTGCTGCTCGTCGTGCTGGTGCTCGGCGTGCTGTGGGAGCTCGTCTACCACGGCATCCAGCAGTTCCGGTGGGAGAAGGACTGGCCGACGCTCTTCGGCCTGCTCACCGCCGTCCCCGAGGGCCTGCTCGTGTGGTTCCTCGTCGCCGGCGGCGCCGTCCCGTGGATCGGCTCGCTGCCGGGCCCGGCCTTCGTCATCCACTTCGTCAGCACCTGGCTGGTCGTGTGGCTGGTGGCCAACGGCCCGATGCGCGTGCCCTTCGTCCACTGGCGGATCAACGGTGGGAGGCTCATCTGATGTCCGCCGCCACCCCTCCGGCGCCGCTCACCGGCACCACCGGGGCCCCGGCCACCGTGCCGCCGTTCGACCAGGTCGCCGTCCGGGTCGCCCCGGGTCCCGACCTCGTCGTCCGGCTGCCCGGCGTGCTGCTCGTCGTCGGGGTCCCCGACCAACCGGCAGGCCCCGCCGCGCCCGCCGCCAGGCCGGCTCTGGTCGGCTGGGGCAGCGCCCCGGTCCCGGCCGCGCCGGTGGCCGCCCCGGCCGGGAACGCGACCGTCGGCGAGCTCGTCACGCTCTGCCGCCGGGTGTCGGCGGCGGGCTCGCGCGCCCCTGGCCGCCGGCTGCACGAGGAGCTGCGCACCTGGCTCGGCACCGTCGCCGATCCGCCGTCCTTCGCCGTCACCGCCGCGACCGAGGACGGCCTGACGCTGGTGCTCGTCGGCGGCGGGGCCGCCGAGGTGCCCGACCTGGGCCTGCGGCTGACGCCGGCGCAGGGGGAGAAGCTGGACAACGGCACGCTCGTGCTCGACCGCTTCGTCACCTGGCCGCCGGCCGCGCTGCACCTGTCGGCCGGCTCGCCCGCGGACACCGCGCCGCACCCGCTGTCCGACCTGGAGTCCGGGGCGGTCCCGGGCGCCGCGGCGGTGCTCTCGCCGGCTCCTGCGCCGTCGGCGCCCGGCCCGCCGCCGTCGGCGACCATGCAGGTCCGGCTGCCCGCACCGCACGCCCGGGTGCCGCTGTCCACGACCGAGCCCCCGGCGCGCCCGGTGCCCGTGGCGCCGTCCGCTCCCGCAGGTCCCGGCCACGCGGCTCCCGGGCGCGGGCCCCACGACCACGCGGCCCACGACCACGCGGCCCACGACCACGCGGCCCACGACCACGCGGCCCACGACCACGCGGCCCACGACGACCACGCGGGTCACGACCACGCCGTCCCGGCGCCGGTCGCCGCCCCGCCGCCGGCGCCCGCGCCGGTCGAGTTGCCGGCGCCGGAGAGGTCGGCCCTGCTCTTCGGCAGCGCGGCCGGGTCCGAGCCGGCCCGCGAGCCGCTGCCGACCCCCGGCGCGGAGTCGTCGGCGCCCGCCGCGGCGGAGCCGGAGGACGAGCGGCCCAAGGTCAAGGGCATCCTCTGCAAGAACGGCCACCTCAACGACCCGCGGGCCGGCTTCTGCGCGCTGTGCGGCATCCGGACCACGCAGCAGACGGCGGTGCTCGTCGAGGGCGTCCGCCCGCCGCTGGGGCTGCTCGTCTTCGACGACGGCGCGACGGTCAGCCTCGACATGGACTACCTGCTGGGCCGCGAGCCCGAGACCGACGAGCGGGTCGCGTCCGGTCAGCTGCGGCCCCTGCTGGTCCTGGACCGGACGGGCGGGGTCAGCCGGCACCACGCCGAGATCCGGCTCGAGGGCTGGGACGTGCTGCTGGTCGACACCGGCTCGGCCAACGGGACGCTGGTCGCCCCGCGCGGTGCTCCGGGCTGGTCCTCGCTGGTGCCCGACCAGCCGGTCCGGCTGACCGCGGGCATGGCCGTCCGCATGGGCGGCCGGCAGTTCGCGTTCGAGTCGCCGCACGGCGGCTACTGACCGCCCCCCGGCACTCCCACGGCGCCCGTCTCCCCGTCCGGGGAGGCGGGCGCCGTCGCGGTTCCCGCGCGCGGTCGTGCTCTGCCCCCGGTACGGGGCAGAGCGCGACCGGCCCGGAGACGACGGAGCCCGCGTCCCCTCGGACGGGACGCGGGCTCCGTGGGCTGCGGAGGGACGCTCAGTGCGCGCCGGGACGGGTCGCGATGCCGGCGAGGGTCTCGTCCATGTCGCGGTCGGCGTCGGCGGTGCCGGCGTGCACCAGCAGGATCGGCGTCAGGTCGTCGGCGGCCGGGACGGTGCCCGCGCCGGCCGGGGCGACCAGCAGGGCCGGCAGGGACGACGCCTCTGCGGCGATCTGTACACCGGCCCTGCGCAGCGAGTCGGTCACGGTGCGCCTGACGCCCCTCCGCCCCTCCGCGGCCCGGAGCTGCAGCGGCACCCGCCGGCTCACGGCGGCGTGCGCGGCCAGCCGCAGTGCCGCGCGCCCGTCGGCGTCGCCGTCCTGCACCACGGCCACCGGCCCGCCCGGCTGCAGTCCGGCCTCGCCGAGCTCGCCGGAGACGGTCACGACCGACCCGTGCAGCGACGGGGGCCACGGGGTGCCGGAGCCGTCGGCGGCCAGCGCACCCTGGACGAGCCCCCAGCCGCTGCGGACGAGGACGACGTCGGCGGTGCTGCTGCCGGCCAGGTCGGCGACCTCGGCCCACGGGTCCTCGCTGAACCGCGAGGCGACCGACGCCGTGAGTCCCCGGGCCTCGACCTGACGGGCCAGTGTCCGCAGCTCGCCGGCCACGGTGGCCATCAGCTCGAGGTCGGCGCCCAGGCCGCTGGCCCACTCCGGCTTCGGCCGCGAGCGGCGGACCACCCGGGTGAGGACCACCTGGGCGGGCGCCTCGTGGCCCACGAGGTCGCAGGCGAGGTCGACCAGGGCCGCGTCCCGGTCGGGGTCGTCCACCACCACGACGACGGTGTAGGCCTCGGTGAGGCCCAGCTCCGCGCGCTCGGCGGCGGCGATGTCGCGCTGCAGGATGCGCTGGGGGTAGATGACGTCGAGCAGCGGAGTGGCCATGCCCGTCGTCACCAGCGCCATGATCACCATGAGCGTGAACATCTCGCCGTCGAGGACGCCCTGCTGGACGCCGATGTTGAGGATCACCAGCTCGGTGAGGCCGCGGGTGTTCATCAGCGTCGCGAGGGCCGTGGACTGGCGCTTGGGCACCCGCATCGCCCGGGCGGCGGCGTAGGCGCCGAGGAACTTGCCGGAGATGGCCACCAGCAGGATCAGGCCCAGCTCGCCGAGGCCGGCGAGGTCGATCGCGCCGACGTCGACGTTGAGGCCGGTGATGACGAAGAAGACCGGCAGCAGCAGGAGCACGCTGACCTGCTCGAGCCGGTCGACGATCTCGTGGTTGAGCCGGGCGGCGCCCTTGCGCGGCATGACGACGCCGAAGAGGAAGGCGCCGAAGATGAAGTGGATGCCGATCTCCTCGGCCACCCACGCGCTGGTGAGGATGCCGATCAGGACGCCGGCCAGCATCTCCGGGGTGAGCTGCCCCAGCCGCTCGTAGCGGGAGACGAGCACCCGCAGCAGCGGCTTGACCACCAGGAACATCACCAGGGCGAAGGCCACCGACAGGCCGAGGATCAGCACGACGCCGCCGAACGACGTCGCCGCCACGATGGCGACGACGACGGCCAGCAGGCACCAGGCGAGGACGTCGTCCACGGCGGCGCACGCCAGCGCGAGCACGCCGGTGGGGATCCGGTGCATCTGCCGCTCGGCCAGGATGCGGGCCAGGACGGGGAACGCGGTGATCGACATGGCCACGCCGAGGAACAGGGCGAAGCCGAGGAACGGGATGGGCGAGGTGCTGCCGTCCGTCTCGGTGAAGACGTCGTGCTGCACGTGCAGGTAGGTGGCCAGCAGCACGCCCAGGGAGAACGGCAGCAGGATCGACGCCAGCGACACCGAGACGGCGACCTTCTCCCGTCCCCGCATGAAGGACATGTCGACCTCGAGGCCCACCAGGAACATGAACAGGACCAGGCCGAGTTGCGCGAGCACGTTGAGGAACGGGCGGATGTCGGCGGGGAACAGCAGCAGGTCCAGGTCCCCCGGCAGCGCTCCGAGGAGCGTCGGGCCGAGGAGGATGCCGGCGACGATCTCACCGACGACGGCGGGTTGGCCGACCTTGACGGCCAGCCGGCCCATCAACCGGGCGATGACCATGATCACCGCGAGGTCGACGAACACGTAGGCGATGATCTCTGCGACGGGGCGCGCTTCCACTGGCTCTCCGGCGTTGCTGTCCGCGCCACGGGGGAGCGCGCGGGGATCGGGTGGGACGGCCGGGTCCCGGAACCGGGGCAGGCCGGGCGCGGATGCTAGCTGCGGTCCGCCGCCTTCGGGGGTCCTGCGCGCGCGGGACCCGGCGGGCGTGAACGGCTTCCGGGACGGCGGGTGTCCCGGCACACTGTGCCGCTGCCGCACCGGCGGCGTCCCGGCGCGACCGGGGGGAACAGCTCAGGAGGACATGCATGGATGCCGTCGGCCTGGTGGGCGCGGCGCCTGCCACCATCGCGGACTACCAGGTGGTCCGCGTGCTCGGTGAGGGCAACAACGGCCGCTTCTACCTCGCCCGCCCGCCGGCGCGGCTCGGCCTGCCCGACGAGTACGTCGCGGTCAAGGTCTTCACCGGCACCCACAGCGAGCAGGCCTACGAGCGGGGCGTG
The DNA here is from genome assembly GCF_041028265.1 of Geodermatophilus amargosae. Lineage (GTDB taxonomy): Bacteria > Actinomycetota > Actinomycetes > Mycobacteriales > Geodermatophilaceae > Geodermatophilus > Geodermatophilus amargosae_A. Next base: position 290,707 of record NZ_JABGCW010000002.1, read on the forward strand.
CGCGAGCTGCGCGCGTTCGCGCAGGTGGCCTCGCCCTACCTGGTCAGGGTCTACGACGCCGTGCTGCAGGACAGCTTCCTGTACGCGATGGAGTACTGCCCGCTCGGTTCGCTGGCCGCCCCGGCGCGGCCGCTCAACCGCGGCGAGGTGCTGCGCGCGGTGGCCCACGCCGCCCACGCCGCGCACGCGCTGCACGAGGCCGGGCTGACCCACGGCGACGTCAAGCCGGCCAACATCCTGCTCACCGAGGACGGCGGGAAGCTGTCCGACCTCGGGCTGGCCCGCTACCTGGCCCCGGGCGTGACGCTCACCGGCATGGCCGGCGCGGCGTCGGTGGAGTACCTCGACCCGGCGCTGCTGCGCGGCGAGCGCCCGTCCCGGGCGACCGAGGTGTTCGCCCTGGGCGCCACCCTCAACCGCGCGCTGACCGGCACCGGCCTCTACGGCGAGCTGCCCGACGGCGAGCCGCTGCTGGCCATCCGCCGGGTGATGAGCGCCGAGCCGGCGATCGCCCCGGGTCTCACCGACGAGGAGGCCGCGCTGGTGTCCGAGTGCCTGGCGCCGGTGGGCCGGCGCCCGGTGACCGCGCTGCAGGTGGCCGAGCGGCTCGACCGGCTGGCCGACGCCGCGCTGGGCGCCGCGCGCGTCTGACGGGCGGCACCCGTCCACGACGAGGGCCCCGTCCCCACCGGCCGGTGGCGACGGGGCCCTCGTCGTGGGGCGACCTCAGCGCTGCACGAAGTCGCTGTTGGCCGGGTCGTTCCACCAGGACCACAGGGTGGCGAGCCCGGACTCCCCGCCGTCGGGGATGGTCACGAGACCCTCGACGGCGACGTCGTCCTGGGTCCAGGCGATGTTCGCGTCGCCGTCGGTGTCCACCCAGCACGCCACCCGGCCGGCCGGCTCCTGGTCGGCGCCGGCGTACCCGCGGTACCCCTGCGCCTCGGGGCAGTCGGTGTCGGTCAGGGGGGACAGGCCGACGTCCGCGACGTCGGAGAGGAACACGCCGTCGACGGCCGCCCCGTCCTCGTAGAGGTAGAAGAACGACACCTCGGGTCCGGGCTCGCTGGCCGCCCCGCACTCCACCCGCGCCCGGTCCCCGTCCCCGGCGGGGGTCCCGGTCGTGCAGTTCCCGACGTCGAACCCGCCGGGGATCACGGCCAGCAGCTCGTCCTCGGGGTCGGCGGGGTCGCCGCCGCCGGTGCCGCCACCGGTGTCACCGCCGGTCGAGGTGTCGGTGTCGTCGGCCCGCACGCCGTCGTTGCCGCTGGAGCCGCCGGCCAGGGCGATGATCCCGACCACGATCGCGATGAGCGCCACGGCGGAACCGACGATGACCAGCGGCAGCCTGCTCGAGCCGCCGCCCCGGCCGCTGGCCGAGGAGCCGCCGGGCGGCGGCGGGAACGCCGGGCCGGCCGGCGGCCGGTAGCCGGGCGGGCCGGGATTCGACGGCGGGCCGTAGCCCGTGGACGGCCCCGGGTTCGACGACGGGCCGTGACCGGTGGGCGGCCCCGGGTTCGACGGCGGGCCGTGACCGGTGGGCGGCCCCGGGTTCGACACCGGGCCGTAGAGCGCCGCCGGAGCACCCGGGTACGACGGCGCCCCGTAGGTCCCGGCCGGGCCGGGACCGGAGAACCCCACGGTCCGCGAGGGGACCGGCAGCGGGGTGACCGCCGTGGGCGGCGCGGCCTCGGCCCGGACCGACACCCCGGCCGAGCTCAGCGCCGCCCGTGCGGCCGCGGCGAGCTCACCGCAGGTCGGGTACCGCTCGTCGGGCTCCTTGGCCAGGCCCCTGGCCACGACGTCGTCCAGCGCACGCGGCAGCCCCGGCCGCAACGCCGACGGCGCCGGCGGGGTGTTGTTGAGGTGCGCGTACATCAGCGTGGCCAGCCCGTCGCCGGTGAACGGCCGGCGGCCGGTGAGGCACTCGAAGAGCACGCAGGCCAGCGCGTAGACGTCGACCCGCCTGTCGATCGGCTTCTCGAGGAACCGCTCGGGGGCCATGTAGTCGAAGGACCCGAGCGCGGCGCCGGTCTGGGTCAGCGCCGGGCCCTGCGCGTCCGACGTCGACCGGGCGATGCCGAAGTCCACGAGGTAGACGAACTCGTCCTCGCCGCTGCCGGTGAGCAGGACGTTGGAGGGCTTGACGTCGCGGTGCACCAGGCCGTCGGCGTGCGCGGCGTCGAGCGCCCGGGCGGTCTGGCTGACCACGGACACGGCACGCTGGGGACTCATCGGCCCCTGCTCGGCCAGGATGGCGGCGACGTCGCGGCCGGGCACCAGGCGCATGTCGAGGAACAGCCGGCCGTCGATCTCGCCGTAGCGGTGGATCGGGACGATGTGCGGCTCGATGAGCCGGGCCGCCAGGTGCGCCTCCCGCCGGAAGCGCTCGCGGTACCCCTTGTCCGCGGCCAGGTGCTCGGAGAGCACCTTGAGCGCGACCGTGCGGTCGTGCTCGGTGTCGAAGGCGCGGTACACCTCACCCATCCCGCCGCGGCCGAGCAGGGCCTCGATGCGGTAGGGGCCGAACTGTTGCAACTCCACCGGTGGTTCCTCCGTGTGCCGCAGCGCGGCGCTCGTCGGAGCCGGCGCCGGGTGCGGGTCGTCGGCGGAGTGTAGGGACGCCGGTCCGCCCCGAACAGCGCCCTGGACACGGCACCGCCCGGACGGGACACCGGTCGCCGGGACGTGACCGACCCGTGACCCGAGGCACGGAACCGCCGCGCACGAACCGGTAGGCGGATCGGGAGGGGCTCCCTATCTTGCTCTCGCTCTCGGGCCTCCGGCGCCCGTCCATCCCGAACGGAAGAAGACGATGAGTCAGCCCCCCGGCCAGTACGGCGCGCCCGGTCAGTACGGCCAGCCCGGTCAGTACGGCCAGCCCGGTCAGTACGGTGCGCCCGGCCAGTACGGAGCCCCGGGCGCCTACGGCACGCCCGGCTTCGGCCCGGGCGGCGGCCCCGGCGGCTACGGCCGGCCGCCCCGGCAGAGGAGCGTCCTGCCGTGGGTGGTCACCGCGCTCGTCGTGGTGCTCGCCGGCGTCGGCGTGCTGCTGTTCTTCCTCCTCCGCGGGGACGACGACCCGGCCCCGGCGGCGCAGCAGACGTCCACCTCCACGTCCACCTCCACGTCCACCTCGTCGTCGACCTCCGCGTCCACCCCGTCGGACAGCGGCTCCGGCAGCGGCTCCGGCACGGGCATGGACATGGGCGGTCCCGTCTCGGTGCCCGGCGGTGCGGGCACACCCGGCACCGGCGGAGGGGGCACCGGCACCGGCACGGGCGCCGGCACCGGGACGCCGATGGGGAACGACACCGGCGGCGCCGACGCCGGCCAGATCCCCGGCTCCTCCGACCTCGCGCTCGCCTGGGTCCAGGCGGTGTACGACTTCGACTTCGGCACCGCCTACGGCCTGTCCTGCGACCGGTTGCAGTCGGCGGCCCAGCAGGGCTCGGCCGGCACGGAGTACGGCCCCGAGGAGTACCTGACGTTGTGGTTCTACAGCCAGATCCTGGACGGGCAGACCATCACCGGGGGCGACCTGGTCAGCGTGGAGTACGACCCGGTGAACGCCGTCGACGTCGCCACCTTCGAGCTGACCCTCGACGACGGCAGCACCCGGAGCGTGCAGGTGTGGGTGGCCCAGGACCTGACGGTCTGCGACTTCGGCTGACCCACCACCTCCGACGGCCGGTCCCCCCACCCGCGGGGGCCGGCCGTCGGCGTCCCCGCGGGCACTGCGGCACGATGGGCCGGTGTTCGCGGTGACCCGGTTGCGCGTGCCCGAGAACGAGACGGCCGAGGTCGCCGCCGCCGTCGACGGACTGCTGGCGGCGCTGGCCGCCCGGCCCGGCTGCCTCGGCGGGGAGTACGGGCGCTGCGCCGACGACCCCGTGCTGTGGGCGCTGGTCACCCGCTGGGACGGCGTCGGCGCCTACCGCCGCGCGCTGTCGGCCGCGGAGGTCAAGGTGGCGGGCGCGCCGGTGTGGGTGCACGCCCTGGACGAACCGGGCGCCTACCTCCCGCTGCGCTGACCCCGGCGCGTGCTCGGCCCCGGGGCGGCCGGATGCGTAGCCTTCGCGGGACAGCACACGCCGGATCGGGAGAGGCGCGATGAGCCAGCCGCCGCACGACGACGGGACGCCGCCGCCCGACCGCACCCGCGAGGTGCGCCTCCCGCCGGTGCCGCCGCGACCGCTGCCGGACCCGCCCACCGACCGGCTGCCCGGCGCCTCGGAGCAGCGCGACCCGACGCTGCGCCTGGGCGGCCCGGTGCAGCAGCCCGGCGGGTCCGCGTCGCAGCCGCCGCCGCCGCAGGGGCAGCCTCCGTACGGCCGGCCGGGACCGGGTCAGCAGTACGGCGCATCCGGGCAGGGACAGCCGGCGTACGGCCAGCCCCCGTACGGCCAGCCCCCGTACGGCCAGCCGGGCTACGGCCAGTCCCCGTACGGCCAGCCGGGACAGGGGCAGCCGCCGTACGGCCAGCCCCCCTACGGCGGGCCCGGCTTCGGTCAGCCTCCGTACGGCACGCCGGGTCCGGCACCGCGCAGGAGCCGCGGCCCGCTCGTCGCCCTGCTCGTGACGCTCGCCGTCCTGCTCCTGGGCGGCGGTGTGCTCGCCGCGGTGCTGCTCACCCGCGGCGACGAGGGCGGTTCCCCCACCGCGACGTCGACGTCGGCGAGCACGTCGTCCTCGGCGTCCTCCTCGTCGTCCACGTCCTCCTCGTCCGCACCCTCCGGGGAGGGCGGCTTCGGCGGCGGCGCCTCGACCCCCACCGGCGGCGGGGGCGGGACCGGCGGGGGAGGGGAGCCCGGCATCCCGGGCAGCCCGGAGTTCGCCGCCTCGTGGGTGCAGTCGGTGGTCGACCGCGACGGGGACGCGGCCCACGCCGGCCTGTGCACCGACGGGCAGGGCCGGTTCCCCGACGGTCAGGCGCTGCTGGCCGACTTCGACACCTTCCTCGGCGGGCAGATCACCGAGGGTTCGGCCACCGGCGCGACCGCCGCCGGGACCGGCGACGAGGTCACCTTCGAGGTGACCCTCGACAGCGGGGAGCAGACGACGTTCGTGGTCACCGTGGTGGACGAGGGCGGGCCGGCCGTCTGCGGCTACACCTCCTCCTGAGGGCACCGGAGCAGCCGGGGACGCCCCGGACGGGGCGTCTACCGTGGGTGGGTCGACCGCCGACCGCCAGCCGGATGGAGCAGCCAGCCCGTGAGCACCAGCACCACGCACGACCCCGCCCGCCTCGAGAAGGTGGTCAACCTCTGCAAGCGCCGGGGGTTCGTCTTCCCGTCGGGTGAGATCTACGGCGGCACACGCTCCGCCTGGGACTACGGGCCCCTGGGCGTCGAGCTCAAGGAGAACATCAAGAAGCAGTGGTGGCGCACCGTCGTCCAGAGCCGCGACGACATCGTGGGCCTGGACTCCTCGGTGATCCTGCCGCGCCAGACGTGGGTCGCCTCGGGGCACGTCGGCGTCTTCACCGACCCGCTGACCGAGTGCCAGAACTGCCACAAGCGCTTCCGGGCCGACCACCTCGAGGAGGCCTTCGAGGCCAAGAAGGGCCGGCTCCCGGAGAACGGCCTGACCGAGGTCACCTGCCCGAACTGCGGCGTCACCGGCCAGTGGACCGAGCCGCGCGACTTCAACATGATGCTGAAGACGTACCTCGGCCCGGTCGAGGACGAGTCGGGGCTGCACTACCTGCGCCCGGAGACCGCGCAGGGCATCTTCGTCAACTTCGCCAACGTCATGGGCGCCGCGCGCAAGAAGCCGCCGTTCGGCATCGGGCAGATCGGCAAGTCGTTCCGCAACGAGATCACGCCGGGCAACTTCATCTTCCGCACCCGCGAGTTCGAGCAGATGGAGATGGAGTTCTTCGTCGAGCCGGGCAGCGACGAGGAGTGGCACCAGTACTGGATCGACGAGCGCACCCGCTGGTACACCGACCTCGGGATCTCGCCGGACAACCTGCGGCACTTCGAGCACCCGGCGGAGAAGCTGAGCCACTACTCGAAGCGCACCGTCGACATCGAGTACCGCTTCGGCTTCCAGGGCTCGGAGTGGGGCGAGCTCGAGGGCATCGCCAACCGCACCGACTTCGACCTGTCCACCCACAGCGAGCACTCCGGCGTGGACCTGTCCTACTTCGACCAGGCCAGCAACACCCGCTGGACGCCCTACGTCATCGAGCCGGCCGCCGGCCTGACCCGCTCGCTGATGGCGTTCCTCGTCGAGGCCTTCACCGAGGACGAGGCGCCCAACGCCAAGGGCGGCGTCGACACCCGCACGGTGCTGCGGCTGGACCCGCGGCTGGCGCCGGTCAAGGCCGCCGTCCTGCCGCTGTCGCGCAACGCCGACCTCTCGCCCAAGGCGCGGGACCTGGCCGCCCGGCTGCGCCGGAACTGGAACGTCGACTTCGACGACGCCGGCGCGATCGGCCGCCGCTACCGCCGCCAGGACGAGATCGGCACGCCGTTCTGCCTCACCGTCGACTTCGACACCCTCACCGACGACGCGGTGACCGTCCGCGAGCGGGACTCGATGAGCCAGGAGCGCATCGGCCTGGACGCCGTCGAGTCCTACCTGGCCGCGCGCCTGCCCGGCTGCTGAGCGTGCGGTTCCACGGACGTGCCCCGGGCACGTCCGCGGAACCGCACCGCGGCGTGGACCGGCGGGCCGCAGTCCTCGAGCAGGTCGAGGGCGGCGGCCCGCACCGTCTCCAGCGGGACACCGGCGACGAGGGACGCGTCGTGCCCGCAGCGCGAACGGCCCTGGTCGACGCCGCAGACCGGGCACGTCGTGCGGACCGAGACGGCCACGCGGTGGTGCCGCCGGGTGAGCGGGCCGGCGTTGAGCAGGTTGCGCTCGAGGAAGACACCGACCGTCGCCGTCCCGACCGCCTCGGCCAGGTGCCGCGGACCGGAGTCGTTGGCGACCACCAGCCGGCAGCGCGCCAGGACGCCGGCCAGCGCGGACAGCGACAGCCTCCCGACCAGGTCGAGCAACGGCGCCGTCGTCCCCGCGCGGATCGCGTCGGCCGCCCGCCGGTCGTCCTCGCCCGCGCCGACCAGCACCACCCGCGCACCCTCGTCGGCCAGGGCGCCGGCGAGCGCGGCGAAGCACTCCGCCGGCCACCGGCGCCGCGGGTCCTGGGCGCCGGGGTGCAGCGCCACCAGCGGCTCCGGCCCGGGCGGCAGGACGCCGTCGGCCGCCGCGGCGTCGGCCGGGGTGACCGCCAGCCGCGGCTCGAGCGTCACCGGCGCCGCCCCGACCAGCCCGGTCAGCTCCAGGCAGCGCAGCACCTCGTGCTGGTCGGAGCAATAGGGCAGCCAGCGGTCCAGCGGCGGGGCACCGACGTCACGGGCACCGGCGGTCACCCGCGCACCGAGGCCGGCCACGAACGGGTTGGAGTTGCCGCCCCCGCCGTGCAGCTGCAGCGCCAGGTCGTACCGCTCGTCGCGCTGGGCGGTGAGGAAGTCCCGCACCTCGGCGCTGTCGCGGGAGGCGCCCGGGGCGTCCCGCACACCCGGCCACGGCGGGACGACGACCACGCGGTCCCACGGACCCGGGCGACCCTCGAGCAGCTCCGGGTGCCACGGCGCGCCGAGGTAGGTGATCTCCGCGTCGGGATAGGCCGCCCGCAGCGCGGCCAGCGCCGGGAGGGTGAGCACCAGGTCGCCGAGGAAGTTCGACCGCAGGACGGCGATGCGGGCGACGTCGGGGACGAGCGCGCCGGCGGGCGCCAGCGGGACCGGGGACGACCTCGGCACGCGTGTCCTCCTGCACTCGGGAAACGGACCCCGACCTGCCCACCGCGAACGGCGTCCATGCGGGGCAGCCCGTCCGGGTGACCCCGGCCACCGGGGACGGCCACCTACCCTGGACGGCGTGACGAGCACCCTGGCGCCGGCGGCCGCCCCGCTGCAGCTCGGGCCTCTGACCGTGGACCCCGCCGTGGTCCTCGCGCCCATGGCCGGGATCACCAACCCCGCGTTCCGCACGCTGTGCCGCGAGTTCGGCGCCGGCCTCTACGTCTGCGAGATGATCACCACGCGGGCGCTGGTCGAGCGCAACGAGAAGACGCTGCGGATGATCCGGGCCACGCCCGAGGAGGCGGCGGTCGGGTTCTCCGTGCAGCTCTACGGCGTCGACCCGGCCACCGTCGGCCGCGCGGTGGAGATGCTCGTCGACGAGGAGGTCGCCGGCACCCGACCGGCGCACGTCGACCTGAACTTCGGCTGCCCGGTGCCCAAGGTCACCCGCAAGGGCGGGGGGTCGGCGCTGCCGTGGCGGCGGGTGCTGTTCCGCGACATCGTGCGCGCCGCCGTCCGTGCCGCCGGCGACGTGCCGGTCACCGTCAAGACCCGCATCGGCATCGACGCCGACCACGTCACCTACCTCGACGCCGGCCGGATCGCCCAGGACGAGGGCGCCGCCGCGATCACCCTGCACGGGCGCACCGCCGACCAGCTGTACAGCGGCACCGCCGACTGGTCGCCGATCGCCCGGCTGGTCGAGGCCGTCGACATCCCGGTGCTCGGCAACGGCGACGTCTGGGAGGCCGACGACGCGCTGCGTCTGATGGGCCGGACCGGGTGCGCCGGCGTCGTCATCGGGCGGGGCTGCCTGGGCCGGCCGTGGCTGTTCGGCGACCTCGCCGCCGCCTTCGCGGGGGAGTCGCGCCGGGCGCTGCCGACGCTGCGCGAGGTCGCCGCCGTCATGTACCGGCACGCGCAGCTGCTGTCGGCCGAGCAGGGCGAGCTGCACGGCTGCACCGACTTCCGCAAGCACGTCGCCTGGTACCTCAAGGGCTTCTCGGTGGGCTCCGACGTCCGCCGCGCCCTGGCGATGGTGGGCTCGCTCGACGAGCTGGCCGGCCTGCTCGAGCGCATCCCCGACCAGCCCTACCCGACGGCGGTCCTCGGCGGACCGCGCGGCCGGACGAGCAGCCCCCGGCCGGTGGCGCTGCCCGAGGGCTGGCTCGACGACCGCGACGACCCCCGCCCGCCGGCCGGCGCGGAGCTGGAGACGAGCGGCGGATGAGCGGCCCCCACCTGTACGACGAGGGCCCCGAGCCGCTGCACACCGGTACCCCGCGGCACCGCAACGGCCTGATCCTGGGGATCTTCGGGGGGACCGTGGTCCTCGGCGTGGCCATGGTCGTGGCACTGCCCCTGGTGAAGGGAGGCGGGGACGAGCAGGCCCGCGAGGTGACCGGCGTCTTCCTCGCCGCCCTCGAGGCCGGCGACACCGAGACCGCCGGGGACCTGCTGTGCCAGGCCGAGCGCGACGCCGGCGAGGTCGCCGACGTCCTGCCCGCCTACGAGCACCCCGGCACCGGCGAGGTCGTCGGGGTCGAGGAGGGGACGCTCGGGGACCAGGACTCCCGGGAGGTCCGGGTCCGGTGGGACGACGGCGCGCAGGCCACGATCACCGTGGTGCTCGAGGACGGCCCGAGGATCTGCGGCACCTCCGACTGACCGCGAGCCGATCCCTTCTCACCCCGGCGGCGGGCTGTCACCATGTGCGCCGCCCGGCTGGAGGTCCACCGGGCCCGCCCGAGAGGAACCGCGTTGTCGCAGCTGCCCCACCCGCCCGTCGCCCCCGCCGGGCACCACGCCCAGCCCGGGCCGCACGCTCCGGCCGCGCAGTTGGCGTCCGTCGGCGCCCCGGCGCCCCAGCCGGCCGCGCCCACGCAGGTCGTCTTCCCCGGCCAGGTGCAGCTGCCGCCGCAGCCGCAGTTCACCCCCACACCGCAGCAGGCCGCGCAGTTCCGGCCGGGGGCACTGGCCAGCGGCTTCCCGCGCTACGTCCCGCCGCCGCCGTCACCGGTCAACCGCACCGGCCTCTACGTCGGCATCCTCGTCTGCGTCCTGACACTGCTGTTCGCCGTCCTCGGGTTCGTCCTCGTCGCCTGACCGGGCCCGCGCGGGGTCCCGACCCCGCACTCCACGCCTGCCCGCGCCACGCCCGTCACAGCTGCCACGGGAGTCGCGGACCGGCGTGTTATCCATGACCGGTGACGCGGGTCGGGGCGCTGGTATCGCGGGTGTTCGGCGCCCTCGTGCTCGCCGCCCTGCTGCTCGTGGCCTCGACCGCGGCCGCGATCTGGTGGACCGCGCGGCAGGACTCCCGGCCGCAGTCCGACGCGATCGTCGTGCTCGGCTCGGCGCAGTACAACGGCGTCCCGTCGTCGATCTTCGCGGCCCGGCTCGAGCACGCCCTGTCGCTGTGGGAGGACGGCGTCGCGCCGGTGGTCGTCACCGTCGGCGGCAAGGCCGCCGGCGACCAGTTCACCGAGGCCGAGGCCGGTCGCGACTACCTGATGGACGCCGGCGTCCCCGGGGAGTCGTTGCTCGCGGTGCCCGAGGGCGTGGACACGCTGGAGAGCATGCGGGCGGTCGGCACCGCGTTCGGCGAGCGCGGCTGGTCCCGCGCCGTCGTCGTCACCGATCCCTGGCACGCCATGCGCGCCGAGCGGATGGCCGAGGACGCCGGCGTCTCGGCGGAGAGCTCGCCCACGCGGCAGGGCCCCGCCGTCCAGACGCGCACCACGCAGTTCCGGTACATCCTCAGGGAGACCGCCGCCTACCTGCTCTACCGCGTGACCGGGGAGAGCGTGGCAGGCGCGCCGGGCATCGGCTGAGTCCACGGGAGGCGCGGGTGCTGGAGCTGGGGGAGGCCGGTGCGGGCAAGGGGGAGGTCCCCGTGCTGCGCGACGGCGAGCCGGTGGCGCTGCTGCGCTCCACGGACTTCTGGAAGGAGGGCTCGGTCGCGGTCGTGGGGGACCGCGAGTGGGTCCTCGAACGGCGAAGCGGTGGCGCGCTGGTCGGCCGGTGGGCGGTCGACCCCGAGGACTCCGCCCGCTTCCGCGCGGTGCAGACGTCGATGTGGAGGGGCAGCTGGTGCGCCGACCTCGAGGGCACGGTGGTCGACCTCGAGCCGGTCTCCTGGTGGAAGGGCACCTACCGCTGCTCGACGGGGGGCACTCCGGTCGCCGAGGGCGGGTCGACCGGCGGCTGGTCGCCCCGGCCCACGCTCACCGCGGGCGACGACGTCCCGCTCGACGCGCAGGTCTACCTGCTGTGGCTGCTGCTGGTGCTCAACCGCCGCCAGTACGGCGTGGTCTACGCCGTCGCCATCGGCGGGGTCGTGGGCGGGAGCAGCTGAGCCCACAGCCGCGGGACGGCTGCCGCTCCCGCCGGCCCGAGAGGGGATGATCGGTGCGGGACGCGCACCGGCGTCCCGGCAGCAGCACGACGGAGGGGGCCCATGGCCGGCCGGGGACGCATCCGAGCCGCGGACATCGCGCTGGTGCGCGAGCGCAGCCGGATCGACGAGGTCGTCGGCGAGCACCTGCAGCTCAAGCGCGCCGGTGGCGGCAGCCTCAAGGGCCTGTGCCCGTTCCACGACGAGAAGTCGCCGTCCTTCCACGTCACCCCGGCGCGCAACCTCTTCCACTGCTTCGGCTGCGGAGCGGGCGGGGACGTCATCAGCTTCGTCCAGCAGATCGACCACCTGAGCTTCACCGAGGCCGTCGAGCGGCTGGCGGCGCGGGCGAGCATCGACCTCAAGTACGAGGACGACGGCGGCCGGCCCACCGGGGCACCCGACCGCGCGCAGGCCGGTCAGCGGGCGCGGCTGGTCGCGGCCAACACCGCGGCGTTCGAGTTCTACGCCGAGCAGCTGCGCAGCCCCGAGGCGGGGCCGGCGCGGCAGTTCCTGGCCGACCGCGGGTTCGACCGGCAGGTGGCGCTCGACTTCGGCTGCGGGTTCGCCCCGGCCGGCTGGGACGCGCTCACCCGGCACCTGCGCGCCAAGGGCTACGGCCAACAGGAGCTGGTGACCGCTGGGCTGGCCAAGGAGTCCTCGCGCGGCACGCTCATCGACCGCTTCCACCGCCGGCTGGTGTGGCCCATCCGCGACATCACCGGCGACGTCATCGGCTTCGGCGCCCGCAAGCTCATGGACGACGACCCGGGCCCGAAGTACCTCAACACCCCCGACACGCCGCTCTACAAGAAGAGCACCGTCCTCTACGGCATCGAGCGGGCCAAGCGCGACATCGCCAAGAAGCACCAGGCCGTCGTCGTCGAGGGCTACACCGACGTCATGGCCTGCCACCTGGCCGGGGTGACGACGGCGGTGGCCTCCTGCGGCACCGCGTTCGGCGCCGAGCACATCAGCGTGCTGCGGCGGCTGCTCATGGACCAGGACGAGTTCCGCGGGGAGGTCGTCTACACCTTCGACGGCGACGCCGCGGGGCAGGCCGCCGCGATGAAGACGTTCAAGGAGGACCAGCGCTTCGTCGCGCAGACCTACGTGGCCGTCGAGCCCGACGGGCGCGACCCCTGCGAGCTGCGCCAGGCGCACGGCGACGCCGCCGTCCGCGACCTGGTGGCCCGGCGCACCCCGCTGATCGAGTTCGTGCTGCGGACGACGCTGGCCGAGTACGACCTCGACACCGTCGAGGGCCGGGTGGCCGCCCTGGACAAGACCGCACCGCTGCTCGCCCAGGTGAAGGACCACGCACTGCGCCCGGCCTACGCCCGCCGGCTGGCGGGGCTGATCGGCGACACCGACGAGGGCGAGGTGCTCGAGCGGGTCCGCCGGATCACCGGCGGGGACACCGCGCCGCCGCGGCGGCCGCGCGCACCCCAGCGGACTCCCGACGACGCCGCGCTCGCCGTCGAGCGGGAGGCGGTGAAGGCGGCGCTGCAGGTGCCCGAGATCGCCGGACCGTCGTTCGACGCGATCGGCCCGGAGGCCTTCACCGATCCCGACTACGCCGCCGTCGCCGCCGCCGTGGCGCAGGCCGGGGGAGCGGCGGCCGCGCAGGTCACCGGGCCGGCGTGGCTGGACGAGGTGGCCGCGCACTGCGACCGCGAGACCGCCCGCGCCCAGCTCACCGCGCTCGCCGTCGAGCCGCTGCGGTCGGTGGGGGACGGCGACGCCGGATACGTCTCGGCGGTGCTGGCCCGGCTGCAGGAGATGGCCACCGTCCGGCAGGTCACCGCGCTCAAGGGCAGGCTGCAGCGGATGAACCCCGTGGAGCAGGGCGACGAGTACATGCGCGCCTTCGGCCGCCTCATGGCGCTGGAGCAGGAGGCCATCTCGCTGCGGCAGCGGGCGATCGGCGGGCTGGCGTGAACGTCGCGTCGGTGCTGCGCCGCCGGTTCGCCCGCCCGCCGGAGCCGGTGCGCGCGGTGGTGCATGCCTCGCCCGACCCGGACGAGCGGGTGCTGGCGTGGGGCGCCCTCGTCCGTGGGCAGGGCTGGCTGGTGGCCACGAGCCGCGGGCTGCGCGTCGTCCCGGCGGACCTGCCGCTCGACCGGGCCGCGGACGTCGGCGTGCTGCGCTGGCACGAGGTGGGGTCGGCCCGGTGGTCGGCCACCAACGACGGCGGCGGCACCTTCACCGTCAGCGCGCTCACCGAGGTCGAGCCCGGCGTGCAGGCCCGCGAGCCCGCCGAGCGCCACGCGCTCGGCGACGCCGGCGACCTGCCCGCCGTGGTGCGCCGCCGGGTCGACCAGACCGTCGTCGCCAGCCGCCGCGCACCGCTGCCCCGCGGGGGAGGAGTGGTGCTGGTGGCGCGGCGGGTGCCCGGTCAGGCGGTGCGGGAGTGGACCGTCGTGTTCGACGACGACGCCGACCGCAGCGACCCGGAGGCGCGCGAGGTGGCCCGCCGCAGGCTCGCCGAGGCGGTTGCGGCGGACCAGCCCGACTGAGCGCTCAGACCATCGGCGGCGGGTCGACCGGCAGCGCGGTCAGGTCGGGGGAGTCGGTGGTGGTGGCCGGCGGCGTCGTCGTCGTGCCGGTGCTGCGGGCCGACGAGACGTCCGAGCCGGTGTCGCGGCCCATCTTCGACTTCACCGAGCTGACGACGTCGTCGGCGCGGGCCTGGGCCATGCCGGCGAGACCCTGCAGCTGCGGGTTGTCCTTGGCGTCGGACCACAGGCCGCGGATCTGCTCGTAGCGCTCGCGGCCGGCTCGCGCGCCGAGCACGTACCCGGCGCCGAAGCCGACGAGGAAGGAGAACTTGGCCACGGGGACCTCCGTGTTCGAGACGAGAACGACCGGGTGATCACGCTACGGGCGGACGCGACCGTCCGCGATCGGAGGAGCCTGCGCGGGACCCCGGGACCCGTGCGGTACCCTCGACCGGTGCGCGGGCCACGCCCGCCCGTCCCCCGTAGCTCAATTGGCAGAGCATGCGACTGTTAATCGCAGGGTTATTGGTTCGAGTCCAATCGGGGGAGCACCACCGCAGCTCGGGCGCCGCCCGGATTCGGCGCGAGCGTCGCTGCGACGCGGACACGACGCACGAACTCACCAGCACCGGCCCCGTTGAGGGCCGTCTTGGGTCCGTCGGGCCGTGCTCGGACGACGTATGTTGCGGTGGTCAGCGCAGGCGCTGCAGCGCCGCGGCCGCCTCGGGGCTGGCCACCCCGCGCCCCAGGTAGACGTCCTGGGTGAGGCTCGGCCGGGTGTGCCCGAGGTGGTCGGCGATCTGACGGGCCGACAGTCCCGCCTCGTCCAGGCGGGTGGCCACCATCTTGCGGAAGACGTGCGAGGTCACCCAGTCGAAGTCGGCGCGGTCCAGCGCGTGGCGCAGGTCGCTGCTGGTGTCGAACGGATCGCGCAGCAGGGCCCGCGGACCCGCCGCGGTGCGCCGGGTGCGCCGGCCCGGGGTGTCGCGGACCGGGTTGCTGGGCAGCGCGCCCCGGCGGACGGCCTGGCCGAGGATCCCGGACAGCACGCCGCGGGTGGACTTGGCGGCTCCGGCGCCGTGCGTGCCGCCCACCGTCGTCAGCAGCCGGTCGATCGCCGGCACCGTGACCTCGCGCAGCCGCAGCTCCCCGAGGCCGGGCAGCACGTAGGCAGCTGGTGACGGCGAAGCGGTGGAGCCGCTTGGTGCCGGCTGCCAGGTCACTCACGTCGATCTGGGCCAACCATGCGGTGGACACCACGGACAGGCGGCTGTCGGCGGTGTTCGAGTCCTCGACGGTGCCGGCGCGGTCGCGCAGCGCGGTCCGCAGGCGGCGCTCGGCCTCGGCCCGGACCGGCCGAAGCGGGTCACCGTCCGGACCCGGCCGTCGGAGTCCCGGAAGCGGGTCTGCGCTCGGATGTGGCCTCTGCTCAGGACCAGGAAGTTGAACCGTCCAGAGGTCCCGACGACCACCGGAGGCCTTTCCGTGCTGGCCCTCCTGGCTCGTCCTGCGGCGCACGGACCTGAGGGCCCGACCTGACCTGCCGGCGTCGATCACCATCGGAGGGATCCGGGCGACGTCCCGGGAACTGGGGATGGCCGGCGAGGTTGTGGACGCACTCCCGGTTTCCGTGGACGCCACAATCAGGCCGCGGTCTCCGGTCCTCCTCCAGTGGCTGTGAGCAGCGCCGATGAGCAGCGCCTCCAACAGCAGGAGGTAGCCGTAGGGCCGGGAGGACAACTCCGAGCGTCCGTGGCAGCTTGGGATCGTTCGCACGATGCCGGTGGCGGCACGAACGGCTCGGTGGGGCCTGCACCGCGGCCTGGGCGCCGCTGAGGGGTTACACCGGAGGTAGCTCTGCCCATGGGCACACCGGTTTCACCCCGACTGTCGGCATCACCCGACTGCTTCGCGGTCGTCTCACCGGCACGGCAGTGGTCGCCCTTCGGCGCCTGACCGCGGTACCGCTCGCGGCCGCGGCCGCGGCCGCGGCCGCGGCCGACGTTCTACGGTGTCTGCTCAGCCCAGATGGAGTCGAGCCGTGCATCCAGTTCCGCGTGACGAGTGACCGAGGGTTGGTCGATGATGTCGCCTCGCACGATCACCATCCGAAGATCCGTGAAGGCTCGGAACCCGTCGAGAGGGTTCACGTCGAGGACGACCATGTCTGCGTCTTTCCCGGACTCGATCAAACCCGTGATGTGGTCCAGGCCGAGGATCCTCGCATTGGTTTGAGTGGCGGCGTTCAACGCCTGGGCCGGGGTCAGCCCGCCGTAACGGACGAGGAGGTCCATCTCCCGCCACGCGTCGTAGTGCGTGACGTAAGTCAGTGCCGA
Source organism: Geodermatophilus amargosae (assembly GCF_041028265.1). Lineage (GTDB taxonomy): Bacteria > Actinomycetota > Actinomycetes > Mycobacteriales > Geodermatophilaceae > Geodermatophilus > Geodermatophilus amargosae_A. The sequence continues at coordinate 306,758 of NZ_JABGCW010000002.1, forward strand.
GTCGGTGCCCATGCCGATCGGGATCCCGTGCTGCCGAGCGTCCCCGATGCCTCGCAACATCTCTTCGAAGATCAATGCAGCGTTGGCTCTGACGACGTCACCGGCTCCCGTGACGGACTGGTCGAACTCCAGGAGCGGCAGACACACCAGGATCGTCGGGATGAGCGCCGAGGAACCGCTCAGTGAGCGCGGATTGTCGAGAAACAGGTCGATGACCTCCGGATCCATCGCCGCACCGTGTTCGATCGTGTCGACTCCCGCGCGGAGTGCTGCGCGGATACCGGCTGTGCTCTGCGCGTGTGCGGCTACGCGGATGTCGGCGTTGTGGGCCTCCTCGCAGATCCCCACCATCTCCTCCTCGGTCATCTCCGGGCGTCCGGCATAACCGATGGCGCGAGCGTCCGTGACGCCGGCGGTGGCCGAGATCTTGATCGCCTTCACTCCTCGCTGCACGTGCCTACGGGCATTGCGGCGGGCTTCCCACGGAGAATCACTGGTGAGAGCGATCTGGGGCGCTCCGTGTCCTCCGGTGATCGCGAGCAGCGGTCCCGAGCCGAGCACCCGTGGGCCGCGGTATTCGCCTCGCTCGATCTCGTCGGCGACCTCGACGACCTCGTAGGCCACATCGCCGACGCTGCGGATCGTGGTGACTCCTGAATGCAATTGCGTCAGCACGTTGGCCTTTGCGCGCCTCTTGAACAATCGCCGTCCGACAGGACTGCGTCCGAGTCTCGCCACGATTCCCGCCGTGGACTCCCTGAGGAGGATCTTCGGAACCGGCAGGCCGTTGGAGAACAGGTGCGCGTGGGCGTTGATCAAGCCGGGGACGACGAAGCGACCAGCCGAGTCCAGGACCGCGTAGCCGGCCGGCACGACGGTGTCTGCCGACGGCCCGACCTGTTCGATCTTCCCGTCCGCTCCCACGACGACGGTTCTACCGGGCAGCGCGGTGCCGCTTGGATCACCCGTGACGATCGTGACGTCGGACAAGGCAAATGGTTCCGGCACGGTCGAGCTCCTTGCCTCGCTGTTGTGCTTTGTGACCGTTCGAGGGGGCAGCCGCCAGGGATGGAGCACCTGAGGGGCGGTGACCGTCGCGCGCACGACGAGCGATCTCCGTCCACGGCGCGGAACAGGGCGGGACGCCTCGGCGGGGAATGAAGTCGAGGACGGTCAACGTGCGCAGGACGCCGCCGATCCTGGCGAGTGCGACTCGGCGCAGGTCGTGACGACGGCATCGATCCGCCGCGGCACGCGCAGGCCGCGGCCATCGACCTGAGATCGCGGGAGCGTGAGGCGTGACCTCGCCGAGCAGTGTGGTCATCGGGCGGCACTCATGACCGGTCCGGGCCCGCGGGAGTGGTGCGCTTCCGTCGCCCCGGGCTGCCCACCAGTTCGTGCAGGTTGACCGCGAGCAGCACCAGCCCGGTGACGGCCAGCAGCACGGCGAGCGCGGCCTGCCAGTTGCTCAGCAGGGCCAGGACGACACCCGTCACGGCCCCCACCCCCACGGCTGCCACTGCGAGCACGATGAGGAAGAGCCGGATCCTGCCCCGTGCCGCGGCCTCCACCGCGGCGACGACGGCGAGGAAGGAGGCGAACGCCGACAGCGTCACCGGGCTCGGGCGGGTGAGCAGCACGCCCAGGCCGAGGATGAGCACCGGTGTGCTCAGTGCAGCCCACAGCCGCAGGAAGGCAGTGTGCTGCCGGACCGTGCCAGGCACCGAGAGCGAGCGCAGGTGCGCGTCCGGCGGCCCCGGATCCGGTGGGCGGGCGAGGACCGCTGCGTGGACGTCGCGCTCCTCGACCAGCCGGGTCCGCTCGACCGTCATCGCGGTGAGCCCCGCCTCCCTGGTGCCGAATTCGGCCATGCGGTCCTGCTGGAGGCGGCGGGCGTCGGCGCTCGTGCCGAGCGAGCGAGCCTGAGCGCGCAATCCCCGCAGCGCCGTCCGTTCTGCGGCGATCGCATCGTCGAGGACGGTGAGGCGATCGGCGACCTCATCCAGCCGGACACGTAGCGCCGCGTGCTCCTCGGCCGCCGTGGGGGCCACCGTGGTCAGTCCGGCCCAGCCGAGCGGGTCGGCCCAGGCCCGGCGGACCTCGCCGGAGCGCTCGTACCGAGGCCCGGCGGGCGCCCGCTCGCCGCCGAACGCGTCCCGGGTGTCCAGTCCCCAGAGGCCGCGGAATCTGAAGACCCAGGGCGTCTCGTCGTCGATCAGCTCCGGCCGCCACGTGCGGGCGTGCCCGGGGCCAACGGCCGGCCCGTCGCCCCGGGCGTAGTCGACGAACGGGATCGCGAACCCCTTGGACGTCGACGGTCCGTGCCGCAGCCAGCGCCCCACCACGTCGCGGACGCGTCGCAGCGTCGGGATCTCGACGGAGATGACGTAGTCACCGGGGACGAACGCACCCGAGTGAGATCCGGCCCCGGGGAAGACGACAGGGTGATGGCCCTCGCGGCGCAACCCGGGGTCGTCCCAGCGCCGCCGCAGCACCGCGCCGTGGTGGTCGTGCGAGGAGGCCGCCACCCACGCCGGGGACACCTGGCCACCGGTGCCGGCCAGGTAGACGGCGACCATCTCCCAGTCGGCCTCGTGGTCGTTGACGCCGTGGAAGGTCGAGCGCCAGTCGTTGAAGGCGTAGAAGAACCAGTACTGGCAGATCGTGTAGCCGCCGTCGGTGACGACGCGGCCGTAGTAGGCGCAGCCGTCGGGCGCCGTGTACGCGGAAGTCAGTCGGTCGGCGGCGGCCACGAGCCCACGCGGCACCCGGCCGCGGACCAGCAGCGACAGTCGCAACACGAGATCCACGAGCCGGGCGAGCACACCGACGGCCGCCAGCCGCGCGGTGCCCCGCAGCCGGGGCCGGGTCTGACGCCGCCACGCCCTCAGCTCCGCCCGCTGCAGCGGCCGCTGGACATAGCGCAGGTACAGCGGCCGGTCACGGAACTGTTCGCCGAGCGCGCCGAGCCCCTCGAGGGTGAGCCCGCCGGCGGGTATGAGGGGTGCGGTGCTGCGGTCCGGCCCGCCCGCCCGGAGGCTGCACTGCGCGACGTACGGAGCGACCGACGTGGGCAGGAACAGTTCCCCCTCGGTGAACCTCAGAACCGGTTCGTAGGTGCGCAGCAGTGTCCGGTGGTCGACCGCGGGGCTCGAGGCCGGACCGGCCGTGTCGGCCGACGGGGGGGCGGTCACTGACGTCGTCACCGGATCAGGGCTCGCAGCCGATCGGCCTTCTCGGGCGTCCAGTCCGCAGGGCGGAGCAGCAGCGCCCAGGCGTCCACCGACTCGCGGGTGTAGCGGTGCCCGTGCCCCTCGGGGACGTCAGTGGAGAACGGCATGTCCAGGGTGACCTGCCAGAACGTGACCAGGGGGAACCAGGTCATCTCAGGCAGGACGTCGCGGCCGGGTTCCTCGGCCAGCCAGTCGGGCCGTTCGAGCAGCAGCGACGGACTCCACCAGGTGACCGGGTCCGAGGGGTGCTGCAGGATCAGCACGCGGGTGCCGGTCCACGGCTCACCAGCCGGCGGGACGCCGCCGCTGATCTCGTTGCTGAACCGCACCGTGCGCCCGTCGCGGTAGACCGGCTCGATCTCGCGGCTGCCGGCGTCGCGGCCGTCGCGGAACTCGGTGTGCAGGGCGTTGAAGTTCGGGGGACCGACGAACAGCGCCCCGGTCACCCGGTTGCGGAGGTCGTACTCCCCGCTGAAGGCCGCCTCCGCGCCGAAGGAGCCCAGGCTCTCCCCGAAGACGTACAGCTCGGGGCGGTCATCGGGGAGCAACGCCGTCCACCGCTCATACACCGCGTCGAAGAGCTCGCGCCCGGCGGCCCGCGCCCTGTCCTGGTCGATGAGGTAGGACAGCCCCGAGGGGACGTACGAGTACTGCATCGCCACGACCGCCGAGTCGCCGGCGGCGATGTACTCGAACGCCGACAGCGAGCCGGCGTCCAGCCAGCCCCGGCCGGTGGTGGTGGCGACCACCAGGCGGGCCCGGTCGAAGCCGCCGGCCCGCTCCAGGTCCTCGACGGCGGCCTGCGCGCGAGCCCCGACGTCGTCGGCGGTCGCGACACCGGAGTAGATCCGGATGGGCTCGGGCGCCTCGGCGCCGGTGAACGCGCCGATCTCGGCGGCCGACGGGCCGCCGGCGACGAACGTGCGGCCCTCCCGGCCCAGGCTGTCCCACCCGATCAACGACCCCGGCCCGCCCGAGCGCAGCCGGCTGGTCGGGCGCTCGACACCGTCGGGGGTCTCCTGGTCCTCCAGCGCGAACGCCCGATCGGCAGCAGTGAGCAACCCGTCGACCGCCACCCCGCTGACCAGCCCCATCGCCAGCGCGGCCACAGCGAGCCCCCCGAGAGCCCGGGCGGCGGACGGGCCGATCCACCGGGACAGCAGCCGGGCGATCACCCGCGCCGCGCCACGAAACAGGCGACACACGGCGAGGACCACGGCGAACACGACCAGGGCGACGACCGGCGCGAGCAGCGCCCGCCTCAGCGGCTCGGCCGGCATCCCCATCAGCTCGCGCAGGTCACCCTGCCACCGCCGGCCGAGGACGAAGGACACCGTGCCGATCACCACCGCGGCGACGGCGAACACCCGCCACGACCACCAGCGCGGCGGGCGGGGGCCGCGGTCGGCCAGCGCCCGCCACACCACGGCGGCGAGCACACCCAGCCCGTAGCCCATGGCGGCGCTGATCCCGCAGACCACACCCTGGGCACCTCCACTGCGCGGCAACAGCGACGGGGTCAAGGACGCGCACACCAGCAGCAGCGCCCCCCAGCTCCCGGGCAGCGACAGGCTCCACCACCGCGGCGCCGGCCGACCGGTCCTCCCCGGCCCCCGGTCGACCCGGGGCGGGGGCGACTCGGCGGGCGGGCTGTGCGGATCACCGGCGGACGGCACGGTCATGGCCGGCGACCCGGCCGGATGCGCGCCGGTCACGTCCTCGCCTCCCACTGCGGCCTTCCGAGCCAGCAGGAGACGGTGGGGGCGGCGAGCGCGGTGATCAGCTGGTGCTGGGACAGCTCGCCGAGGGTGCTCACGGCGTTCTCGGCACAGCCAGGGGTGTCGATGCGCCACACGCTCAGAGTCGACATCGGGTCTCCCTCCGTGGCGCTGGATGCGCCCGGCGGCATGGTGTGACCCGCAGTCTGGTCGAGGTCGAAGCCGCACAACAGTCGCCCGGGGTCATGGAGGCCGAGGAGGGCGGCACCACGCACGAGAGCACCGTGCTGCTGGGCAGCTCTGGCGTGGGCGGCCTGCACGACCTCGTCGACGGCGCGCAGCGAGATGGGCGTGCCGCGCTGTTCGCCCATGAGGCCGACATGTCACGTCGGCGGAGCGGTGACTGCAGTTGGCGGACAGTGCCGCCATCCGGTCGTGGGCGTGTCGGCGAGTGTCACCTTCGCGCCCCGCGGGGCTGTGATCGCGGCAGTGCCCGTCGGCGAGCGCCGGCTCTGCGGCGGTAAGGGTCGCGTTGCGGTCGATGCCCGGCCGCTGACGCCGGCGCGGGCAGTTGGCAGCCCCGCCCGACTAGGTGTCGACTGCGTCGGAGGGGGGCCACGGCCCGCGGGGTTGATCTCGCCGGACGCGCCGATGCCGCCGGAGGCCTATCCGCCGTGCGCCGCGCCCGGCCGGTAGACGGTGGACCCGACTGGGGGCGACGACGGCGTCATGAGCCAGCGACCACCGGGCCTGCAGGCCGCGGCCGACCGGATCGCCGGGCTCACCTACGAGGAGCTCGCCGCCGTGGCCGCCCGGAACGCCGGGGCATTCGCCACCGGGGAAACGGCCCGGACGTGTCCTTCGCCTACCCGCTGCACGCACCGGAGAGGTCCACCCCGATCCGGCGAGGACACCGGTGGTCGCCTTCGATGCTGGATGCACTGACGACAGCACCGCCGCAGCGCTGACCCTCTCGATGGCCGGCACCACCGTCGGCCGGTGTGCCGCACCCGACGGCTATCGGGAACCGAGCTCGGCCGCGATGAGTCCGGCCGCGGTGGCGGGTCTGCATGTGCAGGCGAGGAGTGACGCACGGCGTCATCTGGTGCACGTCGACGTCCCTGGACCGGTTCATCGGCAGCTGAGGAGTGAGAACCGTGGGCAGAGTGGTGGCGAACGCGATCATGTCTCTCGACGGGTACGTCGCCAAGCAGGACAACAGCATCGGTTCGTTGTTCGACTGGCTGCAGAACGGTGAGGTGGCGCTCCCGACCCCGGCCGGCGACTTCACCGTCCACCTGACCCCGCCCAGCGCGGAGTACTGGCGGCGGTGGACATCCTCGCTGGGGGCGCTGGTCTGTGGCCGGACGCTGTTCGAGGTGGCCGAGGGCTGGCAGGGCCGGCACACCCTGGACGTCCCCGTCGTCGTCCTGACCCACCGGGTTCCGGCCGACTGGGTCCAGGCGCACCCCGGCGCTCCGTTCTCCTTCGTGACCGACGGGGCCGAGGCCGCGGTCGCACGGGCGCAGGAGCTCGCCGGTGACCGGGTGGTCGCGGTCACCGGGGGCACCCTTGCCCGTCAGTGTCTGGACCTGGGGCTGCTCGACGAGGTGGCCGTCGACCTGGTGCCCGTCGTGATGGGTGCGGGCAACCGACCCTTCTTCGGCGAGCTGTCGCCCGGGGACGTCCTGCTCGGCAACCCGACGGTCTGCGTGCAGGGCGACAGGGTCATCCACCTGGTGTTCCCGGTGCTGCGGTGATCCGTCAGGACGCGGCCTGACGACAGGGGCGCCCACGCCGGGTCCTCGCTCACATCACCACCGGCCGCACCCCTCGGCGCAGACGCTCAGGTCGCCGCGCGGGATGCGCGCTGACGACATTCGGGACACGTCTGCTGCCGTCCGCCCGGCGGTGGCCACACCGGTGTGGCGACGATGACCGGCGCACCGCAGAGGGCCCTGCCATCCGCCGCCGTCGTCGTCGGACGGGGCGACCGCACGGAACGGGCCGGTCAGCTGTGGGCGCGCGGGCGTTGGGGCGATCGGGACCGTGGCGGCGGAGCATGTCCGCCAGCCGGTCCTCGACGTTGTCCGGTCTCGGTGAGGTGATCCCGCGCCTGCTGGGAGCGGGCGGCCCTGCCACCCGCTGATCTGGAGTGGCGAGGCCTGACCGCTACGCCTCCTCGGGAAGGCGTGGCGGCTGCATGCGGAACACCCGGCGGCTGCCGGTGGCGCACCGGTCCCGCGGAAGTGCGCGACCCGCCGTTCGTTGGGCAGACAGGGGCTGGGGGAGGTGGAACTCGCCGGTCAGGACGAGGTGATCGACGACGTCGCGGACCTTGTGGTTGGTGTGCACCAACACCTGGGCCAGCGCCTGGAACGCCTGGTCGGCGGTCGGCTTGTAGCGCTCGTGACCTGGCGCCCATCTCGGCATGAGCGTTTCCGCCGTTCGGGAGGCCCGCGACGCACTTACGACGCACTTGCTCGGGTCACAACTCGTTGTTGGTGACTGTTTGTCGCCTCGAGTACCGGAGTCGACCTGCGCGTTCGTCTGTGCCCAACGGTGACCAACGACTCGCGGGTGTAGTCGCAGGGTCATCGGTTCGAGTCCAATCGGGGGAGCACCACCGCAGCTCGGGCGCCGCTCGGGTTCGGCGCGAGCGTCGCTGCGACGCGGACACGACGCACCGACTCACCAGCGCCGGCCCCGTCGAGCGCCCCAGCGGGCCGTGGTCGGACGACGCGCGTCGCGGTGGGCAGCGCAGGCGTCCGCGAGCTCCTCGTCCTGGTCCGACAGCAGCGTGAAGGGCAAGCCGGCGTGCTCGGCGAACGTGGCGAGCCGATCCGGTCGCTGTGTGCTCACGCCGTGGACTCCGGCCCTGGCTGCCCGGAGTCCCCGTAGTGCGCGGCATACGTCGTCGACACGAGGGTGCAGCCGGAGGCGCCGGGGATGTCACCCCACTCCGGCGGATGGCCCTGCGCCGCGGCGGCGCACGTCCCGGGGCAGACGTGGAGCACGGTCGGCGATGAGTTCCGCGGGCGGATGGGGTCTGCCCCACCATGACCACGATGATCGCCACCCGCACGCTCGACACGCCTGAGGCGTCGCTGGCCTACGACGTCCGCGGTCCCCTGCCGACGGCGGACGGACGGCCGCCGCTGTTCCTCATCGGGGCACCGATGGACGCCAGCGGTTTCGGCACGCTCGCGGGGCACTTCACCGACCGCACGTTGGTCACCTACGACCCGCGCGGCCTGGGCCGCAGCACGCGGTCCGACGGGCGGACCACGCACACGCCTCAGCAGCACGCCGACGACGTCCACCGCATCATCGAGGCGGTCGGGGGGCCGGTGGAGGTGTTCGCCAGCAGCGGGGGAGCGGTCACGGCGCTGGCCCTGGTCGCGGCGCATCCGGACGACGTGACGACGCTCGTCGCCCACGAACCCCCGCTGCTGTCCGTCCTCCCTGACGCCGACCGCGCGATCGCCGCCACCCGCGCGGTGCAGGCGGTCTACGAGGCCAAGGGCTGGGGACACGGCATGGCGGCCTTCATCGCGCTCACCTCATGGCAGGGCGAGTTCACCGACGACTTCTCGGCCACCGCCGCCCCGGACCCGGCGGCCTTCGGGCTCCCGGCCGAGGACGACGGTTCGCGCGGCGATCCCCTGCTGTCGCACGACTCCGACGCGATCACCGCCTTCCGGCCCGACGTCCCAGCGCTGACGGCGGCACCGAGCCGGATCGTCGTTGCTGCCGGCATCGAGTCGAAGGACGCCCTCACCTGGCGCACCGCGGTCGCGACCGCCCAGGAGCTGGGCCAGGAGATCACCGTCTTCCCGAGCGACCACGGTGGGTTCCTCGGCGGCGAGTTCGGCCAGCACGGCCGGCCGGAGGCGTTCGCCGCCCGGCTGCGCGAGGTCCTCGACGCGCGCTGACGCGTTCGCTCAGCGCTCCGGCGGCTCGACGGGCCCGGTCAGGTGGTCCTGCGCGGCAGCGGCCGACCGCCGGCGGGCTCTCGGCTCCTGGCTGAGGCTCCCCCTCGGAGGGGATACGACGCACGAACTCACGCGCGCCGGCCCCATCGATCGACCTGCAGATCTCTGAGCCGGGTCCAGTGCTGGTCGCCACTGCCCCGCAGGACGACGGCGCCGTCCGCCGTGCGTGGGCCGTCGCGGAGCACCGCGGTGGCGATGCCGTTGTCGGCCTCGTGCACGATCCCCGGGGCGCTCACCACCGACCGGACGCCGGTCCGGGCCGCGGCGGCCAGCAGGCGGCCGCCGGTCACGTCACCGCGGACGGTGGCGGCCCCGGCTGCGATGACGCGCGCGGCGGCGTCGGCGAGCAGGGCCGTGAGGACGGCGGAGCCGATCAGGCCGGTGCCGCCGGTGAGGAACACGTGCACGGTTCAGCCCCTCCGGGGGGTGGGGGTCACGGTCGGGGAGCGCTGGGCCAGGACGACGGTGGCGAGGGCGAGGGCCGTGCCGGCCAGTTGCAGTGGCGTCAGCACCTCGCCGAGCAGCACCCAGCCGGCGGTCGCGGCCACGACCGGAGAGAGCAGGCCGAGGAAGCTGACCCGCGCGGTGGGCAGCGCGCCGACCCCGCGCAGCCACAGCACGTAGGCCAGGGCGGTGTTGACCGTGGCCAGGTAGAGCAGGCCGCCGACCTGCCCGGCGGTCAGCGCGGGCGGCAGTCCCTCGGCGACGAGGGCCAGCGGCAGGAGGAACAGCCCGCCGGCGGCCAGCTGCCAGCCGGTGAAGGCCAGCACCGGCACCGGGCGGCCCCACCGCTTGGTGAGGACGACGCCGCTGCCCATGCAGGCGGTGCCTGCCAGCCCGGCGAGGACGCCGACCGGGTCGAGAGCGACCGGCCCGGTCACGACGATGAGCGCGACCCCGGCCACGCCGAGCAGGCCCAGCAGCAGGGTCCGTCTGCGCAGCCGCTCACCCAGCAGGGGGACGGCGAGCACGGCGACCACCAGCGGCTGGGCCGCGCCCAGGACCGCCGCCACCCCGCCGGGCAGCCGATAGGCGGCGACGAACAGGAGCGCGAAGAAGGCGCCCATGTTGAGGACCCCGAGGACGGCGGCCTTCCACCACCAGGCGCCGCGCGGGAGCCGCCGTCCGACGGCCACGAGCAGCAGCCCGGCCGGCAGGGCGCGGACGGTGGCGGCCAGGAGCGGGCGCTCCGGCGGCAGCCACTCGGTGGTCACCACGTAGGTCGTCCCCCAGGTCACGGGGGCCAGGGCGGTCACGAGGGTGAGGAGGCCGAGCCGGCGTCGGGTCGTCGGGGCGGCCACCGGCACGCGGAGGGCGGTGGCGGTCATGGCGAGAACGTTCGTCCCCATGTATCTCGATGTCAAGATACTTAAGTACGTGTTTCTCGAACCCGTGCAGCTGTGCGAAGATGGTGGTGTGACGGACCGGGACGGTGTGGACACGATCATCGAACAGTGGGCTGCCGAACGGCCGGACCTCGAGACCGAGGCGATGGCGATCTTCGGCCGGATCTATCGCGCCGCGCGGGTGGCCGGTGACGCCCAGGAGCGGTTCCACGCCCGCCACGGCATCACCCGCGCCGACTTCGACGTCCTGGCCACACTGCGACGGGCCGGCGGCGACGACGGCCTCTCACCCGGGCGGCTGACCGCCGAGATGATGCTCAGCAGCGGCGGGATGACCAGCAGGCTGGACCGGCTGGAGAAGGCCGGCCACATCCTCCGTACCCCCGACCCGGCCGACCGCCGGGCGCTCGTCGTGCGGCTCACCGCGAGTGGTCGGACGCTCATCGACGAGGCGGTGGGCGCCGGGCTGACCCAGCAGCAGCGGATGCTGTCCGACCTGTCGGCCGCGCGGCTGAGCCGGATCGCCGACGACCTCCGTGACCTGCTCGCGTCGGTGGAACGGCACGCGGCCGAGGTGTGAGGTGTGGTCGGGTGCCGTCCTGGAGTGGGGAGCTGTCCGGGTGCACGGACGTGGCACCGCCGCGCACCTCGCGGACCGCTCAGCGAGGAGGACGTGACATGGAGGTCGGGGCGTGTCCGAGCTGTTGACGCTGGGTGACGCGGGATCCGTCGGTGCGGTGCTCGCGCCGACGGTGACCTTCCACAGTCCGGTGGCGGACCACCACGGGTGCGATGACGTCGCGCACCTGCTGACGGTCATCGGGCGCTGCCTCGGGCGGGTCCAGGAGCGCGTCGAGTACGCCGCCGGAACCCGGTTCGCGGTCGAGTTCACGGCCGAGGTGGAGGGCGATCCGGTCACCGGTGTCCTGGTGTGGCAGGTGGACGACAACGGGATGGTGCAGGAGGTGACCCTCATGCCGAGGCCGTTGAGCGCGCTGCACGTCGCGGTCGCGTTCATGCGTTCTGCGCTTGCCGAGGACCCGTTGCCCAGTGCCCGACGAGACGACGGTGACCCGTCCCGCGAGCCCTGATCCCTGACGTCGCCGTGCTGACCCGGACGTCGACCTCCGTGCCGGGCTCGCCGATGCAGTGCGCTCCGGACCGGACCGCCGGCCAGAGCTCCTGTGCGGCGCCGAGATGGAGGCGAGGACCTCGTTCGTTGCCGGCCGGCTCCAGTGACGCCGACAGCACACAGACGACGGCCAGTAGGGCGGTGGTGAGGACCGGGGCGATGGACACGGCCCTCCTCGCGTGGTCGTCGGCTGCGCGCTGCGACAGCTGAGCGAGCTGCCGTTCCGGTCTCGCCGGAAGGCGTACACGGTCGAGGCAGCGGACCCTGACCACGACCCCCGTCCGCGAGGGTGCCTCGCCGGGCGCGTCACGGGCGGAACGCCGAGCGGAGAGCGCCCATGATCGCGCCGTGGTCGTAGCCACGGGTCGTGTTCGCCATGGTCACGATGCCGAGGTCGAGGTCGGGATGGAGCCGCATCGCGTTCCAGAAGCCGCCGCCGGTGCCCCAGTGCTCCACGAAAGCGGGCGCGGCGTCCCGGTCGGCAGGTCGCCGGAACCAGCCGAGCCCGACGTCGAAGGGGCGTCCGGGGTGGTCGATCCGCCGCATCCGGCGGGCGGTCTCCGGACGCAGGACGCGGTGCCCGTCGACGACCCCGTCGGCCAGGTGCAGGCGGAGCAGCCGGGCGGCGTCGACCGCGCTGCCGACGAGTCCGCCGTAGCCGGCCCCGGCGACCCGGAAGGGCTCGAGGGCGACGAAGCCACCGCTCCGGCCGCCGACGATGCCGGCCGGCAGGGCCGCCCGGAGGAGGGGCACGGCCGCTCGGGGGAGGCGGACGTACCCGGTGGCGGTGTCGCCCGCAGTGGGGGCGTAGCCGCTGGCGGTCATGCCGGCGGGGTCGAGGACCGCTGCGCGCACGTGCTCCTCGAAGGGGCGACCGGTGGTCCGGGCGACGATCTCGGCGAGGACGAGGTAGCCGATGTTGGAGTAGCGGGCCGGTCCGCCGGCCGGTCGGCGGGCGGAGGCGTGGCGGTCCAGGAGCCGGTGGGCGACGGCGTCGACGTCCCGGTCCGGTGTGGCTGCCGGCAGCACCCACCGCAGCGGCAGCGGGTTGCCGAGACCGGCGGTGTGCGAGAGGAGGTCCTGCAGTCGCGGCTCGGTCCGGTCACCGCGGACGGAGAACGAGGGGAGCAGGGACCGGACGGGGGCGTCCAGGTCGAGGATGCCCTCGTCGACCAGGCGCAGGACGGCGGTGGCGGTGACGATCTTGGACATCGAGAACCACGGGTAGCGGGTGTCGGCGTCGGCGCGCCGTCCGGAGGGGAGGTCGCCGTAGCCGAAGCCCTCGGCATGCAGGAGCCGCCGGGAGTCGGTGACGGCGATCGTCAGGCCCGGGACGTGGTGCCGGGCCATCAGGTCGGCGATCGTGGAACGGGCCGCCTGCAGGCCGGCGGGCTCGGAACGGACGGTCATCGGGGTGCCTCCTGACGGGCTCGACTCCGGATGAAGTCGATGTAGGCGCGGACGGTCTCCTCCTCGCCGCGGTCCAGCGGGCGTCCGGGGTACGTCAGCTGGTTGTCCGTCGAGCCGTGCTGCTCGGCGAGGCCGTAGGGCCGGGGGTCGAGTCCGCCGACCTCCCGGAGCGCGGCGTCCAGTCGTTGCAACGAGACGCGTTGCCGCTGCTCCTCCGGTCCCAGGGCGGCGGACAGGGCGCGGGTCGCGGCGACGAACGTCTCCGCGGCCGCCGCGTGCGCCTGCTCACCCGCCGCGGTCAGCGCGATGAGCCGCGAGCGCCCGTCGGCGGGATGGGGACGCTGCTCGGCGTGGCCCCGCTGCTGCAGTCGGCGCACCCAGGTCGACACGGTCGTGGGCCGCATCGCCGTCCAGCGGGTGATCTGGCCCGCCGGGACCGGCCCGAACCGCCGCAGCAGCGAGTAGAAGCCGAACTCCTCGCCGGTGAGTCCGCTCGCCTCCGAGAGCACGCCGTCCAGGGCGTCGGACAGCAGACGGTTGACCAGCCAGAGGTCGAAGAGCACCGACATGGGCGGCGACGGGGGAGCTGACACCCGACGAGTGTTGCGAACTCGTATTTATCAGCACAAGGGTCGTAGTACCCTCGCCCGCCATGAGCGGGACGATCGCCGTGCGGCGCGCGCGGCCGGAGGATGCACCGGCGCTGTGCGACCTCAGCCTGCGGGCGATCAGGGGCTCGGCCGCTGCTCACTACTCCACGGGCCAGCTGGAGGCGTGGGCCGCCCGCCGGACCGTGGAGGGTCACGAGTGGATGCTGCGGAACACGCACGTCCTGCTCGCCGAGGCGGACGGGGAGCTCGCCGGCTTCTGCAGCGTCGCCCTGCGGCCGGTCGGCGCCCTGCGGGCGGGCGAGGTCGACCAGGCCTTCGTCGCCCCCGCCCAGGGCGGCCGAGGCGTGGCCAGGGCCCTGCTGACGCAGGTTGCCGCCGACGCCCGGGCCGCCGGCCTGACCCGTCTCCTCACCCACGCCTCGTGGCGCGCCGTCCCCGTGTTCGAGCGCCTGGGCTACCGGCGCGTCCGGATCGAGACGGTCGACCTCGACGGCGTCGCGCTCACCAGGGTCCTGATGGACACCGACCTCGGGTGACCAGCGGTCCGGGCGGTCCCGGCGTGGGGCAGAGTGGCGGCGCCGGACCAGCGCCCGGTGACGCGACCACACGCGGGAGGCCGGCAGACGTGACCAGTTCGATCCCGCTGTGGCAGGACGAGCCGTACGACCCGCGCCCTCCGCTGGAGGGGCAGGTGCGGGCCGACGTGTGCGTCGTCGGCGCCGGCGCGGGCGGGCTCGCGACCGCCCGGCGCCTGCTCGACGCCGGCCTCTCGGTGGTCGTGCTGGAGCGGGCCGAGGTGGCCTCCGGGGCGAGCGGCCGCAACGGCGGCTTCTTCATCGCCGGCGCCGCGCCGATGTACCACGACGCCCGCCGGCTGTGGGGACGCGAGCGGGCGGCGGCCGTCCACGCCGCGACGCTGGCCGCCCAGCGGGAGATGCTCGAGGTGGCCGAGGCCGTCGGCGCCCGCTCGGAGTTCCGCGTCGGCGGGCTGCTCCGGCTCGCCGTCGACGAGGTCGAGGCCGACGACGTCCGGAGCAACGCCGCGGCGCTCGCCGAGGACGGCTTCCCCGGGCAGATGGTGGGCGAGAACGACCTCCCGGACCCGCTGGCCCGGCCGGGACGGGCCGGGCTGCTCTTTCCGCACGACGGATCCGTGCACCCCGTCCGCTGGCTCCGGGCGCTCGCCGGCGCCCTGCAGTCACGCGGGACGCGGGTCTTCGAGCACTCGCCGGTGGTCGGGCTCCCGGCCGCCGACGGCGACGGCGTCCGCGTGACGACGCCGGCCGGGGTCGTGCGCTGCGACCGGGCCGTCGTGGCGATGGACGGCGACCTGGCCGCGCTGGTGCCGTCGGCGCGGTCCGTGCGTCCGCGGCGCCTCACCATGCTCGCCACGGCACCCCTCGGCCGGGCGGTCCTCCCCTTCCCCGTGTACGCGCGCCACGGCCACGAGTACGTGCACCAGACGGCCGACGGCCGGATCGCCCTCGGCGGCTTCTCCGATCTCGACGGCGACGCGAGCTGGACCGCCCGCGCCGAGGTCTCCGGGCCGGTCCAGGCGCGCCTGGACCGGTGGCTGCTCGAGGAGCTCCGGGTGGACGCGCCGGTCACGCACCGGTGGGCCGGGGTCGTGGGCTTCGCCGAGGACCCCCTGCCCCGGTGCGGACCGGTGCCGGGCACCGACGGGCGGGTGCTCGCGCTGGGCGGCTACAACGGGACCGGCCACGTGCAGGCCTGGGTCGCCTCCCGCGTGGTGGCCGACCTCGTCGTCACCGGGACGAGCCCGGCCGCCGGGCTCTACGCGTCCGTGGACGCCTGAGGCGTCAGGACGCGCGGCCGCCGAGCAGCCGCCGGTGGACGACGGCCTGTGGGGTGAGCGCGAGGAGACCCTCGGCGAGCGCGTCGGCCGCGGCGTGCGCCTCGTCGTCGGTCATCGGGTCCAGCACGTCGAGGATGAACAGCGCGCTGGTGGTGGCGGTCGTGATGCGCGTGCGGACGCCCTGGCGCCAGTTCCAGCGGCGGCACGTGACGCCGGTGTCGTCGCGCCAGACCACCTCGCCGGGATCGGGGTGCTCGACGACCGTCTCGCCGCCGGCGGTGGTGTCGAAGGGCTCGGTACCGTCGGCGCGGACCAGCCGCGCCGGGCCCGCGTAGGCGGCGCGGTCCTCCCCGCCGAGCGGCAGCAGGTGCGCGACGGAGACGGCGTTGTAGACGTCGGTGATCCGGTCGATGCGCGGCAGGCCGTCCGGGTCGAGGCGGCGCAGGAGGGCCTCGACGCTGGGACGGGTGCGCTGCGGCTTGGCGCCGAAGGCCCGGTAGGCCTCCCGCCACGACGCGAGGTGCGGCAGCTCCTCGGGCCGCCGGCCGCCGAGCCGCTCCCGGGCGGTGGCCTCCGCGGCGGCGAGGATCCGCTCGCTGGTCGGGTCGCTGTCGCCGCCGCGCAACCCGTCGGCGGTCAGGAGCACCGCGCGGTAGTCCGGCCGCAGCGCGGACACGGCGTCGTCGACGGCGGCGGCGGCGAGCCACGCCTGAGGGTCGGTCACGTGCGGCCTCCGGGGACGTGGGGCTGGAAGACGGTCAGGGCGAAGCGGGCGGGCGTGGCCGCGTCGTCGGGGGTGGCGTACCCGTGGGTGACGTCGCCGGCGAAGGCTGCGGAGTCGCCGGTCCCCAGCCGGTCGGTGCGCTCGCCGACGCGGAGGTCGACGGCGCCCTCGAGGACCAGCAGCAGCTCGCGGGTGCCGGCGCTGTGCGCCTCGCTGGTGTGCGCCTCGCCGGGCTGCAGCGTCCAGTCCCACAGCTCGACGACGTCGGGCGGGGCGGTGCCGGCGACCAGCAGCGCCTGCCCGCCGCGCGGGCCGCGCCACAGCACCGGCGCCTCCCCGGCCGCGGTGACGGTCACGGCGCGGGGGCGTTCGACGTCGACCAGGACCGGCAGCCCGACGCCGAGGGCGTCGCTGATCCGCAGCAGGGTGGCGATGCTCGGGTTGCCCTCGCCGTGCTCGATGGTGATCAGCATCCGGCGGCTGACGCCCGAGCGGTCGGCCAGCTCGTCGAGGGTCCAGCCGCGGGCGGTCCGGTGTCGGCGGACGCGCGTCCCGATCAGCTCGTTCACCACGGGCGCCTGTGCCATCGCCGTCACCTCCTCGTACGCTGCTCCTAGAAGTGCAGCATACTGCATCGAGAAGTGAGGTGGAGTCCGTGGAGGACGGGACAGGTCTGCGGCCGGAGACACGACTGGCGGTGCTCGGCCGTCCGCACGGGCCGGGGCAGCCGCTCAACGTCCCCGTCGTCCCGGCGTCGAACTTCCGCGCCGCACCGGCCGGGGAGGGGGGGCGGGAGTACTCCCGCGACGACGGCACGCCCGGCTGGGAGGCGTTCGAGGAGCTGATCGGCGACCTGGAGGGCGGTCCGGCGGTCTCCTTCTCCTCGGGCATGGCAGCGATCGCCGCGGTGCTGGAGCTGCTGCCGGTCGGGGCCCGCGTGGTCGCGCCCCGCGACAGCTACACCGGCCTGCGCGCCCTGCTCGCCGACGGCGCGGCGGCCGGGAGCCGCTGGAGGTCGCGCACGGTGGACGCCACCGACGGCGACGCGCTGGCCGCCGCGATCGCCGATGCGGACCTCGTGTGGCTGGAGACGCCGAGCAACCCGCTGCTCGACGTCGTCGACATCGCCGAGGTCGCCGCGGCGACCGGCGCCCTCGTCGCCGTGGACAACACCTTCGCCACGCCGCTGCTGCAGAACCCGCTGTCCCTCGGTGCGGACTTCGTGGTGCACAGCGCGACGAAGTCCATCGGCGGCCACTCCGACCTGTTGCTCGGCGTGGTGGCGTGCCGCCGTCCGGAGGACCGCGAGCGGCTGGTCCGCCGCCGCGAGGTCGCCGGCGCCACGCCCGGCGCGCTCGAGGCGTTCCTGGCGCTGCGCGGCGCCCGCACCCTGGCCGTGCGGCTGCGACAGGCCCAGGACTCCGCCGGCGAGCTCGCCCGCCGGCTGGCGGAGCACCCGGCGGTCGGACGGGTGCGCTACCCGGGGCTGCCCGGCCATCCCCGGCACGCCGTCGCCGCCCGGCAGATGCGCGGCCCCGGCACGGTGGTCGGCTTCGAGGTCGCCGACGCCGCGGCCGCCGACGCGGTCTGCGCGGGCGTCCGGGTGGTCGCCGCCGCCACCAGCCTCGGGGGAGTGGAGTCGACCATCGAGCGGCGGGCGAAGCTCCCCGGCCAGGAGCACGTCCCGGCGGGCCTGCTCCGCCTCAGTGTCGGGATCGAGCACGTCGAGGACCTCTGGGCCGACCTCGCCGCCGCGCTGGAGGCGGTTCCCCGGACGGGCTGAGCCCGCCTCAGCCGGCCGCGCGGCCCGGGCCGGCGTACCGGCACCGGATGGTGACCGTCGTCCCGCGGACGCTCGCCGTCACGGTGGTCTCGGCCAGGGCGTCCATCATCGCCAGCCCGCGTCCCCGCACCGTGGGGATCCGGGGCTGCCGCCACGTCCCGTGGTCCCGGACGGTGACGGTCACCCCGGAGCCGTCGATCTCGGCGCACACGTCGAAGAACGGCTGCGTCGGCCGCTGCGCGTGCTCCACGGCGTTGTCGGCCGCCTCACTGGCGGCCAGGACCAGGTCGTCGACCAGGTCGGCGGACGGCACCGTGCCGTCGAGGAGGTCGTGCAGGTCCTGGCGCATCCCCCGGACCGAGGTCGGCATGCTGAGGAAGCGCCACTCCCACCGCTGCCCGGCGAGCACCGGTCCGCGGGCGGGAGCGTGGGCGCCCGTGACGGGCTCCGACGGGTGCAGGCTCACGACGGTGCCGCGGTCGCGGTCGCGTCGTCGGCAGGTGCGGGGAGCATGAGCTCACTTCCGGGACGGGGGAGTCCAGGCCGCCGGGTCCGGGGCCGCCCGGACGAAGAGGACCTGACTGGGGAACTACCCCGACCGTCCCGGGACAACCGCACCCCGGGCCTCCGCCCGCGCCCCCCGTGGCCGTGCCGCTGCCCGGCGGGGATCAGCCGGCCGGGAGCAGCAGCAGCTTGCCGGTGGTGCGCCGGCCCTCGAGGTCCTCGTGCGCGCGCCTCGCCTCCACCAGCGGGTAGCGGCCGCCGATCCGGACGTCGAGGCGGCCTGCGGCGGCCAGGTCCAGCACCGCGCCGGCCAGCGACCGCAGCAGCTCCGGTGTCCGCGTGTAGGTGCCCAGCGTCGGCCGCTGCACGTAGAGCGACCCGTGCGAGGCCAGCCGCTGCAGCTCCAGCGGCTCGGGCTGCCCGCTGGAGGCGCCGTAGAGCACCATCCGGCCGGTCGGCCGCAGTGCCGTGAGCCCCTCGGCGAAGGTCGTCCGCCCGACGCCGTCGTAGACCGCGGCCGCGCCCGTCCCGGAGAGCTCGCGCACCCGGTCGGCGAAGCCGTCGTAGCCGACGACCACCTCGTCCGCGCCGGCCGCCCGGGCCAGCTCCGCCTTCTCCTCCGTGGACGTCGTCGCGAGCACGTGGCCGCCGCGTCCGCGCACGAGCTGGGTGAGCAGCAGGCCGACCCCGCCGGCGGCGCTGTGCACCACCACCCAGTCACCCTCGGCCACCGGGTACGACTCGGCGGCGAGGTAGTGCGCGGTGCAGCCCTGCAGCATCACGGCCGCGGCCAGCTCGGTGGGCACGCCGTCGGGGACCGGCACCAGCTCGTCCGGGTGCGCGGCGACCCGGCTCGCGTAGCTGCCGGGCACGCCGAGCCACGCCACCCGCTCGCCGGTGCCGACGACGCGGCCGGCGCCCTCGGCACCCACGACGGCCGGCAGGGACGAGCCGTAGGGCGGGCGCCCCTCGCGCTCGTAGACGTCGCGGAAGTTGACGCCCACGGCCTCGACGTCGACCAGCACCTGCCCGTCGCCGGGCTCGGGGTCGGGCAGGTCCCGGGCGGTGAGCACCTCGGGCCCACCGGTGCGGTCGATCCGGACGGCTCGCACGTCGCCTCCTGGAGGTCGTGGGGAGTGGGTCAGGCCGGGATGGCGACGGCGGTGCCGCTGACCTCGATGCCGCCGGTCCCGGCCGGGACGTGCACCGACAGCGTGCTCGGCCGGCCCATGTCCGCACCCTGCAGCACGGTGAGCCGGGCGGGCGTCTCGACGTGCCCGCCCTCGCGGAGGTAGCCGCCCAGGGCGGCCGCCGCGGCGCCGGTGGCGGGGTCCTCCACCACGCCGCCGGGCGGGAAGGGGTTGCGGGCGGCGAAGGTGGCCGCGTCCTGCCGCCACACCAGCGCGACCGTCGTCCAGGCGCGGTCGGCCATCAGCCGCCCGAGCCCGGCCACGTCGTAGTCGAGGACGGCGAGCCGCTCGCGCGAGGCCAGCGCCAGCACCGGGTGCCAGGCGCCGGCGTAGGCGACGCGCGGCGGCAGGGCGGGGTCGAGGTCGTCCGCGGAGAGCCGCAGCAGCGCCAGGAGGTCGCGCAGGTCGCCGTCGTCCAGGGGCGCGGTCCGCGGCGGCACGCTGGTGAGCGTCGCCGTCCAGGCGCCGTCGGCGCTGCGCTCGGTGCGCACCGGCACCTCGCCCGCCCGGGTGCGCAGGTGCAGGGTGCCGGCGCCGTTGCGCTCGGCGGAGGCGACGGCGGTGGCGATCGTCGCGTGACCGCAGAAGCTGACCTCGGCCAGCGGGCTGAAGTAGCGCGCGTCCAGCCCGTCGGGGCGGGGGAGCAGGAACGCGGTCTCGGAGAACCCGACGTCGGCGGCGATCGCCAGCATCTCCTCGTCGGTGAGGCCGGTCGCGTCCAGGACGACGCCGGCGGGGTTGCCGCCGGACGGGTCACCGCTGAAAGCGACGTACCGCAGGACCTCGGGACCGGACACCGTGCCTCCTCCGCGTGGGACCTCCACCGACCCGTCATGAGACACCACGGCCCGCCTCCCCGGGAGGGGAGGCGGGCCGTGTGCGGTGCCGGGGGTCAGCGCGGGTCGCCGACCAGCTCCGGCTCGCGGGCAGCGCCCGGGTCCTTGTCCAGTGCGGCACCCTCGACGTCGACCGCCGGGAGCCAGCCCAGCCAGCGCGGCAGCCACCAGGCCCGCTCGCCGAGCAGCGCCAGCGCGGCGGGCACCAGCACCATCCGGACGACGAAGGCGTCGAACAGGATCCCGATGGCCAGCGCGAAGGCGATCGACTTGATCGTCGGCTCGCCGGCCGGCACGAACCCGGCGAACACCGAGAACATGATCAGCGCGGCCGCGACGACCACCGGTGCGGCCTGCCGGAACCCGGTGCGGATCGAGTCCAGCGGCGAGGCGCCGTGGCTGTGCGCCTCGTGCATCCGCGACACCAGGAACACCTGGTAGTCCATCGCCAGCCCGAACAGGATGCCGATCACCAGGATCGGCGTGAGGCTCAGCAGCGGGCCGGTGGTGTCGAGGTTGACCACGTCGGCCAGCCAGCCCCACTGGAACACCGCCACCGTGGCGCCGAGCGAGGCGCCGATGGTCAGCAGGAAGCCCAGGACGCCGACCAGCGGCACCAGCAGCGACCGGAAGACCAGCACCAGCAGGACCAGCGCCAGCCCGACGACGAGCAGCAGGTACACCGGCAGCGCCGCGTCCAGGCTCTGCGCGACGTCGACGCTCACCGCCGTCTGGCCGGTCACCGAGGCCTCGACGCCGTCGAGGTCGCCCAGCTGGGCGCGCAGGTCGGCGACGAGCTGCTCGGTGGCCGCGGTGGTCGGGCCGGACTCCGGGATGACGTTGAGCAGCGCGGCGGTGCCGTCGGCGTCGGGGACGGGCGGCGCCACCAGGGCGACGTCGTCGAGCCCGCTGACGGTGCCCGCGGCCTGACCGGCGGCCTCGACGGCCCCGTCGCCCTCGAACAGGACGGTGATCGGGCCGTTGAAGCCCTCGCCGAAGCCCTGCGCCAGCAGCGCGTCGGCGCGGGCCTGGGTGGTGCCCTCGCCCGGCGTCTGGATCAGCGTCGTCTGCATCGAGGCGACCGGGATCGCGACGACGCCGAGCGCGACGATCGCCAGCAGCAGCGACACCACCCGGTGCCGGCTGACGGTGGCCGCCCAGCCGGTGAGGAAGCCCCGGCCGCGCGCGGGCACGGGGGCGTCGGCGGTGGCCGCGGCGGTCGCCGCCCGGCGCTTCCTCGGCAGCACGCGCAGCCCGAGGAGGGACAGCACGGCGGGCACCAGCGTGAGCGCCACCAGCACGGCGACGACGATGGTGGCGGCCGCGGCCAGGCCCATCTGGGTGAGGAACGGGATGCCGGCGACGAACAGGCCGGCCAGCGCGATGACGACGGTGAGGCCCGCGGTCACCACGGCCGAGCCGGCGGTGCCGACGGCCAGCCCGATGGACCGGCGGACGTCGGTGCCCCGCGCCAGCTCCTGCCGGTGCCTCGTGACGATGAACAGCGTGTAGTCGATGCCGACGGCGAGGCCGAGCATCGCGGCCAGGATCGGCGTGGTCGAGGACAGGTCGGTGAACCCGGTGGCGATGGTGATGCCGAGGACGCCGACGCCCACGCCGACCAGCGCGGTCAGCAGGTTCATGCCGGCCACGACGAGGGCGCCGTAGGTGACGGCGAGGACCACGAGGGCGACGACGACGCCGATGGCCTCCGACGGGCCGCCGACGGCGGGCACCTCCTCGATCGCCTGGCCGGTGACCTCGACGGTCAGCCCGGTGCCGCGGGCGTCCTCGACGGCCGCCAGCAGCGCGTCCTGCTGCTCGGGGGTCACCCCGCCGGCCCCGGCGTCGTAGGTGACCGTGCTGTAGCCGGTGGTCAGGTCCTGGTTGACCGACGGGGCCGCCGGGTCCAGCGGGTCGGTGGCCGAGACGACGCCCGGGAGCTCGCCCAGCGTGCCGGCCAGCCCGGTCAGCGCGGCGGCGTTCTCCGGGGTGGTCAGCGTGCCGCCCTCGGGAGCGGCGACGACGACCCGCGCCGACACGCCGCCGGCGACCTCGCCGAACTCCTCGCCGATCCGCTCGAGCGCGGTCGTGGACTCCTGTCCGGGGATGGAGAAGCTGGTCGACGTCTCCCCGGCGAGCGTGACCGCGCCGACGCCGCCGGCCACGAGGACCAGGAGCCACACGGCGAGGACGGCGAACCGGTGCCGTGCGGAGGATGTCCCGAGACGGGACAGCAGGACTGCCATGGACGATCAGGCCTCTGTCTGGGAGGGGTGGGAGGGGGTCGCGCGCGGACGGCGGTGACCGAGCGCGTCGAAGCACGTGCCGACGACGTAGGGCCGCCACGCGAGGGTCAGGTCCGCCTGCCGGGCGGCGAGGGTGAGGACGGCGAGCGCGCCGAGGGCACCGACGACGCGGACGCACCGCTCGGGATCGGTGGTCTCCGGGTCGACGCCGAAGGCGGCCAGCGCCATGGCGCCGGCCCCGTCGGTCAGCGACCCCTCGGCGCCGGGCTCGTCCTGGGTGGCCGGGGCGAGCAGCAGGGCGACGACGCCGGGGTGGGCGAGGGCGACGTCGACCAGGACCTCGACGGCCCGGCGGTCGCGGCCCGCGCCCAGCGGCAGGTGCTCGACCTGCTCGAGCACCCGCTCGCCGAGCGTCTCCGCCTGGGCGAGCACGGCCTCGTGCAGGGCGTCCTTGCTGGGGTAGTGGTGCAGCAGCCCGGCCTTCGACAGGCCGACGGCGTCGGCGACGTCCTGCACCGAGGTCTTGGCGAAGCCGCGGCGGGCGAACAGTGCGGCAGCACGGTCGAGGATGCCCTCGTCGATCTGCTGCCGGAACGGTCGCGCCACGCGGACCACGGTACGGCGGACCGACCGATCCGGTCGGCTCACCATCCGAAGTGGTCGGCGTGCCCTCGCTCACAGCTGCCGCTGGCCGGGAGTCGGACCGCGGAGCGCGGCACGGAGCGGGCGAGGATGACGTCATGACGACACGACGGAGGGTCGGCCCGGCGGACGCGCGCTCGTGGCTGCTGGTGAACGGCGCGCGGTCCGAGCTGTTCGAGGAGCGGTACGCCTCGCGCGCCGACCAGGTGGTCCTCGACATCGAGGACGCCGTCGACCCGGCGCACAAGGACGAGGCCCGCGCCGGCGTCGTCGCCTGGCTCGGGGACGCGGCCCGCCCGGCCTGGGTGCGGATCAACGACCGCTCGACGCCGTGGTGGGAGGGCGACGTCGCGGCGCTCGCGGGCCTGCCCGGGCTGGCCGGCGTGATGCTGGCCAAGACCGAGGCCGGCGAGCACGTCACCGAGACCTTCGACCGGCTGGGCGGCTCGACCCCGGTGCTCGCGCTGGTGGAGTCGGCGCTGGGCATCGAGGAGGCGGTCACCGTGGCCCGGGCGCGCGGCGCCTTCCGGCTGGCGTTCGGCAGCGGCGACTACCGCCGGGACACCGGCACCAGCGCCGACGACCTGGCCATGGCCTATCCGCGCTCCCGGCTGGTCGTGGCCAGCCGGATCGGCGGCCTGCCCGGCCCGATCGACGGCCCGACGGTGAGCACCAGCCACCCCGTGCTGCGCGAGCAGTCGGCGGTCACCGTCTCCCTGGGGCTCACCGGCAAGCTCTGCCTGGACCCCGACCAGGCGCCCGTCATCAACGAGGTGATCAGCCCCGCGCCGTCCGACGTCGCCTGGGCGCGGTCGTTCCTCGCCGACTTCGAGGCCCGTGGCCAGGTCGTCCGCGACGGCAGCGACCTGCCCCGGCTGGGCCGTGCCCGCAAGATCGAGCGGCTGGCCGTCACCTTCGGCGTCGAGCCGGCCTGATCCGCGGCGGGCCCGCGGCCGGACGTGGTGCTGCGGGCCCCGGAGGACGCAGGATGGGGACCCGTCCCCGTCCGTGCAGGAGGTCCCCGGTGACCGGACCGTCGCGCCAGGTGCCCGCCTCGGCGTCCGTCGTGGTGATCGGCGGCGGGGTGACGGGGCTGGCCACCGCGTACGAGCTGGCCCGCGCCCGCGTGCCCGACGTCGTCCTTCTCGACCGGGACGCCCTCGGTGCCGGATCGACCTGCAAGGCGGCCGGCGGCGTGCGGGCGATGTTCTCCGACCCGGTGAACGTCACCCTCGGCGCGCGCAGCCTGGAGACCTTCCGCGACTTCCCCGCCCGCTTCGGCCAGGAGATCGACTTCGCGCCGGTCGGGTACCTGTTCCTGCTGTCCACGCCGCAGGCGGTCGCCGACTTCGAGGCCGCGGTCGCGGTGCAGCACTCCCTCGGCGTGCCCAGCCGGATGGTCGACGTCGCCGAGGCGCTCCGGCTCTCCCCGCTGGTCGACGCCGACGGCCTGCTCGCCGCCGCGTTCTCGCCCACCGACGGGCACTGCACGCCGGAGTCGGTGGTGCTGGGCTACGCGTCGGCCGCCCGGCGGGCCGGGGCCACGCTGCTGCCGCGGTGCGCGGCCACCGGCATCGACGTCGACGGCGGGCGGGTGACCGCGGTGCACACCGCGGCCGGGACGATCCGCACGGACACGGTGGTCTGCGCCGCGGGCGCCTGGTCGGCCGAGGTGGGCGCCTGGGCCGGGGTGGACCTGCCGGTGACCCCGCTGCGCCGCCAGGTGCTGGTGACCGGGCCGGTGCCGGGCGTGGACCCGCACACGCCGTTCACCATCGACTTCGACACCTCCTTCTACTTCCACCGGGAGGGGCAGGGCCTGCTCATGGGCATGTCCGACCCCGACGAGACCCCCGGCTTCCGGCTCACCCGCTCCGACGCGTGGCTGCCCCGGCTCGCCGCGGCGATCGAGCGGCGCGCCCCCGCCCTGGCCGGCGTCGGCGTGGCCGGCGGCTGGGCCGGCCTGTACGAGATGACGCCCGACCACAACGCGCTCATCGGCTGCGCCGCCGGCGTCGAGGGGTTCCTCTACGCCACCGGCTTCTCCGGGCACGGGTTCCTCATGGGCCCGGCCGTCGGCGAGGTCGTGCGCGACCTGTACCTCGGCGAGCAGCCGTTCGTCGACGTGTCCGTCTTCGACGTCCGTAGGTTCTCCGGTGCCGGCGTCCGGCCCGAGCTCAACGTCGTCTGAGACCCCCACCCCGAACCCGAGGAGCACCTCTGTGACCACCCTGCCCACGGCCGAGGACCTCGCCCGCCTGGCGGCCGAGGCCGCCACCCGCTGCGGTGTCGACCTCGACGCCGTCGCGGGCGGCGACCCCGTCACCTCGCCGGTCAACGGCCGGCCGGTCGCCTCGGTCCGCCGGGACACCGCGGCCGACGTCGAGGCCGCCGTCGCGCGGGCCGGCGAGGCGTTCCGGACCTGGCGGACGGTCCCCGCGCCGGTCCGCGGCGCGCTGGTGCGCCGCCTCGGCGAGCTGCTGCGCGAGCACAAGGCCGACCTCGCCGCCCTGGTGAGCATCGAGGTCGGCAAGATCACCTCCGAGGCGGCCGGTGAGGTCCAGGAGATGATCGACATCTGCGAGTTCGCCGTCGGGCTCTCGCGCCAGCTCTACGGCCGGACGATCAGCTCCGAGCGCCCCGGCCACCGGCTGATGGAGACCTGGCACCCGCTCGGCGTCGTCGGCGTCATCAGCGCCTTCAACTTCCCGGTCGCCGTGTGGTCCTGGAACACCGCGATCGCCCTGGTCTGCGGCGACCCGGTCGTGTGGAAGCCGTCGGAGCTCGCGCCGCTGTCGGCACTGGCGTCGGCCGCGCTGCTGGACCGTGCGATCGCCGAGACCGGCGCGCCCGAGGGGCTCAGCCAGGTGGTCCTCGGCGGCGCCGACGTCGGCGAGGCGCTGGTGGCCTCGCCCGGGGTCGCGCTGCTCAGCGCCACCGGCTCGACGCGGATGGGCCGGCTCGTCGGGCCGCGGGTGGCCGACCGCTTCGGCCGGTCGCTGCTCGAGCTCGGCGGCAACAACGCCGCGATCGTCACGCCGTCGGCCGACCTCGACCTGGCCACCCGCGGCATCGTCTTCTCCGCCGCCGGCACCGCCGGGCAGCGCTGCACCACGATGCGCCGGCTGATCGCGCACGTCGACGTCGTCGACGCCCTGACCGAGCGGGTCGCGGCCGCCTACCGCCGGCTGCCGATCGGCTCACCGCTGGAGGCCGGCACGCTCGTCGGCCCGCTGGTCCACGACGCCGCGTACAAGGCGATGCAGGACGCGCTCGAGGCGGCGCGGCAGCAGGGCGGGGAGGTGCTCGCCGGCGGCGGGCGGCGGCTGGCCGACGAGGCGCCGGACGCCTACTACGCCGAGCCGGCGCTGGTCCGGATGCCCGGCCAGACCGACGTCGTCCGGCAGGAGACCTTCGCGCCGATCCTGTACGTGCTGCCCTACCGGACGCTGGAGGAGGCGGTGGCGCTCAACAACGACGTGCCGCAGGGGCTGTCGTCGAGCATCTTCACCTCCGACCAGGCCGAGGCCGAGCGGTTCCTCGCCGCCGACGGCTCCGACTGCGGCATCGCCAACGTCAACATCGGCACCTCGGGGGCGGAGATCGGCGGCGCGTTCGGCGGGGAGAAGTCCACCGGCGGCGGCCGCGAGTCCGGCTCCGACGCGTGGAAGGGCTACATGCGCCGGGCGACCAACACGATCAACTTCTCCGGCGAGCTGCCGCTCGCGCAGGGGGTCGAGTTCCCCATCTGACGCGGCCCCGGACGGTGTGCGCCGACGCGGGGTCCGGTGCGCGAGGGTGCGGCCCCGGCGCACACCGTCGCCGGCTCAGACCGCGGTGGCGGTGAGGAAGGTGCAGACGCCGTCGCCGGAGGTGGCGCGCTGCCGGATGCCCAGCAGCCAGAGCGCGGCCATCTCCACCCGGTAGGCCGCGCGCATCGGGCCGCGGTAGAACGTGTCGCCGGCGGTGGTGACCTCGACGTCGTCGAAGCCGGCCAGCCGCACGTGCTCGGTGAGCATCCAGTCCGGCAGCAGGGTGATGTGCCCGGGGGAGTGGTAGAGCCGCGGGCCGAAGACGTACGGCGCGCCGCGCAGCAGCGTGAGCAGCCGCGAGTGCGGGTGCGTGACGTTGGGCGTGCTCACCAGCAGCCGGCCGCCGGGGCGCAGCAGCGCGCGGATCGAGCGCAGCACCTGCCGCGGGTTCTCCACGTGCTCCAGCGTCTCCACGCAGACCACCAGGTCGAACGGGCCGCGGGTGTCCTCGGTCCACTCGGGGTCGTCGAGGTCGAGACGGGCGATCCAGTCGTGCGGCGGGTCCAGGTCGGTGGGGACGACGTCGACCCCCGCGTCCCTCAGCCGCAGCGCCAGAGCGCCGCAGCCCGAGCCCACCTCGAGCACCCGGCCGCCGTCGGGCAGCAGCGACCGGGCCAGGGCCGCGGCGTACTCGTGCACCCCCGGGGCGGCGTGGATGCCGTGCCCCCGGTAGTCACGGACAGCGGGGGTACGACGCCCGTCCCGGCGCACGACGTCGGTCACCCGCCCACCCTGTCATCCGTCCGGGCCCGGCGCCCGGCCGGGAGCAGAGATCAGACGTGGACGCCGTGGTGCACGACCCGGCCCTTGCCGGCGCGCTTGGCCGTGTACATGGCGGCGTCGGCGCGGGCCATGAGCTCGTCGGCGCCCGCCGCGGCGTCGCCGGCGGACAGCGCCACCACGCCGGTGCTCGCACCCACCGCCCGCAGGCTCCCGGCGACGGGGAACGGCAGGTCCATCGCGGCCGCGATCCGGGCGGCGGCCTCCCGCGGGTCGCCGCCGTCCTCGAGCAGCGCGGCGAACTCGTCGCCGCCGAGGCGGGCCACCGTGTCGCCGCCGCGCAGGGCTCCGCGCAGCCGGTGCGCGACGTGCCGCAGCAGGTCGTCACCGGCGGCGTGGCCGAGGGTGTCGTTGACCGACTTGAAGTCGTCGAGGTCGAGGAACACGACGGCGATCGGCCGCCCGTCGCGGGCGTGCAGCGAGAGCGCGTGCTCGAGCCGGTCGAGGAACAGCGACCGGTTGGCCAGGCCGGTGAGCGGGTCGGAGAAGGCCAGGTGCCGCAGCTGCGCCTCGCGGGCGGCGAGGTCGTCGGCCAGGCGGACGTTCTCGCGCACGGTCCCGTACTGGCGGGCCAGCAGGGCGGCGATGACCAGGGCGACGACGAGCTCCTCGGCCTGTTGCAGCGTCGTCCCCGACAGCGAGCGCGTGAGGGCCACCCCGAGGGCGAGGGTGACCGGCGCGTAGGGCAGCAGGGAGGCCGCGGCGCTGGTCCGCCGGACCGTGGCGCCGCTGCCCGTGGCGTCGGCGTCGTGTGCGGGGCGGCACAGGCCCGCGACGGCGAGCAGCACGAAGGCGAGCGCCCAGCCGGCGTCGACGGTGCCGCCGTCGTAGGCGCTGGTGGCGGCGAGGTAGGTGAAGGCGCTGTCGGCGACCGCCATGGCGGTGACCCCGGCGGCGACGAGGTTGAGCGGCCGGCGGTCGCCGGGGGTGCGGGTGACGAGCAGGACGGCGAGCACCACGAGGGCGACGTCGGCGACCGGGTAGGCGGCCAGGAGCAGGCGGACGGCGACGTCGTGGCCGGTGTCCTCGCGGAGCACCGCGCCCAGCGCCGTCTGCCAGCTGACCAGGCCGACGGCGCCGGCGGTCATCACCGCGTCGAGGCAGCGCTGCCAGCGGCCGGTGCGCCCGCCGCCCGCGGGGTGCACGACGAGGGCGAGCACGGAGAGGACGGCGAACCCGAGGAAGCCGAGGTCGGCCAGCGACGGGAACGGCGCCTCACCGTGGGCGGAGAGGACCGCCCAGTACGCCTGCCCGGCGCACCAGGAGGCGCACGCCGCCGCCAGCAGCGCCCAGGCCGCGCGCATCCGCCGGCCGCTGCAGCGGGCCGCGTGCCGGGCGGTGGTCACGGCGGCAGCACCGGCGGCCAGGGCCTGGGTGACGTCGGAGACCAGCGCCGCGGCGGCGGCCGGGAGGACGAAGGTGGCCAGCATCGCGACCGTGCAGGCGGCGACGAGCAGCGCGCCCAGGGTGGACGCGGCGGGGGGCCGGGCCATGTCGCGCTCCTTCACCGACGGGGGTCTCCCGTTCCTGATCGGCGCGCGGGGGCTCCGGGGACATGACCCGTCGGGGTGAGTGGGCGCTCACCGAGTGGCGGCGAGCGCTTCCGTCTGCTGCGCGCAGAGCTCGGCCAGGGCCTGTGGCGCCGAGCGGCACAGCCGCGGGAAGGCGAGGAACCCGTGCGGCATGCCGACGTACTCGGTCAACCGGACCGGCACGCCGGCGTCGCGCAGCACCCTGGCGTAGCCCACGCCGTCGTCGCGGATCGGGTCGTGCTCGGCCACCTGCACCAGCGCCGGCGGCAGGCCGGAGTGGTCGGCGGCGAACAGCGGTGAGGCGTGCGGGTGGTGCGGGTCCTGGCCGCCGAGGTGGTGGTCGCGGAAGGCGAGGCAGTCGGCCTTCGTCAGGATCGGCGCGGAGGCGTTCTCGTCGATCGAGGGGCTGCTCATCGTGAGGTCGACCGACGGGTAGACCAGCCCCTGGTGCACGATCCGCGGGCCGGAGCGCTCGCGGGCGAGCAGGGTGACGACCGCGGCCAGGTCGCCCCCGGCGCTGTCGCCCATCACCGCGACCCGGCTGCCGTCGGCGCCGAACTCCTCCGCCCGCGCCACGACGTCGGCCAGCGCGCAGTAACAGTCCTCCGCCGCGGCCGGCCAGCGGTGCCCGGGTCCAGGCGGTAGTCCACCGAGACGACGACGGCGCCGACCGTGGCCGCCACGTTGCTGCACAGCCAGTCGGCCGAGTCCAGGTCGCCCAGCGTCCACCCGCCCCCGTGGAAGTTGACGACCAGTGGCAGCGGACCGCTCGCGCCCTCGGGCCGGTAGGTGCGCACGGGCACGGGGCCGACCTCGCCGCGCGCCGTCCCGTCGGTGAGCCGCACGCCGCGGGCCACGCCGCCGAGCAGCAGGTCGGTCACCGGGTCGTGCGGGACCGACCGCGACTGGGCCGTGCGCAGCCGCTCGTCGTCCATCGACGCGATCGACATCCGGCCCAGCAGCCGGCCGAGCACCCGCACCCGCAGGTCCATCCGTGCCACGTGTCCTCCTGTGTGCGTGGGGTGGGTCAGGGTTCGGCGTACCAGGCCCAGCCGAGCCCGGGGACGACGAGCCGGCCGTCCTCGACCGGCAGCGTGCCGTCGCTGCCGGCGACGCAGGGGTACGTGCCGAAGCCGGTGACGGTGTCGGCGTCCACGGTCTGCGGCCGCGCGCTCACGTTGGCCAGCCCGACGAAGGTGCCGCCGCGCGGGTGCCGGCGGCGCCAGACCAGGACGGCGTCGCTGCCCGCGTCGACCACCTCCGACTCCGTGCCCCCGGCGAGCGCGGGCTGCCCCCGCCGGGCCCCGGCGAGCCGCCGCAGCAGCGCCGTCACCCGGCCCCCGAGGCTCCGCGGGTCGGCGGCGCGCGCGGTGGCGGCCCAGTCCAGCGGCGGGCGGTGCATCCACCGGTTGTCCGGGGCGAGCGCGGGGTCGGCGAGGTAGCCGGCGTCGTTGCGCTGGGCCAGTTCGTCGCCGGAGTACAGCAGCGGGATGCCGCCGAATCCGTAGGCCACCGCGTACAGCAGCCCGAGCCGGCGCAGCCCCGCCTCCAGTGCCGCGTCGTCGCCGCGGTCGAGGGCGTCCTCGATGCCGCACAGCGACGCCGTCGTCCCCGAGACCCGGGCGTCGCCGGTGGCCTCGTTCTCCTGGAACAGCGCACCGCGGGCGAAGGAGCCGGGGAAGCGGCCGGAGTAGAAGTCGTTGAGGAACCGGCGGTGGGCGAACCCGTCGAGACCGACCGCGGCGGCGTCGGCGTCGGTCACCGCCCAGCCGATGTCGTCGTGCCCGCGCACGTAGGTGCACCAGGTGGTGGCCGGCGGGATCGGCCGCATCCGGCGCAGCGCCTGGCGGGCCAGGCGGGCGTCGCCGGTGGCCAGGCTGCTCCACAGCAGGACCATGAGCTGGTTGTGGTAGGCCAGCTCGCACTCGGGCCGGTACCGCTCGTGCGCGCCGAGGTACTGCACCAGGTCGTCCGGCGCCACGATCGCCTCGGCCTTGAACACCACCCCGGGGGCGGCCAGCCGGGTCAGCGCGTGCAGCAGCTGCAGCAGGACGTGCGCCTCGGGCAGGTTCTGGCCGCTGGTGCCCAGCCGCTTCCACATGAACGGGACGGCGTCCATGCGGAAGACGTCGACGCCTCGGTTGGCCAGCCAGGTGATCTCGCCGAGCACCGCCAGCGTCACCTCGGGGTTGGTGTAGTCGAGGTCCCACTGGTAGGGCCAGAACGTCGTCCACACCCAGCCGCCGGCGCCGCCGAGGGCCTCGGGGACCCAGCTGAACGAGCCGGGCGCCCGGTCGGGGAAGACCTCGGGGATCGTGGCGTCGTAGGCGTCGGGGAGCTGCCGGTCGGGGAAGGCGGTGTAGAAGCCCGCGTACGCCGGGTCGCCGGCCAGCCACCCCTGCGCCCACCGGTGCTCGCGGGCGGTGTGGTTGAGGACCAGGTCGATGCACAGGCTCATGCCGCGCCCGTGCAGCGCCTCCGCCACGGCCTCGAGGTCGGCCATGGTGCCCAGCCGCGGGTCGACGGCGCGGTAGTCGGCCACCGCGTACCCGCCGTCGTTCTCGCCCTCGCGCGGGCGCAGCAGCGGCATGAGGTGCAGGTAGGTGGTGCCCAGCGCCTCGAGGTGGTCCAGCTTCCCGGGCAGCTCGCGCAGGGTGCCGCAGAAGCGGTCGACGTAGCAGACGTAGCCCTGCACCCGCGGCGACTGGAACCAGGCCGGGTCGATCTCCCGGCGGCGGTCGAGCCGGCGCAGCGCCGCGGGCCGCTCGGCGGCGGCCTGCAGGGCGGTGCGCAGCGCCCGGCCGGTCAGCTCGCCGCCCCGGTCGCCGTAGAGGCGCCCCAGGGCGGCGGTGACGTCGGGCAGGACGAGGCCGGCCCGCGCCAGGAAGGCGTCGGCCTCGTCCTCCCCGAGCGCGGCGGCCGCCTCGTCGGCCAGCCCCGGTGGCATCCCCGTCACGTCTCCTCCGTCCCCGGCCGGCGCACGGTCACCGCGGCCGGTGCCCGGTCGGCCAGCCGGACGAACTCCTCCGCAGGCGTGGCCGGGTCCCACGTCAGGAACGCCGTCCCGAGCGCCGCACCCGCCGCCGCGGACAGCAGGCGCGCGCCCAGCGGGTCGTCGGGGAAGCGCCGGAGTGCCCAGACCTCCAGCGCGGTCTCCACGTGCCGGTGCACCTGCACCGGGTAGCCGAGCAGCTCCCCGGACGCGGCCCCCAGGCGGTGGACGACGATCGTGTCCGGCGGGCCCCACCGCACGAACGACACGCAGATCCACCGCAGGTCCGCCCACGGGTCGTCGGTGACCGGTGCCTCCCCGGTCAGGCGCTGCAGCCGGCCGGCCAGCTCGGGATCGGGGTCGAACAGCGCGGCGGCCTCGGTGGGGAAGGAGTCGAAGAACGTCCGGCGCGACGTGCCGGTGGCCGCGGCGACGTCGTCGACGGTGACCGCCGCGAAGCCGCGCTCGGTGACCAGCCGGACCGTCGCCTCCCGCAGCGCCCGCCAGGTGGCCAGCCGGGAGGCCTCCCGCGCGGACTGCGTCACGGCGTCGACCCTAGGACCTTGCACTGAGTGCACATGACTCCTGGCGTGACGCGGGTCGTGGAAAGGACCCCCTCCTCCCCTCCGTTCGCGAGCTCGCGGCGGGACCCGGGACGGGGCCGGGGCGGAGGTGGCGATGGCAGGACGGGTGGAGGGCCGGGTCGCGCTGGTCACGGGCGCGGCGCGGGGGATGGGCAGGGCGCACGCCGTCCGGCTGGCGGCCGAGGGCGCCGACGTCGTGCTGGTCGACGTGTGCGGGGAGCTGCCCGACGTCGCCTGTCCGCCCGCGACGGAGCAGGACCTCGACGAGACGGTGCGCCAGGTCCAGGCGCAGGGCCGGCGGGCGGTGCGCGCGGTCGTCGACGCCCGCGACCTCGCGGGGCTGACGGAGGCCGCCGACCGCGGCGGGGCCGAGCTCGGCCGCCTCGACGTCGTCGTCGCCAACGCCGGGATCTGCAGCCCCCGGGCCTGGGACCAGGTCGCGCCGGAGGTCTTCGCCAGCACCCTCGACGTCGACGTGACCGGCGTGTGGAACACCGTCATGGCCACCGCGCCGCACCTCGTGCGGGCCGGTGGCGGGTCGATCGTGCTGGTCAGCTCCGCGGCGGGGCTCAAGGTGCAGCCGTTCATGGTCCACTACACGACCAGCACGTGGGCGGTGCGCGGCAGGGCCAAGGCCTTCGCCGCCGAGCTCGCGCAGCACTCGATCCGGGTCAACAGCCTGCACCCGACCGCTGTGGCCACGGGCATGGGCGGCGGCGACATGCAGGCCGCCCTCGGCGCCGCGATCGGCGGTGACCCCAGACTGGCCGGCATGTTCACCAACCTCCTGCCCGTCGACGTCACGCAGCCCGAGGACGTCGCCGACGTCGTCCTGTTCCTCGCCTCCGACGAGTCCCGCTACGTCACCTCCCACGAGATGGCCGTCGACGCCGGCGTCTCGGAGTTCTGAGGTGAGCCGCGCACTCGTCCTCGGCGGCGGCGGCATCGCCGGGATCGCATGGGAGGTCGGCCTGCTGTCCGGGCTGGCCGCCTCCGGCGTGGACCTCCGCGACGCCGACCTGGTGGTGGGCACCTCGGCCGGCTCGATCGTGGGCACCCTGCTGCGCACCGGCGCCGACCTCGAGGAGCTCTACGAGGCACAACTCGGCCCGGTGCCGGCCACCGAGCGGGCCGTGCAGTTCGACGGCGCCGCCTTCGTCGCGGGCTTCGCCGCGGCGCTGGCCGGCGCGACGGGGCAGCAGGACGCGCGGGCCCGGATCGGCGCGCTCGCGCTGCAGGCGCAGACGATGCCGGAGTCGGAGCGGCGCGCGGTCATCGGCGGGCGCATCGGGACGCCGGAGTGGCCGGAGCGGCGGCTCGTCGTCACCGTCGTCGACACCGCCGACGGGGAGTTCCTCGCCGTCGACCGCGACACCGGCTTCCCGCTGCTGGACGCCGTCGCCGCCTCGTGCGCGGTGCCGGCCGTCTACCCGCCGATCACGATCGGCGAGCGCAGGTTCATGGACGGCGGCATGCGCTCGGCCACCAACGCCGACCTCGCCGCCGGCTGCGACACCGTGCTCGTCGTCGCGCCGATGGCCGGGATGGCCGGTGGTCCGCTCGGGCCCTCGCTGGACGACGAGTTGGCCGTGCTGCGCCAGGGCGGGAAGGCGCACCTGGTGCTCGCCGACGAGACCGCGGCGCGGGCCTTCGGCACCAATCCGCTCGACCCCGCCACCCGCGAGCCCTGCGCCCGCGCCGGCCGCGCCCAGGCGGAGACGGTGGCCGAGGAGATCCGCGCCTTCTGGGGCTGAGCCGCGCGCCCGTCGTCGACCTGCGGTCGTCGTCCTCGTCCCGAGGCGACCGCAGCTCGACGTCCGGCGGCGAGCGCCGCTAGGAGGGGAGGACGCGGACGGCGAGCACGGCGACGTCGTCGTCGGTGCTCTCGGGGAGCACCCGGGCCAGCAGCCGGTCGCACACCGCGTCCGCCGTGAGCCCCGCGAGCCCGGACAGTGCCTCGGCGGCGCCGGCGAGACCCTCGTCGATGCCCTGCCGGCCGACCTCGACCAGCCCGTCGGTGACCAGCACCAGCGTGTCGCCGGGGCACAGCGCCGACTCGTGGTCGGTGCGCACGGCGAACTCGTCGGCGCCCAGCAGACGCTCGGGCCGCGTCTCGAGCAGCCGCACGCGGTCGTCGGCGCCGAGCACCAGCGGCGGGAGGTGGCCGGCCGACGACCAGCGCAGCAGGTGACCGGGCGCGCCGTCCGGGAGCGGCAGCAGGTGGGCGACCAGTGCGGTGGCCAGCGTCCCGACGTGCAGGCCGGCGAGCACCCGGTCGACCCGGTCGAGCGTGCCGGCCGGGCCCTCGGGGGAGTCGTAGGCCAGCGTCCGGACGGCGCTGCGCAGCTGGGCCATCGCCGCCGCGGCCTCCACCCCGTGGCCGGCCACGTCGCCGATCACCAGGACGGTCGCGCCGTCGGGCCGGTCGAACGCGTCGTACCAGTCGCCGCCGACCAGGTCCAGGGAGACGGCGGGCCGGTAGCGGACGGCGATCTCGAGGCCCGCGGGCTGCGTCGGCGGGGACAGCAGGCTGTGCTGCAGCGTCTCGGCGACGCGGACCTGCCGGCCGTACAGGCGGGCGTTGTCCAGTGCCAGCGCCCCGCGGCGGGCGACCTCGACGGCGAGAGCGACGTCGTCCGGCCCGGCCGGCGGACGGTCCCCGCAGCGCACCAGCGACAGGACGCCGAACGCCGAACCGCGGGCCTGCAGCGGGACGAACAGGCTCGACTGCGGGTCCAGCCGCTCCCAGGCGGCGCGCACCGGACCCTGCGGCAGCGACTCCGGCCCCAGGTCCGGCTCGACGGCGCGCAGGTTCACCGGCTCCCCGTCGCGCAGGACGGCGGCGAGGGCGTCGTGGTCGCGCGGCGCGGTGATGCGGCCGGCGAGGTAGGTGTCGACGTCGGCGAGGCGGCCGGGGTCGCGGTGTGCGCGGGCCGAGCTGCCCGGTGCGCCGTCGGCGGCGAGGACGGTGACGGTCGCCCAGTCGGCCAGGCGCGGGACCACGAGGCGGGCGAGCTGGTCGGCGGCGGTCCCGGTGTCGAGACTGTGCGACAGGGACTCGGTGACCTCGGCGAGGTAGCGGTAGCGGTCGCGCTCGGCGTCGACGGCCCCGTCCTCCCTGGGTCCACTCACTCCCGCTCCGTCCCGGCCCCCTCGGTCCGGGCGCCGGGTACGGAGCGTACGGCAGCGCTCACCCCCGGATCCGCAGGTCGGTGCGGACGCGGAGGTCAGCGGGCGCGGCGGTCGCGGTACCGGGTCGCCCGCTTCGCGGCCGCGGCCCGCCGCCGCTCGGAGTCGAGGACCTCGCGCTCCCGGGTCGCCTGGTCGCGCACGGCCTGGGCCGAGCCGGGGGCGTACCCGGCCTTCTTCACCCGGTTCTCCGCGACCTCGGTCATGTAGGCGAGGGAGAAGGCCATCCCGAGGATCAGCCCGCCGAGCGCGGCCATCGCGCGGATCCAGAAGGCGCCCGGGACCAGCAGCAGGACCAGGGCGATCGGCACGGTGAGCTGGACCAGCGTGCGGGTCACGTGCCGCCACACCCAGGTGCGCGTCGTCGTGTCGTACAGGACCCAGGTGCGGTGCCGCTCGGGGAGCCCGGTGCCCAGCGCGTAGGCGATCCACCGCAGGGGGCCGGGCCGCACCCGCGGGGGGTCTTCCTGGTCGGGCTGCATGACTCCTGTCTACGCCA
This sequence comes from Geodermatophilus amargosae, assembly GCF_041028265.1. Taxonomy (GTDB): domain Bacteria; phylum Actinomycetota; class Actinomycetes; order Mycobacteriales; family Geodermatophilaceae; genus Geodermatophilus; species Geodermatophilus amargosae_A. The sequence continues at coordinate 343,335 of NZ_JABGCW010000002.1, forward strand.
CTAACGATGTGTGCACCAATGATTGGGGTACCAATCACGGTGTCGCGTCGGTCTCGAGGGCGGACTGCGAGGCGTCGATGACCCGGGTGAGGGCGCCGTGCAGTGCCTGCAGGTCCTCCAGCGGCATCCCGAGGTTCTCCACGATCCCGGCCGGGATGGCCTCGGCCCGAGCGCGCAGCGCACGTCCCCGGTCGGTCAGGGCGATGGCCAGCGCCCGCTCGTCCCGCGGGTCACGGTCGCGACGGACCAGGCCGGCCGACTCCAGCCGCTTGACCAGGGGCGAGAGCGTGCCCGGGTCCAGTTGCAGCAGCCGGGAGAGGTCCTTCACCGACCGCGGTCCGTGCTGCCACAGCGCCAGCATCACGAGGTACTGGGGATGGGTCAGGCCCATCGGCTCGAGGAACCGCCGGTAGACCCCGACGACGTTGCGCGCGGCCACCGACAGCGCGAAGCACACCTGGCGCTCGAGGGCCAGGGGGTCGGGGACGTCCGGATCGGTGCCGGCCGGGACGGCGTCGACGGAGTGCATCCCCCGATGCTAGATGCGTGGTGCCCCAACGATGGGTACACCAACGGGATGAGGACGCTCGGGGCCGCCGACTACGCCGCGACGGTCTCGGGCCCGGGCATCGTGGTGGTCGACTTCCGCTCGGCGCTGTCGGGCTCGAGCGGGGCGTTCAGCGCGGTGCTCGCCGCCGTCGCGGCCCGCCACCCGGACCTGATCTTCGCCGCCGTCGACACCCAGGTGGAGGAGGCGCTGGCCGCGGACCTCGGGGTGCGCTCGGCGCCCACGCTGATGGTCTACCGCGACGGTGTCCTGGTGTTCGCCGAGCCCGGCTGGCTCCCGGAGGACTCCGTCGACCTGCTGCTCGCGACCGTCCGCGCGCTCGACATGGCTGCGGTGGTCGCGCAGTACCCCGAGCCCCTGGACTGACGCTGCAGGTCGACGACGGGCGCCTCAACCGGCCAGGACGACGACCAGCGTCCGGGGGCCGTGCACGCCCTCGACGCGCTGCAGCTCGATGTCCGACGTCGCCGAGGGGCCGCTGACCATCGTGAGCGGGGCGACCGGGTCGAGCCGGGCCAGCGCGTCGGGGAGGTCGGGGACCACCTGGGCGGCCTCCACGACGCACACCAGCACGTCGGGGAGCAGCGACAGGGCCCGCCGTCCCGACAGCGGCGAGCCGTCGAGGACGAGGGTGCCGGTCTCGGCCACCGCCGTCGCCACGCCGGTCAGCGTCGCGGCGAAGGCGGCCAGCTCGACGGCGGGCCGGCCGTCGTCCTCCGGAGCGCCGGCGGGCCGCCAGGCGGCCGGGACCCCCGGGGCGACGACGACGCCGCCGGGCGCCCATCCGGTGCCGAGTGCCGCGTCGAGCCCCCGGACCACGGTGGCGCCGATCTCCTCCGGCGCGCAGCGCAGCACCGTGGCGCGGTAGTCCTCCACCCGCTCGGCGAGCAGGTCGAGCAGCTCGGCCGGGGCCGGCGAGCGTGGCCCCGGGACCGGCGGGACGTCCACGACGGGACGGGTGGTGCCCAGCGCCGTGCGGATCCGGCCGAGCACCTCCTCGCGGGCGCTCACGAGGCCTCCTCGCTGGAGCTCGTCGGCCGCGTCCGCGGCGCTGCTCCGTCCATGGGTGAGCTCGCGAGCCCGCTCACCTCCGGTGCTCCTCCGTCCACTGCTGCACGAACGACCGCCCCGGCGGGGTGGGCAGGTCGCGGGTGCGGGTCCAGGCGCTGGCCGGCGGCGGCAGGACGGCCGGAAGCGCCGGCTTCCCGCGGGCGAGGAACCGGCCCAGCCCGGCGGCGCGCTGGGCGAGGTGCCACAGCCGCGGGTTGCTCATCACCCGGGACAGGCCGCGGAAGGCGACCGCCTCGGCGGTGGGCCGCGGCTGCGCCTCAACGTGCTCGGCGCGCAGGTGCACGAGGATCGAGGGGATGTCGATGGCCACCGGGCAGACGTCGTAGCAGGCGCCGCACAGCGACGACGCGTACGGCAGCGAGGCGTTGTCCTCGACACCGGTGAGCTGCGGGGACAGCACCGCACCGATCGGGCCGGGGTAGACCGAGCCGTAGGCGTGCCCGCCGGCGCGCTCGTACACCGGGCAGACGTTGAGGCAGGCCGAGCACCGGATGCAGTGCAGCGCCTCGCGGCCCACCTCGTCGGCGAGCACCGCCGTCCGGCCGTTGTCGAGCAGCACGAGGTGGAACTCCTGCGGCCCGTCGCCGGGGGTCACGCCGGCCCACGTCGAGGTGTAGGGGTTCATCCGCTCGCCGGTGGAGGAGCGGGGGAGCAGCTGCAGGAAGACCCCGAGGTCCTCCCAGCGCGGCACGACCTTCTCGATGCCCATGACGGTGATGAGCGTCTGCGGCAGGGTCAGGCACATCCGGCCGTTGCCCTCGCTCTCGACGACGGCGAGCGTGCCGGTCTCGGCGACGGCGAAGTTGACCCCGCTGACCGCGACCCGGGCGCGCAGGAACCGCTCGCGCAGGTGCGTCCGGGCGGCCATCGCCAGCTGCCGCGGGTCGTCGGTCAGCCCCGGGTCGACGCCGGGGATGGTGCGGCTGAAGATCTCGCGGATCTCCGAGCGGTTCTTGTGGATGGCCGGCACGAGGATGTGGCTGGGGGAGTCCTCGCCCAGCTGCACGATCAGCTCGGCCAGGTCGGTCTCGATCGCCGCGATGCCGGCGGCCTCGAGCGCCTCGTTGAGACCGATCTCCTGGGTGGCCATCGACTTGACCTTGACCACCTCGTCGCTGCCGGTGGCCCGCACCAGCTCGGTGACGATGCGGTTGGCCTCGGTGGCGTCGCGCGCCCAGTGCACGGTGCCGCCGCGCGCGGTGACCTGCCGCTCGAGCTCCTCGAGGTGCTCGTCGAGGCGGGCCATGGTCGCGGCCTTGAGCGCCTTGCCGGCCTGGCGCAGCTGCTCCCAGTGCGGCACCTCGGCGACGACGGCGGCGCGCTTGCCGCGGATCGTCGTCGTGGCGCGGCCGAGGTTGGCGCGCAGCTGCCCGTCGCGCAGCGCGGTGCGGGCGGCGTCGGGGAAGGACTGCGTGCCACGCAGGTGGCCGACACCCCGGGGGGCGGTCGGCAGGCCGAGGAACGTCGTCCCGGAGCGGGGGGCGCCGGGAGCCAGCGGCGTCGGCCCGGAGGGGGCGGCAGGAATGGCCATCTCTGCCGGCTCAGGCCGGGACCGCGGGGGCGGTGGTCTGGGTGGGGGACACGTTCTCCTCCGTCGAGGCGAGGATCTCGGCCAGGTGCACCGTCCGCGTGCCCGAGCGCAGCCGCGACAGCCCGCCGCCGATGTGCATCAGGCACGAGGAGTCGCCGGCGGTGCAGACCTCGGCGTGCGTGGACAGCACGTCGGCCATCTTGTCCGTCAGCATCGCCGTCGAGGTGTCGGCGTTCTTGACCGCGAAGGTGCCGCCGAAGCCGCAGCAGGACTCCGCGCCGGGCAGCTCCGCCAGGTCCAGGCCGCGGACGGCGCGCAGCAGCTGCAGCGGCCGGTCGCCGACCCGCAGCAGGCGCAGCGAGTGGCAGGTCGGGTGGTAGGTGACCCGGTGCGGGTAGTAGGCACCGACGTCGACCACCCCGAGCACGTCGACGAGGAACTGCGACAGCTCGTACGTGCGCGCGGCCAGCGCCTCGGCCTCGTCGGCCAGCGCGTGCTCCCCGGCGCGGCGGGCGACCATCGCCTGCTGGTGGTGGATCGAGGCCACGCACGACCCCGACGGCGCCACGACCACCTCCGCGCCGGCGAACGCCCGCACGTGGTTGGCGACGATCGGCACCGCCTCGCGCCGGTAGCCGGTGTTGACGTGCATCTGCCCGCAGCAGGCCTGCGTCGGCGGCACGACCACCTCGTGGCCGAGGCGCTCCAGCAGCGTCGCCGTGGCCCGGGCGACCTGCGGCACCATCGTGTCCACCAGGCAGGTGGCGAAGAGCGCGACCCTCACTGGGCTCCCTCCCGGTCGGCCGTCCTGTCGCGGAAGGCCATGCTCGACTCGCGCACCACCAGCGTGGGCTCGAAGACCTCCTGCACGTGCACGTGCCCCTCGCCGCGCGCCTCGTCCAGCAGCAGCTCCGCGGCCCGCGACCCCAGCGCCGCACGCGGCTTGCGCACCGAGGTCAGGGGCACCGCGGCGGCCGCGGCGAAGTCGATGTCGTCGTAGCCCACGATGGCGAAGTCCTCGGGGACGCGCACGCCCTGGCGGACCATCTCCTGCAGCACGCCGAGGGCCAGCAGGTCGTTGGCGCAGACCGCGGCGGTGGGCCGGCGGGCCGCGGGCAGCCCGACGATGCGGGCCGCGGCCTCGCGGCCGCCGGCGACGGTGAGGTGCTCGGGGGAGAGGACCAGCAGCGCGTCGTCGTCCCCGGTGGCCTCCCGGACGGCGGCGGCGACGCCGGCGTGCCGCTCCTGCACCTGGGGCAGGCCCGACGCGCCGCCGATGAAGGCGATCCGCCGGTGCCCGCGCTCGAGCAGGTGCTCGGCGGCCAGTCGGCCCCCGAGGACGTCGTCGACGGCGACGGCGCACTGGTCGGGCGTGGGCGCGCGCCGGTCGACCAGCACCACCGGGATCCCGCGACGGCGCAGCGAGTCCAGGTGCGGGGACAGCTCCGCGGTCGGGGTGATGAGCACGCCCTGCACCCGCTGCTCGGCGAGCACGTCGAGGTGGGCGGACTCCTTCTCCGGGCGGTCGTCGGAGTTGCACAGGATCACCGCGAGGCCGGCCGGGTCGACGACGTCGTCCACGCCGCGGGCGACGTCGGTGAAGAACGGGTTGGCGATGTCGAGGACGACCAGGCCGATGGTGCGGCTGTGCCCGGCGCGCAGGTGGCGGGCCGACTCGTTGCGCACGAAGCCGAGCGCGGCGATGGCGTCGAGGACCCGTTCGCGGGTGTGCTCGCTGACCACCTCGGGGCGGTTGAGGACGTTGCTCACCGTCCCGACCGAGACGCCGGCGCGCTCGGCGACGTCGCGGATGCTCGCGGGCACGGCGTCCTCCTCGCGGCGGGTGGGGTGGTGACGGGGGACACCGTCCGGCTCCGATGGTCGCCGGTGGACTGAAACGTGTCAATGACTGACGACGACGGCGCATCCGGTCATTGACAGGTCTCGGAACGCCATCCTATGGTCTGCGCCACAAGTCGTCTGAATCGTTTCATAACGGAGGTGGTCGTCGTGGACCACGCCCCGGTGCCCTCGGCGCCGCCGGCGGCAGGGCAGGTGGTGCTCGCCCTCGAGGACGTCGGCAAGAGCTTCGGCGCGGTCGCCGCGCTGCGCGGCGCGCGGCTCGAGCTGCGCGCGGGGGAGGCCCACGCGCTGGTCGGCGAGAACGGTGCCGGCAAGTCGACGCTGGTGAAGGTCCTCGCCGGGGTGCACGGCCCCGACACCGGCCGCGTGCTGCTCGACGGGCAACCGGTGACCCTGGCCGACCCGGCCGCGGCGCGGGCCGCCGGCATCGCGGTCATCTACCAGGAGCCCACGCTGTTCCCGGACCTGTCGGTCGCGGAGAACATCTTCATGGGCCGCCAGCCGCTGCTGTCCGGCCGCCGCATCGACCGCCGCGGCCTCGCCGAGCGCTGCCGGGCGCTGTTCGAGCGGCTCGGCGTCGCCCTCGACCCCGACCGCCCCGCGCGCGGCCTGTCGATCGCCGACCAGCAGATGGTCGAGATCGCCAAGGCCCTGTCGTTCGACGCGCGGGTCCTGGTCATGGACGAGCCCACGGCGGCGCTGTCCGGCGTCGAGGTGGAGCGGCTGTTCGCCGTCGCCCGGTCGCTGCGCGCCTCGGGTGCCGCGGTGCTGTTCATCTCCCACCGCTTCGACGAGGTGTTCGACCTCTGCGACCGGATCACCGTCATGCGCGACGGGCAGTGGGTCTCCACCGACCTCGCCCGCGACCTCACCGTCGACCAGGTGGTCCGCCGGATGGTCGGCCGCGAGGTGTCCTCGCTGTTCCCCAAGACCGAGGTCGCGCCCGGCGAGGTCGTGCTCGAGGTGCGCGGGCTGACCCGCCGCGGCGTCTTCTCCGACGTCTCCTTCGACGTGCGGGCCGGGGAGATCGTGGCGCTGGCCGGGCTGGTCGGCGCCGGCCGCAGCGAGATCGTCCGCGCGGTCTTCGGCATCGACCCCTACGACGCCGGCTCGGTCCGGGTGTCCGGCAAGGCGCTGAGGAAGGGCGACCCGGCCGCGGCGATGGCCGCCGGCATCGCGCTGGTCCCCGAGGACCGCCGCCAGCAGGGGCTGGTCATGGAGCTGTCGGTCGAGAGGAACGCCACGCTGACCCGGCGCTGGAAGCTGGCCAGGGGCGGGCTGCTCAGCTCGCGCGCCGAGCGCGCCTCGGCCGCGGAGTGGTCGCAGCGCCTGCAGGTCAAGGCCGGTAAGCTCTCCGACCCGGTGTCCACGCTGTCGGGCGGCAACCAGCAGAAGGTCGTCCTGGCCAAGTGGCTGTCGACCGAGCCCACGGTGCTGGTCGTCGACGAGCCCACCCGCGGCATCGACGTCGGCACCAAGTCCGAGGTGCACCGGCTGCTCTCGCAGCTGGCCGCCGAGGGCCTGGCAGTCGTCATGGTGTCCAGCGAGCTCCCGGAGGTGCTCGGCATGGCCGACCGCGTCCTCGTCGTCTCCGAGGGCCGCCTCGTCGACGACATCCCCCGCGCCCGCGCCGACGAGGACAGCGTGATGCTGGCCGCGACCGGTCAGGGCGCCGTCGCTCCCGGGGGTGTCCGGTGAGCGCGCCCCTCACGAAGCCCGCGCCGCTGCCCGAGGAGCTCGCCGCGCCCGAGCGCAGCGGCCGCCGCGGCGCCGCGCTGGTCCAGCGACTGGTCCTCGCCCGCGAGCTCGGCATCCTCGCCGCGCTGGTCCTGCTGGTCGTCGTCACCGTCATCGCCAACCCGCGGTTCCTGTCCGGGCAGAACGTCCGCGACCTGCTGCTGTCGGCCGCGATCCTCACCGTGCTCGCCGCCGGGCAGACGATGGTGATCATCACCCGCAACGTCGACCTCTCGGTCGGCTCGGTGCTCGGCCTGTCGGCCTACGCCTCGGGCACGCTGATGGTGGTCGCGCCCGGCACCCCGGTGGTCGTCGTGGTGCTGGCCGGCATGGCGGTCGGCGCGGTGTGCGGCCTGCTCAACGGTGCGATCGTCGCCGTCGCCGGGGTGCCCTCCCTGGTGGTCACCCTCGGCACGCTCTACGCCTTCCGCGGGCTGGACTCGCTGTGGGCCTCCAGCTCCGACCGGCTGCAGATCAACGCCGCAGACCTGCCCAGCGGGTTCAAGTCCCTCGGCGGCGCCCGGCTGCTCGGCGTCCCGGTGCTGTTCCTCGTCGCCGTCGTCGTCGTCGTGTTGGTCGGGTACCACCTGCGCACCTTCCGCAGCGGCCGCGAGCTCTACGGCATCGGCTCGGCGCCGGAGGCCGCGCGGCTCTCGGGCATCCCCGTCGGCAAGCGGGTGCTCACCGCCTTCGTCGTCAACGGCGCCCTCGCGGGGCTGGCCGGCGTGCTCTACGCCGCCCGGTTCCAGACGCTGGACACCACGGCCGGCACCGGTCAGGAGCTGTTCGTCGTGGCCGCCGCGGTCGTCGGCGGGGTCGCCATCTTCGGCGGCAGCGGCTCGGTCTACGGCGCCGCGCTCGGCGCGCTGCTGCTCACCACGATCGGCACCGCGCTCCCGCAGCTGGGCCTGGACCCGTTCTGGCGGGACGCCGCCGTCGGCGCGCTGATCCTCGGCGCCATCGCACTGGACCGGGCGCTGCAGCTGCGCCTGGCCGCCCGTCTCCGGGGGAGGAACGCACGCCGATGACCGTCGACACCGCACCCGCACCGGCCGCCCCGGCGGCCGCCGCGCCCGCCCGCCGCGGGCTGGCCCTGCCCTCGGGCAGCGTCATCACCACGTTCCTCGTGCTCTTCCTCGTCGTCGCCGCGTTCTCGGTGGAGGGCTTCGCGTCCACCCGCAACGCCGGCTTCCTGCTGCTCGACGTCGTCGTCATCGCGCTCATCGCCCTGCCGCTGACGCTCGTGGTGGTCACCGGCGAGATCGACCTGTCGGTGGCCAGCACCGTGGGCCTGTCCAGCGCGGTGATGGGCCAGCTGTGGATCGCGGGCCTGCCGCTGGAGGCGATCGTCCCGCTGGTGCTCGTGCTCGGCGCGGTGCTCGGCGCGGTCAACGGGTTCCTGGTGACCCGCCTCGGCCTGCCCTCGCTGGCGGTCACGATCGGCACGCTGGCGCTCTACCGCGGGCTGGCCTTCGTCGTCCTCGGCGACCAGGCGGTGGCCGACTTCCCGCGGGCCTGGACGACGTGGGCGATCAGCTCGATCGGCACGACCGGCATCCCGACGGTCGTGGTCCCGCTGCTCGTGCTCGTCGTCGTCACCGCGGTCGTCCTGCACGCCACCCCGGTGGGGCGGTCGCTGTACGCCATGGGCAACAGCGAGGACGCCGCCCGCTTCAGCGGCATCGACGTCGCCCGCACCAAGCTGTGGCTGTTCGTGGTCACCGGCGTCGTCAGCGCGCTCGGCGGCGTCTACTGGACGCTCCGCTACGGCAGTGCCCGCGCCGACAACGCCACCGGCCTGGAGCTGCAGGTCATCGCGGCCATCCTGCTCGGCGGGGTGTCGATCTTCGGCGGCAGCGGCGGGCTGCTCGGCGTCATCGCCGGCGCGCTGCTGCTCGCCTCGGTGCGCAACGCCCTGCAGCTGGTCAACGTCCCCTCCGACGTCCTCAACATCGTCACCGGCGTCCTGCTGATCACCGCCGTCGTCGCCCCGCAGGTGACCGCGCGGGTCAAGCGCCGCCTGGCCCGTCGCCGACCGGCCTCCTGACCGCACCACCTGCTCCACCACTCCATCCACCCGAAGAGAGGGACCCGATGTCGCTGTTCCTGACCAGCCGCCGCCTGCGCGGTGGCCTGACCGGCGTGGCGGTGGCCGCCGTCGTGCTCACCACCGCCGCCTGCGGTGGCACCACCCGAGGCGAGGACGAGGGCAGCAGCTCCGGCGGCGACGCCGCCGGCGCGTCCGCGGACCCGGACGCCGAGATCCCCGCGGACCTCGCGATCGCCTTCCTGCCCAAGCAGCTCAACAACCCCTACTTCGACGTCGCCGCCACCGGCTCGGAGCGGGCCGTCGGCGAGTTCGAGGGCGAGTTCAGCCAGGTCGGCCCGTCCGAGGCCAGCGCCTCCTCGCAGGTCAGCTACATCAACACGCTGACCCAGCAGGGCGCCGACGTCATCCTCACGTCGGCCAACGACCCCAACGCCATCTGCAGCGCCCTGGACCAGGCCCGCAGCGGCGGTGCCAGCGTCGTCACCTTCGACTCCGACACCAGCCCGGAGTGCCGCGACGTCTTCATCAACCAGGCGACGCCCCAGGGCATCGCGGAGACGCAGATCGACCTCATGGCCGAGCAGATCGGCGGCGCGGGCCAGGTCGCGATCCTGTCGGCGACGGCGAACGCCACGAACCAGAACACCTGGATCGAGCTCATGACCGAGTACGCCGCCTCGGAGTACCCGGACATGGAGATCGTGGCGACGGTCTACGGCGACGACGAGGACGAGAAGTCCTTCCAGGAGACCCAGGGCCTGCTGCAGACCTACCCGGACCTCGCGGGCATCATCTCGCCGACCACCGTGGGCATCTCCGCCGCGGCGCGCTACCTGTCGGGCTCGGAGTACAAGGGCCAGGTCGCGCTGACCGGCCTGGGCACGCCGAACCAGATGCGCGAGTTCGTGCAGGACGGCACCGTCACCGCCTTCGCCCTGTGGAACCCCGAGGACCTGGGCTACCTGGCCGCCTTCGCCGGTGCCGCCCTGGCCGCCGGCCAGATCACCGGTGCCGAGGGCGAGTCCTTCACCGCCGGTGACCTCGGCGAGTACGAGATCGGCGCCGACGGCGAGATCGTGCTGGGCGAGCCGACGGTCTTCAACGCCGACAACATCGACGACTTCGACTTCTGAGCCGTCGCCCGGTCCCGCCGCCTCCTCCCGGCGGCGGCGGGACCGGGGCCCCTCGCAAGGAGACCCCCTCGTGCCCCGCGCCTGCTTCACCCTCCAGGTCCGCCCCGACCGCCTGGCCGAGTACCGCGAGCGGCACGCCGCCGTCTGGCCGGAGATGCTGCGCGCCCTGCGCGACGCCGGCTGGCGGGAGTACCGGCTCTACCTCCGCGACGACGGCCTGCTGGTCGGCGTCGTGGAGACCGACGACGGCGTCGACGACCTGGCCGCCGCCCAGGCCGCCGTGGACGCCACCGAGGTGAGCGCCCGCTGGGAGGCCTCCATGGCGCCCTTCTTCGTCTCCGGCGACGGCTCCGGCAAGGCCGGACTGCCGCTCGTCTTCGACCTCGCCGCCCAGCTCACGGCGCTCGGCGAACCCACCACCGCACCGACTGGAGACCCCTCGTGACCGACCTCCGGGCCGCCGCGCTCGCCGCGCTGGCCGAGCAGACCATCGAGCTGCCCTCCTGGGCGTTCGGCAACTCCGGCACCCGCTTCAAGGTCTTCGGCCAGCCCGGCGTCGCCCGCGACCCGTTCGAGAAGATCGAGGACGCCGCCCAGGTGCACCGCTACACCGGCGCCGCGCCGCGGGTGTCGCTGCACGTCCCCTGGGACCTCGTCGACGACTTCTCCAAGCTGGCCGCGCACGCCGCCGACCTCGGCGTCTCCATCGGCGCGATCAACTCCAACCTGTTCCAGGACGACGACTACCGGCTCGGGTCGCTGACCCACCCGGAGAAGGCCGTCCGCGACAAGGCGATCGCCCACCACACGCAGTGCATCGACGTCATGCGCGCCACCGGCTCCACCGACCTGAAGCTGTGGCTGCCCGACGGCACCAACTACGCCGGCCAGGACGACCTGCGCGGCCGCCAGGACCGGCTCGCCGACTCCCTGCAGCAGGTCTACGCCCAGCTCGACCCCGGCATGCGGCTGCTGCTCGAGTACAAGTTCTACGAGCCCTACTTCTACGCGATGGACATCCCCGACTGGGGCACCTCGCTGCTGCACTGCCTGGCCCTCGGCGACCAGGCGACCGTCGTCCTGGACACCGGCCACCACGCGCCGGGCACCAACATCGAGTTCATCGTCATGCAGCTGCTGCGGGCCGGGCGCCTGGGAGCGTTCGACTTCAACTCGCGCTACTACGGCGACGACGACCTCATCGTCGGCTCGGCCGACCCGTTCCAGCTGTTCCGGATCATGAACGAGATCGTCGCCGCCGACGCGCTCCGGCCGGACTCCGGCGTCAACTTCATGCTCGACCAGTGCCACAACATCGAGCCGAAGATCCCCGGCCAGATCCGCTCGGTGCAGAACGTCCAGGAGGCGACGGCGAAGGCGCTGCTGGTCGACCGCGAGGCGCTGGCCGCCGCGCAGCGCTCCGGTGACGTGCTCGCCGCGCACGGCGCGCTGACCGACGCGTTCTCCACCGACGTCCGCCCCCTGCTCGCCGAGCTGCGCGAGTCGAAGGGCCTGGACGCGGACCCGTACGCCGCCTACGCCCGCTCCGGCCACCAGGAGCGCATCGCCCGCGAGCGCATCGGCGGCACCCAGGCGTCCTGGGGCGCCTGACCCCCTCGGGGCCTTCGTAGCGCTCATGGCCCCCGAGGGCCTCCGTAGCGCCACGGGCTCCCCCTCACCTCCCGGAAGGAACCAACCCCTGTGACGAACCCCGTGGTCAGTGAGCTGCTGGGCCGGAGCAACCGGCTGGGCGCCGACCCGCGCAACACCAACTACGCCGGCGGCAACACCTCCGCCAAGGGCACCGGGACCGACCCGGTCACCGGGACGCCGGTCGAGCTGCTGTGGGTCAAGGGCTCCGGCGGCGACCTCGGCACGCTGGAGGAGGCGGGCCTGGCCGTGCTGCGGCTGGACCGGCTGCGCTCGCTGGTCGACGTCTACCCGGGCGTCGAGCGCGAGGACGAGATGGTCGCCGCGTTCGACTTCTGCCTGCACGGCCGCGGCGGCGCCGCGCCGTCGATCGACACCGCGATGCACGGCCTGGTCGACGCCGCCCACGTCGACCACCTGCACCCCGACTCCGGCATCGCCCTGGCGACGGCGGCCGACGGCGAGGCACTGACCCGCGAGTGCTTCGGCGACCGCGTCGTCTGGGTGCCGTGGCGCCGTCCGGGATTCCAGCTCGGCCTCGACATCGCCGCCGTCAAGGAGAAGAACCCGCAGGCGATCGGCTGCATCCTCGGCGGCCACGGCATCACCGCGTGGGGCGCCACCGGCGAGGAGGCCGAGGCGCACTCGCTGCAGATCATCCGCACCGCCGAGGCGTTCCTCGCCGAGCGCGGGAAGGCCGAGCCGTTCGGCGCCGTCGTCCCCGGCTTCGAGGCGCTGCCGCCGGCCGAGCGCCGGGTCAGGGCCGCCGCCCTCGCGCCGGTCATCCGCGGCCTGGCGTCCACGGACCGGCCGCAGGTCGGGCACTTCACCGACTCCGACGTCGTCCTGGAGTTCCTGTCGCGGGAGGCGCTCGCGCCCCTCGCCGCGCTGGGCACCTCCTGCCCCGACCACTTCCTGCGCACCAAGGTCCGGCCGATGGTCGTCGACCTGCCGTCGAGCGCCCCGGTGGAGGACGTCGTCGCGCGGCTGCGCGAGCTGCACGAGGAGTACCGCGCCGAGTACGCGGCCTACTACCAGCGGCACGCCACGCCGGACTCGCCCGCCATGCGCGGCGCGGACCCGGCGATCGTGCTGGTCCCCGGCGTGGGCATGTTCAGCTTCGGCGCCAACAAGCAGACCGCGCGCGTGGCCGGCGAGTTCTACGTCAACGCCATCAACGTCATGCGCGGCGCCGAGTCGGTCAGCACCTACGCCCCGATCGACGAAGCCGAGAAGTTCCGCATCGAGTACTGGGCACTGGAGGAGGCCAAGCTCCAGCGGATGCCGGCGCCCAAGCCGCTGGCGTCGCGGGTGGCGCTGGTGACCGGCGCGGCGAGCGGCATCGGCAAGGCCATCGCCGAGCGGCTGGCGGGCGAGGGCGCCTGCGTCGTCGTCGCCGACCTCGACCTGGCCAAGGCGGCCGACGCCGCCGCCGGCATCGGCGACAGCGACGTCGCGATCGGCGTGGCCGCCGACGTCTCCGACGCCGAGGCGGTGGCCGAGGCCTTCCGCGCGGCCGTGCTCGCCTTCGGCGGCGTGGACCTGGTGGTCAACAACGCCGGCCTGTCGATCTCCAAGCCGCTGCTGGAGACCACCGAGCAGGACTGGGACCTGCAGCACGACGTCATGGCCAAGGGCAGCTTCCTCGTCTCCCGCGAGGCGGCCCGGATCATGATCGGGCAGGGGATGGGCGGCGACGTCGTCTACATCTCCTCGAAGAACGCCGTCTTCGCCGGCCCGAGCAACATCGCCTACTCCTCGACCAAGGCCGACCAGGCCCACCAGGTCCGGCTGCTGGCCGCCGAGCTCGGCGAGCACCAGATCCGGGTCAACGGCATCAACCCCGACGGCGTCGTCCGCGGCTCGGGCATCTTCGCCGGCGGCTGGGGCGCCAAGCGCGCCGCGGTGTACGGGGTGCCGGAGGAGGAGCTGGGCCAGTTCTACGCGCAGCGCACCCTGCTCAAGCGCGAGGTGCTGCCCGAGCACGTGGCCGACGCCGTCTTCGCCCTCACCGGCGGGGAGCTGTCGCGCACCACCGGCCTGCACGTCCCGGTCGACTCCGGCGTCGCGGCCGCGTTCCTGCGCTGACATGGGAGCCTTTATCGCGATAAAGGCGGAACCGTGAGCCGGGAGCTGGCCCTCGCGGCGGTCGACCTGGGCGCCTCCAGCGGCCGGGTGATGGTCGCGCGGGTGGGCCCCGGGCGGCTGGACCTCACCGAGGTCCACCGCTTCCCCAACCGGCCGGTGCGGACGGCGGGGACGCTGCACTGGGACGTCCTGGGCCTCTACGCCGGGGTGCTCGACGGGCTCCGGGCCGCCGGTCGCGAGGGCGACGTCGGCGGCATCGGCATCGACAGCTGGGCGGTCGACGTCGGCCTGCTCGACGCCGACGGCGCGCTGCTCGGCAACCCGGTGCACTACCGCGACGCCCGGCACGAGACCGCGGTGGCCGGAGTGCACGCGCTCGTGCCGCCCGAGGAGCTGTACCGCGTCAACGGCCTGCAGCACCTGCCGTTCAACACGGTGTTCCAGCTCGCCGCGATGCGGGGGACGGCGCGGTTCGCCGCCGCGCGCCAGGCGCTGCTGGTGCCCGACCTGCTGGCGTACTGGCTGACCGGCGCACGCGGCGCGGAGGTCACCAACGCCTCCACCACCGGGCTGCTCGACGCGACGACGCGGCAGTGGGCGACCGGCCTGCTCGACCGGCTCGGCCTGCCCCCCGACCTGCTCCCGGCCCTCGTGCAGCCCGGCGAGGAGATCGGCCGGCTCACCGCCGACGTCCGTGCCGAGACCGGCCTGGGCGACGTGCCGGTGGTCGCGGTCGGGTCGCACGACACGGCGTCGGCGGTGGTCGGCGTCCCGGCGCGCGGGGACCGGTTCGCCTACGTCTCCTGCGGCACGTGGTCGCTGGTGGGCGTGGAACTGGAGGAGCCGGTGCTGTCCGAGGCCGGGCGGGCCGCGGGGTTCACCAACGAGCTCGGCGTCGACGGCACGGTGCGCTACCTGCACAACGTCATGGGCCTGTGGCTGCTGCAGGAGTCGCTGCGCACCTGGGCCGCGCACGGCCTGCCGGCCGACCTGCCCGACCTGCTCGCCGCCGCCGCCCGGGTGCCGGCCTTCACGGCGGTGGTCGACGTCGACGACGCCCGCTTCCTGCCACCCGGTGACGTGCCTGCCCGCATCGCGCAGGTGTGCGCCGAGACCGGGCAGACGCCGCCGCAGAGTCAGGCCGAGACGGTGCGCTGCATCGTCGACAGCCTCGCGCTGGCCTACCGGCGCACGGTGCGGGCGGCGGAGGAGCTGTCCGGCCGCGAGGTCGACGTCGTCCACCTGGTCGGCGGCGGAGCGCGCAACGCGCTGCTGTGCCAGCTCACCGCCGACGCCTGCGGGCGGCCGGTGCTGGCCGGCCCGGTGGAGGCAGCGGCGCTGGGCAACGCGCTGGTGCAGGCGCGGGCGCTCGGCGCGCTCGGGGGCGGGCTGCCGGAGATGCGCCGGCTGCTACGCACCACCCAGCAGCCGGTCGAGTACCGGCCCTCGGGGTCGGCCGCCGCCTGGGACGCCGCCGAGGAACGGGCGTACCAGCGCGGGTGAGTCGGACGCCGGTGCACGGGTAGGGACCGCCCGTGCGCCTGCCCGGTCCCTCGGACCTCCTCGACCTGCCCTGGACGCTCGCGGAGTCCGTCCGCACCCTGGGTGCGGCGCTGCCCCGCGCCGAGGGCCTCCTGCCACTCGCCGACGACGTGCTCCGCCGGACCCGTGCCCTGCTCGACGGCGCCGGTCCCGCCGTGGCCCGGGCGGTCGCGGTGGGCCCGGAGGCGGTGGAGGTGGCCTCGGACGTCGTGCGGCGCTTCGCCGCCGTCATGACGCCGGAGCGGATCGCGGCCCTGGGCACCCTCGTCGACCGGATCGGCGCCGTGCTGTCGCCGGAGCGGGTCGAGGCGGTCACCCGCACCGTGGACACGCTGCGGTCACGCGCCGACGTCGTGCCGCGGGCCCTCGACGCCGTCGACGGCCTGCTGTCCTCCGGCCTGCTGGCCCCGGGCCGGCTGGACGGGATCGCCGACGGGCTCGACCGGCTGCTGTCGACCGACCTGCTGACCCGGGTCGAGCGGGTGCTCGACCACCTCGCCGACGAGCGCGTGGAGCGCGCCCTCGACCTCGCGGGGGACGACCGGGTCGTGCGGGCCCTCGAGCTCGTCACCGGCGACCGGGTCGACCGCACCCTCGACGTCCTGACCGACGAGCGGGTCGACCGGACCCTGGACCTCCTGGCCGGCGACCGGGTCGACCGCACCCTGGACCTCCTGACCGGCGCCCGGGTGGAGCAGGCCCTCGACCTGGCCGCCGACGAGCGGGTGCGCACGCTGCTGGACCTCGCGGCCGACGAGCGGGTGCAGCGACTGCTCGGCCGGCTCGACGACCTGCTCGCCGACGAGCGCGTCCCGCGGCTGGTGGAGCGCGCCGTCGGGCTGCTCGACGACGAGCGCCTGGCCCGGGTCGGCTCCCGGCTCGACGGGCTGCTGTCCGACGAGCGCCTCGACCGCGTCGAGGAGGCGCTCGGCGAGGAGCAGGTGGACGCCGTCCTCGGCCTGCTCACCCGGCTGGGCCGCGAGCTCGACGACGACGCGACCCGCGCGCTGGGTACGCTGCTCGGCCGCCTGCCCGCGCTGCTCACCGAGCAGCGGGCCGCCGACCTGGCGGCCCTCACCGACCAGGTCCCGCGGCTGCTGCGCGGGCTGGACTCGGGCCACCTGCCGACCACCGCCGACCTGGGGCGGGTGCCGACGGACCTGCACGCGTTGCTCGAGCTGATGGACGACCTGCACCAGGTGGTGTCGGGCCTGCCCGGTGCCGGCCGCGCGCGCGACCGCGGTGACGACCCGCACCCGCAGGTGGAGAACCCCCGCCCGCCCGACGACGGGCCCCGTCCGGAGACGGACGCCCTCCCGTCCGGGGACGGACACCCCCGCGTGCAGACGGACGTCCCCCGGCTCGAGGGCTGAGCACTCGCCCGTCCCGGCTCACCGTGGTGCGTGCTGGCTCGCCGCCGACGGTGAGCCAGGACACCGCACGATCAGGTCACCTGATCGTCCGGGGACCGCTGCACGCCCTCGGCCGGGTGCACGTCCCCGGGTCTCCGCGCGCGCCGAGGACCAGGCCGCCACGCCGCGACGCTGAGAACGTTAACAGGCTGTGACCGGGGCCGCAGTCGGCGGCCTGGTCACGCTCGGGTGACACCTTCGTAGTGCCGCCTCGCACCCTCTTGACGCGGCCACATGTTTGCGTTCACAGTGTCCCGCATCACGCCCAGCAGCGTCGCCGGGCCCGCAGACGAGCCGCCTGAACGCGCGTCCGTGGGGACCAGACAACGGTCGTCGCCCTGGGAGCACCACCACACCGGCCAGGACGGGCCGGCAGGAACTCACAGGAGGCAGACGTTGATCAGGAACAAGCTCCTCGCCGCCGTCACGGCGTCGGTCGCGGCCCTGGGCCTGGCGGCCTGCGGCGGCTCCGGTGACGGCGGCGGCGGCGGTGGCGGCGGCGGCGGCGGGGACGACACGATCACCATGGGCTTCGCCCAGGTCGGCGCCGAGAGCGGCTGGCGCACCGCCAACACCGAGTCCATCCAGAGCGCGGCCGAGGCGGCGGGCATCGAGCTGCAGTTCTCCGACGCCCAGGGCGAGCAGGAGAACCAGATCTCGGCGATCCGCTCCTTCATCCAGCAGCGGGTCGACGTCATCGCCTTCAGCCCCGTCGTCGAGACCGGCTGGGACGCCGTCCTGCTCGAGGCCAAGCGCGCGAACATCCCGGTGATCCTCACCGACCGCTCGGTGGAGACCGAGCAGGAGGACCTCTTCGTCACCTTCCTCGGGTCGGACTTCATCGAGGAGGGCAGGAAGGCCGGCGAGTGGGCCGTGGAGAACTGGGCCTCGACCGGCGCGCAGTGGAACATCGCCGAGCTGCAGGGCACCACCGGCGCCGCGCCGGCCATCGACCGCCAGGAGGGGTTCGCCGAGGCGATCGCCGGCAGCCCCAACCTGACCGTCGTGGCCTCGCAGTCCGGTGACTTCACCCGCACCGGCGGCCGCGAGGTCATGGAGGCGATGCTCAACTCCAACCCGGAGATCAACGCCGTCTACGCGCACAACGACGACATGGGGCTCGGCGCCATCGAGGCCATCGAGGCGGCCGGCAAGGTCCCCGGCCAGGACGTCCAGATCATCACGGTCGACGCCGTCCGCGACGGCATGCAGGCGCTGGCCGACGGGAAGATCAACTTCATCGTCGAGTGCAACCCGCTGCTGGGTGAGCAGCTGATGGAGCTCGCCCAGCAGGTCCTCGACGGCGAGGAGGTCCCCGAGCGGGTGGTCACCGAGGAGACCACCTTCACGCAGGAGCAGGCCGCCGAGGTCCTCCCGGACCGGAAGTACTGATCTCCGCGGGAGCCGGCCGCGGCTCCCGTCCCCACCGCCCGTCCCGGGTGCGCCGTCCCCAGGTGCGCCGTCCCCGGGGCGGGCGGTGGGTCCTCCCTCCCGAGAGGCCTCCCGTGTCCCCAGCTCCCAGCACCGCGGTGCCGGCCGACCCGGCCGCTGTACCGCCCCCGTCGGACCCGGTCGTCGCGATGACCGGCATCACGATCCAGTTCCCGGGGGTCAAGGCCCTCGACGACGTCTCCCTGCGGCTGTTCCCCGGTGAGGTGCACGCCCTCATGGGCGAGAACGGCGCCGGCAAGTCGACGCTGATCAAGGCGCTGACGGGGGTCTACGCCTACGACGCCGGCACCGTGACCGTCGGCGGCGTCGAGCAGCGGTTCACGACCCCCGCCGACGCCCAGGCGGCCGGGATCAGCACCGTGTACCAGGAGGTCAACCTCTGCCCGAACCTCACGGTCACCGAGAACATCGTCCTCGGCCGTGAGCCCCGGCGCGCCGGGCAGATCGACAAGCGCGCCTCGCGGCGGCGGGCCCAGCGGGTCCTGCAGGAGCTGCACCTCGACATCGACCCGCGGTCGGTCCTCGACTCGCACCCGATCGCCGTCCAGCAGCTCGTCGCCATCGCCCGCGCCGTCGACGTCGACGCCCGGGTGCTGGTCCTCGACGAGCCCACCTCGAGCCTCGACGCCGGCGAGGTCGCCGAGTTGTTCCGCGTCGTGCGGTCGCTGCGCGACCGCGGCGTGGCGATCCTCTTCGTCTCGCACTTCCTCGAGCAGGTCTACGAGATCAGCGACCGGATGACCGTGCTGCGCAACGGCCGGCTGGTGGGGGAGTACCGCACCGCGGAGCTCCCGCGCACCCAGCTGGTGCGGGCCATGATCGGCCGCGAGCTGGCGACGCTGGAGGACCTCGAGCGCGCCGGGCCCCGGCCCGTCGAGGCCGGGGCGGTGCCGCGGCTGGCGGCGTCGGGTCTGGGCCGCAAGGGGGCCATCGAGCCCGCCGACGTGGAGGTGCACGCCGGGCGGGTGGTCGGCCTGGCCGGCCTGCTCGGCTCCGGCCGCACCGAGCTCACCCGGCTGCTGTTCGGGGCGGACCGGGCCACCAGCGGGCGGGTGGAGGTGGACGGCAAGCCGGTGCGCCTGCGCACGCCGCGCACCGCCATCGCCCGGGGCATCGCCTTCCTGTCCGAGGACCGCAAGGGCGAGGGCGTGGTCGGCGACCTCACCGTCCGCGACAACGTGCTGCTCGCGCTGCAGGCCCGGCGCGGATGGCTGCGGCCCATCCCGCGCCGCGCCGGTGACGAGATGGTCGCCCGCTACATCAAGGCCCTCGACGTCCGGCCGGCCGACCCCGGCGCGCTGCTGCGCAACCTCTCCGGCGGCAACCAGCAGAAGGTGCTGCTCGCGCGCTGGCTGCTCACCGAGCCGCGGCTGCTGCTGCTCGACGAGCCGACCCGCGGCATCGACATCGGCGCCAAGGCCCAGATCCAGGAGCTCGTCGCCCAGCTCGCGAGCGAGGGCATGTCGGTGCTCTTCGTGTCGGCGGAGCTGGAGGAGGTCCTGCGCATCTGCGACTCCGTCGTGGTGCTGCGCGACCACCACAAGGTGGCCGACCTCGACGCCTCCGACGCCACGCTCGACGGCGTCGTCGACCTCATCGCCCGGGGGAACGCCCGTGACTGACCGACCCGCCTCCGATCCCGCCTCGCGGCGCCCGGCCGACGGACTCCTCGCCCGCGCCCGCCGCTCGCCGGTCCTGTGGGCGGTCGCCGCCCTCGCCGTGCTGCTGCTGTTCAACCTGGTCGCCAACCCCGGCTTCTTCGCCCTGCGCTTCCAGGACGGCCACCTGTTCGGCAACCTGGTGAACGTCGTCAAGAACGTCGCGCCGGTGCTGCTCATCGCGGTCGGCATGACGCTGGTGATCGCCACCCGCGGCATCGACCTCTCGGTCGGCGCGGTCCTCGCCATCTCCGGATCGGTCGCCTTCACGATCGTCGAGGGCGCCGACGACCCGTCCTCGGGCGGCACGGCCGCGCTCGCCATCGGCGTGGCCCTCGCCGCGGGCCTGGTGCTCGGGGCCTGGAACGGCTTCCTCGTCTCGGTGGTCGGGATCCAGCCGATCATCGCGACGCTGGTGCTGATGACCGCCGGCCGCGGCATCGCCATGCTGATCACCGACGGCAACATCGTCACCGCCGAGAACCCGGTGTTCGACTGGCTCGGCGGCGGCTACGTCGCCGGGGTGCCGGTCCAGATCGTGATCACCGGGCTGGTGCTGCTGCTGGTCGCCGTGCTCACCCGGCGCACCGCGCTCGGCGTGCTCATCGAGGCCGTCGGCGTCAACCCGGCCGCGGCGCGGCTGGCCGGCGTCCGGGCGCGCAGCATCACCTTCACCGTCTACGTCTTCATCGCCTTCGTGGCGGCGGTCGCCGGCCTCATGGTCACGGCCAACGTCAGCGCCGCCGACGCGAACCGGGCGGGGCTGTTCATCGAGCTCGACGCGATCCTCGCCGTCGTCATCGGCGGCACCTCGCTGGCCGGTGGGCGCTACTCGCTGACCGGCACGGTCGTCGGCGCGCTGATCCTGCAGACGCTGACGACGACGGTGCTCACCATGGGCCTGCCCGACGAGTACATCCGGCTGTTCAAGGCCGTGGTGATCATCATGGTGTTCCTGCTGCAGGCACCGCGGGTGCGCGCGGCGCTGGGCCGCAGGGGCCGCCGGAGCGCGACCCCGCCCTCCGCCACCCCGGACGGCGGTGCCGGTACGGCCGCCTCCGGGTCCGCCCCGCCGGACGAGGTCCGGCCCGCCTCCCCGGTCCCGGTCCCCGGCACCGGGGACGTCCCCGGCCGGCCGGCCCAGCAGGAGGTCCTCCGATGACCGTCTCCGACACCCGGCCCCCCGAGGAGCAGGTGCCCGCTCCTCCGGGCGGCCCGCCGCGGACCGCGACGTCCCGCACGGGGTGGCAGGGCGCCGTCCGCCGCTGGCTGCGCAGCACCAGCACGGGGTCGAGCACCTTCTCCGTGCTCGTGACCGCCGTCCTGCTGGTGGTCCTCTTCGGCGCCGGCAGCATCCGCTACGAGAACTTCGGCTATCCGCAGGTGGCCCTCAACCTGCTGGTCGACAACGCCTACCTGATCGTGCTGGCGGTCGGGATGACCTTCGTGATCCTCACCGGCGGCATCGACCTGTCCTCCGGCGCGGTCGTCGCCCTGGGCACGGTGATGGCGGCGCGCCTGCTGCAGGCCGGCTGGCCGGCGCCGCTGGTCATCGCCGTCGTGCTGGCGACCGGCGCGCTGCTCGGGTGGCTGATGGGCCTGGCCATCCACGGGCTGCAGCTGCAGCCGTTCATCGTGACCCTCGCCGGCATGTTCCTCGCCCGCGGCATCTGCTTCGCCATCAGCGGGCCGTCGATCCCCATCCAGGACGACTGGTTCACCGCCGTGGCCATCAACGTCGTCGAGCTGCCGGGCGGCACGTTCCTGTCCTACGGCGCGGTGCTCGCCCTCGTCGTCGTCGCCGTCGCCGCCTACGTCCTGCACCGGACCCGGTTCGGGCGCACGGTCTACGCGATCGGGGGCAGCGAGTCCTCCGCCGCGCTCATGGGGCTGGCGGTCGGCCGGACGAAGGTCGGCGTCTACGTGATCAGCGGTTTCTGCTCCGCCCTGGGCGGCCTGCTGTTCAGCGTCTACATCCTCTCCGGCTGGAGCCTGCACGGCATCGGGCTGGAGCTGGACGCGATCGCCGCGGTCGTCATCGGCGGCACCGTGCTGGTCGGGGGGCGCGGCCTGGTCCTCGGCTCGCTGCTGGGGGTGCTGGTCCTCGGCACGATCAAGGCGCTCATCGACTTCGACGGCGGGCTGAACTCCTGGTGGACCAAGATCACGGTGGGTGTCCTGCTGCTGGTCTTCGTCGTCCTGCAGCGGGTCACCGGCCGGCGCAGCGGGACGGCGTCGTGACGGCCGTGGGGGTACCGCCCCTCGACGGCACGGGCCGCGGGACCCACCGCGGCCTGACAGGATCGGCGGTCGTGAGCGGGCGGCCGAGAGGCCAGGCGGGCAGCCGGCCGGCCGTCATGGCCGACGTCGCCCGGCTGGCCGGGGTGTCCGCGCAGACCGTCTCCCGCGTCCTCAACGACCACCCGCACGTGGCCGAGGAGACCCGCACCCGGGTGCACGCGGCGATGGAGAAGCTGGGCTACCGCCGCAACCTCACCGCCCGGGCACTGGTCACCCGCCGCACCGACACGATCGGCGTCGTCGCCTTCGACACCGGCCTCTACGGGCCGGCGAGCACCCTGTTCAGCCTCGAGCAGGCGGCCCGGGAGCGCGGCTACCACGTGCACGTGGCCACCGTCCCCGACCTGTCGGAGCAGGGGTTCACCGACGCCGTCGAGCGGCTCCGGGAGCACTCGGTGTCCGGTGTCGTCGTCCTGGCGCCGCAGCGCTCGGCCGTCCGGGTGATGGCGGGCCTGCCCGCCGACCTGCCCGCCGTGGCCGTCGAGGGCGGCGCCGCGCCGGGCATCACCTCCGTGGTCATCGACCAGGTCGGGGGAGCGGTGCAGGCCACCCGGCACCTCGTCGACCTCGGTCACCGCCGCATCGGCCACGTGTCCGGCCGCGAGGACTGGATCGAGGCCGCCGCCCGGCTGCAGGGCTGGCAGCAGACCCTGGCCGCCGCGGGGCTGCCCGCCGACACCGTCCTGCCCGGCGACTGGAGCGCCCGCTCGGGCTACGAGGCCGGGCTGGCGCTGCTGGCCGCGGGCGTGCCGGTGACCGGCGTCTTCGTCGGCAACGACCACATGGCGCTCGGCATGATCCGCGCGCTGGCCGAGGGCGGGGTCCGGATCCCCGAGGACGTCAGCGTGGTCGGCTTCGACGACATCGCCGAGGCCGAGTACCTGCGCCCGCCGCTCACCACCGTCCGGCAGGACTTCGCCGAGGTGGGACGGCGCTGCGTGGACCTGCTGCTGCGCCGCATCGAGGACCCGGCGGGGACCTCGGGCGACGACGCCGTCGTCGTCCCCGCGGCCCTGGTGGTCCGCGCCTCGACCGCCCCGCCGCCGGGCTCCCGGACCTAGCGCCCTCCGCCGGCGCCCCGCCGGCCGGGTGCCCCTCCCGCCGCGTCCCGTGGCGGCCCCACCCGCATCCCCGAGCACCCACCGGGCGCGGCTCCCGCGACCCGCACACGGCGGTGGCCCGACCGGCCGCCGCAGAGCAGGAGGACCGATGTCGGAGAACGCCGGCGCAGCGATCACCGGCGGTCGCACGGCCCTGGGGATCGAGCTCGGGTCGACACGGATCAAGGCGGTGCTGATCGGGCCGGACCACGCTCCGCTCGGGGTCGGCAGCCACGACTGGGAGAACCAGCTCGTGGACCGGCTGTGGACGTATGCGCTCGACGACGTCTGGACCGGGGTGCAGCAGAGCTTCGTCACTCTGGCCGAGGACGTGCAGCGGCGTCATGGGGTCGACGTGTCCACGGTCGGGGCCCTGGGCGTGTCGGCGATGATGCACGGTTACCTCGCGTTCGACGCCGACGGTGAGTTGCTCACGCCGTTCCGCACGTGGCGCAACACGAGCACGGGACGGTCGGCAGAGCGGCTCAGCGCAGAGTTCGGCATCAACATCCCGCACCGGTGGAGCGTCGCGCACCTCTACCAGGCGATCCTGGACGGCGAGGAGCACGTCGGTCGCCTGGACCACCTGACGACCCTGGCCGGCTACGTGCACTGGAAGCTCACCGGCGAGAAGGTCCTCGGCATCGGTGATGCCAGCGGCATGTTCCCCATCGACGACGGCACCCGCGGGTACGACGCCGGGATGCTGGCCCGGTTCGACCAGCTGGCCGCCGAGGCGGGGGTGGACCTGACCCTCGCCGACCTGCTCCCCAGGATCGAGCCCGCCGGCCATCAGGGCGGCGAACTGACCGAGGCCGGCGCGAAGCTGCTGGACCCCACCGGGCGGTTGCGCCCCGGCATCCCGCTCTGCCCGCCGGAGGGTGACGCGGGCACCGGGATGGTCGCCACCAACTCGATCGCTCCGCGCACCGGCAACGTCTCCGCTGGTACCAGCATCTTCGCCATGGTCGTGCTGGAGCACGAGCTCGCCGGGGTGCACCGCGAACTGGACCTGGTCACCACACCGGCCGGCGACCCGGTGGCCATGGTGCACTGCAACAACGGGGCCAGCGAGCTGGAGGCCTGGGCCGGGCTGTTCACCGAGTTCGCCCGGGCTCTGGGGTCCCAGGCGGACCCGTCGGCGATCTTCGAGATCCTCTTCACCGGGGCTCTCGGTGGTGCCAGTGACGGCGGCGGGATGCTGGCCTACAACTACCTCTCCGGGGAGCCGATCACCGGGCTCGAGGAGGGCCGGCCACTGTTCGTGCGATCCCCGCACAGCCGGCTCGACCTGGGCACCTTCGTACGGACCCACCTGTACTCGTCCCTGGCCACGCTCCGGATCGGCATGGACGTCCTGCAGCGAGCCGAGGGCGTGCGGCTCGACCGGATGTTCGCTCACGGCGGCCTGTTCAAGACGGAGGGCGTCGCGCAACGCTTCCTGGCCGCCGCCATCGACACCCCGGTCTCCGTCGGTGACGTCGCCGGCGAGGGAGGCGCCTGGGGCATCGCCGTCCTGGCTGCCTTCGCCGGCAGTCGCTCTCCGGAACGGAGCCTGGCGGACTACCTGGAGACCACGGTCTTCACCGGCGCGGACGTGCGGACAGCCGAGCCGGACCCGGTCGACGTCGCCGGATTCGACGCCTTCATGCAGCGCTACGTCGCCGCGCTCCCGGTCGAGCGGGCCGCCGTCGACCACGTGAGTCCCGCCCAGCGAGGAGAACCCCGATGACCGCCACCCTGACCGAGCGCGGCTCGCACCGCGAGCAGCGCGGCCACGTGGCCCGCCTGCACGCGGAGCTGACCCGCTACGGGCTGGTGACCTGGACGTCGGGCAACGTCTCCGAGCGGGTCCCCGGCGAGGACCTGTTCGTCATCAAGGGCAGCGGCGTCTCCTACGACGAGCTGTCCTGGGAGGGCGTCACCGTCTGCGACCTCGACGGCGGCGTCGTCGACGGGGCACGCAAGCCCTCCAGCGACACCGCCGCGCACGCCTTCGTCTACCGGTCCATGCCCGGGGTCGCCGGCCAGGTGCACACGCACAGCCCGTACGCGACGGCGTGGGCGGCGCGCGCGGAGGAGATCCCCTGCGTGCTGACCGCGATGGCCGACGAGTTCGGCGGGCCGATCCCGGTCGGCCCGTTCGCGCTGATCGGCGACGACTCGATCGGGCAGGGCATCGTCGACACGCTGCGCGGCTCCCGGTCGCCGGCGGTGCTCATGCGCAACCACGGCGTCTTCACCGTCGGCCCCTCGGCGCGGGCCGCGGTCAAGGCCGCCGTCATGACCGAGGACGTGGCGCGGACGGTGCACCTGTCCCGCCAGCTCGGGGAGCCCGTCCCCATCGCCCAGGAGCACGTCGACGCGCTGTACGCGCGCTACCAGAACGTCTACGGACAGTGAGGAGGGGCAGCCCCGTGGTCGCAGACCCGTACGCCCAGCACGAGGTGTGGTTCCTGACCGGCAGCCAGGGGCTGTACGGCGAGGACACGCTGCGGCAGGTCGCCGAGCAGTCCCAGCGGGTGGCCGCGGCCCTCGACGAGGCCGGCGAGGTGCCGGTCCGGGTGGTGTGGAAGCCCGTGCTCACCGACGCCGGGGCGATCCGCCGGACCATGGGCCAGGCCAACGAGGACCCGTCCTGCGTCGGCGTCGTCACCTGGATGCACACCTTCTCGCCGGCCAAGATGTGGATCTCCGGACTCGACGCCCTGCGCAAGCCGCTGCTGCACCTGCACACCCAGGCCGACGCCGCCCTGCCGTGGGCGACGATCGACATGGACTTCATGAACCTCAACCAGGCCGCGCACGGCGACCGGGAGTACGGGTTCGTCCTCACCCGGCTGCGCATGCCACGGACGACGGTGGCCGGGCACGTCTCCGACCCGCGGGTGCGCGCCCGCGTCGGTTCGTGGGCGCGGGCGGCGGCCGCGGCCACCGCGGTCCGCTCGCTGAAGCTGGCCCGCTTCGGCGACAACATGCGCGACGTGGCCGTGACCGAGGGCGACAAGGTCGAGGCCGAGATCCGCTTCGGCGTCTCGGTGAACACGTGGGGCGTCAACGACCTCGTCGCCGTCGTCGAGGCGGTGGAGGACAAGGAGGTCGACGCGCTCGTCGAGGAGTACGGCGACCTCTACGACCTCTCCGACGGCGCCCGGCCGGGCGGGCCGCAGCACCGGTCCGTCCGGTACCAGGCGCGCCTGGAGGCGGCGCTGCGCACCTTCCTCGAGGACGGCGGCTTCGGCGCCTTCACCACCAACTTCGAGGACCTCGGCGGCCTGCGCCAGCTCCCCGGCCTGGCCGTCCAGCGGCTGATGGCCGACGGCTACGGGTTCGGCGGCGAGGGGGACTGGAAGACGTCGGTCCTGCTGCGCACGCTCAAGGTCGCCGGTGCCGGGCTGCCGGGCGGGACGTCGTTCATGGAGGACTACACCTACGACCTCACCGGGACGCCGCGCGTGCTCGGCGCCCACATGCTCGAGGTCTGCCCGACGATCGCCGGCGGGCGGCCCCGGGTGGAGGTGCACCCGCTGTCGATCGGCGGCCGCGAGGACCCCGCCCGGCTGGTGTTCACCGCGGCACCGGGCGAGGGCGTCGTCGTCGGGTGGTGCGACCTCGGGGACCGCTTCCGCTGGGTGGCCAACGAGATCGACCTCGTCGAGCCCGGCGAGGAGCTGCCGAACCTGCCGGTGGCCCGCGCGGTGTGGCAGCCGCGCCCGGACTTCCCGACGGCGACCGAGGGCTGGCTGACCGCCGGGGGCCCGCACCACACGGTGCTGTCCACCCAGCTCGGTGCCGACGAGCTCACCGACCTCGCCGAGGTGTTCGGCACCGAGCTGGTGCTCATCGACGCCGACACCACCCGCCGGTCACTGACGAGGGAGCTGCGCTGGAGCGCGGCCTACCACCGGCTGGCGCAGGGGTTGTAGCCGCACGTCCTGGCTCACCGGAGCGCGTCCTGGCTCGCCGTCGACGGTGAGCCAGGACGCGGCACGATCAGGTCACCTGATCGTGCGTGACTCCCACTCCCGGACCCAGGCGCGGCCGTAGTCGTTGCCGTGCGGGGTGCGCAGCACGGTGTGCACGTGGAAGGGCTTCGGGGTGTCGTAGTCGAGGAAGACGCCGCAGTGGTGGTCGAGCTCGGCGATCACCACCGGCGACTGCACCCGGTAGTAGAAGACGTCGCCGGGCGCGTGCCCGCCGATCCAGGAGAACCACGTCTCGTCCAGGTGCGCCCCGACCTCGCGCACCCGCGCCGCGCGCGGGCCCTCCGGCAGCAGCCGCACGAAGGTGGCGACGACGTCGAGCACGCGGGCGCGGGCCTCCGCCGACACCTCCGACAGCCGCACGCCCTCGACCGGGATCACGCGGTTGTCCTGGAACGCGCCGGCCAGGTGCCGCTCGTCGCCGGGGTGCACGCGGCCGGGTGGCATCGCCGGGTCGACCATCCGCTCGTAGACGGTGGCGGTCGCCCGCTGCTCCGGCGTCAGCGCGGCCATCACGGCCAGGCCGGCGTCGATCCGGTCGGCGAAGAGGTCGGCGACGCCGGCGTGCGGGCCGTCGTCGATCTCGTCGGGCTCGGCGCCCACGAACACCGGCGAGACGACCATCCGGCCCTCGACCACCAGCACGTTCACCGCGCAGTGGTGGCCGTAGAGCTGCCAGCCCCACGGCGCGCGCAGGTCGGGGGTGCCGTACAGCGCGACGTTGTAGCTCCAGTCGCCCAGCACGGTGGGCAGGTCGACGACGTCGCCGAGGAAGCCGTTGACCAGCATCGCGGCGTGCACCAGACCGGCGCCCTCGGGCGACAGCGACGCGCGCACCAGCGCCAGCGCCGCCTCTCGCACCTCCGCCGGCTGGAACTCCAGCCGCAGCCCGGTGTCGAACTGCATGAACTCCGGGTTGGCCCAGGTCTGCCACTCGGGCGCGTCCACGGGGAAGCAGGCCCGTGCGCGGTCCTCCGGCGTCAGCAGGCCGAGCAGCGCCCCGGCGGCGGCCACCATCGCGGCCACCGGCGCCTCCTCGCCGGGCCCGGCCGGCGTCAGCGGGTGCAGTCCCTCCCGGAGGACGCCGTCCTCGGTGACCCCGCGGAACGGGGCCAGGTACAGCGGCGTCCACCCCTCGACCAGGCCGCCGGTGAACGTCCCCGGCGTCCGGGCGTGCTCGCGGTAGGCGTGGGGGTCCATCCCGCGGACCTCCGCCAGCCGCGGGTGGTCGTGCGGGAACAGGTACCGGCGGAACTCACCGGCCACGGCGGGCCTCCGGACCGACGACGGTGTTGGTGAGCACCCCGAGCCGCTCGACCTCGACCTCGACGACGTCGCCGGGCTGCATCAGCCACGGGGGCGTACGGGCGTAGCCGACTCCGGACGGCGTGCCGGTGGCCAGCAGGTCGCCGGGGCGCAGCGTGAAGGTGCGGCTGATCAGCGCGAGGGTGTCGCCGACCGGGTAGACCATCTCGTCGGTGCGCCCGTCCTGGACGGTCTCGCCGTTGACCCGGGTCCGCACCCGCAGCCCGTCGCGCAGGTCGCCGACCTCGGCGGCCGGCACGAGCGGCCCGAGCGGGCCGGAGCGGTCGCCGTTCTTGCCGAGGATCCACTGCGAGGTGAGCTTCTGCGCCCGCCGCGAGGTCACGTCGTTGAACGTCGAGTACCCGACGACGGCGGCCAGCGCCTCGTCCGGGGTGGCGTCGACCAGGGTCGAGCCGACGTAGGCCACCACCTCGCCCTCCCAGTCCAGGCCGTCCTCGTCGGCGGGCACCGGGATCTGCGCGCCGTCCACGGTCAGCGACCGCGTCCAGCGGGCGAACAGCGTCGGGTACGGCGGCACCCCCTCGTCGGCGAAGGACCCCTCGGCCACGTGCCTGAGGTAGTTCAGCCCGATGCACACCACCCGGGCGCCGGGCAGCACCGGCGGGACGAACTCGACGTCGCCGGCGGGCACCGGCTCCCCGTCGGCAGGGCGCCCCAGGTGCGCGGCGGCGTCGGCCCAGAACTCCTCCAGCGGCGCCAGCACGGTCACCGCCGTGCCGTCGTCGGACAGCGCGGCCACCTCGACCGGGCCGCCGTCGCGGCGGATCCCCACGGCCCGCATCACGCGAGCCCGTTGCGGCGGGCCACCTCGCCGAGCCACGCCAGGCTCGGCTTGGGCGTCCGGGTGAAGGTCTGCCGGTCGACGGCGACCAGGCCGAAGGTGGGCAGGTAGCCGAGCATCCACTCGAAGTTGTCCAGCAGCGACCAGTGCAGGTAGCCGCGGACGTCGGCGCCGCCCTCGATCGCGGCGGCCAGCGACGTCAGCGCGTCCGTGGTGAAGCGGATGCGGTCGGCGTCGTCAGCGGTGGCGATGCCGTTCTCGGTGACGAACAGCGGCATGCCGGGCAGCACCTCCGCGGCACGGGTGACCGCGGCGCCGAGCGCCTGCGGCCGGCGCTCCATGCCATGGGCGAGGGTCTGCAGCTCCGGCGCCGGCGCGATCAGCCCGTCGGGGCCGAAGCGGGCGGCGGTGTAGACCTGCAGGCCGACGAAGTCGTCGCCGCGGGCGGCCTCGAGGAACTGGTCCTCGAAGGCGGCGCGCTCGGCCTGCATGAGCTCCTCGCCGCCGTCCTCGGCGACGTGCTCCCGGCCGACCAGCGTCATGCCGGCGTTGCGGACGTTCCCGCGGAGCACCTCCATCGACCGGGCGTGCAGGCCGAGCAGCGCCTCGGCGACCTCCTGGTCGGGGCGGGGGAGGCCCCTGATCTCCTCCCCGCGCATGGCCATCGCACCCATCACCGGCTGCGCGGCCATGAGGTTGGGCTCGTTGAGCGTGGCCACGTAGCCGGCGTCGGCGAGCACCGGCAGCACGGTCTCGGCGTAGCGGGCGATCCGGTCGCCGGCCTTCGGCCCGGTCCAGCCGCCGTCGTGCGCCAGCCAGCGCGGCATCGTGAAGTGCACGAGCGTGACCACCGGGGTCAGCCCGCGGTCGCGGCAGCCGTCGACGATCCGGCGGTAGTGGTCGAGCCCGGCACGGGAGACCTCGCCCTCCTCGGGCTCGATGCGGCTCCACTCGAGGCTGAACCGGTAGGTGTTCAGGCCCGCGCCGGCGACGAGGTCGAGGTCCTCGGGCCAGCGGTGGAAGGAGTCGCAGGCGTCGCCGCTGGGCTCGCGGAACGGCGAGTGCTCGGCGTGCTCCATCTCCCAGTGGTCGTTGTTCACGTTGCCGCCCTCGACCTGGTGGGCGGCGGTGGCGGAGCCCCAGAGGAAGCCCTCGGGGAACGTCCGGGAGGACGGTGTCGGGGACGTGGCGGTCATCGGGTCTCCTGGGAGGTCGGGACGGGCACGGCGGTGCCCTCGGACAGGGAGCGCGCGACGGCGGCGAGCAGGCGCTGCAGCCGGACGCCGGAGTGGACGTCGAGTGCGGGGGAGACCCCGGCGGCCACGGCCGCGGCGAAGTCGGCCACCATTGCGCCGCCCACGACGTCGGGGCGCTCGGCGGAGGGATCGGCCAGCACGAGCCGGCCGGCGTCGGTGAGCACCTCGGCGCGCAGCGGCCCGCGGGCGCCGGGGGTCGTCGTGGACAGCAGCACGGACCCGGCCGCGCCGCCGGCGTGCCGGGTGGTGACCAGGACGGCGCCGGCGGGGCCGGTCGCGGCACCCACCCGCTCGACCGGGCCGGCGAGTGCGACCAGCAGGTCGAGCGTGTGCGGGCCGACGTCGAGCAGGGCACTGCCGGCGGTGCGCCACGGCGTGGCGAACGGTGACCCGGGCAGGGCCGCGCCGCTGACGAACGACGTCGTCGCCGCGTCCACGGTCGTGCCGGCGGCCTCTTCGAGGAGCGTGCGCACCGCCGTCGACCAGCGGTTGGTCAGGCACAGCTGCGAGACGACGCCGGCCTCGTCCGCGGCGTCGGCCAGCGCCTCGGCGGCGGCGACGCTGGTCGCGAGCGGCTTCTCCAGCAGCAGGTGCCGGCCGGCCCGGGCGGCACGGACGGCGAGGTCGGCCTGCACGTCCGGCGGGACGGCGAGGGCGACCGCGTCGCAGCGCGCGAGCAGGTCCTCGATCGAGCCGGCGGCGACCGCGCCGTGCCGGGCGGCGAGCTCCTGCGCGGCGTCGGGACGGCGCGCCCACACCGCGGTGAGCGTCGTCGCCGGACCGGCCGCGAGCAGCGGCGCGGTCGCCATGCCCGCCCACGGTCCGGCGCCGACGAGGCCGACGCGCAGCGCGGTGCTCACCGGGACGCCGGAGCGCCGACGGTCGCCGTCCCGAGGACGCGGTCGAACAGCGCGGCGGGGTCGGCGACGGCGGGGCCGCGCCAGGCCACGTGCTGGTCGGGGCGCACGAGCACCAGGTCCTCGCCGAGCAGCTCGCGCAGCCCCGGGACGTCGGGGAGGTCGACCACGGTCAGCGGGACGCCCCGCCGCCGCGCCTCGGCGGCCACCGGCGCGGGGTCGGCCGCCGCGTCCAGCCGCAGCAGGGTGAGCTCGGGGCCGAGCCGGTCGAACAGCGAGTCGCCGTCGGCCAGCCAGGCGTGCGGCAGCCGGGCGCCGGGGTGGGCCGACGGGGTGAAGGTGGCCAGCGCCGGCTCGGGCACCGGGCGGCCGTCCGGGACGACGACGGGGGAGCCGGGGTAGTCGTAGCCGAGCACCAGGCCCAGGCTGTGGAACTCGGGGTCCTTGACCTGCAGCGCCTCGGCGAGCGCCGCGCGCAGCTCCCAGCCGGTCGGGCCGTCGTCGTCGAGGTCGTGGCCGGAGAAGGCGGGGGCGAGGAAGGCCTCCTGGCTGCCGGCCGCCTCGATCGTCCGCTGCGCCACCGGCCGGCGCTCGGGCTCGTAGCTGTCCAGCAGCGCGGCCGGCGCCCAGCCCCGCAGGACGGCGGCGAGCTTCCAGCCGACGTTCACCGCATCGCCGACGCAGGTGTTGAACCCGTGCCCGCCCCACGGCGGGTTGAGGTGCGCGGCGTCGCCCACGAGGAGCACCCGCTCGCCGCGATATCGGTCGACGAGCAGCATCCGCGCCTGCCACGGGTCGGTGGCCAGCACCTCGACGTCGATGTCGTCCCCGACCATCGCCCGCACCAGCACGACCGGGTCGGCGTCCTCGGCCACCGTGTCGAGCCCCTGCACGATCGCCCACCAGGTGCCGTCGAGGTCGAGGCGGCCCATCAGCCCGCCGCGCTCGGTGCCGATCACCCAGTAGTGGACGCCGAGGGCGCACAGCGGCCGCTCCTCCAGCGCCCGGGAGCGGAAGGTGACGCTGAGGTTGGGCAGCGCGCCGGAGGAGCCCTCGTAGCGGGCGCCGATCGCGCGGCGCGAGACGCCGGAGCTGCCGTCGCAGCCGAGCAGCCAGTCGGCGGCGACGTCGGTGGTCGCGCCGTCCGGGCCCTCGACGGTGGCGCGCACCCCCGCCGGGCCGTCGACGACGGCGGTGACCCGCGAGCCGACCAGCAGCGTGACCGACGGCAGCTCGTCGGCGGCCGCCCGCAGCAGGACCTCGACGTCGGGCTGCGGCGCCTGCTGGCCGGCCTCCGCGGCGAGCTGACGCGGCTCGGTCCACAGGCCGAAGGCCTCGGGGAAGCGGGTGATCTCGTGGCCGAACAGGCCGGTGCAGAAGACGACGTCCTGGGCGTGGGACACCGGCAGGGGAGCGGCGGCGCGCAGCCGGTCGGCCAGGCCCCAGCGGCGCAGGTGCTCCATGGTGCGGACGCTCGTCGTCTTGGCCCGCGGGCGCAGCGGGTCGAGGACCGTGCGGGGCTCGACGACGAGCACCTCGACACCCCGCCGGCCCAGCTCGATGGCGGCGGCGAGCCCGCTGGGGCCGCCGCCGGCGACGAGCACGGGCACCCGG
Source organism: Geodermatophilus amargosae (assembly GCF_041028265.1). Classification (GTDB taxonomy): domain Bacteria; phylum Actinomycetota; class Actinomycetes; order Mycobacteriales; family Geodermatophilaceae; genus Geodermatophilus; species Geodermatophilus amargosae_A. The sequence continues at coordinate 376,308 of NZ_JABGCW010000002.1, forward strand.
GAGGGAACGGGGGCTTCGGACACGGGGACTCCTGTCGGGCTGCGGTGCCGGAGGAGCCTTCTTCGCGACGAAGGCCGTACGGGACCGCGGGGGATGGGGTCGGCGGGCTCGGGGGCTCCGTCCGGACACGTCGAGCATCGGTGGCGCAGGTCACCGCGACCCACCCCGATGCCATTGACCGGCAGACGGCCCCGGGTGGTTCCGGATCAGCCCGCGCGCAGGTGGGAGCGGAGGAAGGCGAGGGTCCGGTCGAGGGCGTCGGCGGCCGCCTCCGGCGCGCCCAGCCACATGTGGTCGGCGCCGTCGTAGGTGTGGAGCTCCACGTCGGCCCCGGCGTCGGCCAGGGCCGCGGACAGCCGCTCGCTCTGCACGCACGGGACGAACCGGTCGGCCCGCCCGTGCAGCAGGAGGAACGGCGGGACACCGGAACGCGCGTGGGTCACCGGGCTGGCCTGCGCCGCGAGGTCGGGGACGGCCGACGGTGCCGCGCCGAGCAGCTGCGCCTCGCGGGTGGTGGCGTCGGCCGGGTCGGCACCGGTGTCGGCAGCGACGGCGGCGACGTCGCTCGGCGCGTACCAGGCGGCCACCGCGACGACGGTGCTCGGCGGGCCGGGAACCCCGACGTCGCCCTCCAGTGCCGGGTCGGCGACCAGGCCGAGCAGCGCGGCGAGGTGCCCGCCGGCCGACTCGCCCCAGGCGGCGATCCGGTCGCCGTCGATCCCGAGCTCGTCCGCCCGCGCGCGCAGCCACCGGACGGCGGCCCTGGCGTCGGACAGCTGCGCGGGCCAGACCGCCTCGCCGGAGAGCCGGTAGTCGGCGCTGGCGACCGCGATCCCGGCGGCCGCGACCCGCTCGAAGAGGCTGCGGCCCGGGAACGCCGGACCGCCCGAGCGCCGGCTGCCCAGGCGCCAGCCGCCGCCGTGCAGGAAGACCACGACTGGGAAGGGGCCCGCGCCGGCCGGGAGGTACAGGTCCAGCTCCAGCGGGCGCACGCCCGGGATCGCCGCGTACGGGACGCCGCCGAGGAACCGGGTGCCGTCCGGGCCGGGGGAGGCCGGCGGCAGGGGCGCGGCGTGGGCCGGTGGCGGGAGCGGCAGGGCGGGGGTGGGCACGCGGGACCTCCTCGGGACGCGCGCCGGGCGCGGCTCCGCGAAGGAGCCGCGCCCGGTCGGGGAGTGCGGGACTCAGGCCTGCTCGGGCCACTCGAAGTCGCGCATGAACTGCATGTTGTGCTGCTGCGCGGCCGCCTGCATGCGCGGGAAGTCCGGGATGAAGGGCGGCTGCTCCTTCGTCGGGTGGTCGGTCGGCTGGCCCATGTGCTGGAAGAACCGCTCGAAGCCGCCGGAGAGGGTGCCCATCATCCGGGCGTCCTCGACGATCTGGTACGCGTGGGCGAACCCGGCCGGCACGTAGCCGAAGTCGCCGGGGGTGAGCAGCTGCGACTGCTTGGCGCCCTCGGCGTCCTCGAAGAACAGCCGCACCTTGCCGTCGAGGACGAAGAACGTCTCGTGGGTCTCGTCGTGCGAGTGCGTCGGGATGACGTCGCCGGCGGGGGAGTCGCTGACGATGATCCCGAACTGGCCCTGGGTCTCGTCGCCGGAGAGCAGCACGGTGAACAGGTCGCCGAAGAGCATCGCGTGCTCGCCCTCGCCGCGCCTGAGCACGTAGGGCACCGGCTTGCCCGGCAGGACGCCCTGCCACTGCGGGCCCTTCTCCGGGTCGATCAGGTACTCGAAGCTCATCTGCACTCCCGGGTCGGGGTCGGCGTTGACGGTCCGAGCATGGGTGACCGTCGTCACGCAGTCCCAGCACCGTGCCATTGAGCGGCAACCAACCTCCCGCTGCGGCCGACCCGGGCCCGCGGGCGTCCGCGGGAGCAGGATGCGGGGCATGCCCCTGTTCACCGGCGTCGGCGTCGCCCTGGTCACCCTCTTCCGCGAGGACGGGACGTCGGACGCGCCGGCCACCGCCGACCTGGCGGCGCAGCTGGTCGGCCTCGGCGTGCGGTGCGTCCTCGTCGCCGGGACGACGGGGGAGGCGGCCGCCCTGACCGCCGAGGAGCGGGACGCGCTCGTCGGCGCGGTGCGGGCGGCGGTGCCGGCGGAGGTGCCCGTGCTCGCCGGTACCGGCGCGCCCACCGGCCGGCAGGCGGCGGAGCTGACCGGGCGCGCCTTCGCCGTGGGCGCGGACGCCGTCCTGGCGCTCTCACCGCCCGGTGTCCCCGACCCGCGGCCGTACTACGAGGCGGTCGCGGAGGCGGCTGCCGGACCGCTGCTGGCGTACCACTTCCCGGGTGCCTCCGCGCCCGGGATCCCCGTCGACCTGCTGCCCGACCTGCCGGTGTCCGGGCTCAAGGACTCCTCCGGGGACGCCGCCCGTCTGCTGCACGAGCGAGACGTCCTCGCCGGCGACCTCTACACCGGCGCCACCAGCCTGGTCGGCCTGTGCGGGGCGGTGGGTGGCGCGGGCGCGCTCGTGGCGGTCGCCAACGTCGCACCGGAGGACGCCGTCGCGGCCTTCGCCGGCGACCCGGAGGCCCAGGTGCGGCTCGCCGCCGTCGACCGCCGCGCATCGGCGGACTTCCCGGCCGGCTACAAGCGGGCGGCCGCGGAGCGCTTCGGCACGTCGGGAGTCACCCGGGTGGGCGCCTGACGACAGCCTCGGGAGCATCGCAGCGAGGAACGAGCGAGGAGCGGACCGAGGCGCGGAGTCAGGCCATCGGGATCGCTGACCGCGCTCAGTGGGACTCGCGGCTCACCGCAGACCCGCTGGAGCCGACGAGGAAGTCCAGGTCCGCGCCGGTGTCGGCCTGCAGCACGTGGTCGACGTAGAGCCGCTCCCAGCCGCGCCGGGGGCCGGCGAAGCCGGCGACGGTCGCCTCGCTCGGCCGGCGCCGGGCCAGCTCGTCGTCCGGGACCTCGACGTCGATCCGCCGGGCCGCGACGTCCAGCGCGATGACGTCGCCGGTGCGCACCAGGCCCAGCGGGCCGCCGGCGGCCGCCTCCGGCGCCACGTGCAGGACGACGGTGCCGTAGGCGGTGCCGCTCATCCGGCCGTCGCACACCCGCACCATGTCGCGCACCCCCTGCTCCAGCAGTTTCCTCGGCAGCGGCATGTTCGAGACCTCGGGCATGCCGGGGTAGCCCTTCGGGCCACAGCCACGGAGGACGAGCACGGAGTCGGCGTCGACGTCGAGGCCGGGGTCGTCCAGCCGGGCGTGGAGGTCCTCGATCGAGTCGAAGACCACCGCCCGGCCGCGGTGCCGCATGAGGTGTGGCGAGGCCGCGGCCGGCTTGACGACCGCGCCGGACGGCGCGAGGTTCCCGCGCAGGACGGCGATGCCGCCGTGCTCGACCAGCGGCTCGCCGCGGGGCCGGATCACCTCCGGGTCCCAGATCGGGGCCTCGTCGAGGGCGTCGACCAGCGGCGTGCCGGTGACGGTGAGCGCGGTCGGGTCGAGCAGGTCGCGGACCTGGGCCAGCACGGCGAGCAGGCCGCCGGCGCGGTGGAGGTCCTCCATGAGGAACCGCCCCGCCGGGAGCAGGTCGACCAGCACCGGCACGCCCGAGCCGATGCGGTCGAAGTCGTCGAGGGTCAGGTCGATCCCCAGCCGGCCGGCGATGGCCAGCAGGTGGACGACGGCGTTCGTCGACCCGCCGACGGCGGCCAGTGCCACGATCGCGTTGGCGAAGGACCCCGCGGTGAGGATCGTCGAGGGCCGGCGGTCGGCGGCCACCATCTCCACCACCAGCCGCCCGGTGCCGTGCGCGGCCTCCAGCAGGCGGCTGTCCGCGGCGGGGGTGCCGGCGACCCCGGGCACGACGGTGCCCAGCGCCTCGGCGACGAGCGCCATGGTCGAGGCGGTGCCCATCGTGTTGCAGTGCCCGCGGCTGCGGATCATCGCCGACTCCGACCGCGTGAACTCCTCCGCCGACAGCGTGCCCGCGCGGACCTCCTCGGAGAGCCGGAACACGTCGGTGCCGCAGCCCAGCGGCACCCCGCGGAAGGTGCCGGTCAGCATGGGCCCGCCCGGGACGACGACGGCGGGCAGGTCGACCGAGGCGGCGGCCATGAGGAGCGACGGGATCGTCTTGTCGCACCCGCCGAGCAACACCAGCCCGTCGACCGGGTTGGCCCGGAACACCTCCTCCATCTCCATCGCGGCCAGGTTCCGCCAGAGCATCGCCGTGGGCCGGACCTGGGTCTCGCCCAGACCGAGCACGGGCAGCTCCAGCGGGGTGCCGCCGGCGGCGTGGACGCCGTCGCGCACGGCGGCCGCGACCTCGGAGAGGTGGCGGTTGCAGGGCACGAGGTCGGAGGCGGTGTTCGCGATGGCGATCTGCGGGCGGCCGAACGCGTCGTCCGGGACGCCGCGGCGCATCCACGCACGGTGGATGTAGGCGTTGCGGACGTCGCCGGAGTACCACTGCGCGCTGCGGAGGGTCACGGCCGCCATCCTCGCGCCGTGCCCGGACGGTGGTCCAGGAGAGCGCACTCGCCGGGGGCGGGGGCGGTCAGGCGGCCGTCCCCCGCCTCCGCCCGGTGCCGAGGACCACGTCGGCCATCAGTGCGAGCGCCCGCTCCACCGGCTCGACGTCGGCCGCCGGCATGGTGAGGAAGCCGTGCAGCATGCCGGGCACGAGCACCTGGCGGACGTCGACGCCGGCGAGGGCGAGCGCGGCGGTGAACGCCTCGGCGGAGGCGCGCAGGTCGTCGTACTCGGAGTTCAGCAGCAGCACCGGGCACAGGCCGGTGAGGACGGCGGTGGCCGGCATCGCGTAGCCGTCGGCCCGGCTCTCCGGGCCGCCCAGGTAGTCGCGGGTGATCGACGCGCGGTCCTCGGGCAGGAAGCGGAGCAGCCGCGGGACCTCGGTCACGAGCGCCGCGAGCGCCGCCGACGGAGCCGGGACGACGGCGTGCAGGGTCGTGTAGGCGAGCACCAGCGCCGCGGGCTGCCAGCCGTCGTCGTCGCGCAGCCGCAGGACCGCCCCGGTCGCGAGGTTGCCGCCGGCGCTGGCGCCGCCGAGCGTGATGCGGTCGGGGGCGATCCCCAGGTCGGCGGCGGAGTCGCGCACCCAGCGGACGGCGGCGACGGCGTCGTCGTGGGGGACCGGGTAGGTGACCCCGCCGACGCAGAGCCGGTAGTCGACGCTGACGACGACCGCGCCGGCCCGCTCGCACACCTGCCGGGCGGTCCAGTCGGCCTCGGGCATGTCGAGGTCGCCCGTGCGGAAGGCCCCGCCGTGCAGCCACACGAAGCACGGCCGGCCGCTGCCGCCTCCCTCGGGCTCGTAGACGCGGACCGGCACGTCGCCGTGCGGACCGGGCGCCGATGCCGAGCGGGTGGCGACGGCCGGTGGCGCGGGGGCGCCGGCGATCGACATGAAGGCGTCCAGCCGCGTGCGCTGCTCCGGGTCGGCGAGGCCCTGCTCGAAGGACTCGATGCCCTCCAGCAGGTGCAGGTTCGAGGAGATGGCGGGGTGGATCGGCACGGGGCCTCCGGCGGGTCGGCGGGAACCCGGACCACCCTCGTCAGCGGAGTCGTCGTCAGGCCACGGCCGTGCCGGTCAATGGCAGGTCATCGACCCAGCGGGCGCCGGGCACCCAGCTCACGCGAGATCGCGCGCGCCGCCGTCCGCACCGCCGGGCCGAGCAGGCGCGCGTCCGCCCGCTCCTCCGGCACCACGACCGACAGTGCCGCCGCCAGCCGGTCCTGCGCGTCGAACACCGGCGCGGCGACGGACACCAGCGGCTGGGGGACCTTCCGGCGGAAGTGCGCGAGCCCCTCGCGGCGGACGTCGGCGAGCGTGCGCCGCAGCGCGGCCTCCGACACCGGCACCCGCTCCGGCTCGTGCAGCAGCGGCCGCGACAGGTACTCCTCCTGCACGTCCAGGTCGGCGTAGGCCAGCAGGACCAGGCCCACCCCCGTGGAGTGCAGCGGCAGCCGGCCGCCCACCTGGTAGAGGACCGGGATCGCCGCGTGCGCCGACAGCCGCTCGACCAGCACGGCGTCCCCGCCCTCGCGGACGGCGAGCAGCACGTGCTGGCGGGTGACCTCCTCGAGGTCGCCCATGTACGGCATCGCCACCTGGCGCAGACCGCGGGCGCGCGGCGCCAGCGAGGCGACCTCCCACAGCCGCAGCCCCACGGTGAACCGTCCGTCGGCACCCCGCTCGAGCGCGCCCCAGGCCTGCAGCCGGCCGGCGAGCCGGAGCGTGGAACTGGTCGGGATGCCGCTGCGGCGGGAGAGCTCGCCGAGGGTCAGCGCGGTGTGCGCGGCGTCGAAGGCGGTCAGGAGCGCGAGCGCCCGGTCGACCACCGGATCGCCCTGGGGGGGCCGTCGGCCGCGGACGCGTGCCGCGGGAGAGGGGACGTCGGTCATCTCCCGGTTCCCTCCCGGTCCCTGATGAGGCGCGCACCACACTCGCGTGCCATTGAACGGCATTGTGCCTGACGCCACACCGGGGGCGTCCTCATCGTCTAGGTCAGTCGGGCGGAGTCGCCCGCGCGGCCGCCGGTCGGCCGTCCAGACCCCTCGACCCGTCGAGGATGGGGAGCCAGGACACATGATCAAGATCTCTCGACTGCGTGTGCGCAGCTCGGCCACGCGGCCGATGACCGCCCGCATCGGTGCGGCGACGCTCGCCCTCGCCACGGCCACCACGCTGGCCGCCTGTGGCGGCAACGGCGGCAGCGGCGGCGGTGGTGGTGGCGCCGGCAGTGCGAGCGCCGAGGGCACGCTGACCTTCGCCTACGACGCCGACGCCGCGCCGACCGGCTACGACCCGCTGCTCTACTCGCAGGGGCAGTTCACCTTCTTCTCCGCCCTCTACGACGCGCTGTTCGTCACCACCGCGGACGGCACCATCGAGCCGAGCCTGGTCACCGAGTTCTCCAACAACGCCGAGAACACCCAGACCACGCTCACCCTGCGCGAGGGCGTGACCTTCGCCGACGGGTCGTCGCTGGACGCCGAGCTGGTCAAGGCCAACCTCGACCGGCGCGGCGACGAGGGCCTGGAGGCCTACGGCGCCGTCGCCCCCGGCGGCGCCAGTGAGATCACCGACGTCCAGGCTCCGGACCCGCGGACCGTGGTCATCACCTGGGCCCAGCCGCAGGCGCAGCCGGAGAACAACCTCGTCGACACCGCCGGCGTCATCGTCGGCCCGGACGGCGTCGCCGACCCGAGCTCCCTCGAGACGGCACCCGACGGTTCGGGGGCCTACACGCTCAACACGGGTGAGACCACGCGGGCCAGCACCTACACCCTGGACAAGAACGCCGAGGCGTGGAACGCCGACGAGTGGGCCTACGACACGATCGTCTTCGACGTCATCACCGACTCCCAGGCCCTGGCCAACGCGGTGGTCTCCGGCCAGGCCGACGTCGCGACCGTCCTGGACCCGACGACCATCGACCTGGTCGAGCAGCGGCAGAGCACGGTGAGCGTCGGCGGCACCATCGTCGGCTTCCCGATCATCGACAAGACCGGCGCGAACAACCCCGCCTTCGCCAGCGAGCAGGTGCGGCTGGCGATGATCCACGCCACCGACCGCGAGACGCTGGTCAACGACCTGCACGACGGCTCCCGGCCGACGTCGCAGCTGTTCCCCGAGAGCGCTCCCGGGTTCGACCCGGCGATCGACGAGGAGTTCGCCTACGACCCCGACCGCGCCCGGGAGCTGCTCGCCGAGGCCGGGTTCCCGGACGGCATCGACGTGGACTACACGGTGCTCGGGCAGCCGGAGGAGGACGCCGTCGCGATCCAGGGCCAGTGGGCCGAGGTCGGGATCCGGCTGAACTTCGTCACCGCGACCTCGACCGACCAGGTGTTCGCCGCGGTGCGGACCGACCCGGTCATCTTCGGTGGCTTCGCGGTGGGCGCGCAGCCGGCCGGGTTCATCGCCGGCGTGCTCTACGGCGGCTTCATGAACATGCAGGGCGCCGCGGAGCCGGAGATCGAGGGGTCGCTCGGCGCGGCCCTCGGCGCCACCGGCGACGCACAGGAGCAGGCGCTGACCGACCTCAACCGGGCGATCACCGCCAACGGCTGGTTCGTCCCGGTCTACGAGGACTTCACCTACGCCGGCTACAACGCCGAGTCCGTCGCCGAGCCGTCCTTCGCCGGGGCCAACAACTACCTGGTCCTGTCGGAGATCCAGCCGGCCAGCTGAGGCCACCGGCCGGTGGCCGCGGGCACGCCCCGCGGCCACCGGTCTCCTCCTCGACCACCCTCCGGACACCGGCACTCCACGGACAAGGGACCCGAGATGCTCGCCTACGTCGCCAAGCGACTGGCCCTGGCGGTCGGCACCGTGCTCGCCGCGGTCGTGATCGTCTTCCTGCTGGTGCACGCCAGCGACAGCACTCCCGGCGCCGTCCGGCTCGGACCGGGAGCCACGGCCGAGCAGGTCGCCGCGGAGAACGAGGCGCTGGGGTGGAACCGGCCCCTGTTCACCCAGTTCGTCGACTACCTCGGTCAGCTCGTGCAGGGCGACCTGGGGACCTCGCTCGTCGACGGCCGGGACCTGGCCGCCGACCTGGCCGACCGGCTGCCGGTGACCGCCTCGATCGCGCTGTTCGCCACGCTGCTGTCGGGTGTGGTCGGGGTCCTCCTCGGCGTCACCGCGGCGGTGCGTGGCGGCCGCACCAGCCGGACGATCACCACCGGCAGCGGCGTCGCACTCTCGCTGCCCGCCTTCTGGGTGGGGATCCTCTTCGTCTACCTGCTCTCGCTGCAGCTCGGGTGGTTCCCCGCCACCGGCTACACCCGGTTCGCCTCCGATCCGGTCGGGTGGGCCTCGAGCATCGCCATCCCGGTGATCACCCTGGCCGTGGGTGGCGCGGCGATCATCGCCCGCACCGCCGCGGCCGGCATGCGCGAGGCGCTCGCGCAGGAGCACATCCGCACCCTGCGGGCCATGGGGACGCCGCAGTGGCGGATCCGCTACGTGCACGCGCTGCGCTACGCCAGCGTGCCGGTCGTCTCCACGCTCGGCATCCAGTTCATCGCGCTGTTCGGCGGCTCGGTGATCATCGAGAACCTCTTCGCGCTGCCCGGCCTCGGCCAGGCGAGCCAGGCCGCCGCGTCCTCGAGCGACTTCCCGGCGCTGGTCGGCGTCGTCGTCGTCGCCACGGTCGTCGTGGTCGTCACCAACCTGCTGCTCGACCTCGTCGTCGCGGCCCTGGACCCGAAGGTGCGGACCCCATGAGCGTGCTGCCCCTCGACGCGGCCGACGAGGTCGCCACCGAGCCCGTCCCGCCGGCCCGGCGCCGCCGTGGCCTGCCCTCGTTCCTCCGCCGTCCGGGCGGCGTCCTGGGCGCCACGTGGCTCGTCCTCGTCGTCGTCGGGTCGCTCACCGCGCCGCTGTGGCGGCCGTACGAGCCCGGCCAGCAGGACACCGCCAACCGGCTGGCGCTGCCCTCGGCCGAGCACTGGCTGGGTACCGACCCGCTCGGCCGCGACCTCCTGAGCCGCATCTTCACCGCCGGCTCCCTGCCGCTGCTGTCCTCGGCGCTGATGCTGGTAGTCGCCTTCGGCATCGGCCTGCCGCTGGCGCTCGCCGCCGCCGAGCGCGGGCCCCGCGTGGAGCGGGTGATCAGCCGCGTCACCGAGGTCCTCCTCGCGTTGCCCGCCACGATCCTGCTCCTGGCGCTCATCGGCGTGATCGGCAACCGGCTCTACCCGGTGATGGCCGTCCTCGGCGTGCTCATCTCCGCCGCGGTCTACCGCGTCCTGCTCGGGGTGGCCCAGTCGGTGCGGCAGCGGCTCTACGTCGACGCCGCCCGGGTCAACGGCCTGGGCTCGCTGCGGGTGAACCTGCTGCACGTGCTGCCGTCGATGGCCACGGTGATCGCGGTCCAGGCCGCGCAGCTGTTCGGCATCGGCCTGCTGATCGTCGCGGGCCTGGCCTTCCTGGGCTTCGGCCCCGGCGAGCCGGAGCCCAGCTGGGGCTTCATGATCCAGGACGCCTCGGGCTACATCTACAGCTCGCCGTGGCTCATGGTGCCCACCGGCCTGGTGCTCGCCCTGACCGTCGTGGCGGCCAACGAGCTGGCCGACACCCTGGCGGGCAAGGCCGCCGGCGGCCGCACCGCGCGCCGTCGGCGCCGCCCGCTGCGCCGGGCCGTCGCGGCAGCGGCCGTGCCGTCCGGCGATCCCGCCGACCCGGCGGCCGTCCTCGACGTCCGGGACCTCACGGTGTCCGTCGACGACGGCCCGGACCTGGTCACCGGCGTCTCGTTCTCCCTGCGGCAGGGGGAGGTCCTCGGCCTGGTCGGGGAGTCCGGCTGCGGCAAGACGATGACCGCACGCTCGCTCATGGGGCTGCTCCCCGACGGCGTCTCGGTCACCGGCGGCTCGATCCGCTGGCGGGGTCGCGAGCTGGCCGGACTGGCGGAGACCGATCTCAACCGCGTCCGCGGCCGGGAGATCGCGATGATCTCCCAGGAGCCGATGGTCGCCCTGGACCCGATGTTCTCGATCGCCACCCAGCTCGTCGGCCCGATCCGCCGGTTCCGCGGGGTGGGTCGCTCGGAGGCGGAGCGGATCGCCGCCGAGCTGCTGCGCAACGTCGGCATCGTCGACGCGCAGCGGGTGCTCAAGAGCTATCCGCACCAGCTGTCGGGCGGCATGGCGCAGCGGGTGTGCATCGCGCTGGCGCTGACCGGCGAGCCGGAGCTGCTCATCGCCGACGAGCCCACCACCGCCCTCGACGTCACCGTGCAGGCCGAGATCCTGTCCCTGCTGCGCGCGCTGGTCCGCGACACCGGCCTGTCGGTGGTCATCGTCAGCCACGACCTCGGCGTGGTCGCCGACATCTGCGACCACGTGTCGGTCATGTACGCCGGGGAGGTCGTGGAGGCCGGCACGGCGGCCCGCGTGCTCGACTCCCCGGCGCACCCGTACACGATGGCGCTGCTCGGGGCGAACCCGCACGTGCCCGAGGGCGAGCCGGTGCCCGCGCGCCTCGCCTCGATCGCCGGGACCGTCCCCCCGCCCGGCTCCTGGCCGACCGGCTGCCGGTTCGCCACCCGCTGCCGGTTCGCCCACGAGAAGTGCACGGTGCCCTTCCCGGCGCTCCCGGCCCACGGCGAGGGGCAGGTGCTCTGCATCCGGGTGGACGAGCTCTCCCGCGAGCACGCCGTCTGGGAGCCGGAGCACGCCGGCGACGAGATCCAGCCCGGTGCCGAGGTCCTGACCCCGGCCGACGAGACCGCCCCGACCGCTGGAGTGTCCTCATGACCGCCCCCGCCGGCGCCACGTCCCTCGGCGCCGCCATCACCGCCCCGGCGCTGGAGATCCGCGACCTCGTCGTCCGCTACGGCTCGGGCCGGAAGGCCCGGCAGGCGCCGCCGGCCATCGACCGGGTCAGCTTCGACATCGCCCCCGGCGAGACCGTCGGCCTGGTCGGCGAGTCCGGCTCGGGCAAGTCGACGATCGGCAAAGCGGTGCTCGGCCTGCAGCGGCCGACGTCGGGCACCGTGCGGCTGCACGGGCAGGACATCACCTCGATGTCCCTCAAGCAGCGCAGCCGGCAGGTCGCCGACCTGCGGGTGGTGTTCCAGGACCCGTACTCCTCGCTCAACCCGGCGCGCACGATCGGCCAGACGCTGGTCGAGCCGCTGCGGCTGATGGGCGTCACGGGACCCGAGGCGGTGCAGAAGGCGCGCGCCGGTCTGGAGTCCGTCGGCCTCCCCGGCGACGCGGTGGACCGCTACCCGTCGCAGTTCTCCGGCGGTCAACGCCAGCGCATCGCGATCGCCCGGGCGCTGGTCTGCGACCCGAAGGTCGTCGTCCTCGACGAGCCGGTCAGCGCGCTGGACCTCTCCACCCAGGCGCAGGTGCTCAACCTGCTCGCCGACCTGCGCGACCAGCACGGCCTCGCCTTCCTCTTCATCGCCCACGACCTCGGCGTCGTCCGCTTCCTCGCCCAGCGGACGGTGGTGCTCTACCGCGGGCAGGTCATGGAGACCGGTCCGGTCGAGGCGGTCAGCCAGGCCCCCCGGCACCCGTACACGGTGGCGCTGACCGCCGCCGCCCCGGTGCCGCGCCCGGCCGAGCAGGCCGCCCGCCGTGCGGCCCGCGAGGCGGCCGGGTTCGGCACCGCGGGGGCCGCCGCGCCGTCGGCCACCGGCTGCCCGTTCGTGCCGCGCTGCCCGCTGGCCACCGAGGTCTGTGTCACCGAGCGCCCGCCGCTGCGGCTGGTCGAGGGCACCGAGGCCGCCTGCCACCACGCCGAGCGCGTCCCCGCGCTGTAGCGCCCTCCCGTCCGGCCGACGCACCACCGACAGGAGAACCATGCCCTCGCCCGACCTGTCCGACGCCGAGATCGACGTCCTCCTGGAGAAGCTGGACCTCGAGGCGAAGGTGCGGCTGCTGTCCGGCGCCTCGGTCTGGACCACCGCTCCGGTGCCGGAGGTGGGCCTGCGGTCGATGACGGTCTCCGACGGCCCGATCGGCGTCCGCGGCGGCACCGACACCGAGCTCGAGCCCTCGGCGGCCCTGCCGTCGGCCTCGGGGATGGCGGCCAGCTGGGACGAGGACCTCCTCGCCCGGATCGGCGCGCTGCTGGCCGCCGAGGCGGTCCGCAAGCGGGTCGACGTCGTGCTCGGCCCCACCGTCAACCTGCACCGCTCCCCGCTGGGCGGCCGGCACTTCGAGTGCTTCTCGGAGGACCCGCTGCTGTCGGGCCGGCTGGCCACCGCCTACGTGCGGGGACTGCAGGACCGCGGCATCGGCGCCTGCCCGAAGCACTACGTCGCCAACGACGCCGAGACCGACCGGATGACGGTCGACGTCCGCGTCGACGAGCGGACGCTGCGCGAGCTGTACCTGGCGCCGTTCGAGGCGGTGGTCACCGACGCCGCGCCGTGGACCGTGATGGCCGCCTACAACGGGGTCAACGGCGCGCCGATGACGGAGAACGACCTGCTCGCCGAGCCGCTCAAGGGCGAGTGGGGCTTCGACGGTGTCGTCGTCTCCGACTGGGGTGCGCTCCACGACGGCGAGCCGGCCGCCCGCGCGGCCCTCGACCTGGCCATGCCCGGGCCTGACGAGCAGTGGTCGCAGCCGCTCGTCGAGGCCGTCCGCGCCGGCCACGTGCCGGAGGCGGCGATCGACGAGAAGGTGTGCCGGATCCTGCGGCTGGCCGCCCGCGCCGGTGCACTCGACGGCGTCGGGCGGGCGGCGGCCCCGTCGGCGCCCGGCCGCCTGGAGGACGCCGCCCCGCTGGCCCGCGAGGCCGCGTCCGCTGCGACCGTGCTCCTGCGCAACGACGGACTGCTGCCCCTGGCGGTCGAGGGGCTGCGCCGCGTCGCCGTCGTCGGGCCCGGCGCCCGCGACGCGCGGGCGCTCGGCGGAGGCTCGGCGAGCGTCCCGCTGCCCTACGTCGTCCCCCCGGTCACCGGGATCGCCGCCGCGCTGGCGGGCCGGGCCGAGGTGGTGAGCGCCCCGGGGGCGGCACTGTCGGACACGCTGCGCCCGGCGCGGGCCGACGAGCTGGCCGGCCCCGGCGGCACCACCCGCGTCACCGTCCGCTGGCTCGATGCGACCGGCGCGGTCGTCGCCGGGCAGACCGCCGGGACCGCCGTCGTCGTGCGCCTGCAGGACGCCGTACCCGAGGGCGCCGTGGCGATGGAGGTCGCCACCCGCTTCACCCCCGACGTCGACGGCGAGTGGCGCCTCGGCGTCGTCGGCTTCGGCACCGGGGAGCTCGTCGTGGACGGGGAGTCGCGAGCGCGTGGAGAGGTGCACCAGGAGGTCTTCGACGTCCACGAGGTCTTCCAGGCGGCACCGCAGCACACGGCCGTCCTCCCGCTGCGCGCGGGCGAGGGCGTGGACGTGTGCGTCCGCTACGCGTGGTCACCCGGCGCCGTGCTCCTCCGCGGCGGCCTGGTGGTCGGCCCGCCGCGGCTGCCCGCCGCCGAGGAGCTCGCCCGGGCGGTCCACCTGGCGCGCGGCGCCGACGTCGCGGTCGTGGTCGTCGGCACCAGCGAGGACGTGGAGAGCGAGGGCTCCGACCGCACCTCGCTGGCGCTGCCCGGTCGGCAGGACGAGCTGGTGCGTGCCGTCGCCGCGGTCAACCCGCGCACGGTGGTCGTGGTCAACGCCGGGGCGCCCGTGGAGCTGCCGTGGCGCGACGACGTCGCCGCCGTGCTGGTGTCCTGGTTCCCCGGCATGGAGTTCGGCAATGCACTGGCCGACGTCCTGCTCGGCACCGTGGAGCCCGGCGGGCGGCTGCCCACCACCTGGCCGGCCGCCACGGCCGACGCCCCGGTCCTCTCCACGACGCCCACCGGCGGCCGGCTCGACTACACCGAGGGCCTGCACGTCGGGCACCGCGCGTACCTGCGCGCGGGCACGGAGCCGGCGCACTGGTTCGGCGAGGGACTCGGCTACACCACGTGGGCGTACGAGGGCCTCGAGGTGCCGCCCCACGCTGACGGGTCCGGGTTCGCCGTCGTCGTGCGGGTGCGCAACACCGGTGCTCGGCGTGGCCGGCACGTCGTGCAGGTCTACGCCGCGCGGCCGGGCTCCGCCGTGGAGCGTCCGGTGCGCTGGCTGGCCGGCTTCACGGTCGTGTCCGCCGACCCGGGCGAGTCGATCGAGGTGCCGGTCGCCGTGCACCCCCGCGCCCTGCGGCACTGGGACGTCGAGGCGCACCGCTGGGCGGTCGAGCCCGGGGACCTCGTGCTCGCGACCGGACCGCACGCGGGTGACCTCCCGGTGACCGAGACCGTCCGCCTGGTGCCGGCCGCCGGCGAGGCCGCTGCGTGACCAGCGCCCCGCACACACTGCGCGTCGAGCACCTCGACGAGCCGCTCGGCATCCGGACGACGGCACCGCGGCTGTCCTGGCGGCTGCCCGACGGCGCCCGGGAGCAGCGCGCGTACCGCCTGACCTCCGACGACGGCTGGGACACCGGCTGGGTCCCCGACGCCGGCCACCTGCTCGTGCCCTACGACGGCCCGGCGCCGGCGTCGTCGCAGCGGGTGCACTGGCGGGTGCAGGTGCGCACCGACCTCGGCGAGAGCCCCGTGTCCGGGCCGGCCTGGTTCGAGACCGGCCTGCTGTCGGCCGAGGACTGGCAGGCCACCTGGATCGAGCCCGGCCGGATGCCCGGCGGGCCGGCGGGGGAGCGGCCGGCGGCCCTGCTGCGCGCGGAGTTCGACGTCGACCGGCCGGTGGTGTCGGCGCGGCTGCACGCCACCGCGCAGGGGCTCTACGAGGCGTTCCTCAACGGCGAGCGGGCCGGGGACGCCGAGCTGACGCCCGGCTGGACCCAGTACGACGCCCGGCTGCAGGTGCAGACGCTGGACGTGACGTCGCTCCTCCGCACGGGCCGCAACGCGCTCGCCGTCGTCCTCGCCGACGGGTGGTTCCGCGGCCAGACCGGCATCACGCGGTCCGCCGACCAGTGGGGCGACCGGGTCGCCCTCCTCGCCCAGCTGCACCTCACCCACGACGACGGCACCGTCACCGTGCTCGGCACCGGCCCCGGGTGGCGCAGCGCTCCCGGGCACGTGGTGGCCGCCGACCTGATCGCCGGTGAGTCCTGGGACCTCGGCCGGCTGCCGCGCGGCTGGGAGGCCCCCGGTCACGACGACTCCGGCTGGGACGCGGTCCAGGTGGCCGAGCACGGGTTCGCCGGGCTGGTCGACTCCCCGGCCCCGCCGGTGCGCCGGGTCGAGGAGCTCGTGCCGGTGTCGGTGACCCGGCTCGACGCGCACCGGCAGGTGGTCGACCTCGGCCAGAACGTGAACGGCTGGCTCCGCGTGGCCGACCTGGGACCGGCGGGCACCACGACCACGCTCACGCACGGTGAGTGGCTCGGCCCCGACGGCGACGTCACCACCGAGCACCTGCGCCCCGCGGTGCCCTTCCTCCCGCACCCGCTGCCGGCCGGCCAGGTGGACACGGTGGTCAGCGCCGGCGTGCCCGGCGACGTCTTCGAGCCGCGCCGCACCACCCACGGCTTCCGCTACGTGCGGGTCGAGGGGCACCCGTCGGACCTCACGCCGGACGACGTCCGCGGCGTCGTCGTGCACACGGACCTGCGCCGCACCGGCTGGTTCACCTGCAGCGACGAGCGGGTCACCCGGCTGCACGAGGCGGCCGTGTGGAGCCTGCGCGGCAACGCCTGCGACGTCCCCACCGACTGCCCGCACCGCGAGCGGGTCGGCTGGACCGGCGACTGGCAGGTCTTCGTGCCCACGGCGGCGTTCCTGTACGACGTCGCCGGCTTCTCCACCAAGTGGCTGCGCGACGTCGCCGCCGACCAGTGGCCCGACGGGACCGTCGCCAACGTCAGCCCGACGCCGCGCTCGGAGGGCCGGGACTGCCCGGTCGCCTTCCTCAACGGCTCGGCCGGGTGGGGCGACGCCGCGGTGGTCGTGCCGTGGGAGCTGTACCGCGCCTACGGCGACGCCGGTGTGCTCGCCGAGCTGTGGCCGACGACGGTGCGCTGGCTGGACCGGGCCGAGCGCTCGGCCCGCGAGCAGCGCCACCCGGCGCGGGCCGCGCGCCGGCCGGAGCCGGCGCCGCACGAGCGGGAGCTGTGGGACACCGGCTTCCACTGGGGCGAGTGGCTGGTGCCGGGGGAGGAGGTCGGCGACTTCGGCGCCTTCGTCGCCGCCGACGAGGGGCACGTGGCGACGGCGTACCTGGCGCACAGCGCGAGGCTCGCGAGCCGGATCGCCACCGTCCTCGGCCGGGACGACGACGCCGGGCGGTACGCCGGGCTCGCCGACCGGGCGCGGGAGGCGTGGCAGGCCGAGTACCTGGACGACGACGGGCGGCTGGTGCCGGACACCCAGGCGGACCACGTCCGGGCGCTGGCCTTCGGCCTGGTGCCCGACGCGCTGCGCCCGGCCGTCGCCGACCGCCTGGTGGAGCTGGTCCGCACGGCCGGCACCCACCTGGGCACCGGCTTCCTCGCCACGCCGTACCTGCTGCCGGTGCTCGCCGACGCCGGGCACCTGGACGTCGCCTACGAGTTGCTGCTGCAGGACACCGAGCCGTCCTGGCTGACGATGGTCGACCGCGGCGCCACCACGGTGTGGGAGCGCTGGGACGGCGTCGACGCCGACGGGGTGCCGCACGAGTCGCTCAACCACTACTCGAAGGGCGCCGTCGTCTCGTTCCTGCACCGGTACGTCGCCGGCATCGAGCCGGTCGAGCCCGCGTACCGCCGCTTCCGCGTGCGCCCGCGGACGGGCGGCGGCATCACCGGGGCCGAGGCCGCGCACGAGTCGCCGTACGGCCGGATCGGGTCGTCCTGGCGGATCGAGGACGACCGGTTCGAGCTGACCGTCGTCGTCCCCGCCGGGACGCAGGCCGAGGTCGTCCTGCCCGACGGCACCACCACGACCGCCGGCCCCGGCCGGCACGGGTTCACGAGCACCTCCGAGGAGACGCGATGAGCACCACCGAGACGACGGAGTGGGCCGGTCCCGCTCGCTTCCTGCCCCCGCACGAACCCATCCGCCGCGCCGACGGCGCACGGCACCACAGCGGGCTGACCTACGCAGCGCCCCTCGGGTACCGCCCCCTGCAGCTGGACGTGTGGGTACCCCCGGCGGCGGCGCCGAGCCCGCTCGTGGTGTGGATCCACGGCGGGGCGTGGATGGGAGGCGACCGCCGCCACCTGCCCGAGACACTGCGTCCCGGCCAGCTGTTCGACGCGCTGCTGGAGGCCGGGCTCGCCGTCGCCACCATCGACTACCGGCACGCCCTCGAGGCCCCCTTCCCCGCACAGCTCCACGACGCGAAGGCCGCCGTGCGCTACCTGCGGGCGCACGCGGACGTCCTGGGGGTCGACGCCGCCCGCGTGGGCGTCGCCGGGGAGTCGGCCGGCGGTCACCTCGCCGCCCTCCTCGCGCTGACCGCGCACCGCGCCGACCTGGAGGGCTCGCAGGGCGTCGTGGGGTGGTCGAGCGCGGTCGACGTCGCCGTCGACTGGTACGGGGTCGCCGACCTGTCGACCATGCCGCGGACGACCCCGCCCCCGCACGTCGTCGAGAAGCTGCCGCCGGAGTTCGCCACGCCGCCGGAGGACTTCCTCCTGAGGGGGGCGGACGCCGCGACGCGCGCCGACGCGAGCCCCGTCACCCACGTGACGCCGCAGGCGCCGCCGTTCCTGCTCGTCCACGGCACCACCGACCGGCTGGTGCCCTTCAGCCAGAGCGAGCAGCTGCACGCCGCCCTGACGGCCGTCGGCGCGGAGTCCCGGCTGGTCCCGGTCGAGGGCGCCGAGCACGTCTTCGCCGGCTGCGACGACATCGACGCCGTCGTCCGGCTCACGGTCGACCACCTGGCGGAGGCCCTGAAGTGAGCGACCTGACCGTCCTGCCCGTCACCGTCGAGCACCACCGCGAACCCGTCGGCATCGGCGAGACCACGCCCCGCCTGTCCTGGGTCACCGCCACCGAGCTGCCGGACTGGCGCCAGGCCGCCTACGAGGTCGAGGTCGAGGACGCCGCCGGCACCGTGGAGTCGTCGGGGCGGGTCGACTCCGCGGAGTCGGTGCTCGTGCCGTGGCGCGCGCCGCCGCTGGCCAGCCGGGATCGGCGCAGCGTCCGCGTCCGGGTGTGGGGTGCCGACGGCGAGCTGCCGTCGGCCTGGAGCGAGGACGTCGTCGTCGAGGCGGGCCTGCTGGACCCGGCGGACTGGACGGCCGCCCTCGTGCGGCCGGTGCTGCCCCAGGGCGAGGAGCCCGCCGCGCTGCTGCGGCGGGAGTTCGTGCTCGACGCGCCGGTCGTGCGCGCCCGGCTGTACGCCACCGCGCAGGGCGTGTTCGAGGCCGAGCTCAACGGCGCGCCCGTGGGCGACGACGTCCTGGCGCCGGGCTGGACCAGCTACCGGCACCGGCTGCGCTACCGCACGCACGACGTCACCTCCCTGGTCACCGAGGGCGCCAACGCACTCGGCGTGCACCTGGCCGACGGCTGGTTCCGCGGCCACCTCGGCTTCACGGGCAAGCGGCACTGGTACGGCGAGCGCACCGGGGCGTTCGCGCAGCTGGAGGTCGAGCACCCCGACGGGTCGCGCACGGTCGTGACCACGGACGGCACGTGGCGGTCGGCGCCGAGCTGGCTGACCCGCGCCGGCCTCTACAGCGGCGAGACCGCAGACCTGCGGCGGGAGGTGCCCGGCTGGTCGTCCCCGGGCCTCGACGACGCGGGCTGGACACCGGTCGAGGTCGGCGAGCTCGACGTCGCCACCCTGGTGGCGCCGACCGGCCCGCCGGTGCGGCGCACGCAGGTCCTGCCGGTGCAGGCCGTCACCACCTCGCCGTCCGGGAGGACGCTGGTCGACCTCGGCCAGAACCTGGTCGGCCGGCTGCGGCTGCGGCTGCCCGACGGCCCGGCCGGCACGGAGGTCACCGTGCGGCACGCCGAGGTGCTCGAGCACGGGGAGCTGGGCACCCGCCCGCTGAAGGCCGCCCGCGCCACCGACGTCGTCGTCCTCGACGGGAACGGCCCGCGCACCTGGGAGCCGCGGTTCACCTTCCACGGCTTCCGCTACGCGGAGGTGTCGGGCTGGCCCGGCGAGCTGCGTGCCGAGGACCTCGAGGCCGTCGTCCTGCACACGGACCTGCGGCGCACGGGGACCTTCCGCTGCTCCGACCCCGACGTCGAGCGGCTGCACGAGAACGTCGTCTGGGGGATGCGGGGCAACTTCCTCGACATCCCCACCGACTGCCCGCAGCGGGACGAACGGCTGGGCTGGACCGGCGACCTGCAGGTGTTCGCGCCCACCGCGTCGTTCCTCTACGACACCACCGGCATGCTCCGCTCCTGGCTGACCGACCTCGCCGTCGAGCAGCGCGAGCTCGGCGGCGTCGTCCCGATGTACGTGCCGTTCCTGCCGCTGCTGCCCTTCCCGCAGCAGGCCGAGACCGGCTGGGGCGACGCCGCCGTCGTCGTCCCCTGGGTGCTGTACCAGCGCACCGGTGACGCCGGGCTGCTCGCCGACCAGTGGGCGTCGATGACCGCCTGGATCGACGCCTTCGCCGCGCGGGCCGGGGAGGACCTCGACTTCCCCGGCGGCGGGTTCTCCTTCGGCGACTGGCTGGACACCGCAGCCCCGCCGGACAACCCGGCGGCCGCCCGGACACCGTGGCAGTGCGTGGCCACCGCCTACCTCGCCCGCTCGGCGCGCACGGTGGCGCTGGCCGCCGAGGTGCTCGGGCAGGACGGGAGCCGCTTCGCCGAGCTGGGCGCGCGGGCCGCGGCCCGCTTCCGCGCCGAGTACGTGTCCCCGAACGGCCGGGTCGCCTTCCCGTCGCAGACGGCCTACGCGCTGGCCCTGGAGTTCGACCTGCTCGAGCCGGCGCAGCGCGGGCACGCCGGGCACCTCCTGGCGCAGCAGGTGCTGGAGGACGGGTTCCACATCGCCAGCGGCTTCCTCGGCACGCCGCTGGTGTGTGACGCGCTGACGGCCGCCGGGGAGCTGGCCACCGCCTACGAGCTGCTGCTGCAGCGGGAGGACCCGTCGTGGCTGTACGCGGTGACGATGGGCGCGACGACGATCTGGGAGCGGTGGGACTCCATGCTCCCCGACGGGACGATCAACCCCGGCGAGATGACGTCGTTCAACCACTACGCCTTCGGCGCGGTCGCCGACTGGCTGCACCGCACGGTGGCCGGCCTCGCCCCGGCCGCGCCGGGTTACCGGCGGCTGCGGGTGGAGCCCCGTCCCGGGCCGGGGCTCACCTCCGCGGCGGCCATGCACGAGACGCCGTACGGCACCGCGTCGGTGTCCTGGGTGCTGACCGGCGGGACCGCGTTCGCGCTCGACGTCGTCGTCCCGCCGAACACGACCGCGGAGGTCGTGCTGCCCGACGGCAGCGCGCCGGTGGAGGTCGGCTCCGGCCGGCACGCGTTCAGCTGCGAGATCGAGGAGCCCCGGCCGGTGGAGAGGCCGGCGCTCTTCTTCGACCCGGACGCGCACGCGTGACCCCGCGCCCCGTCGTCCCCGGCTTCCACCCCGACCCGAGCGTCGTCCGGGTCGGCGACACCTACTGGATGGTGCACTCGAGCTTCGAGTACGCCCCCGGCGTCCCGCTGTACCGCTCGACCGACCTGGTCTCGTGGGAGCAGGCCGGGCACGTGCTGGCCCGGCCCTCGCAGCTCGACGTGTCGGCCGCCCCCGGGTCGGGCGGGATCACCGCGCCGACCCTCCGCCACCACGACGGCCGGTTCTGGATGGTCACCACCAACCTCGCCGACGGCGGCTGGCAGGTGCTCACCTCCGCCGAGGACCCGCTCGGCGAGTGGTCGGACCCGGTGCGGATGACCGGCGTCCGCGGCATCGACCCCGACCTCGCCTGGGACGACGACGGCATGCTGCTCGTCAGCTACGCCGGCTTCGGCGCCGGCGGCCCGGCCGGGCTGGTGCAGCAGGCCGTCGACCCGGTCACCGGCGCCGCACTCACCGAGCGTCGCCCGCTGTGGCAGGGCACCGGCGGCCGGTTCCCGGAGGGGCCGCACCTGTACCGGGTGGGCGGCCTCTGGTACCTGCTCATCGCCGAGGGCGGCACCGAGCGCGGGCACGCGGTGACGATCGCGCGCGGGCCGTCGCCGGCCGGGCCGTTCGAGCCCTGCCCGTCCAACCCGCTGCTCACCCACCGCGGCGTCGAGTCGCCGGTGCAGAACACCGGCCACGCCGACCTGGTGCAGCGGCCCGACGGCAGCTGGGCGATCGTCTTCCACGGCGTGCGCCCGCGCGGCGCCAGCCCGCAGTTCCACGTCCTCGGCCGGGAGACCTTCGCCGCCGAGGTCGAGTGGGTCGACGGCTGGCCGCGGCTGGGGGAGTGGCTGGCCCCGCCGGAGGGCGCCGTCGAGGCCGCCGACGACCTCTCCGGCCCCGCCTGGGTGGCGCCCCGGCGGTTCCCCGGCGAGCTGCTGACCCGGGTCGCGGGCGGCCGGCGGCTGGCCGCGGCCGACCCCGACCCGGCGTCGGAGGACCTCGCCTTCGTGGGCCGCCGCCAGGAGCACGAGGACGCGCGCTTCCGCGCCGTGGTGCGGGTCCCCGACGGGGTGGGGGGTCTCTCCCTGCGCATCGACGCCCGGCACCACCTCGACCTCGAGGTCGACGGCGACCGCGTGCGCGCCGTCGCCCAGGTCGGCGCGCTGCGCTCCGTGCTCGGCGAGGCCGCCGTCACCCCGGGCGAGGACGTCGTCCTGGAGATCCGCACGCTCCCCGGTGAGGGCCACTTCTCCTCGACGGCGCTGGCCCCCGACGTGCTGGTGGCCGGGCTCGCCGGGCCGGACGGGACCCTCGCCGAGCTCGGCCGCCTCGACGGGCGCTACGTCTCCACCGAGGTGGCCGGCGGCATGACCGGGCGGCTGGGCGGCGTCTGGTGCGCGCGAGGCGAGCTGCTCGTCCGTTCGACCACCTACCGCGGCGCCGACTCCCCGGCCGCCGTCTGACCACGGAGGAACGCGTGTCCCTGCGCATCAGCCGACGCTGCCGCGTCGTCGTCGACAACGACTGGGCCGGTGACCCCGACGGCCTGGTCGCCCTGGCCCACCACCTGCTCAGCCCCGCCAACCGGGTGGACGCGGTGACCAGTTCGCACCTGAACCCGGTGTTCGGGCCACCCGAGGGCACCGCGGAGAGGGGCGCCCGGTTCGCCCAGGAGCTCGTCGACCTGGTCGACGGCCCCCGGCCGGCGGTCGCCGCCGGCTGCGACGTGCTCCTGGACGCAGGCGACACCGGCTCGGCCGCGGCGGACCTCATCGTCGCCGAGGGCCGGCGGGACGACCCGTTGCCGCTGCTGCTCGTCTGCGCCGGGCCGCTCACCAACGTCGCGCAGGCGCTGCGCCAGGCGCCGGAGATCGCGTCGCGGCTGACGCTGGTCTGGGTCGGCGGGGCACTGGACCCGGACGCCTTCGAGTACAACCGGGAGACCGACGCCGAGGCAGCCCGGGAGGTGCTGGCCCGCACCGACCTCGCCGTCTCCCAGTTCCCGCTGGAGACCTACCGGCGGTGCGAGTACTCCGTCGCCGAACTGGAGCAGGACCTGGGCGGGGCGGGCCGGGTGGGGGCGTGGCTGTGGCAGCGGTACGTCGAGCTGCCGATCCCCTACTTCGTGGAGCAGGGCGAGACCTGGCCGCTGGGCGACACCCCGCCGTTGCTGCTGACCGCGCTCAGCGACGCCTCCAGCGCGTGGACCGAGACCGCGTCCGCGCCCGGAGGTGCGTCCCGGCGCGTGTACGTCGACGTCGACGTCCGGCTGCTGGTCGCCGACCTCTACGCCAAGCTGCGCCGGCACGAGCGGCAGGCGGTCGGGGCCCCGGGGCCGGTGTGACCGGTGACCCGTCGGGGTGGGGACCCGCCCCACCCCGACCGGTCACGACGAGGTCATCCCGCCGTCCACGGCGAACGTCGCGCCGGTGGCGAACGCCGACTCGTCGCTGGCGAGGAACACCATGACGCCCTCGAGGTCACCGGTCGTGCCGGCGCGGCCCATCGGGATCCGGCCGACGATCGCCGCCCGGGCCACGGGGTCGTCGGTGAGGGTGCTGACCAGCCCGGTCTCGGTGTACGGCGGGACGACGGTGTTCACCCGGATGCCCCGGCGGGCGTAGGCGGCGGCGACCGTGCGGGCCAGCCCGTGCATGCCGGCCTTGGAGGAGGCGTAGGCGGTGAACTCCGCGCCCTCGCCCCGCACGGCGGTGGGGCTGCCGGTGAACACGATCGAGCCGCCGCCGGCACCCAGCATCCCGCGCACGGCGTGTCTCACGGTCAGGAACGCGCCGGTCAGGTTGACCTCGTGGGTACGGCGCCAGACGTCGAGGTCCAGGTCGGCGACCTCGGCGTCCTGGCCGAACAGTTGCACCCCGGCGTTGACCACCACCACGTCGGGGACCCAACCGTCGGCGGCCAGCGCGGCGAAGCCCCCGGCGACGCTGTCCTCGGCGGTGACGTCCATCGGCACCGCGCGGCCGCCCGACGCGGCGGCGGCCGCCTCGGCCCCGGCGGCGTCCCGGTCGGCGTAGGCGACCCGCGCTCCCTCGGCGGCGAACCTGTCGGCCACCGCCCGCCCGATGCCGGCGGCAGCCCCGGTGACCAGTGCCGTCTTCCCCGTCAGTCGCCCACTCACGTCCGCAGTCTGTCCCGCGCACCCCGGGGCACCGGGACCCGTCTGCCATCCACCGGCACGCGGCTGTCCGCCGGCCGCCCGCGTCGTCGAGGATCGGGGGCGCGGGCTCCAGCGGCGACCCAGCGGACGGCCGGTCGCCCCGACGCCGGACCCGCGTGGGCACGGGGCGCTCCAGCCAGGACGCCATCCGTCGCGTGCTGCCCCCTCGTCCCCCCGATGACAGGACAGCCATGCGCCGCATCCCGTTCACGACCGGCTGGCAGACCCGGCCGCACGCCAACTCCTTCGCCGAGGTGGTCGGTGCCGCCGCGCCCTGGCAGGACGTGACCCTGCCGCACGACGCCACCCTGGGTGAGCCGCGCGACCCCGCCCACGGCGCCGGCCGCGGGTACTTCCCCGGCGGCGTGTACGAGTACCGGAGGACGTTCGACGTCCCGGCCGACGCCGCCGGCCGGCGGTGGGTGCTCGAGTTCGAGGGCGTCTACCGGCGGGCGATGGTGTACGTGAACGGCGCCCTGGCCGGGCACCGGGCGTCGGGGTACACCGGCTTCGCCGTGCCGCTCGACGACTTCCTGCGGTACGGCGGGGACAACGAGGTGCGGGTCGTCTGCCGGTCCGCCCAGGACTCCCGCTGGTACGCCGGCGCGGGCATCCACCGGCCGGTGCACCTCGCCGTCGGCGACCTGCTGCACGTCGCCCTCGACGGCGTCCGCGTCACGACTCGGGACGTCGATGCCGACCTGGCCGTCATCGAGGTGGCGACGACCGTGGAGAACGACCGCCCGCGGCTGGCCACGGTCGAGGCGGTCACCGAGGTGCGGGACGCCGACGGCGCCGTGGTCGCCACCGACCGCGCGCCGGTCACCGTCCGGCCCGGCGAGCCCGCGGTCGTGCGGCAGCGCCTCGTCGTCCGCGAGCCCTCCCTGTGGGGCCCCGGCTCGCCCGCGCTGTACACCGCCACGGTGCACCTGCGCGACGGCGACGCGGTCGTCGACGACGAGACGGTGACCTTCGGCATCCGGACGGTCTCGGTCGACCCGGTGCGCGGCCTGCGCGTCAACGGCGGGACCGTGGACCTGCGCGGGGCCTGCGTGCACTCCGACAACGGCGTCCTCGGCTCCGCCACCGTCGACCGCGCCGACGAGCGGCGGGTGGAGCTGCTGCAGGCGGCCGGCTTCAACGCCCTGCGCAGCGCCCACAACCCGATGAGCCGGGCGATGCTCGAGGCCTGCGACCGGCTCGGCGTCCTCGTCATGGACGAGCTCACCGACATGTGGACGGAGAGCAAGTCCGACCTCGACGCCGCGCTGGACTTCCCCGAGTGGTGGCAGCGCGACGTCACGGCGATGGTGCGCAAGGACGCCAACCACCCGAGCGTGGTCATGTACTCGATCGGCAACGAGATCCCCGAGGTCGCCACCCCGCACGGCGCGCTGTGGTCGCGGCGGCTGGCGGAGGCGGTGCGGGCCCTCGACGACAGCCGGCCGGTCACCAACGGCGTCAACGGCATGCTCGCCGTCATCGGCGAGGCGACGCAGACCGTCGAGGGCGGCATCAACACGATGCTGTCGGACATGGGCGGCTTCATGCGCGAGCTGTCCGGGTCGGAGCTGGTCGGCCGGCGGACGGCGGAGTCCTTCGCGGTGCTCGACGTGGCCGGCCTGAACTACATGGACGCCCGATACGAGGCCGACCGCGAGGTCTTCCCGAACCGCGTCGTCGTGGGCAGCGAGACCTTCCCGGCCGACGTCGACCGGCTGTGGCGGCTGGTCCGCGACAACCCGCACGTGATCGGCGACTTCACCTGGACCGGCTGGGACTACCTCGGGGAGGTGGGCATCGGCCGGGTCGCCGACGTCGAGGACCCGGCCGCCCGTCAGCTCAACGGCCCGTTCCCGTGGCTGCTGGCGCACGTCGGCGACATCGACGTCACCGGGCACCGGCGGCCGGCGTCCTACCACCGCGAGATCGTCTTCGGCCTCCGCCGCGACCCCTACGTCGCGGTCCTGCGGCCGGAGCGCTCCGGCCGGGAGACCGTGTCGACACCGTGGTCGTGGAGCGACACCGTCGGCAGCTGGGCCTTCCCCTCCGGGACCCAGGGGACGCCGCTGACGGTCGAGGTCTCCAGCGACGCCGAGGAGGTCGAGCTGCTGCTCGACGGCGAGTCGCTGGGCACTGCGGAGGCAGGGGAGGCCCGCCGCTTCCGGGCGGAGTTCACGGTGGCCTGGGCGCCCGGTGAGCTCACCGCCGTCGCCCGCACCGGCGGCGAGGAGACCGGCCGGTTCTCGCTGCGGTCGGCGGACGGGCCGGTCGCGCTGGCAGCCGTCGCCGACCGCGAGGTGATCCGGGCCGACGGCACCGACCTCGCGTACGTGGACCTCACGCTGCAGGACGCCGCCGGCACCGTGGCGCTCGGCGTCGACCGCGAGGTCACCGTCAGGGTCGAGGGGTCCGGTGTGCTCGCCGGGTTCGGCAGCGCGGCGCCGTCGACCGAGGAGTCCTACCTCGACGACGTGCACACCACGTTCGACGGCCGCGCGCTGGCCGTCGTCCGCCCGACCGGCCCGGGGACGATCACGGTCACCGCGTCGGCGGCCGGCTGCCAGCGCGTGACCACGACCGTCGAGGCGCGCCGACCGGGCTCCTCTACCGTGCCGGCATGACGGACGCGGGGCTGCGCGCGCAGCCGTGGCGCGCCGGCGAGTGGACGATCGCCCCCGCCGCCGTCGCCGACGACGGGCCGGACCTGGTGGTGACCGCCGTCGAGGGCAGCGACGCGTGGCGGCACACCGCCTACGGGTTCGTGCACGACGACGCGCACGCGCTCCTCGCCCCGATGGCGTCCTCGGGTGCGGTCGAGGTGACGTTCGACGCCGGGTGGGACGGGCAGTTCGACCAGGCCGGACTGGTGCTGCGGGCGGACGAGGAGACCTGGGTCAAGGCCGGGGTCGAGATGACCGACGGCGCCGCCCACGTCGGCGCCGTCGTCACGCTGGGCCGCTCGGACTGGTCGCTGGCACGGTGCCGGAGTGGGCCGGCCGCCGGGTCACCGTCCGGGCCAGCCGTGCCGGGGACGCGGTCACCGTCCGCGCGCGGGTCGACGACGGGGCCTTCCGGCTGGTCCGGGTCGC
Organism: Geodermatophilus amargosae; assembly: GCF_041028265.1. GTDB lineage: Bacteria > Actinomycetota > Actinomycetes > Mycobacteriales > Geodermatophilaceae > Geodermatophilus > Geodermatophilus amargosae_A. The sequence continues at coordinate 403,552 of NZ_JABGCW010000002.1, forward strand.
GTCCTTCCCGCCGGAGGCCGCGGTGCGGGCCGGGCCCTACTGCTGCGCACCCACCCGGAGCGGCCTCGTCGTGCGCTTCCGGCGGTGGGCGGTCGGTCCGGCGGACGCCGCGTTGCACTGACGGATGCTGCCGCTGGATGGCAGCCACGAGGACGTGCGGTCCGGAGGCACAGCAGGATCGGGTGGTGACCTCCGCCACGCCCTCCGACCGGTCCTCCCTCGACGCGCTGCCGCTCGAGACGAAGGCGGCGCTGCTGTCCGGCCAGGACTTCTGGTCCACCGCGCCGGTCGAGGAGGCCGGGCTGCCCTCGGTCGTGCTCACCGACGGCCCGCACGGAGTCCGGCGCCAGGAGGGCGACTTCGACCGGATCGGGCTGCTGCAGAGCGTCCCGGCCACCTGCTTCCCGCCGGCCGTCGCCGTCGGCTCGAGCTGGGACCCCGACGTCGCCGAGCGGATCGGCGCGGCGGTCGGCCGCGAGGCCCGCGCGCTGGGTGTGCCGGTCGTCCTCGGCCCGGGCGTGAACATCAAGCGGTCCCCCCTGTGCGGGCGGAACTTCGAGTACTACTCGGAGGACCCGCTGCTGACCGGCGTGCTCGGCGCCGCGCACGTCCGCGGCCAGCAGGGGCAGGGCGTGGGCGCCTCGGTCAAGCACTTCGCGGCCAACAACCAGGAGACGCAGCGCATGCAGGTCAGCGCCGACGTCGACGAGCGCACGCTGCGCGAGATCTACCTGCCCGCCTTCGAGCGGATCGTCACCGAGGCGCGCCCGGCCACCGTCATGTGCGCCTACAACCGGGTCAACGGCGTCTACGCCTCGCAGAACCGCTGGCTGCTCACCGAGGTGCTGCGGGAGCAGTGGGGCTTCGAGGGCGTCGTCGTCTCCGACTGGGGCGCCGTGGACGACCGTGTCGCGGCGCTGGCCGCCGGCCTGGACCTGCAGATGCCCGGCGACTCCGGCGCGGGCAACCGGCTCGTCGTCGAGGCCGTCCGCGCCGGGGACCTGGACGAGGCGCTCGTCGACCGCAGCGCCCGGCGGGTGGCCGCGCTCGCCGACCTGGTGCACGAGCCGGCCGCCCCCTTCGACGTCGACGCGCACCACGCGCTGGCCCGGGAGCTGGCCGCGCAGTGCGCGGTGCTGCTCAAGAACGACGGCGCCGTGCTGCCCCTGTCGTCGGACACGACGGTCGCCGTCGTCGGGGAGTTCGCCCGGACGCCGCGCTACCAGGGCGGCGGGAGCTCGCACGTCAACGCCACCCGGGTGGACGACGCGCTGAGCGCGCTGCGGGCGGCGCTGCCCTCCGTGTCGTTCGTGCCCGGCTTCTCCCTCGACGGCTCCGGCGATGCCGCGGCGCTGCGCGAGGAGGCGCTCGCCGCGGCCCGCGACGCCGACGTCGCCGTCGTCTTCGCCGGGCTGGCCGAGGACGACGAGTCCGAGGGCTTCGACCGGACCGCGATCGACCTGCCCGCCGCCCAGGTCGAGCTGATCCGGGCGGTGGCCGCGGTGAGCCCGCGCACCGTCGTGGTGCTGTCGTCGGGCGGCATCGTGTCCCTGGAGGGCTGGCACGACGACGTCGACGCGGTCCTCGCCGGCTTCCTGCTCGGCCAGGCCGGCGGCGGCGCGCTGGCCGACCTGCTCACCGGCGCCGTGAGCCCCTCCGGGCGGCTGGCCGAGTCGATCCCGCTGCGGCTGGAGGACACCCCCAGCCACCTCACCTTCCCCGGCGAGCAGGGGCACGTCCGCTACGGCGAGGGCGTGATGGTCGGCTACCGCCACTACACGACCGTCGACCGCCCGGTGCGGTACCCGTTCGGGTACGGGCTCGGCTACACGACCGTGCAGACCACCGGCCTGCGGGTGGCCGCCGCCGGCGACGACGCGGCGACCGTCGCGGTGACCGTCACCAACAGCGGCGGGCGGACGGGCCGGCACGTGGTGCAGGTCTACGTCGCGACGACGGCCGGCCCGGTCCGCCGTCCCGCCCGGGAGCTGCGCGCCTTCACGAAGGTGTCCCTGGAGCCCGGGGAGTCGCGGACGGTGGAGCTGGCGCTGGACCGCCGCGCGTTCGCCTACTGGGACGTCCGGGAGGGCAGCTGGGTGGTGGCGCCGGGGGAGTACGCCGTGCAGGTCGGTGCCGGCGCCGCCGAGGTGGTGGCGGAGGAGACGGTGACGCTGGCCGGCGATCCGATCGTCCCGGAGCTCACGCTGGGCTCGTCGGTGGCCGAGTGGTTCGAGCACCCGGTCGTCGGGCCGCAGCTGCTCGAGGGTTTCCTCGCGACCATGCCGGACGGCGCCGCGGAGATGCACGCCGGGATGCTGCAGATGATCGGGTCGATGCCGATGCGCCGGTTCGCCGCCGACTTCGGCGCCGCGATCCCGCAGACCGAGCTCGACCGCCTGGTCGCCGTCGCCCGCGAGGCCCGCGCCGGCTGACCGTCCGGGGCGTCAGGAATGGCCGTTCCTGCCGCCCCGGACCGGCGGGGATCAGGTCAGGTCCGGTCCGTCGCCGGGGTGGCCGCCTCGGTGGCGGTCGCGGCCCAGCTGGCCAGCAGCTTGAGGGCGTCCTCCGACGGCGTGCCCGGTTCGGCGGTGTAGACGGTCAGGCGGAGGTCCGAGCGGTCCTCGGCGGGCAGGTCGAGGGTGCGGTAGTGCAGGTCCACCGTGCCGACGACGGGGTGGCGGAACTGCTTGGCCCCGTCGTGGTGGATGCGGACGTCGTGCGCGGCCCACCGGGTCCGGAACTCCTCGCTGATCGTGGACAGCTCCCCGACGAGCTCGCGCAGCTGCGCGTCGTGCGGGCGGCGGCCGGCCTCGGCGCGGAGCAGGGCGACGGTGACGTCGGCCGCGCCCTCCCGGTCCGCGTAGAAGTCGTGTGAACGCGGGTCGAGGAACTGGAACCGGGCGAAGTTCGGCGGCCGCCGCGGGTCGTCGAACATCGGGGAGTGCAGCGCCCACCCCAGGGTGTTGGTCGCGAGGACGTCCAGGCGGCCGTTGGCGACGAAAGCGGCCGACCCCGTCATCGAGTCGAGCATCCACTGCACCCGCGGCTGGATCTGCGCCCCGCCGCCGCGGCGCTGCGGGGTGCGGGCCGGCCTGGAGGCGGCGCGGGCCAGGTTGAACAGGTGGGTGCGCTCCGCCTCGTCCAGCTGCAGCGCCCGGGCGACGGCCTCCAGGACGTCCTCGGAGACGCCGGCGATGTGGCCCTTCTCCAGCCGGGTGTACCAGTCGGTGCTCACCCCTGCCAGGACGGCGACCTCCTCGCGGCGCAGACCGGCCACCCGCCGCCGGCCACCGCCGGGCAGCAGCCCGGCCTGCTCGGGGGTGATCCGTGCTCGCCGGCTGGTGAGGAAGTCGCGGATGTCGGCGCGGTTGTCCACGCCGCCGACGCTACGTCGCGCCGACCGGGAGAAGGGGGGCGAGCTGCCACCCCCCACAAACCCGACCTCCCACCCCCGTGCTCGGGAGCGTTCCGTGGAGTCCAGCCACGCCTGACCACCACTCGAACGAGGAGATCCACCGTGCGCGTCCACGCCTACGCCGCCCCCGCCGCCGGCCGCCCCCTTGCCCCCACCACCGTCGAGCGCCGGGACGTCGGCCCGGACGACGTGCTGATCGAGATCGAGTACGCCGGCATCTGCCACTCCGACATCCACACCGTCAACGGCGACTGGGGCCCGCAGCCCTTCCCCGTCGTCCCCGGCCACGAGATCGTCGGCGTCGTCACCGAGGTCGGGCCCCGGGTCACGCGCCACCGGGTCGGCGACCGCGTCGGCGTCGGTTGCATGGTCGACTCCTGCGGCGAGTGCGCCAGCTGCCGCAACGGCGACGAGCAGTACTGCCTCGACGGCATGGTCCCCACCTACGCCGGCACCGACCGCGACGGCAGCACCACCCAGGGCGGCTACTCCACGCACGTCGTGGTCGACGCCGACTTCGTGCTGCGCGTGCCCGACGGCATCGACCCCGCGGCCGCCGCGCCGCTGCTGTGCGCCGGCATCACCACCTACTCGCCGCTGCGCCGCTGGGGCGCCGGGCCGGGCAGGCGGGTGGCCGTCGTCGGTCTCGGCGGGCTGGGTCACATGGCCGTCACGCTCGCATCCGCGATGGGTGCGGAGGTGACGGTGCTCTCGCAGTCGCTGGAGAAGCAGGAGGACGGCCTGCGGCTCGGCGCCGACTCCTACTTCGCGACCACTGACCCGGACACGTTCGCCCGGCTGGCCGGGCGGTTCGACCTGGTCGTCAACACCGTCAGCGCTCCGATCGACGTCGACGCGTACCTGTCCCTCCTGGCCGTCGACGGCACGCTGGTCAACGTCGGCGCTCCCGCCGAGCCGCTGAGCCTCAACGCGATGTCGCTGATCGGCGGCCGCCGCTCGTACGCCGGCTCGATGATCGGCGGAATCGCGGAGACCCAGGAGATGCTCGACTTCTGTGCCGAGCACGGCATCGGGGCCGAGGTCGAGGTCGTCCCCGCCGACCGGGTCAACGAGGCCTACGAGCGCGTGCTCGCCTCCGACGTCCGCTACCGGTTCGTCATCGACGCCGCGACCCTGCGGTGACCCCGGACCAGCTGACCCACCCGGCGGCCCCGGCAGCACCGCCCGCCGGGGCCCGGGGACGGCTCCCGCTGGTCGTGTACGTGCTGGCGGCGGGCACCTTCCTCATGCTCACCACCGAGTTCGTGGTGGCCGGACTGCTCCCGGAGATCGCCGGCGACCTGCGGGTGACGGTGGCGCAGGCCGGGCTGCTGATCACGGTGTTCGCGGCCGGGATGATCGTCGGCTCACCGGTGATGGCGCTGCTGACCCGGCGGATGCCGCAGCGGACGACGCTGGTGCTCGCCCTCGTCGTCTTCACGGCCGGGCACGTCGTCGTCGCCCTCGGCTCGGACCTCCCGCTGCTGCTCGCGGCCCGCTTCGTCACCGCGTGGGCGACCGGGGCGTTCTGGTCGGTGGCCTCGGTGGCGGCCACCCGCGCCGCCGGTCCCGGCGCCGGCGCCCGCGCCCTGGGCCTGGTGGGCGCCGGCGGCATGCTCGCCAACGTCGTCGGGGTGCCGTTGGGCGCGTTCGCCGGACAGGTGACGGGCTGGCGCGGGCCGTTCTGGGCACTGGCGGTCCTCGCGCTGGCCGCCGTGTGGCTCGTCGCCCGCCACGTCCCGCACGGCGGCCCGGACGGGGAGGCGGTGTCCCTGCGATCCGAGTTAGCCGCGCTGCGCTCCGGCCGGCTGTGGCTGGTGCTGGCCGCCTGCGCGACCACGACCGGCGGGGTGCTGTCGGCCTACTCCTACGTCTCCCCGCTGCTGACCGACCGCGCCGGCATCGCGGTGGGCCTGGTGCCGCTCGTGCTCGCGGGCTTCGGCGTCGGCTCCCTGGTCGGCACGGTCGTCGGCGGTCGTCTCGGCGACGTCCGCCCGCACGCGACGACCATCGCGGTCCCCGCGGTGACCACGGTCCTGCTCGCGGCGATCTGGCTGCTCTCCGCGCAGGCGGTGCCCACGGTCGTGCTGGTCACCCTGCTGGGGCTCGTCGGGCTCAGCGCCAACCCCGTGCTGTCGTCGCTGGCCGTCCGCTTCGCCGGCCTGGCCCCCACGCTGGGAGTGGCGATGTCGGTCTCGGCGTACAACCTCGGCACCGCGGTCGGGACCGGCTTCGCCGGCTCCACCCTCGACTCCGGTCTCGGTGCAGCCGGTCCCGCGATGGTCGGCACCGTCCTCGCCGCAGTCACCCTGGTCCCCGCGGTCGCCATCGCCCGCGTCCAGGGCCGCCGGGCCGCCTGAGCACCCTGACGGGAGTGCGCCGGGCGGATCCGCGGACGTGCACGCCGCGCCCTCCGCGACCGGGACGGTGCGGACCTGTCGTCCGACCCGGCGGCCGTGCCAGGGTGGGGGCACCACGGGGGTCGGCAGCGCGGACGAGGAGGCCGGCCGATGACCGAGGACCCCGTCCCGCGGCACGCCGTGCGGGCGTCCGACGCCGAACGCGAGGCGGTGGTGACCCGGCTGCAGACCGCCATGGCGGAGGGGCGGATCACCGTCGACGAGTTCGGGGAGCGGGCACAGGCCGCCTATGCGGCGACGACCGTCGACCAGCTCGGCCCGCTGCTGGCCGACCTGCCGGCCCGGGCGGCGGACGCGCAGGTCGACATCGTGGGCACCCGCCCGCCCTCGGCCCGGTCCTCCGTCCTGGGTGACGTCCGGCTCGACGCCCGCTCCCCGCTGCCCCAGCGCGTCCGCACCGGGATCGGTGACATCCGGGTCGACCTGCGGGCCCTCCGCACGGACGCCGACGTGGTCGAGCTGGAGCTGACCACCGTGATCGGCGACGTGGACGTGGTCGTCGCCGAGGGCGTGGACGCCGAGCTCGTCGGCTGGACGGTCATCGGCGACCGCAGGGTCCAGCTGGCGCCGGTGCCGCGGCTGGCAGGGACCCCGCGCGTCGTCGTCCGGGCCCACGCGCTCATCGGGGACCTGCGCCTGCGCAGCCTCGGTCCCGGCGAGTCGGCCGGCGGCTGGCGGGCACTGCTCGACCGGCTCGCCCAGCGTCCCCGACCGATCGAGCCCTGACCCGGCGACGGACCCGCCGGGTCCAGCGCTGCGCTCAGACCCTCAGCTGGTCGTCGTCGTGGTCCAGGCGCAGGGTGGGCTCGGCCGCCGGGACGGCGGCGTGCGCCCCCGACCGCAGCAGCGCGGCCAGCTCCTCCTCGGACTCCACCGCCTCGCCGCGGGCGACCATGCCGGCGTGCTCGGCGAGCGGGATCTCCCGGAGCGCGAACGACAGCAGCAGCGCGAGCACGAGCAGCGGCACGAGGTACCAGAACACCGGCGCGAGCGAGTCGGCGTAGGCGTCCACGATCGCCGTCCGGAGCGGGTCGCCGGCGGCCTCGACCGCGGCCGGCACCAGGCTGTCCGGCGAGGTGATGCCGGCGGCCGCCGCCTGCCCGGCGTTGCCGGTCAGCGCGCCGGTCAGGTTCTCGGCGAGCCGGCTGGTGAACAGCGTCCCGAAGACGGCGACGCCGAGGGTGGCGCCCACCTCGCGGAAGTAGTTGTTCGTCGAGGTGGCCGTGCCGATCTGGGTGGCCGGGACGGCGTTCTGCGCGGCCAGGACGACGTTCTGCATGATCAGCCCGAGCCCGCAGCCGAGCGCGAAGAACATCAGGCCGATCGTCCACAGCGACGTCGCGCCGGTCAGCGTGGTCATCCAGACGACGGTGCCGAGGACCACCGCGATCCCGGCGACGGTGAACCGCTTGTACCGGCCGGTCCTGAGGATGGACGCCGCCGAGCCCTGGATCGTGAGGATGATGCCGGCGGTCATCGGCAGCATGAGCAGCCCGGAGTTCGCGGCCGACAGCCCCGAGCTCATCTGCAGGAACGTCGGCATGAACGCGATGGCCGAGAACATGCCCAGGCCCACCGCCATGCCCATCCCCGTGGCGACGACGAACGTCCGGTTGGCGAACAGGCTCAGCGGCACGATCGGCTCGACCGCGCGCCGCTCGACCAGCACGAAGGCGACCGCCGAGACGACGAACGCCGCCGCCAGCGCGAGGGTCAGCGGATCGGTCCAGCCGTCGCTGCCGCCGAGGTCGGCGAACAGGACCAGCGACGTCGTCGTCGCCGACAGCGCGACGATGCCCGCGACGTCGAGCGGGGTGGTGCTGCGCTTGCGCGGCAGGGACAGCGCGAACCAGCCGATGAGGAAGGCGCCGATGCCGACCGGCAGGTTGACCCAGAAGCACCACTCCCAGCCCAGCGCCGGGGAGTCGGTGAGGAAGCCGCCGACCAGCGGCCCGGCCACGGCGGACAGGCCGAACAGGGCGCCGATCGGGCCCATGTACCTCGCGCGCTCCCGGGCCGGGACGATGTCGGCGATGATCGCCTGCGACAGGATCATCAGCCCGCCGCCGCCGAGGCCCTGCACCCCGCGCCAGATCACGAACCAGGTGAAGTCCGGCGCCAGCGCGGCGCCGACGCTGGCCACGGTGAACAGGCCGATCGCGACGAGGAACAGCGTGCGGCGGCCCCACAGGTCGCCGAGCTTGCCGTAGACCGGCATGACCAGCGTCGTCGCCAGCAGGTACGCGGTGGTCACCCATGCCATGTGCGAGACGCCGCCGAGCTCGCCGACGATCGTGGGCATCGACGTCGACACGATCGTCTGGTCGAGGGCGGCCATGAGCATCCCGGCCAGCAGTGCGCTGAAGATGACGTTGATGCGGCGCCGGGTCAGGACGATCGGCGGTGCGGAGCTGTCGGGCGGGGCCTGCACGGAGGTCCTCTTTCGGGTCGTTCGGCGGTGCCGCGGGCGCGCGGCACCGAGGGGGGAGCGGACGACGCCGGCCGCTCGGAGGGTCAGCGGCGCGGGGCGGGGAGCCCGGCGGCCAGGACGTCCCACGCCTCGTCGACCAGGCGCGGGAGCGGCACGGTGAAGTCGGCGGCCAGCCAGCGGTGCAGCGCGGTGCGCATGGCGGCGCCGGCGACGGCGGCCAGCAGCGTGGGGTAGGCGTCGACGCCGACCCGCGTGCCGGTGCGCGCGGCGACGGCGTCGGCCAGTGCGCGCTCGGAGCCGCCGAAGGCGGCGTGCAGCCGCGCGAGGAGCACGGGGTGCTCGTCGACGACCCGCAGCCGCAGCGGCCACACGCCCTGCGGCTCGCCGGCCATGGCGGCGGACTGCTCGGCCTGCACCGCCCGCAGCGCGGTGACCGGGTCCTCCTCGGCGGGGCGGGCGGCGAACCGCTCGGCCGCGAGCGCGGAGTCGGCCGGGTCGAGCCCGAGGACGGCGTCGTCCTTGGTGGGGAAGTAGTTGAAGAAGGTGCGCGGGGAGACGTCGGCGCGCGCGGCGATGTCGTCGACCGAGACGCCGTCCAGGCCGCGCTCGGCCACCAGCTGCAGCGCCGCCTGGTGCAGCGCGACGCGGGTGGCGAGCTTCTTGCGCTCGCGCAGGCCGGACGTCACCCCGCCATGGTCGCCCAAGAGTGCAGTCCGTGCAAGATTGCGTGCACTGCACGGCGTGTCGGGTGGCTCACGGGCGGCAGGAAGGGCCATTCCTGCCGCCCGGGCCGGGTCAGTCGCGGTCGCGCTGCTCCTCGATCGCCTCGAGCACCGTCGTGCGGGCCTTCCCGAGGTCCCGCTCGGCCTGCTCGGCACGGTCGAGCTGGGAGTCGCCGTGCATGTGTGCCACCCGCTCGCGCGCCTCGGTCGCCTTCAGGTCGACCAGTTCGGCGGCCCTGCGGGCCTCCTTGGCGGCGTCGGTGTCGGCGACGTGCTGCTCGTCGGAGCCGCGCTTGCGGGCGTCGGTGGCCGCCTTCTCCTCCTCGGAGAGCAGTTCCCACGCGGCGTCGGGGAGATAGCGCCTCGTCCCGTCGTCGCCGCGGGCCCGGTCGCCGCCGTCGGCGGTGTGCCAGTCCTGCCTCGTCCACTCCTGCAGGTGCTCCTGCGAGGCGGTGCGCTCGCCCTCGTGCCGGTAGCCGCCGCCCTGCGCCTCGTACTCGTGGGTGAGCAGCTGGCTCTTGCGGGCGCTCCACTGGCCGGGCCGCCCGCCCCTGTCGCCGGCCTTGATCTCCTCCTTGAGCCGTGCGCGCAGCTCCGGGTCCGTGTAGTCCTCGGCGTAGTCCTCGGCCGACTTCCCGCTCATGACGGCGGTCGGTACCCAGCGCGCTGCGTGCTCACCCGGCGGCGGTGGCCCTCCGCCCGACCTCGACGTGCGGGCGCGCCTGCCATCGCGTCCAGTCGGCGCTCACCTCGCCGGCGGTGCGCAGCAGGGCCGGCAGGTGCTCGCCCAGCAGCCGCTCGACCGAGGTCTCGGCGGCGTGCACGGTCACGTTCACGGCCGCGCGCACGGCGCCGGTCCCGTCCCGCACCGGGACGGCGACCGAGCGGACGCCGGGCGCCAGCTCCTCGTCGGCCAGCGCCCAGCCGCGGGCGCGCACCTCGGGGAGCTCCTCGCGCAGCTGCTCCGGCGTGCGCCCGATGGAGGGCGGCAGGCCCGATCGGCTGGGCTGTGCGAGCGTCTCCGCCAGCTCGTCGGCGGACAGTGCCGCGAGCAGCACCTTGCCCTGCGAGGTCTGCACGGCGGGGAAGCGCGTGCCGATCTCCACGCGGAGCGTGATCAGCTTCGGCACCGACACGCGGGCGACGTAGACGATGTCGGACCCGTCGAGCTGGGCCATCGACGACGACTCGCCGGTCCGCGCCACCAGTTCCTCGAGGTGCGGCCGGGCGACGTCCCACAGCCCGAGCGCCCCGACGTAGGCCATGCCGAGGGACAGGACCCGTGGCGTGAGCGCGAACGTCCCGCCGGCCGACCGGACGAAGCCCAGTTCCTCCAGCGTCAGCAGCAGCCGCCGCGCCGTGGGGCGGGCCAGCCCCGCGGCGGCCGCCACCTCCGACAGGGTCATGGCCGGGTGGTCGGCGTCGAAGCAGGTGAGCACGTCCAGTCCGCGCGCCAGTGCCTCGACGAAGTCCGGTCCCTCACCCCGTCCGGCCACGACCGGCTCCTCCCGTTCCCTGCCGTCCCCGGACCTCCCTCGCGCTCACCGCTCCCCGGCGAGGTGGCGCTCGTAGCCCTCCTCGCGGGCGGCGTGCGTGGAGTCCGAGCGGTAGTCCGTGTACTGGTACGGGTTGTCCAGCACCTCACCCGAGGGCAGTTCGGGGTCCATCCCCGCCTGCCAGACGTCCTCGCCCATGTCGGCGCGCAGGTGCTCGACGGTCGCCTCCACCTCACGGCGCACGGCCGCCAGGTCGACGCCGACCAGCCGGTGGTCGGACTTCACCACCCGCCCGTCGACCAGCACGGTGTGCACGTCGCCGCGCTGTGCCTGGAACGCCACGTGGCCGTAGGGGTTGAGCAGCGGGAAGGACACCGGCGAGGCGTCGTTCTTGAGCAGGACGACGTCGGCCTTCGCGCCCGGGGTCAGCCGGCCCAGGTCGTCGCGGCCGAGCGCCGCCGCGCCGCCGCGGGTGGCCCACGAGACGACGTGCTGGGCCCGCAGCGCCAGCTGGGTCACCGTCGCGCCCTTGAGGTGCGCCTCGAAGTGCTCGCGGGAGCGGTCGGCGCCCAGCGTCGTGCGCATCGCGGAGAACAGGTCGCCGCTCCACCACACGCTGGTGTCCATCGACAGCGACACCGGGATGCCGTGGGCGCGCACCTGCCAGGTGGGCGGGTAGCCCTGCCCGGCGCTCTGCTCGGACTCCGTGGACACCGAGATCGACCCGCCGGTGGCGGCGATGCGGTGGTAGCTGTCGGGGGAGAGGGAGGCGGCGTGCACGTACACCGTCTCCGGCGTCGCGAACCCGTGCTCGTGCATGAGCCGGACGCCGTCGTCGTCGGTAGCGCCCCAGACGCCGGCGTGCGTGGTCACCGGCAGCCCGAGGTCGCGGGCCACCTCGAAGGCCGCCTTCTCCGGGAACGCCGGGTCGCCGGTGACGTCGAAGGCGAGCTGGAAGGCGAGCAGGTCGCCGGCACCGGTGCGGCGGCGCTCGAGGAAGGCCTGCACGGCCGGGTCGGCGGTCCACTCCCACGGCGCGGCCTGGATGTTGCCGTAGGCGAGCACGTACCGGCCGGGCACCGACTGCAGGGCGTCGACGGCGGCCTCGGCGTGGTCGACCGTCTGCAGCCCGTGCGACCAGTCGACGACGGTGGTGACCCCGGAGTCGAGCGCCTCGGCGGCGGCCAGCCGGTTGCCCGCCGCGACGTCCTCGGGGCGGAAGCGCCGGCCGTGCTCGAGGTAGTACCAGACGAAGTACTGGGTCAGGGACCAGTCGGCGCCGTAGCCGCGCATCGACGTCTGCCACATGTGCCGGTGGGTGTCGATCATCCCGGGCATCACGATGCCGTCGGTGGCGTCGACCTCCTGCGTCCCCTCGGGCACCTCCAGGGCGGGACCGACGGCCGCGATCCGGTCGCCGACCACGAGGACGTCGGCGTCGCGCAGCACCGTCCCGGCGTCGTCCATCGTCAGGACGGTGCCGCCGCGCAGGACGACGGGCCGGCCGGCCTGGGGAGCCGCGGACTGGGGCTGGGTCATGGGGTCTCCTCGGACGCCTCGACGCGAACGGACGCCTGTCCGTACTGCGGACACCGGTGTCGGTCGGCGCCACCCTGTCCGTGACCTGCGCCACCTGTCAAGCGGCTCGGGCTGCGGTTGACACGGGGACGTCGGCCTCCCCAGGATCGGCGACGACGACGGACGACCGTCCGCTGATCGGTGCACCGCGGTGAGGAGCTCGAGGCGACGATGACGGCAGGATCCGCCGGAGCCGCACCCGGAGGTCCCCTCGCGGGCCTGCTCGTGGCCGACTTCTCCCGCATCCTGGCCGGCCCCTACGCCACGATGCTGATGGCCGACCTCGGCGCCGAGGTGGTCAAGGTCGAGGGCCCCCGCGGTGACGACACCCGCACCTGGCAGCCGCCGGTGCGCGACGTCGCCGGGCAGGACGTGTCCACCTACTACCTGGGCGTCAACCGCAACAAGCGGTCGGTGGCCCTCGACCTCACCGACGAGAGCGACGCCGCCGCCGCCCGCGAGCTGGCCCGCCGCGCCGACGTCCTGGTGGAGAACTTCAAGCCCGGCGGCCTGGCCCGCTTCGGCCTCGACTACGACTCCGTCGCGGCGACCAACCCGACGGTCGTCTACGCGTCGATCAGCGGCTTCGGCAGCGGGCCCGTCGGGCGGTCGCTGCCCGGCTACGACCTGATCGTCCAGGCGATCTCCGGGCTGATGAGCCTCACCGGCCCACCGGACGGCGACCCCTACCGCGCCGGGGTCGCCGTCTTCGACGTCATGGCCGGGCTGCACGCCACCATCGGCGTCCTCTCGGCCCTCAACCACCGGCACGCCACCGGCCGCGGGCAGCACGTCGAGGTCAACCTGCTCTCCAGCGCGCTGTCGGGCCTGGTCAACCAGACCTCGGCGTTCGTGGCCGGCGACGTCGTCCCGTTCCGGATGGGCAACAGCCACCCGAGCCTGTTCCCCTACGAGCCGCTGCCCTGCGCCGACGGCGACCTGATCGTGACCGCCGGCAACGACGGGCAGTTCCGCAAGCTGTGCGACGTGCTCGGCCTCCCGGAGCTGGCCGACGACCCGCGGTTCCTGCACAACGAGGACCGCACCGCCCACCGCGACCAGCTGCGCCCGCTGCTGGTCGAGCGCCTGGCCACCCGCACCAAGATGGAGTGGTTCCGCGAGATCATCGCCGCGGGCGTGCCGTGCGGGCCGATCAACACCGTCGACCAGGGTGTCGCCTTCGCCGAGGAGGTCGGCCTGGACCCCGTGGTCACGGCGGGGGACGGCGACGCGGGCGTCCCCTCGATCCGCAACCCGATCCGCTTCTCGCGGACCGCCGCGCAGTACCGGCTCCCGCCGCCCACGCTGGACGAGCACGGCGCGGAGATCCGCCGCTGGCTGGCCGAGGGCGGGGAGACGCCGTGACCGAGTACCCCACCGCGCTCGGCGCCTCGAGCCGGGAGTCGATCACGCTGCTCGGCACCGACCTCGCCCGCGACGTCATGGGCTCGGTCGGGTTCGGGGAGCTGGCGTTCTGGCTGGCCACCCAGCGCCGGCCGACCGCGGGGGAGACCCGGGTGTTCGAGGCGGTGCTGGCGGCGCTGGCCGACCACGGCTTCACCCCGACGGCGATCGTCACCCGGCTGACGTGGCTGTCGGCGCCGGACTCGGTGCAGGGCGCGCTGGCCGCGGGCCTCCTCGGTGGCGGGTCGCGGTTCCTCGGCGTCACCGAGGACTGCGGCCGGTTCCTGCACGACGTGCTGGCCTCCGCGGAGGAGCTGCCGGCCGACGACGCCGGCTGGGACGCCCTCGCCCGGGAGACGGTCACCGCCTCGCGCGCGGCGGGCCGGTTCGTGCCCGGCCTGGGCCACCACGTGCACAAGGACGGCGACCCGCGCACGCCCCGGCTGTTCCAGATCGCCGCCGAGGAGGGGCTGGTCGGGCCGCACCTCGCGCTGTTCGCCGCCATCGGCCGGGTGCACCCGCAGGTGCTCGGGAGGACGCTGCCGCTCAACGGCGCCGGCGTGTGCGGCGCGGCGCTGGCCGACCTCGGCCTGCCGCTGGAGCTGCTGCGCGGCTTCGCCCTGCTGGCCCGCACCGCCGGGCTCATCGGCCAGCTCGCCGAGGAGATCCGCTCCCCGGTCGCCAACGACGTCTTCCTGTCGGTGGACCTGAACAACCGCTCCGTCGCCCCGGATCCGTACCAGCCCGACCCACTGCCCTCGACCGACAACGGAGGCCGGCATGGCTGAACTGGCCGCGGTCATCGCGTCCACCCACCACCCGTTCTACTACCGCGCGAGCACCGCCACGGGCGCCGAGCGCCCGCCGTTCGCCGACGAGTGGGTGGCCAAGATCGAGCGGTTCCGGGAGACGCTCACGAGGGCGGAACCCGACGTGCTGGTGATGGTCGGCAGCGACCACTTCCACCAGTTGTGGCTGGACAACATGCCGCAGTTCCTCGTGGGCAAGGCGCCCTTCTTCGACGCCAACTGGTACAACGAGGAGCGCGAGTTCGGCCTGCCGCGGATGACGCTGCGCGGCGAGGAGGACCTGGCCGCGCACCTGCTGCGCGACGGCCTGGACCGCGACTTCGACCTGGCGTTCAGCAACGAGCTGCGGATCGACCACAGCATCACGTGCCCGATCATCACGCTGCGCCCGCAGGCCGACCTGCCGATCGTGCCGGTCTACACGAACATCTTCGCGCCCCCGCTGCCGCAGCCGAGGCGCTTCGTGCAGCTGGGCCGCGCGATCCGGGAGATGGTCGAGTCCTGGGAGTCCGACGCGCGGGTCGCCGTCATCGGCACCGGCCACCTCTCCCTCGAGCTCGGCGGCCCGCGCCAGTTCGGCGAGCACGGCCCGGACCCGGAGTTCGACCGCCGGGCGGTCGAGTGGATCGCCTCCGGCGACATCGACGGCTGCCTGGCCGAGGTGTCGCTGGAGTCCCTGCACGCCCCGGGCAACGCCACCCACGGGTTCATGGACTTCATGCTGATGATGGGCGTGGCCGGCGAGGGCCAGAAGGCCGACCACGTCGACACCCTCGACCTGTTCCACACCATGGAGGCGTACTTCACCTGGTACCCGAACGGGGCGCCGGCATGAGCCGCTACCTGCTCGACAAGTTCCTCTTCACCGTCGACCGCGACCCCGCCCTCGTCGAGCGGTACCGCGAGGACCCCGCGGGCACCGTGGAGTGGTGGGAGGCCGAGATGGCCAACA
This sequence comes from Geodermatophilus amargosae, assembly GCF_041028265.1. Lineage (GTDB taxonomy): Bacteria > Actinomycetota > Actinomycetes > Mycobacteriales > Geodermatophilaceae > Geodermatophilus > Geodermatophilus amargosae_A. The sequence continues at coordinate 418,779 of NZ_JABGCW010000002.1, forward strand.
AGCTGCTCAACTGCACCGACGCCGAGCGGTCGACGTGGCTGTCGTTCACCGAGGACGAGCGGCGCGCCCTGCGCGAGCACGACCACGTGACCCTGTTCGGGATGGGCGCCCACCCGTTCCTCACGCTCACGCTGTTCATCGCCGTGTTCGAGCGCGACCACGGGCCGCTGGAGTACCAGAAGGCCTACGGGAAGGCGATGCAGCACCTCACCCTGCCCTATCCCGACATCAGCACCTGACGTGCGCGCCGCCGTCGTCCGGGCGCCCGGGTCCCCGCCCGAGCACGCCGAGCACCCCGACCCGGTGGCCGCACCGGGTCGCAGCCTGGTGCGGGTCACCGCCGCGCCGATCGTGCCGCTGGACCTGCTCTGCGCGTCTGGCACGAGCTACTTCGGGACGCCGGCGGTGCCCTACGTCCCCGGCGTCCAGGGTGTCGGCGTCGTCGAGGAGTCCGGCCGGCTGCTGGCCGGCACCCGGGTCTGGTTCGCGACGTCGGCCGGCATGGCGCCCGGCGACGGCGGCCTGGCCCAGCGCTGCGCCGTCGCCGACGACGACCTCGTGCCCCTGACCGCGCACGTGCCCGACGCCGCGGTCGCGGCCCTCGGCCTGTCGGCGGTGGCCGCGTGGATGTCGCTGACCTGGCGCGGCGGGCTGCAGCCGGGGGAGCGGGTGGTGGTGCTCGGCGCCGGCGGCGCGGTCGGCCAGGTGGCGGTGGGCGCCGCGCGGGTCCTGGGCGCCGGGCGGGTGGTGGCGGTCTGCCGCTCGGCCGCGGCGCAGGAGCGCGCCCGGGCCGCCGGAGCCGACGCCGTGGTGCCGGCGAGCGACGACGTCGACGCGCTCGCGGCCGCGCTGGCCGAGGCGTGCGAGGGGAGCGCGGACGTCGTCGTCGACCCGGTGTTCGGCACCGCGGCCACCGCGGCCTGTCGGGTGCTGGCGCCGGGCGGTCGGCTGGTGAACCTCGGCGGCGCGTCCGGCGACGAGGCGGTGTTCTCCTCGGCGGTGCTGCGCGGCCGGTCGGCGGAGGTGCTCGGCTACACCAACAACGCGCTCACGCCCGCGCAGCGCCGCAGCGCCCTGGACGCCGTCCTCGGGGCGGCCGCCACCGGCCGGGTCGGCGTCGCGCACGAGACGGTGCCGCTGGCCGACGTCACCGCCGCCTGGGCGCGGCAGGCCACCGGGGACGCCGGCGTCCGGCTGGTCGTCGTCCCGTAGCGGGCCTTCGTAGCGCTAATGGCTGCGAGGGGCGGCGCGGACGTGCATCCGCTCGCCCTGCGGGCCGTAGAGCGCCAGCAGCTCGGCCGGGCGGTCGTCGGGGTTGCCCATCCAGTGCGGGGTGCGGGTGTCGAACTCGGCCACCTCGCCGGCGGTGAGGACGACGTCGGTGTCGCCGAGCAGCAGCCGCAGCCGCCCGGACAGGACGTAGACCCACTCGTAGCCCTCGTGCGACTTCTGCTCGCCCGGCTCCCCGCCCCACCGCGGCGGCAGCACCAGCTTGTAGGCCTGCAGCCCGCCGGGCCGGCGGGTCAGCGGGATGAACGTGGCGCCGTGCCGGCTCACCGGCTTGAGCCGCACCCGCGGATCGCCGGTCTCGGGGGCGTCGACCAGCTCGTCGAGCGGCACCTGGTGTGCCCGGGCCAGCGGCAGCAGCAGCTCCAGGGTGGGGCGCCGCTGCCCCGACTCCAGCCGGGACAGCGTCGAGACCGAGATGCCGGTGTCCTCCGACAGGGCGGTGAGCGTGGCCCCGCGCTGGCGGCGCAGCTCGCGCAGGCGGGGGCCCACGGCGTCGAGGACGGAATCGAGGTCGGTCACGCCGTCCAGTTTGCCGATACTGCAAAGGTGTTTGTCAAGACGGCACGGCCGGGCGCACAGTCGTCGGCATGGACGAGACGTACGACGTGGTGGTCATCGGTGGGGGAGCGGCGGGCCTGTCGGGGGCCCTGGCGCTGGGACGGGCGCGGCGCTCGGTCGCCGTCGTCGACGAGGGGACGCCGCGCAACGCGCCGGCGCACGAGATGCACAACTACCTGGGCCGCGACGGCACGCCGCCCGGGGACCTGCTCGCCGCGGGGCGGGCGGAGGTCGCCGGGTACGGCGTCGCGCTCGTGCAGGACACGGTGACCGCGGCCCGCGGCGCGGTCGGCGCCTTCACCGTGGACCTGGCCGGGGGCCGGGTGCTGCGGGCGCGCCGGCTGCTGGTCACCACGGGCCTGACCGACGAGCTGCCGGAGATCCCGGGGGTGCGCGAGCTGTGGGGCACCGACGTCCTGCACTGCCCGTACTGCCACGGCTGGGAGGTGCGCGACCAGGCGGTCGGCGTGATCGCCACCGGCCCGATGTCGATGCACCAGACGCAGCTGTGGCGGCAGTGGAGCGCCGACGTCGTCCTGTTCCTGCACACCGCACCGGAGCCCGACGACGCCACCGCGCAGGCCCTCGCCGCCCGCGGCGTCCGGGTGGTGCGCGGCGAGGTGGCGGCGCTGGAGACCGACGGCGGGCGGCTCACCGGTGTCCGGCTGGCCGACGGCGAGGTCGTGCCCCGCGCGGCCGTCGTCGTCGCCCCGCGGTTCACCGCCCGCTCGGCCGTGCTGACCGGGCTGGGCCTGGAGGCCGAGCCGTTCCGGATGGGCGAGGCGGTCGTCGGGTCGCACGTGCCGGTGGACCCGCGCGGCGCCACCGCGGTGCCCGGGGTGTGGGCGGCCGGGAACGTCGCCGACCTGGGCGCGCAGGTGATCGGCGCGGCGGCCGCCGGGCTGTCGGCCGGCGCCATGATCAACGCCGACCTCGTCGCCGAGGACACGCGGTTCGCCGTCGAGGTGCTGCGCGCCCAGACCGATCCGGAGTTCGGCGAGCAGTGGTGGGAGGAGCGCTACCGCGCGCACGGGCACGGCGTCTGGAGCGGCCGGGTGAACGACGTCCTGGCCACCGAGGCCGCCGGTCTCCCGCCGGGCCGCGCGCTGGACGCCGGCGCGGGCGAGGGCGGCGACTCCGTCTGGCTGGCCCGCCGCGGCTGGCAGGTCACCGCCCTCGACGTCTCCCGCACCGCGCTCGACCGGGCCGCCGCGGCCGCCGCCGACGCCGGCGTCGAGCTGGACACCCGCCAGGCCGACGTCACCACGTGGCAGCCGGGGGAGGAGCGCTGGGACCTGGTGACCGCGTCCTTCCTGCACTTCCTGCCCGACCGCCGCGACGACGTGCTGCGGACCCTGGCGTCGGCGGTCGCGCCGGGCGGCACGCTGCTGGTCACCGCCCACGACGGCAGCGACCTCGCGCACGGCGTCCGCCGGCCCGGACTGCCCGAGTGGTACGCCACCGGCGGGCAGATGGCCGCCGCCCTCGACCCCGCCGAGTGGACGGTGGAGGTGGCCGAGACCCGGCCGCGGCAGGCCCGCGCCCACGAGGCCGGGCACGAGGCCGGTCACGAGGCCGGTCACGAGGCCGGTCACGAGGGGCACGACGGTCACGCGCACGTGGCCGACGCCGTCCTGCGGGCCCGGCGTCAGCCCGTGACGTCGTCCTCGCTGGTGTAGAGCAGCCGCAGGCGGGCCGGCGGGGTGAACGGCCGCCACTCGTCGGCGCCCTGCGCCAGCCGATCGGCGACCAGCCACAGCACCGCCGGGTCGTGGCCCATCCCGAGGTGGCTGGCGTGCACGCCGACGTTCTCCGCTCCCGGGCCGGGCCGCTGCCGGCAGGCCCGCCAGTCCACGACGCCGTCCCAGCGCGAGTAGACCGCGGTGCTCGGGACCGGCAGGGAGCCGCGCAGGTCGCCCCGGCCGGTGGTGGGGACGGCGTGCAGGTGCCGGTAGCGGGCGTAGGCGCGGGCGCCGGGCGTGCCGTCGGCGGGCCGGCCGGCCAGGCCGAACGGCGAGCCGAGGCTGATCACCTGGCGGACCAGGCGCGGCACCCGCAGCGCCAACCGTCGGGCGAAGATGCCGCCCAGGCTCTGGCCGACGACGCTGACCGGCCCGCCGTGCCGGTCGGCGAGCTGCTCGATCAGCTTCGGCAGCTGCTCGGTGATCTCGCGGGTGGGCCCGCGGTTGCGACCGAGCTCCCACCCGACCACCGGGTAGCCCAGCCCGCGCAGCCAGCGGCGCAGGGTCACGGTGGAGGCGTCGGAGGCCATGAGTCCCGGCAGCACGAGGACGCCGTGCGGCTCGCCGCGCGGGGCGCCGCGCAGGAGGGGGTAGGTCAGCGCGAGGGCGCCGGCGCTGGCCGCGGCCCGGACCGGCTCGGTGGCCGCGAGCAGGGTGGCCCGGCGGCTGGGCTGCAGGAACCCGGGGGCGCGGCCGGGTGTGGTGCGGCCGCTGGACCGGCGGTTCTGCGGGGACTCGGGCACGGGCACTCCTCCGACGGCGGTGGCGGTCCCGTTCCGCTACCCCGCAGGACGCCCGGGACTCGCCTTTCGCGCGCGAAAGGCGAGTCCCGGGTGCCGGGGCGTCAGCGCTGCTGCAGGTACGCCGCGGCGGTGGCCCGCAACCGCTCGTGGACGCCGTCGTGCGCCACGGCACCGGGCACGTACCGCTTCGCCAGCTTGGCGACCATCGTGTAGTTGGTGTCGACCACGTTGCCCGCCGGCGCGAGGCCGGCCTGGCTGACCAGCTGCAGGGCGTCGAGCGGGTCCCAGCCGGTGAGCTGTGCCGCCCAGGTGACCAGGTCGTGCTGGCTCACCCGGTAGGCGTCCTCGAGCGGCCGCACCGAGCCGGTCGACATGAGGAACTCGTCGGTCTCCAGCCGCGGCCACACCGGGCCGCCGCCCTTGACCAGGTCGACGACGACGACCGTGCGCATCGCCGCCTCGACCGCGGTGCCGCACACCTCGCCCTCGCCCTGCCGGCAGTGCCCGTCGCCGAGGGCGAGCATCGCGCCGGGCACGTTGACGCCGAAGTGGACGGTCGTGCCCGCCCGCATCTCCGGGGTGTCCATGTTCCCGCCGTGCGCGCCCGGCGTGATGCTGGCGAACACCTCGCCCGCGGCCGGCGCGACGCCGATCGTGCCGTGCATCGGGTCGAGCGGCAGCTCCACCTCCGGGCCGCCGCGGCGCGGCCGGAACAGGCAGGTGCCCCGCTCCCGGTCGACCTCGTAGAGCCAGACCAGCTCCTCGAGCGGCTCGTGCAGCATCGCCGTCGAGTGGGTGGTGGTGAGCGCGCCGAAGTGCGGGAACGTGCTCGACACCGCCCAGTCGCGGGCCGGCGTGATGTCGACCAGGTGCACCGCCAGGGTGTCGCCGGGCTCGGCGCCCTCGACGGCGATGGGGCCGCTGACCGGGTTGAGATGGGGGAAGTCGCACACCCGGCTGGGCAGGTCGTCGACGCCGCGCACCTTCCCGCCGTAGCAGTCCTCGGTGGTCAGCTCCACCACCGTGCCGGGCGCCACCGTGAGCAGCGGCTCGCCGCCGCCGAACGAGAAGCGGTACTGGTCAGGGGTCGGCTGCAGCGACACGACCTCCAGGGACGCCGTCACAGGTCCTCCTCCGCTCGGATCTCGGGCTTGCGGCCGGTGGCGATGAGCACGCCCATGAGCACCAGGCCGGCGACCAGCCACACGAAGCCGAGCTCCTGGGCGGCCACCTGGGCGTTGTAGACGACGTAGGCCAGGATCGCGAACCCGATCACGGGCACCGCGAGGTGCAGCCAGTAGTTCCGGCTCCTCAGCCGGCCGACGTAGTGCCACACCACCGAGACGTGCAGCAGCAGGAACGCCGACAGCGCGCCGAAGTTGACCAGCGTCGACAGCAGCGTGATCCCGTCCTCGCGCGAGGCCATGTACAGGCCCAGCACGAGGGAGATCACCGCCACGAGCAGGGTGGCGTTGACCGGCACGCGGCGGGTCGGGTGCACCTGCTTGAGGAAGGCGGGCAGCTGCCGGTCCCGGGCCATCGCGAACAGCAGTCGCGAGGTGGCCGCCTGGGCCACGAGGGAGTTGGCGAAGCCCCACGCGATCGCCGTGGCCACCGCGGTCAGGGTGCCCAGCCACGCGCCGCCGGCGACCTCGGCCGCGTCGTAGAAGGCCGTGCCGGCCGCGTCCCCCTCGGCGATGAGGGTGTCGGGGTCGGGGACGAGCAGTGCGGCGACCCAGGTCTGGACGATGAACAGCGTCCCGGCCAGCGCCAGCGCGGCGATCATCGCCTTCCCGATCGAGCGGGCGGAGTCGCGGTTCTCCTCGGCGAGCGTGGAGATGCCGTCGAAGCCGAGGAAGCTCAGCACCGCGATGGAGACCGCGCCGAAGACGAGCTCGAGGGAGAACGTGTCGCTGTTGTAGACCGGCGTGAAGTCGAAGCCGCGGCCCGCACCGGTGGCCAGCGCGACGACGCCGACGACCAGGAAGATCGCCAGCACGATCAGCTCGCCGATCAGCATGATCTTGTTGACCCGCGCGGTGAACTCGATGCCGAAGTAGTTGACGACGGTGTTCAGCACCACGAAGGCGACCAGCCAGACCCAGACCGGCACCGACGCCCAGATCGAGTTCATCGCGACCGCGGCGATGAGGTAGAGCAGGCCGGGGACGAGCACGTAGTCGAGCAGGATCATCCAGCCGGCCATGAAGCCGACCGGCTGGGCGATGCCACGGCCCGCGTAGGTGTAGACGGAGCCCGCCATGGGGAACGCCCGCGACATCTGCGAGTAGGACGCGGCGGTGAAGGCCATCGCCAGTCCGCCGATCGCGTAGGCGAGGGCGATCATCCCGCCTGAGCCCTGGAAGACGCTGCCGAAGATCCCGAACGGTGCGATCGGGACCATGAAGACCAGGCCGTAGACCAGCAGGTCGGTGAACGTCAGCGAACGCTTGAGCTCCTGGCGGTAGCCGAACTCCTCGAGGCCGGCCGCGCCGGCAGCGGGGACGGCTCCGGCGCCGGTGCCTCCGCCCGGCTTCGTGAGGTCGGGGGACGGGGTGGTGCGGGGGTCGCTCACGGCTCCTCCTCTCGGCCGGCACGGAGCCGGACGCGGGGAGGGTAGGCCCGACCGTTTCCATGTGGAAGCAGTGGGGGTCAGCCGCGCGACGCGACCTCGCGGAACACCAGCCCGTCGGCCCGGGCCAGCCGCGGCCGCGGGATCCCCGGCGGCTCCGGGGCGCCGGTCTCCAGCAGCCGGGCGGCGGCGCGGACGCCGTCGTGCACCCCGCGGGCGTAGGCGCACACCACGGGGGCGGAGGGCCCGACCCGGGCCGCGAGCCGCTCCTGCAGGGCCAGCTGCCCCTCGTCGGCGGCTCCGTCGGCCGCCGCGAACGAGGGCATGCAGGCGTACAGCTCGCCGGTGCCGTCGCCGCCGACCGCGTACAGGCCGTTCTCCTCCAGCGCCCCGGACAGCCGGACGACGCGGCGGTCGAGCCCGGCGCGGGCGAACGCGCGGTTGAAGGCCACCAGGTCGCGGCCGACCAGGCTGAGCAGGACGGCGTCGGCGCGGGTGCGGCGGATCAGGTCGAGCGCGGGCCCGGGGTCGGCCGGGCCGAAGGGGACGAGCAGCTCGCCGGCCACCTCGGCGCCGAGGTCGCGCAGGACCGTCCGCGCGGCGCGGTGCACCGCCTGCGGCCAGACGTAGTCGGTGCCGAGCAGGACCCACCGCTGCGCGCGGCGGTGCCGCACCAGCCAGGCCAGCGCGGCGGCGTGCTGCACCAGCGGCGAGGAGCCGATGCGCAGCGCCCCGCGCGAGCCGCGCCCGCCCTCGTGCGGCGGGGTGAACACGTACCCGGCCCGCCCGGCCAGCGCGGCGGCGACCGCCCGCGAGACGTTGCTGGTGGAGAAGCCGACGAGGACGTCGACGGCGCCGGCGGCGTGCAGCGCGGCGACCTCGGCGGCGACCTCCGCGGGCTGCCGGCCGGCGTCGACGGTGACCAGCTCGACGGCGCGCCCGCGCACCCCGCCGGCCTCGGTGAGCTCGTCGGCGGCCAGCGCCGCCAGGTCCAGGGCCGAGGGCGCGGTCATGGCCAGCGGGCCGGTCAGCGGGACGGCCAGGCCGATCCGGACGACGTCGGGGGCGCGGCCGGCGACGGCGGCCTCCCACGCGTCCATCGGGACGGTCGGTCCGGGCACTCCCTGAGTATGGTGCGGCCCATGGCGGTCGAGCAGCAGGCCACCCGGACGCAGGCGCCGGTGTCCTCGCTCGTCGAGCTGCTGAGCGTGGTCTCGCGGCGGGTCGCCCGCGGGGTCGGGGCGGTGCTCGCCGAGGACGGCGCGTCCCTGGACACCTACCGGCTGATGCGCGCGCTGGCGTCCGGACCCGGCCGCACGATGAGCGAGCTGTGCGCGGCGCTGTGCGTCCCGGCGCCGACCGCCACCCGCCTGGTCGACGGGCTGGCCGACGCCGCGCTGGCCTACCGGCTGCCCGACCCCGACGACGGCCGGCGGGTGCGGGTGCACCTGTCCGCCCGCGGCCGCACCCGGCTGGACCGCCTCGAGGCGCTGGTGTCCGCGCACGAGGCGGCGCTGACCACCGAGCTGGGACAGGCCCGCGTGGCCGCGCTGGTCACCGCCCTCGTCGACCTCGCCCCGCCCGAGGCGCCGCCGCCGGGTTGATCATCGTGTGCGTGCACGGGACACGCGCGGACACGCCGGTGCGAGCGGCACGCAGACGATGATCGGCAGCGGGCGCCGCCGGCCGTCAGTCGGACGGGGGCAGGACGCGGGGGAGGAACACCTCGTCGATCGGGCGCGGGCCCACGTACTGGCGGCAGGTGCAGGGCACCCAGCTGTGCCCCGCCCAGCGGCCGCGCTTGTCGAAGGTGTCGCGGCGCAGCTCGGCGTAGCAGGTGTTGGTCCCGGTGTCGTGCTGGCTCAGCGGGTGCCCGCAACCGCACACCGGGGTCGGGACGGGCGGGGGGCCGGCGGGACGGCGGCGCCCGAGACGTCCGGCCACGAAGCCCGTGACGAGCAGGACCGCCCCGACCACCAGGCTGACTGGATCCACCGCGCTCGCTCCTCCGCTCCGCAGGACTCCCCGACGGTAACGCCGCGGAGGGCCGGGAGGTGCCGCCCGCGGACCGCCCGGCGGTTCCCCTGCACGAGGGTCCCAGTCGGCTCTCCGGGCCGGCCCTGGAGCCGGCGACGCTCAGCCGCGCCGGCTGAGCGAGCAGCCCTCCGAGGAGCTCACCGACGCCGGCCGCTGATCGCCGACAGCCCGGTGATCTCCCGTCCCACGATCAGTGCCTGCACGTGGTCGGTGCCCTCGAAGGTGTAGATCGCCTCGATGTCGGCGTGGTGCCGCGCGATGTGGTGCTCGAGCAGGATCCCGTCGCCGCCGAACAGGTCGCGGGCGTCGGCCACGATCGCCCGCGCGGTGGCGCAGCAGTGCCGCTTGGCCAGCGACGCCATCGCCGCCGTCATCCGGTCGGCGTCGGCGAGGCTGGACAGCCGCCAGCACATCAGCTGCATGTTGGTGATCTCGGCCAGCATCGTCGCGAGCTTCTCCTGCACGAGCTGGTAGCCGGCGATCGGCTGGCCGAACTGCTCGCGGCTCAGGCAGTGCGCCAGCGCCAGCTCGTAGGAGGCCATCGCCACGCCCAGCGCGCGCCAGGCGACGGTGTAGCGGGTGCGGTCCAGGATCGTGGAGACGTCCTTGAACGACCGGCAGTTCTCCAGCTTGTTCTCGGCCGGGACGCGGGCGCCGTCGAGGGTGATCTCGGCCTGCCACACCGCCCGCAGCGCCGTCTTGCCGGTCATGACCCGCGCGGTGAAGCCGGGCGTGCCCTTCTCGACGACGTACCCGCCGACCTGCCCCTCCTCGTCGCGCGCCCAGATGAGCACGTAGTCGGCGATCGAGCCGTTGCCGATCCACTTCTTCTGCCCGTCGAGGACGTAGGAGTCGCCGTCGCGGCGGGCGCGGGTCTCCAGGGCGACGGCGTCCGAGCCGTGCCGCGGCTCGGTGAGGCCGAACGCGCCGATCTTCTCCATCCGCGCCATCGCGGGCAGGAACCGCTCACGCTGCTCCTCCGAGCCCAGCAGCGCGATCGACTGCATCGCCAGGAAGCTGTGCACGCCGTTGAAGGTGCCGATGCTGCCGTCGGCGCGGGCCAGCTCGGCGGCGACCAGGCCGGCCGCCACGGCGCTCATCCCGGGCGAGCCGTAGCCCTCGATCGTCCCGCCGGCGATGCCGAGCTCGGCGAAGCCCGGCACCAGCTCGAACGGGAACTCCGCGCGCTCCCAGTAGTCGTTGATCCGCGGGGTGACCTCCTTGGCGCACCAGTCCGCCACCCGGTCCCGGACGTCGATCTCCTCGGCCGTGAGCAGCTCGTCGAGGGCGTAGAAGTCGGTGCGCGCGGTCTCGGTCACGTCCCGACGCTACGCGCGGGGAGGGCATGCTGCCGGGCGTGCGGATCATCGTCGCGCCCGACTCCTTCAAGGGCACCCTGACCGCCGCGGAGGCCGCCGACGCGGTCGCCCGCGGGCTCCTCCGGGTGCACCCGGACGCCGAGGTGCTGACCCGCCCGATGGCCGACGGCGGGGAGGGCACGGTGGCCGCCGCGGTGCGCGCCGGCGCCCGCCCGGTGACGACGACGGTGAGCGGCCCCGACGGCCGGCCGGTGCGCGCCACCTTCGCCGTCGACGGGACGACGGCGGTGGTCGAGCTCGCCGCCGCGGCCGGGATCGGGCTGCTCGCCGGGCCCGCGCCGATGACCGCGACCACCCGCGGGCTGGGGGAGCTGCTGCTGGCCGCGCTCGACGCCGGAGCCCACCGGATCGTGCTCGGACTGGGCGGCAGCGCCACCACCGACGCCGGCGCGGGCCTGCTGCAGGCACTCGGCGTGCGGCTGCTCGACGGCGCCGGCCGCGACGTGCCGCCCGGCGGCGCGGGCCTCGCCGCCCTCGACCGGATCGACGTCGGCGCCCGCGACCCGCGGCTGCGCGAGGTGACCGTCGCGGTGGCCACCGACGTCGACAACCCGCTCACCGGCCCGGACGGTGCCGCCGCGGTCTACGGGCCGCAGAAGGGGGCGACGCCGGAGCAGGTGGCCGCCCTCGACGCCGCGCTCGGGCGGTTCGCCGCCGTCGTCCGGCGCGACCTGGGGATCGACCTGGAGGGGTGGCCGGCGATGGGCGCGGCCGGTGGCACCGCGGCGGGCGTGGCCGCCGTCCTGACCTGCACGGTCGGATCCGGCGCGGAGCTGGTCGCCGACCTCGTCGGGCTCGACGCGGCGCTGGCCGGCGCGGACCTCGCCGTGACGGGGGAGGGCAGCCTCGACGCGCAGTCGCTGCGCGGCAAGGCGCCGGCCGTCGTCGCCGCCCGGGCCCGGGCCGCCGGGGTGCCGTGCGTGGCGCTGGCCGGCCGGGTGGCGCTGGGCCCGGACGAGCTCGCCGCCGCGGGTCTCACCGCCGCCTCCGCCCTGACGGAGGTGGCCGGCCTCGACCGCTGCCTGGCCGAGCCCGCGGCCGTCCTCGAGGAGCTCGCCGCCCGGGTGCTGCGGCCTCAGGCGCCGAGCAGCCCGCGCACGTAGGCCGCCTGCCCCACGTGCTGCAGGTCGTCGGCGAGCACGCTGACCAGCCGGACGCCGAGGGTGACCGGCGGGTCCCACCGCTCGTCGACGACGCGGTCGAGGTCGTCGTCGGACAGGGTCCCGAGGTACTCGGCGCTGCGGGCGGCCACCGCGTCGGCGTACTCGAGCAGCAGGTCGGCCGAGGGCACCCGCAGCGACTCCACCTCCAGGCTGCTCATCCCGTACCCGGTGGAGGTGTCGTCGGCCGGCCGGCCGAAGCGGACGGCGAACCCCTGCGCCGTGTAGACCTGCTCGCTGCTGGCCACCTCGGCGAGGTGGTCGTCCTGCACCCGGAGCAGGTGCCAGGCCAGCCAGCCGATCGGGTTGGCGCGGGGGCCGACCCGGGCGGCGAGCTGGTCGGGGGACAGGCCCTCGACGGCGGCGCGCAGCGTCTCGCCGATCTGCGAGTAGGCGTGGGTGAGCAGCTCGCGGGGGCGCATGACCGGCCGCTACCCGTCCCGCTCGCGGGGGACTCCTGCCGCCGCCGCGCGACGGTAGGTTGCGGTGTCCGCCGCGCCGTCGAGGGAGCCTCCGCGTTGCCGTTCTTCCTGCACCGGCTGCTGCGCTTCGCCCGCATCCGGCTCCCCGGCTGGAAGCTGCCGCTGGCGGTGGCCGCGCTGGTGTTCCTCAGCAGCTGGGGGCTCATGGCGCTGGCCGAGCCCGGCAGTGAGCTCGTCACCCCGGCCAACTACTGGTGGTACTTCGTCGTCACCGCCGCCACCGTCGGCTACGGCGACTTCTTCCCCGAGTCCGGCCCCGGGCACGTCGTGGGCGCCTACGTCATCGTCGGCGGGATCGTCACGCTGACCCTGTTGTTCACCGAGCTGGCCACCGCCCTGCAGACCGCGCGGGGCAAGCGGCTGAGAGGAGTGGTCGGCCTGGACCTCCGGGACCACGTGGTCGTCCTGGGCTACACGCCGGGACGGACCGAGCGGATCGTCGCCGAGCTCACCGTCGAGCCGGGCACCCAGGTGGTGCTCGCCGCCCACGACGACGTGCCCGGCAACCCCATGCCCGAGGAGCCGCGGGTCTCCTTCGTCCGCGGCGACCTCACGCACGCCGACGTCATGACCCGCGCCTGCGTGGACCGCGCCCGCACGGCGGTCATCGACGGCCGCGACGACAACGAGACCCTGGCCATCGCCGTCGCCGTCGACCACGCCAACCCGCAGGTGCACATGGTCGCCGCCGTGCGCGACCTGACGCGGCGCGAGAGCCTCCGCTACCTCAACCCCGGCGTGCAGGTGGTGCAGTGGCACATGCCGTTCCTGCTGTCGGAGGAGGCCGCCGACCCGGGACTCACGCAGGTCTACAACGAGCTGATGACCGCCGGCGGGCACGGCAACACGTACTCGCTGCGGGTGCCCCGCGACCTGCCGCACCGGACCTTCGGCGAGTGCCAGACCGCCTTCGGCCGCGACCACGGCGCCACGGTGCTCGCGGTGCGCACCGGCGAGGGACTGCTGGTCAGCCCCGCGTGGGACACCCCGGTCCCGGAGGGCGCCACCCTGTACTACGTGGCCTCGCAGCGGCTGGACGCGTCCCGGCTGGGCCGCTCACCACACGCCGAACGCCGCGGCCAGTAGCGCCACCACCCCGCCGACGGCGGCCAGCACGGCGAGCACGGCCAGCAGCACCGGGACGACCACCCAGCGGCGCTTGAACCGGCGCCGCGCCGCGGGGGCCGCGGGCGGGCGCGGGGACGGCGGCGCCGAGGGCGGCGCCTGGGGCGGGGTGGCGGGCGAGGCGGCGGGCGGGGTGGCGGGTGCGGCGCTGCGCGGCGTGGCGGCGGGTGCGGCGCTGCGCGGCGTGGCGGCCACCCGCACGGGCCGGGACCCCCGCTTCCGGTGCCCGTCCCCGGCCTCCTTGCGCTCCTTGCGCTCCTTGCGCCGCTCGGCGAGGTAGCGCGCCTGGTCGCGGGCGTCGCGGGCGACGCCGTGGATCACCGAGGCGAGGGCGCGCAGGTCGTCGAGGTCGAAGCGCTCGACCTGGCCGCCGAGGGTGGGGCGGCCGCCGGCGTTCCCGTCGTCGCCAGGGCCGTCGCCGGGGCCGTCGCCGGATGCCTGCGCGCGCGGGATCCACTCCGGCCCGGGGCCGGCGCCCTGGAGCACCGCGCGCAGCGCCGCTCGGGAGCGCGGGACGTCCCAGCGGGCGGCGGCGTCCTTGGTGAGCAGGCCCTCGAGGACGGGGGCCAGCGGGCCGGCCCGCTCGGTCGGCGCGGGGTCCTCGGAGACGACGGCGAGCAGCGTGGCCATCGACTCGGGCCGGTCGAAGGCCAGCCGTCCCTCGACGGCGGTGTACAGCGTGGCGCCCAGGGACCACAGGTCGACGGCGGGTCCGGGCTCCTCGCCGCGGGCGCGCTCGGGCGCCATGTAGGACGGCGAGCCGATGATCGCCCCGGACGTGGTGATCGAGGGGCCGCCGGTGGCGATCGCGATGCCGAAGTCGGTGAGGTGCGCCGCGCAGTCCCGCCCGACGAGCACGTTGGCCGGCTTGACGTCGCGGTGCACGATCCCGGCGGCGTGCGCGGCCTCCAGCGCGTCGAGCACGTCCAGGCCGATGCGGGCCACCGCCCGCCAGGGCAGCGGGCCCTCGCGCTGCACGATCTCCTGCAGGCTGCGGGACTCGACGTGCTCCATGACCAGCCAGGGCCGGCCGTCCTCCTCGACGACGTCGTAGAGGGTGGTCACGCACGGGTGCACCAGGCGGGCGGCCGCCCGGGCCTCGCGCAGCGTCCGGTTGCGCAGCGCCTCGCGCTCGTCGTCGGTCAGGTGCGCGGGGAAGGTGACCTCCTTGAGCGCCACCGGGCGGCCCAGGACCTGGTCGGTGGCCCGCCAGACGACGCCCATGCCGCCGCGGCCGAGCATCCCGTTCACCGTGTAGCGGCCGGCGACCAGCCGCTGTGCACCCGCGTCGGCGGTCATGCCCGGGACGGTACGCCCGGAGCGGTCCGGGCGGCCCGGCTCAGTCACTGCCACGGGGCGCGGGCTCGGGGTCGCTCTCCGCCTCGAGGTGGGCGGCGGTCTCCTCGTCCTCCATCTCCAGGGCGATGTCGCGCGGCTGCGGGAGGTCGGGCTCGGGCGTCGTCATGGGTCCAGCCTGCCCCGGTCCGGCCCGGTCCGCGCCCCGGCGACGGCCCCGGCCGGCCCCCTAGACTCCGCGGCCGATGACGATCACCCGTCTGCTGGTGGCCAACCGCGGCGAGGTCGCCGTCCGCGTGCTCCGGACCGCCGCCGCCCTCGGCCTGTCCACCGTCGCGGTCGCGCCCGAGGACGACGCGGGGAGCCTGCACACCCGCCGTGCCGGCGACGCCGTCCGCCTGCCCGGGACCGGCCCGGCCGCCTACCTCGACGTCGCCGCCGTCGTCGGGGCGGCGGTGGACGCCGGCGCCGACGGCCTGCACCCGGGCTGGGGCTTCCTCGCCGAGAGCCCCGCGCTCGCCCGGGCGTGCGCGGACGCCGGCGTCGCCTTCGTCGGACCGGACGCCGCGGCGCTCGCGCTGCTGGGCGACAAGACCGCCGCCCGCGCCCGCGCCGCGGAACTCGGCCTGCCGGTCCTCGCGGCCACGGACGGCGACACCGACCTCGAGGCCGCCACCGCCTTCCTCGCCGGGCTCGGCGACGGCGGCGCGGTCATGGTCAAGGCGGTCGCCGGGGGTGGCGGGCGCGGCATGCGGCCGGTGCGCGACGCCGCGGACCTGCCCGCAGCCCTCGAGCGTGCCCGCTCGGAGGCGACGGCGGCCTTCGGCAGCGGCGCGGTCTACGTCGAGCGGCTGCTGACCGGAGCACGGCACGTCGAGGTGCAGGTGGCCGGCGACGGCGCCGCGGTGGTGGCCCTCGGTGACCGGGACTGCTCGCTGCAGCGGCGCCGGCAGAAGCTGGTGGAGATCGCCCCCGCGCCCGGCCTGGACGACGACCTGCGGGGGCGCCTGGCCGTGTACGCCACGACGCTGTGCGGGTCGCTGGGCTACCGCGGGCTGGCCACCGTCGAGTTCCTCGTGCGCGGCGAGGAGGTGGCGTTCCTCGAGGTGAACCCGCGGCTGCAGGTCGAGCACACGGTGACCGAGGAGGTCACCGGCCTGGACCTGGTCGAGGTCGGCATCCGGCTCGCCGAGGGCGCGACGCTCGCCGGCCTCGGGCTGGCCTCGCCGCCGCCGTCCCGGGGCGCGGCGGTGCAGGCCCGTGTCAACGCCGAGACGCTGCTGCCCGACGGCACGGTGCACCCCGGCGTCGGCCGGCTCGAGCGGTTCGTCCCGCCTACCGGTCGCGGCGTGCGGGTGGACACCGGCGTGGTCGCCGGCGACGAGGTCGGCCCGCGCTACGACTCGCTGCTGGCCAAGGTCGTCGTCGCCGACCGCGGCCTGCCGCGGGCGCTGGCCGGGTGCCGCCGCGCGTTGGCCGAGCTCGACGTCGCGGGGGTGCCGGTCAACCGCGACCTGCTGGCCGCCCTGCTCGACCTGCCCGGGGTCGCCGACGGCCGGGCGACCACCGACCTCGTCGACGACCGCCTCGCCGACCTGGTGCCGGACGCGCCCGTGCCGGCCGCCGTCGCCGGGGCCGACGGCGCGCTGCCGGTCCCCGCGCCGCTGTCGGGCGCGGTGGTGGAGGTGGCCGCCGCGGAGGGCGACGCCGTCGCCGCGGGGACGACCCTGCTGGTGCTCGAGGCGATGAAGATGGAGCACGTCGTGCCTTCGCCGGCCGCCGGCGTGCTGACCGGGCTGTCCGTGCGCGTGGGCGACGTGGTGACCGCGGGCACGGTGCTCGGTGCGGTCGTTCCCGGCGAGGTCGGGGACGCCGCCGCGGGCCCGGACGCGGCCGATCCGGACGCCGTCCGGCCGGAGCTCGCCGAGCTGCGGGAGCGGCGGGCCGCCACCCTCGACGAGGCCCGGCCCGAGGCGGTGGCCCGCCGGCACGACGCCGGACGGCTGACCGCGCGGGAGACGGTGGCCGCGCTGGTCGACCCGGGCACGTTCGTGGAGTACGGCCAGCTCGGCATCGCCGCGCAGCGCGCGCGGCGCTCGCTGGAGGAGTTGGTCGCGCGGACGCCGGCCGACGGCATGGTCACCGGCATCGGCGAGGTCGGCGGCGTGCCGTGCGCCGTCCTCGTCTACGACTACACCGTGCTGGCCGGCACGCAGGGCCGCACCAACCACCGCAAGACCGACCGGCTGCTCGAGGTCGCCGCCGAGCGGGGGCTGCCGGTGGTGCTGGTGGCCGAGGGTGGCGGCGGGCGGCCCGGCGACACCGACGGCGGTGGCTTCTCCCGCCTCGACGTCCCGACCTTCACCACGATGGCGCGGCTGGCCGGGACGGTGCCCACGGTCGCCGTCGTCTCGGGGTACTGCTTCGCCGGCAACGCCGCGCTGGTCGGCTGCTGCGACGTCGTCATCGCCACCGAGGACAGCAGCATCGGGATGGGCGGCCCGGCGATGATCGAGGCCGGCGGGCTGGGCGTCGTCGCGCCGGAGGACGTCGGCCCGACCGCGGTGCAGGCCGCCAACGGCGTCGTCGACGTCGTGGTGCCCGACGACGCCGCCGCCGTGGCCGCCGCCCGGCAGGCGGTCGGGCTGCTGACCGGCCGGGTCGTGGCGGGGGAGGCCGCCGACCAGCGGGCGCTGCGGAGCGCGCTGCCGGCCAACCGGGTCCGCAGCTACGACGTCCGGCCCGTGGTGACCACGCTCGCAGACACCGGCAGCGTGCTGGAGCTGCGGCCGGCGTTCGGCCGCGGCGTGGTCACCGCGCTGGCCCGGCTCGACGGGCGGCCGGTGGGCATCGTGGCCAACGACCCGCGGCACCTCGGCGGCGCCATCGACGGCGAGTCGGCGGACAAGGCCGCGGCGTTCCTGCGGCTGTGCGCCTCGGCCCGGCTACCGGTGGTCTCCCTCGTCGACACCCCGGGGTTCATGGTCGGCCCCGACTCCGAGCGCACCGGCACCGTCCGCCGCTTCGGCGGGCTGTACGTGGCCGGGGCGCAGCTGGGCGTGCCGCTGCTGGCGGTGGTGCTGCGCAAGGCCTACGGACTGGGCGCTATGGCCATGCTCGGCGGTGACCTCCAGGTCCCGCTGCTCACCCTGGCCTGGCCCACCGGCGAGTTCGGGCCGATGAGCCTGGAGGGCGCGATCCGGCTCGGGTACCGGCGCGAGCTGGAGGCGTTGCCGCCCGGCGCCCGCGAGTCCCGCTACTCCGAGCTGGTGGCGGAGTCCTACGCGCAGGGCAGGGCGCTCAACGTCGCCTCGGCCTTCGAGGTGGACGACGTCGTCGACCCGGCCGACACCCGGGAGGTGCTGGTCCGCGCGCTGGCCGGACTGTCGTAGGCGGCGGGATCGCGCTCCTCTACGGTCCGGCCATGCCCCACTACCGCCTGACCACCGGCGACGGCGCCGTCGTCCACGAGTGGGACGCCGCCGACGCGACCGCCGCCGAGTCCGAGGCCGTCGACGTCGTCAGCCGCCACCGCGCGGACGACCCGCCGGGCGCGGCCGAGTACGTGCTGGTCGACGAGGCCGGCGCCGACGTCGCGCGGTGGGGCTCGCTCGCTCCCTGAGCTCAGCCCGCGGCGAGGCGGCGCTGCAGGACCTCGTGCTCGTGGCGCAGGACCACCTGGGTGACCAGGTCGCGGACGGCACCCTCGGCCTGCCGGCCGATGAAGGGCGCGTCCACCCTGGCGTCGCCGGTCACCGTGGCGCGGGTGCCGCCGCCCGGGGCCGGGGTCAGCCGCCGCTCGCAGGTGACCACGGCCTGGCGGCCCATGATCTCGGCGCGCAGGTCGAGCGCGCCGCGGTGGCCGCCGTCGCCGTCAGGGGTCCAGGTGGTGACCTCGGTGACCGGCACCGTCCGGCCGACGAACCGGGCGAACACCGGCGGGATGCCCGTCGTGGCCGCCGTCAGCCGGACCCGCGTGGTCGTCCCCGACCCGTCGGTGCGGCTGGACACCTCCTGCACCTGCGCCTCCAGGGCCTGGGCGACCTCGCGCAGGAACGCCTCGTCGGTCAGGGTGGCGAGGACGCGGTCGGGGTCGGCGGCGTAGCTGGTGGTGGCGTCGATGGGCACGCCCCATCCTCGTGCGGGCGCGCACGGGCCGCCCACCGGGGTCACCGGGACGGGCGAGGGCACTGGGGCGGCTGGGCCGGACCCGCGGTCGCGACCTCCGGGGCGGGCCGTCTCCGGCGACCTAGCGTCCGGTGCACCACGCGCCGGCCGATCGGGACCGGCGCTCTTCTCGAGGAGACGACGCGTGCGCCGCAGCACCGCTGCCGCCGGGGCCCTGGCCGCCGGCATGACCATCCTGTTCACCGGACCGGCCGCCCAGGCCGCCGCGACCGACGTCGTCCAGGTGCCGAGCGACTTCCTGCCGGCTCTCAGCGACACCCGAGCCAACGGGCACTACCAGGTCGTCGGCACCGGGCTGCGCATCTACACCGACGGCAGCGCCGACGTCGGCCTGGATGGGCGCAACTCGGACAAGGTCGCCGAGTACGTCGCCACGGACACGCCGCTGACGCAGGTCGGCGAGCCGAGCCTCGACTACACCGCCACGACGGGTGGCGCACCGGGCTTCCAGCTCGTCGTCGACTTCGATGGGAACGGGACCGCTGACGGCATCCTGATCGGCGAACCGACGGTTACCAGCTATGGCAACGACTGGTGGCTGAACAACACCGCTGAGCAGTTCGTCAAGGACCGCGCCCCGTCGCACACCGGCGGCTTCGGCAGTGCCGACCACGGCACGCTCGACGGGTGGCGCACGGCATTCCCGAACGCCGACGTCCTGGCGTTCGGCTTCTCGCTCGGATCCGGAGTCAAGGGCGACGGCGTGATCAACGCGATCGACTTCGCGGGCACTCGCTACACCTTCGCCCGGGACGTCAAGCTGACCACCAAGCAGCAGTGCAAGGACGGCGGCTGGGCCACGAGCACGCAGCCGGTCTTCCGCAACCAGGGCGAGTGCGTGAGCAGCCTCGCCAAGCCCGCGGAACGCTGACCCGCACCTCCTGGACGGAGGCCCCCACCTGCATCCGGGTGGGGGCCTCCGTGTGTCCGGGTCAGGCCGCCGGAGCGGGCTCCTCGGGTGTCGCGCACGCTGGGAGGTACGCCTCGGGGGACTCCGTCACCGCGGGATCGGCCGGGGCGGCTGTGTCCGTGGCCACCGCAGGGTCCTCGATCACGCCGCCCTCGACTGGGGCGCCCTCTGCTGCGGCGCCCTCGGCCGCTGCCGGGTCAGCGAGGTCCTCGCACGCCGGGACGACCGGCGGCTGCTCGGCGACCGGCAGGTCGACAGCCGGCTCTTCTGCAGGGGGCTGCTCGACCGGTGGCTGCTCGGACGCTGGCTCCTCGCCGGGCGGCTCTCCGGTCGGCGGCTGCTCCGCGGGAGGCTCCTCCACCGGGAACTGCTCGACGGATGGCTGCTCTGCAGGCGGCTCTTCCGCAGGGGGCTCCTCGACCGGGGGCTGCTCCGCCGGTGGCTGCTCCGCCGGTGGCTGCCCTGCAGGCGGCTCCTCGGCAGGCGGCGCCTCCGCGGGGGCCTGCTCGACGGGCGGCTGCTCGACCGGTGGCTCCTCTGCCGGAGCCTGCTCGACGGACGGCTGCTCGACGGACGGCTGCTCAGCGGGCGGTGGCTCGACGGGCGGCTCCGGGGCCGGCGGTGCGGGCTCGGCGGGGACGAGGGTGGTCGCGTCCGCCGGCGTCTCGCCAGGCGGCTCGTCGACGGGCGGCTCCGGCAGCGGCGGGGCCTCGGCAGCGGGCGCCTCAGGAGCGGGGGCCTCGGCAGCGGGCGCCTCAGGAACAGGCGCCGTGGGCACGGGTTCGGCGGGGACGGGATCGGCGGGAACGGGCGCCGGCGGGACTGCGTCGGCGACGGGCGGCTCGTCCACGGACGCACCCGGCGAGGAGGCGTCCCCGCGGTCGCCCTCGTCGAGGGGGAACGGGTCCGGGAGGTCGGCGGGGGACGGGGTCGAGCCGCCGGAGTCCGGCAGCGGGGGCGTGATCGGGGCCGGTGCCCAGCCGTCCTCGAACCCGGGTGCGACGACGCCGATGCTGGGGAGCACCA
The DNA here is from genome assembly GCF_041028265.1 of Geodermatophilus amargosae. Taxonomy (GTDB): domain Bacteria; phylum Actinomycetota; class Actinomycetes; order Mycobacteriales; family Geodermatophilaceae; genus Geodermatophilus; species Geodermatophilus amargosae_A. Next base: position 439,287 of record NZ_JABGCW010000002.1, read on the forward strand.
GCGGGCCGGCCCCGTCCGCGGCCCCGTCCGTGGCCCCGTCCGTGGCCTCGTCCGTGGTCTCGCCCACCAGCGCCTCGGCGGAGGCCGCCTCCCCGGTGGCCGTCGGACCGTCCTCGCCCACGGCGCCGGCGACCGGCGGGCCCGACACCGCCGCCATCGCGGCCGCCACACCCAGCGCGCACGCGCCGGCCCCGAGGCCCGGGATGAACCGGGTGGACCGCACCCCGCGTCGCTTCCTGTCCATGCGCTCTTCCCCCTGAGCTGTCGGAAGGCCCGCCCATCGTGTCCCGGACGGTTCCGCACGTCTACGGGCGCCGGGGTGGCGCGTGCGCCGCCCGCGCGTGTCGCCGGTACGCCTCGCCGCGGGGGGCTGTCACGCGCGCTCGACCCCCTTCCGGAACCGATCCGACCGCGGACCCCCGGGTGCCGCAGGGGGACGGCGTCAGCGGCGGTCGCGCCGGGCGATCTCCGTGCTGAGCGCCGTGGCGAAGGCCGTCCACGCCGCGTAGGGGAGCAGCGCCAGCCCGGCCGTGCGGTCGATCCGCGCGGATCGCCGGGCGAGGTCGGCGGTCGAGACGGCGAGCAGGGCCGCCTCCGCCGCCGCCAGCGTCGGCCGGTGCGCCCGGAAGAACGCCCACGGCCACCCGGCGTTGAGCACGAGGTTGACCGCGAACGCCCGCGACCAGGTGCGCCGTCCGGTGCCGGCCCGCCGCAGCGTCCGGGCACCGGCCGTGGCGAGGAGCGCGTACAGCGCCGTCCACGCGATCCCGAACACCGGGCCCGGGGGCTGCCAGCGCGGCTTGTCCAGACGCCGGTACCAGTCCGAGCCGACGTCGGTGCCCGCCGTGCCCACCAGGGCGGTGAGCACGACGGGCACGGTGGAGGAGGCCAGGGGCCCGGGGCGGCTCATCCCGCGAGCATGGCCCCCGCCGCTCAGACGGGCACGGCCTCCCGCGCGGCGGCGGCCGGCGTCGTGGGCCGGGACCGGCGGGCGCGGGCGGCGCCGGCACCGACGAGGGCCAGGCCCGCGAGGCACCAGACGCCGAGGACGAGCAGTGCGGAGCCGGCCCCGGCGCCGTCGAACCAGGAGGTGGCGCGCAGCAGCGTCCCGGTCGCGCCCGGCGGCAGCCACTGGCCCACGGCACCCCAGGCGCCGGGCAGCAGCTCCGGCGCGCCGGCCAGGCCGGACAGCGGGTTGCCGAGCAGCACCGTCGTCGCCGCCCCCAGTGCCAGGCCCGGCGTGCCCAACAGCTCGTGCAGGCTCAGCAGGACCAGGGCGGTCGCGGCGATGCCGAGCGCCACCACGCCCGACGTCGTCCACCAGGAGCCCTCGACCGAGCCGAGCCAGGTGCCCAGGACGGTCGCGGTCACCATGCCGCCCGCCACCGCCGCGGCGAGCGCCGTGGCGATCCGCCGGCCGCGGCCGCGGACCAGGCGCGAGGTGAGCCCGGCGGTGACGATGCCGCCCAGCGCGAGGGGCAGGGCGGCGGCGGCCAGGCCGGCGCCACGCGGGTCCGCCTCCGGAGCGGGGACGACGTCCTCGACCGGCACCGGTGCGCCGGTCGCCGCGCCGAGACCGGCCGCGACCTGGCGCAGGGAGGTGGCCACGGTGGGGGAGGCAGCGGAGGCGACGAGCAGCCGCGGGCCGGTGGCGTCGACGACGACCGCGCCGTAGACCTCGCGGTCCTCGATCGCCGACCGGGCGGCCGCCTCGTCGTCGACCGGCCGGACGTCGAAGGCGCCGGGGGAGGCGGTGTCGAGGGCCGCGGTCACCTGGGCGGCCGCGGGCGCCGGGCCGGCGACGGCGAGTGGCAGGTCGTGCGGAGCCGAGCGGACGGCGAACCAGGCGAAGGCCGTGAGGACGACGGTGAGGAGGACGGCGACCGCCGCGACGACGGCGAGGACCGGGCGGGCGGGGGGAGCCACGGGCTCCGGGGAGGCGGACATGAGGACCACTCCAGTAAAACGAAGGACCGTTCGCTTACCCGGACGAGTGTGGACCCGACCGGGCACCGCGTCAAGAACGGTCGTTCGCTTTATGCTGGCGGCATGCCCCGCGTGTCCGAGTCCCACCTCGCCGCCCGCCGTGACCAGATCCTCGACGCCGCCACCGCCCGCTTCGCCGCCAACGGTTTCCAGGCGACCGGCATGGCCGACGTCATCGCCGCGTCCGGGCTGTCGGCCGGCGCCGTCTACCGCTACTTCCGCAGCAAGGACGAGCTCATCGCGGCGATCGTCGAGCGGGTCGTGGGCGAGGCGGCGGCGCGCTTCGAGGTGCTGCTGCGGCAGGAGCCGGTGCCGGATCCCGCCACGGCCGTCGCGACCGCCGTCCGGATGGTCGCCGACGTCGCCGGGCGCGGGCCGGTCGACCTCACCCGGGTCGCCGTCCAGGCCTGGGGCGAGGCGCTGCGCAACCCCGAGGTGCACGCCGTCGTCGACCGGACCTACCGCACCATCCGCGGGTTCTTCGTCGAGGTCGTGCGGCGCGGGCAGCAGGCCGGGACCATCCCGGCCGACGCCGACCCGCTGCACCTCGGGGCCACGATGCTGTCCGCGGTCCTCGGCTTCCTCCTCCAGCGGCTGCTGCTGGGTGACCTCGACCCGGCCGCCTACGCCGCCGCGCTGCGGGTCACCGGCGTCGGTGCCCCCGCCTCCGGCGGATAGGAGCGCGGCGGCCGGCTGCCGACCAGCACGCCGACGACCACGAGCACGCCGCAGGCCAGCTCGACCGGCGGCGTGCGCTCGCCGAGGAACAGCCAGGACGCGCCCGTGCCGACGACGGGCACCAGCATCGAGAACGGTGCCACCGTGCCCGAGGGGTGCCGGCTCATCAGTGCCGTCCAGATGCCCGAGCCGAGCAGGGTGGCGACGACGACGGTGAACAGCAGGCCGGCCAGCGCGAGCACGCCCTGCCGGGTGCCGAGCGTGGTGAGCGACGTGGCGATGCGGGCGGGGCCCTCGGTGGCGAGGGAGAGCGCGAGCATCGGCAGCGGCGGCACGACGGTCATCCAGAGCATCAACCGGAACGGCCGCGCCGGGCGCGCCTGCCGGTTGCACAGGTTGCCCAGCGCCCAGCCCAGCCCGCCGCACAGCGTCAGGACCACCGGCAGCAACGTGGCCCCGCCGTCCAGCCCGGCCCGGTGGACGGCGATCCCGGCCAGCCCGGCGACGGCCAGGCCGACGCCCACCGCCTGCCGCGCGCTCAGCCGTTCGGAGAGCAGCAGCCCGGCGAGGACGACGGTGAACGGCGCCGAGGACTGCAGGACCAGCGAGGCGAGCCCGGTCGGCATGCCGGTGTCCATCGCCACGTAGAGGAAGACGAACTGCAGGACGCCGAAGCCCGCGCCGTACCCGAGCACCCACCGCCACGGGACGCCGGGACGTGGCACGAGCAGCACCGTCGGGACGGCGATGACCGCGAAGCGCAGCGCCACCAGGAAGAACGGCGGGAACTGCTCGAGCGACAGGTGGATGGCCAGGAAGTTCAGGCCCCAGACGACGGCCACGAGGAGGGCGAGCAGGCGGTCTCGGGTGGGCACGGCGTCGAGCCTCCCCGCGCGGACGCATCAGGACCAGCGAACAGTCCTGTATGGACGATGTAGCGTCGCTGCATGGACGTCCGGGCGCTGGAGACCCTGCGGACGGTGCGGAGCCAGGGTGGCGTCGCGGCCGCGGCCGCCGTCCTGCACCTGACGCCCTCGGCGGTCTCCCAGCAGCTCGCGTCGCTGTCCCGGGAGGCCGGCGTCGCGCTCACCGAGCGGGTCGGCCGCGGGCTGCGGCTGACCGCGGCCGGCGACGCCCTCGCCGACGCCGCCGTCGACGTCGCGGTCGCGCTCGAGCGGGCGCGGGCGGCCTGCGCGGCGTTCCTCGACCGGCCGGAGGGCACGGTGCGGGTCTCGGCGTTCCAGAGCGGCGCCCGGCTGCTGCTGCCCCCGCTGCTCACCCGGGTCGCGACGCTCGGCGGCATCACCGTGGAGTGCTCCGACGAGGACGTCGCGCTCGACGACTTCCCGGCGCTCACCGACCGGGTCGACGTGGTCGTCGCCCACCGGCCCGACGGCGCGCCGTGGCCGTCCTCCGGGCTGCGCGTCGTCCCGCTGCTGCGCGAGCCGCTCGACGTCGCCGTGCCCCGCGACCACCCGCTGGCCGGCCGCGACCGGATCTCGGCCGACGACCTCGACGACGAGGCCTGGATCGCCGTGCGCGAGGGCTTCCCCGTGGCGACGGTCCTCGGCGCCGTGACGACGGCGTCCGGGACGGCGCCGCGGATCGTGCACCGGATCAACGACTTCGGCATCGCCGAGGCGCTGGTCGCCGCCGGCCACGGCGTCTCCCTGCTGCCGCGGTTCACCGGCGGTGGGCACCCCGGCGTCCGGCTGCTGCCGCTGGCGGGCGTGCACGCCGGGCGCGCCGTCGACGCGCTGCTGCGTCCCGACGTCGCCGAGCGCCTGGCCGTGCGCCGGGTGCTCGACGCGCTGGTGGCCGTGGCAGCCGAGTGCGGAACCGCAGGGCCGCGGACCCGCTGAGCGCCTGACCAGCGATGACGTCGGAAGCCCGCTGAGTGGCCGGCAGGTCGCCCCCCGTGGGGACCCGCCGTGGAGCGGGATCGACCGGTGGTGGGAGCCGACGGCGGCGCACCGGTGCCCCTGGTCATCACGCGATCGAGGGAACAGCCTGGCCGGCGTCGGGGGGCAACGGGGCTTTCCGGCCGTCGTCGACCGGGAGGTCTGACCATGCACCTGTCCCTGCGCGCCCGCACCTGCTGCGTGTTGTTCGGCAGCGTCGCCCTGACGCTCGCCGCCGTGACACCCGCCGTCGCCACCGGCGACGACCCGCCACCCGCGCAGCCCGCCCCAGCCGCACCCGGCCCCGAGGGGGGCGGCGCTCCCGCCGAGTGGCCACCCGCTGACACCGGCGGCGCCTGGCTACCGGTTCCTCCCGAGATCGCAGAGATGGAGCAGGCGGTCCAGGCGTGCGGCTCCACCGTGGTCATCTCGCCCGGTGACGTCGCCGAGGTGGAGTACCAGGCGATGCACCAGCCGGACGGCACGATCCGCATCGAGTTCCGGGGCGCCGCCACCACCGACGTCACGAGGGAGTCGGACGGCGCCGTCCTCGACGAGCTCGACACCGGCGGTCCGGCCACGGACATCATCTCCGCGGACGGTGCCACGGTCACCTACTCGGCCGACGGACCCGCGATCATCGGGGCCTTCGACGAGGTCGAGGTGGCCGCGTTCGCCGGACAGGGCCTGCCGCCGCTCTTCTACTACACCAGCGGGAACACCACCGAGCGCGTCGTCTTCGAGGACGTGGAGACCTTCGTCGTCGCGTCGGCCGAGTTCCTCACCGACACGGCGCGAGGTGTCCAGGACGTCTGCGACATGCTCGACGCCGCCGCTGGATGAGCGCAGGACCGAGCTGACCGCGAGGTCCCCGTCGGCCGTGCGGCCGGCGGGGACCTCGCGGTCAGGGCTTCCAGCGGTTCAGGCCGGTGAGCCGGCGGACGGCGGCCGACGACACCCGGTAGGGGATCTTGTTGAGGACGGCGGCGACGCGGGCGTCCGGCCCGACCTGCACGCGGAACGCCGGGCGGCGCGCCGTCAGCGCGCGGGCGACGGCCCGGGCCACCTCGCGCGGGTCGCGCGACCGGGGGAGGTGCTCCTCCTCCACGAAGCGCTCCACGGCCTGCAGCAGGCCGGTGTAGGCGCTGCCCGGCGGGGTGATGCGCGGCGTCGTCGCCCAGATCGCGGTGTCGTAGTTGCCAGGCTCCACCAGGACCACCCGGACGCCGAAGGGCTCCACCTCGTAGGCCAGCGACTCCGCCCAGCCCTCGAGCGCCCACTTCGACGCGCAGTACAGCGACAGGGCGGGGTTGCCGTAGCGCGCGGAGTCGCTGGAGACGAGGACCAGCCGCCCGGACCGCTGCCGCCGCATGACCGGCAGGACCAGCTGGGTCAGCCGCATCGCGCCGAACAGGTTGGTGTCCACGACGCGGCGCCACTCCTCCTCGTCGCTGTCCTCGAACGCGCCGCCGCTGGCGGTGCCGGCGTTGTTGACGAGGGCGTCCAGCCGGCCGCCGGTCAGCTCGAGCACCTCCTTGACCCCGCGCTGCGCCGACTCGGCGTCGGTGACGTCGAGCTGGACGACGTCGAGCGGCTCGAGACCGGCCTCGCGCGTGCGCGCGTCGAGGGCGGCCCGCCCGCCGGGGTCGCGCATCGAGGCGACCACGTGCCAGCCGCGGCCGGCGAGCTCGACGGCGCTCTCCAGGCCGAGGCCGGAGGAGCACCCGGTGATCAGCACGGTCCGCTGCTCGTCGTCCACGTCGACCACATCGGCAGGGTGACCGCCGGACCGGACGAGGGGGACGGCGGGGGGACCACTCCCTCCCGCCACCTCAACGTATAGCGCAGCCCGGGGCTTGCGGCAAGACCCGGGTCGGGACCCAGACTCGCCCGTCGTGAGCCCCGTGAGTCCCCTCAGCACCGGCGTCTTCGACCTCCCCGACACCCTCGCCGCGAAGGCCGACCCGGCCCTGGTCGCCCGCGACGAGCAGCACTTCGCGGCCGTGGCCGAGAGCCTGCAGCGGTCGATCGCCGACCTGTCCGATCGCCTCGACGCCGAGCGCCGGGCACCCGGCGGCACCGGTCAGGAGGCGCTGGACCGCGACCTGGAGGTGCACCGGCTGACCGCGCGGCTGCGCGCCCTGCGCCGCTTCGGCCTGGACCTCTGCCTCGGGCGCATCGTCGGTGCCGACGACGGCGAGCCCGTGTACGTCGGGCGGCTCGGCCTCACCGACGCCGGGGGCCACCGGCTGCTCGTCGACTGGCGCTCACCCGCGGCCGAGCCGTTCTTCGCGGCGACCCACGCCGACCCGATGGGCCTGGCCAGCCGCCGTCGCTACCGCTGGACCCGCTGCCGGATCACCGACTACTGGGACGAGGTGTTCGCCCCGGACGCGCTCGAGGGGCACGCCGCGCTCGACGACCAGTCGGCGTTCATCGCCAGCCTGGGCGGCAACCGCTCGGCCCGGATGCGCGACGTCCTCGGCACCATCCAGGCCGACCAGGACGCGATCATCCGCGCCGGGTCCGCCGGCGCCCTCGTCGTCGACGGCGGCCCGGGGACGGGGAAGACGGTCGTCGCGCTGCACCGGACCGCCTACCTGCTGTACGCCGACTCCCGGCTCGGCCACCGGCGGGGCGGGGTGCTGTTCGTCGGTCCGCACGAGCCGTACCTGGCCTACGTGTCCGACGTGCTCCCCAGCCTCGGCGAGGAGGGCGTGCAGACGTGCACCCTGCGCGACCTGGTGCCCGAGGGGGCCGCGTCGGTGGCCGAGACCGATCCGGAGGTGGCCCGCCTGAAGTCGTCCGCGGACCTGGTGCGGGCCATCGAGGCGGCGGTCGCCTTCTCCGAGGAGCCGCCGACGACGGGCACCACCGTCGAGACCCCGTGGGCCGACGTCCGGCTCGGCCCCGAGGACTGGGCCGAGGCGTTCGAGGCACCCGAGCCCGGGACCCCGCACAACGAGGCCCGCGAGCAGGTCTGGGAGCAACTGCTCACGATCCTGGTCGACGCGCACGACGACGACGTCGAGCCCGAGCAGGTGCGCGAGGCGCTGCAGCAGGACCGGCAGCTGCGCGCCACCTTCACGCGTGCGTGGCCGCTGCTGGAGGCGGCCGACGTCGTCGCCGACCTGTGGTCGGTCCCCGCCTACCTGCGCAGGTGCGCTCCCTGGCTCGGCGCCGACGACGTCCGGCGGCTGCAGCGGCCGGACCCCCGGGCGTGGACGGTGTCGGACCTGCCGCTGCTGGACGCGGCGCGGCAGCGGGTCGGCGATCCGGAGGTGGCCCGACGTCGGCGAGGGGCGGAGGCCACCGTGGCCGCGGAGCGCGAGCGCATGGCGGGGGTGATCGACGAGCTCATCGCGGCCGACGACTCGGAGCTGCTGCTGATGACCAGCCTGCGTCACCAGGACCTCCGGGACGCGCTCGTGGACGAGGCCGCGCTGCCCACCGCCGACCCGGACGCCCTCGCCGGCCCGTTCGCGCACGTGGTCGTGGACGAGGCGCAGGAACTGACCGACGCGGAGTGGCAGATGCTGTTGCTCCGCTGCCCCTCGCGAAGCTTCACCATCGTCGGGGACCGCGCCCAGGCGCGGCACGGGTTCGCCGGGTCGTGGCAGGAGCGGCTGGCGCGGATCGGGCTCGACCGGGTCACCGTGGCCTCGCTGACGATCAACTACCGGACGCCGGAGGAGGTCATGGCGGAGGCCGAGCCGGTCATCCGGGCCGCGCTGCCGGACGCCAACGTGCCGACGTCGATCCGCCGCAGCGGCCTCCCGGTCGTGCACGCGCCCGCGTCGGAGCTGCGGTCGGTCCTCGACACGTGGCTCGCCGAGCACGCCGAGGGGATCGCCTGCGTCATCGGCGACCCGTCGTTCACGGCGACGCCGCGCGTGCGGTCGCTGACCCCGGTGCTGTCCAAGGGACTGGAGTTCGACCTGGTCGTCCTCGTCGACCCCGACGACCTCGGCGGGGGCATCGAGGGGGCCGTCGACCGCTACGTCGCGATGACCCGCGCGACCTCGCAGCTCGTCGTCCTCACGAGCTCCTGAGATGCCGGCGTCTCCTCCGCAGTGCCGGAGGTCCGAGCAACAGCACGTCGGGGAGGGCCGGTGGTTCAGTAGTCGGCAAGAGCGTCGAGGCGGGACCAGTCCGGCCAGGTCGGCTCCCACGGTCGCAGGATACGGTCGCCTCTGAACTGGGCCCCGAACACCACCTCGATCGGTCGGGGCGGTTCGCCGGGACGGGTGATGCTGATCCACAGGCGGCCGGCGAGCCGATCATCCTGCTCCACCCATGCGTCCTCGTCGTAGGTGACGGCGTAACGGATCGCAGTGGAGCACACGCGTTCGTGCCCGGCCCGGAACGCGGGGAGCTCCTGGGTCACCCCGTTGGTGGTGAGCCGGAATCCGGGGTCGTAGAAGGTGTCGACCTGAGCGATGTCCTTCGCCTCGACCATGTGCGTGAACATGTCCCGCATCCGCCGCTGGAGCCTCATGCACTCCTCCGTCGCTCACCGGTCGCCAGCCGCCGGCGTGGCCGCACGGCCGTGGCGGGTCGATGGTGCCGGACGCGGCCGGGACGGTCGTCGGGTCGTGTCGTTCCCGGTCCTGCCCCACCTCGACATCGAGGGCGCCCAGCACGTGGGACGCGTGGTCTCCTCGTCCGCACCGCGTGCTCCGGCAGAGGATCTCGAGACATCGCTGGCGGGTCGGCCACAGGTCAACCACCTGAGGTGAGGCGACGATCACCCCGGGGGTGGCCGACGTTCCCGCGGTCACCGCGCCGTCGGCGGCCGGCACCCGAGGACGCAGGCCGCGCGCTCAGCCGATCGTGCTCCCGGCATCGCCCGGTGTGGGCAGTGGGGAGCGTCGGGCGAGCGTCCAGAGACCGGCGCGGAACACCGCGTCCTGCGCACGGTCGGGCAGGCAGCCGAGCAGCCAGATCGGGCGGGCGCCACCGCCGACGATCCGGCGCGGTCTGGGCCGCCGGTCGACGATGGCCGCGGCCATGAGCTCGGACACCCGACGCGGTGACAGCCGCGGGTCGCCGGCCCTCCTGCGCATCATCGCTGCCGACATGGCGATGAGCGGCTGCTGGGCCCGGTAGGGGGTGTCGGCCGGAATCCCGGAGGGGTCCTGCTTGGCCTCCAGGTCCGAGTGGATTCCCGCTGCCTCGATCAGAGCCACCCGGACACCCAGCGGGGCGACCTCGCGGCGCAGGCTGTCCACCCAGCCCTCGAGCGCGCACTTCGACGCCGCGTAGCCCCCGTTGAACGGCAGCCGGGTGTGCGCCATCAGCGCGGAGTTGACGACGACCGTCCCGCGGGCGGCGCGCACCAGCGGGAGGAAGGCCTGCACGACACGCACGGCGCCGAAGAAGTTGACGTCCATCACCCGCTGCTGGGTCTCGATCGGGCAGCCCTCGCAGGAGACGTCACCGCTCAGTGCCGCGATCCCGGCGTTGCTCACCAGAGCGGTCAGCCCCTGTCCCGGTCCCAGCAGCCGCGTGACCTCCTCATGCGCCCGGGCGACCTGCGCGTCGTCGGTGACGTCGAGGAGCACGGCGTGGAAGGCCCCGGGCCGCGCCGCCTTGCTCCGGACCCGCTCGCCGTCCTCCGCACGACGGACGCCGGCGAAGACGGTGTGGCCGAGCTCGTTGAGGTACAGGGCCGCGTCCTCGCCGATCCCGCTGGACGCCCCGGTGATCAACACCGGACCGGAGTGCTGGTGGGGTCCCATGCCGCGCTCCTCGGGCTGACGATGGCGACATCTCACCCTTGTCGACGTTCCTCTGGAAGACCCTGAGATGCGGCCTGGGTGTCAGCAGGTGAGTGCACGCAGTCACCGGCGGTGGTGAGGTCGACGCCGTCGCCACCGGTATCGACCCTGCGTCCACGGCCGGTCTCCGAGACCTGGCGCGGGCGGCGGACGGCGTGGGAAGTCAACCGCCGCGATACACCGCACCCGGTTCGACGGCGCCGAGCAGTTGTGGAACGGTCACGAGGGTGTAACCCCGGGCCTGCAGGGCGTCGATGATCCCGGGCACGGCCTGCACGGTCGTCGGGTGGATGTCGTGCATCAGGACGATCGCGCCGGGATGGGCGCCATCGAGTGCGCGCTGGGTGGTGATCGCGACGTCCCGGTTGAACCAGTCCTGGGTGTCGACGTCCCACAGGACCTGCGCGTAGCCGAGGTCGCCGACCACGTCGGCGACGCGGTCGTCGGTCTCGCCGTAGGGCGGGCGCAGCAGGTCGGTGGTCACCCCGGCGTCGAACAATGCCGCCGTGGTCCGGTCGACCTCGTCGGCGATCTGCTGGGCGGTGAGCAGCGGCAGGCGGGGGTGGCTCCAGGTGTGGCTGCCGAGCGCGTGTCCTTCCGCCGCCGCGCGACGGACCAGGTCGGGCATCGCGGCGACGTTGCCGCCGAGGACGAAGAAGGTGGCGGGGACGCCGGCGTCGGCCAGCTCGTCCAACAACTGGGCGGTGTACGGGCCGGGCCCGTCGTCGAAGGTGAGCGCGATGCAGGCCAGCCGGGTGCAGTCGACGGCGTGGCCCTCGGTGGTCGACGGGCCGACCGGCGTGTCCGACGGCTCGGCGGGGACGCCGCGGAACCCCTCGGCCGCCATCGCTGCGTCCCGGACCCGTCGCCCGGGTCCGGAGAGGACGTCGTCGGCGTCGGCGGCCGGGACGCGCACGGCGACGGCGTCGAGGGTGCGCAGTCCGGCCTCCCGCCGGTCGAGGACGATGGTGAGCGATCCGGTCCGGTCGAACCGCACGTCGGAGGCGACGACGGCAGGGGCCGGTGGCTCGCCGGCCAGGTCGGCCTCGGCGAGTGCCGCGGTCACCCACCTGGCCAGCCGTTCGGGATCGGCTACCAGCTCGGTGGCGGTCCACGTCTGCCCGGAGGCGACGTCGGTGTAGACGCTGGTCGTCGTCGTGGTCGTCCCGTGCGGCGCGCCTCCGGTGTAGCTGCGCGACGTCAGCCGCACGCCGAGCACGTCACCGGTCGCCTGCACCAGCCCCCAGCCGATGGTCAGCACGTTGACCCCGTCGTTGCGGCGGGCTGCCTCGTATCGCCCGACCTCGGCGTCGACCAGCGCGGTGAACACCCGACCGAGCGAGTCGACCCCGGGAAATGTCACTGTCGCGATCCCGCGCTGGTCATCGGGCTGCAAGCTGGTCTGCTGGTGCGGGACGAGGCCCGCGACCGACGAGCCGTCGCTGACCGGCGGGACGTCGACGACCTCCGCATCGCCCTCCGCATCGCCCTCGGCACCGATCTCCGCGCCGACCTCCGTACCGACCTCCGCGCCGACCTCCGCCACCGAGGGGGACGCCGAGGACGGGCTCCCCGTGGCCGGTGAGCTACCCGACGACGGGGAGGCCGAGGCCGCCGCTGCCATCTTCGGGACCGCGTCGAGCCTGGTGGTGGCGCCGGGGACGCAGGCGGTCAGCAGCAGCAGGCCGGCAACGGGCACGATGCAGCGACGAGCGGTTCGGGTAGGCACTCAGTTCCCCCTGCGGAGCTGCCCGATGTCCACGGATGATGCGTCGAACTGCGTGCGCCACCTCGTCACGCGCCCGCGGCGGATCACACGGCGAGACGATGCATACACGGAACCCGACTGAGTCGGTGATCACGTTTCGGTAGCGCCCGGCGTGTCCTGCCACCCACGCCGGGGCGCCTTCCGGCAGGGCTCTCCGGTCAGACGGCGGACACCGTGATCCTGACCAACGGAGCCGGCCGCGCTGAGCGTCTGGCAACGGCTGCTTGGCGACTCCTGTCCGTTCGGCACTCGGCGCCCTCCGTCGGCATGGCGGCCGACGATCGCAGTCCACGGCCAGTACGCAGGGGAGTCGTCGTGGTCCCCTCGGTCAGAACCACGGTCACCGCCATCGACGCAGAGATCGAGTCGTGGGCGACGTCCGGCCATGGCAGCGCCGATGAACTCGGTCGAGCTGGAGGGCGGGACCAGGCGGTATCGGGCTCGGTACCGCGACGTCGCGGGCCGGCAGCACGAGAAGCGCTTCCGGCAGGAGGTCTGCACCCAGCGCTGGCTCGACGAGCAAGCCTCGGCGCTCGTCACGCAGACCTGGCCCGGCACGCCTGCGCCGCCATGACGCTCGACGTCCACCCAGGCCCCTTTGAGGACGACCTGAGCGCCCTCGCCGAGCGCATGGACGCCGCACATGACCAGGCTGTCACGCAGCGTGTCGTGGGCGCCGTGTGGGCGCCGGCCGAGATCCGCGATCTCGACGGGCGACGGCCACCGCGCTGAGCTGCGCTTTCGTGTGTGGGGCGGGTGGGGCTCGAACCCACGACCCAGGGATCATGAGCACTTCCGCGCCGAGCGCTGTGCTCGTCAGGAGAAGCGCAGGTCGCCGAGGACCGTTCAGCAGCCAGTACCCGGCTGTCGTGCGCCTGAAGGGGCTGCTGCCGCGACCACCCTGCAAGACAGCCGGAACGCCGTCCTGACCCGCATCGAGGGTTGGGCACCCGCCACACCGAACTGGCCAAGGCGGCAGGTGAAGACGGCCGGTCGCAGCCTCGCGGCGACCTCGATGACCCACGCCTGATGGCGGGACGCAGCGGAGTGGCACCGTCCGCGGCAGGTAGCGCCATGCCCGCGCTCCCGCCCCCCAAGCGCCGCGTCCCTGTCAGCGACGGACTGCGCAGTGGCGTCGCAGTGGGCGGCGCGCCCCGCTCAGGTCGTCGCATCTCGTTCTTGTCGGGGATGTGCGGACGGCGGTGTGGGACCCGGCGGTCAGCTCGGCGGAGCTCCCGGAGTGGCCGGCCCGCGTCGTGCTGCCGGCGGACGAGCCGCTCGACCTCAAAGAGGCCGCGGATCAATGTGGGGACGTCCGTCAGCGGGCACAGGCGGACCAATGGAGGCAGGTGGCGACAACGGCGTTCCGCCGTCACTGCGACGGCGGGCCCGGTTCGTGTCTGCCGAAGGTTCGACACGAACAGTCATAGCGGGGGCTCAGCCGGCCGGCTCCGGCGAGGGAAGGTGCCCGAGCTGGCTCAGGATCGTCATGTTGTCCCAAGTCACCCACAACTCAGCGATTCGGCCCTCGCGGATATGGGCGACCCCAGAGAAGGTGAACTTAGTCGTCCTTCCGCTCGCCGGAAACGGTCCGAGGTCTCCCTCCTGGGTGCCTTCGTAGGTCGCCCAGAACCCGGCCTTGTCGCCCTCTACGACAACCTGCTCGAAGGTCTGCACGTTGTCCGGAAAGGCGAGCGTGAACGTCCGCAAGAACTCGTTGAAGTCCTCTCGACTGTCGATGACTACGTCGGGGGTCGCCTCACAGTGCCGCCTGAAATCGTCGGTCAGGATCTCGTCGAGCTGCTCCAGCTGCCGGGAGTTCATGGCCTCGGCGAAGCGACGGAGGAGGTCGTGGACGCGCTCGGTGGACATGAACGTCCCCCGTCTTGGAAGTGAAAGGCGATCCCCCGCGCTGACGCTTGTACCTTGGCCCGCACAAACGTCGGCCGTCGAGTCCTCCGGGGATAGCTCCCCAGCTGCCGTGCGTAGGTCGCTACCGACCGTCCCCGCGCAGACACACCACCCCGGGTCTTTGGAACGCAGCCAGTCACCGCTGGCAACAACATCTGAGTGCCCGCCGTCCCCGCGGCCGCGGAACCAGCAGGCGACCGCGACGGCTGCGTTCAGCTCCTCGGCGCACCTGCTGGACGATGCTCGCACAGCACCGGACCGACCTGGGCAGTCCCCGTGTATTGCCTGGTGGGGCGGGTGGGGCTCGAACCCACGACCCAGGGATTATGAGTCCCATGCTCTGACCGGCTGAGCTACCGCCCCGGAACGGCATCCAGCCTGCCAGACGTCCCGGGCGGTGCTGCTCCGACGCCGGTCGTCCAGCAGGACCGCGCCACCGCCCGGCCGCCGTCCCCGGACGGGCCTGCCGGTGGCCGGCCGACCTCAGCGTGGCCCGGGGCCCCCGTCGAAGCCGTCCGGGCCGTCGAAGCCGGGGCTGCGGAAGTCGGCGGGGCCGCCGTCGAAGAGGCCGTGTGCGAGGAGCGACAGCACGGTGACCAAGAGGACGAGCGCGACGACGGCGGCCAGCGCGAGCCGCACCGTCGCCGAGCTGCCGTGCCGGGCCGCCGCCACGCTCGTGCGCACCTGCTGCCAGGCCAGGGCGCCCAGCGGCCGCCATCCGGGCGCACCCGGGGCGACGGCGACCACGGGCGGCAGGTCGGCGGTCAGCGGCGCGAGGTCGCCGACGTGCACCGCGGCGAACGCGGCCGCCATCCGGTCACTGCCCTCGTCCGGCCGCAGCAGCCCGCGGGCGACGGCGTCCTGCAGCCGGTGCACCACGGCCAGCCGGTCGTCGTCGGAGGCGCGCAGCGGCGGGGCGGCCGCCTGCGCCGTCGTGTGCCCCGCCGTACGTCCTGCCATCGGCATGCCGTCCACGTCGTTCCTCCCCACGAGCCGGTCCAGCCGGCCAGGGTGCCCGCCGTTCCTGTGACGGACCTGTGAGCCGGGACACCACGCGACGTGCCGCGTGCGGACGAGTGGCACCCAGTGCCGTTCTCGACACGGTGTGTGAAGTCGGCTGGTGAGGGGAGTTGAACGCGCAAGCAGGCGCGCCGTCGTCGTGACCTCCCCGTTACCTCAGGTGTCCCGTCCGTAGTACGTTCTCCCGCGGTCCTGCCGGGCCTCAGCCCCTCGATCGACCGAGGGCCCCGGCGAGATCCCGCCTGACCGCTCCGGCCTCGCGCTGGGCCCGGGGACTGCACGTGGGGGTCCCCGGATGGGTCGCGCCCGCGGACGGCATCGTGGGCACGGTGCCCGTCCCGACGGACGGGGCCGACCTGGCAGGCGGACGCGAGGAAACGGAGATCCGCCGTCTTGGCGACCCTGCACCACCGGACCGCACGTCCCGCCTCCTCCCGCCGGCTCCGCCGCACCGTGCTCGCCGCGGGCGCCGCCGCCCTCCTGCTGGCAGCACCGGCACCGGCACTGGCCGCTCCCGCCGACGACGTCGCCGCGGCACAGGCGGCCGAGCAGGAACTCGTGGCCGAGGTGGGCCGCATCCAGGGCGAGGTGACCGCCGCCGAGGAGCAGCTGCAGCGGATGACCGTCGAGGCCGAGGCCGCCGCGGACGCCGCTCTGGTCGCCCAGGCCGAGCTGGCCGCCGCGCAGGAGGCCGCCGCCGTGGCCGCCGCGGAGCTGCAGGCCGCGCGCGACGCCGTCGCTGCGGCCCAGGACGAGGTCGTGGAGCTCGGCCGCGAGGCCTACATGGGCGCCAGCGTGGACATGGGCGACGCCGCCTCCGTGCTCCTCGACAGCGCGGGCCCCCGCGAGGTGCTCGAGCGCGCCGCCACGCTCGACCTGCTCGGCACCCAGCGCGCCGAGACCCTGCAGGACTACGAGCTGCTCGAGACGCAGGAGGAGGAGGCCGACGCCGCCGCCCGGACCGCGGTCGCCGAGCGCGACGCCGCCGCGGCCGCCGCCGCCGAGGCCCAGGCCGCCGCCGACGCCCGGCTCGCCGACGCGCAGTCCGACTACGACACCCTCGCCGCTGCCAAGGCCCAGCTCGACGAGCGGCTCCGTGCCGCGGAGGTGGAGCTGCTGCGGCTGCGCGGCATCGCCGACGCCGAGGCCGCGTGGCAGGCCCAGCAGGAGGCCGAGCAGGCCGCCGCGGTCACCGTCCGGTCCAGTGGCGGGGGCGTCGCCCTGACCGCCGGCCGGGTGACCAGTTGCTACGGCGCCCGCTGGGGCACCATGCACTACGGAGTCGACATCGCCGCGCCGATCGGCACCCCGATCTTCGCCCCCGAGGGCGGCGTCGTCCTGCAGGCCGGTCCCGCCAGCGGCTTCGGGCAGGCCGTCTACGTCCAGCACGGCGACGGCTCGATCACCCTCTACGGCCACGTGGACCAGTTCTTCGTGTCCGCCGGCCAGGTGGTCAGCGCCGGCGAGCAGATCGCCGTGGTCGGCAACAAGGGCCAGTCCACCGGGCCGCACCTGCACTTCGAGGTCCACGAGGGCGGCCTCTACGCCAGCCGCGTCAACCCGATGCCGTGGCTCGAGGGCCACGGCGTCTCCCTGGGCGGCAGCTGCTAGCGCCACCCGCGGAACCGGCCGAGCAGGTCGCCGGCGCCCCCGACGGTCCGGGCCGCCAGCGCCAGGATCGGCCCGCCGGGGATGCCCGGAGCGGACTCGACGATCGGCGCCAGCCGCATCAACTCGGGCAGGTCGCGCACCCGTAGCCGGCGGCGCACCAGCGCCGCGGCGGGGTTGGTGCGTCCCGACGCCGCCTCCAGCAGCACGTCGGCCGGTGCCTCCACGACGGCGCCGTGCGGCCGCGCGCCGGACGGCCGGCGCACCGTCCAGTCCGGCGGGTCCGCTGCGAAGGCCCAGCCGCCGTCCGGGGTGACCAGGGCGGCACCGCCGGCGATGCCGGAGGCGGCGGCCAGGGCGCCGGTCACGTCGGCCAGCGCCGCCAGCCCGGCGTCCAGCACCGACGGCGGGGGAGGGGGCGCCCCCAGCGGCACGAGGTCCAGGCCGTGGACGGCGAGCTCGTAGGCCTGACCGAGCACCACCGACAGCATCGGCAGCCGGCCGACGGTGGAGACGACGGGCGCGGTGTCCAGCCCGGTCGGCTCGTCGGCCAGGTAGCGGGCGGTGGCCTCCCGGTTGCGGCGCAGCGCGGCCAGGACCTCCTCCCGGGAGGCGTCCCGGTGCGCGGCGGTGACCCGGGCGTTGGTCGCGTCGACGTCCGCCGGCGTCCCGGTGCCGCCCGCCCGCGCCGAGGCGACCAGGTCGGCCAGCGCGGCGTGGTCGGGCCAGGCGCCCAGGTGCACGCAGAGCTCGTGCGCCCGCCAGCCGGCCAGCCGGGTCGGCCGGTCCAGGTCCACGGCGGCGGCCTGCTCCAGGAAGGCGTCCCAGGCGCCGAGCACCATCGGGCCCACCACGTCCCGGCCGGCGCCGGCCATCCCGCGCTGCCGCGTCGCGGCGTCGTCCCGTCCCATGACCGGCCCCTACCCACCCCGCCGCAGATGCGACATCGCAGGTGGGGAGCGGGTTGCCGATCTCGCAGGGTGACGGGCGGTTCGGCGTGCTCCTCACCGAGCGTCACTGGAGGCCGGACGGGTTCCGCATGCGACACCTCCGGTCGCAACGGGCCGTGATCGCCCCGCCGGTGTACCGTCCGGCACCCCGGACCCGGGTTGGACGCCTGCCCCGTCGTCGTGCTATGGCCGCTGACCAGCACTTCCGTGACCGCGGGAACGGATGTGGTCACTTCCGGCACAGTCGCCCCATCCGCACTGGCGCGACCGGTACCTCATCGTGCACACTGTCCCCGGGGCCCCTGGTCCGCCGTTGCCGAACACAGCCTGTCACCGATGCGATCGTCCGTTGGGGAAGACGAGACCGATCGAGTCGATGGAGGTGCCTCGTGCAGCGACGGTCTACCCAGGGTGTCGTCTTCGTGCACTCCTGCCCGAAGGCACTCTGCCAGCACGTCGAGTGGGCGCTCGAGCGCGTCATCGGCGCGCCGGTCTCCCTGTCGTGGGCCGACCAGCCCGCGGCGCACGGTGCCTACCGTGCCGAGGTCGCCTGGACCGGTTCTCCGGGGACGGGCGCCAAGCTGGTCGCCGCGCTGCGCGCGTGGCCGATGCTGCGCTTCGAGGTCACCGAGGAGGCCAGCCACGGCAACGACGGCGAGCGCATGTCCTACGTGCCCGGGCACGGGGTCTTCCGCGCACCCACGAGTGCCAACGGCGACATCGTGGTGACCGAGCAGCAGCTGCGCACCCTCGCCGCGACCGCCGCCTCCGTCGAGGCGTTCCGCCACGGGGTCGACCAGCTCCTCGGCGCGGCCTGGGACGCCGACCTCGAGGTGTACCGGTACGCCGGCGACGGCAGCCAGACGACCTGGCTGCACCAGGTCGTCTGAGGTCCGGTCCGGGGGAACTCGCAGGTCACGATCAGGGCACGACGACGTGAGACACCCGGTGTCCGCGTCGTAGGCTGCAGACCAGGTCGTCCGGACGCCGTCGGGGAAGCGGCGTCCGGGCGGCCTCAGCACGAGAGGCCCGTTCCCTCGGGGACGGGCCTCTCGGCGTCTCCGGGACCTACAGCGGGATGTTGCCGTGCGCGCCGCGGCCGGCCGGAGCGGCGGCCAGGGCGGCCACCAGCCGGCTCCGCGTGTGGGCGGGCTCGACGACCTCGTCGACGACGCCGATCTCCAGCGCCCGGTTCACCCCGCCGGCGATCCGCTCGTGCTCGGCGGCCAGCTGGGCGTGCAGGGCCTCCCGCTCGGCGGGCGGCACCGCGGCGAGCTTCTTGCGGTGCAGGATCCCGACGGCGGCCTTCGCACCCATCACGGCCACCTCGGCGCCCGGCCAGGCGAAGACGGCGGTGGCACCCAGGGAGCGCGCGTTCATCGCGATGTAGGCCCCGCCGTAGGACTTGCGGGTCACCAGCGTCACCCGCGGCACCACCGCCTCGGCGAAGGCGTGCAGCAGCTTGGCGCCGCGGCGCACCACGCCGTCCCACTCCTGGCCGACGCCGGGCAGGTAGCCGGGGACGTCGACCAGCACCACCAGCGGGACGCCGAACGCGTCGCACATCCGCACGAAGCGGGCGGCCTTCTCCGCCGACGCGGAATCCAGGCATCCGCCCAGCCGCAGCGGGTTGTTGGCGATGACGCCGACGGTCCGCCCGTTGAGCCGCCCCAGAGTGGTGACGACGTTGGGCGCCCAGCGCGGGTGCATCTCCAGCCCCGGCCCGTCGAGCACGGCGGACACCAGCGGCTTGACGTCGTAGGCCCGCTGCGGCTGCTCGGGCAGCAGTGCCCGCAGGTCGACGTCGGGCACCTGGGCCGCCGGCGCGAACCGCCCCTGCGCGGCGAGCAGGTCGACCGCCTGCCGCGCGGTCTGCAGGGCCTCGTCCTCGGTGTCGGTGACCACGTGCACGACGCCGCTGCGCCGGCCGTGGGTGTCCGGGCCGCCGAGGCGCTCCATGTCGACGTCCTCACCGGTGACCGAGCGGACCACGTCGGGACCGGTGACGAACACCCGCCCGGCCGGTCCCATGATCACCAGGTCGGTGAGCGCCGGCCCGTAGGCGGCGCCGCCGGCGGCCGGGCCGAGGACCACCGAGATCTGCGGCACCCGGCCCGAGGCCCGCACCATGGCGGCGAAGACCTCGCCGACGGCGTGCAGCGCGGTCACGCCCTCGGCCAGGCGCGCGCCGCCGGAGTGCCAGATGCCGACGACCGGCACCCGCTCGCGCAGCGCGGTGTCGATGGCGTCGACGACGTGGCGGCAGCCGTCGACGCCCATCGCGCCGCCCATCACGGTGGCGTCGGTGCAGAAGGCGACCGCGGGGGTGCCCGCCACCGTCCCCCGCGCGGCCATGACGCCGGAGGCGTCGCGGGGGACGAGCAGCGTGACGGACCCGCCGTCGAAGAACCGCTGCAGGCGGTCCTCGGGATCGCGGGGGTCGGGGCTGGGCAGGGTCGGGACGGCGTGGACGGTGGTCACCGGGCCTCCAGGGTCTCCCGGCAGCAGACCGGGTGGGCGGTGGCCCCGCTGCAGATCCCGCCGCGGGCTCGCGAGGGGCAGCGGGATCTGGGTCAGGCGGTCGTGAAGACCAGCGCGATGTTGTGGCCGCCGAAACCGAAGGAGTCGTTGACCGCGGCGTCGAAGGAGGCCTTCCGCGGCTCGCGGCGGACGATGTCGAGCGCCTGCACGGCCGCGTCGTCGTCGGGGTCGTCGAGGTTGACCGTGGCCGGGACCACCTGCTCGCGCAGCGCGAGGATGGTGAACACCGACTCCAGGGCGCCCGCGGCACCGAGCAGGTGGCCGGTCTGGCTCTTGGTGGCCGAGACCATGGCGTGCTCGCCGACGGCGCTGTGGATGGCCGCGGCCTCGGCGGTGTCGCCGACCGGCGTCGAGGTGGCGTGCGCGTTGACGTGGCCGATGTCGGTGGGGGAGAGGCCGGCGTCGCGCAGCGCCGCGCCGATCGCCCGGGCGGCGCCCTCGCCCTCGGGGTGGGGGGCGACCAGGTCGTAGCCGTCGGCGGTCGCGCCGGCGCCGGCCAGCCGGGCGTGCACCCGGGCGCCGCGGGCGGCGGCGGTGTCGGCCCGCTCGAGGACCAGCGCCGCCGCGCCCTCACCGAGGACGAAGCCGTCGCGGCCCTTGTCGAACGGCCGCGAGGCCCGCTCGGGCTCGTCGTTGCGGGTGCTCATCGCCCGCATCGCGGCGAACCCGGCCATGGGCAGCGGGTGCACGCAGGCCTCGGTGCCGCCGACGATGACGACGTCGGCGCGGTCGAAGCGCAGCAGGTCCAGGCCCCAGCGGATCGCCTCCGCGCCGGAGGCGCAGGCGCTCACGGGGGCGTGCACGCCGCCGCGGGCGCCGACGGCGAGCCCCACGGCCGCGGCCGGGCCGTTGGGCATGAGCATCGGGATGGTGAAGGGCGAGACCCGCTTGGGGCCCTTCGCCTCCAGGACGTCGTCCTGGCCGAGCAGGGTCAGCGCCCCGCCGATGCCGGTGCCGAAGACGACGGCGATGCGCTCGGAGGGCACCCCCGCCTCCGCGGCACCGGAGTGCGCCCAGGCCTCCTCGGCGGCGATGACCGCGACCTGCTGGCTGCGGTCCAGCCGCCGGGCGCGGACCCGGTCGATCTGCGAGGCCGGGTCACTGGCCAGCGCGGCGACGAGCTGGGCGGGGAAGTCCTTCGCCCAGTCGTCGGTCAGCCGGCTGATCCCCGACCGCCCGGCCAGCAGGGCCTCCCAGGTGCTCGCGACGTCGCCGCCGAGCGGCGTGGTGGCACCGAGACCGGTGACGACGACGTCGCGGTCGGACGTGCTCATGACGTGTTCCTCCTGGGATGGGGCGGCCGGGGGCCGGGGGAGCGGGCTGTCAGCCCTTGTTCTTCTGGATGAAGCTGATCGCGTCGCCCACGGTCTTGATGTTGGCGAGCTCGTCGTCGGGGATGGCCACGCCGAACTTGTCCTCGACGGCCGTGGCGATCTCGACCATCGACAGCGAGTCGACGTCGAGGTCCTCCGTGAACGACTTCTCCGGGGTGGCGTCGGCGGGGGCGACCCCGGCGACCTCCTCCAGGATCTCGGCCAGACCTGCCTGGATGTCCTCGCTCACGCGGGGGTCCTCTCTCTCGGTGGTGACGGGCGGTGCCCGCCGTCGGGCCCGGGGGATCCGGGGGCTGGGGTGCCGGTCAGGGCAGGACGAGCACCTGGCCGGCGAAGGTGAGGCCGGCGCCGTAGCCGAGGACCAGCGCGAGGTCCCCGCTCTTGGCCTCGCCGGACTCCATCAGCGCGGTGAGCGCCAGCGGGATCGAGGCGGCCGAGGTGTTGCCGGACTGCACGACGTCGCGGGCGACGACGGTCTCCTTGCCGAAGCCGAGCCGCTTGGTCATCGACTCGACGATGCGCAGGTTGGCCTGGTGCGGGGCGAACACGTCGATGTCCTCGGGGCCGACGCCGGCGGCCTCCATGGCCTGGATCAGCGTGTCGGTGAGCCGGGTGGTGGCCCAGCGGTAGACCGCCTGGCCGGCCATGGTCATGGTCCCGGTACCGGCGGCGATCTCGATCGCGGAGAACTGGTCGCCGTCGCTGCCCCACGCGACCGGGCCGATGCCCGGCTCGTCGGACGCGCCGACCACGGCCGCACCCGCACCGTCGGCGAAGATCACCGCGGTGGAGCGGTCGGTCTGGTCGACGACGTCGGTGAGCCGCTCGACGCCGACCACCAGCGCGTTGCGCGCCGAGCCCGCCCGGATGGACGACGCGGCCACCTCCAGCGCGTAGCAGAAGCCGGCGCACCCGGCGTTGAGGTCGAAGGCACCCGGGCGCGGGATGCCGAGGCGGTGGGCGACCTGGGGGCCGATGCCCGGGATCGGCTCCTTGAGGCTGGCGCTGGCCAGGATCACCAGGTCGACCTCGTCGGGGGAGAGGCCGCTGGCGGCCAGCGCCTTGCCGCCGGCAGCGACGGCCATCTCCTGCAGCGTCTCGTCCTCCGACGCCCAGCGGCGCTCGGCGATGCCGACCCGCGTCTGGATCCACTCGTCGTTGGTGTCCATCACCTGGGCGAGGTCGTCGTTGGTGACCCGCCGGCGCGGGCGGTAGGCGCCCAGGCCGAGGATGCGCGCGCCCGGGGCGCCCTCCGGCAGTCGGATGCTCACGCGGGGACCTCCGGGTAGAGACGGGCGAGGGGGTCGCCGGCGCCGACCAGGTCGCCGTCGTGCACCAGCCACTCGGCGAGGACGCCGTCGTAGGGGGCGGAGACGTTGACCTCCTCGCGGCGGCTGCGCACGCAGCCGAGCGGGGTGCCGGCGGGCAGGCGGGTGCCCTCGGGGACGTCGGCGGGGCTCACCGTGCCGCGGACGGGGGAGACGACGACGCGCCAGTCGGGCTGGTGCTCGGCCTCGGGCCGGCCGCGCGCGGCGTCGATGAGCGACCGGGCGCGGTCGAGGTCGCCGGGGCCGGCCAGCGCCAGCACCTCCACGTCGGTGCCCTTCCACTCCCGCTTGGCCAGGCCGGCGAGGGCCCCGGCCGGCGGCAGCTCGAGCGCCGCGGTGACGCCGAGCTCGTGCAGGGTGGTGAGGCACGCGTCGAAGTGGACCGGGCTGGTGACCTGGCTGACCAGGCGGGTGAGCACCTCGGCGCCCGTGGAGACCGCGGCGCCGTCGGCGTTGGACAGCAGCAGCCGGCTCGGGTCGGCCGGGCGCAGGCCGCCGACGAGGCCCTCGAGCTCCTCGCGGGCCGGGGCCATGTAGGAGGTGTGGAAGGCGCCGGCCACCGACAGCGGCACGACCCGCGCCTTGGCCGGCGGCTCGGCCTTGAGCGCGGCCAGCCCCTCCAGCGGACCGGCGACGACGACCTGGCCACCGCCGTTGAGGTTCGCCGCGCTCAGCCCGTGCCGCTCCAGCGCCGCCGACAGCTCGTCGGGGTCGCCGCCGAGGACGGCGGACATGCCGGTCGGGGTGAGACCGCAGGCGCGGGCCATCGCGCGGCCGCGGACGGCGGTCAGCGCGATCGCGGCCTCGACGGACAGGACGCCGGCCAGCGCGGCCGCGGTCAGCTCGCCGACGCTGTGCCCGGCGATGACGACCTCGCGGCCGGTGTGCGGCGTGTGCGCCACCGGACCGGGCAGGCCGCCGAGCTCGCGGGCGACGAACAGGCTCATCGCCACGACCAGCGGTTGGGTGACGGCGGTGTCGCGGATCGCCTCCGCGTCACCGGTCGTGCCGAGGGTCAGCAGGTCGGCGTCGGCGATCGCGCCGGCCCAGCGGAAGAAGGACTCGGCGCCGGGGAGCTCCAACCAGGGGGTGAGCATCCCGGGCTTCTGCGCACCCTGCCCGGGTGCGAGGACGGCCAGCACCTCCTCACCGTCTCATCCGGTCGGGGGTCCCGCGCGCTCGTCCGGAACGAAAGGACACCACATCCCTTTGGAGGATCTCCACAATCGGAGGACGCGGACGGGCCGTCGGGGAGCCGTTCCGTGGTGGGGACCACACGGAGCGCTCGGTCCCCTAGTGCCAGAGGGAGCGGTCGCCGTCGAGGTCGGCCAGTGCCAGCGCGACCTGCAGGGTCCAGGCGCCCCGGGGGTCGGTCACCACCAGGCCGGTCAGCTCGGCGGCCCGCTTGAGCCGGTACCGCACCGTGTTGGGGTGCACGAACAGCGCCCGCGCGCTGGCCTCCAGGTTGCCCCCGGCGGTGAGCACCGCCCGCACCGTCTCCAGCACCTCGCCGCCGGCGGCGCGCAGCGGCAGCACCGCCCGTGCGGTGAGGGCGGCGCGGGCCAGCGGGTCGCCGTCGAGCGCCCGCTCGGGCAGCAGTGCGTCGGCGGACACCGGACGCGGGGCGCCGGGCCAGGCGCGCGCGGCCCGGAGGCCCGCCAGCGCGGCGGCCGCCGACCCGCCGGCCGCGCTGAGCCGGTCGACCACGGGCCCGAGGACGACGGGGCCCGGCCCGAACTCCTCGGCCACCCGCTCGGCCGCCGTCGGCACGTCCTCGGCGCCGCCCAGGACGACCACCAGCTGCTCGGCGTGTACGCCGACGAGCACCTCGCAGCGCTGCGAGCGGGCCGCGCGCCGGACGCCGGTGTGCGCGTCGCCGTCACCGGGCGCGGCCCCGACCAGCACCGACACCGGGCCGGTCCCCGCCCAGCCGAGCGCGGCGGCGCGGCCGGGCAGCTCCTCGGAGCGCTCGCCGCGGACCAGCGCGTCGACGACGAGGGCCTCCAGCCGCGCGTCCCAGGCGCCGCGGTTCTCGGCGAAGCTGGCGTACACGTGCGCGGTGGCGAAGGCGACCTCGCGGCTGTACTGCAGCACCGCCATGCGCAGCGTGTCGGCGTCGCCGGGCGCGGCCACCGACTCGACGTGGTCCTCCATCACCTCGACGGTGAGCTTGACCAGGTCCACGGTCTGCTTGAGCGGCACGGCGCGGACCAGGTCGCGGGGGGCGGCGCCGAACACCTCGCCGGTCAGCCGGGGCGGGCGGCCGGGCGCGCGGCACCACTCGACGAGCGAGGCGATGCCGGCCTGGGCCACGAGCATCACCCACGAGCGCTGGTCGGCCGGCATGGTGCGGAACCACGGGAGGTCCTCGTCCATGCGGGCGACGGCGCGGGTGGCGATGGCGCCGGACGCGCGCTCGAGCCGCCGCAGCGTCGCCGCCGTCGGCGGGTGGTCGATCACCCGGTGGGCCACACCGGTCAGCGTGTCACGGTCCGGCGCGTCGGGGAGAGTGGGGGAGTGAGCGCCCCGACCACCACCCGTGCCCGGCTGCGCCGCCGGGTGCTGGCCGCCGCGGGCGCGGGGGTCGTCGTCCTCACCGTCCTGGGCGCCGGGGTGGCCGCCCGCTTCGGCCCGCAGGTGCGCCTCGACGACGCGGTCAGCCGCGGGCTCTACGCCGGCGACGACCGGTCGGCCCTGCGCGGCGGCCTGCTGGAGGTCCTCACCACCCCCGGCGTCACCTGGTTCCGCGTCCTCGTCTTCCTGCCGGTGCTCGTCTGGCTGGTGCGCCGCCGCGCCTGGCGCACCGTGGTGTGGGTGGTCGTCGCGATCACCGCGATCGGGCCCCTGACCACCGCGATCAAGGAGCTGGTCGGCCGCGCCCGCCCGGCGTTCGAGAACGGCGGCCTCGTCTACGAGGGGCTCAGCTTCCCGAGCGGGCACTCCTCGGGGATCGCCACGCTCGTCGTCGTCGGGCTCGTGCTGGCCTGGCCGCGGCTGGGCCCGCCGGGGCGCCGGGCCGCCGTCGCCGCCGGGGTCGCGCTGGCCGTCCTGGTCGGGCTGACCCGTGTGTGGCTGGGCGTGCACTACCCGTCCGACGTCGTCGGCGGGTTGAGCCTCGGGACGGCGTGGTCGCTGCTGCTGGCCCTGGGAGCCGGCGGCTTCCCCGGCGGGCCCGGCGCGCTGCCGGAGCGGGACGCCGTGCCGTGACCGGCCCCGAGGGCAGCACGCTGCTCGAGCCGGGCGACGGCTCGCTCGGACCGCTGCTGCGGGTCACCGACGACCGGCTGCCGCCCGGCGCCGGCTACGGCGTGCACGCCCACCGCGCGGTCGACGTCGTCGCCGTGGTGCTGGCCGGGTCGGTCACGCACCGCTGGGGGGCGGGCGCACTGGTGGGCGCCGGCGACGTGGGGGTGCTGCGGGCCGGCACCGGGCTCGAGCACGACGAGGTCGCCGGCCCCGACGGCGCCCGGGTGTTGCAGTCCTACCTGCGCCCCGCCGCGGCCGGGGCCGCGCCGGCGCACGAGGTGGTGCACGCCCCGCGCGGCTGGGTCGACCTCGGCCGCCCCGACGCGCGGCTCTGGCTGGGGGAGGACGGCCCGGACGTCCCCGCCGGCGTCGTGCTGCGCCCCGGCGGCGGGGTCGCCGTCGTGTGGCGGGTCGACGCCGCCCGCCCCGCCTGGGCCGGGTGACCGGGAGCCCTCCAGGTCGCCTCAGGCGGAGGCGCGCACCACGAGCCGGGTCGGGCAGACCCGTGCCTGCACCCCGGCGTCGCCCTCCACCTGGCGCAGCAGCAGGTCGGTCATGTGGCGGGTCATCTCGTCCAGCGGCTGCGCGACCGTGGTCAGCGGCGGGTCGGTCGTAGCGGCCGCCGCGGCGTCGTCGAAACCCACCACGGCGACGTCGCCGGGCACGGAGCGGCCGGCGTCCCGCAGTGTCCGCAGTGCCCCGACCGCCATCGCGTCGGAGGCCGCGAACACCGCGTCGAGGTCCGGCGCCCGCTCCAGCAGCGCGGCCATCGCGCGGGCGCCGCCGGCCTCGGTGAAGTCCCCCGCCGTGACCAGGGCGGGGTCCGGCGCGATCCCGGCGCCCTCGAGCGCCGCGCGGTACCCGGCGTGCCGGTCGATGCCGGCGATCATGTCCTGCGGGCCGCTGATGGTGGCGATCCGCCGCCGCCCTCCCCCGAGGAGGTGCGCGGTGGCGTCCCGGGCGCCGCCGGTGTTGTCGGCGTCGACGTAGCAGACCGAGTGGCCGTCGAGGGGCCGGCCGGACAGCACCAGGGGCACCCGGGCCTCGGCCAGGACGGCGGGCAGCGTGTCCTCGCGGTGCAGCGACATGAGGATGACGCCGTCGACGTGCCCCTGGCGGACGTAGCGGGCGACCTTCTCCTGCTCGCGCTCCCCGCGGGCGGCGAGCAGCACCAGGTTCAGGTCGGTGTCGGCCAGCGCGGCCGACAGCTCCCGGACGACCCGGGCGAAGAACGGATCGCTGAAGACCTGGGTGTTCGACTCCGAGAGGACCAGCGCGATCGTGTCGGTCCGCCGGGTGACCAGGCTGCGGGCCGCGGGGTTGGGCACGTAGCGCAGCTGGGCGACGGCCTCCTCGACGGCGCGGCGGGCCTCCGGGCGCACCTTCGGTGAGCCGTTGACCACGCGCGACACCGTCGCGCGGGACACCCCGGCGAGCTGGGCCACCTCGTCCAGGGTGGGCGAGGAACCGCGTCCGGCGAGCGTCGTCACGGGCCCTCCTCCTGTCGCGCGGCGGGTCCATCGTGCACGGCCCGGGCCTCCGGCGCCTTCTGCGACGTGCCCTCTTGACAGCGGTGTGTGGTGCCCATCACTCTCCTCCCATCGGTCGTGAGAGCGCTTTCACGGCCGTCACCATAGCCCGAGCGGAGCCGTTCGGGAACCGATCCTGGAGGACCGATGACCGTTCCCCCGAGACGCAGGGTGGCGCTCGGCGCCGCGCTCGTCGCGACCCTGATGGCCGCCGGTTGTGGGGGCTCCGGCTCCGACGACGGCACGATCACCCTCGACCTCGGACTCTTCGGCACGTTCGGCTTCGAGGAGGCCGGGCTCTACGACGAGTACATGGAGCTGCACCCCGAGATCCGCATCGAGGAGGAGTCGGTCGAGCGGTCGGCCGACTACTACCGGGCGCTGCAGACCCGCCTGGCCGCGGGCTCCGGCCTCGCCGACATCCAGGGCATCGAGATCGGCTTCGTCGCCGACGTCGCGGCCAACCACGCCGACGCCTTCGTCGACTTCGCCGCCCGCGACAACGCCGACGAGGTCCTCGGGCACTACTACGACTGGAAGGTCGAGGGGGCCACCACCTCCGACGGCCGCGTGGTCGGCCTGGGCACCGACGCCGGGCCCGAGGCCATGTGCTTCCGCCGCGACCTGTTCGAGCAGGCCGGCCTGCCCACCGACCGGGAGCAGCTCGCCCAGCTGTGGTCCACCTGGGACGGCTACCTCGAGCTGGGCCGGCAGTACGACGCCTCGCCGACCAAGCCCGAGGGCAGCGCGTTCCTCGACAGTCCGGCCAGCGTCTTCTCCGCCGCCGTCTACCAGGGCCAGACCGCCTACGACGACGAGGACGGCAACCCGATCCCCGAGTCCAGCGACGGCGTCGCGACGGCGTGGCAGCACGCCAGTGCCGCGGCCGGTGAGGGCATGACGGCCAACCTGATCCAGTTCGGCGACGAGTGGAACTCCGCGTTCGCCAACGGCGCGTTCGCGACCATCTCCTGCCCGGCCTGGATGCTCGGCTACATCACCGGCCAGGCCGGTGACGAGGGCGAGGGCGTCTGGGACGTCGCACCCCTGCCCGGCGGCGCCGGCAACTGGGGCGGCTCCTGGCTCGGGGTGACCGAGTCCAGCGAGCACCAGGAGGAGGCGATCGCCCTCGTCGAGTGGCTGACCGCGCCCGAGCAGCAGGTGCGCATGTTCACCGAGGAGGCGCACTTCCCCTCCAGCCAGCAGGCGGCAGAGGACCCGGCGGTGGCGACGGCGACCAGTGACTACTTCAGCGGGGCGCCGGTGGGGCAGATCTTCGGCGAGTCGGCGGCGGCGCTGCGGTTCACGCCGATCGGCCCCTACGACACCCAGATCCAGGAGGCGTTCACCAACGCCCTGAGCACCGTCGCCGAGGGGACCAGCCCCGACGACGCCTTCCAGGCAGCCCTCGACGAGATCGACCAGGTCGTCGGAGGCTGATCGACCCCGGCCGGTGCCCGCGCGCGTCCACCCGCACGGGCACCGGCCGGTTCCACCCCGTCCGAGGGACCCCGTTCGAGAACCCCCTGGAAGGCCCCGCATGACCATCGCCAGCGACGACCCCCGGGTCGCGGCGGCCGCCGCACCGCCACCCGCGCCACCGCCGGGCCCTCCGGTCCGCCGCCGACGCCGGCTCACCCGCAACCGCTGGGGCTACGCCTACGTCGCCCCGTTCTTCGTCCTCTTCGCCTGCTTCAGCCTCTACCCGTTCCTCTACACCGCCTGGATCTCGCTGCACGAGGTGCGGCTGTCCGACATCGACGGCGCGGAGTTCGTCGGGCTGGGGAACTACAGCGCCCTGCTGCAGAACGAGTTCTTCTGGAACGCCGCGAGGAACACGCTCACCATCGGCGTCCTCTCCACGGTGCCGCAGCTGGCCATGGCCCTGGGCCTGGCGCACCTGCTCAACTACAAGCTGCGCGGCCGGACCTTCTACCGGGTCGCGATGCTCATGCCCTACGCCACCAGCATCGCCGCGGCCACGCTGGTCTTCGCCCAGCTCTTCGGTCACGACTACGGGTTGATCAACACCCTGCTGGAGGCCGTCGGGTTCGACCGGGTGGACTGGGAGAGCGGCACCTGGACGAGCCAGTTCGCCATCTCGGTGATCGTCATCTGGCGCTGGACCGGCTACAACGCGCTGATCTACCTGGCCGCCATGCAGGCCATCCCCGGTGACCTCTACGAGGCCGCGACGCTGGACGGCGCCAGCCGCTGGCAGCAGTTCCTGCACGTCACGATCCCCGCGCTCAAGCCGACGATCCTGTTCACGATCGTGGTCTCGACCATCGGCGCGGTGCAGCTGTTCGGGGAGCCGCTGCTGTTCAGCGGCAACGGCATGACCAGCGGCGGGGTGTCCAACCAGTACCAGACCCTCGGCCTGCTCATGTACGACCAGGGCTGGACGAACTTCCACCTCGGCCAGGCCGCCGCCACCGCGTGGGCCATGTTCCTGATCATCCTCGTCGTCGTCGGCGGCTACGCGCTGCTCGCGCGCCGCCGGGCCCGGGCCGAGCGGTAGGAGCCGCCATGACCACCCTCGCCTCCGCACCGGAGGAGACCGTGTCCGCGGCCGCCCCCGTCGCTCCGCCGCGCCGCCGTCGCGGCCGCGGCGGGAAGGTGACCGCCGCCGGGCCGCTGACCTACGTGCTGCTCGGCCTGACCGCGCTGGTGTCGGTCTTCCCGCTGTACTGGACGGCGGTCGCGGCGTCGAAGACCAACGCCGAGCTCGCCGGCACCCCGCCGCCGTTCCTCCCCGACGCCGACCTGTTCACCAACATCGGCCGCGCCATGGAGGAGGCGCCGATCGGCCTGGCCATCGTCAACTCCGTCGTCGTGGCCAGCTGCATCACCGTGGGCACCG
Source organism: Geodermatophilus amargosae (assembly GCF_041028265.1). Lineage (GTDB taxonomy): Bacteria > Actinomycetota > Actinomycetes > Mycobacteriales > Geodermatophilaceae > Geodermatophilus > Geodermatophilus amargosae_A. The sequence continues at coordinate 469,730 of NZ_JABGCW010000002.1, forward strand.
TCCTGTGCAGCACCCTGGCCGGCTTCGCCTTCGCCAAGCTGCGCTTCCGCGGCAACGGGGCACTGCTCGCCCTCGTCATCGGCACGATGATGGTGCCGACCCAGCTGGCGATCATCCCGCTGTTCATCCTCATCGCCGAGCTGCAGTGGGTCGACCACCTGCAGGCCGTGGTGCTGCCCACCCTGGTCAGCGCCTTCGGGGTCTTCTTCATGCGGCAGTTCCTGTCGCAGGCGCTGCCCGACGAGCTGCTCGAGGCCGCCCGCGTCGACGGCGCCTCGACGCTGCGGACGTTCTGGTCGGTCGTCGTCCCGGTCGCCCGGCCGGCGATGGCGGTGCTGGCGATGCTCACGTTCCTCACCGCCTGGAACGACTTCTTCTGGCCGATCATCGCCCTGACCACGGACAACCCCACCGTGCAGGTGGCGCTGGCCGGTCTCGGCGGCGGCTACGTCCCCGACACCGCGGTGATCATGGCCGGGACGCTCATCGGGACCCTGCCGGTCCTCGTCGTCTTCGTCGTCCTCGGCAAGCAGATCGTCGGCGGCATCATGCAGGGCGCGGTCAAGGGATGAGGCGCCCGTCCACCACCCCCGTCCCGTCCCGCACCCCGAGAGGCGCCTGAACCATGGCCACCGTCACCTTCGACTCCGCGACCCGCATCTACCCGAAGGCCGACCGGCCGGCGGTCGACACCCTCGACCTGGAGATCGGCGACGGCGAGTTCCTCGTCCTCGTCGGCCCCTCCGGCTGCGGCAAGTCCACCTCGCTGCGCATGCTCGCCGGCCTCGAGGAGATCGACGCCGGCAGCATCCGCATCGGCGACCGCGACGTCTCCGACGCCCCGCCCAAGGACCGCGACATCGCGATGGTCTTCCAGAACTACGCGCTCTACCCGCACATGACCGTCGAGCAGAACATGGGCTTCGCGCTCAAGATCGCCGGCGTCGCCAAGGACGAGATCGGCCGCCGGGTGGCCGAGGCGGCGAAGATCCTCGACCTCGAGGACTACCTGCGCCGACGGCCCAAGGCGCTCTCCGGCGGGCAGCGGCAGCGCGTGGCCATGGGCCGGGCCATCGTGCGCAACCCGCAGGTCTTCCTCATGGACGAGCCGCTGTCCAACCTCGACGCGAAGCTGCGCGTGCAGACCCGCACCCAGATCGCCGCCCTGCAGCGCCGGCTGGCCGTCACCACCGTCTACGTCACCCACGACCAGGTCGAGGCGATGACGATGGGCGACCGGGTGGCGGTGCTCAAGGACGGCGTCCTGCAGCAGTGCGACACCCCCGGCGCCCTCTACGAGCGGCCGGCCAACACCTTCGTCGCCGGCTTCATCGGATCGCCGGCGATGAACGTCGTCACCGGACCCGCCGTCGACGGCGGCATCCGGCTCGCCGGCGCGGTGCTGCCGGTGCCGCGCGAGAAGCTGGCCCGCGCCTCGGCCGGCACCGGCCGCGTCACCGTCGGCTTCCGCCCCGAGTCGCTGGAGATCGTCGTGCCCGGTGACGGTGGGACCGGCGGAGGCGTGCCCGTGGTGGTCAACGTCGTCGAGCAGCTCGGCTCGGACGCCTACCTCTACGCCACCCTCGGCGCCGACGACGACGGCGACGTCCTGCACACCGCCGACGTCGTGGTGCGGACCGAGCCCCGCACGGCCGCCGCGGTGGGCCAGACGGTGCACCTGCGGGTGCGCGAGGACTGCCTGCACGTCTTCGACCCGGTCACGCAGCTGCGCGTCGACTGAAGCACTCGTTCCACCCGACGGCGGCCCCGGTGCCGCCGCGCTGCCCCCTGCCCTGATCCCTCCCCCTGAGGAGTACCCCTGCCGTGACCAGCACCGACATCCGCGAGGACACCCTCGCCGGCCTCACCTTCCCGCCCGGCTTCGTCTTCGGTGCCGCGACCGCCGCCTACCAGATCGAGGGCGCCGTCACCGAGGACGGCCGCGGCCCCTCGATCTGGGACACCTACAGCCACACCCCCGGCCGCACGTTCCAGGGCCACACCGGCGACGTCGCCGTCGACCACTACCACCGCTACCGCGAGGACGTCGCGCTGATGGCCGGCCTCGGTCTCTCGGCGTACCGGTTCTCCGTCTCCTGGCCGCGGGTGCTGCCGGAGGGCGGCGGCCGGGTCGAGCAGCGGGGCCTGGACTTCTACCGTCGGCTGGTCGACGAGCTGCTGGCCGTCGGCGTGCAGCCCTGGCTGACCCTCTACCACTGGGACCTGCCGCAGGCCCTGCAGGACCGCGGCGGCTGGGCCGACCGGGACACCGCCGAGCGCTTCGCCGAGTACGCCTCCGTCGTCGTCGACGCCCTCGGCGACCGGGTGACGCACTGGTCGACGCTCAACGAGCCGATGTGCAGCGCGCTGCTCGGGCACGTGTCCGGAGCGCACGCGCCGGGGCTGCAGGAGCCCGTCGCCGGCGCCCGCGCCACCCACCACCTGCTGCTCGGCCACGGCCTGGCCGCGGCCCGGCTGCGGGCGGGCGGCGTCTCCTCGCTCGGCGTCACGCTGAACTTCACGCCGATGGACCCGGCCAGCCAGGACCCCGCCGACCTCGACGCGGCCCGCCGCCTCGACGGCCAGCAGAACCGGATGTTCCTCGAGCCGGTCGTGAACGGGGCGTACCCGGCCGACGTCGTCGCCGACCTCGAGGCGGCCGGCGCCCCGCTGCCGGTCCTCGACGGCGACCTGGAGACGATCGCCGCGCCGCTGGACTGGCTGGGCGTGAACTACTACTTCGAGCAGACGGTGCGGGCCGGCACCCGCCCGGCCGGCAAGCCGCCGACGTCGTTCATCGGCGGCGGGGACGTCGTCGAGCTCGACCCGGTGGGGCCGACGACGACGATGGGCTGGGGCATCAGCCCGCAGGCGTTCACCGACCTGCTGCTGTGGATCGGCGGGCGCGCGCCGGGACTGCCGCTCGTGGTCACGGAGAACGGCTCGGCCTGGGACGACGAGGTGGACGCCGAGGGCGCCGTGCACGACCCCGAGCGGGTCGACTTCCTGGTCCGCCACCTGGCGGCGATGGCCGCGGCGATGGACCGCGGCGCCGACGTGCGCGGCTACTTCGCCTGGTCGCTGCTGGACAACTTCGAGTGGGCCCGCGGGTACGCCCAGCGCTTCGGGCTGGTGCACGTGGACTACGCCACCCAGCGGCGCACCGTGAAGGACAGCGGCCGGGCCTACGCCGAGCTGCTGCGCCGCCACCGCGACCGGGCCTGATGACCGGCCGCCCGCCGGTGGGTCCCGTGCTCGACGACGGGACCCGCCGGCGGGTGCTCCGCGCGCTGCTCGTCGGCCAGCGGCACTCCTGGGACCAGGGCCTGACCGCCGCGGTCCTCGACGGCGACGGCGAGGTCTCCGCCCTGCGGGCACTCGTCGACGACGCCGTCGCGCGCCGGCTGCCCGACGGCCGGCTGGCCGAGCTCGACCCCGCCTGCAGCGTCAACGGCGGCGTCGTCGGCGAGTACGTGGACCTGGTGGCGCGCCGCACGGGCGACGCGGCCCTGGCGGCCGCCGCCGCGGGTCAGCGGAACTGGCTGCTGCGGTCGGCGCCCCGCGCCGCCGACGGCACCCTGTTCCACCTGGTGGGCCCCCGCGAGGTGTGGGCCGACACCGTCTTCATGGTCGTGCCGCCGCTGGCCGCGGCCGGGTACGCGGACGCCGCGCTCGCCCAGCTGGACGGGCACCGCTCCCGGCTGCGGCGACCCGACGGGCTGTGGTGCGCCCGGTGGGACGAGGACGCCGGCCGCCCCGCGGACGCCCGCGCCTGGGGCACCGGCAACGGCTGGGTGGCCGCCGGCCTGGCGCGGACGGTGGGCCGCCTGCCGGCCGCCTCCGGCGCGGTGCTCGCCGACGAGGCCCGGATGCTGCTCGACGCCTGCCTGGCGCACCGGCGGCCCGACGGGACCCTCGGCGACGTGCTCGACGACGCCGCGTCGCGCCCCGACCCCGCCGGGACCGCGATGCTGTCCTGGGCGGCACTGGCCGGAGCCGCCGAGGGCTGGCTGCCGACGCGGTACGCCGGCGTCGGGCGGTCGCTGCTCGCCACGGCCGCGGCGAGCCTCGACGGGCTGGGGAGGGTCACCGGCGCACCGGCCGCGCCCCGGTTCGACCGTCCCGGGCACTCGCCCGAGGCCCAGGCCCTCCTGCTGCTGGCCGACGCGGCGGCGCGGCGCCCCCGCTGAGGGGCGCCGCGCCGCTCGGTCAGGTGGCCGGGCTGGGGTCGGACCGCTCCTCCGGCGGCGCCGCCTGCACGTCGCGGATCCGGTACTTCTCCACCGCCTCCCGGACCGTCGAGCGGTCCAGCTGACCGCGGTCGGCCAGCGAGGCCAGCGTCCGGACGACGATGGACTCGGCGTCGACGTGGAAGTGCCGCCGCAGCGCCGGGCGGGTGTCGGACAGGCCGAACCCGTCGGTGCCCAGCGTCGACATCCCGCCCGGGACGTAGGGCGCGATGAGGTCGGGGACCGCCCGCATCCAGTCCGACACGGCCACGACCGGCCCCTCGGCGTCCTGCAGCCGCTGGGTCACGTACGGCACCTGCGGCTCGTCCTCCGGGTGCAGGAGGTTGTGCTCCTCGCACGCGTCGGCCTGCCGGCGCAGCTCCGTCCACGACGTCACCGACCACACGTCGGCCGACACGCCCCAGTCCTCGCGCAGCAGCTCCTGCGCCCGCAGCGCCCACGGCACCGCGACGCCGCTGGCCAGCAGCTGTGCCCTGTGCCCCTCACCGTGGCCCGGCGCGTACGGGTACATGCCGGCCAGCAGCCCCTGCACGTCGAGGCCCTCGGGCTCGGCGGGCTGGTGGAACGGCTCGTTGTAGACCGTGAGGTAGTACATGACGTCGGGGCTGCGGTGCCCGCCGAGCGGGGCGCCCGGGTCCTCGCCGTACATGCGCAGCAGCGCGTCCCGGGTGATGTGCCCGACCTCGTAGGAGAAGGCCGGGTCGTAGGACACGACCGCCGGGTTGGTGTGCGCCAGCAGCAGCGAGTGCCCGTCCTCGTGCTGCAGGCCCTCGCCGTTGAGCGTCGTCCGCCCGGCGGTGGCACCGAGCAGGAACCCGCGGGTCATCTGGTCGGCGGCGGCCCAGATCGAGTCCCCGGTCCGCTGGAACCCGAACATCGAGTAGAAGATGTAGATCGGGATCATCGGCTCGCCGTGCGTGGCGTACGACGTCCCGACGGCGGTGAACGACGCCGTCGAGCCGGCCTCGTTGATGCCCTCGTGCAGGATCTGGCCCTGCTCGGACTCCTTGTAGGCCAGCATCAGCTCGCGGTCGACCGAGGTGTAGCGCTGCCCGGCCGGGTTGTAGATCTTCTGCGACGGGAACAGCGAGTCCATCCCGAAGGTGCGGGCCTCGTCGGGGATGACGGGCACGAACCGCGGCCCGAGCTCCTTGTCCTTGAGCAGCTCCTTGAGCAGGCGGACGAACGCCATCGTCGTCGCCACCTCCTGCTTGCCCGAGCCGCGCCGCAGGACGTCGAAGGCCTTGTCGTCGGGCGCCTTGAGCGTCTTGAACTCCGCCCGGCGGCGGGGGACCGCACCACCCAGGGTCCGGCGCCGCTCGAGCATGTACTGCATCTCGTCGGAGTCCGCGTCGGGCCGGTAGTAGGGCGGCAGGGTCTTGTCCAGCGCCTCGTCGGGGATGGGCAGGTAGAGCCGGTCGCGGAACGCGGCGAGGTCCTCCGCGGTCAGCTTCTTCATCTGGTGGGTGGAGTTGCGGCCCTCGAAGTGGCTGCCCAGTGTCCAGCCCTTGATGGTCTTGGCGAGGATCACCGTCGGCTGGCCCTTGTGCTCCACGGCCGCCTTGAACGCCGCGTAGACCTTGCGGTAGTCGTGCCCGCCGCGGGAGAGGTCCCAGACCTCCTTGTCGCTCATGTGCTCCACGAGCTTGCGGGTGCGCGGGTCGCGCCCGAAGAAGTGCTCGCGGACGAACGCGCCGTCCTCGGCCTTGTAGGTCTGGTAGTCGCCGTCGGGCGTCTGGTTCATCAGGTTGACCAGCGCGCCGTCCCGGTCGGCGGACAGCAGCGGGTCCCACTCGCGGCCCCAGATCACCTTGACGACGTTCCAGCCGGCGCCGCGGAAGAACGACTCGAGCTCCTGGATGACCTTGCCGTTGCCGCGCACCGGGCCGTCGAGCCGCTGCAGGTTGCAGTTGACGACGAAGGTGAGGTTGTCCAGCTCCTCGCGGGCGGCCAGGCCGATCATGCCGAGCGACTCGGGCTCGTCCATCTCGCCGTCGCCGAGGAAGGCCCACACGTGCTGGTCGGAGGTGTCCTTGACGCCGCGGGCCTGCAGGTACCGGTTGAACCGGGCCTGGTAGATCGCGTTCATCGGGCCCAGGCCCATGGAGACGCTGGGGAACTCCCAGAAGTCGGGCATGAGCCGCGGGTGGGGGTAGCTCGACAGCCCGCCGCCGGGGTGGCTGACCTCCTGGCGGAAGCCGTCGAGCTGCTGCTCGGTGAGCCGGCCCTCGAGGAAGGCGCGGGCGTAGATGCCGGGGGAGGCGTGGCCCTGGAACCAGATCTGGTCCCCGCCGCCGGGGTGGTCCTTGCCGCGGAAGAAGTGGTTGAAGCCGACCTCGTAGAGCGAGGCCGAGGAGGCGTAGGAGGAGATGTGGCCGCCGACGCCGATGCCGGGCCGCTGCGCCCGGTGGACCATGATCGCGGCGTTCCAGCGGATGTAGGCGCGGATGCGCCGCTCGGTGTCCTCGTCGCCGGGGAAGTACGGCTCCCGCTCGGGCGGGATCGTGTTGATGTAGTCGGTGCTGCGGAGGGCCGGGACGCCGACCTGCTGCTCACGGCTGCGCTGCAGCATCTTGAGCATGAGGTAGCGGGCCCGCCCGCGGCCTGCGTGCTCGACGACGCTGTCGAGCGACTCGACCCACTCCTGGGTCTCGTCGGGATCGGTGTCGACCAGCTGGCTGGGGAGCCCGTCGGTGATGACCGCACGGGGCCGGCCGGCGTCGCGGGTGGGGTCGCCACCCTGCTGCGGAGCGCTCATGGGTCCATCGTCGCGCGCCGGGATGGTCCGCGTCACGTGAGACCTCCCGGCCAGCGGTGGACGGGGCCTCCCCGGGCGCGTCGGCGACGAGCGCTTGCGCGTGACCAGGCATGCCCTACGCTCCTGCCCACGCGGACCGACGCCGTCGGGACAGCGCCTTCCGGGCACGAGAGGGGTGACATGACCAGGCAGCGGGTGGATTCCCCGCCGGTCGTGTCCGCCGTCGGCCCCCACGACTCCCACGCGCCCGTCACTCGGCGCCTCGCGCCTGCCTGCGCACCGCCGGCGGCCGGCCACACCTCGGAGGAACAGCAGGGATGAGCGTCGACTCGGGCAGCGCCGGCATGGCGGCCCGCCTGGGCATCAAGCAGGGCATGGTCGTCCAGGAGCTCGGCTGGGACGAGGACGCCGACGAGGACCTGCGCGACTCGATCGTCGACCTCTCGGGCAGCGAGATGGTCGACGAGGACACCGACGAGGTCGCCGACGTCGTCCTCCTCTGGTGGCGTGAGGACGACGGCGACCTGGTCGACGCGCTCGTCGACGCCATCGCCTCCCTCGCCGACGACGGGGTCGTGTGGCTGCTGGTGCCCAAGTCCGGGCGTCCCGGCCACGTCGAGCCCGGTGACGTCACCGAGGCGGCGCCCACGGCGGGGCTGGCCCAGACGAGCAGCATCTCCGCGGCCAAGGACTGGTCGGGGATCCGGCTGGTCACCCCGAAGACGGCCCGCACCCGCCGCTGACGCCGTCCCGCTGACCGGACCGGCGGGCCCGTGCGGCACGATCGGGGACATGAGCCTCTCCGTCGGTGACGTCGCGCCCGAGTTCAGCCTGCCCGACCAGGACCGCCAGGTCGTCTCCCTCGCCGACCTGCGGGGGCGGCCGGTGCTCGTCGTCTTCTACCCGTTCGCGTTCTCCGGCATCTGCACCGGCGAGCTGTGCCAGCTGCGCGACGAGCTGACCACCTACACCGACGCCGGCGTGCAGGTGGTCGCGGTCAGCACCGACCCCGTGTTCAGCCTCAAGGCGTTCAAGGCGCAGGAGGGCTTCGACTTCCCGCTGCTGAGCGACTTCTGGCCGCACGGCGCCACCGCGCAGGCCTACGGCGTGTTCAACGACAAGGCCGGCATGGCCCTGCGCGGCACCTTCCTCGTGGATGCCGAGGGGAAGGTCGCCTTCGCCGAGGTCAACCAGCCCGGTGACGCGCGCGAGCAGTCCGGCTGGAAGGACGCCGTCGCCACGATCGCGGCCTGAGCCCCGGACCACCGCCCGGGGTCCCTACCCTGGGCGGGCGGGGCGCGTAGCTCAGCGGGAGAGCTCTCGCCTTACAAGCGAGCGGTCGCAGGTTCGATCCCTGCCGCGCCCACCCTTCCCCGTGCACGGCGCCGAGTGGTCGGTTGCCGTGGTCATCGACCCGCGGTCGTCTCAACGGGCTCGAGACGACCGCGGGTCCACGACGGGCGGCGACTGCCGCTGGGGCTCAGGCGGCCGCGGCGGGGCGGGAGCCGTGCCGGGGGACGTCGGGCCGCGGGAAGGCCGGGCGCAGCGCCAGCGGGGCGCGGAACGGCCGCCAGGTGCCCTCGGGCTGCGCGAGCCGGTCGGCGACCGCGTAGATGACCGCCGGGTTGTGGCCCATGCCCAGGTGGCTCGCGTAGACGGCGATGTTCTCCGACTGCGGGCCCAGCCGGTCCAGGCAGGCCTGCCAGGCGACGATGCCGTCGTGCTGGGAGTAGATCGACGTCGACGGCATCTCCAGCGGCGCGCACCCGCTCTCCAGCGGCAGCGTGCGCTTCTCCACGTGCAGGTGCGAGTACCGCTCGAACACCTTGTGGGCGCGGGTCTGGCTGTCCGACTGCAGGCCGAAGGGGCTGCCGAGGGTGATGACCTGGCGCACCGCGTCGGGGGCCTTGCGAGCCAGGTCGCGGGCGAAGATCCCGCCCAGGCTCTGCCCGATGAGGCTGATCGGCCGGCCGTAGCGGTCGCTGAGGTCCTCGATGCGCTGGGCCATGCCCTCGACGCACTCGGCGGTCGGGCCGATGTTGCGACCCAGGCGCCAGCCGTGCACGCGGTACCCGAGGCGCCGCAGCGTGCGGCGCAGGGTCACCGTGGACATGTCGTCGGCCATCAGGCCGGGGAGCACGAGCACCGGGTGCCCGTCACCGGCCGGGAGGCGCGGCATGAGCGGCCGGGCCGCGAGGTACAGGCCGTAGTCGGCGAACGCCCTGCCCACCTCGGTGACGTACAGGGGCAGGCCCGGCCCCGCGAACTGCTGTCGTGCCACGTCGTCCTCCTCGCTGGCGGTCCCGGGCCTCTCCTCGACCCATGACCACTGACCGGCTGGGTACCACTCTGGGGCTCCGGTCACACCTGACCGTTGCGGCGCGCTGGAGAGATCGTGATGCAGACCACAGCCGTCGCAGCCGTCGCAGGGGCACGGCGAGCGCCGTCCCGGAGGCCGTGGAACCGTACGGACGGCGGCGCGACGGGCGCCGTGGCGTACGGCAGGAGGACCGCAGGGTGGACGTGGACGTGGACGTGGACGAGGCGCAGGCGCCGGGGACGAGCAGGACCCTCGACCTGGGGGGCCCGGTACACGTCGTCGACTACGGCGGTGCCGACGGCGGCCAGGCGGTGGTCCTGGTGCACGGCCTCGGCGGCTCGCACGGCAACTGGGACCTGCTCGCGCCGCTGCTGACGCCGACCTGCCGGGTGTGGGCCGTCGACCTGCCCGGGTTCGGCCGCAGCGAGCCCGGGGAGCGCCGTGCCACCGTGCCGGCCAACGTCGAGGTGGTCCGGCGGTTCCTGCGCGAGGTCGTGGGCGAGCCGGTGGTCCTGGTGGGCAACTCGATGGGCGGGATGATCTCGCTGTTCACCGCCGCGGCCGAGCCCGGCCTGGTGCACGGCCTCGTGCTACTGGACCCGGCACTGCCCGGCGGACGGCGGCGCCTGGACCCCCTGGTCGCGGCCACGTTCGCCCTCTACGCGCTGCCCGGGCTGGGGGAGCGGTTCCTGGCGCTGCGCCGGTCGCGCTCGACGCCGCTGACCCGCGTGCGGGCGATGCTCGAGCTCGTCGGCGTCGACCCCGACGAGCTGCCCGCTCCGGTGGTCGACCGCGCGGTGACCCTGCTCGAGCAGCGCGAGGACGTCGCCGGGATGGACCGCGCGTTCCTCACCGCCGCACGCTCGCTGCTGCGGATCCTCCTCGACCCGCGCCGGTATCGGTCGGCCATGGACCGGATCACCGCGCCGGTGCTCCTGGTGCACGGCGACCGCGACCGGCTGGTCCCCGTCTCCGCGGCGCGCGAGGTCGCCGAGGCGCACCCCGCCTGGCGCTACGAGGAGCTGGCGGCGGTCGGGCACGTGCCGCAGCTGCAGGTGCCCGACCGCCTCGCCGGCCTCGTGCTCTCCTGGATGGGGGAGAGCGTCAGCGGGTCCGCAGCTCGGTCTTGAGCACCTTCCCGCTGGGGCCCTTGGGCAGCTCGTCGATCACCACGACCTCGCGCGGGTACTTGTAGGCCGCGAGCCGTTCCTTGCAGAACCCGATGACCTCGGCCGGCTCGGCCGAGGTGCCGGGGCGCAGGCTGACGTAGGCGACGACCTCCTCGCCGAGCCGCTCGTCGGGGCGGCCGATGACGGCGGCCTCGAGCACCGCCGGGTGGGCGTGCAGGACCTCTTCGATCTCGCGCGGGTAGACGTTGAAGCCGCCGCGGATGACCAGGTCCTTCTTCCGGTCGACGATGTAGAAGAAGCCGTCGTCGTCCTGGTAGCCGAGGTCCCCGGTGTGGAACCAGCCGCCCTTCATCGCCTCGGCGGTGGCCTCGGGCCGGCCGAGGTAGCCCTTCATGAGGTTGTGCCCGCGCAGCACGATCTCGCCCACGTTGTCCGGGCCGTGGGGCAGCTCGCGGTCGTCGGTGTCGACCACGCGCACCTCGCAGCCCCACAGGCGCTTGCCGATCGACATGACCCGGCGCTCCTCGGCGCTGCGGTTGAAGGTGGCCACCGCGCAGGTCTCCGACAGCCCGTAGCCCTCGAGGACCGTCGCGTCGTACGCGGCCTCGAAGCCCTTGATCACCTCGCCGGGGATCGACGCGCCGCCGGACACGCAGATCCGCAGCGAGGAGACGTCGCGGCCGGTGAGGTCGGCGTACATGAGCGCCACGAACATCGTCGGGACGCCGCAGAACACGGTGACCCTGTGCTGCTCCATCGCGTCGAGGACCGCGCCGACGTCGAAGCGCGGCACCAGCACCAGGGTCGCCCCCGCGCGGATGGCGCAGTTCATGACGCTGGACAGGCCGAAGACGTGGAACAGCGGCAGCACCGCCATGGCGACGTCGTCGTCCTGGTACCGGAACGTCTCCGCGGCGACCGAGGCCGCCATGTACGCCTGGAAGTGGGTGAGCTCGGCGCCCTTCGGCTTGCCGGTCGTGCCGCTGGTGTAGATGACCACCGCGGTGTCCTCCGAGGACATCTGCTCGACGTCGGAGGGGTCGGCGCCCTGCCCGGCGGCGAGCAGCGCGTCGAACGGGGTGGTGTCCGGCGGCGCCTCCGGCCCGCCCGGTGAGGGCACCACGTACACCCGCACGTCGCCGGCGCCGGCGGCACCCTTGACCGCCTCCTCGGCGAAGGCGTCGAAGGTGATCAGGACGCGCGCGCCGCTGTCGGACAGGTGGTAGCTCACCTCCGGTGCCTTGAGCAGCGGGTTGAGCGGCACGAGGGTCATGCCGGCCTTGAGCGCGCCGAAGTAGGCGAGCACGAACTGCGGCACGTTCGGCAGTTGCAGGGCCACGCTGTCGCCGCGCTGCAGCCCCGCCTCCCGGAGCCCGGCCGCGACCTGTCCCGACAACTGGTCGACCTGGCCGTAGGTCAGGGTGAGCGGGCCGAGGCGCAGCATCGGCTTGTCGGGGTGTGCGGAGGCGGACTCACGCAGGATGGTGGCGAGGTTGAAGCTCATGGCCGCTCCCTGGGCTCGGCTGTGACGCGGGTAACACCGTCGCAGTACCGCACCAGGGACCTGCTACACCTCACCGGCGGCCGAGAGCCACCACCTCGTCGAGTCCGGCCTGCAGGTCGGCGACCAGGCCGGCCGGGTCGGTGACCGCGGCGGCGTCGAGGTTGACGCCGATGCAGCACGTGTCCTCGTGCGAGAGCAGCGTGACCATCGCCGCGCAGCCGGGCAGCGGCCCGAACGGGAACATCCGCAGGATCCGCGACCCGGCGATCCAGACCGGGTGCGTGACGCCGGGCATGTTGCTCACCTGGACGTCGTTGGCGCCCGTCACCCGCCCGGACAGCGCCCCGACGACGGGGGCGGGGATCCAGTGCAGCACCGGGCCGAGCAGGTCGTCGGTGACCCCGCCGGCGCTGGTCTCGCGCGCCGACAGGACGAACTCGCGGATGGTGGAGACCCGCGCGGCCGGGTCCGCCTCGCCCAGCGGCGCGGTGAACCGCGCGCCGGTGAAGCGGTTGCCGCCCTGGGCGTCGTCGCGGGCGCGCAGGCTGATCGGGATGCCGATGGTCATCGTCTCCAGCGGCGCGCCGGAGCGCTCGTGGTACCGCCGGAAGCCGCCGAGCACCGCGGCGAGGAACCCGTCGTTGAGGCTGCCGCCGGCCGCCTTGGCGCCCGCCTTGAGGTCGGCGAGGGGCACCTCGAGCACCTCGAAGTGCCAGTCGCCGCCGCGGGGCGCGAGCAGCGGCGAGCTGCCGCGCGGCGGCGCGAGGGTCCGCGTGGCCGCGCGGGCCGCGTCGAGCGCCTGCGTGGCCACCTCGCGCGGGTGACGGAGGGTGCCCAGCGCCTCCACGCCGCGGCGCAGCGCGGCCAGCGGCACCGACCGCGCCGTCCCCACGAGCTGCTCGGTGAGCGCCCCCACGCGGGAGACCTCCCCGGGCACGGGGGCCGGCGGCTCGGGGCGGGCGGGGTCGGTCTCGGGGCCGCGGCGGTGCAGCAGGCCCATGAGCTGGACGGCGCCCAGCCCGTCGGTGGTGCTGTGGTGGGTCTTGACGACGTAGGCGGCGCGCCCGTCGGCCAGCCCCTCGACGAGCATCACCTCCCACAGCGGCCGGTCGCGGTCGAGCAGGGCGGAGGAGAACTCCCCGACGACGTCGAGCAGCTGGCGCATCGACCCGGGGTCCTCCAGCCGGACGCGGTGCACGTGCCGGTCCAGGTCGAGGTCCTCGACGGTCACCCAGCGCGGCGCGCCGACGCCGAGGGCCGGCTCGACCACCCGCTGGCGCATCCGCGGCACCATCCGCGAGGCCCACTCGTGCGCCCCGCGGAAGCGGGCCCAGTCGGGCGCGGTGTCCAGCACCTCCAGCAGCGTGACGTTGGCGCGCAGCCGCGGGTCGGCGGCCTCGGCGCGCCACATCGCCGTCTCGATGGGGTTCATCTCCGGCGAGGTGCCCCAGTCCAGCGGCGCGGCCGGCACCGCGGGGGCGGGCGCGCCGTCGTCGACGGTGGGGGACTCGGCGACGACCGGGCGCTGCGTACGGCCCGACCAGTTGGCCAGGGTGGCGAGGTAGGAGTCGCGGACCTCGGCCACGTGCTGCTCGATGTCCTCGGCCCGCCAGTCCGTCGTCGGCACCGGCGGCAGCACCCTGACCTGCACGGTGCCGGCGGTGACCACCGTGGCGCCGCGCCACATCAGCTCGCCGGCGTTGCGGATGACCACCGGCACGATCGGCACGCCGGCCTGCATCGCGACGTGGAAGGCGCCCTTCTTGAACGGGCCCAGCGTCGGGGTGGCCGAACGGGTGCCCTCGGGGGCGATGACCAGCGAGATGCCCTCCTGCAGCCGCTGGACGGCCGGCTCGAGGGCGCGGCGGGCCTGCGCGGGGTCGCTGCGGTCGACGAAGGCGACGTCGGCCAGCCGGAACGCCAGCCCGAAGCCCGGCGTCCTGGCCAGCTCCTTCTTGGCCACGCCGGTGAACCCGCCGCGCAGCAGCTTGGCGAGGATGAGGACGTCGAGCTGGCTCTGGTGGTTGAAGAGGAAGACCGCCGGCCGGGTGGCCAGGTGCTCGGCGCCCTGGACGTCGAGCCGGACGCCGGCCAGCGCGCTGCCGAGTTCACCCGCCAGGGTGAGCCCGAGGTCGACCGCCTCCCGCCGGGAGCCGCCCAGCGCGCCGACGGCGAGGCCGGTGGTGAAGCCGCCGAGCATGCCGCCGATGCCGGCGACGGTGCGGGCGAGGTCGGTGGCTCCCGTGCGGCCGCGCCGGCGGAAGCGGGCGACCGGCCACGAGTAGTGCCGGGCCGCGGCGGTCAGCCCCCGGCCCGGGTTGAGCGCGCGGGCCCGGCCGACGGTGCGCAGGAAGGGGACGTCCTCGTCGCCGTTGGAGTAGGCGTAGCTCTGCAGCAGGTCGATGCCGTGCTCCTCGGCGAAGGCCCGCACGGCCGCGGCCTTGCCGGCCCGCCACAGGAGCGGGCCGCCGGGGCGCCCGGTGCAGACGCCGTCGACGATCTCGACGGGGGAGACCAGCACGTGCTCCACGCCGAGGGCGCGGGCGGCCGGCTCCACCTGGAAGCGGGTGGCCGAGGAGGCCAGCACGACGGTGTGCCCGGCCTGCAGGTGGGCCGTGACCAGCCGCCATGCCTCGGGGTACAGCGATCCGGCGATGCCCTGGACGAACAGCCGCTCGCCGAGCTCGGCCAGCTCGTCCTCGCTGCGGCCGGCCCAGGCGCGCATGCCCGACACGGTGAACCGCTCGAAGTCCTCCTCGGTGGTGACCCCGCGCAGCCCGGTCAGCAGCAGCTGGCCCAGGTCGGTCGGCGTCACCTCCAGCGAGCGCAGGTGGTGGCGGGCGAAGGCGGCCAGCGAGTAGCCGTCGATCACCGTGCCGTCGAAGTCGAAGAACGCGCCGACCCGCCGGCCGGGCGGCGCCGCCTCGACGTCTGCGATCAGCTGCTCCTCGGTCCAGACGTTCGTCCGGGCCATCGCGGCCGCCTGCTCGCGCAGTCCACCTCCGGGCGGCGTCTCGGCCGTCACGGTTCCACCCCCACGTTCTCCCGCCGCGCCGCGGCGTCCAACTCGTCGATCACCACTACTCGGCCGACGACGTCCCGCACTTGAGCGGCCCACTCCTGCCGCCGCCGGGCCAGCTCCTCACGGCCGGGGTCGACGAGGTCGAGGTTCGCGGCCAGCCGCAGCGCGCTGGAGAACAGCTCCCGCGACAGCGACTCCGGCCCGTGCAGCCGGCCCTGCAGCAGCATCTGCTGGCCCACCCCACCGCACTCGGCGAGGAACTCCGGTTCCGTCACCGGGGTGCGGGGGTCGCGGGCGGCGAGCCGCTCGGCGACGACGAGCTGCGCGTCGACGAAGGACCGCAGCACCCGGTGGGCCACCAGGAGGTCGGCCCGGCAGAGGACCTCGCGGCCGCCGGACGTCTCCCACTGCGGGTCCAGCCGCTCGAGCTCGGCCGTCAGCCTCTCCCGGTAGGCATCCCGCTCGGGGAAGAAGAACTCGAACTTCAGCAGGTCGCGCAGGCGGTGGGCCTCGTCCCAGCGGTCGTCCGGGTCGCGGAGCATGACCAGCTCGGCGATCGCCCGGTCCACGAAGTGGTGGATGGCGTTGTTGCGGTAGAAGGCGGCCACCAGGTGCTGCCCGCGCTCGATGGCGTAGACCGGTTCCTCGCCGCCCTCGTAGACGGTCACCACGCCCTGCGCGGCCAGCGCGCCGAGCACCGGGCGCACGCCGCGGGCGCTCTGCAGGGCGGCGCCGGAGTGCGGCAGGTCCCGCTCGGTGAGGTAGCGCAGCAGCGGCTCGAGCACCCGCTGCACCTGCGCCAGCGTGAGCGCCCGGTCCCGGACGCCGAGCAGCGCCGTGGTCACCAGCGCCGTCGCCGTCGCCGGGGTGAGGGAGTTGATGCCGACGGCGACCTGGAAGGCCACCTTCTGCAGGGTGAGCCGGCGGGCGTCGGGGTCGGCCGGGTCGGCGCCGTTGCGCAGCGCGGCGGCCAGCGACAGCGGCTCGGCGAAGCCGACGTGCACCGTCCCCAGGGGGGTGCGCACCTGCTCGCGGATGTAGGAGGCCATCCACGACAGGCCCTCGCCGCGCTTGGCCGCGCCGCCCTGCTCGGCGGCCATCCCGGAGACCTCGCGCAGCTGGTCGTAGGTGATGGAGACCGGGACCAGGTAGACGTCCTCCACGCGCTTGCGCTCGACGGCGTCGGCGACGAAGCGCAGCAGCCCGTGCCGCGGCGGGCGCAGCTTGCCGGTGCGCGAGCGGCCGCCCTCCATGTACCACTCGAGGTTGAACCGCTTGGCCAGCAGGAACGCCAGGTACTCCCGGACGGCGGTCTTGTAGACCTGGTCGTCGCCGAAGGTGCGGCGGATGAACACCAGGCCGGCCCGCTTGGCGATCGGCCCGACCGGCCAGAAGCGCAGGTTCTCCCCGCCGAGCACGTGGTTGCGCGGGAAGTCGTGCCGGGCGAGGACGTCGGCGAGCACCAGCGGGTCGACGTAGGAGCGGTGGCTGGGCAGGAACACCAGCGGGTGGGTGCGGTTGAGCTCGCGCAGGCCGGTGAGCCGGGCGGTGTCGGCCTGCACGTCCCAGGCGCGGGAGTGCACCGGCCGCAGCAGACCGGTGAACACCTCGACGGCGGCCGGGTCCATCGCCGCGACCAGCTCGTCGAGGTCGGCGGCGGCCTCGGCGGCCACCTCCTCCTCGGGGGTCTCCAGCCGCTCGGCCAGCGCGGCCACCTCCGCCCGCCACTCGGGGCTGTAGCGGATCGCCTCGGCCACGTGCCGCGGCACCTTCGCCCGGTCGCCGACGACCTGCCGCTCGGCGCGGTCGAGGGCCAGGGCCGCCTGGTGGGCGACGAAGCCGGCCAGCGTGCCGGTGCCGTCCCAGCGCGCGGTCAGCTCGGCCACGGTGGCGGGCTCGGCGACCACCACGCGGGCCCGGTCGGGGTCGCGGCGCACCGCGGCGGCCTGCAGCGGGCGCGGCGGGCGCCGCTTGAGCGCGGGCCGGGCAGCCGACCACCGCTCCCGCCGGCGCCGCCGGCCGGTGCCCTGCCGGGTCACCTCGGACCCGCCGCCGGGCGCCCAGGCCACCCGCGTGGCGGTCACGACCGTGGCGGGGTCGGCGTCGGCCAGCGGCCCGGCCAGCGCCGTGCCCTTCAGCGGCAGGACCGTGCCGCCGAGCGGCAGGGCGCCGGCCACCAGCCGGCGCTCCACCTCGCTCGCGGCGTCGACCAGCACGATGCGGGGGACGTCGGTGTCCGCTCCGGGGCTCATGGCGCGCTCCTCTCAGGCACTCTCGTCGGCACTCGGTGGCCGGCGGACGGGATCCCCCGCTGGTCACGCGGACGCGCCGCGGGGGACGGATCCTGCCCCCTCGCGGCGCGGCGCGGCGCCGGTACCGGTCTCAGCGGTGGTCGAGGGTGGCGCGCAGGGCCTCCAGGCCGGTGAAGCGTGGCTGCCAGCCCAGCTCCCGCTTGGCCTTGGAGGTGTCCATGATCGCGGGGTGGCTGGCCGCCTCCACCCACTCGGCGACCGGGGGCAGGAACGGCAGCCGGGACACCGCGCGGGCGGCGAGCTGGGCCGGTGCCGCCGGCAGGGGCAGCGGGATGGCGCCGTACTCGCGGGCGACGTCGGCAGCGGTCAGGACGCCGTCGCCGGCGATGTTGTAGGCACCGGGCGGGCCGGCGGCGACGACGCACTGCAGCAGCGCCTGGCCGACGTCGTCCTCGTGGATGAACTGCAGCGGCAGGGCGGGGACGAACGCCGGCACCGGCACCGGCAGCCGCCGGGTGCCCTGCTCGGCCAGCCGCCGCCCCAGCGGGGCCAGCGGCCCGGGCAGCACGTCCTTGGCGCCGACGGTGTGCGGGCCGAGCACCACCGGCGGGCGCAGCAGGTACAGGTCGATCTCCGGGTGGGTCTCCGACTCCGCCTGCAGCAACTGCTCGAGCTCGGCCTTCTCCTGCGCGTAGAACAGCTTCGCCGCCGGGCGCACCGGCCACTCCTCGGTCATGCCGACCGGGTTGTCCGCGTGGAACCCGTAGGCGGCGACGGAGGAGGCGTAGACGAAGCGGCGGGCGCCGGCGGCGGCCGCGGCCCGGAAGGCGTTGAGCGTGCCGTCGACGTTGATCGCGCGCGTCGTCTGCCGCGAGGCGTTGCCGGTGATCAGGAAGGCCAGGTGGACGACGACGTCGGCGCCGGCGAAGGCCTCCCGCAGCGCGTCCGCGTCGCGGACGTCGCCCTGCCGGTACTCCATCTTGGTCCAGCCGCGGGCGGCCGGGTCGAAGGGACGGCGGGCGATGCCGACGACGCGGCCGACCCGCTCGTCGGCCTGCAGCAGCGGGACCAGGCCCTCGCCGAAGGTGCCGGTGGGGCCGGTGACGGCGACGGTCAGGTCAGCTTCGGGAGCGGTCACCCCGGACCGCTACCCCCGGCCGCCGGGCGTGAACCGGGTCACGCCCGGCGGCCGCCGGGTCACCGCGCGGCCGTGACCGGCTGCTTCGCGGCGGCCAGCTCGACGAGCTCGGCGATGCCGCGGCAGATGCCCTCGGACAGCACGTCGACGTCGGGGAAGCCGTCGAAGTCGGCGTTGATGCCGAAGGTCATCTCGTTGAGGTAGCTGAAGATCCCGATCGAGATCCGCGTGCCGCCGGCGATCGGCACGTACGGGTGCGCCGAGACCATGCGCTTGCCGAGCACGTAGAGCGGCACCCGTGGGCCGGGCACGTTCGTGGTCACCGCCTGGCACCACATCTGCCCGGTCTGCATGGCCGCCCGGACGCCCATGGCCAGCAGCGTCGGCGCCACGTAGTCGCCCATGCTGATGATCGAGCGGGCGTCGACCGCCTGCATCGTCCGCTTGTACTCGTCCATCTGGCTGCGGATGGACGCCAGCCGGGCCAGCGGATCGGCCTCCCCGACGGGCAGGTCGACGAAGACCGCGGTCACCCGGTTGTCCAGCGATCCGCGCTCGCCCTCCTTGCGCACCGAGATCGGCACCATGGTCCGCACCACCGTGTCGGCGCCGAGCGCGCCGCGGCCCTTGAGCAGTTCGCGGAACCCGCCGGTGATCGCGGTGAGGACGATGTCGTTGACCGTGCCGCCGAGCGCGGCCCGGGCGGTGCGCAGGTCCTCGAACCGGGCGTCGGACCAGGCCCAGCGGCGGTGCGGCCCGATCGGTCCGGTCAGCGTGCGGGCCAGGGGCGTGAGCGCCTGGCGGGCCAGCTGCGGGACCGTGCTGACCGCCGCCCGGGCGCTGCTCACCAGACCCTTCGCGCCGGTGGCGACGGCGTCGGGGCTGTGCACGAGCTGGCGCAGGGGAGCGGTGGCGGTCTCGGTGAGCGCGCCCGCGACCATCGCCAGGCTCGAGGGGGTCCGCTGCGGCGACCAGTCGCGCGGCGCCGCCTGCTCGGCGTTCGGGTCGAGGTCGAACATGATCTGCATCAGGTCGGTGCCGGCCACGCCGTCGACCATGCAGTGGTGGACCTTGGAGATGATCGCCCACCGGTCGTCCTCCAGGCCCTCCACCAGCCAGACCTCCCACAGGGGCTTGGCCATGTCCAGGCGCTGGCCGAGCACCCGCCCGGCGAGGTTGCGCAGCTGCTCGGTGCCGCCGGGCTTGGGCACCGCGGTGTGCCGCACGTGGTAGAGGATCTGGAAGTGGGGGTCGTCGACCCACAGCGGGCGGCCCAGGTTGAGCGGCACCTCGCGCACCCGCTGCCGGTAGCGCGGGACCTGCGGCAGCTTGCTCAGCAGCAGCCGCACCAGGTCGCCGTAGGACGGCGCCGGCCCCTCGAAGACCGCCACCGAGCCCACGTGCAGCGGCGCGTTCTCGGTCTCCGCGTAGTAGAACCCGGCATCGGTGGCACTCAGGCGGTCCACGGTCGCTCCTCGGCTTCATCGAGACGGTGTCGGCGGTGTTCCGTGTCCAGCGGCGCGGCCGGCGGAACACGGTCGTGTGGTGCCGGCCACACTAGGCGCGTCGCTGGTCAGCCTGCCCGCCGGGCCGAGCCGGGGCCAGTGGCGGCCACCCGGTCGAGCAGGTCGGTGAGCGCCCGGTCGACGACGGCGGTGCGGGTCATGTTGACGCTGTGCCCGGCACCCGGGACGACGACGAGCTCCGCGCGCTCGCCGATCCCCTCGGCCAGCCGGCGGCCGTGGGCGGCGGGCGTCAGCCGGTCGTACTCCGCGGCGACGACGGTGCACGGCACCCGGCCCAGCACCGGCAGCGACCCCGTCTCGTCGTGGTCGAGGAAGGTGCCGTAGAAGGCCAGCGTCACCGTCAGCGGCGTCTCCTCGAGCATCGCCTGCACCACCCGGACCGCCTCGCGCGTGGCGTCGTCGCGGCCGAACAGGAAGCGGCGGGTGAACCGGCGGCCGATCCAGGTGCCGCGGCGCCGCAGCCGCTCCAGCCCCGGCGCCAGCATCCGCAGCCACCACAGGTAGAGCCCCAGCAGGTGCAGCCGGCGCATCAGCTGCACCGCCCTGCCCAGGAGTCCGCTGGCGACCAGGCCGCCGGCCGAGGTGGCCAGCAGGAACGCGCCGACGACGCGGGTGCCGAACAGCTCCGGCCGCTGCCGCGCCAGCGCCATGACCGTCATCCCGCCCATCGAGTGCCCCGCCAGGACCACCGGCCCGGGGGGGACGACGGCGTCGAGCACCTGGCCGAGGTCGCGGCCGGTGCGGTCGATGGTCGCCGTCCGCGGGTCGACCCAGCGGGACCGGCCGTGGCCGCGCTGGTCCCACAGGACGATCCGGGCGCGGTCGCGGATCGCCTCGCGCTGCAGCTCGAACTCGCCGAGCCGGGCAGTGAAGCCGTGGCAGAAGACCACCGTCAGCGGAGCGTCCTCGGGTCCGTCGAACTCGACGTGCAGGTCCACGCCGTCGTCGGTGCGGACGGTGCGCGAGCCCGGCGGCGGGGGGCCGTCGATGCCCGGCACGACCGGGAT
Organism: Geodermatophilus amargosae; assembly: GCF_041028265.1. Classification (GTDB taxonomy): domain Bacteria; phylum Actinomycetota; class Actinomycetes; order Mycobacteriales; family Geodermatophilaceae; genus Geodermatophilus; species Geodermatophilus amargosae_A. The sequence goes on from NZ_JABGCW010000002.1 coordinate 490,637, forward strand.
GCGGGGTGGCACGGGGGCACGACGTCGTCGGAGCGGCACCGGTCCATGACAGCGCAACCGCCGGGGACCGGCGACTCAGCCGCCCGGTGCCGCCGTCTCGGGGCGGCGGCCCGGCGCGGCGTCGCGGACCAGCCGGCGGGCGGCGTCGACCTCCCGGGCGACCGGGGCGAGCACGCCGTCGGCGTGGATCTCGGCGTCGTCGGGCGGCCGGTGCGCCCGGACGTCGTCCTCCAGCTCGCGCAGCGCCCGGCGCAGCACCGCCACCTGCCCCGGCTCGGGGGTCTCCCCGCCGTGCCGCGCGGCGATGACCGCCTCGGTGACGGCGTCGGCGGTGCGCTCCAGCTGCACGATCACCGGCCACCAGGCCGCGGCGCGGGTGCTGATCGGCGGCGGCTCGGCCAGCCGGCGCTGCAGCTGGGTGGTCAGCTCGGTGAGCGCGCGGTAGGTGGCCCGGCGGGCGCGGCGGCGCGCGGTCGGGTCCCCGTCGAAGGCGGCGCCCACGAAGGCGTCCAGGGCCAGGGCGGCCGCGCGCAGGGCGTCCTCCAGCGGCGCCCGCCACGTCTGCGGCCACAGCAGGTAGCCGAAGACCAGCACGATCGCGCAGCCGATGAGCGTGTCGGCCAGCCGGGCGCCGACCAGTCCCGGACCGCCGGGGACCGCGAGGTCGAGCAGCAGGATGATCACCGGCGTCTGGAACACCGAGAACAGGCCGAAGTTGGCGCCGCGGGCCCACGGCAGCAGTCCGGCCGCGATCGCCATGGCCACGACCACCCAGCCGTCGCGCGGCAGGAACGACAGCAGCAGCGAGCCGATGAGGACGCCGAGCAGCGTGCCCGCGCCGCGCTGCACCGCCCGGGTGAACACCGAGCCGAAGTCGGGCTTGAGCACGATCGCGACGGTGAGCAGCACCCAGTAGGGCCGCTCGATGGGCAGCAGCTGGCGGGCGATCTCGGCGACGGTCATGCACAGCGCCAGCCGGACGGCGAAGTCGCGGGTGTCGGCGCTGCCGAGGGTGCGGTCGGCCAGGTCGCGCAGCCGCGGGCCCAGCGGCGGCCGGGGGAGTGCGACCGCCGCGCCCGCGCGCTCCTCCGGGTCGCCGACGACGGCCCAGGCCAGGCGCACGCCGTGGCGCACCGCACGGCGCGCGGCAGGGCCGTCCTCCATCGCCGGCGGCCGCTCGGGGGGCAGCTCCCGCCCGCCCGGGACGGCGGCGGCCAGCGCGTGCACCGCCGTGACGTCGTGCGGGTCGGCGTGCACCCCGGCGCGGGCGGAAGCGACCGCGGCCTCCACCAGCGGCGCCGCGGCGTTGAGGACCCCGGCGAGCTCCGACAGCTGCCGGTTGCGGCCGGCGGCGTGGCTGCGGGTGCGGATCACGCGGTCGTAGGCGGCGTTGAGCGCGGTGGTCAGGTCGCGGCGGGCGTCGTCGGTCCGGTCCGTGCCGACGGCGGTGAGCAGCTCCGCGATGCGGGTGAACACCGCCGCCACCGCCGTCCGGTCGGGGTCGCTGGGCTCGCTGGCGGCCTGCACCAACGTGGCGAGCGTCGCCCAGGCCGCGCCGGCGGCGAAGAAGGACACCTCCGCCCACTGCGGCAGCGGCGTGACCAGCCCGGAGGCGAGTGCGGTGTAGACGAGCAGCTGCAGCGCGCCCAGCGACATCGCCGCGTTGACCGAGCTGATCACCGCCGCGACCACCGACAGGACCGCCACCAGGACCACCGGCAGCACCCCGCCGCCGCTGGCGAACTGCCCGGCGACCAGGCCGACCGCCCCGAACCCGACGGCGGCCGCGGTGCGCCGGAGCCGGTCCCGCAGCGGCCTGGCCTGCGGCGCGAGGGTGGCGGCGAGCGCGCCGGTGGTGGCGAAGACGCCCGCGCCGAGGGCCGGCGAGCCGCCGACGGCGAGGGCGACCGCCAGCGGCGCGGGCACGGTGACGGCGAAGCGGGCGACGTCGCGCCAGGGCACCGGCGGGGGAGTGGTGCGGACCAGTTCCTCGAGCCACGCCGGGGCGCGCAGCGACCTGTCCGCCACGCCCCGCAGCCTGCCACCCGGCGCACGGCCCGGTGCGCACGCTGCGGCAGCATGGCGGGGTGGACGCCGACCTGCGCGACGCCGAGCCGGCCGACCTCGACCCGCCGGCGGACGGGGAGACCGCCGCCGACACGCCGGGTCGGCGGCCGTGACCGCCACCCTGGGCGAGGTCGTCGCCGCGCTGGAGGCCCGCTACGACCCCGCGCTCGCCGAGGGCTGGGACGCCGTCGGGCTGGTGTGCGGCGACCCGGCCGAGCCGGTGGACCGCGTGCTGGTCGCCGTCGACCCGGTCGCCGCCGTCGTCGACGAGGCGATCGAGCTCGGCGCCGGGCTGCTGGTCAGCCACCACCCGCTCTTCCTCACCGCGGTGCACGGCGTCCCGGCCGACGACCCGAAGGGGCGCCTGGTGCACCGGCTCGTCCGGGCCGGCTGCGGGCTGTTCGTGGCGCACACCAACGCCGACCGCGCCGCCGACGTCGGGGTCAACGACGCGCTGGCCGCCGTCCTCGGGCTGACCGGCACCCGCCCGCTGCAGCCGGTCGCCCCCGGCTCCCGCGAGGGGCTCGGCCGCGTGGGGGAGCTCGCCGAGCCGACGACGCTGGCCGCGTTCACCGCGCACGCCGCCGCGGTCCTCCCGGCGACGGCGGGCGGCGTCCGCGCGGCCGGCGATCCGGACCGGCCGGTGCGCACGGTCGCCGTCTGCGGGGGCAGCGGCGGCTCGCTGCTGCCCGACGCCGTCGCGGCCGGCGCCGACGTCCTCCTCACCAGCGACCTGCGGCACCACCCGGTCTCCGAGGCGCGGGAGATGCCGGGACCGGCCTTGTGTGACGTGGCACACTTCGCCACCGAGTGGCCCTGGGTGCCCGTGGTCGCCGACGTGCTGACCACGGACCTCACCGGCAAGGTCGAGGCGGTCGCCTCCCGGCGCCGCACCGACCCGTGGACGGTGCACTCCGGGGGCGAGGGGGACCGGACCGCAGGCGCGGCCGGCTGAGGAGGGGGACGGGGATGGCCAGCGCAGCGACACCACCCGCGGGCACGCCGGGCAGGACGGACGCGACGCCCGTGCGCAGCGACCGCAGCCCGTGGAACTGGCTGCTGCTGGTGCCGATCGTGATCCCGCTGCTGGTCCCGGTCTTCAACCGCGTCGAGCCGACCCTCTTCGGCTGGCCGTTCTTCTACTGGGTGCAGCTGCTGTTCGTCGGCCTCGGGGTGCTGACCACCGTGCTCGTGTACCGGGCCACCCGGCGCAGCCCGGCCGACCAGGCCGCCGCTCGCGACGCCATCACCCGCGACGCCAGGGATGCCCGCGATGCCAGGGACGCCCGCGACGCGGCGACCCGCTCGACCGACGACCGGGACGGGGGGCACTGAGCCGTGGACGGGGTCAACGTCGTCGAGCTGACGATCGTCATCGTCTTCTTCCTCATCGTCACGGTCATGGGGTTCGTCGCCGCGCGCTGGCGGCGCGCGGAGAGCCTCATGCACCTCGACGAGTGGGGCCTGGGCGGGCGCAGCTTCGGCACCTGGATCACCTGGTTCCTGCTGGGCGGTGACCTCTACACCGCCTACACGTTCGTCGCCGTCCCCGCGCTGATGTTCGGCGCGGGTGCCGCCGGGTTCTTCGCCGTCCCGTACACCGTGGTGATCTACCCGCTGGTGTTCCTGGTGGTCATCCGGCTGTGGTCGGTCAGCCACGTGCGCGGGTTCGTCACCCCGGCCGACTTCGTCCGCTCCCGGTTCGACTCCCCGGGCCTGGCCCTGCTGGTCGCGCTGACCGGCATCGTCGCGACGATGCCCTACATCGCCCTCCAGCTGGTCGGCATCGAGGCGATCCTCAAGGCGATGGGCGTCGAGGGCGAGCTGCCGCTCATCGTCGCGTTCGTGATCCTGGCGCTCTACACCTACAACTCCGGGCTGCGGGCACCGGCGCTGATCGCGTTCGTCAAGGACACCCTGATCTACCTGACGATCATCGTCGCCGTCATCGTCATCCCCACGAAGCTCGGCGGCTGGGACGTGATCTTCGGCGCGGCCGAGGAGAAGTTCTCCGCCGGCACCGGGGCCGGCGTGCTGCTGCCGGCGACCGGTCAGCTGGGCTACGCCACCCTCGCGCTGGGCTCCGCGCTGGCGCTGTTCCTGTACCCGCACTCGATCACCGGCGTGCTGGCCGCCAGCAACCGCGACGTGCTCAAGCGCAACATGAGCGCGCTGCCGGTCTACAGCCTCGCGCTCGGGTTCATCGCCCTGCTGGGCTTCATGGCGATCGCCGCCGGTGTCACGCCGATCGGCGAGGACGGCAACACGATCGTCCCGGTCCTGTTCCAGGAGATGTTCCCGAGCTGGTTCGCCGGCGTCGCCTTCGCCGCCATCGGCATCGGGGCGCTGGTGCCGGCGGCGATCATGTCGATCGCCGCGGCCAACCTGTTCACCCGCAACATCTACAAGGAGTTCCTCAAGAAGGACGCCACGCCGCGGCAGGAGGCGCAGGTCGCCAAGGTGACCTCGCTGGTGGTCAAGGTCGGCGCGGTCGCGGCCATCCTGTTCATCGACCCGCAGTTCTCCATCGACCTGCAGCTCATCGGCGGCGTGATCATCCTGCAGACGCTGCCCGCGGTCGCCTTGGGCCTCTACACCCGCTGGCTGCACCGCGGCGGGCTGATCGCGGGCTGGTTCGCCGGCATGGCCGCCGGCCTGCTGATGCTCTACAACATCCCGCGCCTGGGGCCGGACGGCACGGTCGTCCGCGAGCACTTCGGCGGGTCGTCGTTCGCGCTGTCCAAGCTCGGTCTCGACGCCGCCTCCAGCGTGTACGCGGGCCTGCTGGCGCTGCTGGTCAACCTCGTCGTCGCCGTCCTCGTGACGCTGGCGCTGCGCGCGGCGAAGGTGTCCGAGGGGGTCGACGGGACGGCGGACTCCGACTACACCGCCGAGCGCGAGGACCCGACCTTCCGCGACCTGCCCGACCCGCTGGAGTCGGCACCGCCCGGAGCGGCGGGGGAGCGGACGGTCCCCCGGTAGCCGAAGGACCCCCGTGCCCCGCGCCGCTCGCAGGCTCGCGGCGGGCCCCTGCACGGGAGCCGGGACACGAGGCGTCGCCCCTATAGGTTGAGGCGGTGAAGGCCGACCACTTCGAGCAGCAGAAGCTCCTGGCCCTGGCCGACGAGGACGTCGCGCTCACCCAGCTCGCCCACCGTCAGCGCACGCTGCCCGAGGTGGCCGCCGTCGAGGCGGCGGCCGAGTCGGAGCGGACCTTCGCGCAGGCCGAGGTCCGCGCCGACACCGAGGTGCGTGACCTCGACCGGGAGCAGAAGCGGCTCGAGGCCGACGTCGACACCGTCCGGCAGCGGGCCGGCCGCGACCAGGCGCGGATCGACTCCGGCGCGGCGACGGCGAAGGAGATCACCTCGCTGCAGTCGGAGCTGCAGTCCCTGGCGCGGCGGCAGTCCGACCTCGAGGACCAGGTGCTCGAGCTCATGGAGCGCCGGGAGACCGCCGACGCCGCGCTGGCCGACGCCCAGGCGGGGAAGGCCTCGGCCGCCGCCGACCGGGAACGGGCCGAGCAGCTGCGCGACGACGCCCTGGCCGACATCGCCGACTCCACCTCCCGCCACCAGGCCGAGCGCGACGAGGTCGCCGCCGGCCTCTCCGCTCCGCTGCTGGCGCTGTACGACCGCATCCGCACCCAGACCGGCACCACCGGCGCGGCGATGCTGCGGGCGCGGGCGTGCCAGGGCTGCCGCATCGAGCTCAACGGCCGGGAGCTCGCCGCCGTCCGCAACGCCGACCCGCACGAGGTGGTCCGCTGCGAGAACTGCGGCCGGATCCTGGTGCGCACCGCCGAGTCCGGGTTGTGAGCGAGCGTGCGAGCTCACCGATGAGCAGAGCAGCCTGGGTCACGACTCCGCCGAGCGCCAGCGAGGCGGCGGCGTGAGCCGCCGGTTCGTCGTCGAGGCGGACGGGGGATCGCGGGGCAACCCGGGCCCGGCCGGTTACGGCGCCCTGGTCCGCGACGCGCAGACCGGCAGGGTGGTCGCCGAGCGGGCCGCCTCGGTCGGCCGGGCCACCAACAACGTGGCCGAGTACGGCGGGCTGGTGGCCGGGCTGCAGGCGGCGCTGGACCTCGACGCGAGTGCCGACGTCGAGGTGCGGATGGACTCCAAGCTCGTCGTCGAGCAGATGTCGGGCCGCTGGAAGATCAAGCACCCGGACATGCAGAAGCTCGCCGTCCAGGCCCGCGACCTCGCCCGGCAGCTGGGCAGCGTCCGCTACACCTGGGTGCCGCGCGCGCAGAACGGCGCCGCCGACGCCCTGGCCAACAGCGCCATGGACGGCACGCCCGTGCACCGCGACCTCGCCGCCGAGCCGTCGGTGGCCGAGGACGACGTCCAGCCCGCCGAGCCCGCTCCGGTCGTCACCACGGTCACACACCTGCTGCGGCACGGGAGGACCGAGCACACGCCCGAGCGCCGCTACAGCGGCCGCAACGACCTGCCGCTGTCGGCCACCGGCCGGGCGGAGGCCGAGGCGGCCGCGGTGCGCGCGGGGGAGCTGGGCATCGACGTCGTCGTCGCCTCGCCGCTGCGCCGCACGCGGGAGACCGCCGAGGTCGTGGCCGGCGCCCTGGGCCTGCAGGTGGAGCTGGACGAGGACCTGGTGGAGCTCGACTTCGGCGACCTCGAGGGGCTGACCGCCACCGAGGCCCGCGAGAAGCACCCGCTGGCCGCCCGCCGGTTCACGGCCGACGTCACCGTGGCCGCGCCCGCCGGGGAGTCGATCGCCGACGTGTCGAGGCGTGTGGCCCGCGCGCGGACGCGGCTGCTCGAGCGGTACGCCGGGAGGACGGTGCTCGTGGTCAGCCACGTGACCCCGATCAAGCTGCTGCTCGCCGCCGGGCTCGGGGTGGGCGACGAGGTCGTGCACCGGGTGTTCCTCGAGGCGGCGTCGCTGTCGACGGTGGCGTGGAGCTCCGACGGCCGCACCTCCGTCCGCGTCGTCAACGACACCGCCCACCTGCGCTAGGCCCCCCTCCCGGCGAGATCACGCGATCTCGCACGTCCGGCCTGCTCGTGGCGTGCGAGATCACGTGATCTCGACCGGGATGTTCTTCAACCGATGAGTTGAGGACGCGCCGCCCGTCTCCCCTCGTGGACGGCTCCACCGGGGAGCCGGCAGCGAGGAGGTGCGCCATGGGTGCGGTCGTGGTGTTCGCGGCGGTGTCGCTCGACGGGTACGTGGGCCGCGACGACGACATGCCCGGCCCGCTGTTCGACTGGTACGGCAACGGCGACGTCGAGGTGACGTTCAGCGATCCGGCCCGGCCCTTCTCCGTCACCCCGCAGACGGCGGAGTTCCTGCGCGCGACGACGCCGCAGATGGCCGTCATGGTCTGCGGCCGCCGGCTGTTCGACATCACCGACGGCTGGGCGGGCGTGCCCCCGAACGGCGAGCACGTCGTCGTCGTGACCCACCGGCCCGCCGACGACTGGCCGCACCTCGGCACGGCGCCGTTCAGCTTCGTGCCCGACGTGCCCACCGGGATCGAGCGGGCGAAAGCGCTCGCCGGCGACCGGGACGTCACGGTCACGGCCGGCGACGTCGGCGGGCAGGCGCTGCGCGCGGGCCTGGTCGACCGGGTCGTGCTGTGCCTCGTCCCGGTCGTCCTCGGCTCGGGCAGGCCGTTCTTCGGCGCCGATGGCCCGCCGGAGATCCAGTTCGAGGACCCGCAGGTCGTCCAGGGGAGCAGGGTGACCCACCTGGTCTACGACGTCCGGCGCTGACCTCGCGGCGCACGCGGGAAGCGGGCCGGGGAGCGCGGCGTTGTACGGGGCACCCCGTTCCCGCCGTCGTCGGCGGAGCGGGGACGATGAGCCTCCCGCGCAGCCCCGAGGAGCCCCGTGACCGCGACCATCGCGCCCGCCACCCCCGCCGTCGCCGGCGACGAGCGCACCCTGTCGCCCGCCGAGTACGAGACCTGGGCGGCCGAGGTCCGCCGGCTGGCCGAGGAGCGCGGCGCGGTGGTGCTCGCGCACAACTACCAGGTGCCCGAGATCCAGGACGTCGCCCACTTCACCGGCGACTCCCTGTACCTGTCGCGGGTCGCCGCGCAGACCGACGCCCGCGAGATCGTCTTCTGCGGCGTCCACTTCATGGCCGAGACGGCGAAGATCCTCTCGCCGGACAAGACCGTGCTGCTGCCCGACCACGCCGCCGGGTGCTCACTGGCCGACTCGATCACCGCCGAGCAGCTGCGCGAGTGGAAGGCCGAGCACCCCGGCGCCGTCGTCGTCAGCTACGTCAACACCACCGCCGCGGTGAAGGCCGAGACCGACATCTGCTGCACGTCGTCGAACGCCGCCGACGTCATCCGCTCCATCCCGGCCGACCGGGAGATCCTCTTCTGCCCCGACCAGTTCCTCGGCGCGCACGTCAAGCGCGTGACCGGGCGCGAGGACATCCACGTGTGGGCGGGGGAGTGCCACGTGCACGCCGGCATCAGCCCGGCCGACGTCCGCGCGCAGGTGGCCGCGCACCCGGACGCGGAGATCCTGGTGCACCCCGAGTGCGGCTGCACCACCTCCGTGCTCGACCTGGTCAGCCACGGCGACCTGCCCGCCGACCGCACCCGCGTGCTGTCCACCGGCGGGATGGTCGAGGAGGCCGCGACCACCCGCGCCTCCCAGGTGCTGGTGGCCACCGAGGTCGGCATCCTGCACCAGTTGCGGTCGCTCAACTCCGGCACGGCGTTCATCCCGATGAACGAGCGGGCCGCCTGCCGCTACATGAAGATGATCACCCCGGCCAAGCTGCTGCACACGCTGCGCACCGGCGAGGGCGCCATCGACGTCGACCCGGAGACCGCGGCCCGCGCGCGTCGCGCCGTCGAGGCGATGGTGGCCATCGGCGAGCCCGGCCGCGGCGGCGAGTAGCGGGGCTCAGATCCGGCTGAAGAGGTAGACCGACACCGCGACGCCGAAGACGACGATGAACACCCGCAGCGGCGTCGTGGGGATCCGGCTGGCGATCCGGGCGCCGACGAAGCCCCCGACCAGGCTGGCCGGCGCCGCGACGGCGACCACCTGCCAGGCGACCGGCCCGAAGAGGCCGAAGACGACGAGCGTCACGCTGGCCGTCACCGCGGACAGCGCCGACTTCAGCGCGTTGGCCAGCTGCAGCCGGTGCAGGGCGGTGCCCAGGACGCCGACCAGGATCACGCCGAGCGCGCCGCCGAAGTAGCCGCCGTAGACGGTGGCGAGGAACAGCGCGAGGTAGAGCCACCAGGGGTCGCGGACGGTGGCGTCGTCGCGGTCGCGCAGCCGGCGGGTCAGCAGGGGCTGGACGGCGAGCAGCAGGCTGGCGAGCAGCACGAGCACCGGGACGACGACGTCGAAGGCCGCGCTCGGCGTGGTGAGCAGCAGGACGCTGCCGGCCGTGCCGCCGAGGACCGCCACGGCGCCGAGGCGCACCATCCGGCCGCGCTGCCCGGCGTACTCGCGGCGGAACCCGACCATCCCGCCGAGGTAGCCGGGCCACTGCGCCACCGAGTTGGTCACGTTGGCCGCCACGGTCGGCAGCCCCAGCGCCACGAGGGTGGGGAAGAGGATCAGCGACCCGCCGCCGGCGATGGAGTTGATGACACCGGCGGCCAGGGACACCGCGGCCGCGACGAGCAGGTCGGCGGCTGACACGGAGCGGCAGCCTACGGTGACGCCATGCGCCTCCCCGCCCCGGCGACCTGGCTGGCCGCCGCCCTCGGCGGCTCTGGCGTGCTGCACCTGGCGCGGCCGCGGACCTTCGAGTGGCTGGTGCCGCCCGAGCTCGGCGACGCCCGCGCCTGGGTGCTCGGCGGCGGTGTGGCCGAGGTCGGCACCGCGGCGCTGCTGGCGGCACCGGCGACCCGGCGGGCCGGGGGCTGGGCGGCGGCCGGGCTGCTGACCTCGTTCCTGCCGGCGCACCTGCACCACGTCCGTGTGGCGCGCGGCCGGCCGGCGTTCCTGGCGGCCGCGGCGGTGCGGCTGCCGCTGCAGGCGCCGATGATCGCCGCCGCGCTGCGGGTGGCCCGCGGGCGCTGAGCCTCGGGGTCGCGGCTGTCCGCAGGTCCGCGGCGGGCCGATCCCGGGCACACTGCCCCGCATGGCCGAACCGCTGCCCGACGACTGGGAACGTGCGCTCGTCGTCGTCGCCCACCCCGACGACGTCGAGTACGGGTGCGCGGCCGCCGTCGCCGCGTGGACGGCGGCCGGGCGCGACGTCCGGTACGTGCTGGCCACCAGCGGCGAGGCCGGCATCGCCGGGCTGCCGCCGGAGGAGGCGGGGCCACTGCGCGAGCGCGAGCAGCGGGCCGCGGCCGCGGTGGTGGGCGTGTCGGTGGTGGAGTTCCTCGGGCACCCTGACGGGCGGCTGACCGAGGGCCCGGGCCTGCGCCGGTCGCTCGCCGCGGCGATCCGGCGGCACCGGCCGCAGCTGGTGGTGACGATGCACCCCGCCGACACGTGGACGCCGCCGGGAACGGCGCCGGCGTACTGGAACAGCGCCGACCACCGGGCGCTGGGGCGCTGCACGCTCGACGCCGTGGGGGACGCGGCCAACGAGTGGATCTTCCCCGAGCTCGCTGCCCAGGAGCCGTGGCGCGGCGTGCTCTGGACCGCCGTCTCCACGCCGTTCGGGGTGACGCACACGGTCGACGTCACGGGCGTCGTCGACCGTGCGGTGGCCTCCCTCGCCGAGCACCGGCGCTACCTCGAGGCGCTGTCGGACGACCCGGTCGAGCACCAGGCGCGCCGGCAGGTCGACATGGCGACGCCCGAGGTGGACGGCCGGCGGGTGGCCGGGTTCGCCCTCTACGGGGGGTGAGCGGGGGACGCGGCCCCGGAGGACCCGGGGCCGCGTCCCGGCCGATCAGGGGTTGAAGCTCACGTGGACGTGGTCCATGTGGTTGGCGGTGGCGGACCCGCGGTCCTCCATCGCCGACCAGCCGGAGCCGCCGATCATGTAGATCCGCTGCTGCCAGATGACGTACTCCACGTTCAGCCGCGCCGCGTTGTCGATGACGTACTGGGCGACGGCGTTCCCCTTGGCGGAGTCGGCGTAGACCATGAAGTCGGCGGCGAGCTGCTGGGTGGGGGAGTGGCCGGGCCGGGTGAGGACCGTGGACACCCCGAAGGTCTGGGTGACCTCCGCGACGACCGGGCGGACGTGCGCAGCCCAGGAGCTGTAGGCGGTCGACGTCGAGGTGGGCTTGCCGGTGAGGTCGGCCGACACGGCGACCGCCGCCGTGGCCGCCGCTGCGGCCGGCGCCGCTGCTGCCGGAGCCGGGGCCGGCGCGGCGGCCGGTGCCGCCGCGGGGGCGGGCGCGGCCTGCTGGGCGGGCGCCGCGGCGGCGGTCCGGTCCCAGCGGTCCGAGCCGCGGTCCCAGTCCCGGCCGTGGTCGGCCTGCGCGGCCGTCTGACCGGCCAGGCCGAAGGTGACCGCGAGCGCGCCGACGGTGAGGGATCGGCGAACGGTGCGCCGGTGGGTGTTCGAGGGCATGGGAAAGAGAGCTCCTGACGAGTGGTCCGGGGCCGCCGTGGATGGGCGGCTCCCGACGTGACGAGGGACGGCGCGAAGCCGGACGGGCAACCGGACACAGGGCCGCAGGCGGAGGACCCGCTGGATGGCAGGCCGACGCGGGGACCGTCGAGGTCCGTTCCCGTCACGCGGCGACCGGCGGGCGTGCGGAGCGGGTCGCCGCGGAGGTGTCTGAAGGGGTGCGGGCACGCCGGGGCAGGGCGCCGGTGGCGCACCCCGTGTGCGGTTCTCCGTTCTCTCCTGGAGCCGCCTACCGGGTCAGCTGACGGGTTCGGGCGGGAGGTTGCGCCCTACCCACCTCCGAGCGGGCTCGGAGGCGGGACTCACCCCAGTGGTTCGGTGGGTCCCCGGCTCGCGTCCACGAGGTGGATCACGACTCGGCGGCGTCCGGCACGGCTCCCCCGGGTGGGGTGGTGACGACCTGCCGGACGCCGAAACCGTAGGGGTGTTATCGGCTTGTGACAAACCGAACCGGGTGCGATTGGTGAGTTGCCTGGTCGCCACCGGCGTGTCTCTTTCGGGCGTCGCGTGTCGACGGCGCCGCGGGCTCCGTCCGGAGCCGTCGAAGGTCCGTAGACTGGCCGGCACGACGGACGAGTCGGCTGGGCGGTCGCGTCGGCGGGGGAGACCCCGTCGCCGAGGAACGTCCGGGCTCCACAGGGCAGGGTGGTCGCCAACAGCGACCCGGGGTGACCCGCGGGACAGTGCCACAGAGAACAGACCGCCAGCGGCTCGCCGCTGGTGAGGGTGAAACGGTGGTGTAAGAGACCACCAGCGCACCGGGTGACCGGTGCGGCTCGGTAAACCCCACCCGGAGCAAGGTCGAGAAGGGACGGCGGCTGGGAAACCGGACGTCGTCCTGCGCAGGCGTTCGAGGGCTGCCCGCCCGAGCCTGCGGGTGGACCGCTCGAGCCCGCCGGCAACGACGGGCCTAGATGGATGACCGCCCATCGGGAGGCCGCGAGGCGCCCGAGGACAGAACCCGGCGTACAGGCCGACTCGTCCGTCGCCCCTCGCCTGACCTGCGCGTTCAGGTTCGGCGGGGGTCCCCGGTCCTCAGATGTTCCTCAGCCGCGGGAGCGAGCACGGCGTCCACCGCGGCGCGTGTCCGGTCGTCGGAGTCCGGCCACAGGTGGCTGTAGGTGTCGAGGGTCTCGGAGGCGCTCGCGTGGCCCAGCCGGGCCTGGACGGTCTTCACCGACTCGCCGTGCCGGATGAGCAGGCTGGCGTAGAAGTGCCGGAGGCCGTGGAAGGTCACGGTGTCGTCCAGGCCGGCCGCGCGGACGGCTGGGCGCCACACCATGGCGGAGAAGGCGGTCCGGCGGATCGGGTTGCCGAGGTCGGTCGTGAAGACGAACCCGTCGCTCGGCCACCGCGCGAGCTGGGCGGCGAGGGCGTCGACGACGACCTGGGGGAGCGGCACCACCCGGACCGAGGCCTGGGTCTTGGGCGGTGCCAGGTAGGGCGGGCGGTCGGGCATGGTGACCAGCTGCCGGTCGACCGTCAGTTGCCGGCGGAGGAAGTCGATCCGGTCGACGGTCAGCCCGAGGGCCTCGCCCTGCCGCAGGCCGGTGCCGGCGGCCAGGGTGATCAGCGCCCGGTAGCGCTCGGGGACGGCGTCGGTGAGCGCCCGGACGGCCTCGATCGACAGCGGCTCGATGCGCTGCTTGTGGACCTTGGGCAGTCGTGTCCCCGTGCAGGGCGACGCGATGATGCGGCGGTCCCGGACGGCGGCCTTGAAGACCGCGGACAGGATGCGGTGGACGACGCCGACGGTGCCCGGCGCGAGCGTCTTGGACAGGCGCTTCACGAGGGCCTGCACGTCGCTCGGGAGGACGGCGGACAGCTGCTTGTCACCGAGGCTCGGATAGACGTGCCGGCGCAGCATCGTCTCGACGTGGGCGGCCGTGGTCGGTCGGTGCACCTGGGCGGCGCGCCACTGCTCGGCGTACTCCCGGACGGTCTGGCGGCCGGCGCGAGGATCGACGTACTGACCGGTGACGATGCTGGCGCGGACCTCGTCGAGCCAGCGCTGGGCATCGACCTTCCGCGTGAAGACGCGGGACCTCTGCGGTCCGCCGGGGGCGGCGCGGTAGCGGGCCTGCCACGTGCCGTTGGGTCGCCTTGAGATGCTCGCCATGCCGTCTCCTCCCGCGGGACAGAGCGGGCGGGATCTCCGGCCGCTGCACCCGGGCTAGCGCGTGGCTGCAGGCATCGGGTCCATGCCGAGGGATCTGTGGACCGGCCTGCACCTGTGGACGGGCAGCGGTTCGTTCGCCGCAGCTGGACCGGAGGCTTGAAGCTGTCCGCCCACCCTGCAGACGGCGCTGCAGAGAATCTCCAGTTCCCCGGCAGTGGTGAGATGCGGAACCGGTCGGCTCCTGTCGAGGATCGCTTGGCCGATGGTGACGTCGTGAGCTCGTGGAAACGCTCGTCACGAGCCGGCCGTTACGCCGCGCAGCACTACCGGCGACTGCGCCGTCGATGGCGGCGCCGCGTCCTCGGACCGTTGCTCCTGATCGTGTCGCCCTTTCTGGTTGCGGCGGTCGCCCTCACAGCGTTCTCGGATGGCTGGCTGCGTTGGAATGGTGGCGTCGTGCTCGGTGCAGGCCTGGCGCTCTTCGTCATCGCCTGGAGGACGCCGCCGCAGCACATCGAGAGCTGGAACAACGGAGCAGAGGGCGAGCGGCGCACCGAACGGGAGCTGAGGCCGCTCGTGCGGTCGGGCTGGCACGTGGTGCACGACCTCGACTGGCCTGGAGCCGGCAACGTCGATCACCTGGTGGTCGGGCCCGGCGGCGTCTTCGTGCTCGACAGCAAGGCGTGGAGCGGCGTGGTGAACGTCGACGACGCCGGAGCGACCGTCACGCCGAGGGACAACCCGGACGCGGCGTGGACGGCCCGTGGGCAGCGTGCAAGGCAGGCACGTGCCGGGACTGCGGTAGCCCGTGCCCTTGCATCCCGGAGCGGCTTGGCCGTCCCTCAGCCCGAACCAGTGGTCGTGGTGTGGGCACGGTTCCCGCAGCGCGTCGAGAGCGCCGGCGGGGTGACCTACGTCGAGGGGGAGCACCTGGCCGAGTGGCTCATCAGCCGGCCGCAGAGATTGCACCGCGATCAGGTGGCTCAGCTGGCGGCAGCGGCGGACGACGACCTGTTGCAGCTCTTCCCTCGTAGCTCGTGAGTCAGCCGTAGGGCTGCCTCGACCGCACATGTCCTGAGGCCGCAGCACTGGCTGTTCCGCCTGACCCGGAGCCGACGATCCAGCTCCACTGGAGCATCCATGATCACGAGGCGACACACCTCATGCACTGTCGGGTCAGCGACTCGTTGTGCCGAGTTAGTCGAGGGAGCAATGACGTGCAGATGGGTCTTGGTGCCCGCGGGTGAAGACTCCCTGCCTCAGTCGCAGCCGTCTCCGTCGCCGAGATGCAAGAGGTGTGAAGGCTCGCGTCCTTGTATCGCTGCTGGTGAGGATTGAAGCCCAGGGCCGTCCGGCGACGTCGTTGCACACTGCTGCCCTCGGGCCCGTTGCGATGTACGGCGTGGGGAATCCGGGTGCCTGCGATTGCTGCCAAGGTGCGCGTGTGTCTGTGTATTCGGCAGAGGACCCTCCCGACGGCGTCCGCCGGCCGTCGCCAGGGAGGAGTGGTCCCAGATAGAGGTGTTGCTCGAGCGGATCGCTGGGCTAGACATCGGCAAGGCGAGCCTGACGTCCGCCTCCGAGCTCTCGGCCCGGGTGGTCGCCGAGTCAGTGAGAGGCGGACAGCCACAACGACCACTCGCTCGCTGGGAGTGATGCGCGTCTAGCTGCTAGCGGTAGGGTTGGCCGTCGCGGCGATGGAGTCGCCGGCTTGGACGCTTCCGTTGGCGCGGACAAAGCCAAGGGCGCCGCAGCGGTCGTGTGTGTGGTCGAGGCGGGCCGCCGCCCAGGTTCGCCCGCAACGGCCCCCATTGAGGCCGCCGGGCTGGCGAACCCGCGACGCAGCGCGTAGGGAATCGTCTGGCGCGACCAGGCACCCGCTTCCTCGGCCCTCGGCTACGGCCGACCGGCGGTGCCCTGACGCGTCAGCTGACGGCACATGCCGCCTGCGATGTCCGTCGCGGCCACATATGCAGCCGTGGCTTGCCTCACGAGAGCCGCCAGGCTGCGGACGGTGAAGACGCGTGACGCTGCGCATGCGATCGGTAGCATCTGACCATGGCGGTTGCTGGAAATCAGTTCTCTGCTGCGGGTCCTGCGCTTGGCTACTTGGCTCAAGTTGATTATGCGCTGGTCCTCCTGCTCCAACGCATGGACACCAATGTCGACCTCGCCGTAAGCATAGAGACACTCGAGGATATTGTCTTTGAAGACGCGACCAGTGGGGACGCCAAAGAATTGCTGCAGTCCAAGCATCACGTCGGTAAGGCTGGCAGCCTCGGAGATGCGAGCCCCGACATATGGAAGACGCTCCACAATTGGATCGTCGAAGCAGTGCCGAGTGAAGATATCTCCTATATCCTACTGTCCACTGCGAAGGCGCCCACCGGATCCGCCGCCGCGGCGCTTACATGCATGCTGCCAATGCGAGACTGCGGGAAAGCCGCCGCGGCGTTAGAGGCCTCGGCTCAATCGTCCACGAATGTCGACAATCAAGCGTACTACAAGGCCTACCTCGACCTCGAACCCTCAAGCCGATGCCGCCTCCTAGACCGGGTATTCGTAATTGATGGGTGGCTCCAGGCTGATGACATAGCCGCCGCCCTAGATCGCTCGCTCAGAAAATCAGTCACTGGCGAACGTCGCGCGGCCCTCGCCGAACGCCTCAGGGGTTGGTGGCAGGCTCGAACCATCCGTCACTTGACCCTGGTGGCGTCTGGAACCCCCGACGCGATCACAATGGTTGAGGTCGAGAATCAGCTCCACTATATTCGGCAGGCGCTTCGAGATGATGACTTGCCGTTGGATTACGCAACTCTGCCGGAACCATCGCCGACCGACCTCAAGGAGGATGACCGCGTCTTCGTAGAACAGCTTAGACTCGTTTCCCTGCACAGCAGCCGCATTAGACAGGCCGTCTACGACCACAATCGTGCGTTCCTCCAACGGTCGAGATGGCAACGTGAACGTCTTCTTCACATCAACGAACTCGCCATCTATGACCAGCGACTAATCGATGAGTGGCGCCGTCACTTCCTGCCGGAAGAGGAGGGCGACGAGCGCGCTTCCACCGACGAGGACGAGATGCGGCGCAAGGGTAGAAGCGCACTCCTGCGCCTGCAAAGCAGCGCCCTTCCGGAAGTTCGCAGTGCCGTGCAATCTGGTTACGTACCCCACGGCTCCCTGCACCTACTTGCCGACCAATTGCGTATCGGATGGCATCCTGAATGGATTGACCGCCTCCGCCACCTCGTTGACGCGGCCGGAAATTATGGGGATGGTCGGAACACCGCATGAGCGCGCCTTACGCCACTAGCGCTACTCCAGAACAACGCGCCCTTTTCAACCCCGCGTTCATCTCAGTACTCGCCCACGCATGCGCCACGGGTTTTCTTGCGCGAGCGGAACGAGGCATGCCCCTTCCGTACTTCTATCTATCTCTGCCTATAGCCCTACACGCCCGCGACCGCCAAGTGTTGCCCGGAACTACCGGTGCATACATGTCGGCATGGATTCGAGGCAACCCTGAGGTGCTTGCAGGGTTCCCAAGCCGCGTCAGGAGTCTGCGCGCCATAATATCTCAAGGACTCGTCTTCTCGCTTCGGCATCAGGCACTTGCTGCTGCCAATGATGGCTTAGCACCTCGGCCACTTCGACGACGTCCGAAACTCCTTCAACCCACGGAAGATTGGTCAGGATGCGTGAAAGCCGCCAGCTTCATGGGGCGGTGGTTGGGGAGTCAGCAGACGGACACCGCTTCCACTCTGGCACTTTGGGGACTTCGACCATGATGCAACTGGACCAACTGGTGCTGTATGGGCCGCAAGGACAGCAGCGATCTATTCTCTTCAGGCCCGGACGGTTGAATATAATCACTGGCGAGTCCGGGACGGGCAAGACCAGCATCATCGCAATCCTGCGCTTCCTACTCGGCGACAACAGTCCTCACGCACCGCTAGGACCAATTCAACGAACGGTGCAATGGTACGGACTGCTTGCGCATGTCGATGAGACGTCCTTCTTCATCGGACGGCCTGCTCCGCCGCACGGCGCCACGACAACCCGTGCCTCGCTCGTGATCGGGCAGTCGACAGTTCCAGATATGAGTCAGCTGCAGGCGAACATCTCCGCCGTGGAGCTGCGGGACTACTTGGGCGGCCTGCTGGGAATCGAGGATAACCTCAACGAGCCGGCCGTGGGCCAGACTCGGCGCCCCCTGTCCGCAACCTTTGTGCACTCGCTCTACTATTGCTTTCAAGGGCAGGGCGAGGTGGCGAACCCCGATATTCTGTTTCATCGCCAGAACAGAGAATGGCAACCCCAGACAATCAGGGACACGCTTCCCTACTTCCTTGGGGCGCAAGGAATTGACGCACTGCGCAAGCGTGAAGAGCTGGCCCGCCTCCGACGAACGCTGCGGTCGCGCAGTCAGGAACTTGCGGGCATCGAGCAAATGAGAGAGGGCGGCATCGGACGCGTAAGCGGCCTCCTCGCCAACGCTCGGGAGGCGGGTCTGATTGAGCGCAGTCTAGTTATCACGAGCTGGCCAGAGGCGTTCGAGGTCCTGCAGGCGGCTTTGGTGAACGGTCTGCGCGACGGGGATGTTAGTTCGGCGGGGGAAGAAGCGGACAACCTGATCGCGCGGCGGGCCGATCTCAGGGCGCAGTATCGCGCCAACTCCCTGGCCCTGCGAGGATTGGATGATTACGCTGACATCGAGGATGATTTCATCATCGAACTCAACGAGCATCGGTCCCGGCTTGCATCGATTGGCCTCATGCCAGACGCCGCGCCGGACGCAGAATGCCCCCTGTGTAGCCACCAGCTCCCGGAGTCGATTGACTGGGAGACGAGCATTGGCAGCGAATTAGAGGCGGTCAACCACAGGCTGTCCTCAGCGCGGCGTGACCGCCCACGCGTCGAATCCGCCAGGGCAGACCTGGTGGAGGCTCGTACAAGTATCCGAAGGGCTTTAGATGAGGTAGAGGCTGCCCTTGAGTCTTTATCGCGCGACGACGACTTACGTCGCTTGCGTCGGCAGTTGTGGGAGCAGCAGAGTTTCACCAAGGGGCGAATCGCTCAGTTCCTGGAGACGACAGCGCTTGCCTCTGATGCGGAACTGGACGCGCTCAGGGCGGCTGTTGAGGCTCTTACTCGCGACATTGAAGGGCTGACTAGTGAACTTGATCCCGACGCGCTCAGATCCCGCGTAAATTCAATCCTCAATATCATAAGCCGGCGCATGACCGACTGGGCGCGTGAGTTGGGCCTTGAACATTCTCAAGACGGCGCCCGCATCGACTCCGATCGTCTTACGATTGTGGCCGATACGCCGGATGGGCCCGCATATATGGACACTGGCGAGATCGGCAGTGGTATGAATTGGGTAGGCTATCACCTAACCGCCTACTTGGCCCTGCAGGAGTTCTTCATCACTCGTAGGCGCCCCGTTCCCAGTTTTGTTGTTGTTGACCAGCCAAGTCAGGCGTTCTTCCCGCGAGATCGCCAGGAGGGTGGCGATCTCGACGAGCTAGCGGATGTGGACCGCGAACACACGCGCCAACTGTATCGATTGATGCATACGGTTACGGGTCGACTCGAGGGTGCGCTTCAAGTAATCGCATTCGACCATGCCGATTTTGAGGATGAGTGGTTCCAAGAGTCTGTCGTGGAGCGGTGGCGAGGGGGTCAGGCGCTGATTCCGAAGGCCTGGTACGAGGGCTAAATGTACCGACCGGGGAGGTTGGCCAAGGGGCTGATGAGCGGGTGGCCGCCGTTGTCGGTGTGGGGCCATTAGTGGTCGTATTCGTGTGCCAATCAGCCAAGGCTGCTCGGCGGTCGGTTTCGGTGGTGAGAACTGGGTGAAGGCCCTCTCGCAGGTCAAAGCGCGGTTGGAACGTTCGACCTTGCCGTTGGTCTGCGGCCGGTAGGACCGGGTTCGCTTGGGAGTGATGCTCAGCTCGATAAAGTCCGCGGCCCAGTCGCCGCTCCGGTGGCAGCCACCGTTGTCGGTCAGCTTCCGCTGCGGGGTGGACCCCCCGTTCACCGGACCAGTTGGTCGCCCGCCGGAGCACGGCAGTGGCGGTAGTGGCGAGCTCGTCCTCGTGCATCTCGGCGTAGGCCAGCCGGGAGTGGTCATCGAGGAGGACATGGATGAAGCCGTGACGCATCAGCGGCTGGCCTCAGCGGCTGCGGACTGGCCACCGTCGTGATGCCGGTTGGCGTTGCTCCGTCGCCGGCGAGGGAGCCAGCAGTCGCCGCCGGCCGGGATGTTGCCCAGCTTGTTCATGTCGACGTGCAACAGGCTATCGGGTGCCCGCGCTCGTAGGGCTGCTCGCGGCGCTCTAACCGGGACAGCCGGTTAATCCGGCAGCGGAGCAACGCGGCTTCAGCGGTTGACGCGCCACCTCACACTCCGCGGCCGGCCGGACCGCGCCCCCGCGCTTGCACAGCCGCAGCTGCAAGATCGACTTTGTCGTCGCCACATCGGCGTTGGCCGGGCTGGCTTGCGGCCGGGTGGAGCGATCGGTCATCCCGGCCTTGCCTTGGCCCTATACCGCTCGGCCTACCGGTTGGCGGTCTTGTAGGCCACTGCGAAGACTCCCGCGGCTGGCTCTTAGGCCAGTTGTCCTCGACGACCTCCCGGGCCAGCCGCAGGCGCTGGCGCGGGGTCAGGACGGCGTTAGCGTGGAGCGCGAGAACCTCCGGGGGGTGTGGTCGCCTCCAGCAACTCCACTCCAGCTCGGAGGTCCCCCATCACAAGATCCGTCATTCAAACCTCTTGGTTACCCGTCCTGGACCAACGTCTCCGCCAGGACATCTAGCCAGCGTGCGAGGTCGCAGCGACCGGCGGCTGGCCGTCATGCAACACTCGGCGTTGTGGGCGGCCCGACTGATGTCCCCGAACACCTGCTCGGCGATCCCCGAAACGTAGCTTGGGAGGACATGTCGCAGTTCGTCGTCCACTTCACCAAGAGCCCAAATGTCCTCGCCAAAATCCTTGCGACGGGTCAGCTGCAGGCGTCGGGAACGCTGTTTGGGTTCAGTTGGGCGCGGAACGTGGATGAAGTGCGGAGTCTGCACCGCTCCGTGTGCTTCAGCGAAGTGCCCTTGGACAAGATTGAGCGGCTTACCCGCCGCCACGGCAACTACGGTATCGCCTTCACCAAGGATTTCCTCCGAAGCAAGCGGGGTGCACGAGTCTGGTACATCGATCAAGGGTCAAACCAGGCATGCAAGCTCAATGAGCACCTGCGCGATCTAGTGACGCGACGTGATTTCGCCAATCCTATGTGGGACCTTACGCCGTTCATGGATCTCGTGATGCCCGGCAGGTACGAGTGGGATTGGGAGCGCGAGTGGCGGGTTCGCGGAGACCTTCGCTTCGATCTCGCGGACGTATCTTTCGTCATCACGCCAGAGGGCGTGGGTGAAGTGCCCGCCTTGAATGGTCTATACATGCATCCAAAGCACGACCTCATTGTGGCTGCATCTCCGCAGCCCCTGGTCGAGTATGTGGAGGATCTGGTCCAGCAGTACTTCCTGACCTTCGAGAATCCAGCCGAGAGCCTCCCGGTCGATGACGGCGGCTATGTCTGGATTGTGGATGAGTGGGAAACTGAGCAGGCCGCCGACGAGACTTTTCCGGAGTTGCTGGGATCGGTGCGCGACCAACTCGTGGCATACCTCAACGGCATCAGTTGGTCCTGGGTCCTGTCCGCCGACGTGGCATCCATCTACGAGTAAGGCGGCACGGCTCGTGACTGCGCTCTGGGGTGTCGTTGCCCGCCAACGCCAACTGCTTGATTGCAATACCGGTGTCAGGGGTCACTATTGGACGCGTTCCGGTACATGCTGGCCGTTGGCTCCCTTCCTCTATTAGGCGGCCTCCGCGGGGTGCCACTGCGGTGGCCTAAGGCGGTCTTTCAGGGTGATGGGCGCGTTTCCCTAGCTGACCGCGCAGCGCACTGAGCTGCGGAGTTGCGCTGCAGCGAACTGCACCGAAGCCTCCCAAGTCGCCCCAGCCGTGCGGGGCTCTGTCTCGTCCGTGCGCCTCGCCAGGATGCGCCGCGGCCGTTGCTCAACGACCGCCGACGCGGGTGCAACGACTGGGGGCGTTCCTCAGTCGTTCCTCAACACGGTCAATCGCGGGTCATCCTGACCAGCAGCTGCCAACGGCGAAGCCGCAGGTCAACAGGCATATCCGGTGTCGGACAACGCTGATCAACATCCCCGGATCCGTCCCCGGCGTACAGGCCGACTCGTCCGTCGCCTCCTCTGACCGGCTTGCATGGCGGCGCCTCCAGGGACGCCGTCGAGGCCTCTCAGGTGACACGCCGCCGGGTGCGCGGACATGCTGACCGGATGGACCCGAGGGCCGCGGACCTGCTGCGCCGCTTCGTCGGCGAACTGGGCGGCGAGGTCGAGGTCTCCGTCCGTCGTGGGTCCGGACGGTCCGAGCGGTGGGAGACGTCCACCGAGATCCGGGAGACCGTGACGGGCTTCGACCCGGAACAGGGCGTCGTGGAACTCGAACTCCGTGATGGGCAGACGGTTCGGCTGCACTTCGACGAGACGCAACTCGTCCACCTGCTGGACGGTGCGGCTGCCGACGGTACGGAGGCATGGGGAGAGCCGCTGTCCGACGAGGAGGCGGCGGCCCGCTTCCTGACCGTCCACCTGGGGGAGTCCCTCGCCACGCAGGAGGGCCATCCGTCAGGGTGGTGGGAGTACGAGGACGGCTCCTTCATGCCCGCCCCACCCTGGGAGGCATTCGCCCGACGCCGGCAACGAGGGTGATGCACGGCAAGCAGCAGCGTCCCCGTGTCCGATCCGTGGCGGGCCGCTCAGGGGTGTCGGACCCGGTCCTACGGACGTCGGACGGCGTAGCGCAGCAGGACGACACCGTTGCCGAACTGCCGGGTCTCCACCAGGTCCAGGTCGGTCGGCTCGTCGGCGGTCTCGAACAGCCGTCGACCGCGGCCGACGACGACCGGGTTGACGTAGAGCCGGTACTCGTCGATCAGGTCCAGCCGGCGGAAGGTCTCGACCAGGTCGACCCCGCCGAGCGTCATGTCCCCGCCGGGCTGCTGCTTCAGTGCGCGGATCTCGTCGGGGTCCACCTCTGCCCGAAGTGAGGCGTTGGGGCCGACCTCCCGCAGCGTGCGGGAGAACACGATCTTCGGCACCGCGCGCCAGATGCCGGCGAACTCGTGCATCACCGGCGGGTGGTCCGGGTCCTGGTCGGCGGTCGGCCAGACCGCTTCCATGAGCTCGTAGGTGACCCGGCCCTCCACGAAGGCGCTCATGGTCGCGAGCTGCTGGTTGAAGTGCGCGTGCAGCTCCTCGTCGACGCGGTGCCAGCTCAGGTCGTGGTCCGGCCCCTCGAAGTAGCCGTCCAGCGACAGCATCATGTGCACGACGATCTTCCGCATGCATCCTCCTGGTCCACGACTCGGTCCGGAGCTCGGACCGGCGGACGCGGACGTTCTCATCGGTCCCGCCGGTCCTCTCTCGCCACGGCCGGGCGGGGACACCGCCGGTGCGGCGAACGCGGATCAGCGAGCGGGCCTCGACCGATGAGATCGGGCGGCGGAGAGGGTCATCCGCTCGTGAGCGCGGCCAGACGGGCCGCCACGACGACCGCGGAGGGTCACCGTGACGCAGTACCTGCTGTCCATGCCGCACGACTCGGCCGAGGAGCCCACGATGGCGTCGATGGATCCCGCCGAACTGGAGGCCACGCTGGCAGTGGCCGGTGCCTTCCTCGAGGAGTTGGCGGGGTCCGGCGCCCTCGTCTTCGCGGGTGGCCTGCACCCGCCCTCGACGGCGGTCACCGTCGACCACACGGGCGACGACCTCGCCCTGACCGACGGGCCGTACACGCAGGCGCCGGAGTACCTCGGGGGCCTGTGGGTGGTCGAGGCAAGGGACCGGGAGGCTGCCGTCGACTGGGCCGCGAAGGCGTCCAAGGCGCTCGGTGCCCGGATCGAGGTCCGCGCCTTCCAGGAGGTCCCGGCCTGACCGGGGTGTCCCGTTTCCCAGCGCCTCCGGCCCGGGGAGCGGGTGCGCCGTCCTGCCGGGATGCGGATGCCGTACCCGTCGCTGCTGCTCGGTCGGGTCGTCACGCGTGGACGTGCTGAGGCGGCACTTCCCCGACTGCCCTGATCGGCGGAAGGATCCGGATCGTGACAGCGCGCGCTGAGGTCTCGCAGACGTCGGCTCGGAAGGGTCAGACGTGCGGTGACGACCCAGGGATGGCGGTCGGGAGATGAGCGGCAAGGTCGTCGTGAACCGGTGCATGTCGCTCGACGGCTTCATCGCCGGTCCCGGGGATTCCATGGACTGGGGGGATGACCGGGCTCTCGCCGACTTCGTGGCACCGGACGATCTCGCGGAGATCGCAGCGGCCACCGGCGCCTTGCTCGTCGGCCGGCGGACCTGGGAGGTGGGCGAGCGGATGAAGACCGAGGAGCCGGTCAGCGCCGACTACCCCGTCTCCGGACCCGTGTTCCTCCTCACCCACAGGCCGCTGGAGCCGCCGGACCCGAACGTCACGATCCTCACCGGCGACATCGGCGAAGCGGTCGCCACGGCACTGGACGCTGCCGGCGGCAAGGACCTCGAGATCCTCGGCGCCGACGTGGCCGGCCAGTGCCTGCAGCGGGGGCTCGTCGACGAGATCCTGGTGTACGTCCTGCCGGTTCTGCTCGGCGACGGCATCCGCTTCTCGTCCCCGGGCCTCGCGAGGACAGGCCTGGAACCGATCAGCAGCACGCGGTCGGGAGACGCCACCATCCTCCGCTTCGGCGTCCGCAAGCAGTCCGAGCAGCCTGTCTGACAGCGCCGGATCTCGCGCGCCAGGACCCGAACGACCCGGGCAGGAACCGCCACGCGCAGCCGGTGTGGCAGATCGAGAGCATGGCGTCCACCCGCGCCGTCACTTCTTGGTGAACGTGAGGTGGGTGACGCCGCTGGGTGTCGAGACCGCCTCGATGTCGTAGTCCGCCTCCAGGGCTTCGAGGCCGTCCCACAGCCGCACCCCGCGGCCGAGCACGATCGGCACCTGGACCAGGTGGACGTGGTCGACGAGCCCCGCCGCGATGAAGTCGCGGGCGACGGTCGGGCCGCCACCGATGCGCACGTCCTGGCCGGCCGCCGCCTCGCGCGCGACGTCGAGGGCCTCGGCCGGCGAGGCGTCGAGGAAGTGGAACGTCGTCCCGCCGGCCATCTCGATCGGCGACCGCGGCCGGTGGGTCAGCACGAAGGTCGGCGTGTGGAACGGCGGGTTCGGGCCCCACCACCCCCTCCACTCGGCGTCGTCCTGCCAGCCCGGGGGGCCGAACTTGCCCGCGCCCATGATCTCTGCGCCGATGCCCGGCTCGTGCTGGCGCGCGATCGCGTCGTCGACGCCGACGGTGCCGCCGCTGCGTCCCACGATCGGGGCGCCGAAGCGGGTGGCGATCATCCACTCGTGCAGCCGTTGGCCGGCGTGGCCGAAGGGGGTGTCGAGTGCCTGGCCCTCACCGGTGGCGAATCCGTCCAGCGACATCGAGAGGTTGTGGATGCGGGTCCGTGTCATCTGCTTCCTCCGCGTGCTCGGTTGCCTTCCACCGGTGGAGACCTCCGCCGGACCCGGCGTTCATCGGTGCCGCGCGGCCCCGCGTCGTCCGAGCGGAGGCGTCCCCGCCGCGGGACCGCCGGGGTCGCACGGGTCCGGTGGCGATGAGTTCCCCCGTGGTGCCCGGTCTGCCCCACACCGGACCCACCGCACCCGAGGAGAGCGTCATGACCGCGACCTACACCTTCGACGTCTTCTGCAGCCTCGACGGTTTCGGGTCCTACGACGAGAACGGCGACTGGGGCGGCTACTGGGGCAAGCACGGTCCCGAGTTCCTCGAGCGCCGCCTCGCGGCGTACGAGGCGGGGCAGCGGATGGTCCTCGGGGCCACCACGTTCCGGGAGTTCGTGGAGATGCTGGGTCCGAGCGACGAGCAGGCCACGATGGACGACCCGGTGAGCACCCGGATGCGGAACATGCCGACGACGGTGGTGTCGACGACGCTCCGAGAGCCCCTCGACTGGCCGGACGCGACCCTCCTGAGCGGGGACGCCGTCGAC
>NZ_JABGCW010000029.1:0-1942 GCF_041028265.1 Geodermatophilus amargosae
TTATTTTGTTTGACTAGCATGTATATTGCCTAATGGGTGCAAGTCCCTAACGAGCCCTAGTAGTGGGAATCGTCCAGCCAGAGAGACAAGGGTGTCCGTGGTGACGCGGAATCTGAAAGAAGTCAGCGGCAAACATCTGACCCAACGTACAGAAACTTGATATAAGGCTACCTTGCAGGGATAAGGCTGCAAAATGAGCTAAAGTCCAATAACTACTCGGAACTGCATATAGTAAATCAAGTGGGTATAAGATGGAAAGACAATATGCTTAACTAGTGAGGTCTCACGGACATGTCGATTAGTTGCTTTTACGAAAGTCATGGAGTAAAGCTTGCCGTGAGAAGTCAGCAGATGCCATAGTAGTGGGGTACTCGATAACGCTCCACGAAGGGCAGAACCTATAAATTAAACGATAGTAATTGAAACGTACCTTATGAAGGAAAGAATGCAGAAAACATTGGCAGAAGTCAAGGGCTGCCCACAGAAAGCTAGGACGGAATCCGAAGGATATGTGGGAGTGCAGACCTCCATGTGGATATGTGAAGACAACATCGTGGAAGTACCATTCGATAAGGAACACCTGTTGGAGCGCATCCTCAGCCCCGATAATTTGCAGCACGCTTACAAGGCAGTGCAGCGTAACAAGGGTTGTAGCGGTATCGACAAAATGTCATGTGAGCAAATGCTCCCTTGGCTTTTGGCTAACAAGGACGCTCTGATACGTTCCTTGCAGGATGGTTCATACCATCCGAACCCAGTAAAAAGGGTAGAGATACCTAAAGACAATGGTAAAATGCGTCTGTTGGGTATTCCTACGGTAATTGACCGTATGGTGCAACAAGCCATCAACCAGACCTTGACTCCCATTTATGAGCACCAATTCTCCCCGAGAAGCTACGGCTTCCGACCGGAAAGAGGATGCCATGACGCACTCCGTGGAGCGCAGAAGATAATTGATGCCGGCTACATCTATGTGGTTGACCTCGATTTGGAACGCTTCTTCGACACAGTGAGCCATAGCAAGCTCATAGAAATCCTTAGCCGCACGATAAAGGATGGTAGGGTGGTCAGTCTGATACATAAATATCTTCGAAGCGGTGTAATGAACAAGGGTGTCTTTGAGATGAGCGAGGAAGGAACACCGCAGGGTGGTCCGTTAAGTCCGTTGCTGAGCAACATCATGCTCAACGAATTGGACAAGGAACTCGAACGCCGAGGTCTTCCCTTCGTGCGTTACGCTGATGACTCGATGATATTTTGCAAGTCCAAACGTGCAGCTATACGAGTAAAGGAATCTATAACCCGATTCATCGAAGGTGAACTCTACCTGAAGGTGAACAAGGAGAAGACAGTCGTATCATACGTTAAGGGTGTTAAGTATCTAGGTTATTCCTTTTATATAAGTAAAGGCAAATGCCAACTTGCAGTACATCCGAAATCCAAAGCCAAGATGAAAGCCAAACTCAAGGAGTTGACTTCACGGAGTAATGGATGGGGATATGCTAAGAGAAAGCAGAAACTTGAGGAATATATAAGGGGATGGGTCGGGTACTATCACTTAGCCAATATGAAACGCCTGCTTATGGACACTGATAGTTGGCTGCGACGACGGATACGCATGTGTATATGGAAGGCTTGGAAACTCCCGAAGACGAGAATTAAAAATCTCATCCGATGTGGCATCAATAAGTATGACGCCAGAAGATGGGGATATGTCAAGGGATATTGGAGAGTCAGTAGCTCTCCAATAATGCAGAGGGCAGCTTCATCGCAGAAATTGTACGAAGCTGGCTATCCAACGCTCATGGGTTCGTATATCGAATGGCACCCAAAATAGGAACCGCCGTATGCGGAACCGCATGTACGGTGGTGTGAGAGGTCGGTAAACATGAAAATAGGAGATAAAACACCTATGATTAGTGTTTACCTCCTACTCGATTTT
>NZ_JABGCW010000031.1:0-1694 GCF_041028265.1 Geodermatophilus amargosae
AGCGCCAGCAGGTTGGTCTGCTCGGCGATGCTGGTGATCACCTTCACCACGTTGCCGATCTCGGCGGAGGACTCGCCAAGCTTGGCCACCGTCGCCGTCGTCGTCTCCGCCGCGGTCACCGCACGCGCGGCCACCGCCGACGCCTCCGCCGCGTTGGTCGCGATCTCCCGGATCGAGGCACCCATCTGCTCCGCGCCGGCCGCCACGGTCTGCACGTTCCGGCTGACCTCCTCCGCGGCACCGGACACCACGCCGGACTGCGCCGAGGTCTCCTCCGCCGAGGCCGAGATCTGCGCCGAGGACGCCGACAGCTCCTCACTCGAGGCCGCCACCGCGTCGGCCGCGCCGGCGACGGAGGACATGACGCCGCGCATCGTCTCCTGCGCGGTGACCAGCGCGGCGGCCATGCGGCCGAGCTCGTCGTGGCCGCGGACCTCGGGGGTCACGGTCAGGTCGCCGTCGGCCAGGGCCTCCACCGAGCGCTGCACGGAGCGGACGGTTGCCACGAGCCGCCGGACGACGAGGACGGTCAGCCCGCCCGCGACGGCGATGCCGGCGGCCAGCGAGATCCACAGGGTGGCGGTGGCGGAGGAGACGATGCCCACGGCGTCGTCGGTGTCGGCCTGCCCGGCCGCCACGCGGCGCTCCTGCATGGCGTTGTACTGGTCCATGATCGAGTCCGAGGCGTCCTGCAGCGGACCGGTGATCACCGCGGCCGCGGCGGCCGTGTTCCCGGCGTCGGCGGCCGGGACCAGCTGCGTCTGGGCGACGTCGTAGTAGCCGTCCACGGTGGCGCGGAACTCCTCGAAGGCGGTCTTGTTGACCGTCACCTCGGCGTAGGCGTCGAGCTGGCCCTCGATGGTGTCCCGCCGCTCGGCGAGCTCGGTGCGCAGGTCGGCACGCTGCTGGGCGCCGGCGATCGGGTAGGTGTTGTAGCGAGACCGGTCGCCCTGCCAGGACCGCTGGATGTTCGCGAGGTCGGACAGCCGGACGACGTTGTCGTTGATCCGGACGGCGGCGGCCTCCACGGCCGACAGCCGGCTGACCGCGAGGACGGTCATGGCGACGGCGACGACCGCGAGGACGACGACGGCCGCGCCGATCTTGACGGCGATCGGCCGGTCGGCGAACCAGCCGCTGGGACGGCCGGCGCGGGGGGTGCTCATGGGGGGTGCTCCTCGGGATCTGTCGGGCTGGCAGGGACAACGGGCGACGTGGGTCTGGCCCAGTGCCTGAGGTGTGTTCCGGCACGGAACCGGCGGCGCGGTCGGGGATGACTGTGGCGGATCCGAAAAGAAACTCGGAGCGTCTGGAAATGGCGTGTCGGTAACGATCCGAGCACGACCGTAAATGGCGTACGGGGTGGCGCGTCAGCCATTCCGCGACACCGTGTCGACATGGCACCGGACGATGGCGCGTGACCGTTCCCGGCCCCGGTCGTCGTGTCGACAGGCGTCTCCGCGCAGTTCAGCGCCCCGGCCGACGTCCCGGGAGGGCCTTTGTAGCGCTATTTGGCCGCCCGCTCCGGGGATCGCGCGCCGGCGTCATTCGGGAATGCGTCCGCGCGACCGGCCGAATGACCGGCCGTGCGGACGGGGATCAGTGCGTGAAACGGCTGACGCTGGTGCGCAGGTCGGCGGCCATCCGGGACAACTCGTCGACGGCGACGCGGGTCTGGCTCAGCGCCTGGGTGG
>NZ_JABGCW010000032.1:0-1623 GCF_041028265.1 Geodermatophilus amargosae
CCCCACCACCTGGCCGGCACCCGAAGGTGACGGCGGGTCGATTGGTGGAGTGCCACGGCTTCGGCGGTGTGCTTGAGCCCCGCTACATTGTCGGCGCGGAACCACTTGACCAGTGAGCTATTACGCACTCTTTCAAGGGTGGCTGCTTCTAAGCCAACCTCCTGGTTGTCTCTGCGATCCCACATCCTTTTCCACTTAGCACACGCTTAGGGGCCTTAGCCGATGATCTGGGCTGTTTCCCTCTCGACTACGAACCTTATCGCCCGCAGTCTCACTGCCGCGCTCTCACTTACCGGCATTCGGAGTTTGGTTGACGTCAGTAACCTTGTGGGGCCCATCGGCCATCCAGTGCTCTACCTCCGGCAAGAAACACGCGACGCTGCACCTAAATGCATTTCGGGGAGAACCAGCTATCACCGGGTTTGATTGGCCTTTCACCCCTACCCACAGCTCATCCCCCAGGTTTTCAACCCTGGTGGGTTCGGTCCTCCACGCGGTCTTACCCGCGCTTCAACCTGGCCATGGGTAGATCACCCGGCTTCGGGTCTAGAGCACGCGACTGACTCGCCCTGTTCGGACTCGCTCTCGCTACGGCTACCCCCCACGGGTTAACCTCGCCACGTACCGCTAACTCGCAGGCTCATTCTTCAAAAGGCACGCCATCACCGCCCACGCACGAGGCGTGAGATTCGCGGCTCTGACGGCTTGTAGGCACACGGTTTCAGGTACTATTTCACTCCCCTCCCGGGGTACTTTTCACCTTTCCCTCACGGTACTCGTCCGCTATCGGTCACCAGGGAGTATTCAGGCTTAGCGGGTGGTCCCGCCAGATTCACACCGAATTTCACGGGCTCGGTGCTACTTGGGAATCCGTGAACTGAGAGAGACCAGGCTTTCGGGTACGGGGCTCTCACCCTCTCCGGCGACCCCTTCCAGAGGCCTTCCCCTAACCACGGTCTTTTCTGACTCCCCGCCAGTCCGGCAGAACTGACACGCACGGTCCCACGACCCCGCCTCCACAACCCCTGCCGGGTATCACATGGAAACGGTTTAGCCTCATCCGCTTTCGCTCGCCACTACTCACGGAATCACGGTTGTTTTCTCTTCCTGTGGGTACTGAGATGTTTCACTTCCCCACGTTCCCTCCACACGCCCTATGTGTTCAGGCGCGGGTCACACCACATGACTGGTGCGGGGTTCCCCCATTCGGACACCCTCGGATCAACGCTCGGTTGGCAGCTCCCCGAGGCTTATCGCAGCCTCCCACGTCCTTCATCGGCTCCTGGTGCCCAGGCATCCACCGTGTGCCCTCAACATCTTGGCCACACAAAACCCACCCCACCCACCACCGGCGCACCTCCGAAGAGGAACACCGACCGGCGAACGAGGCGGGATACCTACAAGCAAACTCTGCAAAACAGAGATCAAAAGATGCTCGCGTCCACTGTGCAGTTCTCAACGACCAACCAGTCACCTCCACTCCGACCCCACCGGCCCGTCTGCCGCACGGCGATGCGTGCGTCACGGCGATGTGGGATCCGGGAGGCCCCGGACGAGACAGCAGGCTCACGGCCCGCTCCCTCAGGACCCAACAGCGTGCCTACGACCCCGCACCCCACCCCG
>NZ_JABGCW010000033.1:0-1562 GCF_041028265.1 Geodermatophilus amargosae
TATAAGGCATTTGACTATGGATAAGATTGCAGAACAAATCAAAGTCCTATAGCTATTCGGAATGGTTGGTGTAAATGAAGTGGGTATAAGATGGAAAGAATAAGCCCTTATCCGAGGAGGTCTCACGGACATGGCGATTAGTTGCCTTTACGAAAGTCATGGAGTAAAGCTTGCTGTGAGAAGTCAGCAGATGCCATAGTAGTGGAGTTCTCGATAACGCTCCATGAAGGGCAGAACCTATAAATTAAACGATAGTAATTGAAACGTACCTTATGAAGGAAAGAATGCAGAAAACATTGGCAGAAGTCAAGGGCTGCCCACAGAAAGATAGGACGGAATCCGAAGGATATGTGGGAGTGCAGACCTTTATGTGGATATGTGAAGACAACATCGTGGAAGTACCATTCGACAAGGAACACCTGTTGGAGCGCATCATCAGTCCTGATAACCTACTCAAAGCCTACAAGGCAGTGCAGCGTAACAGGGGCTGTAGCGGTATCGACAAGATGTCATGTGAGCAAATGCTCCCTTGGCTCTTGGCTAACAAGGATGCCCTAATCCGTTCCTTGCTTGACGGTTCATACCGTCCGAACCCAGTAAAAAGGGTAGAGATACCCAAAGACAATGGCAAGATGCGCCTGTTGGGCATTCCCACGGTCATAGACCGTCTGGTTCAACAAGCCATCAACCAGACCCTAACTCCCATCTATGAGCGTCAATTCTCTCCAAGAAGCTACGGCTTCCGTCCGAGAAGAGGCTGCCATGATGCCCTAAGAGGTGCTCAGAAAATAATCGATGATGGCTACATTTATGTGGTTGACCTCGACTTGGAGCGTTTCTTCGACACGGTGAGCCACAGTAAACTCATAGAAATCCTCAGCCGCACGATAAAGGACGGTAGGGTGATAAGCCTTATTCACAAATATCTCCGCAGTGGTGTGATGAACAAAGGTTTGTTCGAGGCAAGTGAGGAAGGCACTCCCCAAGGAGGACCGTTAAGTCCGCTCTTGAGCAATATCATGCTCAACGAGTTGGACAAGGAACTCACAAGCCGAGGTCTCCCTTTTGTCCGCTATGCCGATGACTCGATGATATTTTGTAAGTCCAAGCGTGCAGCCAAGCGTGTAAAGGAATCCGTAACCCGATTCATCGAAAGAAAACTTCATCTGAAGGTAAACAGGGACAAGACGGTTGTGTCTTATGTGCAAGGTGTGAAATACCTTGGTTACTCCTTTTATGTAATGAAAGGCAAATGCCAACTCACGGTACACCCAAAAGCCAAATCCAAGATGAAAGCCAAACTCAAGGAGTTGACTTCCCGAAGCAATGGTTGGGGATATGCCAAGAGGAAGCAAAAACTTGAAGAGTACATAAAGGGGTGGGTAGGTTTCTATCACCTTGCCAACATGAAACGTTTCCTCATGGAAACTGACGAGTGGCTAAGGCGACGGCTACGTATGTGTATATGGAAGTCGTGGAAGAGGGTGAAAACGAGAATTGCCAACTTGATAAAGTGTGGTATAGATAAATACCAGGCTTACATGTGGGGCAATAGTCGTCTG
>NZ_JABGCW010000034.1:0-663 GCF_041028265.1 Geodermatophilus amargosae
TCACCTGATACATTAGGGACATTCATTAAATATTACAAAATCAGCCAACTAATTCATACACAAAGTATTGCGAATTAGTTGGCTTTTTTGTATCTTTAGGTATTCCCCCGAAAATAAGATTTGACGGCCAAAACGGGGGAAATATCCAAACTAATAAGATATGGCAAAGATAGTGAATATTTCAGAAATTCACCCTACTTTGGGTTTTACAGAATTTGATATTCTGGAAAAATACCGCAAGAGTTTTAATGAGAGTGAGCTTGGCAAGCTTCATTCGGTCTTTCCGTTTGAATGTATGGCAAAAGCCGCCGGCCTGTCGGACCGGCGCCTGGGACGCAGGAACAGATTCAGTCCTTCCGCAAAGATCGCCCTTATGGTCCTGAAGGCATACACCGGATTCTCCGACAGGCAACTGGTGGAACATCTGAACGGGAACATACACTACCAGATTTTCTGTGGAATTATGATTCCCCCGTCCCTTCCCATAACCAACTTCAAGATAGTCAGTGCCATCCGTAATGAGATAGCATCCCGCCTTGACATTGATTCTTTCCAGGAGCTCCTGGCTTCACACTGGAAACCTTATCTTGATAACCTTCACGTCTGCATGACCGATGCCACATGCTATGAAAGCCACATGCGTTTTCCTACGGACATGAAACT
>NZ_JABGCW010000035.1:0-305 GCF_041028265.1 Geodermatophilus amargosae
GCAAGAATGCTTAAGCGCCGTATGATCAAGCTTCTTGAAAAGCTCCTCAGTCAAAGGGATGGGATCCATAGCGAGTACGGTGCTTTACTCCGATATACCCAGGATTATCATAAGCGTCTTTCCATCATCAGAAAGGTGCTTGTACAAGAAAAGGAAATGTTTGAAGGGCGGAAAGTCAGTGACCGCATCGTCAGCATTGACCGTCATTATGTACGTCCCATCGTCAGAGGCAAGGAAACCAAGTCCGTCGAGTTCGGTGCAAAGGTCAATAATATACAGATAGACGGCATATCGTTCATCGAACA
>NZ_JABGCW010000036.1:0-437 GCF_041028265.1 Geodermatophilus amargosae
ATAATGCCAACAGAAAGTTCTGTACAAAATATGGGATATCCACATCCTTTGTGCGCAAGGGAAGGGCGGCCAAAGATGAGCCTTTGAGGAAGGTGCTTAGAAGCGAACTCTCAAAAGAAAGGGCAACACGGCTTGAAGGAAGCTTCGGCACTCAAAAGCAACATTACTCGCTCTCAAGGATAAAGGCCAGAAACAGGAAGACGGAAATACTGTGGATTTTCTTTGGAATACATACGGCAAATGCCATACTGATGATAGAAAAAATCAGAAACAAAACAGCTAAAGCAGCATGATATGATTTTACTCACAGAATCAGAAGAGGTCATCAGACTTCTTCCGGAACGTCATGTCCTGTCGGATAGAAGTATGTGAGAAAGCACGGAAAAATGACAATAAGAATGGCATATGAAATGGTCATGCCCTATCATCTTCATATG
>NZ_JABGCW010000037.1:0-1453 GCF_041028265.1 Geodermatophilus amargosae
GTCGCGGGCATCCTGGAGACCTGGATCCGCCAGGGCTACGAGACCGGCCCGCTCGGCTACCCCGTCAGCAACGAGACCCCCACACCGACCGGCGGCTCGTACAACGCGTTCCAGCACGGCGCGGTCTACTGGTCGCCCGCCACCGGCGCCCACTGGCTCACCGGCCCGGTCTTCGACGCGTGGGCGGCGCAGGGCCGGGAGGGCGGGCCCCTCGGCTATCCCGCCGGCGACCTCGGCCGGCTCCCCGGCGGCGGCTCCTTCGCCTGGTTCCAGGGCGGGGCGGTCTACGCGTCCCCGGCC
The DNA here is from genome assembly GCF_041028265.1 of Geodermatophilus amargosae. Lineage (GTDB taxonomy): Bacteria > Actinomycetota > Actinomycetes > Mycobacteriales > Geodermatophilaceae > Geodermatophilus > Geodermatophilus amargosae_A. The sequence goes on from NZ_JABGCW010000037.1 coordinate 301, forward strand.
ACCGGCGCCCACGTCCTGAGCGGCCCGATCCTGCACGCCTGGATCGCGCAGGGCTTCGAGACCGGCCCGCTGGGTTACCCGACCAGTGATCCGCACCCCGTTCCCGGTGGCACCGCCGTCGACTTCCAGGGCGGCACGCTGACCGTGGACGCCACCGGCACGGTCACCAGCAGCCGGAGCGTCACCCGGTGACGCGGACCCCGCTGCGGCGGACGTGGCCGGCCGCCCTCGCGCTCGCCGTGGCCGCCCTGGCCGGCTGCACCGCCGGCGAGGCGGAGAGCACTCGCCCCTCGTCCTCGCCGGTCCCGCTCCCGCCCCTCGCCGGCGCCTCCGAGGCCGCCACGGTCGCCGGACTGCCCGACGGCCCCGCCTCCGGGACGGTCGTGCTGACCTACAGCGGCCTCGGTGAGCTCCGCTCCCCGCTCACCGGCACCTGCACCTCCGAGGGCGACCGGACGGTCGTGGCCGCCGAGGCGGGAGGCGCGTCCGTCGTCCTCACCTTCGACCCCGCGGGCGCCGAGGTGGCCGTCCGGGACGTGGGCCTGGAGACGACGTCGTCGGTCGCCGCGGGCGACCTCGCGGTCGAGGGCGCGGTGCTGCACCTGGCCGCCGACCTGGTGGCCGCCGGACAGGTCGTCGGCACCCTCGTCATGGACGCCACCTGCTCGGGCTGAGCCCCGCCCCTGCACCTCACCCCTGTGCCCCTGCCCCTGGACCCCGGTCCGACGGGACGCCCGGACGTCCCCGCGCAGCGGCCGACGACCTCCGGTGGGGACGTGCCCACCGGAGGTCGTCGGCCGGCCCTGCTGGGGTCAGGCCGGCGGGAGGCCGGTCCTCAGCGCCGGACCACCGTGCCGGCGCCGTCGACGACGAGGGTGCCGCCCTGGAAGTCGACGGCCGTGCCGCCCGGGACGGGGTGCGGGTCGCTGGCGGGGTAGCCGAGCGGGCCGGTCTCGAAGCCCTGCGCGATCCAGGCGTGCAGGATCGGCCCGCCGAGCCAGTGCGCGCCGGTGGACGGCGACCAGTAGACCGCCCCGCCCTGGAACCAGTTGTGCGACCCCCCGGTCGCCGTGGCCGTCTCGTTGCTGACGGGGTAGCCGAGCGGGCCGGTCTCGTAGCCCTGGCGGATCCAGGTCTCCAGGATGCCCGCGAC
>NZ_JABGCW010000038.1:0-1418 GCF_041028265.1 Geodermatophilus amargosae
CTCCCCCGCCGGAAGACCAAGGGTTCCTGGGCCAGGCTAATCCGCCCAGGGTGAGTCGGGACCTAAGGCGAGGCCGACAGGCGTAGTCGATGGACAACGGGTTGATATTCCCGTACCCGCGAAGGAACGCCCATGCTGAACCCAGCGATGCTGACCCACCGAAACCGCTCCTGTCTTTCGAGACGGGGGTGGGCGTAGCTGGGGACCCGGACTGGTAGTAGGCAAGCGATGGGGTGACGCAGGAAGGTAGTCGGGCCGGTGAGTGGTAGTACCGGTGCAAGGGTGTGGCCCGTCCGGTAGGCAAATCCGCCGGACACACAGGGTGAGGCCTGACGCATAGCCGAATGAGGCGAATCCGATGATCCTATGCTGCCGAGAAAAGCCTCTAGCGAGTTCCGAGCGGCCCGTACCCCAAACCAACTCAGGTGGTCAGGTAGAGAATACCAAGGCGATCGAGCGAACTGTGGTTAAGGAACTCGGCAAAATGCCCCCGTAACTTCGGGAGAAGGGGGGCCGCACGCCGTCATCACTCTTGCAGTGGGCAGCGGTGGGCGGCCGCAGAGACCAGTGAGAAGCGACTGTTTACTAAAAACACAGGTCCGTGCGAAGTCGTAAGACGATGTATACGGACTGACGCCTGCCCGGTGCTGGAACGTTAAGGGGACGGGTTAGTCCTTCGGGGCGAAGCTCAGAACTCAAGCGCCAGTAAACGGCGGTGGTAACTATAACCATCCTAAGGTAGCGAAATTCCTTGTCGGGTAAGTTCCGACCTGCACGAATGGCGTAACGACTTCTCAGCTGTCTCAACCACAGGCTCGGCGAAATTGCACTACGAGTAAAGATGCTCGTTACGCGCGGCAGGACGGAAAGACCCCGGGACCTTCACTATAGCTTGATATTGGTGTTCGGTTCGGCTTGTGTAGGATAGGTGGGAGACTGTGAGGCCGGCACGCCAGTGTCGGTGGAGTCGCCGTTGAAATACCACTCTGGTCGAATTGGATGTCTAACCTCGGTCCGTGATCCGGATCAGGAACAGTGTCAGGTGGGTAGTTTAACTGGGGCGGTTGCCTCCCAAAATGTAACGGAGGCGCCCAAAGGTTCCCTCAGCCTGGTTGGCAATCAGGTGTTGAGTGCAAGTGCACAAGGGAGCTTGACTGTGAGACTGACGGGTCGAGCAGGAGCGAAAGCTGGGACTAGTGACCCGGCACCGGCATGTGGAAGCGGTGTCGCTCAACGGATAAAAGGTACCCCGGGGATAACAGGCTGATCTTCCCCAAGAGTCCATATCGACGGGATGGTTTGGCACCTCGATGTCGGCTCGTCGCATCCTGGGGCTGGAGTAGGTCCCAAGGGTTGGGCTGTTCGCCCATTAAAGCGGTACGCGAGCTGGGTTTAGAACGTCGTGAGACAGTTCGGTC
>NZ_JABGCW010000039.1:0-1402 GCF_041028265.1 Geodermatophilus amargosae
AAACTTTATATCCGTTACTCCCCTTAAAGCAGCTCTAAACGCCTTAATTTTAGCATTAAATGATTCAGCAAAGGCATTAGTAGCTCTATTAACAAAGAAGTTCAAGACTTCATCATAATGCTCGTATAGAGTTGCTGCAATAACATTAAAACTCTTAAAGCCCGAATCGTCCACTTTGTTATACCAGCGTGCAAGCGAGAGTCTTGCTGCGTCTTTGACGGTATTCTTAGAAAATATCATTCTAAGCGAATGTGTGAGAGAATAAGCCTCTTTAAGGTCTGGATATGTTTCAAAGAGCACCTCTGCTCTTTGTCTCTGACTTTCTGTCCATTTGTCTGCTGATTTGAAAAGCAGATACCTGCTGCGAGCCAGCAACTGCTTGTGGGTATCCCCATTTGCAAGCACAATTGGAGTATATGCTTCGCCCAAACATTTGGCTTCTTCTCTGGCATCCGTATCTGCTTGAATGGCATCCCATCTATGGGCGATGCGCATTTCCTGTAGGGCATCACAAGCAAGTTTCTGTATATGAAAGCGATCTATGGTACGCATAGCTTTTGGGAAACAACGTCTTGCTATGAGTCTCATGGAATTTGACATATCCATAGTTATTTCCTTTACCATCAGTCTCTTGGCCTCGTCTATGCGCATAAGTGCTTCTATTACAGCGTCTGCTGCCACACCCTTTACAATGGCAATGATGGTGCCTTTACCTCCATGTGAAGTTCGGTTGCTTACAATTGTGTACAATTCACCATTGCTTGGAGCTGTTTCATCAATACAGATGCTTTCACCTATATTTTCAGGAAAAACAAGCCAGTCTTCTGCATGTGAGAGTTCTGACCATTCACGATAGCCGCTGAGCACTTCCTTATATTGCTTTTCAAACGTATCCCCGTTTATGTGATAATAGCGGTCAAGCGAACGGGAGGTCGTAGGAATCGTCTCCATACACTCCTTTTAAAAAAGCCGCAAACTCCTTGGAGTAGCGGGTGCCTTCTGCCTTGAAATCATAAGAATCGGAGAAGTATCGGTTATTCTGCTTGTCGTACCATTTACGCCTTCTGACTATCAAGTCTACACCTTTGTCACGTATGGGGAAGTCACGTATAGTTACAGCATCACAGAACCCTTTAGATTCAATCAAAGGGTTCTCTTTATAATCAGCCTTAACTGATTCGTCAAGATAGATGCGAATAAGGGAAGCCTTTTCTTCTACACGTACTACTTCAAAATTTGAAAATATCTCTGATGGCAGAATTAATTTTGCCAACGCTAATAGTCCTTGATTATTCATGGCACAAAGGTATAACTTTTTCTGGAAAATTCAAAATCTTTCCCCCTAATTTATCGGGTGAGCCGACATATGTATTACTACATAAAAACTTTGCCAAAGACTATA
>NZ_JABGCW010000040.1:0-1396 GCF_041028265.1 Geodermatophilus amargosae
ATATATCGGTGAAAAAGTATAATTTGATTTTCCACAAAGGAATATTTAAATTTCCATTAATACAATAAAAAAGCAAAATATATTTTCCTTTTTAACGTCTAATAGGAAAGAGTGACTTTCTAATATGGAAAATCAGATTTTCCAATATGGAAAATACCCTATATTGAGTATCAACTACTTAACTTATTCTATTTCTTAAGTTCTTATTATACCCTAAAAACGGCATATAATCAACTACTTAAAAAATCATCGGTCGGGGAGCGCCCAGCGGCAAGGGGCGGGACCACCCGTCCCGACGAGCGCCCACACCATAAACTTTTTTTTCGAATAAGCACACAACCGTTTTTCGAACCCTGCAAAATTTCTTCCGAACCCGAACGGCGTAACACTCCATTGAGTGAAGCTGCCGTTTGGTCGCTCCCCCTTTGGGGGCGGGGGGGGGTTACATACCCATGCCGAAACCTCTGCTTCTGGTGATTTGCTTGAGTAGGTCTTTCCCCTCTTCCATAGCTTTTGATATGTTTGGGAAATGATGCCTTAAAGCCTCCAGTTGTTCGGAATTGAACAAGTCTTTCATCTTACCAAGTTCTTTTTTCAATTCCTTGGTTTCGGTCTTTAGTTCTTGGTTCTCCGTTCTTAGTCGGTTACTGGTTGTCCTTGCATTGTCCATTTGCTGTCTATAATACTCCTTGTCGTTCTCGGCTTTGAATACCTTTGTGCCGTTTCGCTCTTTTTCAAGTATAGCCTTTCCCAGTCTATCGGATAGCTGTTCATTTTCCCCCTCTAAAGCCTTTATTTTGGCTTTTAAGGCATCTTTTTCCCTATCGTTAACCGTTTTCCCTATCAAGCCGTAAAACTTCTCTGAAGCCTTAGAAATGAGTTTTTGGACGTTTTTCTTTGTTTCAATGGAACGTAGTTCTTTCTGAAGCTGAAGAAGCTGGTTTTGCACGTCCTTGTGCTTGTCTAACGCACTGGATATATCGTTGGATAGTTCCTGAAGCTGTTCTTTCGCACATTCGGTCTTGTACTGCATAGCCGATAAGTGTTTGCGATCAGAAGAAACACCACGTTCCATGCCCAGTGCTTCAGATGCTATGGTTTGGAGTTCTGCCATGTCATCACGCGATAAACGCACACTCTTCCCGTTCGGCTGCGTCCAATCGAAAACTACATGGGCGTGAAGGTTAGGTGTCCATTGCTTTGCGTTCATGTATCCTTCGTCCTTGTGTATATGGATTTGAAACGCTTCAATACCGAAACGTTCCTTGCAGACCGCAGCGAATTGCTGGAGTTCCTGCATGGTGGTTTCTTGCTTGATTACTATTACCCCCTCCCGTATGGGTGCTGCTTTAGTCTGCATCTTCTGCCCAACCGTATCGAAATATCTCTGTTTCGC
>NZ_JABGCW010000003.1:0-464090 GCF_041028265.1 Geodermatophilus amargosae
GTCGACGGCGTCCCCGCTCAGGAGGGTCGCGTCCGGCCAGTCGAGGGGCTCTCGGAGCGTCGTCGACACCACCGTCGCGGGCGTGTTCGTCATCCGGGTGACCCAGGGGTCACGTACCTCGGACTCCTCGGTGCTCGAGGCCAGCATCTCCACGAACTGGCGGAACGTGGTGGCGCCGAAGACCATCCGCTGCTCCTCGCCGAACAGGTCGAGGCGGTGGGCCAGCAACTCGGGGCCCTGCTTGCCCCAGTAGCCGGTCCAGTCGCCGCCGGCGGCGCCGTAGCCGTCGAGGCTGGAGAAGACGTCGAACGTGTAGGTCGCGGTCATGACGCTGCCCTCCGGTGCGCTCGGTTCCCGTGGGTGCAGACCGGGACCACCGCGAGGACTCATCGCCGTCGAAGTCATCGCCCACACGACCACCAGCGGCACCCAGGAGCGGCAGCCGGCGGGCCTCGACTGCCCACGCCCGTGACGGCTGGGCTCGTGCGCCCACTCGGATGTCGGGGCCACGGGATCCCGACCCCGGACCATGCCCTGCAGGCGGACACCCCGGGGCCGCCGTCCGGCGATCCACGCGACCGGCTGACATCCTCCAGGAGTCGACGACGGACAGGAGCCCGACATGACCGGCGCTTTCAACCTCCCCAAGCCGGAGTTCGACATCGAGGCGACCGTCGACCGCGCGATGGCTCTGATCAACCGGACTCTCCAACCCTCCCTCGAGGAGGCCCAGAAGGTCGTCGACAAGGTCCGTGCCGGCAGGCCCCTGGTCGCCCCGGGCGATCTGGTCAATCCCGTGACGCGGGGCAACCGTCTCAGGGCGGCGCGAGCGGTCTCCTACTCCCTGCCGTCGATCCTGCCGGGTGTGGGAACGGCGATCTCGGCAGCCGCGGTCCCCGTCGCGTTGAGGGAGGTCCTGAAGGAGGCCGTCAGTGCGACGATCAAGGTGGGCCTGCTCCACGACAGGGACCTCACCGACCCCGACCTCACGCGCATCGCCGTCCTCCTGGTACTCACCGAGGGAGCGGGCAAGCTCGACAAGACCGGGAAGATCCGTCCCGCCGCCGTCCTGGGGCGTCACGCCTCGCTGGTGGGCAGGCCCGCCGCGTACGACGCCGTGGCGGCCCTGACGGCGGAGGAGCGGCGGGAGATCGTCGCCTCGCAGTCGGAGGTCCTCCGGGCATGGGCGCTGGCGGTCGGACCGCCACTGCTGGCCGGGACGTTGCCCTTCGGCGTGGGGCCCATGGCCGCCGCCAACTACATGCAGTACGTCCTGAAGGGCACGATCGCGGCCGCCTCCAGGGTCTTCGGGCCCGCTGCACCCGCGCCGGTGACCGTCGAGGAGATCCCCGAGAGCGAGGTCCGCCAGGACGATCCCCGGTCCTGAGCGACACGTCGGCCGTTCCGGGCAGACCTCTGCCGCCGGGAGCGACGGCCTCTGGTCGCCCGCGTACCGGCGCGATCGCGTCACCCCCTCACCGTCGCCGCCCAGGAGCCGTGCGGATCACCCGCTCCGGCGGCCCCGAGGTCCTCGACGTCGACGACCTCCCCGATGCCGTCCCGGCGACGGTCAGCCCGTGCTCATCGAGGGCCGCGGTCCGTCCCGTCCCAGGAGCTGCATCAGCAGCGCGGCCTCGTCCGTGATGATCGCGTCGACCCCCAGGGACAGCGCGAACTGCATGTCGCGCGGGCGGTTGACCACCCACACGTGGACCTGCAGGCCGGCCCGGTGCAGCCGTTCGACCAGGCCCGGGTCCTGGCGCACCAGCGCGAGCGACGGACCGACGGCGGTGCCGGCCGGGAGGACGGTCCGCGTCCGCGTCCGCGGCAGGATCTGGCGGACCAGGTGCACGGTGGGGAGATCCGGCGCCAGGACACGGACCCGCCGCAGTGCCGTCGGGGAGAAGCTCATGACCCGGACCGCCGGACGCCCCGACCACTCCAGCGGACGTCCACCGGCGAGCAGTCCGAACCGCCGGAGGCTCGTGATCAGGGCCGCCTCGACCTGGCCGGCGTGACGGGTCGGGTGCTTGGTCTCGATCGCCAACCGCACGCGCCCGGGCGAGGCCGTCACGTACTCCAGCAACCGGTCCAGGGTGAGCACCCGTCCGGCGTCCTCGTCGGGCTCCTCGTCGTCCTCGACCACGGGAGGCGACGGGCGGCCCCGGATCGCGGCACCCCGCGGTCGCCGGCGGACGACGCGGTGCTGCTCCAGCTCGGCGAGGTCCAGCGCCGAGACCACACCGCGGCCCGTGGACGTCCGGTTGATGCGGCGGTCGTGCACGCACACGAGGACGCCGTCGCGGGTCATCCGGACGTCGCACTCCACGGCGTCCGCCCCCAGGGTCAGCGCCTGCTGGTAGGCCGCGAGGGTGTGCTCGGGAGCCTCCGCCGAGACGCCGCGGTGGGCCACGACCTCGATCTCGGACGGTGCGCGCGGCGGCAGGCTCACGACGTCCGGGCCGCGGCCACACGGAGCCCGGTACGGGGCACACGGTCTCCTCGAACGGTCCGGGCACCGGGCGCGAGCACCGGGTCACTGTCGTCCGGCGCCAGGTCCCCCGTCCTGCCGCCGCTGGCACCGGCGACTACCCGGCGTCGGCCGGGTGACACGTGCGTCGGTCGCCCGGTACGTGGCCCCGCCCCGCGACGGGGTGGTGGGCCGGTCGTGAGCCACCGGCCGCCATCCCTGCCCTCGGGGAGGAGCCCATCGCCCCCGCTGTGTGCAAGGCGTGCAGATCGCCCGCTCCGGCGGCCCCGAGGTCGGTCCCGGAGGAAGGCCAGCAGATCCGCGTTGATCGTCTCGGCCTGCGTGGTGGGCATGCCGTGCGGGAGGCCGGCGTAGGTCTGCAGCGTCCCGTTCGGCAGCGGCTCGGCCGAGAGCGGCCCGGAGTCGGCGTAGGGCACGACCTGGTCGTCGTCGCCGTGCATGACCAGCACGGGCACGGTGACCTTCTTCAGGTCGTCGGTGAGTCGGTCCGGGAGAACGCGACGACCCCGTCATGTGGTCCTTGGCGCCGCCCATCGTCCCCAGCCGCCACACCATGATCGGCGGCACCGCGCTGATCAGCACCACCTTCGCGACCCGGTCCTGGCCGTGCCGGGTGACGTGGTGCGCGACCTCGCCGCGTAGGAGGGGCTTGACACCGTTGCCGGGATTGCCAATATATTGCATTTCTAGACCGCACGGGGCTGGCGACCGGTCTGGGAAGCGGCGCACGACAACCCCCGGAGGGATCGACGCGATGAACACCTCATCCGGCAAGCAGACGATCGTCCTGGTCCACGGTGCCTACGCGGACTCCTCGAGCTGGAACGGCTCGATCTCGGCCCTCCGGCGGGCCGGCCACCCCGTGGTCGCAGCCGCGAACCCGCTCCGCGGACTCGAGAGCGACGCCGAGTACCTGCGCGGTGTCCTCGCCGGCATCGAGGGACCGGTCGTCATCGCGGGCCACTCGTACGGCGGAGCCGTCATGAGCCACGCGGCCGACGGCAACCCGGACGTCACCGCCCTCGTCTACGTCGCGAGCTTCCTCGCGGAGCCCGGCGAGAGCCTCGCCGAGCTCGTCGCGAAGTTCCCGGGTGCCGAACTCGGCAGCGCCGCGCAGCCGGTTCCGTACCCCACCCCGGACGGTGGGACGGCGACCGAGCTCTACATCGACCGGTCGAGGTTCCCCGCCCTGTTCGCCGGGGACGTCGCGACCGACGTCGCGGAGCGGATGGCGGTCACCCAGCGGCCGCTCGCCCTCGCCGCGTTCGAGGCACCGGCCACGCGGGCCGCCTGGAGGTCCATCGAGTCGTGGGTGCTGCTGGCGGCACAGGACCTCGCCGTCCCCGCCGAGCTGGTGCGCTTCATGTCGGAGCGGGCGAACGCCCACCTCGTGGAGGTCGACGCCTCCCACGCCGTCACGGTCTCGCAGCCCGGCGCCGTCGCAGACGTCATCCTCGAGGCCGCGGAGAAGACCGCTCGCTGAGCCTCCGCCCCGGCCCCGGCGCGCGGGACCACACACGTCCGCCGGGGCCGGGGCGCCCTCGCCGGAAGACGATCCGGACGATCCCGATCGTGCCGTCCGGGATCCCGCGCGTCCCGGAGCACCCGCGACGGCGCTCGACCGGAGGAGCCTCGTTGCCGGGGACGCGCCCCGCGGTGCAATGTACTGCGTGCCGATCCCTCCAGGCGATCCTCGCCTCGACCGCAGCCTGCTCCGCGACGACGTGTACCGCCGCCTCCGCGACGGCATCGTCGACGGCACGTTCGCACCCGGCGAGCAGCTCAAGGACCTGGAACTCGCCACCTGGCTCGGCGTCAGCCGGACGCCCGTCCGGGAGGCGCTGCTGCGGCTCGCGCAGAGCGGCCTCGTCCTCGCCCAGCCGGGCCGGTCGACCGTCGTCAGCCCGCTCGACGTCCGGGAGGTCCGGGACGCCCGGGACGTCGTCGCGGCGATGCACGAGGTGGCGGTCCGCGAGGCCGTCCTGGCCCTCACCGAGGCGGACGTGGCGGCCATGCGCGAGGCGAACCGGCGTTTCGCCGCCGCCGTCGAGGCCGGCGACGTCGAGGCGGCCGTCCGTGCCGACGACGCGCTGCACGGCGTCCTCGTGACGATCTGCGGCAACCGGGCGCTCGCCACCGTGCTCGAGCAGTTCACCCCCACGCTGCGCCGCGCGGAGCGGCTGCGGTTCGGCTCGACGCAGGGCCGCGCATCGGTGGCACAGCACGACGAGCTGATCCGGCTCTGCGCCGCGGGTGACGTCGAGGGCGCCGCAAGCGTCGCCTACGACACCTGGCACAGCCTGCCGGCCGGCGACGAGCCGACCACCGACCCCTCGGACGGCGACGGATGACGCCGGGCGGCGGCGCTCGACAGCTCGTGGCAGTGCATCAGGGCGGAGCGCCCGGGCCCCAGGACGGCCGGCGCGCACAGGGCGTGTGCGGTGATCTCGCCGGAGCGGGGCCACCGGGGGTCCTGCTCAGAGAGACGGATCCCCCTCCGGCACCTCGGTCGTGACCACCTCGGCCACCTCCGCGTCCTCGCCGGACAGCCCGGCGGCCTGCTCGTGCTCGTCGTGGAACGCCAGCCAGCGCATCCCGAGTGCCTCGCGCTGCTCGTCGTCGACGGCCTCCTTGAACGGAGGGAAGAAGTCCGTCTCCTCCTCGCTCATGTGGTCGGCGTTGACCTGCCGCACGGCGCGCACCGCCTCCCACCAGTCCTCGCTGCCGATCTCGTGCTCCTCGACGGCGGCCGCGGCGTGCCGGATCTCGTTGTGGTCGTGCACGCCCTCCGCCGTCTCCTCCTCGCCGTCGGCCTCCTGGGCGAGCAGCGGGTAGAACAACTGCTCCTCGGCGACGGCGTGCACCTCCAGCCTGGCGTGCAGTGCCTCCCACGCGGCGGCGAGCTCCTGGCCGGACAGGTCCTCGAGCGCTGAGAACTCCCGCCGGAAGACCTCGTGCTCGGCCAGGACGAGGGCGGTGATCTCGAAGTCGGACACGCCGGACACCTACCCGCGCCGAGGTGAGGTAGGCGGACGGAGCAGGCCCGGTGCTCGACCACTCGTCGGCGACGTCTCCGGCCACGACCAGGGCCGCCGCGGTCATGCGCAGACGCTCGAGCGCTGGGGATCAGTCCGGGAAGTCGGTGCTGACGCTCAGCTCTTCCCACTCGTCGGCCTCGGCGAGGGCCGCGCGGAGCACCTGCCGGTAGCTGCTCAGGGCGTCGCTGCCCAGCAGCAGCACCGCCGGCGGATCGGCGGACTCCACGGCGGTGAGGATGGCCCGGCCGGCCCGCGCCGGGTCGCCCGGCTGGGTCCCGTGCGTCGTGTCGCGTTCCTTGCGTCGCCTGCCCGCCGTCTCGGCGTAGTCGTCGATCGGGGTCCGGGACTGGGTCAGCGAGCGACCGGAGAAGTCCGTGCGGAACCCGCCGGGCACGACGACGGTCACCGAGATGCCCAGCGGCCGCAGCTCGCCGCGCAGGGAGCCGGACATCCCCTCGAGTGCCGCCTTCGCCGCCGCGTAGTAGCCCGATCCCGGCGGGGTGACGTGCGCCCCGATCGACGAGACGTTGACGATCGCCCCCGCACGGCGCGCCCGCATCCCGGGCAGCACCGCCTTGATCATGGTCACCGACCCGGAGAAGTGGGTCTCGAACAACGCACGGACGTCGGCGTCCTCACCTTCCTCGACCGCGGCGCGGTACCCGTATCCCGCGTTGTTGACCAGGACGTCGACGGCGCCGAAGCGGTCCTCGGCCTGTCGGGAGACGGCCGCCGCCCGCGCCGGGTCGGTGACGTCCAACGCCGCGCCCAGCACGCGGTCCGGAGCCAGCTCCACGAGGTCGGCGACCGTCGCCTCGTCGCGCGCGGTGACCACCGCGTGGTGGCCGGCCCCGATGACCGCCTCGGCGAGGGCTCGACCGAGCCCGGTCGAGCAGCCGGTGATCAGCCAGGTGGGCATGCTGTTCCTCTCCGAGGGTGGTCCTGTGCGGGCTGCCGGGGCCCGGACGGGCGACCGCGACCGCTCCCGGTCCGCCGGCAGGTTCCCCAGCCGGGAACGGTCCCAACCACGCGGGCAGCCGCCGGCGGGCGGTCCACCGCGCACCGGTCGCCATGCGCGGACGGTCCCCTGCCGCGTGGGCGCCCGTCGCGGGGCACGGGGAGGATGGTCGGGCCATGGTCACAGCCCCGCTTCCTCCGCGACCGGACCCGTGGCCGGGACGCAGCCGACCCCCCGCCGTTCCCGTCCTCGGGGAGCACCGGTGATCGACCGGTTGCTCCTGCTGGGTGCCACGGGCGACCTCGCCGGGCGGTTCCTGCTGCCGGCGCTCGCCCGGCTGTCGGCCGACGGCCGGATGCCCGACGGTCTGCAGGTCGTGGGCGGCGCCGCGCAGGACTGGGACGACCGGACCTTCCGGTCGCACGTGGCGAGCCGGTTGCGCGAGCACGCCGGGGACGTCCCGCCCGCGGTACGGGACGCGCTGGTCGGTCGCCTGCGGTACCGGGCGGTCGACCCCGGAGCGGCCGGCACCGTCGCCGCCGCGGCGCGGGCCTTCGGCGACGACGGCGATGCCGCTGACCGCGCGGCGGTGGCCGTCTACCTGGCCCTGCCCCCGGCGCTGTTCCCCGCGATGCTGGGCGCGCTCGGCGACGCGGACCTGCCGGCCGGCAGCCGCATCGCGGTGGAGAAGCCGTTCGGTACGGACCTGGCGAGCGCCGTGGCACTGAACGGCCTGCTCACCCGCGTGACCGGCGGCGTCGAGGAGGCTGCGTTCCGCGTCGACCACTTCCTCGGGATGCCCACGGTGCAGGCGCTGCTGGACCTGCGCGCCCCCGGCCACCCGCTGGCACCCGTCTGGGACAGCGCGTCCATCGCGGAGGTCGAGGTGCTGTGGGAGGAGACGCTGGGGCTCGAGGGCCGGGCGGACTTCTACGACCGGACCGGTGCCGTCAGGGACGTGATGCAGAACCACGTGCTCCAGGTCCTGACCCTCGTCGCGATGGAGCAGCCGGCTCGGCAGACCGAGGGTGACCTGCACGCGGCCAAGCTGGAGCTGTTGCGGTCGGTCCGCGCGCTCTCCGCCGCGGAGGTCCCCGTCCGGACCCGACGGGCGCGCTACACCGCGGGGACGCTGAGCGGGACGGGCACCGCCGGCGGGCGGACCGTGCCCGGGTACACCGACGAGGACGGCGTCGACCCCGCTCGCGGCACCGAGACCTACGCCGAGGTGGTCCTGGAGCTGGACACCCCCCGGTGGGCGGGCACCCGGTTCGTGCTGCGCACCGGGAAGGCACTCGGAACGCCCCGCAAGGGAGTCGCCCTCCACTTCCGGACCGCCGCGCCGGCGGGCGACCCGGGAGACGCCGAGCGGGTGGCGGCCGACCGGTGGTGGATCGAGCTGGACGCGCCGGAGGCGGGCCGGCAGCCCGGTGCGCAGGTGGCAGCTCCGGGCGAGCGCACCGCCTACGGCCAGGTCCTGACCGACCTCCTGTCCGGCGGGAGCCGACTCTCGGTGAGCGGCGAGGAGGCCGAGCAGGCCTGGCGGATCGTCGATCCGGTCCTGCAGGCGTGGGCGCAGGACGCCGTGCCGATGCTGGAGTACCCCGCCGGCGCGGCCGGCCCTCCCCCGCTCGGGGAGAGCGCCGCCGCGAGGCGGGGGTGAGCGCTCCGGCGCGACCGGCGTCCTCAGCGGTCCGGCAGGGTGCTGAGCGACCGTGACCGCCGCTCCACGAGTTCGGCGTCCGTACCGCCGCGCTCGGCCCATCGGTGCGCGAGCACGCCCCCGACGAGGACCTCGTGCGGCGTCGGTTCCACGGCCAGCAGCGCCATGACCCCTCGTCGAGGTGGGCGTCGAGCGGTGGAGCCGCCGGGTCGACCTCCTCCTGTCCCGCGGCGGCGACGGCTGGCGGCACCAGCTCGGCCACCTCGACGCCGGTCCCCCGCGAGCTGCGCACGGAGGGCCTCGGGAGGAGGCGGCCGAGCGGTCGCCGGCGGGTCCTGCGCCGGGGGAGGCCGCCCTCGCCCGGGACGCCGACGGGGCGTCGGAGTCGCTCGTCCACCACCTGACGGGACCGGCGGGAACGCCGGGTACCGGCACGGTGTTCACCTGTCGTGACCACCGAGACCGCGATCCTCGCCGGCGGCTGCTTCTGGGGCGCGCAGGACCTGCTGCGCAAGCGCCCGGGCGTGCTCTCCAGCCGCGTCGGCTACTCCGGGGGCGACACGCCCCATGCCACCTACCGCAACCACGGTGACCACGCCGAGGCGGTCGAGATCGTCTTCGACCCCGGGGTGATCTCGTTCCGGGAGCTCCTGGAGTTCTTCTTCCAGATCCACGACCCGTCGACGAAGGACCGACAGGGCAACGACGTGGGCCGCAGCTACCGCTCGGCGGTCTTCTACACGAGCGAGGAGCAGCGGCGCGTCGCGCTCGACACGATCGCCGACGTCGACGCCTCGGGTCTGTGGCCCGGCAAGGTCGTCACCGAGGTGCAGCCGGCCGGCCCCTTCTGGGAGGCCGAGGAGGAGCACCAGGACTACCTGCAGAAGATCCCGTTCGGCTACACCTGCCATTACGTGCGGCCCGACTGGGTGCTCCCGCGCCGCGAGGCGCAGACCAGCCGATGACGACCTGAGGTCCCGTGGGTGCCGGCACCGGCACCCACGGGGCCGACACCCCGGTCACCGATCCCCCGGGGCTCCCTCCGCTGGCCCGCTGCCCCGACCCGCCGGCCCGTGGTCGAGGGCAGACGGGACCCGGCGCCGACGGGACCGCGTGTGGCCTGCCCCCCGGTCGAGGTGCACGCGTGCCGTCCAGACCACCGAAGACGGTGGACCCGAGGTCCTGGACGTCGTCGACCTCCCCGTCCCCGGCGACGGCCGGCAGCTCGAGGTGAGTACAGCCGGCGTCGACTTCGCCGACACGCACCACGCCCGGTACGGCGACTGACCTCATCCGGACCGTGCCGGTGACCCGGCCGATCTCTCCCCTCCTGTGGGAGCAGCACTCCTGGGGCGACTGTCATCCCAGCGGGTGGACGGCTCGACCCGCAGCACCGTCGATCGACGAGGAGACGCCGTGGCAGTGCTCGTGCTCGGTGCCGTCGGCAGGACCGGTGGTGCCGTGGTCCAGCGGGCGCAGACCGTCGGACACCAGGTCACCGCCTTCGTCCACCACGCCGGCGCCTGCGACCGTCCGGCCGGAGTGGTGGTCGCGGAAGGAGACGCGGACGCCGTGGCCGCCGTGGCCGCCGCCGCCGCCGTGGGTGGGTGATGGGATCGGTGCCGGCACGTCAAGCCCGGGGGGCGGGACGATGCCCCCGCGCGGGTGTCGGGTTCAGTCGCCACAGCCGGTAGGTCCACGGCAGGTCGTACAGCAGCACGTAGGCCGTGTACGGGGCCAGCGCGTTGCGCGAGCGTGCGTCCCCGGCGACCGACCACTGGAGCGCCACGAGCGGGACCACGAAGGCGCACAGCCCGACGAAGCCCGCACGAGCACTCCGGCGGCCGAAGAAGACCCCGTTCCAGGCCTCGTTGCCCATGAGGACCGCCAGGCCCCACGCCGTGCTGCGGGCGTCTCGACGGTCGATGGTCCGTGCCAGCACGTAGCCGACGATCCCGTAGTAGAGCGCCCCCACGCCCAGGAAGGCGGGCATCGGCAGCTGCCAGCGCGGCGCGGTGAGGCCATGGAACCAGGCCATCGCCGGCTTCCCGATGAAGGCGTTCCCCACGACGGCGGCCGCGCCCGCGCAGGCGCTCGCCCGGAGCACGGATCGCCGCCTCACGCCGCACTCGTCCCCGTGCCGCCGTCGGCGACCGCGCCGGTGTGCGCGACCGCGCGCGCCGGGTCCTCCGCCCGCCTCTCGAGCGCCTCGTTCATCGCCACGAAGGCGGGCAGGGTGTTGCGGTCCAGCGACGCAGCCACGAACGGGACGAGGACACCCCGGAAGACCTCCGACTGGACCAGCCGGGTGCCGCCTGCCCGCGGCTGCAGCGCGAACGTGTGCTCGGCGTCCGTCAGCCCGGGCAGGCCCAGCCTGCCACGCCACCGGAGCAAGACCGGCTGCATCGTCGACGTCAGCCGCCGGCCCGGGCCGACGGCTCCCTCTGCCCACACGATGAACGGGTTCCACGCCGGGTACGCGGCGAGATCGGTCAGCACCTCCCACACCCGCTCGGGCGTGGCTCCGACGTCGATCGGGGCGGACAGTCGCGTGGACACGACGTTCTCCTTCGAGGGTCGAGGGGTGTTGCGGGACGTGACAGCGGCACCGAGGGTGGGGTGGGCGTGCAGGGCGCCGGGCTCCGCGAGGGAGTCGACGGCCACACCCCCGTCCAGGAGCCGCTGTCGTAGCAGGCGGGCGTCGTGGACGAGGATGTCGCGGGTCCCCGCGGTGACCTGCACGGGCGGGAGTCCGGCCAGGTCGCTGTGCAGAGGGGACAGCCGGTGGTCGCCCAGCCGGTCCGGCCGGCGTAGGCCGCGACCGACGGTTGCAGGAACCGGCGGCTGAGGACCGGGTCGTCCGGCTCGGTCCCGGGGATCTGCGGATCGGCGAGGCCGGGTCGACCCACGGCGCCACGAGCACGAGTGCCGCGGGCAGGGACTCTGCGTGGCGAGCGGGGTCTGGGTCGCGGCGAGCGCGAGGGCGCCGCCGGCGCTGTCCCCCGCCAGCGCCCAGCGCCCCGGTCGGAGCGCCCCGGCCGACACCAGGGCCTGCAGGGCGGCGACGACGTCGTCCAGGGCCGCCGGGTGCGGGTGCTCGGGCGCCAGACGGTGGTCGACCATGACGGCCGCCATCGACAGCGGTCATGGTGTCCTCCTCCGAGCCGGGGACGAGCGGCGCGGGCGGTCAGGAGGAGATCGACGACAGGACAGGCGGAGCTGACGGCTCCCCTGCCGGTTGCGGCCGGCGCGCCCGGAACCGCCGCAACCCCCAGAGGACGGCGGTGTCGCAGATCAGCAGCCCGACCAACCCGGGCACGGTCATCGCCCATCCGGTGCCGTCGCCGACGACGACACCCCACAGCAGCTTCCCGCCGGCCATGGCGTTCAGGAGGACCAGGCCCCAGCCCACCGACCGCCGCCAGAAGGCCAGGCAGTAGGCGGTCAGCGCCAGGGGTGCGAGCGTCGCCTGCACGAACTTCTCGAGGTCCCAGGTACCGGTGATCCACTCCCGCTCGAAGTCGAGGAACTCCAGGATCTGCGGATCCGGCTGGGCGGGCGCCGGGAACCAGAAGATGCTGGTGGCCAGCGCGACGAGTGTGCCGGCGATGCCCCAGCCGCTGCGCCGGTGGGCGAACCAGGCCAGTGGGATCAGGAAGAGCGGCCTGATGTACCAGCTCAGCGGGTTGGCGTGCCGGTCGAAGGCCCAGTCGCCGAAGTCGGCGAGGAGCTGCGCGAGGTCCATGACGTTCTCCTAGAGGTGGGTCGGTGCGGGTGCGCGGGGACCTGACTGCGGTGCCGTCGAGGCGGAGGCGGGCAGCCGGGAGGCCAGGACCACCAGCGCGACGGCGGCCAGGCTGACCGCGGCGAGCGAGATCGACTGCAGGACCTGGTCGGTGACGGTCGGCAGGACCGACACGTGCGCCTGGTGGTAGAGCTGGTGCGGCAGGTTCGTCACGACCACGGCCAGGCCGACGGCGCGGGCGAGCCAGACCCCTCCGGTGAGCAGCGCGACGAACGCGACGGTGCCGACGGCGAGGTTGCCGAGACCGACGTCGCGGAGCAGGTGCTCGTTGTAGGGACCGTCCGGGCTGACCCAGTGGTGTCCCATCCCGGGGAAGTCGGCATAGAAGGACGCCGGGAGGACGGCCTGCCAGAGGCCGATCCCCAGTCCGAACAGGGCGAACCACCCCAGCAGGACCTTGACGGCGAGACGCATGGGGCCTCCGGAGGAGCGCGGATCCGGGCGGGGGTCGGTGGGTCACCGGCGTCCCCGGGGAGACCGTCGGGCCCGGCCCTTGACGGATCCGGGGCATCCGCTTGACGGGACGCGGAGGGCGGCGACGGCAAGGGGCCGGGATCGGGCCGCCGCGCGGCAGGATGGCCCGACGGCGAGCCCGGCGGGTGCCGGAGAGGCAGGTGCGCGGTGCAGTTCGACGTCCTCGGACCGCTCCAGGTCCTCGATGCTGGTCGCCCGCTGGCCCTCGGGCGGCCCAAGCAGCGCGCCGTCCTCGCGATCCTGCTGCTCGACGCCGGCACGGTGGTCCCGCTCGACCGGTTGGTCGAGGAGCTGTGGGGCCCGCACGCGCCACCGCAGGCCCTCGCCTCGGTGCAGGCGTACGTCTCCCACCTGCGCCGGCTGCTGGAACCGCAGCGCCTACCCGGGGCGCCCGCGACGGTGATCGTGAACCAGGCGCCGGGCTACCGCCTCGTGGTCGGCCCCGACGACGTCGACGCCGCGCGCTTCGAGGCCCTCGCGCGGACCGGACACGACCTCCTGCAGCAGGGGGAGGCACCGCGCGCGGCGGAGACGCTGCAGACGGCACTCGGGCTGTGGCGCGGGCCGGTCCTCGCCGACCTCGCCGATGCCCCGTTCGTGCAGGCCGAGCGGGCCCGGTTGGAGGACCTCCGGCTGACCGCGCTGGAGGACCGGCTGACGGCCGACCTCCGCACCGGTCGGCACGCCCGGATCGTCGCCGAGCTCGAGCAGCTGACCGGCGAGCACCCCTTCCGGGAGCGCCTGCAGGGTCTGCGCATGGCCGCGCTCTACCGCTGCGGGCGGCAGGCCGAGGCCCTGCAGAGCTACCAGCAGTTCCGCGCGCAGCTGCGCGAGGAGCTCGGCCTGGACCCCGGCCAGGCGCTCCGGCACCTCGAACGGGACATCCTCTGCCAGGACCCGCGACTTGACGGGACGGCGACTGCCACGGACTCCGGGAGCACGCCCGCGCCGGCGCCCGTCCCGACGCAGGTCGTGTCCCGCACCACCGTCGGGGCCGCGGACGTCGGAGCCCCGGCCAGGCCCGGCGGTCCGGTCGGGCGCGAGGCACAGCTGCGGGTGGTCGACGAGGCGCTGGCTGGCACGGCGACCGGCCGGGGACGGATCATCCTGGTGGCGGGCGAGCCCGGGATCGGGAAGACGAGGCTGGCCGAGGAGGCGGCGCGGCGCGCCCGCGCATGCGGGGTGGCGGTGGGCTGGGGGCGCAGCGACCAGGACGCCGGGGCCCCGCCGTTCTGGCCGTGGACGCAGGTGTTCCGGACCCTGCTCGGTGACGGGACGCCCGGAGCTGCCGGCGCCGGGCCGGGCCCCCACGCCGTCGAGCTCGCACCGATCCTGCCGGAACTGGCCGACGGCGGCCCCCGGCCCCCCGCACCCGTGATCGACCCGGAAGCGGCCCGCTTCCGGGTCTGCGAGGCAGCGACCGCGGTGCTGAGGGGCCTCGCCTCCGGCCGACGCCTGCTGGTGGTCCTCGACGACCTGCAGTGGGCGGACGTCGCCTCCCACCGGCTGCTGAGCCACCTGGCCACGACGGTGGCCGACGCACCCGTCGTGGTGCTGGTGACCTACCGGGACCCCGACCTCGACGCCGGGGAGCCACTTGCCGACACGCTCGCCGAGCTGGCACGGGCGGTCCCGGTGGACCGGCTGGAGCTGGGCGGTCTGGAGGTCGCGGACGTGGCCCGGGTCATGGCGTCCCACGCCGGCACGGACCCCGACGACGAGCTGGCCCGGCTGGTCGGGGACCGCACCGGCGGCAATCCGTTCTTCGTCATCGAGGTGCTCCGCCTGCTCGCCGCCAACGGCTGGCCGGAGCGGACCGCGGGCGAGGCGGCGGCGCTGGTCGCGCAGCAGGTCCCCGCCGGCGTGCGCGACGTCCTCCGCCGGCGACTCGGCCGGCTCCCCGACCAGACCCACACCGTGTTGCTCGTCGCGGCGGTCATCGGTCAGGAGTTCGACCTGGACGCCGTCCGTGCCGTGACGGGGCTGGACGACGACGACGCGCTCGCCGCCGTCGAGCTCACCGTGTCGGCCGGACTGGTCGTCGAGGACCCCGCGACGGTGGGCCGCTTCCGCTTCGCCCACGCGCTCATCCGCGAGGCCATCTACGGGGAGATCAGTCGCGCCCGCCGGGCCCGGCTGCACGCCCGGGTGGGACAGGCACTGGTGGACCACCGGGGCGAGGACGTCGACTCCGTCCTGCAGCTGGCCCAGCACTGGTGGCTGGCCGCACCGGTGGTCGGCGCCGAGCGGGCGGTCCCCCACGTGATCGCCGCGGCGGAGCGGTGCCTCGACACGCTGGCGCACGAGGAGGCCGAGCGGCAGCTGCGACGCAGCCTGGACCTGCTCGCCACCATGCCCCCGACACCGGGACGCGCTGCCTCGGAGCTGCACGTCCAGATCCGTCTCGGCACGCTGCTGGTGCAGCTGCACGGGAGCGGCTGCGAGCACGCCTGGGTCCACTTCAGCCGAGCCCGTGAGCTGGCCGACGACCTCGGCGACAGGTCAGCCCTGCTCGCCGCCAGCCGCAGCCTGTACGAGGTGGCCTTCGCGCGGGCCGACCACTCGGCCGCTGCCGCCCTGGCCGAGGGCATGCTCGACGTCGCCAGGAGCAGTGACGACCCGGCCGCGCTCGTGGTGAGCCACCTGTCGCTGGGCCGCACCCTGTGGTCCCAGGGCCGGCTGACCGCCGCCAGGGACCACCTCGAGCAGGGCCTGCGGGTGGCGGGCCCGGTGGACGGCCGCGAGTTCCTGCCGCCGCGGATCGTGTTGCAGCTCCAGCTGGCCGCGGTGCTCACGTCCCTCGACGAGCCGGACGCGGGGATCGAGCTGCTGGCGACGGCCGTCAGGGACTCGCGCGGTGGATCCCCGTTCGCGCAGGCCCTCACCCTCACCGGGGCGGCCCTCGTCTCCGCCATGCGCCGCGACCCTCCTGCAGCCCGGAGGTGGGCCACCCAGACGTTGGAGCTGGTGGAGCGCTGGAACCTGCCCTGGCCGGCCGGGTACGCGGCCGTGGTGCTGAGCTGGGCGCGCGCGATCGAGGGTGATCCCGTGGACGCGATCCCCGCCCTCCGCGGTCACCTCGCGCGGACCGAGGCCGGTGGCACACAGCACCTGGTCGGGTGGGGCCTCGGCCTGCTGGCGGAGGCGCACCTGCGCAACGACCAGCCCGTCGAGGCCCTGCACCTGCTCGACGACGCGCTGGCCCGGGTCGCGCGCACGGGTGAGCGCTCCTACGAGTCCGAGCTGCACCGCCTGCGGGCGCTGTCCCTGGCCGCGCTGACACCCCCGCGCTCCGAGGAGGCCCGCAGCGCGCTCCGGCAGGCGGCTGCGGTCGCCCGCGAGCAGGGGTCGGCCATGCTGCTGCGGCGCGCTGCGGAGACCTGCCGCGCGGTCGCGCCCGATGGTCACAGCGGCAGCCGCGACCACCCCGATCCGCAGCCCTGAACCGGCTCCCGCGGGGAGAAGCCGGCCCCGGTGAGCAGCGCGGCGACCCGGCGGTCGGCAGGGGGCGCCGCGGTGAGCTCCTCGACGCCCGACGCCCGGAGCCGGTCCACGACCTCACACACCAGCCGGCGTCCGAGGGAGGGGTCCCGGTAGGCCGCCGACAGGGCGAGGCCGCACAACCGAGCCGTCGTGGGATCCACGGAGCGCACCACCGCCACCCCCGCGAGGCCGCTCGCCGTCGCGGTCAGATCGCACAGGCCGTACCACTCGCAGGTGGCGTCGTGGTCGGCCAGCGCACAGGCGGACAGCAGCCCTTCGGCCTCGCACCGCTCGGGAGCTGCGTCGAGCCGCCGGAAGACGATGCCGGCCGGTGAGCCACGCGGGATCGGCGCCATCGTCCCTCCCCTGACCGCGGATTCCGGCCCGACGGTCCCCGCGGTGGCTTGACGCCCGCTTGGCGCCGCGCACGCGCGGTGAGCCAACCGAGCGTCAAGGCCGGGCGGCGACGCTCCCTCCACCT
Source organism: Geodermatophilus amargosae (assembly GCF_041028265.1). Classification (GTDB taxonomy): domain Bacteria; phylum Actinomycetota; class Actinomycetes; order Mycobacteriales; family Geodermatophilaceae; genus Geodermatophilus; species Geodermatophilus amargosae_A. Next base: position 16,394 of record NZ_JABGCW010000003.1, read on the forward strand.
ACCCGCCCTGACGGAGGGGACCTCCCGTGGACAGCGTGCTCGTCACCGGCGGCACCGGACTGCTCGGGCGCCGGGTGGTCCGCGCCCTGACAGCCGACGGCCGTCCGGTGCGGATCCTGAGCCGGAGCCCGGCCTCGCCGCCGGTTCCCGGCGCGGAGGTGACCGTGGCCGACCTCCGCACCGGAGTCGGCCTGCCCGGAGCGGTGGCGGGCGCGAGCGCGGTCGTGCACTGCGCCACGGACCCGCGGAACTCCCGGGCGGTCGACGTGGAGGGGACCGAGCGGCTGCTGGAGGCCGCACGCGAGGCCGGCCGACCGCACCTCGTCCACGTCTCCATCGTCGGCATCGACCGCATCCCGGTGACGTACTACCGGGCCAAGCTGGCCGCCGAGGAGGCGGTCGCGCGGTCCGGGCTGCCGTGGACCGTCCTGCGCACCACGCAGTTCCACGGGTTCGTCGAGGAGCTGCTCGGCCGCCTGGTGCGGCTGCCGGTCGTGCCCGTGCCGCGCGGCTGGCGGATCCAGCCGATCGACGTCGAGGAGGTCGCCCGCCGGCTGGCGGACGCCGTGGCGGCTGAGCCCGCCGGCCGGCTGCCCGACCTCGGCGGTCCGGAGGCGTTCACCGTCGCGGAACTCGTCCGCGACCGCCTCCGGAGGACCGGGCGGCACCGCCCGGTGGTGGAGCTCCCCCTGCCCGGCGCGCTCTCCGCGGCGCTGCGAGAGGGCGCGAACCTCGTCCCGGCGAACCGCTCCGGCGGGCGCACCTGGCGGGAGTTCCTCGACGGCCGTTCCCCGTCCCCGCTCCCGGAGGGCTGACCACCATGGGCACCAGCACGGACGTCCTCGTCGTCGGCGCCGGCCCGACGGGGCTCACGCTGGCCTGCGACCTGCGTCGCCGTGGCGTCGACTGCACGGTCGTCGACCGGGCCACGACCCACCACACCCGGTCCCGCGGCAAGGGACTGCAACCGCGCAGTCTCGAGGTCTTCGACGACCTCGGGATCGCCGAGGCGGCCCTGGCCGCCGGCCGGACCCACCACCACGTGCGCCTGTACTCGGGCGGACGGCTCGCCCTGGACCTCGACGTACCCGCCCGCCCGCCGCAGCCCGGTGTCCCGTACCCGAACCTGGTCGTCCTGCCGCAGTGGCGGACCGAGCAGCTGCTGCGGACGCGACTGGTGGAGCTCGGCGGCGTGGTCCGGCTCGGACAGGAGCTGGTCGACCTCCACCATGACGACGACGGTGTCACCGCCACCGTGACCGACGGCTCCACCGGGACGGTCGAGCGGATCCGGGCCGCCTTCGTCGTCGGGTGCGACGGCGGGAGCAGCCGGGTACGGACGCTGGCCGGCATCCCCATGCGCGGCGAGAGCCACGAGGAGCACTTCGTCCTGGGTGACGTCCGGATCGAGGGCCTGCCGGCCGACGGCCCGTCCTACGCCTGGTTCGACGACGACGGGTACCTCGCCGCCGACCCGCTGGACGGGAGCGGGACGTGGCAGGTGCAGGCCAGCGTCCGGCCCGACGCCTCCGGCACCCTCCAGACGGCGTCCCTGGAGCTGTTCCGGCGCCTGTTCGCCGAACGGGACCTCGGACACGCGCGGTTGAGCGACGCCACCTGGCTGTCCGACTTCAGCCCCCGGGTCGCCATCGTCGACCGATACCGGGCGGGACGGGTGCTCCTGGCCGGCGACGCCGCCCACGTGCACAGTCCGGCGGGCGGGCAGGGCATGAACACCGGCATCCAGGACGCGTACAACCTCGGCTGGAAGCTCGACGCCGTCCTGCGTGGACGGGCTGGCCACGCCCTCCTCGACACGTACCAGGAGGAGCGGAGGCCGGTCGCCCTCGCGGTCCTCACGAGCAGCGACCTGGGCCACAGCGCCTTCTTCTCCCCCCGTCCCGTCATGACCTTCCTACGCGACCGGGTCCTGGTGCCCGCGCTGCGGCTGCCGGTCGTCCTGGACCGGCTCCTCGACGGCGTGGCCGAGCTCGACGTGGGCTACCGGAACAGCTCGTTGGCCCGCGAGCTGGCCACCATGGACCTCGCCGGCCACGGGGAGGCGGCCGGCGTGGTCGACCACATCCGGTTCCGTTCCGGCCCGCGCGCCGGCGACCGCGCACCGGACGCCCGGGGACGAGACGGCGACAGCGGTGCGCCGACGCGGCTGTTCGACCTCTTCCGGGGCACACATCTCACGCTGCTGCTGTTCGACGGCTCGGCCCCGACGGGCGTCGGGTACCGGCGGATGGCCGAGACCGCCCGACGGGTGCGCGCCGCCCTCGGGGACGACGTCCGCACCTGTGTCGTGGTGCCTGCTGACCGCAGGCCCGACCACCTCGACGACGTCGCGGTGCTCCTCGACCCCCACCGGGACGCCCACCACCGCTACACGGCCGCGGCCGAGTCGCTCTACCTCGTTCGACCCGACGGCCACATCGCCTTCCGCAGCCAGCCCGCCGCCGCCCGACCCGTGCTCGACTACGTGAACTCGGTGTTCAGGACCCGTGCGCCGGCGTGAACCCGTCGGTGTCGTCGTCCCGTACCCCTCCGACACCGCTCTCCCGGGTGTCGAGGCGGTCGAGCGCAGATCCGGACCACACCGCCGGGGAGGCGGGGCGTGGGCGGCCATGGCCTCAGCTGCATGCGAGCCGTGCCGATCACCCGCTTCGGCGGCCCCGAGGTCCTCGACGTCGTCGACCTCCCCGACCCCGTCCCCGGCGACGGCCAGCAGCTCTACGAGGTGAGCGCCGCAGGAGTCGACGTCGCCGACACCCACCACCGCCTGTACTGGAACTGACCTCTCGGCACAGGCGCCCGGCCGGTCGGCGCCCAGGAGGTGCACATCGCACGACTGGTGGCCACCGGAGTGACGTCCACGGAGGTGGGCGAGCAGCTGTTCCTCAGCCCGCGCACGATCGTGGCCCGCCTGCGCGACATCTTCCGCAAGCCAGGCATCGACGCCCGCCGGCAGCTCGAGGGGTGCGGCTCCCCTGAGCTGCCGGCGGCGCGCCGACGTAGCGGGCGTCCGGGGCGACCGCGAGCGCTCGTGGTGATCAGGTGAGGACGGCGGTCGCTTCGATCTCGACGAGGAGGTCCGGGGTCCACAGGGCCTGGACACCGATGACGGTGCAGGGTGGCAAGGGAGAGCTGAGACCGTCGGATTCCTGGGCCCGAGAGAGGCCCTCCTCGAGTCCCTCCACCAGCGCCGGCGTCCAGTCGACGACGTAGAAGGTCAGTCGAGCGACGTCGCTGACGTCACCTCCAGCGCCTCTCACCCCGAGGGCGACGTTGCGCAACGCGGAATGGACCTGGCCCGGGAAGTCTGTCGCTCCCAGTTCGCCGGCGGGCGTCACCGCCACCTGTCCGGCGAGCAGCAGGAGGCGGGATCCCGTCGCTGGGGCGACGGGCGCGTACATGGCCTGCTGGAGCAGGCCGTCGGGGTGGCTGAGCTGGACGCTCACGTGGCTTCCCTCGTCCCGGGCGTGTCGTGCAGTGGCTGAGGCCTGGGCCGGAGGACGTCGCTCCGGCGCGTCATCGGACGTTCGATCGCACAGCGGCGGCGATCGGCGCCTCCCCCTCCGTTGCGCTCGAGGAGCTGCCAGCGGATGCGGGGTTCGTGCAGCAGTCCGGCCAGGGTGGCGGCGACGTCCTCGCGCGCGATCTCGTCGTGGGGCTGGGCCGGACCGAGGGAGACCCTCCCGGTCCCAGGGCGATCCACGAGCATCGAGGGCCGGAGGATCAGGCAATCGAGGTCGCTCAGGCCGACTTCGACGTCCGTGAGCTCCTTCACCGCGACGTAGTGCTCCTCGTCGGCGTCGCGGGCACGCGACGGGCCCGGCCCAGCCTCCACTCGTCCCTCGCCGGATCACCGGCGGAGCCGGTCACGTCGAGGTGCTCGGCCGCCGGGCGCCCGAGAGGGCGGATGGTGCGTCGATCCGCCATGCCTGCCCCTGTCGCGCCTGAGCCACGCCGACCGAGCCGGACGTCCGGCGGGCCGCGGCGGACCTGACGGCCCCGATCACGGGAGTCCGCGGCGAGCTGGCGCGACGCCGTGATCGACGCGGGCTCGATACTGGTCATCGGGTGCTCACCTGGTGGCGATCGAGACGCTGATGGCTGCTGCGGCGCTGGACGCGGCGATGGTCGCGGCGGTCCGCGTCACGGCGGTCCCCACGGCCGCGGTGCCCCACTCCCCGCGCTGGAGTTGCTGCGCGCGGGTCACCGTCTGCGTCGACCAGGGCAGCGGTGGCCGCAGGGACGGCAACGACCCGCTGGCGTACAGCAGGCCGATGACGGCTGCGGTCCGGGCGTCCGGCTCGTCACCGTCCTCCAGCACCCGGCGGATCCGCACCCGCAGCTGCGCCTCGTGCCGCTCGTCGTCGGCCGGCCACCTCGTGCTGCGGAACACGCCGAGGACGCGGCGCTCCTCCCGGCGCAGCAGCCCGCGCTCGACCAGTCGGGCGCCGACCACGCGCCACAGGTCGCCGCCGAGGGCGAGCAGCAGGGGCTGGACCCGCTGGGTCTTCCCGGCCACCGTGTCGTAGGCGGACTGCAGCAGCGGGTCGGGGAGCGGGCCCGCGCCCGCGGGGTCGACCCGTGGGCCGTTCACGATCCTGGTGTCGTCGGTCACCACCCGGCCGAGCAGCGCGAGCTCGGTGAGCAACGCGCCGGCCAGCGTGTAGTGCAAGGTCCCGGCGCCCTGCACCGAGGCGCCGTCGTCGTCCATCAGGAGCAGCATCAGGTCGTCGACGATCAGCAGGTCGTCCGCGGTCATCGGCGCGGCTCCCAACGGAAGAACCGCGCGGCGAGCACGACCGCCACGACGACCCAGGCGGAGGTCGGGACCAGCAGGGCAGGGCACCGACCCGAGCGTGGATGCGTCAGTGCGCCGACGTGGACGGCCCCCAGGTACCGCTGGACCGTGGGGCAGCTGATGCGCCCGCCGATCGCGAGGATCGAGCCGGCGGCACGTCTGGCTGCGGCCGCCTACCTGATCGAGCATCTCCGCGCGCCGGCGCTCGTCGTGACGACCGACGACGACCGCGAACCCGTTGTCGTGATCCGCGACGAGGACGTCGCCCAGGCGATCGCCGACGGTCGGGACCCTGAGCGCACACGCGTCTGGCAGGTGGTCGAACAGCAGCCGCTGACCGTCGACAGCCATGCCGCCGCCGCCGATACGGCCCGGTTGATGCTGGCGCAGGGCGTGCAGCACGTGCTGGTCGAGGACGGCAGGCGCCTCGTGGGCGTCGTCGACCTGGACGATCTGTGCCAAGCCGCGCAGGGCGCGTGAGACCGCAGGGCGGCTGCGCCGGACACGCCGTTCGCGACGCCGGTAGGCGCTGGCGACGCCGGTAGGCGCTGGCGTCGTCGGCGAGTCGACATCGCCGCCTGACGGACGGGCGGGCAGGGACGATCGGCTGCCGCGTCACGGATTCCTCGTCACCCGCAGCACGCCGATGAGTTCGTGGCTCCCGACCGGTCCAGGCTCGTGACACCCCAGAAAGGGACGCCACCATGTCTGAGCTCCTCGTCGACTTCATCACCTCCCTCGACGGCTACGCATCGGGAGAGGGCTGGCCCGGGTTCTGGGGCCTCGAGGGCCCGGAGTACCTCGCTTGGCTCGCCGAGCAGCCCGAGGCCACCTACCTGATGGGAGCGAACACCTACCGCCTGATGTCGGGCTTCGCCGCCGGCGAGGTCCCGGATGGCCAAGCGGAGTTCAGGCCAGAGGAGGAGGCGTCCGTCGACGAGCTCACCCAAGCGTCCAAGGTGGTGTTCTCCTCCTCGCTCGAGGAGCCACTGGCGTGGGCCAACTGCACGCTCGTCCGCGGCGACGCCGTCGAAGCGGTCCGGGCCATGAAGGAGAACGGCTCGGGGCTCCTCAGCACGATCGGCAGCCTCAGCCTGTGCCGGTCCCTTCTACGAGCCGGACTCGTCGACCGCTTCCGGGTCGGGATCTTCCCGGTGATCACCGGGGCCACGGGCGAAGAACGCATCTACGACGGCTACCCGGACGTCGCCCTCGAGATGATCGAGCACCGCACCTTCGACGGCCGCATCCAGCTGCTCGAGTACGAGCCACGGGTGCTCGAGCACCCGCCCCTCATCGCCTCTGCGTGACGTCGCGGGGACGTCCATCGTCTACGAGGAGCACAGCGTCGGATCCTGGATGGCAGGAAGTCTCGTCAGCTCCGAGGACCTAGGGTCACGGGCATGCGCGCAGTCCAGATCACCGAATTCGGCGGTCCCGAGGTCCTGAACGTCGTCGACCTCCCCGACCCCGTCCCCGGCGACGGTCAGCAGCTCTACGAGGTGAGCGCCGCCGGAGTCAACTTCGCCGACACCCACCAGACCGAGGACAGCTACCTGGCGCCGCAGCAGCTCCCGCTCGTCCCCGGCGCGGAGTTCGTCGGCCGCCCCGCCGGCGGCGGCGAGCGCGTCGTCGGCCTGCTCGAGGGCGGCGGCTACGCCGAGAAGGTGGTCGCGAACCCGCGGCTGACCTGGCCGGTGCCCGAGGCCGTCACCGACGAGCAGGCCCTCGCCGTGGTGCTGCAGGGCACCACCGCCTGGCACCTGCTGCGCACCAGCGCGCACCTGGCCGCGGGCGAGTCGGTCGTCGTCATCGCCGGCGCCGGCGGGGTCGGCTCGCTCGCCGTCCAGCTGGCCAAGCGGTGGGGCGCCGGGCGGGTCATCGCCACCGCCTCCAGCGCGGAGAAGCGGGCGCTGGCCGAGGAGCTCGGCGCCGACGCCACCGTCGACCCCGCCCTGGCCGACGACGATCCCAAGACGTTCGCCGCCGCACTGCGCGAGGCCAACGGCGGCAAGCGGGTCGACGTCGTCCTGGAGATGACCGGCGGCAACGTGTTCGACGGGTCGTTCTCCGCGCTGGCGCCCTTCGGCCGGCTGGTGGCCTACGGCATGGCCGGCCGGACCCCGCCGAAGCCGGTGCAGGCCCCGGCGCTCATGGGCACCAGCCGCGCGGTCATCGGGTTCTGGCTGGCCCACTGCATGAACCGCCCGTCGATGATGGACGACGCCATGACCGAGCTGCTGTCCCTCGTCGCCGACGGCGCGCTGAAGCCGGTCGGCGGCGGCCGCTACCCGCTGAGCGCCGTCCGCGAGGCGCACCAGGACATCCTGTCCCGCCGCACCAGCGGCAAGCTCGTCCTCGACCCCACCCGCTAGTCACTGCGCGTCACCGCCCGGGAGGCCCGTTCCTCCCGGGCGGTGGCCCGTCTCCCCCACAGGGGTCAGCACCCCTCGTCCGTCCGCATGCCCGCTCCTAGCGTCGTCACCGACCACTGCTGGGGGTGTGCAACGACGCCCGGTCCCGGCGATCACCGATCGCTCCCTGGGGGGACCGTGCCCCGACCCACACCCCGATCCCGTGCGGCCGCGACAGCCGTCGGCGCCGCCCTGCTGGCCGGCCTGACCGGCTGCGACTGGCCCGACGTGAGCATGAGCCCCGGCGTGTCCGACCGAGCAGCGGAGACCACGGCAACAGCGACCGAGGCCCGGGTCACCGTCGCCGACGGGGACTCGGCCACCGGGGCCCCCGAGTCCCCCGCGCCGACCGGGGCCACCCGCCCGGCGGGCGACCTCGACAGCGGTTCCCTCACCTCCACGCTGGCGGCCGGCGACCGCACCGTGGTCATCGACTACTGGACCGCCGACCGGGCGACCACCTGGACCGCTGCCGACGACAAGACCATCCAGCTCGCCGCACACGTCGAGGGCGGCGACGCCGACACCGAGGTGCTGGTCACCCGCTTCGCCGCCACGACCGACGACGGGACGGCCCGCGTCCTCGCCGCCGAGGACCGCGGGGAGTTCGCGCTCACCCCGCCGTTCAGCTACACCACCGCGCTCAGCCTGCCGGGGACGGCGTCCACGGCCACGTCGCTCACCGTCTCGGTGCAGTTCGACCTCCTGGTCGAGACCGAGCCGGGCTCGGAGCGCTACTTCCGCCAGACCGTGCTCGACGCCCTCGAGCTGCCGCTCCTGCAGGAGGACCCCTCGTGACCCAGCTCCTCGTCCACGGCAACCGGCGGTCCACCGACCGCGCGCACCTGCTGGCCCGCGGCGCTCAGCAGGTCCCCGACATCAGCTCCCTGGTGCCGGAGGAGTTCGGCGGCACGGAGGCGCACGAGCAGCAGCGTCACGCCACCATCAGCTGCGTCATCCCGGCGTACAACGAGGAGTCGACGATCGCCGACGTCCTCGTCTCGCTGCTGTCGCAGACCCGGCCGCCGGACGTCGTCCACGTCGTCATCAACAACACCGACGACGACACCCCGGAGATCGCCGCGCAGTTCGTCGGCGAGCACACCCGCGTCGTCAAGGGCGAGACCTACCGGACCGTCGTCCACGTGCACGACATCGGCGAGAACCCGGACAAGAAGGTCGGCGCGCTCAACTACGGCTACTTCGTCAGCCGCGGCCACGACTACATCCTGGGCGTCGACGGCGACACCACCCTGGAGCGGCGCTGCGTCGAGTGGCTGGAGAAGGAGATGGTCACCGACCCGCGCATCGGCGGGTTGTCGGCCATCTACACCTTCGACAAGTCGAGGGTGCACGGCGCGATGGCGAAGTTCCTCGTCGCCGGCCAGCGTGCCCAGTTCGCCGGCTTCAACATGGACAACCTGGTGCGCGGGCGGAACATGGCCGTGCTCGGCGGCCAGTGCAGCCTGTTCAGCGTCCGCGCGCTGGAGTCCGTCATGTACCGCCACCACCAGTCCGCGCCGTGGGTGCGCGACTCGGAGGTCGAGGACTCCAAGCTGTCGCTGCAGATCAAGGACGCCGGCTTCAGCACCAAGATCAGTGCGCGGGCCCGGGCCTTCGTCGGCCCGATGACCACGCTGCGCGCGCTGCACGGCCAGCAGGTGAAGTGGAACTTCGGCGGCATCGACCTGCTGTGGCCGGGCCAGCGCGGGGACAGCAAGGGCCAGCCGCTGCACCCGAACCTGCGGCTGCGCTGGTACGAGAACATCTCGATGGTCTTCAACATCGGCGCGCGCATGGGCTTCCTGCTGCTGCTCGCGGCGGCGCTGTCGATCGACGCCTTCGTGTTCAACCCCGTCTGGCTGATCCCGCCGGCCGTGGCCACGCTGCTCAACCTGCGCATCGCCCTGGCGATGCACGACAAGAGCGCCGTCGACCTCTTCTACGCCGTGCTGATCGCACCGGCCGAGCTCTACATGTGGGTCCGGATGGGCCACTTCCTCACCGCCTGGGTGCAGTTCTTCGCCCGGGTCGAGAAGGACAACTGGGCGGCCCAGGCGGCGGCCGAGCGCGGACGGGGCTCGGCCTACGTCATGCCGGCGGTGTGCGCGGCGGCGACCTTCGTCGTCCTGATCTTCGCCTGGAGCCAGCAGAGCATCGGCGTCCAGTCGGCGATCCTGTCGATCGGCTGGCCGGTGCTGTACCTGCTCACCGTGCTGCAGACGATCTTCATGCTGAAGAAGCTCGTCCGCCGCCAGCGCGGCTTCACCGTCTGAGGCCAGGAGTGACCGGGCCCCGCGACCTGCAGGTCGCGGGGCCCGTTCCCGTTCAGAAGAGGCCCGGTCAGAAGAGGCCCGGTCAGAAGAGGCCCGGTCAGAAGAGGCCCGGTCAGAAGAGGCCCGGTCAGAAGAGGCCCGGTCAGAAGAGGCCCGGTCAGAAGAGGCCCGGTCAGAAGAGGCGTTGCAGGCGCCAGGCGGCGAGCCCGAGGCCGAGCGCGAGCAGCAGCGTGGCCACCCGGACGAACCAGTACGAGACGTCCTGCGGCTCGGTCGTGTAGCCGATCTGGCTGCCCAGGTCGTCGTAGACGGCCTCGAGCTCGGCGCGGGTGCGGGCCTCGTTGTACTGGCCGCCGGTCTCGTCGGCGATCTGCCGCAGCGCGTCGCGGTCGATCGGCACCGGCGTCACCTCGCCGCCGATCTCGATCGAGCCGTAGTCGGTGCCGAACGCGATCGTCGACACCGGCACCCCGGCCCCCTGGGCCGCGGCGATGGCCTGGGTGTTCTCCCGGCCCACGGTGTTGTAGCCGTCGGACAGCAGCAGGATCCGCGCCGGCGGCAGCTGCTCCTCGTCGTCCACGTCGAGCGTGGACTGGAACGTGGTGATGGTGGTCAGCGAGGTGAAGATCGCCTCGCCGATGGCGGTGGCCTCCGACAGCTCCAGGTTCTGGATCGCGCCGCGCACCTGGTCGCGGTCGGTGGTCGGCGCCACCAGCGTCGCGGCGGTGCCCGAGAACGACACCAGCCCCAGGTTGATCCGCTCCGGGAGGAGGTCGACGAAGTCGGCGGCGGCGTCCTTCATCGCCTCGAAGCGGCTGGGCGTGATGTCCTCGGCCTGCATCGACAGCGAGACGTCCAGCGCGAGGACGACGGTGGCGGTCTCCCGCGGCACCCGCACCTCGGTGCTCGGCTGCGCCAGCGACAGCACCAGCCCCAGCAGCGCGGCCAGCGTCAGGCCGAACGCGACGTGCCGCACCCAGCCGGCCCGCCTGGGCAGCAGGCTCTGCGCCAGCCCGGTCTGGGAGAACCGCGCCGCGTACACCCGCCGGCGCATCTGGCGGACCACGTACAGGACCGCCAGCGCGACGACGGGGACGAGCGCGATCAGCCACAGCGGTGACTGGAAACTCACGGGCGGGCCTCTCTCGTACTGCGGGGGGTGCTCACCGGGACGCCCCGCCGCTGCCGGCGCGCCGGCGGTCGGCGACGAACCGGACGACGTCCATCACCCAGTCGCGGTCGGTGCGCAGCTGCAGGTGCCCGGCGCCGGCGCGGCGCAGTCCGGCGGCGATGGCCCACCGCTGCTCGGCCGCGGCCTCGGCGAAGCGGGCGCGGAACCGCGGGTCCCCGGTGGGCACCTCGAGGGTCTGGCCCGACTCCGGGTCGACGACGGTCAGCGGGCCGACGTCGGGCAGCTCCAGCTCCCGCGGGTCGACGACCTCGATGCCCAGCAGCTCGTGCCGGGTGCCCAGGCCGCGCAGGGGCCGCTCCCAGTCGGTGTCGCCGAGGAAGTCCGACACGACGACGACCAGCCCGCGGCGGCGCGGCGGGCGGCGCAGCGTCTCCAGCGCGGCGGCGAGGTCGCCGCGGCGCCCGGTCGCGGCCCGCGGGGTGGCGACGACGGCGCGCAGCAGCCGGTCGGCGGCCAGGCGCCCGGGCTGCGCCGGGTAGCGGTCGACGCGCTCGCCGGTGGTGACGACGGCGCCGAGCCGGTTGCCGCCGCGCACGGTGAGGTGGCTGACGGCGGCGAGCCCGGCGATGGCGAGGTCGCGCTTGTCGCACAGGCCGGTGCCGAAGTCGAGGCTGGCCGACAGGTCGACCACCGCCCAGGTCTCCAGTTCCCGGTCGGCGATCGTCTCGCGGACGTGCGGCACCTGGGTGCGCGCGGTCACCGGCCAGTCCATGCGCCGGACGTCGTCGCCGGGGTGGTAGCTCCGGGAGTCGCCGGCCTCGCTGCCCGAGCCGGGCACCAGGCCGAGGTGGTCGCCCTGCAGCAGCCCGTCGAGCCGCCGGCGGACGGTGAGCTCGAGCCGCTGCAGCAGGACGTCGGCCGGGCCCTCGCCGAAGTGCGGGGGATCCGTGTCGGCGTCCCCGGCCGTCGCAGCGGGGGCCGCGTGCGTACCCGTGCCGGCCGCCGGTGCGACGGCGTCCGGCTCGTCCGCGGGCGGGGCCGGGTCCGCCCCCGCCCGTGCCCGGCCGCGCCGGAGGATCACGCCTGCGGGTTCCCCGGGCCGTGCCCGTTGCCGCCGGGACCGGTCTGGCCCTGCGGCGCCTGACCGTTCGGGACCTGGCCGTTGGCGGCCTGGCCGTGCGGCGCCTGACCGTGGGGAGCCTGGCCGTTGGGCAGCTGACCGGCCTGGGGCTGCGGAACGGGCGGGAAGCCCTGGCCGTAGGGACCCTGCGGACCGCCCTGCGGCGGGCCGAACTGCGGCGCACCCGGGGGCGGGACCTGCGGGCCGCCCGGACCGGCCGGGCCGAAGCCGCCGGAGCGCTGGCGCGGGGTGACCTGGGGCAGCGGCACGGTCTGCAGGATCCGCTTGACGACGTGGTCGGCCGGCACGCCGTCGGCCAGCGCGTCGTAGGAGAGCACCAGGCGGTGGCGGAGCACGTCGGTGGTGACGTCGAGGACGTCCTGCGGCAGCACGTAGTCGCGCCCGCGCACCAGGGCCAGGGCGCGGCCGGCCGCGATGAGGCCGAGCGAGGCGCGGGGGCTGGCGCCGTAGGACACCCAGGAGGCGACGTCGTCCATGCCGTGCTCGCGCGGCTGCCGGGTGGCCACGACCAGCCGCACCACGTAGTCGACCAGGGCGTGGTGCACGAACACCTGTGAGGCGGTGCGCTGCATGCGGCGCAGGTCGTCGGGCCCGAGGATCGTCTCGGCCACCGGCGGGTTGGCGCCCATCCGGTAGATGATCTCGCGCTCCTCCTCCGGCGTCGGGTAGTCCACGAGCACCTTCATGAGGAAGCGGTCGCGCTGGGCCTCGGGCAGCGGGTAGACGCCCTCGGACTCGATCGGGTTCTGGGTGGCCAGCACCAGGAACGGGTCGGGCAGCTTGTGGGTGACGCCGCCGATGGACACCTGCCGCTCGGCCATGACCTCCAGCAGCGCCGACTGCACCTTCGCCGGCGCGCGGTTGATCTCGTCGGTGAGGACGAAGTTGGCGAACACCGGGCCGAGCTCGGTGTCGAAGGCGTCCTGTCCGGCCTTGTAGATGCGGGTGCCGAGGATGTCGGCGGGCACGAGGTCGGGGGTGAACTGCAGCCGGGCGAACTTCCCGCCCACGACCCTGGCCAGCGTCTCGACCGCGAGGGTCTTGGCGACGCCGGGCACGCCCTCGAGGAGCACGTGGCCGCGGGCCAGCAGGGCGACCAGCATCCGCTCGACGAGCCGGTCCTGCCCGACGATGACCCGCTTGATCTCGAACAGGGCCCGCTCCAGCCGCGCGGCGTCCACCGAGGGCGGGACCGGCGCGCCGGCGCCCACGGCGCTGGCGCCGGCGGGCTTCTCGAGCGGGGTGCTGGCGGCGGTGGTCACAGGGCTCCCTGTCGTGCCGGTCCTCGGCCTCCGGCAGCGACACGGGAGGCCGGCGACGGGGCAACTCGCCCGTCCCGCCTGCCAGTGTCCTACACGGAGCTGGCAGTCCGTCCCTCGTGCACGCGGGCACGCCGGGGGCTCCGCACCGCCCGGGGGCGCGACGCGCCGGGCGACGCGCCGGGCGTCCGCCGGACGCGCGGAACGGAGCGCGCGCAACCCCTGCACCGCTGCCCGCGTGACTGCTAGCGTGGTCGGTGCGTCGGGCAGCTCCCCCCGTGGCTGCCCGACGCCCCGACTCCCCGGTGCGACCGCCGGTTCAGGCGGTCGGCCGCACGGCGCCGAAGTAGTCGCTGCCGAACCACATCGACGAGACCCGGACGACGTCCCCGCTCTGCGGCGCCTGGACCACCTTGTTGTCGCCCAGGTACATCGCCACGTGGTAGATCGACAGGTACGAGCTGCCCGAGCCCCAGAAGACCAGGTCACCGGGGCGCAGGTCCGCCCGGGCCACCGTCTTGCCGCGGTTGAGGTACCACTGGTCGCGGCTGGTGCCGCCGACCCGGATGCCGGCCTGCGCGTAGGCGTACTCCATCAGGCCCGAGCAGTCGAAGCCGTAGACGCGGGTGTCCGGCGGGATCCCGAGGCTCGGGCCGTTGGCGTTGCCGCCGCCCCAGCTGTAGGGCAGTCCGCGCTGCGAGAGCGCAGCGGTGATGGCGGTCTGCACCGCCGAGGCCGAGGGAGCGCCGGCCGTGGTGGTCGGCGGCGGCGTCGGGTTGCCGGTCGAGACCCCGCCGGTCGACGGCGTCGAGGTCCCGGAGGACGACGAGGAACTGCCCGACGAGCTGCTGCGCGGCGGCGCCGCGGCCGTCGGCGGGGCCGGGGTGACCGGCCGCGGGGCGGTGGAGCGTGCGGCTGCGGCGGCCTGGGCGGCCTGGGCGGCCTGGGCGGCCTGGGTGGCGGCGGCCTGCTCGGCGGCCCGGGCGGCGGCCTGCTCGGCGGCCCGGGCGGCGGCGGCCTCGGCGGCGTCCTGCTCGGCCTGCATGCCGGCGACCTCCTGGCCGGCGGCCTCGGCCTGCGCGGCGACGGCGTCGCGCTGCTCGCCGAGGGCGGCGGTCTGCGCGCGGGCGGAGCTCTCCTGGGCCTGGGCGTCGGCCAGCGCGACGGCGGCCTGCTCCTGCAGCTCCTCGGCCTCCACGGACGCGGACTGCGCCTGCTGCTCGGTCTGGTCGGCCTGCGCCTGCAGCACGGTGAGCTCGGCGACGACGTCGACGCGGTGGGTGCCGGCCGCCTCGAGCAGCGCGGCGCGCTCGATCAGCTGGGCCGGGCCGTCGGCGGACAGCAGCGCCGTGGCGCCGGGCGCGGTGCTGCCCTGGATGTAGGTGGTACGGGCGTATCCGGCGACCTGCGCCACGCCCACGGCGACGTCGGCCTCGGCCTGCGCGGCGGCGGCCACGGCGGCGTCGGCGGCGGCCTGCGCGGCCTCGTAGGCGGCCTGGGTCTGCTCGTAGTCCTGCAGGGCGATCTGCGCGCCCTGGTGCGCCGCCGCGGCGGCGGCCTCGGCCTCGGCCAGCTGGGCGCTGAGCACGCCCACCTGGGCGGCGGCCTCGTCGCGGGCGGCCTCGGCCGCGGCGATCTCGGCGTCGGTGGGCGCCGCGGAGGCGGTGCCCGGCGTCAGCCCGAGGACGACCAGCCCGACGACCGCCGTGCCGGCCGCCCGGACCGTCCAGTGCTGATGTCGCGTACGCGTTCCGGTACCCACGTGCCGATGCCTCCCGGTGCGCCCGGCACATGCCGGACGCTCGTCCTCGGGCGCCCGTACGGGCGCCATCCGGACCGGGCATCGGGACCATCGGGCAGGGCCTTGAACGGCCCTCCCCCGCAGGGGTGAGGGATCTCCACCCCTGCGGGTCGGTTGGTGACCTACGTCACCGCTAGTGGACCTGGCGCTCCCCCGGCTGCCAGAACGACTCCCGCAGCTTGAACTTCTGGATCTTGCCGGTGGCGGTGCGGGCCAGCTCGTCGCGGAACTCGACCCGCTTGGGCGCCTTGTAGCCGGCCAGCCGCGACCGGCAGTGGGCGATGATCTCCTCCTCGGTGGCGGTCTCGCCCTCGGCGAGCACCACGAGCGCGGTCACCAGCTCGCCCCACTTGTCGTCGGGGATGCCGATGACGGCGACCTCGGCGACGGCGGGGTGGCTGAACACGGCGTCCTCGACCTCGATGGAGGAGACGTTCTCGCCGCCGGTGATGATCACGTCCTTCTTGCGGTCGGAGATCGTGAGGTAGCCGCCGTCGTCGACGCTGCCGCCGTCGCCGGTGTGGAACCAGCCCTCCTCGAGCGCCTCGGCCGAGGCGTCGGGGTTCTCCCAGTAGCCGGCGAGCACGGTGTTGCCCTGGGCGAGCACCTCGCCGCTCTCGCTGACCCGGATGCGGGTGCCCAGCGCCGGCACCCCGGCGCGGGAGAGCCGCTTCGCCCGCTCCTCCGGGTCGAGCGCGTCGTACTCGGCGCGCGGGCGGTTGACGGTGAGCAGCGGCGCGGTCTCGGTGAGGCCGTAGATCTGGTTGAACTCCCAGCCGAGCTCGGCCTCGACGCGGGCGATGGTGCGCGAGGGCGGCGGCGCCCCGGCGACGACGATGCGCACCCGGTCGCGGCCGGGGACCTCGCCGTCCCAGTCGGCGGCGGCCTCGAGGACGGCGTTCCAGACGGCCGGCGCCCCCGACATCATCGTGACGCCGTGCTGCTCGACGCGGCGCAGGATCTCCGCGCCGTCCACCTTGCGCAGCACCACCTGGCGGGCCCCCAGACCGGCCATCGTGTACGGCAGGCCCCAGCCGTTGCAGTGGAACATCGGCAGCGTGTGCAGGTAGACGTCGCGGTCGCTGACCTGCATGTGCATGCCGAAGGTCACCGCGTTGACCCAGATGTTGCGGTGGGTCATCTGCACGCCCTTGGGCCGCGCCGTCGTCCCGCTGGTGTAGTTGATCGTGGCGGTGGCGTCCTCGTCGGGCTCGCCCCACGGGCGCGGCTCGGCGTCGAACGCCAGCAGCTGCTCGTACTCCTCCCCGGTGCCGAACCGGTGCTCGGCCTGCACGCCCTTGAGCGACGTCTCCAGCTCCGGGTCGACCAGCAGCACCTTCGCGCCGCAGTGCCCGACGATGTAGGAGACCTCCTCCGGGTTGAGCCGGAAGTTGACCGGCACCGCCACCCGCCCCGACGACGGCACGGCCAGCAGCACCTCCAGCAGGCGCGCGGCGTTGTGGCTGACGATCGCGATGCGCTCGCCCTCCCCCACTCCCAGCGCGTCGAGCCCGGCCTGCAGCGCGCGGCCGCGGCGGGCCACCTCGCCGTAGCCCACCTCGCCGAGCGACGGCGCCGGCTGGGCGGGTTCGTCGACGATGCCGACCCGGTCGCGGTAGACCAGCTCGGCCCGGTCGAGGAAGTCGCGGGTGGTCAAGGGCACGCGCATGCCGGGCTCCCGGTGGCAGGGCTGCCGGCGCCCCGGTCAGCCGCTCGACGTGGTCGGGGTCACGCTAGCCGCTGGCGAGCAGCAGCCACGCGGCCACGACCGTCCCGGCGCTCGCGGCGAGGGCGCGGCCGGTGTCCACCCGCAGGAGCCGGGCGAACGCGCCGTCGTCGAACCCCTCCCCCAGTCGCCGGTGCAGCGGCACGGCCAACAGGCCGGTGAGGCCGAGGACGACGGCCAGGCACACGCCGCCCGCGAGCACCGGCAGCAGCGGCACCCCGTCGGGCCGGGCGGCCAGCAGCCACAGGGTGGTGATCCCCTGCCCGGCGAACAGCGGGCCGACGACGGGGGTGATGAGCCGCTGGTGCGCCCGCTCGTAGGCGGGGAACGCCGCGGCCGGCACCCGGGCGAACTGCGGGTAGACCACGGCCCGCACGGTCCACTGGAAGCCGGCGTAGGCGGCCGTCAGCACCAGGTGGACGACGAGCAGCGTCACCGCTGCGTCGTCACCGGCGTGGGCGGCTTGCCGCGCCAGGCGAGGCTCCGCGCGTCCAGCTCGCGCAGCAGCGGGTCGCCCTCGGTGAGCACCCGCTCGGCCATCGCGACCGCGCCGGCCAGCTGCTCGTCCGACAGCTGGGCGAAGGCCGGGGAGCGCCGGCGGTCGAGCACGTCGTACCAGCGGCCGCCGACGGCGTGGTCGAGCACGATCCGGCCGAAGCAGTGGTCGTTCGTGACCACCCAGCGGCCCTCCCGCGCCCGTCGCGGCAGCTCGCGGAGGACCAGCTCGCGGTAGCGGCTCTCGAGCTCGGCGCGGCTCACGCCGTCCCCAGCAGCCGCGGCAGGGCATCGGAGATCGGCTCGCGGACGACGAGCTCGGCCAGCCCGTCGTAGGGCGTGGGCTCGGCGTTGACGATGACGACGCGGGCACCGTGCGCGGCGGCGACCTCGACCAGCCCGGCCACCGGGTACACGACCAGCGACGTCCCGACGGCGAGGAACACGTCGCAGTCGGCGGCCGCCTCGGCCGCCGCGGCGAGGACCCGCTCGTCGAGCGCCTGGCCGAAGCTCACCGTGGCCGACTTGAGGATGCCGCCGCAGACGGCGCACGCCGGGTCGTCCTCGCCGGCGTCGAGGCGGGCCAGCGCGCTGTCCATCGACGTCCGGTCGCCGCAGGACAGGCACTCGACGGCGTGCACCGTGCCGTGCAGCTCCAGCACCTGATCCGGCGAGGAGCCCGCGGCCTGGTGCAGCCCGTCGACGTTCTGGGTGAGCAGTGCCCGCAGCCGGCCCTGCGCCTCCAGGCCGGCCAGCGCGCGGTGCCCGGCGTTCGGGGCGACGTCGGCGGAGCGCATCTCCGCGCGGATCCGCCACGCCTTCCGGCGGATCTCCGGGTCGCCGACGTAGTAGGACAGCGTCACGAGCTTCTCGGCGTCGGGGTCGCGGGTCCAGACGCCGTTCGGGCCGCGGTAGTCCGGGATGCCGCTGTCGGTGGAGACGCCGGCGCCGCTGAGGACGGTGATCCGGCGGGCCTCGGCGAGCCAGCCGGGCAGCGGGTCGGGGACGGCACCGGTCACGCGCTCCACCGTAGGCACGCCGCCCGCGCGGGGGCACGTCCGCGGACGTGCACGGTGCACTCCCGCGGAAGTGCACGGGCACCGGGCGCCGGGACCGAGGTCACGGGAGAGGGAAGGGTCGCCTCACCAGGACCTCTCCGTCCCGGGCTGGGATGATGGAGGCATTCAAGCCCGATGGACACTCGAGGGTGAGGCGCAAGCAGTGGCAGCCAGCAAGGACAGCTTCGGAGCCCGGTCGACGCTCAGCGTCGACGGCACCGACTACGACATCTACCGGCTCGACGCGGTCGAGGGCGCAGGCGTGCTCCCCTTCAGCCTGAAGGTCCTGCTCGAGAACCTGCTGCGCACCGAGGACGGCGCGGACATCACCGCCGACCACATCCGCGCGATCGCGAACTGGGACCCGGCGGCCGAGCCCGACCAGGAGATCCAGTTCACCCCGGCCCGCGTGGTCATGCAGGACTTCACCGGGGTCCCCTGCATCGTCGACCTGGCCACCATGCGCGAGGCCATGGCCGACCTCGGCGGCGACCCGAACAAGATCAACCCGCTCGCCCCGGCCGAGCTGGTCATCGACCACTCCGTGATCGCCGACGTCTTCGGCACCCCGGAGAGCTTCGAGCGCAACGTCGAGATCGAGTACGAGCGCAACGGCGAGCGCTACCAGTTCCTCCGCTGGGGCCAGGGCGCCTTCGACGACTTCAAGGTCGTCCCGCCCGGCACCGGCATCGTCCACCAGGTCAACATCGAGCACCTGGCCCGCGTGGTCTTCCCGCGCCAGGAGGGCGACCGCGTCGTCGCCTACCCCGACACCTGCGTGGGCACCGACAGCCACACCACGATGGTCAACGGCCTGGGCGTGCTCGGCTGGGGCGTCGGCGGCATCGAGGCCGAGGCCGCGATGCTCGGCCAGCCGGTGTCGATGCTCATCCCGCGCGTGGTCGGCTTCAAGCTCACCGGTCAGCTGCCCGACGGCGCGACGGCGACCGACCTCGTCCTCACCATCACCGAGATGCTGCGCCAGCACGGCGTCGTCGGGAAGTTCGTGGAGTTCTACGGCGCCGGCGTCTCCGCCGTCCCGCTGGCCAACCGGGCCACGATCGGCAACATGAGCCCGGAGTTCGGCTCCACCGCGGCGATGTTCCCCATCGACGAGGAGACCATCACCTACCTGCAGCTCACCGGCCGCTCGGCCGAGCAGGTGGCGCTGGTCGAGGCCTACGCCAAGGAGCAGGGCCTCTGGCACGACCCGTCGCGCGAGCCGGCCTTCTCCGAGTACCTCGAGCTGGACCTGGCCACGGTCGTCCCCTCGATCGCCGGCCCGAAGCGGCCCCAGGACCGGGTGGCGATCACCGACGCCAAGCACGCCTTCCGCGCCGCCCTGGCCGACTACGTGCAGGACGACGAGACCGGCGGCGACGACCGCAAGCCCGGCGTCCCGCAGAACGAGCAGCCCTACGGCGTCGAGTCCTCCGTCGACGAGGCGTCGGCCGAGTCCTTCCCGGCCTCCGACCCGGCCAGCTCCGCACCAGGCAGCGAGGGCGGGAACGGCACCGCCGGTCAGCCGCACCACTACGAGAACGACGCGGTCTCCGGGCGGCCCTCGAAGCGGACCCGCGTGGTCATGGAGGACGGCACCGAGACCTTCGTCGACCACGGCTCGGTCGTGATCGCGGCGATCACCTCGTGCACCAACACCTCCAACCCGCAGGTGATGATCGGCGCGGCGCTGCTGGCCAAGAAGGCCGTCGAGCGCGGGCTGAGCTCCAAGCCGTGGGTGAAGACGACGCTGGCCCCCGGGTCGTCGGTGGTCATGGACTACTACGAGAAGGCCGAGCTCACCCCGTACCTGGAGAAGCTCGGCTTCTACCTGGTCGGCTACGGCTGCACGACCTGCATCGGCAACTCCGGCCCGCTGCCCGAGCCGGTCTCGGCCGCGGTCAACGAGGCCGACCTCGCCGTCGTCTCGGTGCTGTCGGGCAACCGCAACTTCGAGGGCCGGATCAACCCCGACGTCAAGATGAACTACCTGGCCAGCCCGCCGCTGGTCATCGCCTACGCCCTGGCCGGGTCCATGGACGTCGACCTGAACAACGACCCGCTGGGCCAGGACGCCGACGGCGACGACGTGTTCCTGCGCGACATCTGGCCGTCCCCGCAGGAGGTCCAGCGGGTCATCGACCACGCCGTCTCGGCGGAGATGTTCGACCGCAGCTACGCCGACGTCTTCGCCGGCACCGAGCAGTGGCAGGCGCTGCCGACCCCGACCGGCGACACCTTCGAGTGGGACCCGCAGAGCACCTACGTGCGCCGTCCCCCGTACTTCGAGGGCATGCCGGCCGAGCCGGCGCCGGTCCAGGACATCACCGGCGCCCGCACGCTGGCGGTGCTCGGGGACTCGGTGACCACCGACCACATCTCGCCGGCCGGCTCGATCAAGGCCGACAGCCCCGCCGGGAAGTACCTGCGCGAGCACGGTGTGGACCGCCGCGACTTCAACTCCTACGGCTCGCGCCGCGGGAACCACGAGGTCATGATCCGCGGCACCTTCGCCAACATCCGGCTGCGCAACCAGCTGGTGCCCGGCACCGAGGGCGGGGTCACCAAGAACCACCTGACCGGCGAGACGACGACGATCTACGACGCCTCGGTCGCCTACCAGGAGCAGGGCATCCCGCTGGTCGTGCTGGCCGGCAAGGAGTACGGCTCGGGCTCCTCGCGCGACTGGGCGGCCAAGGGGACGGCGCTGCTGGGCGTCAAGGCGGTCATCGCCGAGAGCTACGAGCGGATCCACCGCTCCAACCTCATCGGCATGGGCGTGCTGCCGCTGCAGTTCCCCGAGGGCGAGAACCGCGAGTCGCTCGGCCTGACCGGCGACGAGGAGTTCACGATCACCGGGATCACCGCGCTGAACGACGGCGAGACGCCACGCACGGTGAAGGTGGAGGCCGGCGACGTGGAGTTCGACGCCCGCGTCCGGATCGACACCCCCGGCGAGGCGAACTACTACCGCAACGGCGGGATCATGCAGTACGTCCTCCGCTCGCTGCGGGGCACGGCCGCCTGATCGGGGCTGAGTCGTGGATCTGGGCCTGGGCGGTCGCGGCTTCCTGCTCACCGGCGCGAGCCGGGGGCTGGGGCTCGCGACCGCCCGGGCCCTCGTCGCCGACGGGGCCCGCGTCCTCGTCAGCTCCCGCTCGCCCGACTCGGTCGACCGCGCGGTCGCCGGGCTCGGCGAGGGCGCGTCCGGGGTGGCCGCGGACCTCGGCGACGCCGGCGCCGCCGACACCCTGGTGACGACGGCGCTCGAGCGGCTCGGCCGGGTCGACGGCGTGCTGGTCTCCGTCGGCGGGCCGGCGCCGGGCACGGTGCTGCAGACGGCGGAGGACGACTGGCGGGCCGCCGTCGACAGCGTGCTGCTCGGCCCGCTGCGCCTGCTGCGCGCGCTGGTGCCGCACCTGACCGAGGGCGCGGCCATCGGCATGGTGCTGTCGACGTCGGTGCGCCAGCCGATCGGGCACCTGGCCATCTCCAACGCGCTGCGCCCGGGCCTGGCCATGACGCTCAAGGCGCTGGCCGACGAGCTCGGCCCGCGCGGGATCCGGGTGGTCGGCCTGATGCCCGGCACGATCGCCACCGACCGGATCACCGAGATCGAGGCCGCCTCCGGCGACCCCGGCGCGGCGCGCGCCCGCACCGAGGCCGGCATCCCGCTGCGCCGCGTCGGCGACCCCGACGAGTTCGGCAGGGTGGCCGCCTTCCTGCTCTCCCCCGCCGCGTCCTACGTCACCGGCACGATGGTCGCCGTCGACGGCGGCGTCCTGCGCACCCCGTGACGGCTCCGGTCCTCGTCGCGTGCGCCCACGGCACGCGCAACCCGAGCGGGCGGCGGCTGGTGGCCGAGCTCGCGCTGGCCGCGCGCCGGCTGCGCCCGGGCCTGGTGACGACGGCGGCGTTCGTCGACGTGCAGCCGCCCACGGTGGTCGACGTCGTCGCGGGGCTCGCCGCGGACGGGCAGCCGGCCGTCGTCGTGCCGCTGCTGCTGTCCGGCGGCTACCACGTGCACGTCGACATCGCCGGTGCCGTGGCCGCGCACGACTCCGCCGTCGCCGCCCGGCCGCTGGGCCCGGATCCGCGGCTGGCCGCGGTGCTCTCCGACCGGCTGGTCGAAGCGGGCGCCGACCCGCGCGACCCGCTGACCGCGGTGGTGCTGGCCGCCGCGGGGTCCTCCGATCCGCGGTCGGTGGCCGACGTCGAGGACACCGCCGACCTGCTGCAGCGCTCCTGGGCCGGGCCGGTGACCACCGGTTACGGCTCGGCCGCGCAGCCCCCGGTGGCCGACGCCGTCGCCGCGGCGCGCCGCGGAGGGGCCGAGCGGGTGGTGGTCGCCTCCTACCTGCTGGCACCCGGGCACTTCCACGGCAAGCTGGCCGAGGCCGGCGCCGACGTCGTCACCGCTCCCCTGCTGCCCGACGAGCGGATCGCCGCCGTCCTGCTCGACCGCTACGACGCCGCCCTGAGGAGCCCTTAGCGCGACACAGGCGGCTCAGGGCCCGCCGGCACGCTCAGCGGGAGGTGGCGAGCAGCTCGCGCAGCTCCTTCGTCAGCGCGTCGCGGGCGTCACGGCGGCCCAGCCACGCGGCCGGCGTCGCCTGGAACAGCGTGGTCTTCCACCGACCGCCGCCCTCGTCGACGGCGACCAGCGTGTGGATGCTGTGCAGCCCCGGGTCGATGTCGTCCTCCCCGGGCGGGATCATCCCGGCGTGCGCGTGCAGCACCGCCACACCGTCGCTGATCGCTCGCACGGACCGGACCAGCGCCACGTAGGTCGCCGTCGGGTGGCTGCCGAACACCCGCCGCAGGTCCGAGGCGATCGACAGCCGGCCGCCCACGGTCGTGCCGTCGTAACCGACCATGTCACCGTCGTCGGCGAACACCGCGGCCACCGCTGCGCCGCTGCGCCGGTTCCAGCCGTCGACGAACGCGGCGTAGAGAGCGCGGATCTGGGCGTCGTACGGGTGCGCGGACGTCACGGAACTCCTCCTGGTGCTGCTGGGGCAGGAGGAACGCTAGTTGCTACGCCGCACCGACCGTCCGACGCTCGCCGTCGGCGAACTGGGTCCGGTAGAGGTCGGCGTAGCGCTGCCCGAGCGCCAGCAACTGCTCGTGAGTGCCCGACTCCACGATGCGACCGCCGTCGACGACGAGGATCTGGTCGGCGCTGCGGATCGTGGACAGCCGGTGGGCGATGACCAGCGACGTCCGGCCCGCCAGCGCGGTGTCCAGCGCGTGCTGCACGGCCACCTCGGACTCGCTGTCGAGGTGCGCGGTCGCCTCGTCGAGGATGACGATCCCCGGCGCCTTGAGCAGCACCCGCGCGATGGCCAGCCGCTGCTTCTCCCCGCCGGAGAGCCGGTGGCCGCGGTCGCCGACCACGGTGTCGAGGCCGTCGGGCAGCGAGGCGATCAGCGCCGCGATCCGTGCGCCGGTCAGCGCCGCCCACAACTGCTCCTCGGTGGCCTCGGGGCGGGCGTAGAGCAGGTTGGCGCGGATGGTGTCGTGGAACATGTGCGCGTCCTGGCTGACGACGCCGATCGTGTCGCGCAGCGAGGCCAGCGTCGCCTGCCGCACGTCGACCCCGCCGA
The DNA here is from genome assembly GCF_041028265.1 of Geodermatophilus amargosae. GTDB lineage: Bacteria > Actinomycetota > Actinomycetes > Mycobacteriales > Geodermatophilaceae > Geodermatophilus > Geodermatophilus amargosae_A. The sequence continues at coordinate 40,118 of NZ_JABGCW010000003.1, forward strand.
TGCGCACGGCCCCGGCGGTGACGTCGTAGAGCCGCGGCACGAGGTTGACGATCGTCGACTTGCCGGCCCCGGAGTGCCCGACGAGGGCCACCAGGTGCCCGGGCTCGACCCGGAAGGACACGTCGTGCAGCACCGCGGTCGGCCCGCCGTGCTCGGGCAGCGACACGTCCTCGAGCGAGGCGACCGAGACGTCCGCGGCCGCCGGGTAGCTGAAGGAGACGGAGTCGAACTCGATGGACCGGTCGTCGGCCGGGAGCGGCACCGCGTCGGGGGCCTCGGTGATCATCGGCGGCAGGTCGAGCACCTCGAAGACGCGGTCGAAGCTGACCATGGCGCTCATGACGTCGACCCGGACGTTGGACAGTGCCGTCAGCGGGCCGTAGAGCCGCGACAGCAGCAGGGCCAGCGCGACGACGTCGCCGGGTGAGAGCGACCCGTCGAAGGCCAGGAAGCCGCCGAGGCCGTAGACGAGCGCGGTGGCCAGCGCCGCCACCAGCGTGAGCGCGGTGAAGAACGTGCGGCCGTACATGGCCGACAGGACGCCGATGTCGCGGACCCGCGCCGCCCGGCCGCGGAAGCTCTGGGCCTCGGCCTCGGGGCGGCCGAACAGCTTGACCAGCAGCGCGCCGGCGACGTTGAACCGCTCGGTCATCGACGCGTTCATCGACGCGTTGAGGCCGTAGGACTCCCGGGTGATCTCCTGCAGCCGCTTGCCGATGCGGCGGGCGGGCAGCACGAACAGCGGCACCATCACCAGCGAGAGCAGCGTGATCTGCCACGACAGCGAGAACATGACGCCTGCGGTGAGCACCAGGCCGATGACGTTGGAGACGACGCCGGACAGGGTCGAGGTGAAGGCCTGCTGCGCGCCGACGACGTCGTTGTTGAGGCGGCTGACCAGCGCGCCGGTCTGGGTGCGGGTGAAGAAGGCGACCGGCATCCGCTGGACGTGCTCGAACACGCGGGCGCGCAGGTCGTAGATGACGCCCTCGCCGATGCGCGCGGAGTACCAGCGGGTGGCCACCGAGATGCCGGCGTCGACGACGGCGAGGCCGGCGATGAACAGCGCGATCCGGACGATGCCGCCGGCGGTGCCGTCGAGGCGGGCGATCCGGTTGATGATGTCGCCGGCCAGCAGCGGGGTGATCACGCCGATCACCGAGGACGCGACGACCAGCAGCAGGAACGACGTCAGCTCGCGGCGGTAGGGCCGGGCGATGCCGAGGATCCGGCGCACCGTCCCCTCGGGCAGTTCGCGGGAGGTGACCGAGGGGTCACGTCGGAACGAGCGCATCGCCGCCATGGAGGTCATGGGACTGCTCACGCGGTGACCTCCTCAGCCGGAGACGGGGACCGGCGGCAACGAGAACAGCCGCCGGTCCCCCGCTGTTCCGGTCGCCTCAGCGGGCCGTCAGCTCGGCCAGCCGCCGTGCCTGGGCGGCCCGCTCGGCGGCGTCCTGCGCCTCCGGGGTGTTCCGGACGGCGGAGCGGACCAGCGCCGCGGTCTCGCGGACCGCGCCGGCGGGCGGGGCGGTGAGCGCGGCGACCAGCGTGGCCACCGCCGCGTCGAGGTCCCCGGGCGGGACGACGGCGTTGGCCACGCCCCACGTCAGTGCCTCCGCCGCGGTCACCGGACGGCCGGTCACGCAGACCTCCATCGCCCGCGCGTGGCCGACCAGCTCCGCCAGGTTGCTCGTGCCGGTGAGGTCGGGGACGAGCCCGAGCGTGGCCTCGGGCAGCCGCAGGGAGGCGTCCTCGGTCATCACCCGCAGGTCGCAGGCCAGCGCCAGCTGCGCGCCGGCGCCGATCGCGTGGCCCTGCACCGCGGCCACCGACACGATCCCCGGCGCGCGCAGCCAGCGGAACCCGGCCTGGTACTCCCGGATGCGCTCCTGGGCCTGCTCGGCCGGCATCGACCCCAGCTGGCCGAGACCGCCCGCGGTCGCGGGGTCGGCGCTGAACAGGCTGCGGTCCAGGCCCGCGGAGAAGGACCGGCCCTCGCCCCGCACCACGACCACGCGGACGTCGTCGTCGAGCGAGTCGCCGACCGCCTTCAGCGCCGTCCAGGTCGCCGGCGTCTGGGCGTTGAGCTGGTCGGGACGGTCGAGCGTGACGGTCAGGACGGCGCCGTCGCGGCTGGTCCGGACCCAGCCGTCGGTGTCGACCGCCGTCACGCGCTCTTCTTGCTGTTCCGGTTGGCCCCACCACGACTGCGGAGCGTGGCACCGGACTCCGACAGGAGCCGGTGCACGAACCCGTAGGAGCGGTTCGTCGAGGTGGCCAGCGACCGGATGCTCTCCCCGCCGTCGTAGCGCTTCTTCAGCTCGTCGGCCAGGGACGTGCGGTCCCCTCCGGTGATGCGCTTGCCCTTGCCGAGGTCCGTGCTCGAGTCGGCCATGACTCCCCTCCGTCGCAGCCCTCGGCGCCGGCGCGGGTCGCCGGCCCATCGGGTGCTGGCTCGCGTGGTGCCGCCGTCCCCGTGACGCCGGCCTCCCGCGTCGATGATCACCCAGCCCGGGCCACCCGGCCACGCGAGCGGGAAAGTGCCAGGTCGGCTGACGCCGACCCGCTGTCAGGCCAGCTCGACGAGGTCGGCGAGGTCCTCGCTCCAGGCGTCCTCGGTGCCGTCGGGCAGCAGGATCACCTTGTCCGGGTCGAGGGCACGGACGGCGCCCTCGTCGTGCGTGACCAGCACGATCGCGCCGCCGTAGGTGCGCAGCGCGTCGAGGACCTGCTCGCGGCTGGCCGGGTCGAGGTTGTTGGTCGGCTCGTCGAGCAGCAGCACGTTGGCGCCGGAGACGACCAGCGTGGCCATCGCCAGCCGCGTCTTCTCACCGCCGGAGAGGGTGCCGGCACGCTGGTCGGCGGCGTCGCCGGAGAAGAGGAAGGCGCCGAGGATCCGCCGCAGCTCGGTGTCGGTGCTCTGCGGCGCGGCGGCCCGCATGTTCTCCAGCAGCGAGCGGTCGTGGTCGAGCGTCTCGTGCTCCTGCGCGTAGTAGCCGATCCGCAGCCCGTGGCCGGGCAGCACCTCGCCGGTGTCGGGCACCTCGGTGCCGGCCAGCATCCGCAGCAGCGTCGTCTTCCCGGCGCCGTTGAGGCCCAGGACGACGACGCGTGCGCCCCGGTCGACGGCGAGGTCGACGTCGGTGAACACCTCGAGCGAGCCGTAGCTCTTCGACAGGCCCTCGGCGGTGAGCGGCGTCCGCCCGCACGGCGCCGGGGTGGGGAACCGGAGCTTGGCGACCCGGTCCTGCACGCGCACCTCGTCGAGGCCGGCGGCCAGCCGCGCGGCGCGCTTGTCCATGCTCTGCGCGGCCCTGGCCTTGGTGGCCTTGGCGCGCATCTTGTCCGCCTGCGAGGTCAGCGCGTCGATCTTGCGCTCGGTGTTGGCCCGCTCCTGTCGGCGGCGGCGCTCGTCGGTCTCGCGCTGCTGCAGGTAGGCCTTCCAGCCGAGGTTGTAGACGTCGACGACGGCGCGGTTGGCGTCGAGGTGCCACACCTTGTTCACGACGGCGCCGAGCAGCTCGACGTCGTGGCTGATGACCACCAGGCCGCCCCTGTGCGAGGCCAGGAAGGTCTTCAGCCAGGTGATCGAGTCGGCGTCGAGGTGGTTGGTGGGCTCGTCGAGCAGCAGCGTCTCGGCGTCGGAGAACAGGATGCGGGCGAGCTCGACCCGGCGCCGCTGGCCACCCGACAGCGTCCGCAGCGGCTGGCCCATGACCCGGTCGGGCAGGCCGAGGGCGGTGCAGATGCGGGCGGCGTCGCTCTCGGCGGCGTACCCGCCGAGCGCGGCGAACTGGTCCTCCAGGCGCCCGTACCGGCGGACGGCGCGGTCGCGCTCGGCGTCGTCGGCGGGCTCGGCCATGGCCACCTGCGCCTTGACCAGCTTCGCCCTGAGGACGTCGAGGCCGCGGCCGGAGAGCACGCGGTCGCTGGCGGAGACGTCGAGGTCGCCGCTGCGCGGGTCCTGCGGGAGGTACCCGATCTCGCCGGTCACCTCCACCGTGCCGGCGTGCGGCAGGCGCTCACCGGCGAGCGTGGTGAGCGTGGTGGTCTTGCCGGCGCCGTTGCGCCCGACCAGACCGATGCGGTCACCCGCCTGCACGCGCAGGGTGACGTCGCCGAGGAGGATGCGGGCGCCGGCGCGCAGCTCGAGGCCGGTCGTCGTGATCACTGATCCCAGGGTAGGCGCTCCGCGGCCGGAACCCGAGCGGGTTGCCGGGTGATGTCCACAGCAGCCCGCCGTGTCCCCAGTCCGGACGAGACCGGTACCGCTGCCGCCCGCCGCACGTCACCATCCGGGCCATGAGCACGCCGACCTGGGGTCTGCCCTGCCCCGTCTGCGGGACACCGGCCGCACCGGCCCCCGCACGCTGCGCCACCTGCGGTCTGCCCGCCGTCGCGCAGGCCGCCACGGTGGTGGCCCGGATCGGGGCGACGATCGACGCGTTCTCCCGCGACCGGGACGCCCTGGTGGCCACGCTGCGCGCCGCGGCCCCGGGTGCGGCACCGGCGCAGGCTCCCGCACCCGCACCGGCGTACGCGCCGGCTCCCGCGTCCGCCCCTCCGCCCGCCTGGTCCCCTGCACCGCCGCCCCCTCCGGCCGCGCCCGTGCTCCCGCCGGCACCGCGCCGGCGGCTCAGTCCGCAGCAGGTGCTCCTGGGCCTGGGCGCGCTGCTCGTCGTCGCCGCGGCCGTCGCCTTCGTGGCGGTCGCGTGGACCCGGCTGGGCGTGACCTTCCAGGCCGCGGTCATGGCCACCGTCACCGCCGCGGCGTGCGCCACCTCCGCGTGGAGCGCCCGGCGCGGCCTGCGGGCGACCGAGGAGGCCCTGGCCGCGGCCGGCGCCGCGCTGCTGGCCGTCGACCTCGCCGCCGCGCACGCGCTCGGCCTGTGGGGCGCCGACGCCGTCCCCGGCCGACTGTGGGCGGGCGTGTCCTGCGCGGTCACCGCCGCCGTCGCGCTGGGCCTGGGACGCCTCACCCGCAGCACCGTCACCTGGCCGCTGGCCGCCCTGCTCGCCGCGCAGCCGGCCGGCTGGCTGCTGCTGCCCGCCGGCCTGGCCGACGGCGTCGCCGGTGTGGCCGTGCTGCTCGGCACCGCGCTGGTCGACGTCCTCGTGCTGCTGGTGCTGCGCCGGCTCCTGCACCGGGTGGCCCTGGTCCTGGGCGGGCTGACCGGGGCGGCCGGCGTGCTGCTGGGCGTGCCGCTGGCCTGGGGAGGCGGTGCGGTCGACGGCTGGGGCGCGACCGCCGTCCTCGCCGCGGCGGCGGCCGGTGCGGCGGTGCTGCTGCGCGAGCCGCGACTGGCCCCCCGGTTGCCGGAGCGCCGCACCGCCTCGGCCGCCGTGGCGGGCGTCGTCGCCCTGGCCCTGGCCGGGTCGATGGCCGGCCTCGGCGTCGGCGGGACCGTCGGGGCGGCCGGGCTGGGCCTGCTGCTCCTGACCGCGGCGGCGGCACCCCGGGTGGCCGGACCGGCCCTCGTCGCGGTGCTCGCCGCCGGCGCCGTCCTGGCCGGCGCGGGCGCGACGGTGCTCGACGCGGACGGACGCGACGGCCCGCTGGCGACGCTGGTGCTCACCGCGGCCGTGCCGGCGGTCCTCGCCGCGGTCCTGCGCCCGCAGGTGCGTCCGGCCGCCACGGCGGCCGCGCTGTGCGCGCCCGGGCTGGCGGTGCTGGTGGCGCTGGAGGGCCGGCTGCTCGACCCCGTCCCCGCTGCCCTGCTGCTCGCGCTCACCGGGGCCACGGCGTTCGCGGTGGCCGCGCTGCGCGCCGGGACGCCGGAGGAGTTCGCCGCGGCGGTCCCCGGGACGCTCGGCGGGCTCGTCGCCGGCGGGGTCGCCGCGGACGTCGGCGCGTGGGGTCAGACGGCCGTCGGCCTGGCGGTCGTCGGCGCGGCGGCCGGCTGCTACGCCCTGGTCGCCCGCCGGCGGCCGGTGGCGGTCCTCGCGGTCGCCGACCTGGTGCTCGCCGGGTGGATCGCCGCGGCGGGTGCCGACGTCCGCACGCCGGAGGTCTACTCGCTCCCGGCCGCCGCGGGACTGCTCCTGCTGGCCGTCCCGGCGCTGCGCGCGGGCGCGGCGTCCTGGGCCGCGGAGGGTCCCGGGCTGGCGGTCGCGCTGCTGCCGTCGGCCGTCGTCGTGGTCGCCGAGCCGACGGCGGCGCGCCTGGTCGTCGTGGTCGCCGCGGCCGCGGCGCTCGCCGTGGCCGGCACGTTGACCCACCGGCAGGCGCCGTTCGTCGTCGGGGCGGGTGCGCTGCTGCTGGTCGTGCTGGGCCGCCTGGCGCCCTATGCCCCGCTCGTCCCGCGCTGGGTCACGCTGGCCACCGCCGGCCTGGTGCTGCTCGTCGTCGGCGCCACCTACGAGCGCCGCCGCCAGCAGGCGCGCGAGGCCGTGGCCTGGGTCGCGCAGATGCGCTGACCGCCCCTAGCGTGGAGCCCGACGGGCGGGCGAGGGGGGACGGCGATGACCAGCGCGCCGGTGCCCCCGCTCCCGTACGCGAGCCCGCCGGTGGCCGCCGTCGAGCCGGCTCCGCTGCCCTCGCTGCCCGCGCGCATCCGGCCGCCGCAGGTGCTGCTGGCCGTCGGCGTCGTGCTGCTGGTCGCCGTGGCGCTGGTCGGGCCCTCCCTGGGCGGGAACACCGCCCGGATCGGGGTGCTGCTGGGCGCCCTGGTCGCCGGGTGTGCCTCGGCGTGGGCGGCGCGGGCGGGACTGGGGAACACCGAGGAGGCGTGCGCGGCGGCCGCCGCGGCGCTCGCCCTGACCAGCGTGGCCACCGGGAGCCCTCCGCTGGGCGGCGGTCCGCTGCCGGCGCTGGGGCTGGCCGGGGTCCTGGTCAGCGTCCGGGTGCTGCTGCCCTCCCCGCTGAGCTGGCCGCTGGGGGCGTGGGGAGCACTGCAGGTCGCCGCGCTGCGGTGGCTGGCGGTGGTGCCCGCCGGCGTGCCGCGCACCGTCCTGCTGCTCGGCGTCGCGCTGACCGGGCTGGCGCTCGTCCTCGGCACGCGCCGGGCGCTGGCCCGCGTCGTGCTGCTCACCACCGCACCGTGGCTCGTGACCGGCGTCGTCGGGGGGCTGCTGACCGCCGCCACCGCCGAGGGGCCGGTCCGCTGGCTGTCGGCCGGGCTCACCGTCGCGGTCGCCGCGGCCCTGCTGCCGGTGCGCCTGGACCGCGCCGTCGACCCGCTGCTCGGGCCGCCCCGGCTGGTGCCCGTGGTCGCCGGGCTCGTGGCCGGGGGCGCGGTCGGCGCGGCGCTGTCTCCCGGCGGTCCCGTCTCGCTGCCCCTCGCCGGCTGGCTCGGCGTGCTGCTGGCGAGCACCGCCGCGGCCCTGCTGACCGGCTGGCGACGGGGGCTGCTGCTGCCGGCCGCCTCCGCTGCCGGGATCGTCCTGGTGGTCCTCGCGGTCGCCCAGCTGGTCGCCACCGCCCGCTGGCCGGCGCTGGTGACGCTGCTGGTGCTCACGGCACTGCCCGCGGCCGGGGTGGCGGCGGTCCGGCGCGACGAGCGGCCCGACGCGGTCCCGGCGGCGGGCGGCTGCCTCGCCGGGGCGGCGGTGCTGTCGGTCCCCGCGGGGCTGCTCCCGCCCGCTGCGGCCGCGGCGGTGCTCACCGGGCTGTTCGCCCTCACGCTGGCCGCCCGGCCCGGGATCGCCGCCGACCTCCGCGCCCCCACCGGCACCGTCGGGGCCGTGTGCGCCGGCGCGGCGCTCGTCGTGCTCGCGCTGGACGGCGCCTGGGATCAGCTGGCCCTGCACCTCGCCGTCCAGGGCCTGCTGTGCTGCGGCTGGGGAGCGGTGCTCGCCCGCGGGCGGGACGAGTCCCCCGAGGAGGCTGCCGCGTGGCGCACCGGCGCGGCGGAGCTCGGCGCGGCGGGCTGGACGGCGGCCGCGCTGGCCGGGACGACCGTGGTCGAGGCGTGGAGCCTGCCCGCCGCCGCCGCGCTGCTGGTCGCTGCCGGACCGCGGCTGCTCGACGGGCCGTCCTGGCCGGCGTGGGGCCCGGGCCTGGCCGCCGCCGCGGCACCGTCGACGGTCGCCGCGGTGCTGCAACCCGGTGCGCTGCGCCCGGCGCTCGTGCTGCTCGCCGCGGCCGCGGCGATGGCGCTCGGCGCCCGCACGGCGGTCCGGGCGCCGCTGCTCACGGGCGCGGTCACCGCGGTCACGCTCACGGCCGGGCTGGCGGTCACGGCGCTGCCGCTGCCGCTGGCCGCGGTCCTCGTCGTCGGCACGGGCCTGCTGGCGCTGGGCGCCCGCCGGGAGCTGCGGCCGGTCGCCGGTTCCGGTGCCCGCCTGGCCGAGCTGCGCTGACCCCCGACGGCGACTGCCCGCGCCCCGGAGGGCGCGGGCAGCACGGTCGTGCCGGCGGCCGGGACGTGCCCGCCGGCCGGACGGGTCAGGAGGTCGCGGTCAGACCCGGAAGCCGAGCGCGCGCAGCTGCTCGCGCCCGTCGTCGGTGATCTTGTCCGGGCCCCACGGCGGCATCCAGACCCAGTTGATCCGGATGTCGTCGACCAGGCCGGGGCCGGGGCCGCCGGTGAGCGCCTGGCGCGCCTGGTCCTCGATGACGTCGGTCAGCGGGCAGGCCGCCGAGGTGAGCGTCATGTCCAGGACGGCGACGTTCTGCTCGTCGACGTCGATGCCGTAGACCAGGCCGAGGTCGACCACGTTGACGCCGAGCTCGGGGTCGACGACGTCGCGCATGGCCTCCTCGAGGTCCTCGAGCAGCGCGGACTTGTAGGCCGGCAGCTCGGCCGGGGTCTCGTTCTCGGTGGTCTCGCTCATGCCTGTCCTCCGGTCGGTGTGGCCGCCAGCGCACGGGCGGAGGCGTCCTTGAGTGCCATCCAGCTCATCAGCGCGCACTTGATGCGGGCGGGGTACTTCGAGACCCCGGCGAAGGCGACGGCGTCCTCCAGCTCGTCCTCGAGCTGCTCGGCCACCGACGCGTCGCCCTTGCTCTGCATGAGTGTCATGAAGTGCTCGCCGGTGCCCAGGGCCTCGGTCACCGACCTGCCGACGACGAGGTCGTACATCGCCGACACCGACGCCTGGCTGATCGAGCAGCCCATGCCCTCGTAGGAGACGTCGGCGATCGTCTCGCCGTCCAGGTGCACCCGCAGGGTGACCTCGTCCCCGCAGGTCGGGTTGACGTGGTGCACCTCGGCGTCGAACGGGTCGCGCAGTCCGCGGCCGTGGGGGTTGCGGTAGTGGTCCAGGATGATGTCCTGGTACATCGACTGCAGCTGCATCAGGCGGTGGCCTCCTCGGGCGTCACTCCGAAGAAACGCTGCGCGGCCCGCACACCTTCCACGAGCGCGTCGACGTCGTCGTAGCCGGTGTGCACGTAGAACGTGGCCCGCGTGGTCGCCGGGACGCCGTAGCGCCGGACGACCGGCCAGGCGCAGTGGTGGCCCACCCGGACAGCGACGCCGAGGTCGTCGAGGACCTGCCCGACGTCGTGCGGGTGGATGCCGTCCACGGTGAAGGAGACCGCTCCCCCACGCGCGACGGTGTCGGGCGGGCCGATCACGGTGACGCCCGGGATGGCCTGCAGCTGCTCGAGGGCGTAGCCGGTGAGGGCCTCCTCGTGCGCCTGCACCCTGTCCATGCCGAGGGCCTGCAGGTACTCGACGGCGGCACCGAGTCCGACCACCTGCGCGGTCATCGGCACGCCGGCCTCGAAGCGCTGCGGCGGGGGCATGAACGTGCTGCCCTCCATCCGCACGACCTCGATCATCGAGCCGCCGGTCAGGAAGGGCGGCAGCGCGTCGAGCACCTCGTAGCGGCCCCAGAGCACGCCGACGCCGGTGGGCCCGAGCATCTTGTGCCCGGAGAACACCAGGAAGTCCGCGCCGAGGGTGGCGACGTCGACCGGCTGGTGCGGCACGGACTGCGCGCCGTCGACCAGCACCAGGGCACCGACCTCGTGCGCCCGGGCGACGATCTCCCCGAGCGGGTTGATCGTGCCGAGGATGTTCGACTGCTGGGTGACCGCGACCAACCTGGTCCGCTCGTTGACCACGGTGCCGAGGTCGGAGAGGTCCAGGCGGCCGTCGTCGGTGAGGCCCAGCCAGCGCAGCGTGGCGCCGGTGCGCTCGCACAGCTGCTGCCAGGGCACCAGGTTGGCGTGGTGCTCCATCTCGGTCACGACGATCTCGTCGCCCTGGCCGACGGCGTACCGGCGGAAGGAGGGCTCCTTCGCCGTGGCGGCGTTGGACAGCGCGTAGGCGACGGTGTTGATCGCGTCGGTGGTGTTGCGGGTGAACACCACCTCCTCGACGGCGGCGCCGATGAACTCCGCGATCTTCGCCCGGGCCGCCTCGTAGAGGCCGGTGGCCTCCTCGGCCAGCTGGTGCGCGCCACGGTGCGGAGCGGCGTTGTGGTTCTCGTAGAAGTCGCGCTCGGCGTCGAGGACGCTGCGCGGCTTCTGCGAGGTGGCGCCGGAGTCGAGGTAGACCAGCCGCTTCCCGTCACGCACGGTGCGGGTCAGGATCGGGAAGTCCGCCCGGATCGCCTCGACGTCCAGCGGCAGGGGCGGCTCCTGCGCCCCGGCAGCGGGACGCGAGACGGTCTGGGTCATGCGGATGCGACCTCCGAGGCGGCCTTCTCGGCGCTCGCCTGCTCGTTGGAGTCCTTGACGTAGGCGGCGTAGCCCTCGTCCTCGAGCTTGGCCGCCAGCTCCGGGCCGCCCTCGTCGACGACCCGGCCCGCGACGAACACGTGCACGAAGTCGGGCTGGATGTAGCGCAGGATCCGCGTGTAGTGCGTGATCAGCAGGACGCCGACCTCCCCCTCCGCGCGGGTGCGGTTGACGCCCTCGGACACGACCCGCAGCGCGTCGACGTCGAGGCCGGAGTCGGTCTCGTCGAGGATCGCGACCTTCGGCTTGAGCAGCCGCATCTGCAGGATCTCGTGGCGCTTCTTCTCACCGCCGGAGAAGCCCTCGTTGACGTTGCGCTCGGCGAACGCCGGGTCCATCTCCAGACCGGACATCTCGGTCTTGACGTCCTTGACCCAGGTGCGCAGCTTCGGGGCCTCGCCCTTGATCGCGGTGGCGGCGGTGCGCAGGAAGTTCGACACCGAGACGCCGGGGACCTCGACCGGGTACTGCATGGCCAGGAACAGGCCGGCACGGGCGCGCTCGTCGACGGTCATCGCGAGGACGTCCTCGCCGTCGAGCGTCACCGTGCCGCCGGTGATCGTGTACTTCGGGTGGCCGGCGATCGAGTAGGCCAGGGTGGACTTGCCCGACCCGTTGGGCCCCATGATCGCGTGGGTCTCACCCGACCGGACGGTCAGGTCGACGCCGCGGAGGATCTCCTTGGCGTCGTCGCCCTCGCCCACGCTGACGTGCAGGTCGCGGATCTCCAGAACGGACACTTCTCTTCTCGCTCCTCAGTTGCCGGACGCCAGGGGCAGGCGGCCGTCGGACTCGGTGTCGACGAGCACGGCCTCCCCCTGCACGCGTACGGGGTAGACGTCGACCGGCTCGGTGGCCGGCAGGTTGGTGGGCTCGCCGGTGCGCAGGTCGAAGCAGGACCCGTGCAGCCAGCACTCGATGGTCGGGGCGCCGTCGAAGGTCTCGACGTCGCCCTCCGACAGCGGGACCTCGGCGTGCGAGCAGAGGTCCTGCAGGGCGTAGACCTCGCCCTCGTAGCGGACGACGGCGACGTCGACGTCGACGAGCTCGACGCGCAGGGCACCGCCCTCGGGGACGTCGGACAGGGCGCAGACCCGCTCGAAGGCCATGGTCAGGCCCCCTCGACCGGCTGCTCGTCCAGACCGGGCAGGGCGCCGAGCCGCACCTCGATGGACTGCATCAGGCGGTCCTGCAGCGCGTCGATGCCGATGAGCTGGACGACGTCGGCGAAGAAGCCGCGCACCACCAGGCGGCGGGCGGTCTCGGCGTCGATGCCACGCGAGCACAGGTAGAACAGCTGCTCGTCGTCCAACCGGCCGGTGGCGCTGGCGTGGCCGGCGCCGACGATCTCGCCGGTCTCGATCTCCAGGTTGGGCACCGAGTCGGCGCGAGCGCCGTCGGTGAGCACCAGGTTGCGGTTGAGCTCGTAGGTGTCGGTGCCGGTGGCCTCCGGGCGGATGCGGACGTCGCCGATCCACACCGTGCGCGCGCCCTCGCCCTGCAGCGCGCCCTTGTAGAGCACGTTGCTGGTGCAGTTGGGCACCGCGTGGTCGACCCACAGGCGGTGCTCCTGGTGCTGCGTCTCGTCGGAGAAGTAGACGCCGAACAGCTCCGCCGACCCGCCGGGGCCGGCGTACTGGACGTTGCTCACCAGCCGGACGAGGTCGCCGCCGAGGGTGACCACGACCTGCTTGTAGCTCGCGTCGCGGCCGACGACGGCGTCGAACTGGCCGCCGTGCACCGTGCCGGGCGCCCAGTCCTGGACGGACACGACGGTCACCTGCGCGCCGTCGCCCACGAGGACGGCGACGCCACCGGCGTAGCGGGCCAGGCCGGTGTGGTCGAGGACGACGGTCGCCTTCGCGAACTGCCCGACCTCGACGACCAGCTGGCCCCACACGACGGGCATGTCCGCGGCAGGGGCGGACCCGGTGCCGGCCAGGCCCAGGGTGACCGGGCGGTCGAGCTGGGCCTCGCGCGCCACGCGGACGACGGCGGCGCCGCCGCTGCGCTGCCGCGCGAGGGCGGCCAGCCGGTCGACCGGCTCGGGCAGGCCCTTGAGCAGCGGGTCGTCGGCGTCGACGGAGACGAGCTCGACGCCCTCGGGCAGGTCGGTCGTCCACGTCAGGTGCGCGTCGGAGGGAGCGCCGTCGAGCAGCGGGCGGATCCGGCGCATCGGGGTGAAGCGCCAGGCCTCCTCGCGGCCGGTGGGCACGCCGAAGGCGTCCGGGTCGGTCGAGGTGAACCGCTCGGCCGGCGAGCCGGTCGGCGCCGGCCCGCCGTGCGAGTGCGAGCCGGGCGTCGCCTCGCCGGCGGTGCCGGTGCCGGACGCGGGGACCGACGGCGGGCCGGCCTGGGTGCCGACGCCCTCGCCGAACAGCTCGCCGGCGAGGACGGCCGACTCGGTGGTGAGACCGGTGGTGCTGGGGCTGTTCTCTGCCGACATCAGCCGACGGCACCTTCCATCTGCAGCTCGATGAGCCGGTTCAGCTCGAGGGCGTACTCCATGGGCAGCTCGCGGGCGATCGGCTCGACGAACCCGCGGACCACCATCGCCATGGCCTCGTCCTCGGACAGGCCGCGGCTCATCAGGTAGAAGAGCTGGTCCTCACTGACCCGGGAGACGGTCGCCTCGTGACCCATGGCGACGTCGTCCTCGCGGACGTCGACGTAGGGGTAGGTGTCCGACCGGCTGATCGCGTCGACCAGCAGGGCGTCGCACTTGACCGTCGACTTCGAGCCGTGCGCACCCTCGTCGATCTGCACGAGGCCGCGGTAGGAGGTCCGGCCGCCGCCGCGCGCCACCGACTTCGACACGATCGTCGAGGAGGTGTTGGGCGCCGCGTGCACCATCTTCGCGCCGGCGTCCTGGTGCTGCCCCTCGCCCGCGAAGGCGATGGACAGGACCTCGCCCTTGGCGTGCTCGCCGGTCATCCAGACCGCCGGGTACTTCATGGTGACCTTGGAGCCGAGGTTGCCGTCGACCCACTCCATGGTCGCGCCCTCGTGGGCGATCGCCCGCTTGGTGACCAGGTTGTAGACGTTGTTCGACCAGTTCTGGATGGTCGTGTACCGGCAGCGGGCGTTCTTCTTGACGATGATCTCGACGACCGCGGAGTGCAGCGAGTCCGACTTGTAGATCGGCGCGGTGCAGCCCTCGACGTAGTGCACGTAGGCGCCCTCGTCGACGATGATCAGCGTCCGCTCGAACTGGCCCATGTTCTCGGTGTTGATCCGGAAGTAGGCCTGCAGCGGGATGTCGACGTGCACGCCCTTCGGCACGTAGATGAACGAGCCACCCGACCACACCGCGGTGTTCAGCGCGGCGAACTTGTTGTCGCCGGACGGGATCACCGAGCCGAAGTACTCCTGGAAGATCTCCGGGTGCTCCTTGAGGGCCGAGTCGGTGTCCAGGAAGACGACGCCCTGGTCCTCGAGCTCCTTCTGGATCTGGTGGTAGACGACCTCGGACTCGTACTGGGCGGCGACGCCGGAGACCAGGCGCTGCTTCTCCGCCTCCGGGATGCCGAGCCGGTCGTAGGTGTTCTTGATGTCGTCGGGCAGGTCCTCCCACGAGGCCGCCTGGGCCTCGGTGGAGCGCACGAAGTACTTGATGTTCTGGAAGTCGATGCCGGACAGGTCCGAGCCCCAGTCGGGCATGGGCTTGCGACCGAACAGCTTCAGCGCCTTGAGGCGCCGCTCGAGCATCCACTCGGGCTCGTCCTTGCGGGCCGAGATGTCGCGGACGACGTCCTCGGACAGGCCGCGGCGGGCGGAGGACCCGGCCACGTCGGCGTCGGCCCAGCCGTACTGGTAGCGGCCGAGCTGGTCGATCTGCTCGTCCTGCGTCAGCGGCGTGCCGGTCACCGGCTGCTGGGTGCTGGTCATGCGGGCGTCCTCTCCCGGTCGTTCGTGGGGGTGGTGCTGGTGGACGGTGCGGTGCGCGGGACCCGCGCTGCTCGCTCACCTGGTACAGGGCGTGCGGAGGTGCTTCTGTTCCCCGCGCGCATGTGAGTAAGGACCTCATCCCCCTCACCCCTCGCACGCTCGGGGTGAGCCTCTGGACGAGGCCGCAGGTGCCCAGGGCCGGCGTGCGGCGGCCCGGGGATGTGGGTGGTGCAGACGCCGTCGCCGTGGGCGATCGTGGCCAGGCGCTGTACGTGCGTACCCACCAGCCGGCCGATCACCGCCGTCTCGGCCTCGCACAGCTGCGGGAACTCCGCCGCCACGTGGGCGACGGGGCAGTGGTGCTGGCACAGCTGCCCGCCGCTGGCGATCGCGGAGGCCGAGGCAGCGTAGCCCTCGGCCGTCAGCGCCTCGGCCAGCGCCTGGGCCCGCTCGACGGGGGCACCGGACGTGCGGGCCACGGCGTCGGAGGCGCGCTGCTCGAGGCCGGCCAGCTGGGCCTGGGCGACGGCGCGGACGGCGTCGGGACCGCCGGAGGCCGCGACGTACCGCAGCGCGGTGAGCGCGAGGTCGTCGTAGGCGTGGGCGAAGCCGGAGCGACCGGCGTCGGTGAGGTGGAAGTGCCGGGCGGGCCGGCCCCTCCCCCGCTGGGCGCCCGCGGCCGTGCGCTCCTCGACCCGCCCCTGCGCCTCGAGCGCGTCGAGGTGGCGGCGGACGGCGGCGGGGCTGACGCCCAGCCGGCCGGCGAGCTCGCTGGCGGTCTGCGGGCCGTGCTCGAGCAGCAGCGAGGTCACGCGGTCACGGGTGCGGACGTCGTCGGTCCGCACCGTCCCCACCTGCCCTGCGCCGCTTTCCACAACACGATTGTGTCCTATTTCGGGAGGCCTGCAAGCAAGGCCGCCCTAAGTCACCCGGCCCCTGACCGCGCAGGTCAGGGACGGGTGACGGGGATCACCCGGGCGGCTCCCGCCGGCCGCCCGGCTCCCCTGCAGCGCCTCCCGGCGCCGGCTCCTCCCGCGCTGTGACCTGCCCCGAGCGGACCGGGGAGGGGCCCGGCCGCGGCTAGCATCGGGACGTGCCGGTCCTGCCCAGGTTCTCCCCCACCGTCATCACCCGCCTGGCGCTGGCCAACGTGGTGGCCAACGGCGCGATCGTGGTCACCGGCGGCGTCGTCCGGCTGACCGGCTCGGGCCTGGGGTGCCCCACCTGGCCGCGGTGCACCGACGACAGCTTCGTCACCACCCCGGAGATGGCCGGTCACGGGCTCATCGAGTTCGGCAACCGGCTGCTGACCTTCGTGCTCACCGCGGTGGCCGTCGCGGTGCTGGTGGCGGTGTGGCGCTCGGCGCGGCGGGACCTGCGCCCGCTGGCGGTGCTGACCTTCCTCGGCATCCCCGTCCAGGCCGCGATCGGCGGCGTCACCGTGCTCACCGGGCTCAACCCGTGGACGGTCGCCGTCCACTTCCTCGTCTCGACCGTCCTCGTCGCCGTCTCCACCGTGCTGTGGCTGCGCTCGCGCGAGCCCGGCGTCGGCCGGCCGCTGCTGCGGCGCCCGCTGGTGCTGCTGACCGGCGGGATCGCCGCGGTGACCGCGGTGGTGCTGGCGCTGGGCACCGTCGTCACCGGCAGCGGCCCGCACAGCGGCGACCTCGACGAGAGCGGGCAGCCCTCCGGCGGGCGCATGGGCTTCGACCCCGAGACGGTCAGCCAGCTGCACGCCGACGTCGTCTTCCTGCTCCTCGGGCTCACCGTCGCGCTGCTCGTGGCCCTCCACGCCACCGACGCCCCCGGCCGCGTCCGCCGGGCCGCCCGCGACCTGCTCGTCGTCCAGCTGCTGCAGGGCGTGGTCGGCTTCGTGCAGTACTTCACGCACCTGCCGGTCGTGCTGGTGCTGGTGCACATGCTCGGCGCGGTGCTGGTGACCGTCTACACCGCGCGGCTGGTGTGGTCGGTCCGCGGCCCGGCGTCCGAGCGGCCCCTCGACGCCCCCGCCACCCAGGTCCCCGCCTCCCGCTGACCCCGGGGCGTCCGTGGTCCGTCCGCTCCTCGACGACGGGCTCGTGCACCCGTCGTCGACGTGCGGCTGTCTCGAGCCCGCCGGGACGACCGCAGGCCGACGGGCGGCGCCCCGTCGCGGACGGTGCGCGCCGGGCCCGGAGACGGCGAGATCCCGTGATCTCGCACGCCGGGACGGGCCGGGACGTGCGAGATCACGGGATCTCGACGGGGAGCGGGGTCAGGCCAGGACGTCGATGGCGATGGCGATCGACAGCAGCGTCATGTGCGAGATCGACACCGAGAAGAGCCGCATCGGCCGGTCGGGCACGTCCTCCTGGATGCGGGTGAGCCACTGGTGGGACTCGGCCACGTACCAGGCGCCGAGGAGCCCCCCACCGATGGCGAAGGCCCAGCCCAGCACGGGGGTGATCGATCCCATGAGCAGGGTGGCACCCAGCGTGGCCCACGCCCACGCGACCGACTGCCGGCCCACGCTCGCCGGGCCGGCGACCACGGACAGCATGGGCACGCCCGCGACGGCGTAGTCCTCGCGGTACCGGCTGGCCAGGGCCCAGAAGTGCGGCATCTGCCAGCAGAAGACGACGGCGAAGAAGGCGAGGGCCGGCCAGTCCAGCGAGCCGGTCACCGCCGCCCACCCGATGAGCACCGGCGCCGCCCCGGGGAAGGCCCCGAAGACCGTGTTGTGCCGGGTCCGCCGCTTGAGCACCATCGTGTAGACGACGGAGTAGGCCAGGATCGCGACCGCGGCCAGCGCCGTGGCCAGCGGCGTGGTGGCCACCCACAGCAGCGTCAGCGACGCCGCGGCGAGGACCGCCCCGAAGGCCAGGGCCGCCCGCGGGGACACCGTCCCCGACGGGATCGGCCGGTCGCGCGTGCGGGACATCAGCCGGTCGATG
Organism: Geodermatophilus amargosae; assembly: GCF_041028265.1. GTDB lineage: Bacteria > Actinomycetota > Actinomycetes > Mycobacteriales > Geodermatophilaceae > Geodermatophilus > Geodermatophilus amargosae_A. The sequence continues at coordinate 57,572 of NZ_JABGCW010000003.1, forward strand.
TCCCGGTCGTACCAGCAGTTGAAGGTGTTGGCCGCACCGGCGGCGAACATCCCGCCCACCATGGTGGCGGCCACCAGCCGCCACGAGGGCCACCCGTCGGCGGCCATCATCATCGCCGGCAGCGTCGTGACCAGCAGCAGCTCGACGAGCTTCGGCTTGGTCAGCGCGACGTAGGCACCCACCACACCGGACAGCCGGCGGGCGGAGACGGCCGGCCGCTCGGAGAGTGCCGTCACCGGACGGCCTCGTGCCCGACGGCCGCGGCCGTGCGCACCCACGGACGGCAGGGGGCCACCGGGCACGGAGACAGCACGGGGGTCCCTTCGAACCGGGGATGGAACGGGCCCACTGTAGCCCGCGGCCACGCCGGGGACCGCTCCGGATGACTAGGGTCTGATCACGTTGACGCCGCGGGAACTGCGGGTACGGCCGTCGACGACGACGGAGGGTCACGGGTCGATGAGGACCCCGGACACAGCCGCACCCGCTGCGTCCCGCACCGCCCCCGCACCTCCGTAGTCCGCCCGGGAGCACGGGACACCGGTCCCCCGGACGGCCCCGCGCACGGCCGACCACGAGGAGCCCCGCCCGTCATGACCCAGGCCAACGACACGAAGAGCACGGAGTCAGAGGCTCCCGCCGAGGCCGCCAGCGACTCGCCCACCGGCTCGCCGCGCCAGCCGCACCCGACGCTGCCCGAGGGCTTCGGCGACCTCGACCGGCGGGCCATCGACACCGCTCGCGTGCTGGCCATGGACGCCGTCCAGAAGGTCGGCAACGGCCACCCCGGCACCGCGATGAGCATGGCCCCCACGGCCTACCTGCTGTTCCACAAGTGGCTGCGGCACGACCCCACGGACCCGAACTGGGTGGCCCGCGACCGCTTCGTGCTCTCCATGGGCCACTCCAGCCTGACCCTGTACGTGCAGCTCTACCTCGCCGGCTACGGCCTGGAGCTCGAGGACCTGCAGGCCCTGCGCACCTGGGGCTCGAAGACCCCGGGCCACCCCGAGGTCAACCACACGCCCGGCGTGGAGACGACGACCGGCCCGCTCGGCCAGGGCGTCGGCAACGCCGTGGGCATGGCGATGGCCGCCCGCCGCGAGCGCGGCCTGCTCGACCCCGACGCCCCCGAGGGCGAGAGCCTCTTCGACCACACCATCTGGGCCTTCGCCTCCGACGGCGACCTGGAGGAGGGCGTCAGCGGCGAGGCGTCGTCGCTGGCCGGCACCCAGAAGCTCGGCAACCTCGTCCTCGTCTACGACGACAACGAGATCTCCATCGAGGACGACACGAACGTCGCCTTCACCGAGGACGTCGGCAAGCGCTACGAGGCCTACGGCTGGCACGTGCAGCACGTCGACGACGGCGAGGACCTGGCCGCCGTCGACGCGGCCTTCGCCGCCGCCAGGGCCGAGACCGGCCGCCCGTCGATCGTCGTGCTGCGGACGATCATCGGCTGGCCCTCGCCGAACAAGCAGAACACCGGCGCCGCGCACGGCTCCGCCCTCGGCGAGGACGAGGTGCGCGCCACCAAGGAGGTCCTCGGCTTCGACCCGGAGAAGACCTTCGAGGTCGACGGCGAGGTGATCGCGCACGCCCGCTCCGTGGTGGAGAAGGGGGCGAAGGACCACGCCGAGTGGCAGGAGCTCTTCGCGGCGTGGGAGTCCGACCAGCCCGAGCGCGCCGCCCTGCTGGCCCGGATGGGCGAGCGCGAGCTGCCCGAGGGCTGGGCCGACGCCCTGCCGTCCTTCGACGCCGACCCCAAGGGAGTGGCCACCCGCAAGGCGTCGGGCAAGGTGCTCGCCGCCCTCTACCCCGGGCTGCCGGAGCTGTGGGGCGGGTCGGCCGACCTCGCGGAGAGCAACAACACCGCCGTCGAGGGCGAGCCCTCGTTCCTGCCGGCCGACCGCCAGACGAAGATGTGGAGCGGCGGTCCCTACGGCCGGACCCTCCACTTCGGCGTCCGCGAGCACGCCATGGGCGCGGTCATGAACGGCATCGCGCTGCACGGCGGCACCCGCGTCTACGGCGGCACCTTCCTCACCTTCTCCGACTACATGCGCGGTGCGGTCCGCCTGGCCGCGCTCATGCAGCTGCCGGTCACCTACGTGTGGACGCACGACTCGATCGGCCTGGGCGAGGACGGCCCGACCCACCAGCCGATCGAGCACTTCGCCGCGCTGCGCGCCATCCCCGGTCTCGACGTCGTCCGCCCGGCCGACGCCAACGAGGTCGTCGTCGCCTGGCGGACCGTCCTCGAGCACAACGACCGCCCCGCCGGGCTGCTGCTGTCGCGGCAGAACCTGCCGGTGTTCGACCGCTCGCAGATGGGCTCGGCGGAGGGCACCGCGCGCGGCGCCTACGTGCTGGCCGACGCCTCGGACGGGCAGCCCGAGGTGATCCTGCTGGGCACCGGCTCGGAGGTGCAGATCGCCGTGGCCGCCCGCGAGCGGCTGGAGGCCGACGGCGTCCCGACCCGCGTGGTCTCGGTGCCCTGCGTCGAGTGGTTCGCCGACCAGGACCAGGCCTACAAGGACGAGGTGCTGCCGCCCACGGTCCGCGCGCGCGTCAGCGTCGAGGCCGGGGTGCCGATGGGCTGGCGCGAGTTCGTCGGCGACGCCGGCCGGATCGTCGGGCTGACCCACTACGGCGCCAGCGCGTCCTACTCCGTCCTGTACGAGGAGTTCGGGCTCACCGACGAGGCCGTCGTCACCGCCGCGCGTGAGTCCCTCGAGGCCGCCCGCTCCGGGAACGCCGTCCCGGCCGGCCCGGTTGCAGCCACCGGCGGCCTCCCCCACCCCACCGGCGACCGGTAAGGCCCCGGCCCAGTCCGAACGGAAGGCACAGAGATGGCACAGAACGAGAACCTGGCCCAGCTGTCGAAGGCGGGCGTCGCCGTCTGGCTCGACGACCTGTCCCGCGACCGCATCCGCAGCGGCAACCTGCAGTCCCTGGTCGACGAGTTCTCCGTCGTCGGCGTGACCACCAACCCGACCATCTTCGCCGCGGCGATCAGCGGGTCGGAGTCCTACGACGACCAGCTGCACGCGATGGCCGTCCGCAGGGTGAGCGTGGAGGAGGCGCTGCGCACGATCACCGCCGCCGACGTCCGGGACGCCTGCGACCTGCTCGCGCCGGTCGCCGAGCGGCAGCCCGGCGACGGCCGGGTGTCGCTGGAGGTCGCGCCGGGCCTGGCGCGCGACACCGACGCGACGGCGGCCGAGGCCGCGCACCTGTGGTGGCTGGTGGACCGGCCGAACCTGTTCATCAAGATCCCGGCGACCGAGGAGGGGCTGGCGGCGATCACCACCTCGATCGCGCGCGGCATCAGCGTCAACGTCACCCTCATCTTCAGCTCCGAGCGGTACCGCGCCGTCATGGACGCCTACCTCTCCGGCCTGGAGCAGCGGCTGGCCGAGGACGCCGACGCCGACCTGACCCAGATCGCGTCCGTCGCGTCGTTCTTCGTGTCCCGCGTCGACACCGAGGTCGACAAGCGGCTGGACAAGGCCGGGGCCGACCCCTCGCTCAAGGGCAGGGCCGCGCTGGCCAACGCCCAGCTGGCCTACCAGGCCTACGAGGAGGTCTCCTCCTCCGACCGCTGGAAGGCGCTGGAGGCCAAGGGCGCCCGCCCGCAGCGGCCACTGTGGGCCTCGACCGGCGTCAAGAACCCGGAGTACTCCGACACGCTGTACGTCAGCGAGCTCGTCGCCCCGGGCACGGTCAACACGATGCCGGAGAAGACGCTCAAGGCCTACGCCGACCACGGCAGCCCGGGCACCCCGGTACAGGAGAGCTACGAGGACGCCGCGGCCACGATGAAGGCCATCGCCGACGCCGGGGTCGACCTCGACGACGTCTTCCGCGTCATCGAGGACGAGGGCGTGCAGAAGTTCGTCGACTCCTGGGACGAGCTGACCGACTCGGTGAAGGAAGAGCTCGAGGACAAGGCGTGACCTCGCGGTCCCGCTGCTGCGGCCCCGGGATCCCGGAGGACCTCCCCTCCGGGGCCCCGGGGCCGGGCGCGGGGCCCCGATGACCGTCCGGGCCGCCGGCGACCGCCGGACGCCGGCCGGCCGGCGACGCCCACACCCGCACCCGCACCCGACCGACCGGCCCGCCGGCCCCGGTCCGGTGCCCGATCCCCTCGGCTGAGCGTCCGCTCTCCAGCCCCACGAGGAGGGCCTGTGATCCCCAATCCCCTGCGCGACCCCCGGGACCGGCGGCTGCCGCGGGTCCCCGAGCCGTGCGCCCTGGTCGTCTTCGGCATCACCGGCGACCTGGCCCGCAAGAAGCTGCTGCCGGCGGTCTACGACCTGGCCAACCGGGGGCTGCTGCCGACCAACTTCGCGCTGCTGGGCTTCGCCCGGCGGGACTGGGGGGACCAGGACTTCGCCGAACTGGCCCGCGACGCCGCCCGCAACGCCGCCCGCACCCCGTGGCGGGAGGAGGTCTGGGAGCGGCTGGCCGGCAACGTCCGTTTCGTCCAGGGCTCCTTCGACGACGACGACGCCTTCGACCAGCTCGCCAACGCGCTGTCGGACCTGGAGAGCAGCCACGGCATCGGCGGCAACGCCGCGTTCTACCTGTCGATCCCGCCGGCGATGTTCCCGGTGGTGCTCAAGCAGATGCAGCGCACCGGCATGGCCGAGAGCACGCCCGACCGGTGGCGGCGGGTCGTCGTCGAGAAGCCCTTCGGCACCGACCTGGCGTCCAGCCGGGAGCTCAACGAGCTGGTCGACTCGGTGTTCAGCGCCGAGGACGTCTTCCGCATCGACCACTACCTGGGCAAGGAGACCGTCCAGAACCTCATGGCGATGCGGTTCGCCAACGAGCTGTTCGAGCCGGTGTGGAACGGCCACCACGTCGACTCGGTGCAGATCACCATGGCCGAGGACGTCGGCATCGGCGGCCGCGCGGGCTTCTACGAGAAGACCGGCGCGGCCCGCGACGTGCTGCAGAACCACCTGCTGCAGCTGCTGGCGCTGACCGCCATGGAGGAGCCGGTCGAGTTCTCCGCCGACGAGATCCGCACCGAGAAGCTCAAGGTGCTGCGCGCGGTGTCGCTGCCCGAGGACCTGCGCCGCTTCGCCGTCCGGGGGCAGTACGAGCAGGGCTGGCTGGCCGGCCAGCGGGCGAGGGGCTACCGGCAGGAGGAGGGCGTCGACCCCGAGTCGGCCACCGAGACCTTCGCCGCCGTCCGGCTCGGCGTGGAGACGCGCCGCTGGGCCGGGGTGCCGTTCTACCTGCGCACCGGCAAGCGGCTGCCCCGCCGGGTCACCGAGATCGCGCTGGTGTTCAAGCGGGCGCCGCACCTGCCCTTCGCCGACACCGACACCGAGGAGCTGGGCAACAACCAGCTGGTGGTGCGCGTGCAGCCCGACGAGGGCGTGACCCTGAAGTTCGGGTCGAAGGTGCCCGGCAGCGTCATGGAGGTCCGGGACGTGTCCATGGACTTCCTCTACGGCGAGCAGTTCACCGAGGCCAGCCCCGAGGCCTACGAGCGGCTGCTGCTCGACGTCCTGCTCGGCGACGCGACGCTGTTCCCGCGCAACGCCGAGGTCGAGGCGTCCTGGGCGGTCATCGACCCGCTGGAGGAGTTCTGGTCCGGCAGCACGCCGCACCCGTACCGGGCCGGAGAGTGGGGCCCGCGCGCCGCCGACGAGATGCTGGCCGCCGAGGGGCGCCGGTGGCGGCGACCGTGAGCCGCCGGCCCACCCGAGCAGAGGAGACCCCGTGACGACGTTGTGGGACACCACCGGTTCCGCGGTGGTCAAGGAGCTGGCCGCGCAGCGGCGGACCGGCGGGGCGGTGCTCTCCGGCGTCGCCCTGACCCTCGTCGTCGTCGCCGACGAGGGCCGCGTGGCCGAGGCCGAGGAGGCGGCGACGATCGCCGCCGAGCAGCACCCCTGCCGGATCCTCGTCGTCGTCCGCCGGCAGATCGAGGCCCCGGTGCCCCGGCTGGACGCCGAGGTGTCCATCGGCGGGCGGCTGGGACCCGGCGAGGCGGTCGTGATGCGCATGTACGGGCGGCTGGCACTGCACGCCGAGTCGGTCGTGCTGCCGCTGCTGGCCGCCGACGCGCCGGTGGTCACCTGGTGGCACACCGAGCCGCCGCGGCAGCTCACCACCGACGCGCTGGCGGTCATCGCCGACCGGCGGATCACCGACAGCAGCGCCTCGGCCGACCAGATCGCCGCGCTGCGCATCCGGGCCCAGGACTACGCCCCCGGCGACACCGACCTGGCGTGGACCCGCGCCACCGGCTGGCGGGCCACGCTGACCTCCGCGCTGGACTCGGTCTCCGGCCGGCGGGGCGACGCCGTCCGGGTGCTCGGCGCCCGCATCGAGGGGGACCCCGGCGCGGGCACCGCGCAACTGCTCAGCGGCTGGATCGCCGCGCGCACCGGCATCACGTCGGAGGTCGTGCAGGGCGCCCGCCACCCCGGGCCCAGCGGCGTCGACTCGGTGCTGCTGACCCTGGACCAGGACGAGGAGGTCCGGGTGCACGCCGACCGCCGCGGCGGCGCGGTGATCAGCCAGCCCTACCGGCCCGACGCGACGATGGCGCTGCCCGACCGCCCGCTCGGCGACCTGCTGGGCGAGGAGCTGCGCCGGCTGGACTCCGACGAGCCCTACGCCGAGGCGCTGGAGGCCGCGACCGGCCTCAGCGGCCTGGTCGGCCGCGCCCCGGTCCGCGCCCACGTCTGGGTCGACCCGGCCGAGCAGACGGGCGCACCGTTCGCGGGGGACGCCGTCGGCGAGGACAGCCCGCACGGCGAGGCGCCGACGGTCCCGCTGGACTCCGAGGGGGCCGACGAGGTGGCCGAGCAGGGCGAGCACGACTCCCCGGACCCGACGGCACCCGAGGCAACACCTGAGGCCGCGCCCGAGGCGGCCCGGTGACGCTCCCGCCCGGGGACCGGATCCTGGCGGCGCTGAGGGAGGCGGCCGACGGTCCCGTTCCCGACGTCCCCGGTCTCCAGGTGGTGGTGGAGCCCGACGCGGAGGTGCTGGCGCGGGTGGTGGCCTCCGCTCTCGTCGCCCGGCTGGCCGCCGCGCAGGCGGTGCACGGGACGACGTCGGTGGTCCTCACCGGCGGCGGCATCGGCACGGCGGTGCTGCGGCACGTCGCGGAGCTGGCCGAGGAGCCGGCCCCCGGCCAGCAGGTCGACTGGACGGCGGTCGACGTGTGGTGGGGCGACGAGCGCTTCGTGCCCGCCGACGACGACGAGCGCAACGAGAAGGGCGCCCGCGAGGCGCTGCTGGACCGGGTGGGGGCCCCGCCGGAGCGGGTGCACCCGATGCCCGCCTCCGACGCCGGGTTCGACACCCCGGAGGAGGCCGCGGACTGGTACGCCGGGGCCCTGGCCGACGCTGCCGGCGACGGTCCGCTCCCCCGCCTCGACCTCCTGCTGCTGGGGATGGGCCCGGAGGGCCACGTGGCGTCGATCTTCCCGGACTCCCCGGCGGTGACCGACGAACGCCCGGTGGTCGCGGTCCGGGACTGCCCCAAGCCGCCGCCGACGCGGGTGAGCCTCGGCTTCTCGGCGATCACCGCGGCCGAGGAGGTCTGGCTGCTGGTGTCTGGCGAGGGCAAGGCCGAGGCCGTCGCGCGGGCCCTCGGCGGCGCCGACCGCACGGAGGTGCCGGCCGCCGGCGCCCGCGGCCGCCGCGCCACCCGCTGGCTGCTCGACGCCGCGGCGGCGGGCCGGCTGCCCGGCGTCGACTGAGGGCCGCGCCCCGGCGGCGCGGCACCGCACCGCCGGGGCGATCGGCCGGGTCCGCTAGGCGCCGCGACGTGCGCGGAGCTTCGCCAGGGCCTCCTCGAGGAGGGCGTCGCCGTCGGCGTCGCTGCGCCGCTCCCGCACGTAGGCGAGGTGGGTCTTGTAGGGCTCGGTCCGCGGCGCCGGCGGCGGCGCCTGCGCGTCCTGCCCGGCCGGGAGGCCGCAGCGCGGGCAGTCCCAGGACTCGGGGATCTCCGCGTCGGCGGCGAAGGCCACCCGGGTCTCGTGACCCGAGCTGCACCAGTAACCGACCCGGTGCCGCGGCGCTGCCTCCCCGCGTTCGGCCTCACCCATCGGACCCGCACCGACCCGGGTTCCCCGGATCGCGTTGCCACCAGCCACGAGCGCCCCCTTGTGGACGGACCTGCACGGCGCTGGGCGCACCGCCGGGGCAGTCTATGGCCTGGAGCGTGTTCTCTCGATCACGTTTTCGCTCCGACCTGCGGCGCGACCCGACGAGGGGCTCCGCCGGGGGCAGCGGGGTCCTCGTTCAGACCTTCTGCAGGATGCCCAGCGTCACGATGCAGACCGCCCAGACGAACCCCACGATGACCGTGAGCCGGTTGAGGTTCTTCTCGACGACGGAGGACCCGGCCAGCTGCGAGGAGACCGCGCCGCCGAACATCGAGGACAGGCCGCCGCCCTTGCCACGGTGCAGCAGGATCAGCACCACCAGCATCACGCTGGTGAGGACCAGCAGCACGTTGAGGACGAGTTCGAACACGGCCCCAGCGTAACCGGAGCGCCCGGGCGTCCCGGTCAGCGCACGCCCGCGGTGGCCAGGTCGTGGCCGGCGTAGGGCTCCATGACCAGCCCGTTGTGCAGCCGCTGCCCGGCCAGGAGCTGGACCCGCGTCTCCACCAGCGGCACGTAGGCGCCGGTGGCGCCGGCCGCCGTCGCGACGTCCCGCCAGGCGCCGCGCGCGGCCTCCGGGTCGGCGGCTGCCGCCCGGGCGGCGTCCACGAGCCCCGAGATCGCCGGGTCGGCCAGCCGGGCGTAGTCGGTGTTGCCGACCAGGCTGATCGAGCGCCCGTCGACCAGCGGCACGAGGAACGAGCCGGGGGTCGGGAAGTCGGCGGTCCAGGTGGCCAGGACGATGCCGAAGCCGTTGCGGGCCACGTTGTCCGGGCTGCCGACGTCGGTGGCGTAGAAGGTCGTCGCCGGCAGCGGCCGCACCTCCACGGTGATCCCGACCGCGGCGAGCTGCTCGGCGACCTCGTCGGCGACGAGGAGGCTCGCCGAGGCGTCCGGGACGGCCAGCACGGTGCTGAAGCCCTGCGGCTGCCCGCAGGCCTGCAGCGCGGCCCGGGCGGCCTCGGGGTCGGGGCCGGGGTCGGGGTCCTCGGGGCCACCGCCCAGCGACCGCGGCCACAGCCGGGAGGTCCGGACGGCGTCGTCGGCACCCCCGACGGTCTCCTGGACGGCGCGGCGGTCGATCGCGGCGGCCACCGCGGTGCGGCAGGCGGGGTCGTCCATCGGCGCGACGTCGGTGGGCAGCGCGAGCAGCCGCACGGCGCCGGTGGTGAGGTCGTCGACGCGGTCGGCCAGCGGCACGTCCCCGCCGGTGCCCTCGGCGAGCCGGGACTCGGTCGCGGCGTGCAGTCCGGTGCCGGAGACGTCGACGTCGGCCGAGCCGGCCAGCAGCGCCTGGTCCCGCTCGAGGTTGGACAGGCCGGTGCGGACGACGACGCGGTCGGGCAGTGCGGTGCGCACGTCGTCGGTCGCTGCGTCCCACTGCGGGTTGCGGTCGAGCACGATGCCGGTCTCGGGGTCGACGGTGGTGATCGCGTAGGGGCCGGAGGAGACCGGGTCGCTGCCGTAGGCGGCGCCGGTGTCGTCGGCGACGGGCACCGGGCTGCTGGACGGCAGCGCCAGGACGTAGGGGAAGTCCGGCTGCGCCGACCGCAGCCGGAAGGTGATCGTCGCGTCGTCGGGCGTCTCGATCGCCGCCAGCCCCAGCTTGTCCGGGGCCTCGTCCTGGTACGGCCCGGCGTAGGGGTCGGCGGGGTCGTCGAGCAGGTCCACGACGTAGGTGGGACCGCCGACGACGACGTCGGAGGCGAACGACCGCTCGATGCCGTACTTGACGTCGCGGGAGGTGATCGGCGCCCCGCCCTCGAACAGCACGCCCGGCCGGAGGGTGAACGTCCAGGTCAGCCCGCCGTCGGGGGTGGTGCCGAGGTCGGTGGCGAGGTCGGCCACCAGCTCGCCGGTGTGCCCCGGCTCGCTGGCGTAGGTGACCAGCGTGCGGGTGTAGAGCCGCATGAGGTTCCAGACGCCCGGCTGGTAGGACCGCTGCGGGTCGAGGCTGTCGACCTCGCCGGTGACCACGCGCAGCGTGCCGCCCGCGGCGTCGGAGGGCGCGCGGACGCCGTCCACGCCGGCGTCGGGGCCGTCGCCGAGCACCGGGACGCCGGAGTCGCCGCTGCCGCCGCCGCTGCAGCTGACCGCCACGGCGACCACCAGCAGGACGACGAGGACCAGGCCCAGCACGCGCCCGGCGGTGCCCCGGAGCAGCTCCGCCGGCCGGGAGGAGCGGGGGCGGGTGGGTCGCTGCAGCGTGCTGCCCACCCACCCACCCCCGTTCGGCCGCGGGCGGCTAGCTGCTGCTGCCCCCGGCGGCGCTCCGACAGATCTGCGCGAACTCGTCGGCGTCGAGGCTCGCGCCCCCGACGAGTGCACCGTCGACGTCCGGCCCGGCCAGGATCCCGGCCGTGTTGGCGGCCTTCACCGACCCGCCGTAGAGGATACGGACCGCGGCGGCCGTCTCCGGGCCGAAACGCCCGTCGAGCCGCGACCGGAGTGCGCCGCAGACCTCCTGGGCGTCGTCGGGGGTGGCCACCTCGCCGGTGCCGATCGCCCAGACCGGCTCGTAGGCGAGCACGATCCCGCGGACCTGGTCGGCCGTCAGCCCCTCGAGCGCGGCGTCGAGCTGGGCGGTGCAGTGCCCGACGTGCTGCCCGGCGCGGCGGACGTCGAGGCCCTCCCCCACGCACAGGATCGGCGTGAGGCCGTGCCGCAGGGCGGCCTGCACCTTGGCCGCCACCGTGGCGTCGTCCTCATCGTGCAGCGCGCGCCGCTCGGAGTGGCCGACGACGACGAACCCGCAGGCCAGCGCGGCGAGCATCGCGCCGCTGACCTCACCGGTGTAGGCGCCGGAGTCGTGCGCCGAGAGGTCCTGCGCGCCGTAGCCGACGGGCAGCTTGTCGCCGGTCACGAGCGTCTGCACGCTGCGCAGCGCGGTGAACGGCGGCAGGACGACGACCTCGGCGTCGTCGAGGTCCTTCTCGGTGAGGCTGAAGACGAGCTTCTGCACCAGGCCGATGGCCTCCAGGTGCGTCATGTGCATCTTCCAGTTGCCCGCGATCAGCGGCCGTCGGCCGGTGCGCGGCGCCCGGGGGGCGGTGCGTGCCATCGCTGTCGCTCCTCAGTCCGCCAGCACCGCGAGGCCCGGCAGCTCCCGGCCCTCGAGGTACTCCAGCGACGCGCCGCCGCCGGTGCTGATGTGCCCGTAGGACGCCTCGTCGAGGCCGAGCTGGCGGACCGCGGCGGCGGAGTCGCCGCCGCCGACCACCGACAGCCCGTCGACGGCGGCCACGGCCTCGGCGACGCCGCGGGTGCCGGCCTGGAAGGGCGCCAGCTCGAACACGCCCATCGGGCCGTTCCAGAACACCGTGCGCGCCCCGGCCAGCTCGCCGCCGAAGGCCTCGACGGTGCGGGGGCCGACGTCGAGGCCCATCTGCCCGTCGGGGATCTGCTCGACCGGGACGACGGTGGTCTCGGTGTCGGCGCTGAACTCTGGCGCGCAGACGACGTCGATCGGCAGCACGATCCGCTCCCCCGCCTCGGCCAGCAGCCGGCCGCAGGTGTCGACCTGGTCGGCCTCCAGCAGCGACGTCCCCACGCCGTGGCCCTGCGCGGCCAGGAAGGTGAAGCACATGCCGCCGCCGACGAGCAGCCGGTCGACCTTGGGCAGCAGCGCCTCGATGACGGCCAGCTTGTCGCTGACCTTCGATCCGCCGAGCACCACGACGTAGGGCCGCTCGGGGTCGCTGGTCAGCCGGGTGAGGACGTCGAGCTCGGTGGCCACCAGCCGGCCGGCGACGTGCGGCAGCCGCTGCGCGACGTCGTACACCGAGGCGTGCCTGCGGTGCACCGCGCCGAACGCGTCGTCGACGTAGACGTCGGCGAGGGCGGCCAGCCGGTCGGCCAGCTCGCCGCGCTCGGCGTCGTCCTTCGAGGTCTCGGCGGCCTCGAAGCGGACGTTCTCCAGCAACAGGACGCCGCCCTCGGCCAGCGACGACGCCCGTGCGCGGGCGTCGTCCCCGGCGACGTCGGAGGCCAGCGGGACCTCGGTGCCGAGCAGCTCACCGAGCCGGGCGGCGACCGGCGCCAGCGAGTACCGCGGCTCGGGCGCCCCCTTGGGCCGGCCCAGGTGCGCCGCGACGACGACGCGGGCGCCGGCGTCGCGCAGGGCCTGCAGGGTGGGCAGGCTGGCGCGGATCCGGCCGTCGTCGGTGATCGCCCCGGTCTGCTTGTCGAGGGGGACGTTCAGGTCGGCGCGCAGGAGCACGCGCCGGCCCGACACCCCCTCGGCGAGCAGGTCGTCGAGGGACCGCATCAGAGCGAGGCGCCGACGAGCTCGACGGAGTCGACCAGCCGGTTGGAGTAGCCCCACTCGTTGTCGTACCAGCCGAGGACCTTGACCATCGGGCCGAAGACCTTGGTCAGCTTCGCGTCGTAGATGCACGAGGCGGGGTCGGTGACGATGTCGGAGGAGACGATCGGCGCCGAGGTGTACGTCAGGATCCCGGCCAGCGGGCCGGACTCGGCGGCCGCGCGGTAGGCGGCGTCGACGTCGTCGGCGGAGGCCTCGCGGGTCAGCTGGACGGTGAGGTCGGTGGCCGAGCCGGTGGGGACGGGCACGCGCATGGCGTAGCCGTCGAGCTTGCCCTGCAGCTCCGGCAGCACCAGGCCGATCGCCTTCGCGGCGCCGGTGGAGGTCGGGACGATGTTGAGCGCGGCGGCGCGGGCGCGGCGGAGGTCCTTGTGCGGACCGTCCTGCAGGTTCTGGTCGGCGGTGTAGGCGTGGATCGTCGTCATCAGGCCGCGCTCGATGCCGAACGAGTCGTGGAGCACCTTGGCCAGCGGCGCCAGGCAGTTCGTGGTGCAGGACGCGTTGCTGATGATCGTCTGCGAGCCGTCGTACTGCTCGTGGTTGACGCCCATGACGATGGTGAGGTCGTCGCCGGTGGCCGGCGCGGAGATGACGACCTTCTTCGCACCGCCCTTGTCCACGTGCTTGCGGGCGTCGTCGGCCTTGGTGAAGAAGCCGGTGGACTCCACGACGACGTCGACCCCGAGGTCGCCCCACGGCAGCGAGGCCGGGTCGCGCTCGGAGAGCACCTTCATGGTCGTGCCGGCGATGTCGATGCCGCCGTCGGAGGCCGCCACGTCCTCGCTGAGCACGCCCAGGATGCTGTCGTACTTGAGCAGGTGGGCCAGGACCTCCGGGCTGGTCAGGTCGTTGACCGCCACGATCTCGATGTCCTTGCCGCTGGCCGCGGCCGCCCGCCAGAAGTTGCGGCCGATCCGGCCGAACCCGTTGATGCCCACGCGTACGGTCACGACTGACCTCCATGTGTCCCGGCGACGCCCGTCGCCCCGGTGGGCCGCACGGCGCGCGGCCTCGATCGGCGTCGACCCTATCGGCCGGGACGGGAGGCGTCCGGGTGAGGTCCGACCCCGGGGACGAGCTCCTGCAGGTCGCCGGGCGGGGTGGGGACGGGCAGGAACGGGGCGGGCGGCACCGGGACGTCGGACGGCGGGGCCGCCTCGGCGGCGACCACGCGGTCGCGGCCGGTGGCCTTGGCCGTGTAGAGGGCACGGTCGGCGGCCTCGAGCAGCGCGGCCGCCGAGGTGCCGTCGGCCGGGCAGACAGCGACGCCCACGCTCACCGTCACGGCGACCGTCTCGCCGTCGAGCAGGTGCCGCGCGGCGGCCACCTCGCGGCGGACCTGCTCGGCGCGGACGAGCGCCTGCTCGTGGCCGGCGCCGGGCAGGACGACGACGAACTCCTCGCCGCCGAGGCGGGCGGCCGTGTCTCCGTCGCGGACCGCCGCGGACAGGGTGCCCGCGACGGAGGTGAGGACCCGGTCGCCCGCGGCGTGGCCGAACCGGTCGTTGACGGTCTTGAAGTGGTCGATGTCCACGACGAGCAGGGACAGCTGCCCGGTGCGCGGGCGGTGCGCGAGGTCGGCGTCCAGCGCCCGGTCGAGGTAGCGGCGGTTGTGCAGCCCGGTCAGCGGGTCGCGGACGACCTCCTCGGCGAGGACCGCGCGCAGCCGCTCGATCTCCTCGACCTGCTCGGCGAGCCGCCGGTTGAGCCGCTCGACGGCGACCTGCCGCTCCTGCTGCTCGCTGACGTCGCGGACGACGAGGATCCGGCCCAGGGCGCGGCCCCGCGGGTCGGCGACGGCGGAGTCCCGCACGTCCAGCCACAGCCCCGGCCGGACCTCCGCGACGCGGTGGCCGTCGAGCCGCTCGGTGGTGCCGAGGACGGCGACCGTCTCGGGACCGGCGGCCTCGGTGAGGGGCCGGCCGACCAGCTCGGCGCCGAGGTCGGGGCGCAACCGCTGCAGCATCCGCTGCGCGGCCGGGTTGACGTCGATGAGGACGCCAGCGGGGTCGACGACGAGCACGGCGTCGGGGACGGTGTCGACGACCTGCTCCCGGGCGACGGGGACCAGCCGCAGGATCCCGCCGCGGAAGATCGCCCAGCAGTCGATCAGCCCGGTGACCAGGAAGAACAGCGGGGTGACGTCGGTGCCCTGCCCGTCGAGCTGGGTGACCACGGCGACGACGTTGCCGGTGGTGGACAGCACCGCCGACCCCAGCAGGATGCCGATCTGGCTGCGGAAGGCGCCGGCCGAGCCCGCCCAGCGGCGGGCCAGGTGGGTGTAGGCCACGCCCACCAGGACGTAGGAGTAGACGGTGTGCGCCAGGAACAGCGGCCCGAAGACGACCCGGGTCTCCCCGCCGGCCGGGGCGTCGGCCAGGCCGGACATGACCAGGTCCCGGGTCGCCGGCAGGGTGGCGAGCAGCACCATGAGCAGCGGCTCGACGAGCAGCAGCGCCGCCCGCCTGCGGGCCAGCCGCCAGGACGGGTCGGAGACGGTGCGGGCGAGGACGTAGGTGCCGAGGACGACGAGTCCGACCGAGGCGAGCAGCAGCGGGACGTAGACCCGGCGGACCAGCTCGGTCTGCAGTCCGTAGACGGCGACGTCGGCCAGGGACCAGACGGTGACGCCGGCCATCGTGGCGGCGAGCGCGGTGGCCGCGGGGGTGCGGTCGCGCCGTCGCCAGGCCAGGACCCCGGTGCACACGGCGACCAGCGCCGCGCAGGCGAAGACCACCGCCCACAGCTGTGGTGTCATCCCGGCTCCTCGTGGCCACGGGCGGGCCTCCGTCGACCTGCCGCTGCCGGGAGATTCGGCTCGGTGGCGTCCGTTCTGGAGCCGGGTGCCCCCTCGGGGTGAGGCGGGGCGCCCCCCGCTGCCGCGGGGAGCGCCCCGGAGGGCTGCGTCCCGTTACTGCGCGAGCATGTCCTCGGTGACGACCGACTCGGTGTCGGGGATGCCGAGGTCCTTCGCGCGCTTGTCGGCCATGGCCAGCAGACGCCTTATGCGGCCGGCGACGGCGTCCTTGGTCATCGGCGGGTCGGCGCGCTGTCCGAGTTCCTCCAGCGAGGCCTGGCCGTGCTCGAGCCGCAGCCGGCCGGCCACCAGCAGGTGCTCGGGGGCGTCGCCGGCGAGGATCTCCAGCGCCCGCTCCACCCGGGCGCTGGCCGCCACCGCCGCGCGCGCCGAGCGGCGCAGGTTGGCGTCGTCGAAGTTGGCCAGGCGGTTGGCGGTGGCCCGGACCTCGCGGCGCATCCGCCGCTCCTCCCAGGCCAGGACCGCGTCGTGCGCGCCCATGCGGGTGAGCAGCGCGCTGATCGCGTCGCCGTCGCGGACGACCACCCGGTCGGCACCGCGGACCTCGCGCGCCTTGGCGGCGATGCCGAGCCGCCGCGCCGCGCCGACCAGCGCCATGGCCGCCTCCGGGCCCGGGCAGGTCACCTCCAGCGAGGAGGACCGGCCCGGCTCGGTGAGCGAGCCGTGCGCGAGGAAGGCGCCCCGCCAGGCGGCCTCGGCGTCGTTGATGCTGCCGGAGACGACCGACGGCGGCAGGCCGCGCACCGGGCGGCCGCGCTGGTCGACCAGCCCGGTCTGCCGGGCCAGGCCCTCGCCGTGCTTGGCGATGCGGACCAGGTAGCGCACGCCGCGGCGGATGTTGCCGCCGGCGAGCACGCTGACGCCGCTGGTGTAGCCGTAGACCTCGCTGATGTCCCGGCGGAGCCGGCGCGCGACCGAGCCGGTGTCCAGCTCGGCCTCGATCACGACGCGGCCGCCCACGATGTGCAGCCCCCCGGAGAAGCGCAGCAGCGCGGTCACCTCGGCCTTGCGCTCGGAGGTCCGCGTGCACTCCACCCGGGACAGCTCGTCCTTGACCATGGCGGTCATCGCCACGACGACCACCCCCTGCTCTGCTGCGGCGCCATCCTCGGCGTCACCTCTCCCCCTCGTACCGTCCGCGCACCACCGTTCCCGGTGCACCGGTTGGGACCGTTCCCCCTCACCGTGCCCCGACCACCGTGGCCAGCGCGGCCGACAGCCGCGCGGGGTCGTGGCGTGGTGAGCCGTCGGGCGCGGCGACCGGAGCCAGGACCAGCTCGGCGCCGCACTCGCGCACCGCAGACAGGAGACCACAGCGGTCAACAACCGATTCCGCATCCGCGACCACGGTGTGCAGCGCCACACCGCCCAGATGGGCCTGCAGCACCCGCAGGTGCTCCTCCGGGGAGAACCCGTCCGTCTCCCCCGGCTGCGGCTCCAGGTTGAGCACCACGACCACGCGGGCGGGGGTGGCGGCCAGCGCGGCGCGCAGCCGCGGCACGAGCAGGTGCGGCAGCACCGACGTGTACCAGGACCCCGGCCCCAGCGAGACGACGTCGGCGGCGGCGATGGCGGCGAGCACGTCGGGGTGCACGGGCGGGTCGGGCGGCGACACGAGGATGTCGCGGACCCGGCCGGGCGTGGAGGCGATCGCGACCTGCCCGCGGATGGTGCGGGTGCGGGCGGGGTCGTCGGGGTCGACGGTCTGCACGCGGGCGACGAGGTCCAGCGGCACGTCGGCCATCGGCAGCACGCGGCCGCACGCACCGACGAGCGTGCAGACGGCGTCGAGGGCGCGGACGGTGTCCCCGCCGTGCAGCTCCACCAGCCCGGTGAGGACGAGGTTGCCGACCGGGTGCCCGGCCAGGACGCCGGTGCCGCCGAGGCGGTGCTGCAGCAGCCGGGCCATCTCCTGCCGCGCGGGGTCCTCGTCGGCGAGCGCGGCCAGCGCCATCCGCAGGTCGCCGGGGGGCAGCACCGGCATCTCCCGCCGGATGCGCCCGGAGGAGCCGCCGTCGTCGGCCACCGTGACGACGGCGGTCAGCTCGGGGGTGAGCCGCCGCCAGGCGCCCAGCGCGGCCGCCAGCCCGTGCCCGCCGCCCAGGGCGACCACCTTCGGCGGAGCCCCGGCGCCCGGTGCTGCCGGGCCGCCCACTACTCGCGGCCCAGGTCGCGGTGCCGCGCGACCGTGTCGATGCCCTCGCCGGCCAGCCGGCGGGCGAACTCCTCGGCGATGGCGACGCTGCGGTGCTTGCCGCCGGTGCAGCCGACCGCGAGCGTCAGGTAGCGCTTGCCCTCGCGCCGGTAGCCGGGGATGAGCAGCCGCAGCACCTCGGTGTAGCGGTCGAGGAAGGGCTCGGCGGCCTCCTGGCCCAGCACGTAGTCGCGCACGTCGGGGTCCTGCCCGGTGTGCGGGCGCAGCTCGGGCAGCCAGTGCGGGTTGGGCAGGAACCGGGCGTCGACGACGAGGTCGGCGTCCAGCGGCAGCCCGTACTTGAAGCCGAAGCTGAGCACGGTCGCCGTCAGCGGCGGGGTGCGGCCCTCCCGGGCGAAGGCGTTCTCCAGCGTGGCGCGCAGCTGGTGCACGTTGAGGTCGCTGGTGTCGACCCACAGGTCGGCCTCGCCGGCGATGCCGGTGAGCAGCGCCCGCTCGGCGGTGATGCCGTCGAGGATGCGGCCCGAGCCCTGCAGCGGGTGCTCCCGCCGATTGGACTCGTAGCGCCGCACCAGCACCTCGTCGCGGGCGTGCACGTAGACCACCCGCGCCCGGTGCCCGGCGCCGGCGAGCACCCGGACGGCCTCCTGCAGGTCGCTGGAGAAGGCCCGGCTGCGGACGTCGACCACGGCGGCGAACCGTCGGACGTCGCCGCGGGCGCCGAGCTCGACCATCGGCAGCAGCAGCGCCGGCGGCAGGTTGTCCACCACGAACCAGCCGAGGTCCTCGAGCACCCGCCCGGCGCTGTTCTTGCCCGCGCCCGACAGCCCGGTGACGACGACGACCTCGACCGGCGGCAGCTCGGTGCTGGCGGGGTCGAGCGCCGGGGGGATGGGATGCGGGACGGCCGGCGGCTCGGACGGCTCGGACGGGGCGCCGTTGCCGGCGGGGACCGTCGTCCCCGCGTCCTGCGCACGGCTCACGAGGCGACCCGGCCGACCTCGGCGGTGGCGCCCGCCGCCGGGCGGGGCGTGCCCCGCTCGGCCGGCCCGCTGGGAGCCGTCGTGCTGGGGACCGTCGTGCTGGGTGCCGTGCTGTCCTCGACCGTGTCCTCGACCGTGTCCTCGGTCGCCGGCTGCTCTCCCGCGGGCTCGGCGACGGCCGCCAGCACCGCCTCCGCGGTCCGCCGACCGATGCCGGGGACGGCCGTCAGCTCTTCTACCGAGGCCGCCCGCAGCCGCTTGAGGGACCCGAACTGCTTCATCAGCGCCTTCCGCCGCGTCTCCCCGAGACCGGGGACGTCGTCCAACAGGGAGACCAGCATGCTGACCGAACGCTTCTGCCGGTGGTAGGTGATCGCGAACCGGTGCGCCTCGTCGCGCACCCGCTGGAGCAGGTACAGCGCCTCGGAGGTGCGCGGCAGGATCACCGGGTCGCTCTCCCCCGGCAGCCACACCTCCTCCATCCGCTTGGCCAGCCCGCAGACGGCGACGTCGACGACGCCCAGCTCGTCCAGCGAGCGCGCCGCGGCGGCCACCTGCGGGGCGCCGCCGTCGACGACGAGCAGGTTCGGCGGGTAGGCGAAGCGGCGCGGCCGGCCCTCCTCGGCGGCGATGCCCTGCTCGTCGCGCCGGTCGGCCTCCTCCTTGAGGTGGCGGGCGAAGCGGCGGCGGACGACCTCGGCCATGGCCGCGGTGTCGTCGGTGCCCTCGTGCACGGAGAAGCGCCGGTAGTCGGCCTTCTTGGCCAGGCCGTCCTCGAACACGACCATCGAGGCGACGACGTTGGTCTGCTGCACGTGGCTGACGTCGATGCACTCGATGCGCAGCGGCGCCTCGGGCAGCTCGAGGGCCTCCTGCAGCTCCGCCAGCGCCAGCGAGCGCGCGGTGAGGTCGCTGGACCGCTTGACCCGGTGGCGGGCGAAGGACTCCTTGGCGTTGCGCTCGACGGTCTCCATGAGGCTGCGCTTGTCGCCGCGCTGCGGGACCCGCAGGGACACCCTCGACCCGCGCAGCTCGCTGAGCAGCTCCTCGTAGACGTCGGCGTCGTCGGGCAGCTCGGGGACGAGCACCTCCCGGGGCACCGCCTCGCCGGCCTCGGTGGCGCCGGTGGCCTCGTCGACCCCGCCGTAGACCTGCAGGAGGAACTGCTCCACCAGCTCGCCGGTGGTGACCTGCTCGACCTTGTCGATGATCCAGCCGCGCTGGCCGCGGACCCGGCCGCCGCGCACGTGGAAGACCTGGACGGCGGCCTCGAGCTCGTCCTGGGCGAAGGCCACGACGTCGGCGTCGGTGCCGTCACCGAGGACGACGGCCTGCTTCTCCATGGCCCGCCTGAGCGCGCCGAGGTCGTCGCGCAGCCGGGCGGCCTTCTCGTACTCCATCGCCTCGGCGGCCTCGGCCATCTCCCGCTCGAGCCGGCGGATCATGGCGTCGGTGCGGCCGGCCATGAAGTCGCAGAAGTCGTCGACGACCTGCCGGTGCTCGTCGGCGCTGACCCGGCCGACGCACGGCGCCGCGCACTTGCCGATGTAGCCGAGCAGGCAGGGCCGGCCGATCTGCCCGGCCCGCTTGAAGACGCCGTTGGAGCAGGTGCGCGCGGGGAAGACACGGGTGAGCGTGTCGAGGGTCTCGCGGATGGCCCAGGCGTGCGCGTAGGGGCCGAAGTAGCGGACGCCCTTCTTCTTCGGCCCGCGCATCACCTGCAGCCGCGGGTACTCCTCGTTGAGGGTGACGGCGAGGCTCGGGTAGCTCTTGTCGTCGCGGTACCGGACGTTGAACCGCGGGTCGAACTCCTTGATCCAGTTGTACTCGAGCTGGAGGGCCTCGACCTCGGTGCCGACGACGGTCCACTCGACGCTGGACGCCGTCGTCACCATCTGGCGGGTGCGCGGGTGCAGGCCCGCGACGTCGGCGAAGTAGCTGTTCAGCCGCTGGCGGAGGCTCTTGGCCTTGCCGACGTAGACGACCCGGCCGTTCGGGTCGCGGAACTTGTAGACGCCCGGGCTCTCGGGGATGCTCCCGACCGCCGGGCGGTACGTGGACGGGTCGGGCACCCCTCCACAGTAGGTGGGACCCCCGACGGTCCGCCGGGGAACTCCACCGGTGTCGTTCAGGTCAGGCGCGCCTCCAGCCACGACAGCAGGTCGGCGGTCACCTCGTCCCGGTTGGTCTCGTTGAAGACCTCGTGCCGGGCGTCGGGGTACACGTGCTGCTCGACCGGCAGGCCGCGGTCGCGGAGCAGGCCGGCCAGCGCGGTCACCTGGGCGGCGTCCTCGCCGCCGACCGGGTCCCGCTGCCCGGCCAGCAGCAGCACCGGCAGGCCGTCGGGCAGCTGCGCCACGGCCTCGGGGCTCGCGCCGCGGGCGACGAGGGCGAACATCCCGGCCCCGTAGCCGTACGTCGGCGGGAAGTCGTCGCCGCAGAGCGGGTCGGCCACGTACGCGTCGACCTCGGCCTCGTCGCGGCTGAGCCAGTCGAACGGCGTGCGGGCGGGCTCGAAGGGCGCGTTGAACGCGCCGAGGGCGTCCATCGGCTGGTCGCCCGCCCCGCCGGCCACCGCGGCCTCCAGCTGCGGCACGGCCGCGGCCATGTGCGGCGCCACGCCGATCGGCCCGGAGAGCACCAGTCCCGCCAGGCCGGCACCGTCGCGCTCGGCCGAGGCCAGCGCCACCGCCGAGCCGAGCGAGTGGCCGAGCAGGAACCGCGGGACGCCGGGGTGCTCCCCGGCCAGCCGCCGGCCGAGGTCACGGACGTCGTCGAGGACGTCCGCGCTCGTCGCGCCGTCGCCGAAGCGGCCGGCGCCCGTGGACTCCGCGGTGCGCCCGTGGCCGCGGTGGTCGAGTGCGGCCACGGCGAACCCGCGGGCGGTCAGGGCCGCGGCGAGCCGCCCGTAGCGGCCGGCGTGCTCGGACAGCCCGTGCACCAGCTGGATCGTCGCGCGCACCTCACCACCGGGCGCCCAGCGGCGCTCGGCCAGGCGGGCGCCGTCGGCTGCGGTGGTGACGGTGGGCTCGGCGGCGGGCAGGGTCATGGGGCGGGCCTCCTCGGACGTCGTCGTCGGAGGTCAGCCTGCCGGTCGGCACCCGCCGCCGCAGCCGGACCGCCACGTCGAGGGGCCGGCACGGCGGGGGCCGGCACGGCGCGGGCCGGCGGTCAGCCCGCCGGGTGCGAGCGGTGCAGCGCGGGCAGGTGCACCGCGGCGACGGCGCGCTGCCCCAGGCGGACGGTGCGGGCGCCGAGCACCAGCGCCGCGACCAGCCCGGCGCCACCGGCCAGGAACGCCACGGCACCGGGCACGGCCAGCTCCCCGGTGACGCTGAGGACAGCCACGGTGACGAGCGCGGCCAGGACCACGGTCGACCGGATCCGCGGGCCGGTCACCGGTGATCCGCAGTTGGACAGGTCGGGATCGCAGTCGGGCGTGAGCGCGCTCATGGGCGTCTCCTCCATCGGGGACGCCGTCACGCCGGACCGACGGCGTGACATCCGTCACAGAGAAGATAAGCGCAGTGACGCCCCGGACTCAAGGGGGACCGGGCGGCCCCTTCACCGTGAGGATCGGGCACTCGACGGTCAGCAGGATCCGCTGGGCGGCGCTGCCCATCAGCAGCTTCCCGACGGCCGACCGCCGGCGCAGGCCGATGACGAGCAGGTCGGCGCCGGTCTCGGACACGGCGTCGGCGAGCTCCTCGGCGACGTCGCGGCCCACGGGCCGGCGCAGCTCGAAGGGCACGCCGGAGACGGTGAGCTCGTCCTCCAGCCGGCGCAACGGGTCGCCCTGCAGGTACTCCTCGTCGACCAGCGCGTCGCCCCGGCTGCTGTTGACCACCACCAGCCGGGCGCCGCGGCGGTGCGCCTCGGCCACGCCGTGCTCGAGCGCCGCGCGCCCGCGCGGGGTGGGCACGTGCCCGACGACGACCACCGGCTGCCGGCTCACCGCTCGTCCTCCTCCCCGGGCGGGGCACCGACGGTCTCCCGGTGCCGCAACGGCTCCCCCGCCTGCAGCTCCTCCGGCGTCGCCCGCCGCCCGCGCACCGCCCGGAGCACCACGGGCAGCACCAGGGCGAGCAGCGCCAGCCCGAGCACGACGCGGCTGAACCAGGTGTCGAACAGCACGCCGAGGTCGCCGCTGCTGATCGCCAACGCGCGCCGGAGGTTGGTCTCGGCCACCGGGCCGAGGATCAGCCCGATGACCGCCGGCGCCACCGGCCAGCCGTAGCGGCGCATCGCGAAGCCGAGCAGGCCGATGACGAGCAGCAGGAGGAGGTCGAGCGGGTCGGCGTTGACCGCGTAGCAGCCGAGCGAGGCGAACAGCAGGATCCCGGCGTAGAGGTAGGGCCGCGGCACCCGCAGCAGCTGCACCCACACCCGTGCCAGCGGCAGGTTGAGCACCAGCAGCATGAGGTTGCCGATGAGCAGCGAGGCGATCAGCGTCCAGACCAGCGTCGACTCGGTGGACAGCAGCGTCGGGCCGGGCTGGATCCCGTACCCCTGGAACGCGACCAGGATGATCGCCGCGGTGGCCGAGGTGGGCAGGCCCAGGGTGAGCAGCGGCACGAGCACCCCGGCGGCCGCGGCGTTGTTGGCCGCCTCCGGGCCGGCGACGCCCTCGATGGCGCCGCGGCCGAACTCCTCCGGGTGCTTGGTGAGCTTCCGCTCGGCCGCGTAGGACAGGAACGTCGGGATCTCCGCACCCCCGGCCGGCAGCGCGCCGAGCGGGAAGCCCAGCGCCGTCCCGCGCAGCCACGGGCCCACGGAGCGGCGCAGGTCCCGCCGGGTGAACCACGGCCCCGACGCCGCCAGCACCTGCACCGGCCCCCGCCGCAGCCGGGAGGCCACGTAGAGCGCCTCCCCCACCGCGAACAGCCCCACGGCCACCACGACGACGTCGATGCCGTCGGACAGTTGCGGGATGCCCAGGGTGAACCGCTCCTGCCCGGTGAGCACGTCGGTGCCGACCAGCCCGAGGTACAGGCCGACGCCGAGGGAGGCCAGCCCGCGCAGCGGCGAGGACCCGAGCACCGTGGCCACCGCGACGAACGCCAGGACGGCGAGGGCGAAGTAGTCGGCCGGCGTGATGCCGACGACCAGGTCGACCACGGTCGGCGCGACCAGCGCGAGCAGCAGTGTGGCGATGGTGCCGGCGACGAAGGAGCCGATCGCCGCGGTGGCCAGCGCGGCGGCGCCGCGGCCGGCCTTGGCCATCTTGTTGCCCTCGAGCGCGGTCATGATCGAGCTGGACTCGCCGGGGGTGTTGAGCAGGATCGACGTCGTCGACCCGCCGTACATGCCGCCGTAGTAGATGCCGGCGAACATGATGAACGCCGCCGTCGGCTCGAGGGTGTAGGTGACCGGCAGGAGCAGCGCGACGGTCATCGCCGGGCCGATGCCGGGCAGCACGCCGACGGCGGTGCCGAGCAGCACGCCGAGCAGCGCGAAGAGCAGGTTGACCGGGGTGAGCGCCTCGGCGAATCCGCCGAGGAGGTCGGCCAGGGCGCCCATCAGAACCAGCCCGTCGCGAGCTCGAGGAGCGTCCCACCGGGCAGCGCGATGCCGAGGCCCTTGACGAACACGATCCACACGACGACCGACAGCACGCCGCCGGCCAGCAGCGGCCGCACGACCCCGCGGGCGCCGAGGGCCCAGGCGACCAGCGCGAACATCAGCGTCACCGCCAGCGGCCAGCCGACGACGTTGATGAGCACCGCGTGACCGAGGAACGCGACGGCGATGATCCCGACCGCGGTCCACGACGTCGGGGCGTCGGGGTCGACGTCCTCGCTCTCGTCGGAGGGCCCGCGGTCGCCCTTGAGCACGCGGAAGCCGAGCGCCAGCGCGGTGGCCAGCACGACGCCGCCGATGAGGTAGGGGAAGAAGCGGGGGCCGATGGTGTTCGACGAGCCCGGGATGGCGATGTTGGCGGCGTCGAGCAGCAGGTAGAGGCCCAGCGCACCGAGCAGGACGACCATCGCCAGCTCGCCGCGGCTGACGCCGGTGCGCGGCGGTGCGGGCGGGCGCCCGCCGGCCGCGGCGTGCGAGCCGGTGGCGTCCCGGGTGGAGACGTCGGGATCGGGCGACCCGCCGCTCACTGCACCAGCCCGATCTCGCGCAGGATCGCCAGCACCCGCTGCTCCTCCTCGACCAAGAAGCGCGCGTACTCCTCGCCGGCCAGCAGCAGGTCGTCCCAGCCGTTGGCCTCCAGCGCCTCGGTCCACTCGTCGCTGTCGTGGACGTCGACGACGAGCGCCGTGAGGTCCTCGCGCGCCTGGTCGGACATGCCCGGCCGGGCCATGAGCCCGCGCCAGTTGGAGACCTCGACGTCGAACCCGGACTCGACCAGGGTCGGCACGTCGGGCACCTGGCCCGAGCGCTCCGCCGTCGACACGGCCAGGCCGACCAGGTCGCCGGTGCGGACCTGCTCGCCGTAGTCGGCGGTGCCGGAGATCCCGGCGGCCACCTGGTTGCCGAGCAGGGCCGCGAGCGACTCGCCGCCGCCGGAGTAGGCGATGTAGTTCACCTGCCCGGGATCGATGCCGGCGGCCTGGGCCAGCAGCCCCGCGAGGATCTGGTCGGTGCCCCCGGCCGAGCCCCCGGCGATCGGGGTGCCCGCCGGGTCGGCCGCCCAGACGTCGACGAAGCCCTGGATGTCGGAGTACGGCGCGTCGGCCGGCGCGACGATGAGCTCGGTCTCGCCGATCAGCCGGGCGATCGGGGTGACGTCGCTGAGCCGGGTCGTGGAGTCGTTGGTGTCGACGGCACCCACCATGACCAGGCCCATCATCATGAGCAGCGCGTCGTCGGTCTCCCGGGCGAGCTGGCCGAGGCCGATGGTGCCGCCGGCGCCCTCGACGTTGAACACCTGCACGTTGCGGGCCAGGCCGCTGGTCTGGACGACGCGCTGGAAGACGCGGGCGGTGGTGTCCCAGCCGCCGCCGGGGCTGGCCGGCGCCATGAGCCGCAGCCGGGACAGGTCGCCGGGCTGCACCACCGTCCCGGCGCACCCGGCCAGCACCCCCGCCGCCGTCGCCAGCACCGGCGCGGCGAGCGCCCCGGCGAGGAACCGTCTCCGGTCGAGCGGCACGGACGGCTCCCCTCGACCGTGACGGTGGTCACACCGGACGCTAGACCCGCGCCGCCGCCGGCTCAACCGCGGTGGGGCGCCGGCCGGCCGGGCCGGCGGTCAGGCCGGCGGCGGGGTCATCTGGGCGATGCGGACGGAGTTGCCGAAGGGGTCGCGGAGGCCGAAGTCGATGCCGTAGGGCTGCACGACCGGCTCCTCGGGCAGGTCGACGCCCTTCTCCGCGAGCTCCGCGTGGGTCTTGTGCGCGTCGTCGGTGGTGAGGAAGAGGTGCCCGCCGCCGGCGCCCTTGGTGACGAGGTCGCGCACCTGGTCGGCGACCTCGGGGCCCACGGACGGCGGGGCGGGCCGCTCGAGCAGCACCGCGTGGCCGGGGTCGCTGGGGAGGGCGACGGTCAGGAAGCGCATCGGCCCGAACTGCTGGTCGGTCTGGACCTCGAAGCCCAGCTTGCCGACGTAGAAGTCCAGCGCCTGGTCCTGGTCCAGCACGTAGAGGGAGGTGATCGAGATGGAGGTCAACATGCCGACGACGCTAGGGGTGGGCGCCGTCGCCGGACTTCTCCGGAACTGCTGTCTTCTCGCTGGGCCGCGTCTTCTCGCTGGGCCGCAGCCACCGCATCCCGAAGCAGCTCGGCACCGGCGCGAGCGGACCGCGCCGCCGGTAGACGCTCGGCGGCTCCCCCACGACGTCGGCGAACACCCGGCTGAACGTGCCGAGGCTGGAGAAGCCGACGGCCATGCAGATGTCGGTGACGGTCCGGTCGGTGCTGCGGAGCAGGAGCATCGCCCGCTCGACCCGGCGCCGCTGCAGGTACCGGTGCGGCGTCTCGCCGAAGGTCTGTTTGAAGGTGCGGATGAAGTGCGCCGGGGAGACGTGCGCGACGCGCGCCAGGGCCGGGACGTCGAGCGGCTCGGCGTAGGAGCGGTCCATCTCGTCCCGCGCCCGCAGCATGCGACGGTTCGAGTCCTCGCCGGCCCGGCTCACCGCCGCGGCAGGACCGCGGGCACCGCGAGCCCCGCGGCCGCCGGCGCGACCGTCGTCCCCGGTCCCATGCACCCTCCTCCTGGCCGGGGCCAGCATCGCACCGGCCGGGTGCCCGAGGTGGGACCTCAGGTCGCGAGGTCGCGGCACCTCGGGCACACGCCGGTGGTGTCCGTCTCCGGCCACGGGTCGTCGAGGACGGCGACGATGACGCCGCACAGGGCGACCTCGGGCTCGCCCATCAGTTCCTCGGCGTTGCGGTGCACCTCGACGGCGTGCAGTGCGTCGGCAGCGGCGTCCGGGTGCATGCGGCGGGGCCAGCGGGACCGCGGTCGGCCGCAGAGGAGCCGGAGACCGACCGCGCCGGCTGTTCGATCGGGAGTCACGTGACCACCGTGCCCTGGATCACCTTTCCCCAATCGGCCGGACCGTCTCCGCAGGTCACCCGCTCGCGCGCCGGACCGCTCCAACGGGTGACCGAGTGCGTGGACGACGTGCTGACCGCTCCGCCTCCGGTGCCCGCCGGCCGGGTCGTCGTCCGGTCCGCCGGGTGCGGTGCAGGCACGGGCGGTCAGTCGTCGGACCGCCAGAGCCGTGAGCCGGTGACGCGGCCGCGGGCGAGCTGGGGGAAGTGGGCGCCGACGCCCGCGTCCCCTCCTCGCCCAGCGCCCGCCACAGCCGCGCGCGGGTGCGGTCGGCCAGACCCGGGTCGACGTCCGCGAGGGACCGCCAGCCCGGCTCGGCGAGCTGGACGGGGCAGGTGATCGCGTCGCCGAGCAGCAGCAGGCGCTCGCCGGCCGAGGTCACCGACACGGTCAGGGAGCCGGGCGTGTGCCCGGGCGTCAGCACGGCCTCGACCCCGGGCGCGACGGCGGCGTCCCCGGGTGAGTGGCCGCAGCCGGGGCGTGCCCGCCCACCGCCGGAAGCCGGTGCGGACGTGCGCGGCCATCTCCCCCGGCCCGTCTCCGGAGTGCGCCCCGTCGGCGGCGCCGAACCAGACCGTGGCGCCGGGGGACACCGGCTCGCCGTCCGGGCCGAACAGCCACCCCACGTGGTCGGGGTGCAGGTGGGTGCACACGCCGTCGGTCACGTCGTCCGGCCGCACCCCGAGCGCCCGCAGGCCGGTGGGCAGCTGCCCGCCGGCGAGGAGCATGCCGTCCGGCAGGGACTGCGCCTCCGGTCCCGGCCCGGCGTCGACCAGCACGACGCGATCGCCGGTGCGGACGACGAAGCAGCCGATCGGCAACCACGCGGCGTCCCGGTCGAAGACCTCCGGATGCGCGCCGGCGGGCACCGCCTCGCCGAAGTGGCTCCGGCGGGCGACGAACGTGCCGTCCGCGACCGCGTCGACCCGGACCTCCCCGACGCGCATCCGTCCTGCTCCGGTCAGCTGGCGCGCTTGCGCGTCGCCCGCTTCTTCGGCCCGGCGGCCGCCGCCTCGACCGCGGCGGGGTCGAGCAGCGGCACCAGGTACCGGCCGGTGTGCGACTCCGGCACCGACGCCACGAACTCCGGCGGTCCCTCGGCCACGACCGTGCCGCCCCGGAACCCGCCCTCGGGCCCCATGTCGATCAGCCAGTCGGCGCTCTTGATGACGTCCAGGTTGTGTTCGATGACGATCACCGAGTTGCCCTTGTCGACCAGGCCCTGCAGCACCATCAGCAGCTTGCGGATGTCCTCGAAGTGCAAGCCGGTGGTCGGCTCGTCGAGGACGTACGCGCTGCGGCCGTTGGACCGCTTCTGCAGCTCGCTGGCCAGCTTCACCCGCTGCGCCTCACCACCGGACAGCGTCGTCGCCGGCTGGCCGAGCCGCACGTAGCCCAGGCCGACGTCGGTGAGCGTGCGCAGGTACCGGGCGATGCCGGGGATGGCGGCGAAGAAGTCCGCGGCCTCCTCGATCGGCATGTCGAGGACCTCGGCGACCGTCTTGCCCTTGTAGTGCACCTCGAGGGTCTCCCGGTTGAACCGGGCGCCCTTGCACACCTCGCACGGGACGTAGACGTCCGGCAGGAAGTTCATCTCGATCTTCAGCGTGCCGTCGCCGGAGCACGCCTCGCAGCGCCCGCCCTTGACGTTGAAGGAGAACCGCCCCGGCTGGTAGCCGCGGATCTTCGCCTCCGACGTCTGCGCGAACAGCTTGCGGACCTGGTCCCAGACGCCGGTGTAGGTGGCCGGGTTGGACCGCGGGGTCCGTCCGATCGGCGACTGGTCGACGTGCACGACCTTGTCCAGGTGCTCGAGCCCGGTGACCGTGCGGTGCCGCCCGGGGACCATCCGTGCCCGGTTCAGCTGGTTGGCCAGGACCGTGTAGAGGATGTCGTTGACCAGGCTGGACTTGCCGGACCCCGAGACGCCGGTGACGCCGACCAGGCACCCGAGCGGGAACGTCACGTCGACGCCCTTGAGGTTGTGCTCCCGGGCGCCCTTGACCACCAGCTCGCGGCCGGGCTGGGGCTGCCGCCGCACCTTCGGCACGGTGATCTCCATCCGGCCGGACAGGTACTGCCCGGTGAGCGACCGCTCGCTGGCCAGCAGGTCCGCGACGGTGCCGCTGACGATCACCTCGCCGCCGTGCTCGCCGGCGCCGGGACCGATGTCCACCACCCAGTCGGCGGTCTTGATCGTGTCCTCGTCGTGCTCCACGACGATGAGGGTGTTGCCCATGTCGCGCAGCCGGACCAGCGTCTCGATCAGCCGGGTGTTGTCCCGCTGGTGCAGTCCGATCGAGGGCTCGTCGAGGACGTACAGGACGCCGACCAGCCCCGATCCGATCTGGGTGGCCAACCGGATGCGCTGCGCCTCGCCACCGGCCAGCGTCGCCGCCGGCCGGTCGAGGGACAGGTAGTCCAGGCCGACGTCGACCAGGAAGGACAGCCGGGCCTGGATCTCCTTGAGCACGCGGTCGGCGATCGCCCGCTCGCGCTCCCCCAGCTCCAGCGCGCCCAGCCACTCGGCGGCCTCGCCGATCGACAGGCCGGTCACCTCGGCGATCGAGCGGTCGTTGAGCTTGACCGCGAGGATCTCCGGCTTGAGCCGGGTGCCGTGGCACACGGGACACGGCACGTCGCGCATGTAGCCCTCGTACTTGTCCCGCATGTACTCGCTGTCGGTGTCCTCGTGGCGGCGCTCGAGGAAGGGCAGCACGCCCTCGAAGGCGGCGTAGTAGCTGCGCTCGCGGCCGTAGCGGTTCTTGTAGCGGACGTGCACCTGGTCCGGCGAGCCGTGCAGGACGGCCTTCTGCACCTTCGCCGGGAGCTTCTCCCACGCGGTGGACATGGAGAAGCCGAGCTGGTCGGCCAGGCCGGACAGCAGCCGCTGGAAGTACTCGTTGCTCATCGAGCCGGCCCACGGGGCGATCGCGCCGTCGGCCAGGCTCTTCTCCGGGTCGGGCACGACGAGGTCGGGGTCGACCTCCTTGCGGGTGCCGATGCCGGTGCACTCGGGGCAGGCGCCGAACGGCGAGTTGAACGAGAAGCTGCGCGGCTCGAGCGCCTCGAACGACAGGCCGTCGTCGACGCAGGCGAGGTGCTCGGAGAAGGTCCGCTCGCGCTCGGGGTCGCCCTCGGGCAGGTCGACGAAGTCGAGGACGACGAGGCCGCCGGCGAGGCCGAGCGCGGTCTCGACGGAGTCGGTGAGGCGGCGCTTGGCGCTCTCCTTCACCGTCAGCCGGTCGACGATGACCTCGATCGTGTGCTTCTCCTGCTTCTTGAGCTTGGGCGGCTCGGTGAGCGGGTGCACCGTGCCGTCGACCCGGACGCGGGAGAAGCCCTGGGTCTGCAGCGAGCTGAACAGGTCGGCGTACTCGCCCTTGCGCGCCCGCACGACCGGGGCGAGCACCTGGAACCGGGTGCCCTCCTCCATCGACAGCACCTGGTCGACGATCTGCTGCGGGGTCTGCCGGGCGATCGGCTTGCCGCAGTTGGGGCAGTGCGGCTGGCCGGCGCGGGCGTAGAGCAGCCGGAGGTAGTCGTAGACCTCGGTGATCGTGCCGACCGTCGAGCGCGGGTTGCGGTTGGTCGACTTCTGGTCGATCGACACCGCGGGCGAGAGGCCCTCGATGAAGTCGACGTCGGGCTTGTCCATCTGCCCGAGGAACTGGCGGGCGTAGGCCGACAGCGACTCGACGTAGCGCCGCTGACCCTCGGCGAAGATGGTGTCGAAGGCCAGGCTGGACTTGCCCGATCCGGACAGCCCGGTGAAGACGATCAGGGCGTCGCGGGGCAGGTCGAGGTGGACGTCCTTGAGGTTGTGCTCACGGGCGCCGCGGACGACGAGACGGTCCAATGTGATCCCTGTCGGTCAGCCGGGCCGGCCGGTCGTGCCGGGGCCCACGGTGGTGGTGTCGAGATGTCGATACGGCCAACGCCGTCACGGCCCGCGCGCAATCCGTGACGACGGCGACGTTGCCGCCTGGTGCGGGTGCTCAGGCGGGAGCCGGGGACGGCGCTCCGGCGGGGTCGAAGACCGGCGCGTGACGGCGCCAGGGCGCACGGCGTTCCAGCTCTCCGGCCAGCCAGAGTAGTCGCGTCTCGCTCCCCGGGGGGCCGACCAGCTGGACCGCCAGCGGGTGCCCCTCGGGACGCGTCCCCGCAGGCAGCACGACCGCCGGGACCCC
Source organism: Geodermatophilus amargosae (assembly GCF_041028265.1). Lineage (GTDB taxonomy): Bacteria > Actinomycetota > Actinomycetes > Mycobacteriales > Geodermatophilaceae > Geodermatophilus > Geodermatophilus amargosae_A. The sequence continues at coordinate 88,689 of NZ_JABGCW010000003.1, forward strand.
GGCCAGGTTCCACGGCGAGGCCCACGGCGCCCAGCGCGCGTTGGCCGTGACGTTGGCCAGGAACCCGCGCTCGTGCCACGGCCGCGCGGGCAGGGGCGGACCGTTGGTGATCGGCGTGAGCAGCACGTCGAGGTCGTTCTCGGCGAAGAAGGCCGCCGTCCGCTCGCGGAACCGCTCGGCCGTCGCCGGCCGGACCAGCCCGGCCCGGCGCGCGAGCCGGCCCAGCCGCGCGTGCGTGCGGCTGCGCGGCTGCAGCGCGGCCCGGTCGACGCCCAGGGACGCGGCGTCGTCCTCCGCGCCGGCCAGCCAGCGGGCGATGGCGCCCAGCGCGGCTCCGGGCGGGACGACCGGCTCGCGCTCGACGACGACGTGCCCGGCGCCGCGCAGCATCCGGACCGTCCGCTCGACCGCCGACCGCGCCGGACCGTCGGGCCCGGCACCCGGCACCGGCGAGCGCCGGGCGACGGCGATCCGCAGCGGCCGCCCCGGGTCCGACGGCCCCGACCAGTCGAGCGCCGAGGTCGCCCCCGCCAGCACGGCCGTGCCCAGCGCGACGTCGTCGACCGTGGTGGCCAGGACGCCGTTGACCGCCATGCCCGACCAGTCGTCGGCGCCGATGCCGCCGGGCAGCACGCCGCGGCCGGGCTTGAGCGTGACCAGGCCGCACGCCGCCGCCGGCAGCCGCAGCGAGCCCATGCCGTCGTTGCCGTGCGCCAGCGGGACCACGCCCGCGGCGACCGCGGCGGCGCTGCCCCCGGAGCTCCCGGCCGGCGAGCGGGCGGTGTCCCAGGGGTTGCGGGTGACCGTCCCCGGGCCGTCGGTGGCGGCGTAGAGGCACAGCTCGGGGACGCGGGTGATCCCGACGACGACGGCGCCCGCGGCGCGCAGCCGGGCGACGACCTCGTGGTCGGCGTCCGCCGGGCCCGCGCCGGACGCGGCGCAGCCGTCGGTGGCCACCTCACCGGCCACCGCGACGTTGTCCTTCACCGCGACCGGGACGCCGGCCAGCGGCAGGGTGCCCCGCCGGGGGTCGGCGTCGACCGCGGCCGCCTCGGCGAGCGCCGCCTCGGTGCGGACCACGCGGAAGGCGCCGATGCGGGGCTCGACCTCGGCGAGGTGGGCCAGGTGTGCGCGCACCACGTCGACGGCGGACAGCTCCCCGGAGCGCACCCCCGCGGCGATGACGGAAGCGGGCAGGCCGACGAGCCGGGCGCCGCCCGGAGCTCCGCTAGCGTCCATGCCGCGACCGTATCCGCGGTCGCCGACAGTTCCGAACGGAGGCCCGATGAGCCCCAGCGGCGACGTCTACAGCGGCGAGGTCGAGGTGGGCGGCCCGGCCGACGTGCGGGAGCTGCCCGGCCTGACCATCAGCAAGGTCGCGGTCAGCGAGATGGCCAACAACGCCTACCTGCTGCGCTGCACCGCCACCGGGCAGGCACTGCTGGTCGACGCCGCCGCGGAGCCCGAGACGCTGCACCGCCTGATCGGCGGCGCCGACCTGCGCACCGTCGTCACCACGCACGGGCACTGGGACCACCACCGCGCGCTGCCCGACGTCGTCGCGGCCACCGGGGCGCAGACGGTGGCGCACGCTGCCGACGCCGGCGACCTGCCCGTCCCGGTGGACCGGACGGTGGCGCACGGCGACACGGTCGCCGTCGGCGAGCAGGAGCTCGAGGTGGTGCACCTGCGCGGGCACACGCCGGGCAGCATCGCGCTCGTCTGGCGCGGGGACGGCGACGCCGGCACCCACGTGTTCACCGGCGACAGCCTCTTCCCCGGCGGCGTGGGCAACACCCAGCAGGACCCGGATCGGTTCGCCAGCCTCATCGACGACGTCGAGCAGCGGCTGTTCGCCGTCCTGCCGGACGACACGTGGGTCTACCCCGGCCACGGGAAGGACACGACGCTCGGGGCCGAGCGCCCGCACCTCGGGGAGTGGCGCGCCCGGGGCTGGTGACGGGCCGGCCGGGCTCAGGGCCTCAGGCGGCCGCGGGGCGCGGGTCGTGCACGTCGGGGCGGTCGTCGAACAGCGACGGCAGGAAGCGCAGCATCAGCGCCGACCAGGTGACGTGGGTGAGCACCGGGGCCTGGATGCCGCCGGTGACCCGCCGCTGCACCCCGAAGAGCGCGCCCATGGCCACGGAGGCGAGCAGCAGGGCCGGGTTGCGGGTTGCCGCGGTGGCCAGGCCGTAGACCGCGGTCGAGGTGAGCACCGGGCGGTCGGCGCCGATGGCGGCGTACAGCGCGCCGCGGAAGAAGACCTCCTCGGCCACGCCGTTGGCCAGTGCCGTCGTCGCCACCAGGGGGGTCGAGCCCTGGTGCGCATAGCGCATGACCCGGGTGATGGACCGGTCGAGGACGGGGATCCGGCGGGCCACCAGGGCCGCGCCGTAGAAGGCGCCGAAGGCGCCGACCCCGGTGAGCACCGGCGTCACCACGGGGCGGCGCAGTTGGTGGTCGGGGGTGAGCATCCAGCCCAGGTGCAGCGGACCCGAGGCCAGGCCGCCGGTGACCCAGGTGCCGGCCACGGCCAACGTGAGGCCGTAGAAGCTCGGTGAGCCGGGCTTCGTCGACAGCGAGACCCCGAGCAGCCCGGCACCCCCCAGCGCCACTCCCGCGGTCACCCTCCGGCGACGCCGGAAGGCCGCGTCGGTCTCGCGGTGGTCGCGCGGGACCGGCTCGACCAGCCAGGCCGGCAGCCGGTCGGCCGCTCGCGCCAGCAGTCCGCCGCGCCGTCGGCTCACGAGCGGGCGCCGCGGGCGAGCAGGCCGGCGCGACGGACGCGGGCCGCGCGCCGGCGGTCGGCCGCCCGCTCGCCCAGCGCCACCAGCACCATCTCGTCGTAGTCCATCGGCTCGAAGGGCACGACCGTGCGGATCGCGTCGTCGGTGACGACGACCTCGTTGATCATCGAGTCGACCAGCGAACGGCCGGTGGTCAGGTCGACGTCGGTGACCAGTGCGAGCCAGCGCGAGGACAGGCTCGGGGTCAGCAGCGGCACGGGGACGACGAACAGGTGCCTGCCCTGGATGTCGGCGACCCGGCTGAGCATCTGGAGGTAGGTGAGCACCTCGGGGCCGCCGACCTGGAACACCCGGCCTGCGGCGTCGGGCGCCTCGAGGACGCCCACCAGGTAGCGGACGACGTCGGCGACGGCGATCGGCTGCGTGCGGGTGTGCACCCACCGCGGGGTGACCATCGCGGGCAGGTGCGCCACGAGCTGGCGGGTCATCTCCCAGGAGACGCCGCCGTGCCCGACGACGATGCCCGCGCGCAGGGTCGTGACCGGGACGCCGGTGGAGGCGAGCAGCCGCTCCACCTCGCGGCGGCTGCGCAGGTGCCGGGAGAGGTCGTCGCCGTCGCGCCCCAGGCCGCCGAGGTAGACGATCCGCTCGACGCCGGCGTCGGCAGCGGCGCGGGCGAAGGTCCGCGCCGCCTCGGCGTCCTTGTGCTGGAAGTCGGCGTCGCCGAGGGAGTGCACGAGGTAGTAGGCGGCGTCGCAGCCGCGCATCGCCTGCCGCAGCGACGCCTCGTCCGTGACGTCGCCGGCCACCGGCGTGCCGGCGCCGCCGTAGTGGTCCGGCCGCCGGGTCATGGCGCGCACGTCGTGACCCGCCTTCACCAGGGCCGGCGCGAGCCGGCCGCCCACGAACCCGGACGCGCCGGTGAGGAGGAGTTGCACGACCACCGGGTACCCGGGCGTGCCGACCGGAACCCCGCCCGCCCGCGCGGCGGGGATGGTCCGCGGCCGCGACGCCCGCTGCCGTCCCGGCCGCCTGGGGTGCTGTCCGTCCTCCGGGGGTCCTGCAGGACCCCCGGAGGACGGGGACCGCTCGGGGAGCGGACCCGCTCAGCGCGTCACTTGCGGCCGGGCGTCCAGTCCATGCCCCAGCCGTACTGGCGGTCCAGGACGTCCTGGCCGCCGTGCACGTAGCGCACCTCGCGGTTGACGACGAGCTGGCCGCCCTGGTTCTCGATCATCGCGATCGCGCAGATCCGGGCGCGGGGGTCGTGCTCGTCGAGGCGCACCTCGATCTGCGGCCCGTTCGCCGGGAACATCGTGACGACGGCGTCGGCCTGGCCCCAGTTCGGCACGCCCTCGTAGATGAGCGCGAACACGAGGATCCGGCGGATCAGCGCGGTGTGCTGCAGGTCGACCATCAGGTTCTCGCCGCCGCTGTTGGCACCCGACCGGTCGTCACCGTCCAGCCACACGATCGACTGCCCGTCGCCCAGCGTGTGCTGGCCGCGGAAGGCGTTGCCGAGGGCCTGGATGACGCCCTTCGAGCCGTCGGCGTACTCGTAGAGACAGCCGAGGTCCAGGTCGATCGCACCGGAGCCGGCGGCCGAGGCGAGCCGCTTGAGGAAGCCGCCGCCCCCGCCGCCGCCCGGCCTCGAGTTCCAGTTGAGGTTGACCCGCAGGACGCCGGTGGTGCCGGCCGTCTTGGTCAGCGAGACCGACGGGGACGCCTTGGTCAGCGACACCTTGCCCAGGTCCACGCCACCCTGCTGGGGAGGCGGCGGAGCCTGCTGCCCGTACTGCTGCTGCCCGTAGGGGTCCTGCGGCGGCTGGGGCGGCTGCCCGTACGGCTGGCCCGGCGGCGGGTACGGCGGCTGCCCGTACGGCTGACCCGGCGGCGGGTAGGGCGGCGGGTGCTGCCCCGGCGGGGGGTACTGCCCGGGCGGCGGGTACGGCGGCTGCCCGTACGGCTGCGTCGGCGGCGGGGGCTGCGCCGGCGGCGGCTGGTACGGCGGCGCCGGAGGGGTCTCCGGCTGCGGCGGCGGGGACTTCGGGCGCTTCGTGTAGTCGACCAAGGAGGGCCTCCCCGCAGGTCACCCACGGGGGCAGACCTGCGCTCTGAGCGGCGGACACGTCCCGTCGAGACTAGGGGGCGCCGCTACCCTCCGGCCCATGCCGGCCGGTGCGCCCTCGCCCTCCCCCACCGTCTACGGGATCGACCTCGGCACCACCTACAGCTGCCTGGCGCAGCTCGACGACGACGGCACCCCCCGCGTCGTCCCCCTCCTCGACGGCGCACCCACGCTGCCCAGCGTGGTGCTCTTCGTCGGCCCCGACGACTACGTCACCGGCGAGCGCGCCCGCGTCCTGGCCCGCGCCCAGCCCGACGACGTCTGCACGCTGGTCAAGCGGCGCATGGGCGACAGCACCTGGCGCTTCGTCAGCCACGGCCGGTCCTGGTCGGCACCGGCCGTGAGCAGCCTGGTGCTGAGCGCGCTGGTCAGCGAGACGGGCTTCTCCACGGCAGGACGGGTGCAGGACGTCGTCATCACGGTGCCCGCCTACTTCGGCGACGAGGAGCGGCGGGCCACCCGGCTGGCCGGCGAGTACGCCGGCCTCACCGTCCTCGACGTCATCAACGAGCCGACGGCGGCCGCGCTGTCCTACGGCTTCGCCCGCCTCGACGGCGGCGGCCCCTCGGACCACCTCGAGGAGGTCGCGCTCGTCTACGACCTCGGCGGCGGGACCGTGGACGTCGCGGTCGTGGAGCTGGCCGACCGGCGGCTGGCCGTCGTCGCCACCGACGGCGACCACGAGCTCGGCGGCGCCGACTGGGACGAGAAGCTGGCCGTCCACCTGTCGCGCGCCTTCCTCGCCGCCCACCCCGACGCCGAGGACCCGCTCGACGACAGCGCCGGCGGCCAGGCTCTGGTGCTCGCCGCCGAGCGGGCCAAGCGCGAGCTCAGCGTCCGCGACTCCGTCGTCGTGCCCGTCGAGCACGACGGCCGCCGCGCCGACGTGCCGGTGACCCGCGTGGAGTTCGAGCGGCTCACCGCGGGCCTGCTCGACCGCACGACGGCGCTGACCCGCGCGGCGGTGGCGGCGGCCCGCGCCCGCGGCGTCGACCGGATCGACCGGGTGCTGCTCGTCGGCGGCTCGACCCGCATGCCCGCCGTCGCGCAGCGGCTGACCGCCGAGCTGGGCGTGCGCGCCGAGGTGCACGACCCCGACCTCGCCGTCGCGAAGGGCGCCGCGGTCTACGGCCGCAAGAAGCAGCTGGAGCGGCTGCTCACCGCCGACCTGGTCACGCGCGGGCAGCTGCGCGCCGGCATGCCGCTGGAGTACGCCGCCCCGGCTGACGTCGACGCCGCCTGCGCCCGCCTGGGCGACGCCTTCGGGCTGTCGGCCGCGCAGGTCCGGCGGACGGTGGAGACACAGGTCCTCAACACCGTCTCGCGCGGCTTCGGCGTCCTGGCGCTGGACCGGTTCGGCGAGCCGGCCACCGTCTTCCTCGTGCACCGCGACGACCGGCTGCCGGTGGCCGTGCGCCGCTCCTTCGGCACCGTCCACGACGACCAGCGGCAGGTGACCATCCGCGTCGTCGAGCAGGGCGGCGGGACCGAGTCCACCCGGCCCGAGGACGCCAAGCTGCTCGCCGAGGCCTCCATCGAGGACATCCCGCCCGGGTATCCCGCCGGGACGGAGATCCAGGTGGTGCTGCGGATGGGCTTCGACGGCATCCTCGAGCTCACCGCCCTGCACGAGGGGCTCGCCGACCGCCCGCTCACCGTGCGCGTGGAGACCGGCGCGGCGCTCAGCCAGGCCGACGTCGCCCGCGAGCGCGCGCAGGTGGGCCGGGTCCGCCGCCGGCAGGACTGAACCGGTGCTGCACCCCTTCGACGGCAACGGCTACCGCAAGCGGGTCCTCGCCGCGATCGAGGCCCGCGGTGGCCCCGACGCGTCCGACCCCTTCGAGGTCTACGACCTCCCCCTGGACGTCCCCCTCTCCGACGACGAGGTCGCCCGCCGCGTCGACGACGTCTGGGCGTTCTGGCAGAAGCAGCGCGACCACCCCAAGTACCGCGGTCTGGTCACCGCGCTGCTGCAGACGCACGACGCGCTGGCCGCCCGGCTGCGCACCGCGGACGGACGCCGCCTCCTGGCCGAGCAGACCCGCGCCGAGCGGGCGCGGCGGGAGGCCGCCCGGTACGCCGAGATCGACGCCGCGCTGGAGCGGCTGGCCGAGCGCTTCGGCGGGGTGCCGGCCGACAAGGTCGAGGGGCTGCGCGGGCTGGCCGCGGCCGCGGGCATCGACGACGCCGCGTTCCAGGCCCGCCTGCGCCGGCACCGCGTCCTCGGGGACGCGCCCGCCACGGACGCCGCCGTGCTGCGGCAGGTCCGGGACGGCCTCGAGGAGCTGGGCCGGATCGAGGGCGTCCGCGTGCCGAGCCTGCACGCCTTCCTCGACCTGCCGCCGACGGCGGACCCGCCGACCGTGCGCCGCCGGCGCGACGCGCTGCTCGTCCTCAACCGGCAGCGCCGCCCCGACCGGCGGCGCGCGCTGGTCGACGACCTGCTGGCCGCCGTCGGCGCGCTCCTCGTCGACGGCGACCCCGGCCGCTACCTCGACGCGCTGGCCGACGACGTCCGCGAGGCGCTGCGCCCGCGGGTGGCCGCCGCGGTGCTGGTCGAGGACCGGCTGACGCCCGCCGACGCCGCCGTCCTCGTGGAGGAGGCGATGGCGGCCGGTCTCGATCCGCAGCGGGCCTCCGCGGTCGTCACCGGGCTGGCCGGGGGGACCGGCGCCCCGGTCGCCCCCGCTGTCCCGCCGCCTCCCCCACCGGCCGTGCGCCCGGGCGGGACGCCGGACTGGCCCGCCGAGGTGTCCGCCGCCCGCGCCGCGCTGCGGGCCGGCCGGCCGCGTGCCGCCGCCCGGCACGCCGCTGCCGCGCTGGCCGCGGCCGGGGGCATGCACCCGCCGATCCGCGCCGTGCAGGACGAGGCCGCCGAGGCCGCCGCCCGCGCCGAGGGGGCATGGCGCACCGTCGGGTCCGCGCTGGCCGCGCGCCGGCACGCCGCGGCCGCTACCACGCTGGAACGGCTGGCCGCCGAGGCCGCGGACGTGCCCGGGCCGGCCGGCGAGGACGCCGCCGGGCTGCTGCGGGCCTCCCACGCCGCGCTGGCCGCCGCCGACGCCGCCCTGGCCGCCGCGCCGGCGTCCGGACGCGAGCGCGAGGTCGCGCTGCTCGCCGCCCTCGGCGCCGTCGCCGACCACCCGCCGGCGCAGGCGGAGCTCGCCGCGCTGGGCGTCGCGCCGCCCACCGCTGTCGTCGCCGTCCCGGCGCCCGGTGGCGCCCGCGAGGTGCGCTGGACGGCGTCGGCCTCCCCCGGCCCGGTCGAGTACCGGGTGCTGCGGGTGCGGCCCGACGGCAGCCGCCAGGTGGTCGGGTCGACCGCCACGACGGCGCTGGAGGACGGCGGCTACGGACCGGTCGCCGGCTACGTCGTCGTCGCCTCGCGGCTGGGGATCGCCTCCCCCGAGGCGTCCAGCCCGGTCGCAGCATCCCCGGTCGCAGCACCCCCGGCCGCAGCACCCCCGGCCGCACCGCTCCCCGCCCCCGCCGCGGCGGGCGCCGGCGCCGTGTCCCTGCCGCCGGTCACCGGCCTGGTCCGCGCCGGGGACCGGCTGCGCTGGACCTGGCCGGCCGGCTGCACCGAGGTGGTCGTCCTGGTGCGGCCCGACGCGCCGCCCGAGGGCCCCGACGACCCGGCCGCCACCCGCCGCAAGGTGACCAACTCCCGCTACGACATCGACGGCGGCCTGCCGGTCCCGGCCGGCGACCCCGGCCACGTGGCGGTCTTCCCGTGCACGCGGGTGGGTGGCCGGCTGGTGGTGTCCGCCGAGGCGCCGGAGGGGGCGCGGCTGCGACCGGCGTGAGCCCCGCCGGCCGCGACCGGCAGCCAGCGGTCCCACCAGGCGAGCAGGTGCTCGAAGCGGGACAGCCGGTGCCGGGGGCGGCCCGAGCGCGACAGCTCGTGGCCCTCGCCGGGGAACAGCAGCAGCGCGCTCGGCACGCCCCGCTGCTGCAGCGCGACGAACAGCCGCCGGCCCTGCTCGACCGGGCAGCGCTCGTCCTGCTCGGAGTGGACGACGAGGGTGGGCGTGCGGATCGAGGCCGCCTCCGCGAGCGGGCTCACCGGGTCGGTCCCCAGGTAGGCGGCGGCATACCACCAGCCGATGTCGCTGGAGCCGACGAACGACACGGGGTCGGTCACCGCCCGCTCCACGACGGCGGCGGCGAACCGCTGGGTGCGGGTGAGCAGCAGCGCGGTGAGGAAGCCGCCGTAGGAGCCGCCGTGCACGCCCACCCGGTCGGCGTCGAGCGCGGGGTCGGTGAGCGCGGCGTCGAGGAAGGCCAGGACGTCGTCGGCGTCCCGCTCGCCCCACGCCCCGACGACGGCGCGGGCGTGCTCCTCCCCGTAGCCCGAGGACCCGCGCGGGTTGCACTGCACCACCGCGTAGCCGGCCGACGCGTAGACCTGGGTCTCGTCCGACAGCGACCAGCCGTCCTGGGTGAACGGCCCGCCGTGCACGGTCAGCAGCACCGGGTGCGGGCCGGGGCCCTCGGGCACGGTGACCCAGCCGTGCACCTGCGTCCCGTCAGCGGTGACCACGGTGCGCTCGGCGCTCCGGTGCAGCCGGCCGGTGGCGCCGAGCGCGGTCCCGAAGCCGGTGAGCAGCCGCCGGCGCCCGGACGTGAGGGCCACCAGCTCCCCGGCGGACCGGTCGTGCGCGACGGTGGCGACGACGACCCCGCCGCCGGCGCCGAACCCGCGCACGGTGAACGGCCCGTCGACCAGCGTCTCGTGCGCCCCGCCGTCGAGGGGCACCCGCAGCAGCGCCACCGAGCCCCGCCGCTCGACGCCGATCAGCGCCGCTCCCCCGGCCAGCACCGTCGCCGGGGTGTCGTCTCCGCGGTGGGTGTCCCGCGGGTCGAGCACCGGCCGGAGCGGGCCGCCGGCGGCCGCCACCCGGCACAGGGTGAGTCCCCGCGCGGCGACGTCGAGGCCGTCGGGGCCGAGGTCGGGACGGGCGGTCACGTAGATCCACGCGCCGGCCGGGTCGAACGCCGGCAGCCGGCACTCGCTGCGGCCGCGGGTGACCCGCCGCGGCTCGCCGCCGGTCGCCGGGACCAGCCAGACGTCGCGCACCAGGTCGCGGTCGGCGCGGGCGTGCCGGGCGGAGACGAACGCCAGCGTCCGGCCGTCGGGTGACCAGGTGACGTCGGTGTCCTCGCCGCGGCCGTCGGTGACCTGCTGCGGCTCCGGCAGCTCGGCGGTGTCGTCGAACGGGTCGCCGGGCAGGTCGAGGACGAACACGCAGCTGGGCCGGTCCGCGGTGTACCCGACGTCGTCGACGCGGTGCCGCAGCCGGGTGACCAGCCGCGGCGGCTCGGCCTCCGGCGGCACGTCCTCGGCCGTGCCGTAGCGGCCCGCCTCCGGGACGCGGGCCACCCACGCCAGCCGGCGGGAGTCCGGGGACCACACCGGCGCGCCGGTGCCCAGCGGGGCGTCGGTGAACCGGCGGGGCGCGCCGCCCGCGGTGGGCAGCAGGTGTAGCTGCGGGTGGCCGCCGTCGGCGGCCGACAGGTAGGCCAGCCAGCGGCCGTCCGGGGAGAACGCCGGCGCGGAGTCACGGGCGCCGGAGGTCAGCGGGCGGGCCGGCGCCGAGCCGTCGGTGGGCACGGCCCAGAGCTGGCCGCGGTAGGTGTCGGCGTCGAGGTCGGGCCGGCCGACGGCGACCACCGCCATCCGCCCGTCCGGCGAGACCGTCGGCGTCCCCGGCGTGCGCAGCAGGGCGAGGTCGGCGGGCCGCATGGCGCACTGAGCGTAGTGCAGTCGTCACCCTGGCCGGGCCCCGTGCGGGGGCCCGGCCGGGGTGTGGCGCTCACTGCTGCTGCGCCCGCGCGACCAGCCGCTGCCCCAGACTGCCGGCCTGGGCGTTGGTGAGCAGCTGCGTCTGCGACTCCACCAGCCGCAGCACCGCCGGGTCCTCGCGGGCCACCTCGGAGGACTGCAGCAGGATCGTGCCCTGCCCGGTGAAGTCGTACTGCCGCTCCTCGCCCGAGGCGCGGCCCAGCGCGCCGGACAGCATGCCGCGGATGTTCTGCGTCATCCACTGCGCGTCGTGGTGCACCGACGGCGAGGGGCAGTCGGCCCAGCCCAGCAGCGCGTCGGGGTCGGCCCGGAACGGCGGCTCCACGAAGATCACCGGCCCGTTGGACGAGGCGATGAACTTGCCCGTGCCGATCAGCGTGACGAAGCCGGGCACGATCGACTGCTTGAGCTCCAGCGCCGGGGAGAAGGCGCAGAGGTTGCCCGCCTTGATCGTCAGGTTGCCGGCGTCGAGGTCGTAGGCGTTGAGGTCGAACCCGCGGTCGCCGATGAGCACCTTGCCGTGCCCCTGGGCGACCACCCAGTCCTGCACGTAGATCGGGCTGGAGAACTTCGCGGCCACCCAACCCTGCACCGAGGAGTACTCGGTGACGGCGTCGAACTGGACGTTGCCGTAGTAGGCCAGCATCGCGCCCTTGCTCATGAACCACTCGCCGTTCAGCGCGATGCAGAAGACGTAGGGGTTGACGTTGTCGTCGTCGGGCAGCGACCGCGCGTCGAGCGTGGTCGGCACGCCGGCGGGCGGGCCGGACGGCGGCGGCGGCGGCTGGCCGTAGCCCGGCTGGGGCTGGCCGTACCCCGGCTGCGGCTGGCCGCCGTACGGGGGCTGGCCCCCGTAGCCGGGCTGGGGCTGGCCGTACCCCGGCTGGGGCTGGCCGTATCCCGGCTGGGGCTGGCCGTACCCGGGCTGGGGCTGGCCGCCGTAGGGGTTGCCGCCGCCGTAGGGGTTGGTGGGCGGGTACGTCATCGTCGCCGTCCTCAGAACTTCTGCTCGCTGGCCTGCACGTACACCGTGCCGGAGCCGCTGATCTTCAACTGGAAGGCCTCGCCGGAGCCCCGGCCGACCACGTCGCGGAAGCCGACCTTCGCCGCGAGGTCGACCGAGAGCTGGCCGACGTGTCCGACGTAGGCCTGCGGGTCGACGCCGACCTGGGTGCCGTTGAGCTGCAGCGGGAAGGCGCCGCCGTGCGAGAGCAGCGCGACCGAGCCGCGGCCGTGCACGTTGGTGGTGAACAGCCCCTGCCCGGTCATGGCGCCGGAGATCGCCGACTTCACCCCGCCGGAGCCGAGGAACTGCACGCTGGTCTGCAGGCTCGCGTCGTGGGCCAGCAGCCGGTCGGCCTCGCAGACGAGCGGGGCGCCGCCGTCGAGCTCCAGGACGGTGACGTGCAGGCCCTTGTAGCCGTAGAGCACCTGCCCGGTGCCCTCGGTGGCCATCATCGGGTTGGACTCGCCGGACATCGCGGCGCCGACCATCCCGCCGATGCCGCGGCCCTGCCCGTGCACCGGGCGGAAGGTGACCTGGCCGGAGTAGCCGAGCATCGCCCCGCGGCGGGCCAGCACGGGGGTCGCCGGGCCGACGTGCGCGCGCACGACCTTGCTGTTGACCGTCTCGAACGACACCGCTCAGCGCTCCGAGGACTGGACGAGCACCAGGCCGTGCCCGGTGAAGCGGAGGGAGAAGGGCTCGCCGGAGCCCTCGCCCACGAGGGACTTCCAGGAGACGCCGCTCACCAGGTTCATCGACAGCTGGCCGCGGGACCCCACGTAGGCGTCGGGGTCGACCACCAGGTCCTGACCGGGCGCGACCTCCAGCGCCATGACCGGACCCTCGGACACCAGCGCGACCTGGCCCTGGCCGCTGACGGTGGTGGTGGCCAGCCCCTGGCCGCTGGTGACGCCGCGCAGCCCGGAGAACTGGACGTCGAGGCGCAGGTGCTCGGTGTGGGCGAGGATGTGCTCGCTCTCCACGGTGAGCGTGTCGCCGCCGAGGTCGACGACCAGGACGTCCATCGCGTCCTTGGCCAGGTACACGCGGCCGTGCCCGGCGCAGTCCATCAGCGAGATGCTCTCGCCGGCGACGGCCCGCTTGAGGGCGGCCCGCATGCCGCCGCCCCCACCCATCCCGGAGTTCTTGAAGTCGACGTTGCCCTCGTAGGCGACCATCGAGCCGCTGGCGGCCCGGATGCGGTCCCCGTGCAGGTCGGCGTGCAGGACGCGCTTCTGGGCGGTGAGCTGTGCCACGGATGCCTCTCGGTGCAGGGGACGGGACCGGCCGGACCGTATCCGGCGGCCCCTGCCCGCGGTAGGTCCCCCGCCGTCGCCGGCGGGACGCCTGCCCCGGACGCACCAGCGGCCCCGGGGCGGGTGCCCCGGGGCCGCTGCTGCGGTGTCGCTGGGACCGGAGGGTCAGCGCCGGCCGGCGGTGACCTCGTCGCGCTCGTCCTCGATCCGCGCCGGCTCCTCGGCCTTCTCGCGCCGGGAGACGACGACGCTGCTGATCACCGCGGCGACGATGAAGAACAGGCCGGTGAGGCCGGTGACGTACTCGCTGATGTGGAACCGCAGCTCCAGGATCATGATCGTGGCCAGGAAGCCGATGGCCCACATCGCGCCGTGCTCGAGGTAGCGGTACTCGTCGAGCGTGCCCTTGTCGACCATGTAGATGGTCAGTGACCGCACCCAGAAGGCGCCGATGCCCAGGCCCAGCGCGATGATGAAGATGTCGCTGCTGATGGCGAACGCGCCGATGACGCCGTCGAAGGAGAACGACGCGTCGAGCACCTCGAGGTAGAGGAACGCCGCCGCGCCGGCGCCGGCCACGGCCTTGGTCGCCGTCCCGCCCGCGTTGCCGCCCGAGGTCGACTGCCCGGTCGCGGTGACGTCGGCGTCGTCGTCGTCATCGGTCTCCGGGGCCTCCATGAGCTCGTTGAGGCCACCGATGAGCAGGTAGGTGAACAGACCGGCCAGGCCGGAGACGAGCACCGTGGAGTACTTCTCGGGGTCGGCGATCTGCGAGCCGACGTAGATGACCGCCAGGGCGATCACGATCGCCAGGTAGGGCAGCTTGCCGGCCTTGGCCAGCGGCTTCTCGATCCAGGACAGCCAGTGGATGTCCCGGTCCTCGTCGAAGACGAAGTTGAGGAAGATCATCAGCAGGAAGATGCCGCCGAAGGTGTAGATCGCCTCGGCCGCGGCCTCGACGTTCTCGCCGTAGGCCTGCTGGTCGGTCAGGGCGAGGTCCCAGACCTCGGGGATCGACAGCGAGGCGGTCACCGACACCAGCACGATCGGCAGCAGCAGGCGCATGCCGAAGACGGCGATGAAGATGCCGACGTAGAGGAACAGCTTCCGCCAGAGCGGGCTCATCCGGCGCAGCACCTTGGCGTTGACCACGGCGTTGTCGAACGAGAGACAGACCTCGAGCACACCGAGGACGGCGACGGCCAGCAGGGCGGCCGGTCCGCCGAAGAAGACGGCGGTGACGAGCGCGGCCACCGTCAGACCGACGGAGAAGCCGAAGTAGCGGAGCATCAAGATTTCCTTTCCGACGCCTGACGGGCGAGGCGGCGACGACGGACGAGCCGGATCGGCCGGGAGGCGGGCCCTGCGTCCAACGGATCCAGGGGGGCAGACGTTCCCGCCGCCCTCCGGCGGGGCGACGGGCGGGGTGGGCTCAGCGGACGGGGCGGTGCCGGCCGCCCGTTCCCGCGTCCGCGGCCGCGGCGTGGTATCCACAGGCCGCCGGGCCGCGCGGGCGCCGGACCGCCCCGCCGGACGCGGGACACCGCGACGGGAGGCGGCCGTGAGCGGACCGGTCGGCACCCCGTGGTGGCGCCGCGACCGCGAGGCGCCCCGGCGGGAGGCCACCGCGGCGCGGGAGGCCGCGGCCGCGGCGATGCTCGAGCTCGACACCGCGCTGGCCGACCTGCCGGACGCGGTGGCCGCGGCCGAGGAGGCCGGCGGCCCCGGCGAGCGGGACCGCGGGCGGACAGGCGGGCGGGTAGGCGGGCGGGGGGCTCAGCACCGCATCTCTGCTCCCGACTCGTTGACCCGTGACTGGCGGGACCTCTCGACCCACGCCGACACGGTGATCGGACACTACCTGCAGGCGCTCTCGCGGCACGACGCCGCCGCGGACGCCGACCCCGGCCGGGCGCGGGCGGCCGCCACCGAGCTGGGCGCCGCCGCGGCCGCGCTGCGCGACGTGCACGGCCAGGTGCTGCGGTTCCGCGAGCAGTACGGCGAGGTGCTCGCGACCGCCGCGCGGGCACGGGCCGCCGCCGCCCGCTCGGTGTCCGCCGCGCGGGAGACGACCGCCGCCGCCCGCGCCGCCCTGGACGCCGCGGCCGCCGCCGGGCTGGCCGATCCCGGTCTCGACGGCGCCCTGGCCACCGCCGACCGCCTCGCCGCGAGCGCCGCCGCCGAGCTGGCCGCCCGCCGCGCCGGACCCGCGCTGGACGCCGCGGAGCAGGCCCGCTCCGCCGCGGAGTCGGCGGCCGAGCGGGCGCGGGCACTGCCGGGGCGGGCCGCCGAGGTGCGCCGGGGCGCGGCCTCGGTGCGCACCCGCCGGGAGGCCCTGGGCACCCGGCACGAGCGGCTCACGCCGGTGATGAGCGAGCTGCGGCGCCGCTATCCCCTGTCGGCGTGGGCCGACGTCGAGCGCGCCCCCGCGCGGGCGGCCGAGGCGCTGGCCGAGGCCGACGAGGCACTGGCCGCGCTGCAGACCGCGCTGGGCGCCCCGGTCCTCGACGTCCCCGCCGCCGCTGCGCTGCTGGCCCGGGTGCGGGCGGCCGCCGGCCGGGTCGACGACGAGGTGCGCTCGGCGACCGGCCGGCTCGAGCGGCTCGACGCCGTCGCCGCGGACCCCGGGGCGCTGCTCACCGAGGTGCAGCGCGCCGTCGTCGACGCCCGGCGGTTCCTGGCCGGACTGCCCGAGGACCGGGCGCGCCGCTTCCGCCGCACGTTCGAGGACCTCGCCCGCCGGCTGCCCCCGCTGGAGGAGTCCGCCCGGGGCCGCCGTCCGGACTGGGGGGCGGTCCTGCGGGAGGCGCAGGCGATCGAGGACGCGCTCGACCGGCTGGTGCGCACGGCGCGGGCGGACTAGGCGGGGTCCGGTCAGGCGCGGTCGAGCAGCCAGCGCACGATCTCCTCGCCGGCGGCGGCGCCGCTGGCGGCGGTGACCGCCACCCGCGCACCGGTCCAGTCCTGCTCGTGCAGCTCGCCGTGCGCGGGCCGGACGGCGGCGTCGGCGGCGAGCAGCATCGGCGCGTCGAGCAGGCTGTCGCCGGCGCACAGCAGCCGCGGCGCGGGTCCCTCCCCCGCGAGCAGCCGGCGCAGCCGCAGCAGACCCGCGGCCTTCGACAGCCCGGCGGGGACGACGTAGACCTTGCGACCCTGCACCGACAGCGTCGCCCCGGCCGCGGTGACGGCGGCGCCGGTGGCGGCCAGCCATCCGGCCGGGATGGCCTCCCGCGCGTGCGCGACGAGGTAGCAGAAGAGTCCCTCGGCGGCGCGGACGGTGCGCACCCACGGCTGGCCGGCCACCGCCTCGAGCAGCCCGAGCAGCTCCGGCAGCGGGGCGGCCTGCGCCGCGGTGTCCGCCGCCCAGTCGTCCCAGGCGGGGTCGCGGACGCCGTCGGCGAGCAGGACGCCGCCGTTGGCGCACAGGGCGTACCGCGGGACCACGGGCAGCCGGACCCGCTCGTACTGCGCCACGGTGCGGGTGGTCACCGGCACGAGCAGCGCGCGGCCGGCCAGCTCCGCCAGCAGCCGCCACGACGCCGGGGTGGCGTGCGACAGCGGCACGCCGTCGAGGTGCTCCACGACCTGCAGGCCCTCGGCGGCCCCGGCCGCGGCAGCCGAGTAGATGAGCGTGCGGTCGAGGTCGACGGCGGCCAGCGTCGTCGCCCGGTCGCCGGCCAGGACCGCGGTCACCGGCCGACCGGCCGGATCAGCCCGACGCAGGAGTACGGCAGGTCGGGGACCTCGACCAGCGGCACGCCGCGGGCCCGGGCGAGCGCGGCGACGTGGCGCAGGTCCCCGGCGCGGTCGGGCCGCACCAGTACGCGCCACGGCACCCGGCGCAGCAGCACCCGCGTGGTCTCCCCCACCCCGGGCTTGACCAGGTTGACGTCGGCGATGCCGGACTGCGCGGCGATCCGCTCGACGGCCGCCCAGCCCTCCCAGGTGGGGCGCCGCTCCCCGGCGGGGACGTCGTCGGGCGGGGCGACGGCGGGGAACGCCGCGGCCACGGTGTCGACGAACAGCGCGGAGACGTCGGCGCCGGCGAGCTCGGCGTAGTACTTCGCGCCGTGGAACATGCCCGGGCCGATGAGGTCCTCGCGCAGCACCGTCCGGCTCACCAGGCCCGACACCGTGCTGTTGAGGCAGGCGCTCGGGACGAGGAAGTCGTCGCGGGTGCCGTACAGGTCGGTGCAGACGCCGGGGTCGGCGAGGACGGCCAGCCGGTCGTCGAGGGCGGCGTCCCGCGGGCGGGCGGCGGTCCAGGCGGCGACGGCCTCGGTGAGCTGGCGCTGGATGGCGCCCTTGCCGGTCCACCCGTCGACGAAGCGCAGCGCCGCCGCCGGGTGCCGGGCCAACACGTGCGCGAGCGCCACCTCGTCGATGCCACGGCCGCGGATGATCGAGATCGTGTAGTGCGGCACGTCCACGCCGCGCGAGGCGAGGAACCAGCGGCGCAGCAGCACGCCGACCGGCGTCCCGGCGCGGGCCAGCGACACCAGCACCGGCGTCTGCCCGTGCGCGGCCGCGGCCTCCCACACCAGCTCGCCGACCCGGGCGACGGCGTCGGCGAGCCGGCCGGCGGACTGCTCGAGCGCGGCGGTGAACAGCGCCAGGTAGTCGTCGTCGGGCTGGTACTCGACCGGCAGCATCTCCGAGTAGTGGGTGCCGGACTGGATGGCCTCCTCGCGGTCCTCGGTGCCGCGCTCGAGCGCGACCGACGACAGGTCGGTGAGCAGCCAGGTCACCTCCTCCGGCGCGTAGGAGCCGAACCGGCCCGGGACGGCGGGGGCGAGACGGGCGCCGAGGGCCGTCACGCCGCGGGCTCCGCGAGCGGCACGGTCACCAGGTGCACGGCGCGGGCGGCGAAGGGCCGCAGCGCCTCGGCCATCGGCGCGCAGTCGGCGGCGGGCGCGTCCACGACCACCACGACGTCGTCGGCGCGCTGGTCCGACCACGGCCCGGCGGCGGGGACCGCGGCCGGGTCGGCGAGGTTGTGCACGCGGGAGACGCGGGCGGGGTCGTCGGGCGCGGGGAAGGCCAGGCTGCGGCGCAGGGCGTAGCCGGGGTCGTCGGCGGCGTGCACGGGGCTCCGGGTGGTCGACTGGGTGGTGACGGGGACGCCGGGCAGCCGCCCGGCCAGCCGCGCCCCGATCACGGTGGGCGCGTGCATGAGCTCCTCGGTGCCGAGGACGAGGACGCCGCGGCTGCCGGCGAGGACGGGCGCGAGGGCGGCGGCGACCGCGTCGGCGGCCTCGGCGAGGCGGGCGCTGCCGGCGGGGGTCAGGCCGTGCCGGGCGCCGGTGGGGACGCCGGCGGGCCACAGTCCCCCGTGCACGACCACGGCCCCCGGCGCGCCGGGCGGCGGCGGCGCCGCGGCGGGCAGCGCGGCGCGGGCGGCCGCGGCCCGGTGGAGGACGTCGGCCGGGAGGGCCAGCTCCGTGGCGAGGACGGCGGCGACGTCGACCCGTACGCCCAGGGCCGCGGCGCGCTCGGCGAAGGCCGCCCGGGCCGCGCGGGTGCGCGCGTCGAGCAGCGTGGCGACGACGTAGCGGTCGCGCGGCCAGCGGGCGTGCAGCTCGGCGATGGTGTTGAGGGCGGTGCGGCCGCTGGTGAGCTCGTCGTCGACCAGCACCAGCGGCCCGGGCGCGTCGAGGGTCACGGACCCGGCCGGCTGCAGCGCCTGCGCCACGGCGTGCGAGTGCTCCTCCTCGAACGCCGCGGCCACCGGGACGCCGGGGTGCAGCCGCCGGGTGGTGTGCAGGTAGGCGGCGCCCAGGCGGTCGGCGGCGGCGTGGCCGAGGCCGGTCGCCGTCTCGCAGTAGCCGACGACCAGGCCCGGTACCTCACCACCGAGGACCGCGGCGACGGCGCCACCCACCGCTGCCCCGGCACCGAGGACGGCGTCCGGCGCGGCCGGCACGTGCTTGCCGAGCACGCGGGAGACGACCAGGTGGGCGCGGCGCGGGTTGTCCCGCAGCGCCAGCCCGCACAGCTGCGCGAACCGGTCGCGCGAGGCGACCTCGACGTCGAGCAGGCCGGACACGGTGCCGCCCAGCCAGGCGACACCGTGGACGTCCCCGCCGGGTCCTGCGGCACGGAGGGTGGTGGTCACGCGCGCTGCGCCTCCCCGCCGGCGAAGACCTCCGCCAGCCGGCGCTGCCCGGTGGAGAGCAGGTCGACCAGCGCGGCCTCGTCGGCGACGACGCCGTAGACGGCGGCGCGGCGGCTGATCAGCTCGGCCCACAGCGCGTGCGGCCCGATCTCGTTCATCCGGCCGTTCGTGGACACCGCGATGCCGCCCCGGCCGCGGGCCGTGAGGATCTCGAGGGCGTCGTCGTACTCCGAGCGCGAGACGGTGAGCAGCGCGTTGACCACCGAGACGTGCGCCGGGTGGATGACGGTCTTGCCCAGCACCCCGTTGGCCTTGTCCAGCGTCACCTCACGGATCAACCCGTCGAGGTCGCCGGCGATCATGCGCTGCCGCAGGCCGCCCTCGTGCTGGTCGCTGAACGGCGTCGAGCGCAGCTGCGGCTTGAACAGCCGGGGACCCGGGATGTGCTCCCACACGGCGCCGGTGACCACCTGGTCGCCGCCGCGGGTGAACCGGTTGACCACGTCGGCCAGGCAGTCCCGCACGACGGCGACGTCCCAGATCGTGGTGTCGCGGTCCCGCCGCAGGCCGAACAGCCCCGACAGGTCGGTGCCGCCGACCCGCAGGCACAGCACCGACTCGCGGTGCTCGTCGACCACCGCGGACAGGGCGGCCAGCGCGTCGGCGCGGGTCTCCCGCCAGGCGAGGTCGGCGGTCTCCAGGATCGGCATGCCGTACAGCGGCTGACCGGTCGCGGACCCGACCTCGGCGATGGCGGCGAGCATCGGCGCGAGCGTGGCGCCGGTGGCCTTGGGCAGGCTGAAGCCGGTGAGCCAGGCGAGCGCCGGCCCGGCGGCCAGCGCGATCGAGCGGATCTGCTCGGCCGAGCGCACCCGCACGAACAGCAGCGGCAGCGGCGGCTGCTCCCCGGCGGCGGCGCGGCGGCCGATGCGCCGCAGCGCGGCGACGACGTTGGCCTCGGCGTCGGGCACCGCGGCGTGCGGGATGGCGTCCTCGAGGCACCAGACCACGCTGGTGGCCCCGACGGTGGCCGCCCGGGCCGCGTCGGCGTCCAGCGCCGGGCGGGTGCCGGGGCTGTAGAGCGTGGCGCCGAGGGCCAGCGCCAGCATGCCGCGCGGCGTCGCCGGCCCGACCTCGCCCGGCGGGACGGCGAACAGCCGTTCGCGCTCGTCGTCGGTCAGGTACGAGAAGTGGCGCACGGTCGTTCCCTCCTGCTGGGGACTCACCGGACGAGGAGGCCCTGGGCACGCGCCCGCCGGAGCCAGTCGGGGTACTCGGTCATGAGCCGGTCGAACAGCGCGTCGTCGCTGATGGGCCGCCGGCCCATGAGGTCGTCCTGGGAGACGGCGAAGAAGTCGGCGTTGTCGGTGTAGCGGCCCTCGAGGTCGTCGAGTCGCTGCAGGTAGCTGAACTGCCGCTCCGGGCCGATGCCCATGAACTGCCAGAACACCGGCTCGAAGGACGCCGACCTGATCTGCCTGGTCGCCACGGACTTGTCGCTGGGGGCGCCGTCGGTCAGGAACATGACGTAGACCGGCACCTGCGCCGGCTGTGGCTCCACCCGCTCGCGGCTGTCGCCGAAGTAGGCCTGCCGGACGGCGGCCATCGCCGCGCCGTAGCGGGTGTCGTACTCCAGCGGGTACTCGCGGGAGAGGTCGGCGATGTACTGCTGGTGGCCCTCCAGGCGCAGGCCCGGCTCGGGACGGTGCACGTCCTTGCCGAAGAGGAACACGTCGACGACGCCGTCGTCGTCGAAGCGCAGCCCCAGTGCCAGGACCCGCTCGGCCAGCCGCTGCACGGCGCCGGCGCGGTAGAGCGCGGCCATCGACCCGGAGATGTCGAGGACCAGCGCGACGCGGGCGGTGTGCTCGCCCAGCCCGCGCTTCTCCAGGCTGACGCCGGCGGTCTTGACCAGGCTGAGCATCTGCGGCGCCGACGTCGCGAGCTTCTTCTCGAGGTCGACGATGCGGCGCTTCTCCGTGCTGACCGGCGCGGCCGCGGGAGCCGGCGGCGCCGGGGCGGCCGCCGGCTGCGGTGCGGGCTCGTCGTCGACGCTGACGCCGACGTCGGTGGCCATGCCGGCCAGGCCGTTCGTGTAGCCCTGCCCGACGGCGCGGACCTTCCACTCCGCACCGCGGCGGTAGACCTCGGCGAAGACCAGCGCGGTCTCCGGCCCGGCGCCCAGCTCGCACCGGACGGCGGGGACGGCGGCGCCCTCGGCGGCCACCTCGACGGCGAGCCCGGACAGCGCGCCGAAGGAGCCCGCGCCGTCGAGGGAGGCGCCGATGACGACCTTCTCGACGTCGGCGGGCAGCGCGGCGGGGTCGATGCGGACCTGGTCGACGGTCGCGCCGCCGCGGGCGGTCTTGCCGAGGTGGCGCACCGCGCCGCCGGCGCCGCCGGGCTGGTTGTAGAAGACGAAGTCGCCGTCGCTGCGGACCTTCCCCGCGGCGGTGGTGAGGAACGCCGACAGGTCGGCGTCGACGCCGGGAGCCGGCGTCCAGGTGAGCGTGACGACGACGGGGCCGGTCAGGCCGGCCTGGGCGAGGCCGACGTTGCCGCCCCGGGTGAGGACGTGTACCACTGGGCGCCGATCAGGCGGGGGTCGCGGCGGCGGTCACTTGCGCCCGCTCGTCCAGTCGAGGCCCCAGCCGTACGCGCCGTCGAGGTCGCGCTGCACGCCGGGCAGGTAACGGATCTCGCGCTGCACGGTCAGGGCACCGCCCTGGTTGGTCAGCAGCGCGATCGCGCAGGAGCGGGCGCCCTGGGCGTGCTCGTCGAGGCGGACCTCGATCGGTGCCGCGCCCTGCGGGTACAGCGTGACGACGGCGTTCGCCGCGGCCCAGTTGGGTGCGCCCTCGTAGATGTAGGCGAAGACGAGCACCCGGCGGATCGAGTCGAGGTGGTCGAGGTTGACGAGCAGGTTCTCACCGCCGCTCTTCGCGCCCGAGCGGTCGTCGCCGTCGAGCAGCACGTAGGGCGGGCGGTCGAGCGCGCCGAAGGCGTTGCCGAGCGCCTGCACGACGCCCTTGCGGCCGTCGGCGGTCTCCCACAGGCAGCCCAGGTCGAGGTCGACGGCCGAGCCCTTGGAGAACAGGCCGCGCCGGCCGGACTCCCAGTTGAGGTTCACCCGCATCTGCCCGCCGGCGCCGCGGCCCTTGGTGAGGGAGACCGACGGCGCGCTCTTGGTGAGCGTCACCTTGCTCGCGCTGACCGGGCTGCCGCCGGACGGCGGAGGGCTCGGGCGGGTGTAGTCGACCATGGCGGGATCTCCGGGTCTCGGGGGCTGGGTGCGGGCAGGCGGGACCCGGCGGCCGGGGTGGCCGGCCGCCGGGGGTGCCGGGCCCGGACGCGGGAGGGCGCCCGGACCCGGCGGGGATCAGCCGACGTTGACGCCGAAGTCCTGGGCGATGCCGCGCAGGCCGGAGGCATAGCCCTGGCCGACGGCGCGGAACTTCCAGTCCGCGCCGTTGCGGTAGAGCTCACCGAAGACCATGGCGGTCTCGACCGAGGCGTCCTCGGTGAGGTCGTAGCGGGCGACCTCCTGGCCGTTGGCCTGGTTGACGATGCGGATGAACGCGTTGCGCACCGCGCCGAAGTTCTGCTTGCGGTTGTCGGCGTCGTAGATCGACACCGGGAAGACGATCTTGTCGACGGTCGGCGGGACGCCGGCCAGGTTCACCTGGATGACCTCGTCGTCGCCCTCGCCCTGGCCGGTGAGGTTGTCACCGGCGTGGGAGACGGAGCCGTCGGGGCTGCGCAGGTTGTTGAAGAAGATGAAGCCCGAGTCGTCGGGGGTGACCCTGCCACCGGCGTCGAGCATGATCGCCGACGCGTCGAGGTCGAAGTCGCCGCCGGCGAACGTGTTGACGTCCCAGCCGAGGCCGACGTTCACCGCGGTCAGGCCCGGCGCCTCCTTGGTCAGCGAGACGTTCCCGCCCTTGGAGAGGCTGACACCCATCAGTTGGACTCCCATGTCACTGTCGGGGGCGTAGCGGCGGTCGCCGCTGCGCTGGACACCGGACGATGCCGGCGCCGCCGGGGCACGCCGTGGGCGCGGACGCCCGGCGTGGTGCTCCCGGCACCGCTGCGCGGGGTGCCGATCGGGCACCCAGCGGAGCGGACGTGTCGAGGATCGTGCCGCACGACCACCGGCAGCAACAGGCTCACCGGCACGAGAGGGCCGGCGTCCGCCTGCTGGTCACCTGCGTGTCACCGGGAGCCGCCGTCGGGCCGTTCGGCGGGCGCCGCGGCCGGTGCGCCGCGGTCGGGCTCGGGTCCGGCGGCCGGTCCGGCGGCCGGCCCGGCGGTGTCCGCGGCGACCTCGGCCGTGCCGCCGGTCGTGCCGCCGGTCGTGCCGCCGGTCGTGCCCCCGGTCGGACCGCCGACGGCACCCGCCGCGGCCGCCTCGCGGGCGTCGCGCCGGCTGCGGGCCAGGCTCGCCACCGTGGTCACGAACAGGGTGACGACGATGACCGACAGGGACAGCCAGGTCGGGATCTCCGGGACGAACGTGACGTGCTCACCGCCGTTGATGAACGGCAGCTCGTTCTCGTGCAGTGCGTGGATGAGCAGCTTGATGCCGATGAAGCCGAGGATCACGGCCAGGCCGTAGTGCAGGTAGACCAGCCGGTCGAGCAGACCGTCGATGAGGAAGAACAGCTGGCGCAGGCCCAGCAGGGAGAAGGCGTTGGCGGTGAAGACGAGGAAGGTCTCCTCGGTCAGCCCGAAGATCGCCGGGATCGAGTCGACGGCGAAGAGGAGGTCGGCGCTGCCGATGGCGACCAGCGCGATGGCCAGCGGGGTGATGTACCGCTTGCCGGCGAGCTTCGTGGTCATCCGGTCGCCGTGGTACTCGTCGGTCGTCGGGATGATCCGGCGGGTCAGCCGGAGGAAGGCGTTCTCGGTGAACTCCTCCTCCTCGCCGCCACCGGCGCGGGCCTGCGCGATCGCGGTGTAGATGAGGAAGGCGCCGAAGAGGTAGAAGACCCAGCTGAAGTTCTCGATGGCCGCGGCGCCGAGGAAGATGAAGACCGTCCGCAGGGCGAGCGCGAAGGCGATGCCGAACAGCAGCACCTTCTGCTGCAGCTCCCGGGGCACGGCGAAGCTGGCCATGATCAGCACGAAGACGAAGAGGTTGTCGACCGACAGGCTCTTCTCGGTGATGTAGCCGGCGAAGTACTCCCCGCCGTACTGGCCGCCGGCGAAGATCCACACACCGATGCCGAAGAGGACGGCCAGGGCGACGTAGACCGCCGACCAGGTCCCCGCCTCGCGCAGCGTCGGTGCGTGAGGGGTGCGGACGTGCCCGACGAAGTCGAAGACGATCATGGCCACGATCGCGGCGACGGTGATCGCCCACACCCAGATCGGGACGTCCATACGAGTACCTCCGGTCGACTGGCAGCTGTCAGCACCGGAGGTCTCTCCCACCGGTGTCTGCAGCGACCGGCCGATGACGCCGGGGTGTCTCCACCCGTGTTGACGACGTCACCGCGAGCGGGATACTCCCCTCCACGGTTCCGCGGGCACGGCAGTGACGTTCCCTGCTGCCGGTCCCGGCGGAGTCACAGGCCACAACGGACGAGGGGCGCCCGGGGTTCCCGGGCGCTTCTCGCTCGTGTGCGGCGGCTGCGTGGACCGGGCTAGACGGCGGCCAGGTAGGCGGCGCGGGCGGCGGCCAGCATCCCCGCCTCCTCGCTCGCGTCGAGGTAGCCGTCGCGGACCTGGGCGTCGACCGCGGCGGCGTAGTGCGCGAGGTACCCGTCGACCGAGCCGTAGCGCTGCGCCAGCTCCGCCGCGGGAAACGGCTGCCAGCCACCCCAGTTGCCGCAGACGTCGGTGATCGACGTCGTGCCGACGGGGTCGAGCGCCACCAGGACCGGCCGGCCGAGCGGGACGACGGCGTCGGGGAAGCGCACCCCGCCCAGCGGCTGCAGGGTGACCGGGTCGGTCCGCGGGACCTGCAGCGCGACGCCGGGCAGGTCGTTGAACGACGCCGGGTGCCCGGCCGGGGCCGGCTGCAGCGCGAAGGTCGCCGACGGCGGGAGCAGCCGCCGGTCGCCCTGACCCGGGTGCCGGACGACCTGGACGACGTCGGCCACGAGCGTGCGCAGGTGGGGGTTGTAGGAGATCGGGTTCCGCGCCACGGGCACCCCGCCGTTGCACCGCAGCTGGCCGAAGACGACGGGGTCCGGGTAGGCGGCGGTCCCGGCGTGCGGGGCCGGCCAGTCGTAGCGGACGACGCCGCGCGGGCGGTCGGCCTCCGCGGTGACGCTCGCCCGCAGGCGGTGGTAGTCGGTGTAGGTGGCGACGTCGACGAACAGCGGGTCGCTCGTCCGGCGGGTGAGGATCTGGTCGTGGGTCAGCGGGACGCCGTCCTCGAGCACGTAGGGCCGCTGCGGCGCGCCGCCGGCGAGCTGGTTGATCGCCAGCCGGTTGCCGGCGCCGGAGACCGCGACGGCGGCGTCGAAGACCCCGCGGCCGGTGCGGTCGTCGACGTTGGAGCCCTCGGCGACCAGGGTGTCGACGAACCAGGCGCTCTGGCTGATGCCGGCCAGCACCGACGCCCGGCGGACCGGCAGCGCCGTGCCCGCGGGCCGCGGCGCGGTGCCCCGGAGCAGCCGGCCGAAGTCGCGGACGACGACCTGACCGATCCCCTGGGCGAGACCGGCACCCCCGCGGAGATGCCGGTCTCCCACTGCACGCGCGCGTAGGAGAGGTCCTGTCCCGCGAGCCAGCCGTTGCCGAGGCCCGGCGGGTGGACGACGCCGTCGGGCGAGGTGTCGCCGGTGGTCAGGAAACCCTGCAGAGACGGCAGCACCGCGGGGCGGCCGCGGTTCTCCGCCTCGACGAGGACGACGTCGCTGCCGCGCGGGTCGGCGGGCGCGATGAGCTCGAACTCGCTGCTGTAGGGCACCAGGCCCTCGGCGTCCCGCGGGAGCCCCGCGATCCCGTCGACCTGCTCGCGCGGGTCGACGACGCCGGACACGCTGCCGGCGGTGCGGATCCAGGACTCGCCGCCGACGGTGATCGGCGCGCTGGTGGCGGTGACGGCGGTGATCGCCGAGGCGAGCGGGGCGGGGTGCCCGTGGCCGCCGGGTGTGGCGAGCGCCGGTGCCGCCGTGCCCAGCGACAGGGCCGCCAGCGCGGTGGCGGCCACCACCAGGGCGGCCGGGCCGCGGCGCACCCCGGGAGATCGTGAGGACACGCGCAGGACTCATTCGTCCGGGACGGGCCCCGAACGTAACGCCCGCGCGAGGTGTGTCACACGCCGGACCCCTAGGCGTGCGCGGCGTCGAGCTGGCGCAGCTCCTTCTTGAGTTCGGTGAGCTCGTCGCGCAGCCGGGCGGCGACCTCGAACTGCAGCTCCCGCGCCGCGGCCAGCATCTGGTCGTTCATCTGCGTGATGAGGTCGGCGAGCTCGGCACGCGGCAGGCCCTGCACGTCGATGGCGCCGGCCTTGCCCTTGGCTCCTCCGGCCTTCTTCGACGACAGCCCCGGCACCGGCGCCTTGCCGCGGGACTGCTGCCGGCCCGAGCCGCCGAGCAGCTCGGCGCTGCCGGAGTCCTCGGCCTCCCGGTAGATGCCGTCGAGGATGTCGACGATCTTCTTGCGCAGCGGCTGCGGGTCGATGCCGCGCTCGCGGTTGTAGGCGACCTGCTTCTCCCGGCGCCGGTTGGTCTCCTCGATCGCGTGCGCCATCGAGGGCGTGACCGTGTCGGCGTACATGTGCACCTGACCCGACACGTTGCGCGCGGCGCGGCCGATGGTCTGGATCAGCGAGGTGCCGGAGCGGAGGAAGCCCTCCTTGTCGGCGTCGAGGATCGCCACGAGCGACACCTCGGGCAGGTCGAGGCCCTCGCGCAGCAGGTTGATGCCGACCAGCACGTCGTACTCGCCCTGCCGGAGCTCGCGCAGCAGCTCCACCCGGCGCAGGGTGTCGACCTCCGAGTGCAGGTAGCGGACCTTGATGCCGAGCTCGAGCAGGTAGTCGGTGAGGTCCTCGGCCATCTTCTTGGTCAGCGTGGTGACCAGGATGCGCTCGTCCTTCTCGGTCCGGACGCGGATCTCGTGCACCAGGTCGTCGATCTGGCCCTTGGTCGGCTTGACCACGACCTCCGGGTCGACCAGGCCGGTGGGGCGGATGACCTGCTCGACGACGTCACCCTGCACCCGGCCCAGCTCGTAGGGGCCCGGCGTGGCGGACAGGTAGACGGTCTGGCCGATCCGGTCGGTGAACTCCTCCCACTTCAGCGGGCGGTTGTCCATCGCCGAGGGCAGCCGGAACCCGTGCTCGACCAGCGTCCGCTTGCGGCTCATGTCGCCCTCGTACATGCCGCCGACCTGCGGGACGGTCACGTGCGACTCGTCGATGACGAGCAGGAAGTCGTCGGGGAAGTAGTCGATGAGACAGGCGCCGGCCGAGCCCGGGGCGCGGCCGTCGATGTGCCGCGAGTAGTTCTCGATGCCGGAGCAGAAGCCGACCTGGCGCATCATCTCGATGTCGTAGGTGGTGCGCATGCGCAGCCGCTGGGCCTCCAGGAGCTTGCCCTGCCGCTCCAGCTCGGCCAGCCGCTGCTCGAGCTCGGCCTCGATCGAGCCGATCGCCCGCTCCATCCGCTCCGGGCCGGCGACGTAGTGGGTGGCCGGGAAGACGAACAGCTCCTCGACCTCGCGGACCACCTCGCCGGTCAGCGGGTGCAGGTAGTACAGCCGCTCCACCTCGTCGCCGAACATCTCGATCCGGACGGCGAGCTCCTCGTAGACCGGGAAGACCTCGATCGTGTCGCCGCGCACCCGGAACGTGCCGCGGGTGAAGGACAGGTCGTTGCGGGTGTACTGCTCGGTGACGAGGGTCCGCAGCAGGTCGTCGCGGTCGCGCTCCTCCCCCACCGAGATCTTCAGCGCCCGGTCGACGTACTCCTGCGGGGTGCCCAGACCGTAGATGCAGGAGACGGTGGCGACCACGACGACGTCGCGCCGGGTCAGCAGTGCCTGGGTGGCCGAGTGCCGCAGCCGCTCGACCTCGTCGTTCACCGAGGAGTCCTTCTCGATGTAGGTGTCGGTCTGCGGGACGTAGGCCTCGGGCTGGTAGTAGTCGTAGTACGAGACGAAGTACTCGACGGCGTTGTCGGGCAGCAGCTCGCGGAACTCGTTGGCCAGCTGGGCGGCCAGCGTCTTGTTCGGCGCCATCACCAGCGTGGGCCGCTGCACCTGCTCGATGAGCCAGGCGGTGGTGGCCGACTTCCCGGTGCCGGTGGCACCCAGGAGCACCGAGTCCGTCGCCCCCGAGTCCACCCGCTCCGCGAGGGCCTTGATCGCCGCCGGCTGGTCGCCCGAGGGCTGGAAGTCGCTGACGACGCGGAAGCGCCCCTGGGTGGGCCGGATGTCGGTGGTCGCGCGCACGGGGTCGACGGTACGACCGCCCGGTGACAGAACGCCGCGTGTGACGGACGGGCACCCAGGGACGCACGGGACGGGCCGCTTGCGGTCACCTCCGGCGTCGTGCTCGTGCGTGCGCCCGGGACCCGCTAGCGTGCCCCTCGCAGGCGCGGTGCCGCGCCGGGGACCAGTGCCACCCGGGATGCCCGGACGAGGTCGGACCCCGGCGCCCCGCGGCTCGGTACCAGGTGTGACCGGCGCCCGCCCGGCCGCACCGGACCTGCGCACGACGCCCTCCCCGGCTCCGCCGCGGAGGGCGTCGTCGTCTCCGCCGGCGGTGACGTGACGTCCGCCGCGTCAGGTGTGGAGCCGCCCGGATCGGGCAAGGGACCGGCGGGCACCGTGTGCCCAGACCCCCTGCCGACGGCCGTGGCGGGGGGCCGTCGCGCCCCTCGACCCCCCGCCGGGGCGCCAGTGCTGGAGGAAAGACTCGAATGACCCTGGTGTGGCCCGGAACCGCCTATCCCCTGGGAGCCACGTACGACGGCACCGGGACCAACTTCGCCCTGTTCAGCGAGGTCGCGGAGAAGGTGGAGCTCTGCCTGTTCGACGACCAGGGCAACGAAGAACGCATCCGGCTCCCGGAGATGGACGGCTACGTCTGGCACGCCTTCCTGCCCGGCATCCAGCCCGGACAGCGCTACGGCTACCGCGTGCACGGCCCCTACGACCCGTCCCAGGGCCAGCGCTGCAACCCCACCAAGCTGCTGCTCGACCCCTACGCCAAGGCGCTCGACGGGCAGATCGACTGGGACCCGTCGGTCTTCGGCTACGACTTCACCAGCGGTGAGCGCAACGACGACGACTCCGCGCCGCACATGCCGAAGTCCGTCGTCGTCAACCCCTACTTCGACTGGGGCGTGGACCGGCCGCCGCGGACGCCGTACCACAAGACCGTCATCTACGAGGCCCACGTCAAGGGCCTGACGATGACCCACCCCGACGTCCCGGAGGACCTGCGCGGCACCTACGCCGGCCTCGCCCACCCGGCCGTCGTCTCCTACCTGCAGGACCTCGGCGTCACC
The DNA here is from genome assembly GCF_041028265.1 of Geodermatophilus amargosae. Taxonomy (GTDB): domain Bacteria; phylum Actinomycetota; class Actinomycetes; order Mycobacteriales; family Geodermatophilaceae; genus Geodermatophilus; species Geodermatophilus amargosae_A. Next base: position 118,216 of record NZ_JABGCW010000003.1, read on the forward strand.
GCGATCGAGCTCATGCCGGTGCACCAGTTCGTGCAGGACGACACCCTGCAGCAGAAGGGCCTGCGCAACTACTGGGGCTACAACACCATCGGCTTCTTCGCGCCGCACGACGAGTACGCCAGCAACACCAGCAACGGCATGCAGGTCGCCGAGTTCAAGGGCATGGTCCGCACCCTGCACGAGGCGGGCATCGAGGTCATCCTCGACGTGGTCTACAACCACACCGCCGAGGGCAACCACCTCGGCCCCACGCTGTCGCTCAAGGGCATCGACAACCGGGCGTACTACCGGCTGGTCGAGGGCGACGAGCAGTACTACATGGACACCACGGGCACCGGGAACTCGCTCAACGTCCGCAACCCCCAGTCGCTGCAGCTGATCATGGACTCGCTGCGGTACTGGATCACCGAGATGCACGTCGACGGCTTCCGCTTCGACCTGGCCTCCACGCTGGCCCGCCAGTTCCACGAGGTGGACCGGCTCTCGGCGTTCTTCGACCTCGTGCACCAGGACCCGATCGTCAGCCAGGTGAAGCTGATCGCCGAGCCCTGGGACGTCGGCGAGGGCGGCTACCAGGTCGGCAACTTCCCGGCCCTGTGGACCGAGTGGAACGGGAAGTACCGCGACACCGTCCGCGACTTCTGGCGCGGCGAGCCCTCCACCATCGGCGAGTTCGCCAGCCGGCTCACCGGCTCGGCCGACCTCTACCAGCACTCCGGCCGGCGCCCGGTGGCGAGCATCAACTTCGTCACCGCGCACGACGGGTTCACCCTGAACGACCTCGTCTCCTACAACGAGAAGCACAACGAGGCCAACGGCGAGGGCAACAACGACGGCGAGAGCCACAACCGCAGCTGGAACTGCGGCGTCGAGGGCCCGACCGTCGACAAGAAGGTCACCACGCTGCGCGCCCGTCAGCGGCGCAACTTCCTGGCCACGACGATGCTGTCGCAGGGTGTGCCGATGCTGCTGCACGGTGACGAGCTGGGCCGCACCCAGGGCGGCAACAACAACGGCTACTGCCAGGACTCGCCGCTGACCTGGATCGACTGGGAGTCCGTCGACGAGGGGCTGCTGGAGTTCACCAAGCTGGTCACCCGGCTCCGCCACGACCACCCGACGTTCCGCCGTCGCCGGTTCTTCCACGGCCGCCCGGTGCGCCGCGGTGAGGGCGACCCCGTGCAGGACGTCGCCTGGCTGACGCCGGCCGGCGACCTGATGACCGAGGACGACTGGGACGCCGGGTTCGCCAAGTCGCTGGCGATGTACCTCAACGGCCACGGCATCCGGAGCACCGACGAGCGCGGCGAGGACGTCGTGGACGACCACTTCTACCTGGCGTTCAACGCCTCGCACGAGAAGATGGAGTTCACCCTCCCGGCCGAGGAGTACGCCGGGTCCTGGACCGTCGTCCTCGACACCGCGGAGATGGGCGCCGTCGAGGCGCAGGAGCTCAAGCCCGGCGAGACGCTGACGCTGCAGGACCGCTCGATGGTCGTGCTCAGCGCCCACCGCCGGTCGTGAGCGGGCCCCGCGACAGCCGGGAGCGCCGGCGGGCGACGCCGTCGGCCACCTACCGGTTGCAGGTGACGGCCGACTTCACCCTGGACGACGCCGCGGCGGTGGCCGGCTACCTCGCCGACCTCGGGGTCAGCCACGCGTACACCTCTCCCCTGCTGCGCTCGGCGGCCGGGAGCACGCACGGGTACGACACCGTCGACCACGCGCACGTCGACGAGTCGCGCGGCGGGCAGGAGGGCCTCGACCGGTTCGTGGCCGGGCTGCACGGGCACGGGCTGGGCCTGGTCCTCGACCTGGTGCCCAACCACATGGGCGTGGCCGACCCGGCCGCGGCGCCCTGGTGGTGGGACGTCCTGCAGCACGGCCGCGACAGCGCGCACGCCTCGGCGTTCGACGTCGACTGGGACTTCGGCGGCGGCCGGATCCGCATCCCCGTACTGGGGTCGGCCGACGACGTGGGGGAGCTGGAGGTCGTGGACGGCGAGCTGCGGTACTACGACAACCGCTTCCCGATCGCCCCCGGCACCGGTGAGGGGACCGCACAGGAGGTGCACGACCGGCAGCACTACGAGCTGGTCGACTGGCGGCGCGCGGACTCCGACCTCAACTACCGGCGGTTCTTCGCGATCAACACCCTCGCCGGGCTGCGCGTGGAGGACCCCGAGGTCTTCGACGCCACCCACGAGCTGGTGCTGCGGCTGGTGGAGCAGGGCGCCGTCGACGGGCTGCGGATCGACCACCCCGACGGCCTCGCCGACCCGAAGGGCTACCTCGACCGGCTGGCGGAGGCCTCCGGTGGCCGGTGGACCGTCGTCGAGAAGATCCTCGAGCCCGGTGAGGACCTGCCCGGCAGCTGGCGGTGCGCCGGCACCACCGGCTACGACGCGCTCGCCGAGGTCGACGACGTCCTGGTCGACCCGGCCGGCGAGGCGGCGCTGACCGCGCTGGACACCGAGCTGTCGGGGCGGCCGGTCGACTACGCGCAGCTGGTGCACGACTGCAAGCGCGAGGTCACCGACGGGGGCCTCGGCTCGGAGGTCGCCCGCCTGGTGCGGGTCACCGGCGAGCTGCCCGGCATCGACCGCGAGCAGCAGACCGAGGCGCTGGCCGAGCTGCTGGCCACCTTCGACGTCTACCGCAGCTACCTGCCCGACGGCCGCGAGCACCTCGACGCCGCGGTGTCGGCCGTGCGCGACCGCCGGCCCGACCTGGTCGCCGCCGTGGACGCGCTGCACCCGGTGCTCGCCCAGGCCGGCACCGAGGCGGCCACCCGCTTCGAGCAGACCAGCGGCCCGGTGATGGCCAAGGGCGTCGAGGACAGCGCCTACTACCGGTGGGCCCGGTTCGTGGTGCTCAACGAGGTCGGCGGCGACCCGGCGCGCTTCGGCTCCACGGTCGAGGAGTTCCACACCGCGCAGGACCGGCGGCTGGAGCGCAAGCCGGCGTCGATGACGACGCTCACCACCCACGACACCAAGCGCAGCGAGGACACCCGGGCGCGCCTGGCCGTCCTCGCCGAGGTGCCGACCGAGTGGGCCGAGCTGGTCCGCCGGTGGCTGTCCCGCCACCCGCTGGCCGACCGGCCGCTGGCGCACCTGGTGTGGCAGAACCTGGTGGGCGCGTGGCCCCTGTCGCGCGAGCGGGCGCACGCCTACGCCGAGAAGGCCGCCCGCGAGGCCGGCCTGTCGACGACGTGGACCGACGTCGACGAGGCGTTCGAGGCGTCCCTGCACGCGATGGTCGACGCCGCGTACGACGACCCGGCGACGAACGGCGAGATCGAGGAGTTCGTCGCCCGGATCGGTCCGGCGGGGCGGTCCAACGCCCTGGCCCAGAAGCTCGTGCAGTTGACGATGCCGGGCGTCCCCGACGTCTACCAGGGCACCGAGCTGGAGGACCGCTCGCTGGTCGACCCGGACAACCGCCGGCCGGTCGACTACGACGCGCGCCGCGCGCTGCTGGCCCGCCTCGACGGGGGCTGGGTGCCCGACGTCGACGACACCGGCGCGGCCAAGCTGCTCGTGGTCTCGCGGGCGCTGCGGCTGCGCCGGGACGCCCCGGAGCTGTTCACCGGGTACGCGCCGGTGGAGGTCACCGGGTCCCCCGCCGACTCCGTCGTCGCCTTCGACCGGGGCGGCGCGGTGACGGTCGCGACCCGGCTGCCGGTCGGCCTGGCCACGACCGGCTGGGGCGACACCGCGCTCGCCCTGTCCACCGGCGCGTGGCGCGACGTGCTCACGGGCACGCGCGTGGTCTCCGACGCCGGCGGCGTGCCCGTGGGCGGACTGCTGACCCGGCTGCCCGTGGCGCTGCTCGTCCGGGAGTGAGACGCAGGTCACACCGCCGCGGGGGGAGCTCCCCCGCGGCGGTGTGACCAGGCGTTCCGCCGTGGCCCGGCCTGCGCGTCCGGGTGGGGCGGGGGTCGACTCCCGGGGCTCGATGCGACGTCCCGTGACCCTGCCGTTACCTTTGCCCCGCGCCTCGGCCGACCGAGAGCCGGGCGCCGGAGCCGATCCGCCCAACCCCGTCCGTCGGCGTCCGTTCCTCCTGCACCGCCAGGACGGGGGTGGGGGAACCACTTCGACGGCGCGCAGCCGTGGTCACGGGGCCACGCAGCACCGTCTCGGGGTGAAGCCGCACGACGTGCGGCCGGGGCACCGATCGCTCCGAACCCGACAGCTCACCTCGCAGGCGGCGGATCGGAGCATCCCCATGCGCACGTCCTCCTCGCTCGCCCGCCGGGCGCTCGTCACCGCCGGCGCGGCCGCCGTCTCCATCGGCGTCCTGGCCGGGCCCGCCTCGGCCGCGGCACCCAATAACTGGGACGCCGTCGCCCAGTGCGAGTCCAGCGGCAACTGGTCGATCAACACCGGCAACGGCTACTACGGCGGCCTGCAGTTCTCGCAGTCCACCTGGGCGGCGTACGGCGGGCTCTCCTACGCCCCGCGCGCCGACCTGGCCACCAAGGCCCAGCAGATCGCGGTCGCCGAGCGCACGCTCGACGGCCAGGGTCCCGGCGCCTGGCCGTCCTGCGGCAAGGCGCTCGACCCGTCCGCGCCGGAGGCCGGCTCCCCGGCCGCGGCGGCTCCGGCTCCCGCACCGGCTCCCGCACCGGCTCCGGCCCCCGCACCGGCTCCCGCCTCCGCACCGGCTCCCGCCCCTGCGGCCGCTCCGGCGGCTGCCGAGGCGTCCGGCGACACCCACACGGTCCGGCGCGGCGAGACCCTCCGCAAGATCGCCCGCGCCGAGGGCGTCCACGGCGGCTGGCGGGCCCTCTGGGCCGCCAACCGCGACGAGGTCCCCCACCCGAACCGGATCCAGGTCGGTCAGGTCCTGCAGCTGCCGTGACCCGCACGGTGGCCGGGGAGCACGCGCTCCCCGGCCACCGCGGCGGTTGACCGGGCCTGCTGCGGGCAAGACGGTCCGGTCACCCCGCTCGATCCCTGGAGGCCCCCGCATGTCCGCACCCGTCGAGTTCGCCGTCTGGGCGCCCGTGCCCGAGCGCGTGCGCCTGCAGGTCGACGGCGCGGTGCACGACATGCGCCGCGACGACGGCGGCTGGTGGCGGGCCGAGGTCGGGGCCGGCCCGGACGCCGACTACGGCTTCCTGCTCGGCGACGACGACACCCCGCGGCCCGACCCGCGCTCGCGGCGGCAGCCCGACGGCGTGCACGGCCTCTCGCGCCGGTTCGACCCGTCGGCGTACTCGTGGGGCGACGGCGCGTGGACCGGGCGCCCGCTGGCCGGCGGCGTCGTCTACGAGATGCACGTCGGCACGTTCACCCCCGAGGGCACCCTCGACGCCGCGATCGACCGGCTCGGGCACCTCGTCGACCTCGGCGTCGACTTCGTCGAGCTGCTGCCGGTCAACGGCTTCGACGGCACGCACAACTGGGGTTACGACGGCGTCCTCTGGTACACGGTGCAGGAGAGCTACGGCGGGCCGGCCGCCTACCAGCGCTTCGTCGACGCCTGCCACCAGCGCGGCCTCGCGGTGATCCAGGACGTCGTCTACAACCACCTCGGCCCCTCCGGGAACTACCTCCCGCTGTTCATGCCGGTCTTCAGCGAGGGCGGGCCCAACCCGTGGGGCTCCTCGATCAACCTGTCCGGGCCGGACTCCGACGAGGTGCGGCGCTACGTCCTGGACAACGCGCTCATGTGGCTGCGCGACATGCACGTCGACGGGCTGCGTCTGGACGCGGTGCACGCGCTGGTCGACGAGCGGGCCACCCACGTGCTCGAGGAGATGGCCCAGGAGGTCGACCGGCTGTCGGTGGCCGAGGGCCGGCCGCTGACGCTGATCGCGGAGAGCGACCTCAACGACCCCCTCCTGGTGACCCCCCGCGCGGCCAACGGGACGGGCCTCTCCGCCCAGTGGAGCGACGACTTCCACCACGCGGTCTTCGCCACCCTCACCGGCGAGGCCTCGGGCTACTACGCCGACTTCGCCGAGGCCGGGCTGTCGGGCGTGGCCAAGACGCTCACCGGGGCCTACTTCCACGACGGGACGTGGTCGAGCTTCCGACGCCGGCACCACGGGCGACCGGTCGACACCTCGCGGCTGCCGGGCTGGGCGTTCCTCGGCTACCTGCAGGACCACGACCAGATCGGCAACCGGGCGGTCGGTGACCGCGTCTCGGCGACCCTGTCCCCCGGCCTGCTCGCCGTCGGCGCGACCGTCGTGCTGACCAGCCCCTTCACGCCGATGCTCTTCATGGGCGAGGAGTGGGGCGCCGCCACGCCGTGGCAGTTCTTCACCAGCCACACCGACCCCGAGATCGGCCGCGCGACGGCGGTGGGTCGCAAGGCCGAGTTCGCCGAGCACGGCTGGGACGCCGACGAGGTGCCCGACCCGCAGGACCCGGAGACCTTCACCCGCTCCAAGCTCGACTGGTCCGAGCCCGACCGGGAGCCGCACGCGGGCGTGCTGGCCGTCCACCGCCGCCTGCTCGCGCTGCGCCGCGAGCACCCGGAGCTGGTCGATCCCGACCTCGCCGCCATGGAGGTCGGCTGGGACGACGAGGACCGCGTGCTCGTGGTGCACCGCGGCTCGCTGCGCGTGGTGGCCAACCTCTCCGGTGAGGAGCAGGAGGTCGAGCTGGACCGGCCGGCCACCGGCGTGCTGTTCGCGACGGCGGACGAGCCCTCCTCCGCCGGGACGTCGGTGACCCTGCCGCCGGAGAGCGCGGCCGTCCTCACCACCTGATGCGCCGGCTGCACCCGTCACCGGGAGACGCCCTCTCCGACGACGACCTGACCGACGACGACCTGACCGACGACGACCTGGCGGCGGCCTACGCGCTGCCGCCGGGGCGCTCGTTCCGCGTGGACTTCGTCGCGTCGCTCGACGGCGCGGTCACGGTCGGCGGCGTCAGCGCGGGGCTCGGCTCCCCCGGCGACCGGCGCGTGTTCTCGACCCTGCGCGCGCTGGCCGACGTCGTCCTGGTCGGGCACGGGACGGCGGCCGGCGAGGGCTACGGCCCGGTGGCCGCGGACTCCGCCGTCGGGCGGCGGCGGACGGCGCTGGGCCGGCCGGCGCAGCTGCCGGTCGCGGTGGTGTCGCGGCGGGCGTCGATGGCACCGGGCGACCGGCTGGCGCAGGCGCCCACCCTGCTGGTGACCTGTGCCGCGGCCGACCCCGGCCGGCGTGCCGCGCTGGCCGGCGCCGGCGTGGACGTGCTGGTGTGCGGGGACGCCGACGTGGACCTGCCCACGGCGGTGGACGCCCTCGCCGACCGCGGGCTCGAGCAGGTGCTGTGCGAGGGCGGACCGGCGCTGCTGACCGCGGCGCTGGACGCGGGCGTCGTCGGCGAGCTCGACCTCACCGTCTCCCCCGCGCTCGTCGGCGGGCAGGCGCGGCTGCTGGACCGGGCGCTGCGCGACGTCGTGCGGCCGCGGCTGCTGCAGGTGCTCGAGGAGGACGGCGTCCTGTTCACCCGCTACGCGCTCGGGCCGAGCTGAGCGGAGAGCTCGGCGGCCTGGGAGCGGGCCGCGGCCGCCCGCTCCGCCCCGGGCACGGCGTCCAGCTCGGCCAGCGCGGCGCGGGCCGCCCCGGGATCACCGCGCCGCACGGACAGCTCGGCGAGGAAGGCCAGCGCCTCGACCCGCTCGGCCGGGTCGGCGTCCGGGGCCCGGCGCAGTGCCCCGGCCAGCAGCCGCGCGGCCTGGTCGACGTCCCCGCGCGAGTCGGCCGCGACCACGGCGTCGGCGAGGCTGCGCGCGAGCCGGGACGACGGCTCCGGCCCCGCCGCCCCGCCGCGGACCACGCGGATCCAGTTGCCGCCCGGGTCGACGAGGCTGAAGCCGGTCAGGCCGCCGGCGTTGCGGCGCGACCGGGGCCGGGTGATCCGCGGGAAGCCGGTGAGCGGCAGCCGGCCGTGGCGGGCGCGCAGGCCGGCGGCGAAGGCCCCGAACAGCTCGGCGGGGTCGTCGACCACGACCAGGCAGCTGCCGTAGGAGTCCTCGGGGCGGTGACCCGGCTGCTCGAACCAGTGCAGGTCGAGGTCCTCGCGGCTCGCGGCCAGGTACGGGTCGGGCCGCCGCTGCCGGTGGGTGGTGGTGAAGCCCAGGGCGAGGGTGAAGTCCTCGACCTCGTCGATCGAGCCGCAGGGCAGCAGGGGGACGGTGCGTTCGCCGGCCATCCCGCAGTCGACCACGCTCCCCGCCCCGCACGCACACGGTTCGCGTGATCAGCACGCGTCCACGGTGGCCGCGCGGTCCCGGGGGACCGCCGTGGGCGGGTTCTCGTCCGGCGGGCGCGGGTCCCCGGTCACCCGATCCGGGCGGGCGCCGCCCCAGGGGCGCGTTCGGCCGTTGCGTACCGCCGGTGACTGCTTGACTGGCCGGCATGGACCTGCCCGTGCTCCCGCCGGTGAAGCCGATGCTGGCCAAGGCCGCCACCACGCTGCCCACCGGCGACGGCCTGTTCTACGAGCCCAAGTGGGACGGCTTCCGCTGCATCGTCTTCCGCGACGGCGACGAGGTGGAACTGGGCAGCCGCAACGAGCGCCCGCTGACCCGCTACTTCCCCGAGGTGGTGGCGGCGGTCAAGGAGGCACTGCCGGAGCGCTGCGTCGTCGACGGCGAGATCGTGGTGCCGCAGGGCGACCAGCTGCACTTCGAGTCGCTGCTGCAGCGCATCCACCCCGCGCAGTCGCGCGTGGACCTGCTCGCCGAGCAGACGCCGGCGCACTTCGTCGCGTTCGACCTGCTGGCCGTCGGCGACGAATCGCTGCTGGAGACGCCGTTCGAGCAGCGCCGGGCACGGCTGCGCGAGGCGCTGGGCGGGACGCACGAGCGGGTGCACGTCACGGCGGTCACGCAGGACGCGCAGACGGCGCAGCGCTGGTTCGAGGAGTTCGAGGGTGCCGGGCTCGACGGCGTCGTCGCCAAGGCACCCGACCTGCCCTACGGCCCGGACCAGCGGCTGATGACGAAGGTCAAGCACGTGCGCACCGCCGACTGCGTGGTCGCCGGGTTCCGCTGGCACAAGAGCGGGCCGATCGTCGGGTCGCTGCTGCTGGGGCTCTACGACGACGGCGGCCTGCAGCACATCGGCGTCGCGGCGTCCTTCCCGATGGCCCGCCGCGCGGAGCTGGTGGAGGAGCTGGCGCCCTACCGCGCCGGCGCCCTCGACGGTCACCCGTGGCAGGACTGGGCCGACGCGCAGGTGCAGGAGGACGGCGAGCACCGGATGCCCGGCGCGCAGAGCCGCTGGAACGCCAAGAAGGACCTGTCCTGGGTGCCGTTGCGGCCCGAGCTCGTGGTGGAGATCAAGTACGACCAGCTCGAGGGCCGGCGGCTGCGGCACACCGGCCAGTTCCTGCGCTGGCGGCCCGACCGCGAGGCGCAGAGCTGCACCTACGACCAACTGGAGATCCCGGTGCGCTACGACCTGGCCGAGGTGCTGGCCGGGTGAGCGGCGTCTGCACCGGTGGCACCGGCCTCCTACGGTGGTGATCATGCGTCTGCGCCGCGGCCTGCTCGCCGCCTCGACCGGACTGCTCCTGGCGGTCACCGGCTGTAGCTCGTTCACCGACGCGTCGTCGTCGGCGGACGCCTCGTCGTCGGCAGCGACGACGACGCCGGCCGAGCCGGAGGCCGCCCCGATCACCTGGACCGATTGCGACGCGGAGATCACCGAGCTGATCGCCGGCACCCCGGGCAGCGAGCGCGACCTCGCCTTCGAGTGCGGCCGCACCGAGGTGCCGATCGACCACGACGAGGCCGACGGCGCCACGCTGCCGCTGTTCCTCATCCGCGCCCAGCTGGCCGGGCAGACCGACCGGATCGGGTCGCTGCTGGTCAACCCGGGCGGCCCCGGGGCCTCGGGTGCCGACTTCGCGCTGAGCCTGGCGCTGTCGATGCCCGAGGACGTCCTGCGCCGCTTCGACCTGGTGGGCTTCGACCCGCGCGGCGTGGGCCTGTCCACGCCGGTGGAGTGCGTGCCCGCCGACCTCAAGGACCGCCTGGTCGCCGCCGAGCCGCGGCCGACCACGCAGCAGCAGATGGACGAGGTCCTGGGCCTGACCGACGAGGTCGCCGAGGCCTGCACCGAGGAGTACGGCGACGCGCTGGGCACCTTCAACACCGTCGACACCGCGCGGGACGTGGACCTGCTGCGCGAGTCCCTGGGCGACGAGCAGCTCAGCTTCCTCGGCTACTCCTACGGCACCACGCTCGGCTCCACCTACGCCGAGTTGTTCCCCCAGAACGTGCGCGCCATGGTGCTCGACGCGGCGGTCGACCCCGACGCCGACCCGCAGGGCGACGCGGAGGCGCGGGCGGCGGGCCTGGAGGCCGGCTTCGACGCCTTCGCCGCCAACTGCACCAGCCTGGTGTCGGGCTGCCCGATCGGCGCGGACCCCCGGACGTTCGTCCAGGACCTCATGACGGCGGCATCGGCCGCGCCGATCGCCAGCAGCACGCCCGGGGAGACCCGCACCGCGACGCCGGGGGTCATCCTCACCGCGGTCGGTGCCGCCCTCTACGACACGTCCTCGTGGCCGCGGCTGTCGCAGTCGCTGGCCGCCGCGAGCACCGGTGACGCGGCGGGCCTGCTCTCCCTCGCCGACGCCTACACCGGCCGGCTCGACGACGGCACGTACACCAACCGGCTCGACGCCAACATCGCGATCACCTGCGCCGACACCCCCGAGGACCGGACGTACTCGGAGGAGCAGGTGCTCCAGCTGGCCCAGGACTGGAACCAGCGCTACCCGCTGTTCGGCGCCGGCGCGGCCTCCGGCCTCTACACCTGCGGGGTGTGGGACGCCGCCCGCACGCCGCTGCCCGAGCGCGACGCCGAGGGCAGCGCGCCGATCCTCGTCGTCGGCACCGCCGGGGACCCGGTGACGCCGCTGCCCGGCGCCGAGGACCTGGCCGGGGACCTCACCGCCGGCACGCTGCTCGTCTGGCAGGGCCAGGGGCACACCGCCTATCCCAAGACCGACTGCGTGACCGCCGCGGTCAACGCCTACCTCATCGACCTCACGGCGCCGCAGGACGGGCTCACGTGCCCGGCCTGAGCCGCCCCGACCCGGGGAGCTGACGGGTGGCCAGCAGCAAGGACGCCGTCGTCCTGACCGTCGACGGGCACGAGGTGCGCGTCTCCAACCCGGATAAGCCGTACTTCGCCGAGCGCGGGATCCGCAAGATCGACGTCGTCGAGTACTTCGTCGCCGTCGGCGAGGGGATCCTGTTCGCCCTCCGCGACCGGCCGACGACGCTCGAGCGCTGGCCCGGCGGGGTCTTCGAGGGCGCCCGGCTGTCGACCCGCATGGACAACACCGGCGACGCCTTCTACCAGAAGCGGGTGCCCAAGAACGCGCCCGACTGGGTGCCGACGGCGCACATCACCTTCCCCAGCGGGCGGACCGCCGACGAGATCGCGCCGGACTCGGTCGCCGTCGTCGCGTGGTGCGCCAACCTGGGGACGCTGACCTTCCACCCGTGGCCGGTGTCCACGGGCGACGTCGAGCAGCCCGACCAGATCCGCATCGACCTCGACCCGCAGCCGGGCACCGACTTCTCCGACGCGGTCTGGGTGGCCCCGCACGTGCGCGAGCTGCTGCACGAGCTCGGCATGGAGGGCTGGCCGAAGACCTCCGGCGGGCGCGGGGTGCACGTCTACGTGCCGATCCAGCCGCGGTGGACCTTCCCCGAGGTGCGCCGGGCGGTGATCGCCTTCGGCCGCGAGCTGGAACGGCGGATCCCCGACCGCGTGACGATGTCGTGGTGGAAGGAGGAGCGGGGCGAGAAGATCTTCATCGACTACAACCAGATGGCCCGGGACCGCACGATCGCCTCCGCCTACTCCATCCGGCCCAAGCCGCACGCCCCCGTCTCCGCGCCGCTGGACTGGGACGAGCTCCCCGACGTCACCCCGTTCGACTTCGACGTGCTGACCATGCCGGCACGGTTCCAGGCGGTCGGCGACAAGCACGCCGGCCTGGCCGGGCACGCCTTCGGCATCGAGCCGCTGCTGGAGCTCGCCGAGCGCCAGGCCAAGGACGACGGCCTGGGCGACCTGCCCTATCCGCCGGACTACCCGAAGATGCCGGGCGAGCCGATGCGGGTCCAACCGAGCCGCGCCAGGCGTCCTACCAGCGAGGATGCCTCATCCTGAGGTCCTCGACGACCTAGCACAGCGCTCACTCGCCCGATGACCTCCCGCCGTGGCGATCCGGCTGGAGGACCTGCTGGCGTCCTTCCGGCGGCACCTGCGGGCCGCCGCCAAGGCGCCGCGGACGATCGAGCTCTACAGCCAGAGCGTGCGGTACTTCGGCCGCTGGCTGGCCGACCGCGGCCGGCCGGCGACCCTGGACGAGCTGACCCGGCACGCGATCAGCGCCTGACTGGCCGAGCTCGCGGAGACCTGCGAGCCCTCCACCGTCGGCGCCCGGCTGCGCGGGATGCGCCGGTTCTGCCGCTGGCTGGTCACTGAAGGAGAACCGGAGAAGGCCCCGACCGACGGCATCGAGATCCCCAGCCCACCCGACAAGCCCGTCCCGATCCTCACCGACGACGAGATCGCCGCCCTGCTCAAGGCCTGTGCGGTGAGTCGCGGCCGGCCCGGCACGTTCGACCGCACGGTGTTCCTCGGCCACCGCGACGAGGTGGTGCTGCGGCTGCTGCTCGACACCGGCGTCCGGGTCTCGGAGCTGTGTGGGCTGGACCTGACCGACGTCGACCTGGACCGAGAGCTGGCCTACGTCACCGGCAAGGGCTCCCGCCCGCGGGGGGTGCCGTTCGGCGCGAAGACGGCCCAGGCCGTGGACCGCTACCTGCGGGTGCGCGCCCTGCACCCCTACGCCCGGTCGCCGCGGCTGCTGCTGGGCCAGCGCGGGCCGCTGACCCCCGACGGCGCCCGCGACGTGCTGCACCTCCGCGCCGCGCGAGCCGGCGTCGCAGACGTGCACCCGCACCGGTTCCGCCACACCTTCGCCCACCGGTGGCTCGCCGGAGGCGGACAGGAGCGGGACCTGATGATGCTGGCCGGCTGGCGCCGTGACGACTGCTGTCCCGCTACGCCGCCTCCACCGCCGCCGAACGCGCCCACGCCACGCACCGGCGTCTCGGCCTCGGTATCGCCTGTGATCGGGTCTCCACCGGCGAGCACACCCGAGCTCGGTGGTCTCGCCGCGCAGCCGGCCGATCGGCGGGGTTCCGACGACCGCCGTTGCTGACCAGTCGAGTGCGCCCCTCACGGAGCCTCGACCTCTGACGCGGCCGGGTATCGGCGGCGCCGATGCCAGGGCATGGGCAGGAGTCATTTCCGCCGGCGCGCCCGCCTCGACAGACTCGGAGCAGGCAGTGGCGCCGGTCAGCGGGATGCGGCGCGTCGATCCTCCGGAGGCTCCTGCGTGACGTCGTCCGCCGCCGTGGCCGCTCCCCCGTCCCCCGCGGCCCTGGACGTGCTGTCCGGGTTGCTGCGCGACGCCGTCCTCCTGGCCGGGCGGGGGACCGCGACGCCGGCGGACGTCGACACCGCGATGCGGCTGGGCGCCGGGCACCCCACCGGGCCCTTCGAGGTCCTGGCCGGCCTGACCCCCGACCAGCGCAGCGCCCTCGGCCTGTCCGCACAGCTCCCCGGGTCGACGGCGTCCGGCACCGACACCGGGGCGGTCGGCGACTGCTGGACCGGCCCGGTCGGCGTGGTGGGCACCGGGCACATGGCCGGCGGCATCGTCGAGGCGGTCGCCCGCTCCGGCCGGCCGGTCCGCGTGCTCGCCCGCAGCGCAGCCTCGTGTCAGCGACTCCTCGCGACCCTCAGGCGGAGCCTCGACCGAGCCGTGTCCCGGGGCCGCCTGGACGAGGCGGGCAAGGTCGACGTGCTCGGCCGGGTCTCGGTGGGCGAGGACCCCGTGCTCCTCGCCGCCGCCGACGTCGTGGTCGAGGCCGTCGCGGAAGACCTGACCGTCAGGACCGAGGTGCTCGCCGCGCTCGACCGGGCACTCCCGGCCGCCGTCCCGGTCGCGACGAACACCTCGTCCTACCGGGTCGCCGACCTGCGTCCGGGGGTCCCGTCCGGCCGGCCGATCCTGGCCTTGCACACCTTCAACCCGCCCAGGTGATGAGGCTGGTGGAGGTCGTCGTCCCCGACGACGTCGTCGACGCCCCCCGGCTGCGGGCGACCGCCGCCGCCTGGGCACGCGACCTCGGCAAGACCCCCGTCACGTGCGCCGACTCCCGCGGCTTCGTCGTCACCCGGCTGCTGATCCCGTTCCTCGACGACGCCGTCCGGCTGCACGGGTCGGGGATCCCGGCGGCGGAGGTCGACGGGCTCCTCCGCACCGGCGCCGGGCACCCGATGGGGCCGCTGGCCCTGGTCGACCTGATCGGCGTCGACGTCACCGCCGCCGCCCTGCAGTCGATGGCCGCTGTCGAGGACGACCCGCGCCTCCGCCCGGCCGCGCCCCTGACCGACCTGCGCGACGCCGGCAGCCTCGGCCGCAGGACCGGCGCCGGCTCCCACACCACTGAGAGGACGCGATGACCACCGCCCTGGCCGACCCGCGCACCGCGGCGGACCCCACCGCCGCGTGGACCGCGCTGATCACCCGCTACTACGACGGCTGCAGCGCCGGCGACGTCGACCTGATGCTGCAGACGCTGCACCCGGACGTCGTCCACTGGTTCCTCGCGCCGAACACGGGGTCCGCGCCGGTCGCCGGAGCCGAGCACCTGGCCCGCTACTGGCGCAAGGTCACCGGGATGCTGCAGGCCCGCTGGGTGGTCGACACCATCTGCGCCACCCCGGAGCAGGCGGTCATCGAGTGGACGATGTGGTGGCTGCCCGAGGGCGCGACCGAACGCGTGGCCACCCGCGGCGCCGAGTGGTTCACCGGGCAGGACGGGCGCATCCGCGAGATCCGCAGCTACCACCAGATGCGCCCGCACACCACCGAGCTCGACGGCTTCCCCTATCCCGAGCGCGGCTACTCCGTCCCGGGCGCCGAGCGCAGCGGCATCCACCCCGACGCCGACCAGTACGGACCCGGCGGCACCGCGTGAGCGCCGTCGAGACCACCCGGGACGGCGCCGTCGCGACCGTCACCCTCGCCCGCCCCGACGAGCTCAACGCCCTCGACCGGGCGACCCGCTGGGAGCTGGTCGGGGCACTGCGGGACGTCGCGGCCGACGACACCGTCCGCGCCGTCGTGCTGACCGGCAGCGGCCGTGCCTTCTGCGTCGGGCAGGATCTCGCCGCCGTCGAGGAGCTCGAGCACGCCGACGAGACGGTGGCCGGCTCGTACAACCCGATCGCACAGACGATCGCCGACATGCCCAAGCCCGTGGTCGCGGCCGTCAACGGTCCGGCCGTCGGTGCGGGGTTCGGCCTGGTCCTCGCCTGCGACCTGCGGCTCGCCGCCGAACAGGCCTCGTTCTCCTGCGCCTTCGGCACGGTCGGGCTGGTCCCCGACACCGGGGTCTCGTGGCACCTCGTCCGCGAGCTCGGCTACGCGCGCGCCTTCGCGCTCGCCGCACTCGGGCGGACGTTCACGGCCGAGGAGGCCGAGGGCTCCGGCCTGGTCAACCGCGTGCTGCCGGCTGACGAGCTCGCCTCCGGAGCACGCGACCTCGCCCAACTGCTGGCCCGCGGCCCGTCGGTCGCGCTCGCGCTGACCAAACGCCAGTTCCGGGCGGTGGGCGAGGTGTCCTTCGAGGCGGCCCTGGCGATCGAGGCCCGCCACCAGGGTGCGGCCGCCGCGCACCCGGACCACGTCGAGGGCCGCACCGCCTTCGCGGAGGAGCGTCCGGCGTCCTGGACGCGGTGACCGCTCCCCTCGTCCTCCTCGCGCCCGGCGCGGCGGGGCACGTGCTCGGCTGCTGACGGCCGACGGTCAGCCCTCCCGGTGGATGCGTCGGCGGCCACGCGGGACCGGCAGCGGGTCGGGGCCGGGGACGAGGCGGTTCTCGATGACCCCGAGCTCTTCGACCTCGATGCGGACGACGTCGCCCACCCGCAGCCAGTCCGGCGCGGTGTCCGGCTGCGTCCGCTTGATCTCGGCGAGGCAGCCGGTGCCGCAGGTGCCCGAGCCGAGGACGTCGCCCGGACGGACGACGGTGCCGCGGGAGGCGTGGGCGACGAGCTCGGCGAAGGACCAGGCCATGTTGCTGGTGACGTCGCCGCCGACGCGCTCGCCGTTGAGGCGGACCTCGGTGCGCAGCGCGAGCCGGCCGTCCTCGACGCGGTCGGCGACCTCGTCGGCGGTGACCAGCCAGGGGCCGAGGGTGATGGCAGCGTCCTTGGACTTCGAGGGCCCCATGGGGAACCGGAACTCGTGCACCTGCAGGTCGCGGGCCGACCAGTCGTTGAACACCGTGTAGCCCAGGACGTGCCGCTCGGCCTGCTCGGGCGTGAGGTCCGATCCGGCCCGCCCGACGACGGCGCCGACCTCCAGCTCGTAGTCGTACTGCGTGACGTGCGGCGGCATCCGCACGCCGCCGTACGGGGCGACGATCGACGCCGGGTTGGAGAAGTAGAACAGCGGCATCTCGTACCACTCGTCCGGCGGCGGTGCCCCGGTCAGCTCGGCCAGGTGCGCCTCGTAGGTGAGGAAGTCGCGGACGCTGGGTGGATCGAGCAGCGGGCCGAAGGCGGCCTGCCCCACCTCGACGGCGTCCCCGGAGCGGGCCGCCTGCCGGCCGGCGTCGGCCAGCCCCTCTTGCCCGCCGCGCACCACGTCCAGGAGCCTCGGGCCGGCCTCCAGCAGCCGGACGACGCCGTCGGTCATCGAGCCGTCGAGGACACCGACGCGCGGGCCCCCCGCGGTGAGCAGCGTGGTCAGCCGCACGTCACTTCACCGCCACGGGGTTGACCGGCGACCCGACCGCGCGGGTGAAGGGCAGCGGCTGGGCGGAGAGGAAGAACTCGTGGACGCCGTCGTCGGCGCAGTCGGCAGCGAGCGCGTCGAGGTCCCACATCTCACCCAGCAGCAGGCCGATGTGCGGCAGCGCGACCTGGTGCACCGGCTGCATCGCACCGGGCCACTCGTTGGGCCGCACCTCCACGCCCCAGGTGTCGGTGGCGACCGCGGCGATCTCGGTGCCGTGCAGCCAGCCGGCCGTCTCGAACGACAGCCCGGGCGCCGGGCCCCCGGCGTAGGCACCCCAGCCCTCTCCCGCGGCCAGCCGGCGGCGGACGCGGGTCAGCTGGCCCGTGCGCACCAGCACGATGTCGCCGCGGCGGACCTGCGACGTCTCCCCCTGGCGCCGGATCGTCTCCTCCAGGTCGGCGCTGGTGATGGGACACCCGTCGGGCAGCTCCCCGTCCTCCCCCAGCGCCCGTCCGACGTCGAGCAGGACGCCCCGGCCGACCACCGGCGCGGCGAGTCGCTCGATGCCGGTGGCGACGTCCCCCTCGCTGGTCACCACGTCGCGACCCACCCGGCCGTTCCAGGCGACGCCGTGGTCGAAGACGTGGCCCAGGCCGTCCCACTGCGTCGAGCACTGCAGCGGCATGAACACCGCGTCGTCGGCGACCGACAGACCGTGCGGCAGGCCCATCTGCTCGGGGGTGTCCATCCCCGTGCTCATCATCGTGTGGACGGGGTTGACCCGGCGCTTCCAGCCGAACTGCGGGCCGTTCTCGTCGAAGGGCAGCGACAGGCTGAAGCTCTCGCCGCGCCGGACCAGCCCGGCCGCGGCCGCACGGGTGGCGGCGTCGAGGTGGTTGACCGTGCCGATGCCGTCGTCGGCACCCCATCGGTCCCAGTTGGAGTACCGCTTCGCACACTCGGCGATGGCCGCCTCGGGGTCGGGGCCGAAGTCGGCGGTGACGTCGTATCCGTTCACTTCTCGAGTCCCAGCAGCCGGGCGGCGTTGCCGCCGCGGATGGCGTCGGTGGTGGCGGCGTCGAACCCGGCCGCCTCCAGGCGGTCCACCGGGTCGTCGACGCCCATGTCGAACGGGTAGTCGCTACCGAGGGTCACCTGGCTGTCCCCCATGGCCGAGACCAGGTGACGCAGCTGCTCGGGCGTGTAGACCAGCGAGTCGACCCAGGTGCGGCGCAGCAGCGCACTCGGCGGCTGCTCGGTCGTGTGCGCGTCGCCGCGGGAGGCCCAGGCGTGGTCGGCCCGCACCGCGTGGCTGGCGAGGTACCCGCCGCCGTGCGCGGACCAGATCCGCAGCCCCGGGTGCCGCTCGAGCAGGCCGGAGAACACGATCCGGGACAGCGCCAGCGCGGTCTCCGTCGGGTTACCGACCGAGTTGAACAGGTAGTAGGCGTTCAGCCGGTCGCCCAGCGTGCAGCCCCAGGGGTGGATGAGCACCGCGGTGTCCAGCTCCTCCGCGGCGGCCCAGAAGTCGGCCAGCGACGGGTCGTCGAGCTCCCGGCCCGGGCCGGCCGCCGTCGAGATCTGCACGCCGCGCATGCCGAGGTCGCGCACCGCCGTCTGCAGCTGCCGGACGGCCAGGTCGGGGTGCTGCAGCGACACCGTCCCGATCGGCAGCAGCCGGTCGGGGTGCTCCCCGCAGGCCGCGGCGACGCCCTCGTTGGTGGTGGCGACGATCCGCGCCGCCAGCTCCCGGTCGGCCCAGGCGTGCGGCAGCGGGGTGGCGCTGACCGCCTGGACGTCGACCCGGGCGGCGTCCATCGCGGATAGCCGCAGGTCGGGGTCGGTCAGCCGCGGGGCCAGCTCGGCGATGTGCCGCAGGTTGTAGGCGAGCGACTCCGGCCCCAGCGTGGCGGCGTCGACCGCCCGCTGCCGGGCCAGGCCGGGCTGACCCTCCAGGAGCGCGTCGACGGCGGGGACGGCGACGTGCGCGTGCACGTCGATGGCGGGCACGTGTGACGGCGATGACACGGCGGCCAGCATGGGTCCTCGGCACGCCGGTCGGAACCGCCGATCCGGCATGCCCAGCCATCCACCCCGCGGATGGCTCCCCGTCGCGCAGGACGGCGAGGGAGACTCCTAGCGCGCGTCGCCCGGGTCGCGCTGCAGGTCGGGGTACTCCTGCTCCGCCACCACCGCCAGCTGTTCGCGGAGCCACACGTGCCCTGGGTCCCGGTCGCGCCGGGCGTGCCAGAAGGCCGACTGGCGCAGCGGCTGCAGGGGGACCTCGGGTTCGAGCAGCCGGATGTCGGCGGCCTCGGCGACCCGGCGCGCCAGCCGCTCCGGCAGCAGGGCGACCAGGTCGGTCCCGGCCAGCATGAACGGCATGGTCACGAAGCCGCTGGAGGTCGCGGCGACCCGGCGGGTCCAGCCCAGGGCGTCGAGCTCCTCCTCGACGATCGAGCGGCGTCCCTCGACGACGTACTCCAGGTAGGGCGAGCCGGCCAGCAGGTCGGCGTCGACCCGGTCCCGTGCGCGGGGGTGGCCGGTCCAGACCGCGCCCACGAACCGGTCGGTGATCACCGGCATGCGCGAGCAGTCCGGCAGGGCGCGGCTCTCGACGATCCGGTCGGGCAGGACGGCGACGTCGACCTCGTCGCGCTGGAGTGCGTCGAGATAGCGGCTCCCGACCGGTGCGGCGTCGATCCGCAGCCCCGCGGCCAGGCCGCTCAGCCGTGCGACCAGCGGCCGCACGAGGGTCACGCCCACGTAGTCGCTGCCGACCACGGAGAACCGCCGGCTGTCCGCGGTGGGGTCGAACCCCGGCGGCCGCACGATCGTCTGCTCGATGGTCGCCAGGACGTCCCGGACCGGCTCGATCAACGACTCCGCCCGCGGCGTGAGCTCCAGGTAGCGCCCCTGCTTGACCAGCAGGTCGTCCCCCAGCACCCGGCGCAGCCTCGCCAGCGCCGTGCTCGCCGCCGGCTGGGACACGTGCAGGCTCTCCGCCGCGCGGGTCACGTTCTTCTCTCGAAGGAGGGCGTCCAGCACCACCAGCAGGTTGAGGTCGACCTGCCCCAGCTTCACCGGCTCCTCCGTCCTCGGCGGTCGTGACCGCCATCACGGCGGTGGATCGCAGCCAACCACGACGTGCATTTCCGGTCGATCACCCGCCTGCCTAGCGTCGGTGTCACTCGACGAGGAGGTGCGATGCCCGACGTCCGCACACGGGTGCTGGTCACCGACGTGGCGTGGCCCACGACCGACGTGGAACGCGACGTGCTGGCTGCGGCCGGCGCCGAACTGGTCCTGTCCCCCAACGGGGACCCCGCGGAGCTGTCCCGGCTGGCGGCAGACGCCGACGCGATCCTCACCTGCTTCGCCAAGGTCACCGCCGAGGTGCTGGACGCCGCTCCCCGATGCCGCACGGTGGCGCGGTACGGCGTCGGCGTGGACAACATCGACGTCGCGCACGCCACCGCCCTCGGCATGGTGGTCAGCAACGTCCCCGTCTACTGCGTGGACGAGGTCGCCGACTCGGCCCTGCTGGGCGTCCTCGCGCTCGCGCGGCGGCTCTTGCCGCTCACCCGCGACGTCGCAGCCGGTGGCTGGGGTCGCGCCGTCCCCGGCGCCGGCACCCGGCTGCGCGGCAAGGTCCTCGGGCTGGTCGGCCTGGGCGTCATCGGTTCGGCGCTGGCGTCCCGGGCCCAGGCGCTCGGGCTCGACGTGGTCGCCTACGACCTGTCGGGCCGCCCGGTGCCCGGGGTGCGCGTCGTCGACTCGCTCGAGGAGCTGCTCACCGTGGCCGACGCCGTCTCGCTGCACGTGCCGCTCACCGAGCGGACGCACCACCTCATCGGCGCGGACCAGCTGAGGACCATGAAGCCGACCGCGTGGCTGGTCAACACCGCCCGCGGTCCGCTCGTCGACACCGACGCCCTGCTGGCCGCTCTGGAGGCCGGGGAGATCGCCGGCGCTGCGCTGGACGTCACCGACCCCGAACCCCTGCCGGCGGATCACCCGTTGCGCACCCGCGACGACGTCGTCCTCACGCCGCACACCGCGTTCTCGTCCGACGGCTCCCTCGCCGAGCTGGCCACGAAGGCGGCCACCAACGTCGTCGACGTCCTGCGGGGACGGGTACCCGCCACGGTGGTCAACCCCGAGGTGCTCGACAGCCCCGCGCTGCGCGGCCCGCTGGAGTCCCGGTGACCGCGGCCGCCACGCCGGACACCGACGCGCTGACGGCCCACCTGGTGCGCCGCGGGCTGGTCGACCCGTCGGCCGGCGTGCAGGTGCGCCCGCTGGCCGGCGGGGTCTCCAACGACGTCGTCGCGGTCACCGGACCCGGCCTCGACGCCGTCGTCAAGCAGGCCCTGGGCCGGCTTCGCGTCGCCGAGGAGTGGCTGGCCGACCCCGCCCGGCTCGACACCGAGGGCCGGGCCCTGCAGCTGGCTGGTCGGATCGTCCCCGCCGCCGTCCCCCGCGTGTACGACCTCGCCGACGGCTACCTGGTCATCGAACGGGCCCCCGGCAGCTGGGTGACCTGGAAGCAGCAGCTGCTGGCCGGCGTCGCCGACGCCGCGGTCGCCGGACAGCTCGGCCGGGTGCTCGGCGCGTGGCAGCGGGCGACCGCCGGCGACCCGGCGGTGGCGCGGGACTTCGGAGACGTCACCGCGTTCGGGCAGCTGCGGGTCGATCCGTTCCACCGGACCGTCGCCGCGCGCCACCCCGACCTGGCCGACGTCGTCGAGGAGACGGTCCAGGAGATGGCGGCGTCGCGGACCTGCCTCGTCCACGGCGACTACACGCCCAAGAACGTCCTCGTCGCTCCGGACGGCGCCGGCGTGTGGGTGATCGACTGGGAGGTCGCGCACCTCGGCGACCCCACCTTCGACCCGGCGTGGACGATCGGCCACCTGCTCCTCAAGACCGTGCACCGCCCCTCCTCGGCGGCCGGCTACGCGGCCGCGGGCCGGGCGTTCCTCGCCGCGCTCCACGACGCACTCGACGGAGCCCTCGCTCTGGACCCCCGGCAGCTGGTCCGCCAGACCGGGTGCCTGCTGCTCGCCCGCGTCGACGGCAAGAGCCCGGCCGACTACCTCACCGACGAGCAGCGCCCGCGCGTGCGCGACCTCGCCCGCCGGGTGCTCACCGACCCGCCGCCCACGATCACCGACGCCTGGGAGCTTCTGGCATGAGCGACACCACCATCACCGGCCTGCTCGCCTGGGAGGCCCTGGACTCCCGCGGCAAGCCCACGGTCGGCTGCGAAGTCCGGCTCGACGGAGGCGCCGCCGGACGGGCGACCGTGCCGTCCGGCGCCTCGACCGGCAGGCACGAGGCTCGCGAACTGCGCGACGGCGGCAACCGCTACGGCGGCCAGGGCGTGCGCACGGCGGTCGCCCACGTCACCGGGGAGATCGCCGACGCCGTCCGGGGGCTGGACGCCACCGACCAGGCCGGCCTCGACCAGTCGATGCGCGGCCTCGACGGCACCCCGGACCTCGGGCGCCTCGGGGCAAACGCCGTGCTCGCCGTCTCCGTCGCCGCCGCGATCGCCGGGGCCACCGCACGCGGGGTGCCCCTGCACCGGGCGGTCGCCGACGACGGTGCCACTCCTCTGCTGCCGCTGCCGATGGTGAACGTCATCTCCGGCGGCGCGCACTCCGGCCGCTCGATCGACGTGCAGGACTTCCTCGCCGTCCCGGTCGGCGCCGGCTCCTTCGCCGAGGCGATCGAGTGGGCGGCGCGGGTGCGCGCCGGCGCGGCCGACGAGCTCGCCTCGCGCGGGCTGCCCGTGGCTCTCGTCGCCGACGAAGGAGGCCTCGGCCCGCTGCTGCCGACCAACCGCTCGGCGCTCGACGTGCTCGTGGCGGGTATCGAACGCGCCGGCCTGCGCCCCGGGGAGGACGTCGGTATCGCGATCGACGTCGCGGCCACCCAGCTCGTGCGCGAGGACGGCCGCTACGTGCTCGCGACCGAACGACGCGAGCTCACCGCCGCGGACCTGGTGGAGGAGCTGGCCGCCTGGTGCGCCGCCTACCCGATCGTCTCCCTGGAGGACGCGCTGGCCGAGGACGACTGGGCCGGCTGGCGGACCGGCACGCAGCGGCTGGCCGGGCGGCAGCTCCTGGGGGACGACCTGTTCGTGACGAACCCGGAGCGGCTCCAGCGCGGCATCGACGAGGGCGTGGCCAACGCCGTGCTGGTCAAGCCCAACCAGATCGGCACGCTCGACACCGCGCGGTCGGTCGTGCGCCGGGCACACGCCGCCGGCTACGCCACCGTGCTGTCGGCCCGGTCCGGCGAGACCGAGGACGACTGGCTCGCCGACCTCGCCGTCGGCTGGCGCACCGGCCAGATCAAGGTCGGGTCGACGATGCGCTCGGAGCGGACGGCCAAGTGGAACCGGCTGCTGCGCATCGAGGCCGAGCTGGGCGACCGGATCGCCTACGCCGGCCGCTCGGCCCTGCAGGTGCTGTCGTGAACCGGCGCGTCGACGGACACGCCCTCGGCCGCTTCGACGACGGCACCGGTCCCTTCACCGGCCTCGTCCTGGGCGACCGGGTCCTCCGGCTGGTGGACGACGGCCTGGTGAAGGGCCCGGCGACCTACCTCGAGCTGCTCGATGACTGGGCCGAGGTCGCGCCGCGCCTCGGTGCGCTCGCGGCAGAAGCCAGCCCGACCGACGGGACCCCGGTCACCGACCTGCGGACCCTCGCTCCCGTGGAGCCCCGGCAGGTGTTCCAGGCGGGCGCGAACTACCGCTCGCACGTCGCGCAGATCATCGTCTCGGGCGCCGGCCCCGACGACCCGCGGTCGGAGGACGAGCTGCGACGGCACGCCGACGAGGTGATGGACGAGACCGCGCGCAGCGGCAGCCCGTTCGTCTTCGTCTCCCTGCCGAGCGCGATCTGCGGCCCGGACGACGACGTCGTCCTCCCCCGCGACGCCGTGCAGGTCGACTGGGAGGCCGAACTGGGCGTCGTCATCGGCCGGCGTGCGCACAAGGTCCCGCCGGAGCGGGCGATGGAGCACGTGGCCGGCTACACGGTGTGCAACGACGTCAGCGCGCGGGACCTGCAGTTCCCACCCCAGCACAAGGCGCTCGGCGGGGACTGGCTGCGCGCCAAGAGCCGTCCGACCTTCCTGCCCACCGGCCCCTTCCTCGTCCCGGCCGACCAGATCCGCGACCACCGGCAGCTGCGCATCACCTTCGACCTCGGCGGGGAACGCAAGCAGGACGACGTCCCGGCGAACATGCTCTTCGACGTCCCCGCGCTCATCGCCTCGGTCTCCGCGGCCGCCGTCCTGCTCCCCGGGGACCTGCTGCTCACCGGCAGCCCCGCCGGCAACGGCGGGCACTGGAAGCGGTGGCTGCAGCCCGGCGACGTCATGGAGACCGCCATCGAGGGCCTCGGCGTCCAGCGCAACCGCTGCGTGGCCGAGGAGGGGTGACCCCGGTCCCGGGCGACCGCGGCCGGGACTGCACCGTCACCGGCGTCCGGCCGGTGGCCGACCGCATCGTCGAGGTCCGGCTGGAGGCCGCGGACGGCGGGCGGCTGCCGCGCTGGACACCCGGCGCGCACGTCGACCTGGTCCTCCCGACCGGTCTCACCCGGCCCTACTCCCTCGCCGGAGACCCCACCGAGCGATCCTGGCGTCTCCTGGTCGCCCGCTCACCCGGAGCGGGAGCCTCCGCGCACGTCCACGACACGTTGCGCGCCGGGGACACGGTGCGGGTCCGCGGGCCCCGGCACCTGTTCCCCCTCGGCGGAGGCAGCCGCTACCTCTTCCTCTGCTCGGGGGCAGGCATCGCGCCGCTGCTGCCGATGGCCCGCATGGTCCGGGCGGCGCGCGTCTACCCGTGGTCGCTCGTGCACGTCGACACCTCCTCCCGTCTGCTGCCGCTGCGCGCGGAGGTGGAGGAGCTCGGCCCGACGGCGTGGGTCGTCCCCACGCACGCCGACGGGCTCACGGCGCTCGAGGGCCTCCGCCGCGGGACGGCCGTGTACGCGGCCGGCAGCAGCCGCTTCGTCGACGCGGTCGCGGAGACGGCCGGCGCGGACGTCGCGGTGCACCGGCAGCGGTTCGACGCACCGGCGCGGGTGTCCGGTCCCGGCCGGCCCTACGAGGTGGTCCTCGCCCGGCGCGGGGAGCGCATCCGGGTGGAGCCGGGCACCGACCTGCGCACCGCCCTGCACGAGGCCGGCGCCGACGTCCCGGTCTCCTGCGGCGCCGGCATCTGCGGTGCGTGCGTCGTCCCGGTGCTGCAGGGCGCGGTCGAGCACCGGGACTCGGTCCTGACGGCCGGGGAGCGGACTGCCGGCCGGCGGATCGTCACCTGCGTGTCCCGGGCGGCAGGGGATCGGCTCGTCCTCGACCTGTGACGTGGCTCATGCGCCCGGTGGATCGGAGCGATAGCAACGGCGCATTTCCGCCCGGCCGCCGCCGTTCCTAGCGTCGTCAGTGACAGGAGTCACGCGTCATACCGAGGAGCAGCCGTGAAGGGCCACATCGCCAAGCTGGGCTACGTGGGCGTGCAGACGCCCCGCCACGAGGAGTTCCGGACCTGGGGTCCGGAGGTGCTGGGCTGCATGCTGGGCCCCGACGGCGACGACGGCGCCGTCCGGCTGAAGATCGACGACGCCGACTACCGGCTGTCGCTGCACCCCGGCGACGACCACCGCTTCCTCTACGCGGGCTGGGAGGTCGTCAACCACCGCGACCTCGACGCGGCGGTCAAGCGCCTCGAGGACAACGGCGCCAAGCCTCGGTACGCCGACAAGGCCCTGGCCGAGAAGCGCGGCGTCGACGTCCTCGTGCAGTTCGAGGACCCGTTCGGCCTGCCGCAGGAGCTCTTCTGCTACCAGGAGTCCAACTACCACTTCTGGCACCCGCCGCGGCCGCACGCCGGCTTCGTCACCCAGGAGCAGGGCCTCGGCCACGTCGTCTTCGTGGTCCCCGACGCGCGCAAGGCGGTCGACTTCTACATCGACGCCATGGGGTTCACCACCAGTGAGGTGCTCAAGATGAACGAGCCCCTCGGCGAGATGTGGTTCCTGCGGGTCAACCCGCGCCACCACAGCGTGGCGTTCCTCGAGATGCCGAACTCCCTGGGCCTGCACCACGTCTACCTGGAGTCCCAGGAGCTCGACGACGTCGGCTACTCGTACTACGACGTCCTCGGCGGGGACAGCAACCCCGACTTGCAGATGACGTTCGGCCGGCACATCGGCGACCAGGTCATCTCCTACTACGTCCACACCGCCGGCGGCTTCATGATCGAGTACGGCTGGGGCGGCGCCTACATCGACGAGATGGACAAGCGCTCCCCCAACAACCTCAACTTCCGCAACGGCAAGCGACAGGAGCTGTGGGGCCACCACTTCCGCTTCCAGCCCAACGAGGCCGTGCACCCCTACCAGCCCTGACCGCGCTACGCGCCGGGACGAAGGAGTCCGCCGTGCCTGCCGTGAACACCGTCCTGGTCGTCGGCGGCGGCCCTGCCGGGGCCACCGCCGCCGTCCTGCTCGCCGACGCCGGGGTCGCCGTCGACCTGGTCGAGATCAGGCCCGAAGTGAACGCTCTGGGCTCGGGCATCACGCTGCAGGGCAACGCGCTGAGGGTGCTCCGCCAGTTGGGCGTCCTCGACGAGTGTCTGGAGCACGGCTTCCCGTTCTCCCAGCTCGTCATCCGTGTGCCCGACCCGGCGGCGACGATCGTCGCCCGCGTTGACGACATCCCCTTCGGCGGCCCTGACCTGCCGGCGACCATGGGCATGTACCGACCCCGGTTGGCCAGCATCCTGATGGACCGTGCCGAGCGGGCGGGGGTCAAGACCCGGTTCTCCACGACGATCGAGTCGCTCGCCCAGGACGGCGACGGTGTCGACGTGACGTTCTCGGACGGCTCCTCGGGTCGCTACGACGTCGTCGTCGGCGCCGACGGACTGCGGTCGTGGACGCGGCGGATGCTCGAGATCCCGCTGGAGACCCGATCGGTGGGCATGGGCGCCTTCCGGATGTTCGGGCCGAAACCAGCGGACATCACCGAGTTCCACGCGATCTTCGGCGGCCCCTCGTACATGGCCCTCGTGTGTCCCACCTCTGAGACGACGGCCTACTGGTCGCTCGTGGAGCCGGCCCGGGACCGGACGACCCAGACGCCCGAGGAGCGGCTCGCGGACTTCCTGGAGCTCAGCCGCCCCTACCACGGCCCCTGGGACGAGGTGCGGGACTCGTTCACCGACCCGGCGAACCTCAACTACACCTGGTTCGAGCACCACCTGCTCGACGCCCCGTGGAACCGCGGTCGCGTGGTGCTGATCGGCGACGCGGTGCACACCTGCCCGCCGACCATCGCCCAGGGGGCGGCGATGGGATTCGAGGACGCCGTCGTGCTCGCCGAACTGCTCACCACGCGGGACCGGGTCGACGACGACCTGTGGGCGGCGTTCACCACGCGCCGCTTCGAGCGGGTGAGGACCGTCGTCGAGGCCTCCATGCAGATGGCGCAGTGGAATCTCGACCACGTGCAGGGCGACGTCCCCGGCGTCACCCGCCGCGTCGCGGCCGCCGTCGGTACGCCCGCCTGACCCCGAACGAGAGGACGACGATGTCACCGAGCAAGACAGGTCCGCGGGGGCGCGTCGCCGTCCTCGGCGGCGGCCCCGCCGGGATGGCGACGGCGCTGTCCGTGCACCAGGCCGGCCACGACGTGGTGGTCTTCGAGCGGTACCCCGAGGCCCGTCCGGCGGGGAACGTGCTCAACCTGTGGCCACCGCCGTTGAAGGCCCTCCGCGTCCTGGGCGTGGACACCGACGATCTGGGAGCCCCCTGCCGGTCGGAGTTCCGCAACGTCCGGGGCAAGGTGCGCGCCCAGATCAAGAGCGACCCCGAGGTCGAGGCGCAGTACGGCCGAGGCGGTGGCTTCATCGGCCTCCTGCGTCCGGAGTTGTACGAGCGGATGCTCGCGGCGCTCCCCCCGGGCGTCCTGCGCACCAACCAGCTCGTCGAGCGCATCGAGCAGGACGACCGCGCTGTCAGCCTGTACTTCGCCGACGGCAGCACGTACGAGGCCGACGTGCTGGTCGGCGCGGACGGCATCCACTCGCTGGTCCGTTCGACGCTGTGGGGCGAGACGCCGATCCGCGAGCACCGCCTGCACGCCATCGCCGGGTTCACCTTCGCCGACGACATCGGCGGCGAGACCGGCATGTGCGTCATCGGGCACGACCGCGAGGTGCAGGGCAGCTGGACCTCCATCCGCCACAAGGGCCGGGACGGCTACCAGTGGTGGGTGCTCGAGGCCACCGACCCGGAGGCGCCGGCGCCCCCGGACCTGCTGGCCCGGGCCGAGGAGCTCGGCCGGGGGTTCCCGGCCCCGCTCCCCCAGCTCATGGACCGCACCGAACCGGAGAACGTCCAGCGCTGGGTGCTCCGCGACCGCGGCTACCTCGGCCAGTGGTCCCAGGGGCGGATCACGCTGGCCGGCGATGCAGCACACGCCACGTCGCCCTACGCGGCGTACGGCGCGGGCATGTCCATCGAGGACGGTTACTTCATCGGCCGCGCGCTGCGAGGGGTCGACCTGACCGACCTCGCGGCCGTGCGACAGGCCCTGCAGGCGTACGAGGACCCCCGCAAACCGCACGTGAACTTCCAGGTGAAGATGGCCTGGGAGAACGGGCAGCGGTTCCACCACGCACCCAAGCTGGTGCGGCCGATCCGCGACTTCGTCTTCGACCACACACCCTTCCTGCAGAAGGTCGTCGGCGACACCAACCCCCGGGAGATCAACAAGCAGCTGGCGTTGATCACGGATTGAGACCACCGCAGAGTCCCGTCCTGGCGGTGCCGGGACGGGACTCTGCGCCGCCGGCCATCAGGCGAGCGCGCTGGTGAGCTGCGCGATCCGCCCCATGAGCGCCGGGACGTCGCCCTGCTCCGTGGGCGAGCTGGCAGCAGGCCAGCTGCAGCGAAGCCTCGACGACCTCGCAGACCCGAGGCAGCCGGCGTGCGGCGAAGTCCCCGAGCAGGTCGTCGTCCAGCATGTCGGCGCCGGTGAGCACCCCGGCGAGGCCCGCGGCGTCCTCCAGGCCGAGCGCCGCGCCCTGGGCGAGCGTGGGCGGTCAGGTGCGCACGGCGTCGCCGACGAGCACGACCCCACCCGGTCGTGGTCGGCCTCGTGGTGTGCCGTCGTGAAGCGTCGACGCCTCTCCTGGGACTGCAGAAGCACCATGATCGAGTGGCACACACCTCATGCATTCGGCGCCCCCGAACTCGTTGTGACGGGTTTCCGGAGGTCGCTCCGGACGCTGGTCGCATGGCCAAGGGAGGCAGTTCCAGCTATCGAACGCGCCGGCTGGAACGCGAGCGTCAGCGCCGTGAGCGTCAGGGAGAGCCGAGGACGACGGAGGCGCTTCCTCGTCAGGCGGGATCGGCAGCCGGATCGGTCAGCACGACGACCGCTCGGGCTACAACCGTCCCGTTCGCCTAGTACAGCGGGCCCATCACGCCCGCGGCTCGCGGCCCGATACCGACGTGGTGTTCGGCCACCTGCCGTCACCGCGCGTGGGAACAGTCGCGAGCAGCGGCGTCCGGCCGTTCGGCGGTCGAGCTGGTCGAGCGCCGGGTGGAGATCCCGACGCCGGTGGCCCCGACCCGTCGCGACTGGGGACCACTCCTCGCGGAGCTGGCTCGCCAGCTGGACGACGGCCGCATCTACGAGCGCGACCTCGCGGCACTCGGCGCCGTCCTGGGCACCGTCCTGGAGGCGTACCACCGCCGACCGTCCGTCCGGGACCGGTCGCACACGGCGGGCCTCCCTCACCTGCCGTGAGGTCTCGACGGTCCAGCGCGCTCGTCGGCTCCCCCGGCAGCGACGGCTGTCCCAGTCGTCCTCCAGTGGAGGCACGTACTGGAGAAGCGGATGACCAGCGACGAACGGTGGCCGCGGTAGGAGCCACTGCAGAAGACGGGAGCTCCGGTCTCCGGAGTGACGGGTGGTGCAGCATCACCGGAGGCCGGCTGGAGACACGACCGCACCCTCAGTGCCATGTCGGCCGACCGCTCGCTCATCGCGCGCCTGGCCGCGCACGAGTCCTGGGCCAGGACCGCCGACCCCAGTGCGCGCACAGAACCGGCACGCCGCGCGATGCTCGACCGCTTCGAGCGCCTAATTGACCCCGACGGGGTGCTGTCACCGGAGGAAGGGGCACGCCGCGCGGGGCATGCGCGCAAGGCCTACTTCGCCCGTCTCGCGCTGCGGTCGGCCCAGGCGCGACGCAAGGCCCCGTCGACCCGCGTCGACGAGGACCACACCCAGTAGACGCCGCGGAACCACCGCGCTCCATCGTTCGTCGTCGTGGTCCTTCGCGGGCGCTGAGGACGGGCCGACGTGGCCCTGTGCGGCAGCGTGTCCCCCATCGTTGACCGCGGTCGCAGTGGCACGAGAACCGCCCGTTCCTGCGCTCCTCCGGGCGAAGGAACCCGCCCGATGAACCCACCCACTTCCGCTCAGCGGCGACCTGGGCTTTTGCCGCTCTGAACAGCGCTCTCGGGTTTCGCTCCCCGAAGATGCCGGGCGAGCCGATGCGCGTCCAGCCCAGCCGCGCCAAGCGGCCTGCCGGCGCGGACGAGTGATCCGGCGCTCGACGCCAGCGAAGCGCAGCGCCTACTCGACGGACAACCCCCGTCCTCCGGTGGTGCTCGCGTACTTGCCCAGTCGCTCCGCCGGGCGCGACAGCAGCCGCTGCCGAGCCCCTGCGGACGATCGAGCTCTACGAACTATCCGTCCGGAGCTTCTGCCACGGCGGGACTCGGGGCCCTACCAGCGGCCCTGCAGACGGGACGGGGTCACGGTGCAGCAGCACGCCGCCGCCTGACGCGAGACGGCAGCTGCTCCTGTCGCGCCCTCGGCAGGCACGGGCCACCGCCCTTCCACACGAGGAAGCGCGGAATCCGTGCATCTGCGCGGGCCGATCTCCATCGACACCGCCCAGTTCGTGCTGACAGCATGCGCGCGTGAGCCATCGGTGTCGCTGGCGAGGCGTGCCAGTCGAAGGCACGTGAGAGCCCGCTCCCGAGGGGGATCGTGATGGCCGGCCCATCGATCGAGACCGAGTTCCACGTCCCTCGGCGGCGGCGCGGCGTGGTGGTGCGTCCGCGGCTGGCCGAGCGCCTGAACCGGGCGGAGGAGTCGTCGCCGGCGCTGGTGTCGGTACCTGGCGCGGATCAGGAAGACGACGGTGCTGACGGAGTGGCCGGCCGCCGCCGTCCCCGCTCCGGTCCGGTCGGTCGCGTGGCCCGTCGCTCGACGAGTGGGACAACGATCCGTACACACGGCCCGCCCTCTGGCGCAGGTGGAAGGAGCCCCCATGGCACGCCCACGACCTCTCAGCACCGCGGACGCGGCTTTCCTCTATGCCGAGACGCGGGAGGCACCCCAGCACGTCGGCACCCTGATGCGCCTGCGGCCGCCCGAGGATGCGCCGCCTGAGTACCTGCGCGGCGTCTTCGAGCGGCTCCGAACCGCACCGTCGGTCGCCAACCCGTGGAATGGCAAGCTCGCCACGCCGTGGTTCCAGTACAACCCTCTCCACGCCTGGGTCGAGGACAAGGACTTCGACGTCGACTACCACGTACGCCGCACCGCCGTGCCCGCCCCTGGCGACGAGCGCGAGCTCGGCACCCTCGTCGCCCGGTTGCACGCCAGCCCCCTCGACCTGTCCAAGCCCCTGTGGGAGCTGCACGTCATCGAGGGACTCGAGGACGGCGGCTTCGCGCTGTTCGCCAAGGTGCACCACTCCCTCGTGGACGGCTACACCCTCACGAAGGCCCACGAGCAGGCCTTCACCACCGACCCGGACAGCGCGCAGTCGCGCCTGTTCTACAACGTCCCGCTCAAGACCTCGGCCGCCTTCGACGACCTCGCCGCCTCGTGGGGGAGCCCGGCGGGCCTGCTCCGCTCCGCCGGCCAGGGTGTCCGCGCGCTCGGCCCGCTCACCCGCGCGCTCAGCCGGCTCACATGGAACCGCGGCGCGCTGGTCGGGACCTTCCAGGCACCGCACACCCCGTTCAACCAGCGGATCACCCGCAACCGCCGCTTCGCGACGCAGCAGTACCCGCTGGCGCAACTCAAGCGG
The DNA here is from genome assembly GCF_041028265.1 of Geodermatophilus amargosae. GTDB lineage: Bacteria > Actinomycetota > Actinomycetes > Mycobacteriales > Geodermatophilaceae > Geodermatophilus > Geodermatophilus amargosae_A. The sequence goes on from NZ_JABGCW010000003.1 coordinate 150,169, forward strand.
CTGGCCAAGACCAGCGGGACCACGCTCAACGACATCGCCTTGGCCGTCTGCGGCGGCGGCATCCGGAGATACCTGCTCGAGCTGGGCGAGCTGCCGGACACCCCCCTGGTCGCCTTCGTCCCGGTGAACATCCGGCCCAAGGACGACCCGGGCGGCGGCAACGCCGTCGGCGCCCTGCTGGCTTCGATGGCGACCGACGTCGCCGACCCCATCGAGCGGCTGCGGGCGGTCAACGCATCCACGACCGAGGCCAAGAACCAGTTCGACGGGATGACCCCGGAGGCCATCACGGCCTACAGCCAGACGCTGATGGCGCCCGTCGGACTGCAGACGCTCAGCGCCGTCACCGGGCTCGGCACGCAGCGACAGCTGTTCAACGTGGTCGTCTCGAACGTACCCGGGCCGCCCGAGCCGCTCTACTTCGCCGGTGCCCGCGTGGAAGCGATGTACCCGGCCTCGATCGTGAGCAACGGTCTTGCCCTGAACATCACGTTGTTCAGCTACGCGGGCCAGATGCACTTCGGGTTCACCGGCTGCCGCGACACCGTCCCCCACCTCCAGAAGCTCGCCGTCTACACCGGCGAGGCCGTGGCCGAGCTCGAGCAGGCGCTCCCCCTGGAGTCCTGACGGGCATCACACGCCTTCGACACGACGGCGCCATCGGGCTCGGAGGCCAGGAGCCGTGGTCCTCTCCCGCACCTGCCGACGCGGCCGATCACTGCTCGAGCGGCAGCGAGCAGGACTACCGTGAACGGTGGGCGGCCCGAGATCCGTGCGCCGCTCCCAGGGGTGCGAACCCGCCCGACAGCTCCCGCACTCTCGCTCATGCGCGACCTGCGGTTTCGCCGCTGTGAACAGCGCTCTCGGGTTCCAGTCCAGAAGATGCCGGGAGAGCCGATACGGGTCCGACCGAGCCGGGCCAGGCGTCCCACCAGCGCGGACGGCTGATCCGGCGCTCGACGCCAGCGAAGCGCAGCGCCCACTCGACGGACGACCCCCGTCCTCCGGTGCTGCCCGCGTGGTCCTCCCGCCGTGCCCCGTGATCGGCACGGTGACCGGGCGGACCTCCGTGCTGGCGGTCCGCGTGCCGGCCTCGTGCGCGGTGCTGCTGGTCATGGTCGCGTCCCCGTGATCACCCTCCACGGTTGCGTCCTCCCGCTGCCGCTGCCGCGGCCACCGCCGCGGCGAGCCCCAGGACGACCCGGACCCGGTGCCAGCGGACCCATGTCCGCAACAGGTCCCGGGTCTCCGCGTCGCTGAGTGACCCGTCGGTGAACCGGTGGTTCGCCGGCTCGTTCACGGTCAGGGTGATCGCGAGGACGCCCCCCGTGGCCACCGCGGCGGCGAGCGAGGAGGGACCCTGCTGGCGGCGACCCACCAGGTGCACCACCGCTGAGGCCGCACTGGACACGCCGGCTCCGGCGCCGAGCGGGACCATCAGCCTCCGGATGCGCTCGGCGTGTGCTGTGAACCACTGGCGGAACTCGGCCGGCGGGGTCGCGCGCCAGAACGGCACGAGCACCACCTGGATGAGGACCATGCCGCCCGCGAGCAGGCCGGCGAGCACCGCCGACACCACCGCGAGCGGCCGCCTCCAGCGGGCGACTCCGCGGATGTGCTGCTGCTCCATGAGGTTGCTCCCTTCGGGGGCGTCGGGCCGGGTGACGGCGATGTCGACTCCAGCGGGGAGGGCTGTCCGAGGTCTGCTGTCGACCTGTCCTCGATGCGAGGTGCTCGGCCGGGGGGCGCTGACGTGCTCAGGTGCTGCGCTGGGTCACGACGTCGTCGAGCGTCGTGGCAGCGGCCTGTCGAACAGCGTCCTCGGCGTCCGGCCCCAGTCGCGCACGGAGTGTCTCGGCCAGCCGCCCGGTCAGTTCGTGCTCCACCGGCGAGTCCGGGATCCCTCGAGCTCGCCGATCGGCCGCGGCCACCTCGAGCAGCAGCAACGCGCCGTGGTCGTCGCCCGCCTCCGCGCGGGCAGCCGCCAGCGCCTCGGCGGCATGACAGAGCGCCCCGCGGTGGTCGATCGCAGCCGCGACCCGCATGGCCTGCTCGGCCAGGTCGGCCGCGGTCGCGGCCGCTCCCCCGGCGAGCCGCGCGCGCGCCAGGAGTGTCAACGCGGCGGCCTCTCCTTCCCGGTAGCCGATCCGCCGACAGGCACTCAGGGCCTCCTCGGCCGCGCGAACGGCCACCGGTGCGTCTCCCGCGCGGAGAGCGTTGCGCGCTCGCTGGGTCAGGGCGAGACCCTCCAGATGGGCGTCCCCGCTCCGTCGAGCAGCGGCCAGGGCGGTCGCGGCCCGGTCGTCCGCGTCGGCGTCATGGCGGTCCAGGGCGGTGCGCGCCCGCAGGATCACCGCGACGTCCCGGCGCCACGTGTCGCTCCCAGCGGCCAGTCGGTCGATCGCTTCGTCGTGCGCGGCCGCCGCTCCGTCCAGGTCGCCGAGTGCCCACAGGGCGACGCCGAGCGTGATGAGCGCGTCCCCGGTCCCGCGGTCGTCGCCGACCGACCGGCTGAGGTCCGCGGCCTCGGCGCACGCGTCGCGCGCCAGGACGAGTCGACCCAGTGGGGCTGCGACCAGACCGACGCCGAGTAGGACGCGGGAGCGGACCCGGGGATCTCCGATCGGGGTCCGCTCGGCGCGGTCGAGCCATGCGCGGGCTTCGGCGAGCTGCCCCTCCAGCGTCCAGAACCACGCCAGTGCCCCGACCAGCCGGGCGCCCAGCTCGGGTGCGTTGCCGTCCAGGCACCACCGCAGGGCCGCCCGGAGATCAGGTCGCACCTCCCGCAGCAGGGTGAGCCAGGGCCGCTGGGCGTCGGTTCGCACCTGCCGGTCGCCGGCCTCCGCCATCGCGGCGTGGTGCTCCGCATGGCGCCGGTGCACGTCGGCCGCGTCGCACCTCCTCGCCAGCATCTCGCCGGCATAGGCGCGGATCGAGTCGAGCAACCGGTAGCGGTCAGGACCGGCGCGCGCGACCAGCGACTGGCGCAGGAGGGAGGCGAGGAGCCGGAAGTGCCCGGCGTCGGTCGATCCGGGCTCGCCACCCGCCACTGCCGCCGCGGCGTCGACGTCGAAGGTCCCGGCGAACACCGCGAGGTCGGAGAGGAGTGTGCGCTCGTCTGCCGTGAGCAGGTCGACGCTGGAGGAGATCGCAGCCCGCAACGTCCGCTGCCGCGCGACCACGTCTCGGGTCTCCGACACCAGCAGGGCGAACCGGTCGTCCAGTCGTTGCAGGATCCGCGCCGGGCTGGCCACGTCGACGTGCGCTGCGGCCAGCTCGATCGCCAGGGGCAGCCCGTCCAGGACCCGGCAGATGGCGGCGACGTCCGCTGCGTTCGCGTCGCTGATCCGGAACTCCGGCTGCACCGCCGCCGCGCGCTGCGCGAACAACTCGACGGACGCCGCTCGGCCGACCTGCTCGGTGGACACGTCGTCGACCAGGGGTGGCAGTGTCAGTGGCGGCACGGGCCAGACGACCTCCCCGGTGACCCCGAGCGGACGACGGCTGGTGGCGAGCTGACGCACCTGCGGGCAGCCGTGGAGCACCGCCGCGGCCAGGGAGGCTGCACCACCCACCACGTGCTCACAGGTGTCGAGGACGAGCACCCCCGGGTGGTCACCGAGGTGTGCGACCACGGCCTGCACCACGTCGCTGCCGGGGGCCGTGGGAGTCCCGGTGGCGGCGGCGACGACGCCCGCGACGGCGGCATCGTCGTGTGCACTGCTGAGATCGGCGAACCACTCGGGACCACGGGCGGGTCCCCGCCCGAGGACCGCCAGGGCCAACCGGGTCTTGCCGGTACCGCCGGGGCCGGTGAGCGTCAACAACCCCGCTTCGTCGAACGCCGCGGACACCGCGGTGATCTCCGCTTCCCGACCGACCAGTGAGGTGACGGCACGGGGCCTGGGGACGGGGTGCCCGGCCGCCTCGCGCGGATCTGGGCCAGCACTCCCCGGGCTCACCACGTGCGCGCGCTCCGGCACGTCGGCCCCGACGAACGGTCTGGCCGCCAGGGCCGGGTCCTGGACGAGGATGCGGTGCTCGAGATCCAGGACGATCGGGCTCGGATCGAGGCCCAGTTCGTCGGCCAGTGTCCGGCGCAGCGCCGCTGCGGCGGCCAGGGCGTCGCCCTGACGCCCGCTCCGGTACAGCGCCACCATCAGGGAACTCGTCAGGTTCTCCCGCAGGGGGTACGTCCGGGCCAGCGCCTGCGCCGCGGGAACGGCCTCCTGATGGCGCCCCAGCTCCAGCAGACAGCTCAGGCGCCGCTCCTGCGCCTGCAGGTGCAGCTCCTCCAACTCGGTGACGTGGGGCGCGGCCCAGGGCAGGTCGGCGGCATCGGCGAGCGGGTCTCCGCGCCACAGGCTCAGCGCCTGGTCGAGCGTGGCGAGGGTCCGGACCGGCTCGTCACCGGCTCCGCGGACGAGTCGGCTGAACCGCGCACAGTCCACGGCCGCTGCCTGCACGTCCAGGACGTAGCCCCCCGACGTCGTGCGCAGCGGGAGCTCCTCCTGCGCTCCGATCGTCCGTCGGAGGTAGGACACCATCCGGTGGACCGCGTTGGCGGCGTCGGCGGGCGGGCAGCCGTTCCACGTGCGATCAGCCAGCAACGACCCCGACACGGGCTCACCGGGATGCAGCAGGAGGTAGGTCAGCAGCACGCGGGGATGACCGCGGCGGACCGCCACGGTCTCCTCGCCGGCCCGTACCCGGAGCGGGCCGAGGACCGAGAAGTCCACGGGCCGCAGCTTAGCCAGCCGGCCCGCCCCACAGGGCCGTCGGAACAGCGCGGCGACCGTCGGGGGACTGCACGGCCTCGTGACGGACCGCGCCAGGTTCGCGACAGCCGCAGGGCAGAGCTCGTCGATGCACTGTCTCCACCGCCCGACGGCGGCCGGCCCCCGACGACGTGGCCGGAGCCGGCCACTGCACGAGGAGACAGCGATGAACGACACGACCGCCGGTCCGACCTCCGGGCCCAGCCCCAAGGTCGCGGTCATCTACTACTCGGCCACCGGGAACGTGCACGCGTTGGCCGAAGCGGTCCGGGAGGGTGCCGAGAAGGCCGGGGGCGAGGTCCGGGTCCGCAAGGTCGCCGAACTGGCGCCGGAGGAGGCGATCCGCAGGAACGAGGCGTGGGCCGCCCACGTCCAGGCGACCCAGGACGTGACGCAGGCGACGAAGGACGACCTGGTCTGGGCCGACGCAGTGATCTTCGGGACCCCGACCCGTTACGGACTGCCGGCGGCCCAGCTGAAGCAGTTCCTCGACACCACCGGGGGCCTGTGGGAGCAGGGACTGCTCGCGGACAAGGTGTACGCCGCGTTCACCAGCAGCGCCACCAGGCACGGAGGCCAGGAGTCGACCCTGCTGGCCCTGTCGAACACCTTCTACCACTGGGGCGGCTACATCGTGCCGCCCGGATACACCGACCCGGTCCAGTTCGAGGCAGGGAATCCCTACGGTGTCGGCCACGTCAGCGACGACGGGGCGACGCCGGTCGGTGACGTCGAGAGCGCGGCCGCCGCCTATCTGGGCCGGCGGGTCGCGACCGTCACCAAGCGGTTGCTCGCGGGAGCTGCAGCAGCCTGACGGACGGCGGCGGGCGGTTCGACCCACGCCCGCCGCCCCGAGGTCACCTCCCTCGTCACGCACACCCGACAGGACCACTGGAGTCGACCGTGAACACCTACGACCCCGCGGACCACGTCCGCTACGTCACCATGGACCGGAGGCTCGACCCCTTCGACCCCATCGCAGCGGCCGGACGAACCGAGCAGCGCCTGCTGAGCGGGTACGCGAACGCGTCACCTGCCACCCGGCTGAGGATCCGGACCGCCGCGCGCGGGCTCGACCTGCCCCGTCGGCCGGTGCCGGCCGCTGCCTGCTGACCGAGCTGAGGCGCACCGGCTCCATCCCGACAGCCTCGGGCGAGCCTCGTCCAGTGGGGCGCAGGCACCTGGCCCAGGGGCGTCACCCCGGGCCGTCACCCCCGGCGTGCTGCGCCAGGACGCCCCGCCGGAGCTGCTCGGGTGACCGAGCAGACCTGGCGCGACGGCGCCGGGAGGACAGGATGGTGACAGGTCCACCGGCTGCACTGGGGGCGTGCGCCCGACAGCACTGCACCCCTCCCCCGGATCTGGAGTCGCCATGCCGTCCTCCGTCGACGTCGCCGCATTCCTGACCACCGCTTCGACGCTGAGGCGGCTCGGCGCGTACGAGATCACCGACGACCCCGGACGCGTGGACGTCGACGTCGTCCACGCGTTCCTGTCCGGCGAGTCGTACTGGCGCAGGGGCGTCAGCAGGGAACGCGTCGCACGGTCGGTGCGGATGTCGCTGCCCCTCTCGGTGCACCTGGCCACGGCGACACCGACCATGGTCGGCTTCACCCGAGTCGTCACCGACACCGCGACACACGCCTGGCTCGACGACCTCTTCGTCCTCCGCGAACACCGCCGCCGCGGGATCGCCGGAGCACTGGTGGAGGCGGCCCTGGCCCATCCCGCCGTCGCCGACGCTTCCCTCCAGTTGCTGCTGACCGCTGATGCACACGCGCTGTACGCACGGCACGGCTTCCAGCCGTTCCCCGAGCCGGGCGCTCTGATGGCACGGCTCCCGAACGCCGCTCGCATCGCCTGACGCAGCGATGGGGCGCCGGTCACTCGTCTCGGGGCCGGGATCCCCCTGGCACCGCGCGCCCGACCAGCGGCGTCCGCCGCTGCGCGGTCAGGTGTCGGGGCCGTACGTAGCGATGAACTCCGCGTACCGGCGCGCCCCGGTGCCCGAGGACACGTCACCGATCCGGAGCACGGTCAGACCGAGGTACCCCCACGTCTCGAAGGCCTCGTCGATGTTGTCCCAGCCCTCGTCGGATCCGACACCGCCGGCGAGCGCGTTCTCGCCCTTGAGCTCGACGCCGGCGCGGAACGCGTAGTCGCCGATCCACTGCACCAGGGTCTGGGCCAGCGAGTACGCCTCCGGACCGGGCTGGTCGTCCATCTCGAGCGCGGTGAAGTGCAGGACCACCTCACGCGGGCCGCCGTCGAACCGGTTGGCCAGTTCGACGATCCGCTGGTAGCCGTGCCCGGTCGCCCACGAGTCCAGGTCGACGCTGGTCTGGATCAGGCCGGTGGTCACCTCGGTGGCCCGCGGGTGGACCGGGTGGGTCATCTGCCAGTGGATACCGGGGACCTTGTAGCCGATGTCGGCCTCGGGGAAGTCCCTGCCCAGCGCACGGATGACCGTCCGCAGCACCCGCTCGCCGTGGTCGACCAGGGAGCCGTTGTACCAGTCCACGAAGTCGCGGCCGTACTGCGTGTCCACGTACGCCCGGCTGGTGAAGAACGCCTCGGCGTCCGCGGGCGGGCCGATCCGGTCCACCGACCCGAGGTCGGTGCCCCAGGCGCGGTCGACCGCCTCCAGTGAGCCGTACCGGTGCAGCATCTCCTGCTGGAAGTCGCGCACGGCCAGCGGGGAGTACGACTGCAGGGCGCCCCGCGTCGGGTAGCCGGTGCCCTCGTCGTGCTGGTTGTAGGAGGGGTACCGGAGCTCCCCGGACGGGCCGAGCGAGACGTTGACCTCCACCACGTCGTCGGCGTACACGTCGCCGTACTGGCGCTCGAACGCCCGGGTGAAGTCCCGGTACTCGTTCATCACCACCTCGTCGGCCCAGCCCTGCACGCTCTCGGGACTGTGGTTGCCCTGCTCGCTCTGGTGCTGGAGCCCGGTCGGGCCGAGTTCGACACCGCGGTACGTCCGGTCGGCGTACTTCGTCCACAACCACGACGGCAGCAGGCTGGTGTAGTCGTCACCGACGTTGCCGCCGGCCTGGTGGAAGGACAGGATCGGCGCGAGCTCGAGCCCCTCGGACGTGATCACGTCGAAGACCCGGTCGTAGTAGCTCCAGTCGAACTGGTTGTCGGCCGCGCCCTCGACGTCGCCCCACCACACGTCGACGCTCACGGCGTCCACGCCGTAGGCGGCCACGGTCTCCAGGTCGGTCTCGAACGCCGCCCAGTCGGTCACCTTCAGCGGTGCCATGACGTTGGCGGTGAACTCCGGGTCGCCCAGCGCCACAGGTCCGGGAGGCACCGGGCCGTCCGCGGGAGCGGCCTGGGCGGTACCGGCTCCGGCGAGGAGCAGACCGAGGACGGCGGACGCGACTGTGACGTGCCTCACACCAGGCATGGTGCCACCTCGCTACGCCATGACCCAGGGACGTGTCAGGTCGGAGTGGGTCTCCGCGGCGTGTCCTACCGGACGCGCGGTCCGATCCGGCTGCCGCTCTCGGCTCCGCAGAGGATCGGCGTGGCACGAGCTCGGAGTTCGTCGGCGTCGGGACCCGGGACCGATGCCGTCGCTCAGGCCGGTCGCTCCAAGGGCCGGCCGGGGTCCGCTCGTGTCCATGCAGCGCCCCACCCCCTCCCTGCTGCCGGGGTGGTGCGAGTGGGATGGACGCTTCGCTGCCCGAGTCCCTCGGGCAGCCCTGCGCGCCCTCGACCCCCGACGTCGGTCACAGGTCCACGGTCGTCCATCCGCTCCGCTCGTGTGACGAACGCGACGGCCCGGCGGGGTGGCCGGCTCGGCCGCGGCGCGAGCGCTGGTGCCCGGTGCGACGAGCCGGTGTCAGTCCGTGCTGCTGGGGAACCTCGGCGGGCGCTTGTCGAGGAACGCCGACACGCCCTCCCGCCCATCGGGACCGGCGGCCCGAGCTCGGATCGACAGGGTCTCGCGGCGCAGCGCCGCCTCCGCAGCAGGTGTGGCCGTTTCGCGCAGCAGACGCTTGGCGGCCACCTGCGCCGTCCGCGAACCCGACCGCAGCACCGCGACCACGTCCTCGACGGCCGCGTCCAGCTCCTCATCCGGATGCACCTGGGCGACCAGCCCCACGGCCCGCGCCTCGTCCGCCGACAGGACGGGGTTGAGCAGCGCCAGGTGCAGCGCCCGGTGCAGTCCGATCGAGGCCGTCAGGAGTGTGCTGCCGCCGTCCGGTGAGAAGCCGATCCTGGTGTAGGCGAGGGTGAACCGCGCGGAAGCAGCCGCGAACACGAGGTCGGCCGCCGCGGCCAGGGGCACCCCGGCGCCCGCTGCGGTGCCTCGCACGACGGAGACCACCACGGCGTCCATCCGGTGCAGGTCGCTGACCACGCGGTGCAGCGACTCGGCCATGTCGTCGACCATCTGCTCGACGTCCTCTGCGGCGGCGAAGGCGGACACGTCCCCTCCGACGCTGAAGGCGCCGCCCGCGGCCGAGAGCACGACGACGTGCACGTCGTCGGCGCGGGCTCGCCGCACGGCGCGGCCCAGTTCCTGGACCATCGACGGGGTGAGGGGATTGCCCCGCTCCGCGTCGGCCAGCCTGATCCGCGCGACGCCGTTCCGCTGTTCGTACTCGACGGTGGTCATGGCGGCTCCTCCGCGGATCCCAGGGGACGGCCTCGCCCCGATGGCGGCGCGTCCACAGTGTCGGGCGCCCGGGTGCTCCGCCGCAGCACCCGGTGGCCGGGGCGCCGTCCGGCCGCCGCCCCGGCCGATGTCCACCTCCGTGCATCGCGGCCGCGCGGTCGGGTCCCTAACGTCGGGGTGCGAGAGCAGGCCCGCAGGAGCAGCCCGGTGCATCCGAGGTGCTCCGGGTGGCCGACGTCCCGTCCCTGCGCCTTCTCCCAGGAGGTCCCGTGTTCGAGTACGACCTGCCCGCCCCGAGTGCCCGGGCCCGCGAACTGCACGACCGCATGCTCACCTTCATGCGGGAGGAGGTCCTCCCCGCCGAGACCGAGTACCTGGCGCACCGCAGGGCGGCGGGCCCGGACGACCACGTCGTCCCGCCGGTCGTGGAGCGGCTGAAGGAGCGGGCCCGGGCGCAGGGCCTGTGGAACCTCTTCCTGCCGGCGGAGTCGGGGCTGACCCAGCTCGAGTACGCCCCGATCGCCGAGCTCTCCGGATGGAGCCTCGACATCGCGCCCGAGGCGATCAACGGCCAGGCCCCCGACACCGGCAACATGGAGCTGCTGCACCTGCTCGGCAACGAGCAGCAGAAGCAGGACTGGCTCGAGCCCCTCCTGGCCGGGGAGATCCGCTCGGCGTTCGCCATGACCGAGCCCGACGTCGCCAGCAGCGACGCCACCAACATCGCCACCCGCATCGAGCGGGACGGCGACGAGTACGTGATCACCGGGCGCAAGTGGTGGACCAGTGGCGCCATGGACCCACGGTGCGCGGTCTTCATCGTGATGGGCAAGACCGACCCGTCGGCCCCGACCCACCGCCAGCAGACCATGGTGCTCGTCCCCCGGGACACCCCCGGCGTGACCGTCGTGCGCGACCACCCGGTGCTGGGTCACCACGACCAGCACGGGCACGCAGAGGTGCGCTTCGACGGGGTGCGGGTGCCGGTGACCAACGTCGTCGGCGAGGAGGGCGGTGGCTTCGCCGCCGCGCAGGCCCGCCTCGGGCCCGGCCGCATCCACCACTGCATGCGTGCGCTCGGCGCAGCAGAGCGCGCCCTCGCCCTGCTCACCCAGCGAGCGAAGGAGCGGGTCGCGTTCGGCGGTCCGCTCGCCGACCAGGGCGTCGTCCAGCAGCAGATCGCGGAGTCGCGGCTGGAGATCGAGCAGGCCCGGCTGCTGTGCCACCGCACCAGCCACGTCATCGACACCCAGGGCAACAAGGCCGCCCGCGACCTGGTCGCCATGGCGAAGGTCGCGGTCCCCCGGGCCGCCACGCAGGTGATCGACCGGGCCATCCAGGTCCACGGCGGCGCCGGCGTCACCGACGTCACGCCGCTGGCGGCCATGTACGCATGGCACCGTGCGATGCGCCTGTTCGACGGCCCGGACGAGGTCCACCTGCGGTCGATCGCCAAGGCCGAGCTCCGCCGTACCCCCGCACTGCCGCCGCGCCCCTGATCGAGGACGGGTCGGCACCACGTCCGCGCGGGCCGCTCGGGTCCGTCAGCTCTCCAGGCGTCCCTTGAGCTCCGCGAGCGCGCCACGGTAGATGCCGGAGATCGCCTCGGCGAGCTGGCCCTCCTCCTCCGGCGAGCCCGCCGCGAAGTCCGAGGCCCACACGACCTCGGCCCCCTCGGCGTGCTCCCGGACCGACAGCCGTGAGCGGTACTCCTCCAGTGCCAGCGGGCCGGTCAGGTACTCGTAGACGTAGGTGCGTGCGGCGTCGTCGTGCTCGACGATCCGCTCGGTGGCGTCGCCACCGCCACCGGCGAAGGTGCCGTGCCGGACGTCGCCCTCCATCCGGGAGCTCTCCAGTGCGGGCACCCAACCGGCGATGGCTCCCGCGTCCCCGGCCACGGCCCAGACGGTGTCCGGGTCGGCGGCGACGACGACGGTCTCGGTGACGTTCACGGCAGCTCCTCGGCGGCTCGGGGATCGGGCGGGTGTTCCACGAGGACCTCGGTGAGCTCCTCGACGATCGTGGGCGGCACGCCGTTGGCGTGGAGGAACGGGCACACCCCGCCGTGGCGCTCGTCGACCGCGTCCAGGAAGCGGCGCATGGCCTCCGCCTCGACCACCCAGGTCGCCGGGGGGTACACGTCGACGGCATCGCCGTAGGAGGCCATGCGACGAAGGCGTTCCATGGCGGGTCCGACGTCGGCTGCGCCGGCCACGTAGTCCGCGACGATGTCGTCACGGCGCACACCGACAGCGGCCAGCACCAGCGCGACGACGACCCCTGTCCGGTCCTTGCCGACGGTGCAGTGGACGAGGGTGGGCACCGTCCCCGGCCGGAGGAGGTCGGGGAGGACACCGACGATCTCCTCGGCGCCGTCGTCGAGGTACCGGAGGTAGGTCTGCACGATGGGGTCGTCGCCCGGCATCGGCGCCACCGCCGAGCCGGCCGCGACGAGAGCCCCCACCCGGACCGGGTGCGGGACGTGCCCGATCCCCAGCGCGTCCAGCGGACCGCGCCCCTCCTGCGCCACCTCGTGCGGCAGCCGGAGGTCGATGGTCGACCGGATGCCGGTGTCCCGGACCAGGCGCCGGGCCGTCGGCAGGTCGAGGAACTGCGGGGTGCCGCTGCGGTACAGCAGGCCCGGCCGGATCCGGCCGCCGTCCACCGTGCGCAGTCCCGCGACCTCCCGGAAGCCCAGCAGCTCCGGACAGGTGGCGGTCACTGCGCCGAGAGGATGGTGACGACGCAGGCGTTGCCGTCCATCCCGGCCGCTCCGCCACCCATCGTCTCGACCAGCCCGACCCGGTGCCGCTGGACCTGCCGCGCTCCCGCGCGCCCGCGCAGCTGCCATGCGATCTCCGCGATCTGGGCCGTGCCGGTCCCGCCGAGGGGGTGTCCCCGGGAGAGCAGTCCGCCGCTGGGGTTCACGGGCTGGGCACCGTCCCGGGTGGTGTGCCCGGACGGCGCCAGCTCGGCCCCCTTGCCGCGGGGCGCCAGGCCGAGGGCCTCGAGGGTGAGGATCTCGCCGATGGTGAAGGCGTCGTGCACCTCGAGGACGTCGATCTCCCCCGGCGTGCGGCCGGCCTGGGCGAACGCGCGCTCCGCGGCGCGGGTGACCGAGGCATGGCCCCACACGTCGTCGCTGCGGTGGTCCCAGAGGGCGCCGGAGACCATGGCGGAGGCCTCGATGCGCAGGTCGTCACGGTTGCCGCGGTCGGCGCCGACGACGGCTGCTCCTGCGCCGTCACTCGTCGGGCAGCACTGCAGGAAGGTCAGCGGCTCGGCGATCATGCGCGAGGCCAGGACCTCCTCGACGGTCGGTGCGCTGTTCCGCAGCTGGGCGCGGGGGTTGTCCAGTCCGTTGCGCTTGTTCTTGACCGCCACGGCGGCCAGCTGCTCGGGCGTCACGCCGAACTCGTCCACGTACCGCGCCGCCTGCAGGGCGTAGAGCCCGGGGAGCGGCAGCGACGACGCCCCCTCCGGGTCGGTGGCCTCGGGCACGATCGCGCCGGAGAACAGCGTCGACATCTGGTCGACGCCCAGCACCAGGACGCATCCGAACCGGCCGAGCCGGACCGCCTCGACCGCCTCGTGGTACGCGCTGGTGCTGCTGGCGCAGGCGTTCTCGATGGTCCACATCGGGACACCGGGGATCCCCATCCCGCGCTGGACCCGGGTCGCGACACCGGGCGGTCCGAACACCGAGCCGACGACGATGGCGTCGACGTCACGCGGTGAGATGCCGGCGTCCCGGATCGCCTCGGCGGCCGCCTCCCACACGAGGGACTCGACGCGGCGCTCGGGGAAGAGCCCGTAGTCGGAGGTCCCGACGCCCCACAGCATCGGCTGGTTCACGACTGCTCCTCCCGTGCGGCGACGAGGTCGCCGCGGTCGGTCCCCGTGATGCGCGCACGCGTACCGCTGCGCAGCACCTCGGGTTCGGCGAGGTGGACCAGGACGCGCGGGCCGTCGTCGAGGTCGAGGTAGGCCAGCCCGAAGGGCGGTCGCCGTTCCCCCACCCGGATCGCGACCACCGTCGAGGACCAGACGGTGCCGGCCGCGGGGAAACGCTCGGCCTCCACCGCGGCGTAGCAGACCGGGCACCACGGGATCCCCCGCTGGGCCGCCGGGTACCGGCAGGCGGTGCAACGGACGCCGAGGACCGCCCCCTCGTCGAACACCGGCCGCGGGTCGGCCACCTCGAGCCCGCCGACGGCCGCGCCGGGGCGCCGCTTCGTCGGTCGTCCGACGCCGAGTCCGCTGCCGCCGAACGCCGCCTCGCTCGTGCCGGGCGTGCCGCCCGACATCAGTGGTCCCCCTCCAGGGTCAGGGAGAAGCCGGGTCCGTCGACGTGCAGGTGGGCTCCGACCGACGTCTCCACCAGCTCGCGGATGAACCGCATCTCCCGCGTCGTCGGGGCGAAGTCCCGCTCGCGCCGAGGGGTGGCGCGCATGACGTCGATGTCGTTCTCGGGGACCAGCAGGCGCAGGATCAGCTCGTCGTCGGAGATGCCCTCCCCGAAGCGCTGCCGCAGTTCGTGCAGGCTCGGCTGGGGCGGCTGCCAGTCGGTGTAGCTCTTGGCCTTGGGCGAGCTCATGATCGTGTCGAGGACGTCCTGGTCGAGCGGGACGACGGGGCGGCCGTAGAAGCCGTGCGCGTAGATCAGCACCTCGTCGGGGACCACCGAGTAGCGCTGTCCGGTCACGATGTTCAGCACCGCCTGGGTACCGACGAGCTGGGAGAACGGCGTGGCCATGACCGGGTGGCCGAGCTCCTGTCGGACGCGGGACATCTCGTCGAGGACCTCCTCGAAGCGTTCCTCCATGCCCCGCGCCCTCAGCTGGTCCTTGAAGGTGCCGGCCATGCCGCCGGGGAGCTGGTGGCGGTACTGGAACAGGGAGTACTCGGCGGGCTGACCGACCGGCAGTGCCTCGTACTCGGCGACGCGCATCAGGTGCTCGGCGACGGGCGCGAACCGGGACTCGTCCAGGTCGACGTCGAAGCCGGCGTAGCGCAGGTTCGCGACGGTGTTCTCCGTCGACGGCAGGGAGACGCCCGCTGCGAGTGGACGGCTGGCCGTGTGGACGACGTCGGCGCCGGCCAGCACGCCCTCGAGGTAGTTGACCGGGGCGAGGGCGTTGTTGCTGTGGAAGTGGATCTCGACGGGCAGGTCGCCGGCCGCGGCCTTGATCGCCGTCACCAGGCTGCGGGTCCGCTCGGGCGTCAGCAGTCCGGCGGCGTCCTCCAGCTCGATGCCGTCCGCGCCGAGCGCGACCAGCTCCCGCGTGCGCTCCGCGTAGTACTCGTCGGTGTGGTGGGGGCTGTCGGCGAAGAGGATGCACGGCACCGCCGCGGCTCCCTCTGCCTGGACGGTCTTGACCAGCCGGCCGATCTTGTCGGTGTTGAACAGGCCGTCGTAGATCCAGAAGCTGCCGATGCCGTGGGCGCAGAGGCGCTGCACCCACAGGTCCATGACGCTGTCGGCGGTCAGTCCGAAGGTCACGATGCCGTTGCTGCGGGTACCGGCGCGGACGGTCGTCCGCGGCATGGCCCTCGACAGGGAGACCAGCTGGTCCCAGGGGTCCTCCTGGCAGTGCCGCACGAGGACCTCGAAGATCGAGCTGCCGACCAGGTCGATGGTGTGGAAGCCGGTCCGGTCGAGCTCGCCGGCGATGGGCAGGCCCATGTCCCTGCGCAGTTTCATGCCCCACCAGCTCTGCGGGCCGTCCCGCAGGGTCTGGTCGATGACCTCGATCCTCCTGCGGCGCCCGTCGGCGGTCCTCGGGGCGGCGTCGAGGTAGCTCATCGGTTCTCCTCCAGGTGGTCGGGCAGGCCGCGCGCGGCGATCCACTCGGTGGTGACGCGTCCGGCCCGGAAGTCGGGGTGGTCCAGCGCGGTCCGTGCGAAGTCACGGGTGGTCGGCACGCCGGCGACCTGCAGCCGGCCGAGCGCGGCGACCAGGCGGTCGGCGGCGGTGTCGCGGTCCGGGCCGTGGGCGACGACCTTGGCCAGCAGCGAGTCGTAGTAGGGGGTGACGACGTGACCGGGTTCGCAGTGGCTGTCGACGCGGATGCCCTCGCCCTGCGGTGGCACCCAGGTCGTGACCGTGCCGGGATGTGGCGTGAAGCCGCGGGCCGGGTCCTCGGTGGTGATCCGGACCTCGATGGCGTGCCCGTCGACCCGGACGTCGTCCTGGGTGAGGCGGAGTGGCTCTCCTGCGGCGGAGCGGATCTGCTCGGCCACGAGGTCGACGCCGGTGACCATCTCGCTCACCGGGTGCTCCACCTGGATGCGGGCGTTGAACTCGAGGAACGCGTACCGGCAGGTGTCGGCGTCGTAGATGAACTCGGCCGTGCCGGCGCTGTCGAGGCGCAGGGCCTCGGCGAACGCGACGCCGCTGCGGCGGATCGCCTGCCGGACCTCCTCGGGGATGTTCGGCGCCGGGGACTCCTCGACCACCTTCTGGTGGCGGCGCTGCAGGGTGCAGTCCCGCTCGCCCAGGTGGATCACCGACCCGTGCTTGTCGCCGAGCACCTGCACCTCGATGTGCCGGGCGTTGCGGATGAACCGTTCGACGTAGAGGCGCCCGTCACCGAAGGCCGCCTGTGCCTCGCCGGCCGCCGCAGGCCAGCGGGACCGCAGCTCGTCCTCGCTCTCCACCACGGACATCCCGCGGCCACCGCCGCCGGCCGCGGCCTTGACCAGCACGGGGTAGCCCAGGGCGGCGGCGGCCTCCACCGCCTCCTGCGCCGTGGCCAGCACGGGTGATCCGGACAGGACGGGGATGCCGGCGGTCCTCGCCAGCTCGCGGGCCCGGGCCTTGTCCCCGGCCTGCGCGACCGCCTCCGGGCGGGGCCCGATGAAGGTCAGGCCCTCGGCGACGCAGGCCGCCGCGAAGTCCGGGTTCTCGGACAGGAACCCGTATCCGGGGTGGACGGCGTCGCAGCCGGTTCCCAGCGCGGCGCTGAGCACCGACGGGATCGCCAGGTAGCTCTCCGAGGCGGGCGCGGGTCCGATGCAGACGGCCCGGTCCGCCAGCCGCGCGGCGAGCCCACCGCGGTCGACCGTCGACACCACGACGACGGTCTCGATCCCGAGCGCCCGGCACGCCCGCACCACGCGGACGGCGATCTCCCCGCGGTTGGCGACCAGGACCCGGCGGATCGGCGTGCCGACGGGCGCGTGCTCGGCGACGGACGCGGGGCTAGCCATCACTGGGCCGGATCCAGAACAGCACCTGCTCGTACTCGACCATCGCGGCGTTCTCGGCGCACACCTGGACGACCTCGCCCGCGGTCGCCGCGACGACCGGGTTCATCAGCTTCATGACCTCGACGATCGCCAGCTGCTGGTCGGCCGCGACGGTGTCCCCGACCCGGACGAAGGGCGGCTGGCCGGGACTGGGCGCCGTCCAGAAGGCGCCGACGGCCGGCGACCGGACGGCGACGCAGCCGGTCGTGTCGACGGCGGACGCGGCAGCCCCCTGGGCGGGTCCGGCCGCGACCGCCGGGACCGGCGCCTGCGGTGCGGACGGGGGCGCCACGGGGGCGAGCGGCGCCGCGGACGGTGCGGTGGCTCCCACGGCCGTCGTCCCGGCCGGTGCCAGCGCGACGCCGGCCGGCGGGCCGTCCTTGCCGACGGTGATCCGCAGGCCCTGGACCTCCAGGGTCATCGCCTTCCACCCGGAGCGCGAGAAGGTCCGGAGGACCTCCTGCACCTCCCGCAGGGTGACGCCCTGCGGGACGTCGGTTCCGGCCGGGCTGTCGGTCGTGCTCATCGGGTGCCTCCCTGGTGCGCGGCCGCCGTGAGCAGGACCGGCAGGCGGTGTGCCGCGACGACGACCTCGACCCCGGCGTCGAGCGCCGCCCGGACGCCGTCGGGCGTGGTGAACAGGGCGCCGCGGACGGTGCGCGTCCCCGGGGGGATGGGCGGCACCTGCTCGCCCAGCTGATCCGCGGGGATCGCGTCGGCGTCGAGCACCGGTCCGGGGACGTCCTCGCCGGGAGCGGCCACACGCACCGTGGCGACGCCCTCGGCCCACGCGGTGAGCCGGCGAAGGTCCTCGTCGGAGCTCTCGTCGACAGCGGAGCTCTCGACCTCCCCCGCGTAGACCCGGCCGCTCGTCGCGTCGACGGTCACGGTGCGCCCGAGGAGGGCCTCGATCGTGCCGGGTCCGCACCCCACGACGCAGGGGGTGTCGAGGGCCCGGCTGACGACCGCGGCATGACAGGTGGCGCCGCCCTGCTCGGTCACCACCGCGCCGGCGGCGATCATGCCGTGCACGTCGTCGGGACTGGTGGACCGGCGCACGAGGACCGAGCCCGGCTGCTCCTGGGCCTCCTCGGGCGTCCCGACGGCCACGCCGATGGCCACCCCGGGGCTCGCCGGCGCGCCGGATGCCACCAGCTCGGCCGCAGCCGCTGCGGAGGGTGTGATCTCCGGCCGCAGCAGGGTCCGCACCTGCTCGGCGGTGACCCGCCGGACCGCCTCGGCCGGCTCGATCAGCCCCTCGTCCACCAGCTCGACCGCGATGCGGACGGCGGCGCGGGCAGTGCGCTTGGCCGGGCGGGACTGCAGGAGGAACAGCTGTCCCTGCTGCACGGTGAACTCGATGTCCTGCGCGTCACGCCCCTCCCGGTCGAGGCGCTCGGCCGCGGTGACCAGTTCGGCGTGCACCGTGGGCTGCGATGCCGCGAGGGAGCGCAGCGGCTGGGGCGTCACCCGCCCGGACACCACGTCCTCCCCCTGCCCGCACGGCAGGTACTCGCCATAGGGCTCACGGACCCCGTCGACCGGGTTGCGGGTGAACAGCACCCCGGTGCCGGACCGGTCGTCGAGGTTCCCGAACACCATGGCCTGGACGGTCACCGCGGTGCCGAGGTCGTCGGGGATGCCGTAGTGCCGCCGGTAGGAGACCGCGCGGCGGGAGCGGCTGGAGGCGAAGACCGCCTCCACGGCGGTCCTCAGTTGCTCCCACGGGTCGGTGGGGACGGTGCCGGCGCCGTCGTCGGCGAGGGCGGTACGGACGGCCGTCGTGTCGGGGAGGTCCTCGAGGTCCTCGGTGCACCCGAGGACGAGCCGGCCGTAGAAGGCGGTGAACCGCCGGTGCACCTCGGCGGCGAAGTCCGCATCCCCCGTCTCGGCGGCCAGCGCCGCCTCGACCGCGTCGTTGCAGCCCAGGTCGAGGATCGTGTCCATCATCCCCGGCATGCTCACCGCGGCGCCGGAGCGCACCGAGACCAGCAGCGGCCGGTCACACCCGCCGAAGGTCCGACCGAGCTGCCGCTCGAGGAAGCGGATCCCCGCCTCGAGCTCGGCAGCCAGTCCCTCGGGCAGGCGACCGTCGGCCGCCCACGCGGCGCACGCCTCGGTGGTCACGACGAACGCCGGCGGCACGCGCAGGCCGAGTGACCGCATGCGCCACAGGCTCCAGGCCTTGCCGCCGACCAGGTCCCTGCTCGGCTCGGCGGCCGCGTCGTCGAGCACGACCAGCCAGCGGTGTCCGGTGCCGTCCGGGCGGGTCGCGGTCGGCGCGGTCACTCGGGACGCTCCCGCCCGGTCAGGCGCAGCAGGTGCTCGTGCATCTGGAACCAGACCGTGTGCACCGAGTCGACCCGGACCCCGCTGACGTAGTCGGTCTCGCCGCCCTCGGCCCGGGTCAGGGCCGTGTCGATGCGCTCCAGGAACCGGTCGACCAGGGGGTCGGCGTCGGCGATCGGGCGGAGCACCTTCGCGGTCTTGTCCACGACGCGGCCGAGCTTGGCGACGACGGCGGCGTCGTAGTCGGCGTCGTCGTGGTCGTTGGGGACCCGGTCCCGGCCGACCTCCTTGGTCTGCCAGTCGGTGGTGAGGGTCAGGACCTGCTTGTTGACGCCCGACTCGAAGGCCTCCATGGCCTCCGACACCGCCGAGGACGACCGCAGGTCGGCGAAGGCCTGCGGATAGACGTCCGCGAGGAGCTGACGACCCGCCGGGGTGATCATGTGGTTGCCCTTGGCGGCCCGGACGGCACCCTCGGCGGCGGCCTTCTCCAGGTTCTCCTCGACCTCGGGGAGGGACTGTCCGTTGACCTCCGCGAGCTGCTCGGCCGAGGCGAGCTGGCGCAGGGTCAGGGTGTGCACGGTGAGCTGGTACGGGTCGAGCATCAGACGTCCTTCCCGGCGAGCATGCGGTCCCGCACCTCGCGACGTAGCGACTTGCCGACCGGGCTGGTGGGCAGGTCGGGCCAGATCTCGACGGCACGGGGCCGCTTGAAGCCGGCCAGGCGACCGGCGCAGAAGTCCTGGATGTCCGTGGGATCGGCGTCCTGGCGGGTGACGACCGCGGCGGCGACCCGCTCGCCCCAGGTCTCGTCGGGGATGCCGACGACGGCGGCCTGCACGACCGCGGGATGGCTGAGGAGCGCGTCCTCGACCTCGCGGGGGTAGACGTTGAACCCGCCGCTGATGATCACGTCGTGCCGGCGGTCGAGCAGGTGCAGGTAGCCCTCGTCGTCCCAGCGGCCGATGTCGCCGGTGTGCAGCCAGCCGTCGGGCTCGATCGTCTCCGCGGTGGCCTCCGGCCGGCGCCAGTACCGGCTCATCGTGTGCGGCCCGCGGGTGAGCACCTCCCCGACCCCGCCGGGGCCAAGCGGGCGTCCCTCCGCGTCGCGCACCTCGACCTCGACGAAGGTGTACGGCTTGCCCGCCGACGTCAGGCGCTCGGGCGTGTGCTCCCACGGCTGCAGGCAGGTGATCGCCAGGGGCGCCTCTGCCTGCCCGTAGAGCTGGGTGAACACCGGCCCGAGGACGTCGATGCCGCGCTGGAGGACGGTGGTCGCGATCGGCGCGCCGCCGTAGCAGAGGCGCTCCAGGGCCAGGTCCGCGTCCGCGGTCGCCGGGTCCTCCAGCAACAGGGCGATCATGGTCGGCACCATGAAGGTCGTCGTGGCGCGGTGCTTCCCGGCGGCCCCCAGGAACGCCTGCGGCGAGAACTTCGGGACGATGACGTTGGCGGCGCCCTTGACCAGGTGCGGCAGGAAGAACGCGCCGCTGCCGTGGGTGATCGGTGCGGCGTGCAGCATCACCGAGTCCGGCCGGAGGTCCGGCAGCAGGTCGACCAGGAAGTTGGCGACCTCGGCCAGCTCGCTGCGGGTGGTCAGCACGACGGCCTTGGGCCTGCCGGTGGTCCCGCCGGTGTAGGCGAGCCGGAAGGGGGCGTCGGGATCGCGGCGGACGTCGCAGGGTGCGGACGACGCCTCCGCGATCAGGCCGGGGAGCTCGTCGGCGGAGAAGACGAACTCCGTGTCGGCAGGCGGCTCGCCGGCGAGCACCAGCGCCCGGGCCTGCGAGTCCTCGATCTTGTAGGCGTGCTCGTGGGCGGTCTCCCGGGCGTTGAGCGGCACCCGGACCAGGCCGGCCTTGGCGAGGGCGTAGTAGGCGACGACGCCGTCGATGCCGTTGGGCATCAGCACCGCGACGCGGTCGCCGGGCTCGAGCCCCCTGGCCAGCAGCGCGGTGCCCAGACGGTCGGTGAGCTCGTCGAACTCCGCGAAGCTCACCACCCGCGTCCCGTCGACGAGCGCGGGAGCGGCGCCGTACTGCCGTCCGGCCCGCCGGATCAGGTCAGCGATCTGCACGTGGACGTCCTCCTGGAGGAACCGAGGGGTGTGGTCGGTCGCGGGTCGACGGGACCCGCGGCCGACCGCGGTGAGGGGACGGCGGGTCAGCCGGCGGAGGGAGGCAGGTCGGCGCGGCGGAGGCCGGCGCCGCGCCCCTCGAGGTTGCGCGACCCGCGCTGGGCGAGCCGGTACAGGTCGTCGGCCCGTTCCGTCGTCCAGTGCCGCTTGACCCACTCCTCGTCGAGGTAGCGGTACTGCTCGTCGAGCACGGCCGGCCGGAAGTCCCGGGCCCGGCGGTTGTACTCGTCGATGTCCAGTCGCCCGGCCGACGTCGTCCAGAGCCCGGTCTTGGCGTCCAGGCTGCTCGAGCCCGAGAGGCGGTCCCCGACGGTCGGGGCGTGGTCGTCGTCGACGAGCACCGAGTACGGGATGCCGGTCAGCATGTTCTGGTTCAGACCCGAGTACCGGGCCATCGAGTACTCGCTGGTCTTCTGGTGGGGGAAGCCCAGCAGGCCGACCATCTCGGCCAGGTCGTCGCGGCCGTACTCGTCGTTCAGCAGTGGCTTGAACCGCTGGGCGCGGTCGTCGACGGTGAGCCAGTCCTCCTGCCGGTAGGTACCGGCCAGGTGGGCGAAGTCCTTCGCGACCGAGGAGTACACCAGCGCGCCGGCGTCGATCATCTGCTCCCGTGACCAGGTGGCGATGCGCTTCCACAGGTCGGCCGTGGCCTCGTTGAGGATCTCCCGGTACTGCTCCATCGTCTCGGCGAGCGTGTCGGCGTTCTCCATGCCGACCGGCACGTAGCCGTCGGTGAGCGCGTCCGAGGTGTACATGCCGACCGCGGCGATGTTCGCGGCGTCGTACGCGGGCTCGGCCTCGAAGGACGCCCAGTCGTCCATCAGGTGGAAGTTGGTGTCCTTGAAGACGATGGGGATCGTCAGGTTCGCGAACGGCAGCCGGGTGGCGATGCCGTCGAGCCACGGGTAGTCGCCCTCGGTGAGCTCGAAGAAGTCGCGCACGATGAGCTGACGGTCGTCACCGAACGTGTACGGGCCGCTGTTGTGCAGCCCGATCCGGCACTCGCAGTGCGCCAGGAACGCGTACTGGGACAGCTGCGCGACCAGCTTGGTCGCCGCCGTGTGCAGCCGGTCCCCCGGCGTCACCCCGTGCAGGTCCGCCTCGAAGACCTGCAGCGTCCGCTCGGGCAGGTACTGACTGCGGTCGCCGAACTCCTTGTTGGTCAGGTGACCGTCGTTGCGGTGGTAGGCGAGGTTGAACCGGCGGGAGAAGTCGAGCACGTCGACGACGTCGTCCACCGCGTCGCTGGGGCCGAGCAGCCCCCAGTTCATGAGCATCTCCCGGCCGATGAGGTAGAAGGCCGGCATGCCCCAGGCGGCGTTGACCGTGTTCACCTTGAGGCTCACCTCGCGGGCGCGGTCGCCGAGTTCCTCGGCAGGGGTGGCGGCGTCGATCTCGCGCAGCAGCGTCGGCCACCGGTAGAAGGCGTTGAGGTAGCTCAGCAGCATGTACGGGTTCATCGGGAAGAGCTTCGATTCCTGCACCGTGCGGGTGATGCACAGCCAGTACGTCGTGTCGCTGAGCCCGCGCAGGTAGTTGTTGGTCTGCAGGAGCGAGGGGTAGGTCAACCTCGGGTTCCGGGCCGTCCCGGGCAGGTGGCTGGCGGTCATGGCTCAGGCCTCGCTCTCGACGATCCAGATCCGGGCGTGACCGGTGTCGCCGGTCTCGTACGCGTCCGCCGCAGGCGGGGCCGCGGTCACCTCGATCTCGACGACGTCGCCGTCCCTCAAGGTGTCGATCCTGCTGTTCATCACGGTGGGGACGTCGTACTCGCGGGCGAGGATCCCCAGGTGGGAGCGCACGGTGCCGCCCAGGCAGATGACGCCGGCGAAGTGCTCGATGATCGGTGCGGTGAGGGTGCCACCGGAGTCGTCGATGACCGCGATCGTGCCCTCGGGGACGCCGTCGGCCAGGTAGTCCATGACCTGGTCGATGGTGGAGATCAGCGCGACCGGGCCGGTCACGTCCGCGGTCTTGCGGATGACGTTGTCGCCCACGCCGACCTGGCGTCGGCCGTCCACTGCGGCGCTCTCGTGGAACCCGGCGGCGGCCCGCTCCGGACGCTTGTACTTCTCCGGCTCCGACTCCATCGACACCGTGGCGGAGAAGTCGAAGCGATAGCCGGAGTCGAGCGCGTCCTGCTCGACCGCGCGGGCGTCGTCCTCGGAGAAGAGGTCGTACGTCCGCTCGAAGACCACGTCCTTCCAGGCGCCGCCGGTCGCCGCGAAGCGTTCGGCGACCCGTTCGCGGACGGCCGCGTTGAAGCGCGCGGGCAGGGGCAGCATCTCGGTCGTCCCCCACTTGGGGGGCGACACCGCGGGTTCGGACATCGTCACCTCTCTGTGTCGTGTCGCTGCGGGCCGGCGCCGGAGCGGCAGCCGCCGTGTCGCCGGAGGTCCTGCCGCCTCGGCCGCATCCTGAGGAGCGGCCGCGCGGCTGTTCACCTGGTCGAAAGGTAGGTAGCGTCGGAGATGTGACCCAGTCCACGTTGGGGGACATTCCTGGACGGGGTGCGCGCCGTCTCCCGCCGCGGGCCGCGTTGCGCCCGGTCGACTACGAGCGGGCCTTCGACGTCCTCGAGAGGTGCGCGACGGCGCCCTCGCTGCCGGACTTCCGGGAAGAGCTCCTCGAGTCCCTGAGCAGCACCTTCGGGCTGCGGCACGTGTCGTTCTTCGCCGGTGCGACGTTCGGGAGCACCTTCGGCGACACGGCGCCGCTCACCGAGGGCCTCACGGTGAAGATGCTGCCGGAGTACCACGACCGCTGGTCGCGCTACGACCTCTTCGGCACACCCGCGGCGATGCGCCAACTGGTCACCACCGGTGTCTCGTCGCTGGCCGAACTGCGGGCGCAGGCGGCCCTCCCCGCCTCGGCCGACGCCTACGTCCGCCACTTCCTGCAGGCGACCTGGGGCATGCAGACGGCGGCGGCGATGCGCCTCGAGCTGGTCGGCGGGCACACGGCGCTGGTGGGCATGTTCGACTCCTCGCCCGACCGGCTGGGTCACCACGAGCTCGCGACCCTGCGCCTGCTCAACCGCCAGCTGTCCGCCGTCACCCGGCGGCTGCCGGTGTCGCGGCGGCACGCCGCGCTCGCCGGCCTGTCCGAGCGGCAGCGCCAGGTCGTCCGGCTGGTGGCCGACGGCCTCTCGAACGCCCAGATCGGGGAGACGCTGTCGCTCGCGGAGGACAGCGTGAAGAAGTACGTCAGCCGGATCCTGACGTCGACGGGCTGCCAGTCGCGCATGGAACTGGCCCTGCTGGCCCGCGCGTACGCCTGACCGGCCGGCTGCGGACACGGGACGAGGGCCGCCGACGGATGCCGGCGACCCTCGTCGGGGTGGCTCAGAGGAAGGAGGAGTCCCGGGTGAGCCCGTAGCGGGGGTGCTCGCCGATCACCATGGACTCGAAGATGCCGTAGCCCTCCGCGTCCCCCTCGCGGACCCGGATGACGCAGTCCCGCAACTGGTGGACCTCCCGCGCCGTCTCGGCGTCCGAGACGTCGGCGTACCGCTCACCGTCGAGGTGGGAGGGGCCGTGCCACTGGCCGTGCCGCTGCCCCTTGAACCCGAAGTAGAGCCCGGTGCCGAGGTGGAAGCCGGTGTCGCCGGCCGGCTCGATCTCGACGGTCCGCGTCTGTCCCCACCCGGCGTCGAAGGTCATCTTGCCGCCGAGCAGCCGCCGGTTGACCGGGTCGTACTTGAGCTCGTCGCGCAGCCCCTGCAGCGGCGTCTGCGTGCCGTCCGGCTGGTTGACGAACCCGGAGAAGTACGTGGTCTCACCGTCCACGGTCTGCAGGTAGTGGTGGATCTCGTAGCTGCTGCCGTCGGGACGCCGCAGGTACATGGGACTCCAGGTGAGGGTGAAGTCCTGGTCGAGCCGGTTCAGCCGGTGTACGTCCGGCGGCGGCTCCCCGACGTCCATGCGCACACCCCAGGAGTGGTCGCGGAAGCCGAACCAGTCCTCGTCCCCGACCTCGATGCGTTCCCCGTCGATCCACAGGGTGCCGCTGACCGTGGACGCCTGGTGGTAGCGCAGCAGGTCCGAGCAGATGCGGGCGCCGAACGGCTCGCGCTGGGCGTCCTTCGCCTCCAGGAAGGGCGGGAGGACACCGGTCACGGTGAGGTCGAACCGGATGGGGACGACGTCGTTCTCGGCGAGGACCCAGCGGACCTGCCGGAGTGGCTCGAGCACCTCGTAGTCGAGCGGGCCGACGCCCACCCGCTGCGGGTCGAGGTCGAGCTGCCGGCTGGCCCGCACCGTCAGCTGCTCCGTGCCGCGGGAGACGCCCGCGAACATGTCGATGACGTTGCGGTTGTGGTACTTGCCGATCCCGACGTCGACCTGGATCGACCCGTCGCGGGCGAACAGGGACGACCACAGCTTCTCGGTCCAGGACGTGTCGGCCTGGCTGATCGTCGCGAACGTCTCCGGGGTCTGGTGGCAGAGCAGCTCGTCCGCGGGGACGAGGCGCTGCATCGCTTGACGCATGGGTGTCCTTTCCTGACCGGGGAGGGCGGAGCGCTAGCGGATCGGCGAGAAGGCGCCCGGCATGTCGTTGGCGACGAGCGCGCCGCCGAAGATGGCCGCGGCGTGGTCGTCGTCGTCGAGGGGATCGGGGTGGAGAGCGAGGGTGTCCGGCGAGATCGACCAGTCGATCCGGTCAGTGACCCCGGCGACGTCGGCGAACGGGCGCAGCCCGGCCGTGTACATCTGCGTGGCCGAGAAGATCCGGGACCTGCGGTCCATGTCGGCGAACTGCTGGTAGACCGCCAGGTGGGACCTGCTCAGCTCGGTCGTGACGGCGGCCCAGTCCTCCGGGCCGAGCGACCGCTGCTGCCCGTCGGCCGTGTGCCCGACGACCGCCGCGTCGGTGACCGCGCCGAACAGCTGGTCGGGCTCGGTGAACGTGGTGCCCCAGTCGTTGATCTCGAAGCTGGAGAAGGCACCCGGGTCGTAGGTGAGCACCAGGGACAGACCGGCGAACGGAGGCCGCAGGTCGGTCGCCCACGGATAGGCGAACGCGCTCGGCCCCAGGGAGAGGTAGTCGCGCACGATCGTGTGCCGGCCGTCGGGCTGCACGTACGGCCCGGAGTCGTAGATGCCGACCCGCGAGTCGGTGAAGTACAGGAACGAGTACCCGGCGACCGTCGCGTTGAGCCGCTTGAGCGCCTTGGCCTCGTCCGCATCGAGCCGCTGCGACGTCGCGGTCAGCCCGGCCACCACGTCCGGGGACAGGTACCGGTTGGTGAAGCCGGCGTCCTTGTTGTCCAGGGTGCCGTCGCCGCGGTGCGCCAGGGTGAGCCGCCGCCAGAAGTCGACGACCGTGCGGATCTCCTCGGTCCGCTCGTCCGGCCGCAGCCGGCCCATCCTGATCAGGCACTCCCGGCCGCACAGGTAGTGGTAACCGACCATCCAGATCCACAGCGGGCTGACCTGGTTGGGCGCCGTCCGCAACCGCCGACCGATCTCCTCCGCCGGCACCGCCGCGTCGATCGTCGCCACCCGCTGTGCGTAGGTGTGGAAGTCGTCGATCACCGACAGCGACATGTACGGCAGCATCGGGAACAGCTCGGAGGTGAACGACGACCGCCGGGTCATCTCCGGCTTGAAGGCCCGCCCCATGTGCTGGACGAGCTCGTCGAGGCGTTCGTCGGTCAGCGGCTCGGCGATGAGGGCGTCGAGGTCCGCGGGGCCGACGTCGACGTCGAAGTCCTTGACGCCGATGTCGTCGCCGACCCGGCGGACGTAGGCCCACCACCGGTCGGACACGTCCGCGGCGGCGGGCGTCGCGGACGGCGCCTCCCTCGCGGCCGCCCCCTCCCCCGCAGCCGTCGAGATCAGGCCGCCCTGGCCGTCCTGCACCGAGAGCGTGAGCTCGGCGCCGTCCTCGGGGACCTCGACCAGGTCGGCGCCCACGAGGCAGGGCACCTCGAACTCCCGGGACACGATCGCCAAGTGGGAGCGCAGCGTGCCGTCGCGGGCGACGATGCCGCCGAGCCGCCCGAGGATGGGCGAGAGGAACGTGGTTCCGCCGGACTCCACGAGCGCGATCGTCGACTCCAGGTCGGAGTCGATCGCCTCGATGACGTCGGACGGCGAGCGGAACCAGCGGGCCCGGCCGGTGATCGGGGCGAACGCGTAGGACGGGACGCCCTTGCCGATCTGGGACATGGTCACTCCTCGGCGCCGAGGGGACGGAAGCAGCCGTCCCGGTCCTGGGGGACGAAGACGCCGCCGATCAACTGCAGGGCCAGCTCCGGGTCGCTGAAGCGGCCGTAGGACTGCGCGATGCGCGGCGTGACGGTCCAGTCGATCTCGTCGAAGCAGCCGGCCAGACGCGCCCAGGGCTTGAGTTTCCAGGCGTACATCTGCGTCGCGTAGAGGTTGCGCTCCTCCGGGTCGGTCTCTGCCAGGCGCTGGTAGAGGGTCCGGTGGGCGCTGCGGATGGCCTTCGTCGCCGCCTCGATCTCGTCCGCCCCCAGGGGGCGCAGAGTGCCGTCGTCGGTGCAGAAGACCTGGGTCTCGATGATGTCGCCCTGGTAGTCGCTGGGGCTGAACCAGGCGGTGCCCCAGACGTTGTTGTCCATCCGGACCGAGCCCGGCAGCCGGTGGGCGATGACGAAGTGGTGGTACGGCAGGGTCTCCCGGATGCCGTCGACCCACGGGAAGTCGCCGTCGCGGTCGGTGCACGTCTCCCGCAGGGCGAGGAACGACCCGTCCTCCAGCACGTAGGGCCCGGTGTCGCAGACGGCGGTGCGGGCATCGCAGTTCTCGAGGAAGGCGTAGGCGGTCAGCCGCGCGCCGAACTTGCGGATCGTCCCCTTCACGCCGTCGTCGGCCGGGCGCAGCTGCCCGCGGATCTCCTCGAGCAGCGACCCCCCGATCACGTGGGAGCTGTTGGTCGGTTCAGCGTCCATGTTGAACAGCACGCCGTCCGTGCGGGCGGCGATCGTCGCCTCCCGCCAGAAGCGCAGGACGGTCAACTGGTCCTGCAGGCCGTCCGCGAGGCCGTTCTCGCCCAGGTCGACGAAGAGCTCACGACCGGTCAGGTAGTGCAGGGGCATCGCGGCGAGGTTGATGAAGCTGCGCTTGTTCCCGATCGGCAGGTCCCGGCGGACCAGCTCGGACGGGGTGGCGTGCTGCAGGATCGTCCTGAGCCGGTCGGGGACGCGGAGGTGGTCCTCCATCATCGACATGAGGATGTAGGTGTTCATGCCGAACAGCTCGGACTCGAACACCGTGCGTGCGGAGAGCTCGGACTTGTAGGCGGCGCCGGCTCTGTGGACGAGCCAGTTCCACTCCTGCAGGGACGGCTCGTAGGTCGGGTCGGTGTAGAGCGCCGTCAGGTCGGCCGGCGTCTCGAGCGAGAGCGTCATCCCGTCACCGCCGCGCTCGCCACCGAGATCCGGGCCGTCTCACCGTCGGTCAGGTCGAGGACCACGGGGTCCCCGTCGGACACCGTGCCGTCCAACTGTGCGGCGAGCACGCACGGCACGTCGGACTCCCGCGACAGGATGGCCAGGTGGGACTCACGGCTGCCGGCCGTGCACACGATCCCCTTGAGGTCGGGCAGGATCGGCGACAGGAAGGTCATGCCGCCCTTGTTGACGAAGGCGATCGTGTCCTCGAGGTCGTCGTCGTCGATGGACAGGACGTCGGACGTGTCGTTGAACCAGCGGGCCGTCCCCCTCACCTGACCGGCGGTGAACAGGGTGGTCCCGGTGCCGACTACCTGGAGATCGTCGCTCATCTCTGCTCCGTCCCGCCCCGACGCCGAGGCGATGGGTCGACTGGGCGCCTGTCGGCGCAGGCCAGACGCTAGGAGCGCGCCAGAATGTGACCCAGTGCACTTTGGGGGACAGTGCCGGTCCGGAGTCGTCCGGCCGGTGGAGCGCGGCGGCGGGACCGCCACCGGCGGAGGCCGCGTGGCGCGTCGGCGAGGGCCGGAGTCCGGACCGTGGACGACGCGCGTCGCTCCGCGCGACCACGTTGAGCAGGACGAGCCACCGGAGTAGGAACCGGGCACCCCCCTGCCCCCAGGAGGCCGCCGTGGGTCGCAGACACCGTCTGCTCCGCTCCGGGATCGCAGCCGCCGCGGCCGTCGCGGCCGGCGTGCTGACCCGATCGATGGTGAAGTCCGTCAGTGCTCCCGAGGCGGGACCGATGGCTGCCTCCTCGAGTCCTCGTGCGGGTGACCCTGACTGATCCAGCGGCATGGTCCGGCTGTCCGAGGGGCACGACACGCCGCGTGGAGGACGACTGGAGGTCCCTGCTGGCGGACCTGCCGCTCGAGCAGCGGCTGAAGGCGCTGGCCGTGTACGAGCTGGCGAGCGATCGAGCGATGGGCCAGCCGTTCGAGACGGCGGTAGCCACCCTGCGCGCCGCGGCCACCGCCGAGGGGCTCGATGCAGGTCACCAGTGGATCCCGGCGGCCGCGGCGCGCATCAGCGCCGACACGGGCCGCTGACCACGTAGTGCCGCCGAGCGGGTGGACCGGTCAGCGCTCGCGATGCTCCGGCGCGCCCCGACGTGCTCGCGGCCGTCGTCGACCATCCAGCCGTGAGGGTCGGCGCCAGCGGATCCCCGACTGCGGCGTCGGCGTCGGCGTCGCCGCTGGCGGTCAGTGGAGGCCCTTGGCCGCCTTCTTCCCCGCCTTGCTCTTCGCCTTGCTCTTCGCCTTGCGCGGGCTCTTGCCGCCCTTCTCTCCAGCCTGGTCCCGCTTCTTGCCTGCCTTCGTGCCGGCCTTCTTCCTGCCGTCCGCAGCTGCGTCGGCGGCGACCACGACCGTGTCCGCGGGGGATCCGGACGCGGCGGCCTGCGACCTCTCGCCCTGTGGCGTGGGAACGCCGCCCTCGACGTCGACCGAGCCCGGCGACACCGTCACGCCGTCGGCCCGCGTGAGCAGGGTCTTGAACCCGGTGCCGGCGCGGAAGACGGGAACCACGGACGCCCCCACCCTGATCGCCTCCCCCGTCCGCGGATTGCGAGCCGTACGTGGCGCCCGCTCGCGGCGGTCGAAGGTCCCGAACCCACTCAACGACACCCGCTCACCGCGGGCGACGCTGCCCTCGATCTCCTCCAGCACCCCGTTGACGGCAGCCACGGCCGTCGTGCGGTCCCCGCTGAGCCGCTCGGTCATCCTGGCGATGAGGTCGGACTTGTTCACACGCGCGCTCCATCTCGTGGCGGTCACGGAGCGGTCCGGTGCAGCGGACAGCGCGTTCAGCAGAACTGCTCCACCCACCAGGCACAACACGGGGAACCGCTCGCCGCGGGGCCGCGTGGGTGCCGCGTGGCGCCGGCAGTGTCACCGCTGGACGTCCGCGGGGCGCCCGTGGACGACCGCTCCGGAGGCGCAGCGCTGTGCGACTCGACGCCGCATCCGGCCCGGCTGCGCGCCGCGGCCCCTCCGGCCACCGTGCGCCGCACCGCGCGGGACTCCTGGCAGCTCCAGGGCGACCCACCTCCTGGACTCCGACGACGTCGTGGTCCGGGCATCCTCCGCTCGGACGGGACCAGGCCCCGAGCCGGCGCCTCAGGGACACCACGCAGAGGTGGGCGGCGTTCGGTGCAGGTGCCCGGTGCCAGGCGTGCGGTCAACCGCCGCCCCGGGAGGGCGGCTCGTCGTCTGCGCTGTCTGCTGCGAGCAGGGCCGCGCTGGTCACCGACCGAGCAGCCAGTGGCGGAACTCCTCTTCCAGGCGGCCCATCTCGGCGTCGTACTCAGGCGTGTGGACGAGGCCGCGGCGCCGCTCCGCGTCCCATGCCTGGAGCGGGCGGAACTGCTTGGGCAGTTTGCGGACGCGGCTGTACGGGGTGTCGGAGTCGGTCATCCGCGCATCGTGCTCTCGGAGCGGAGACCGCGGAAGAGACGGCGGGGCGGGCGGCGGCTGCCCCGCCGTGAGGGCGGATCCTGCGGTCTGCGTCGCGGATGACCGGCTGACATCCTGATCCCGTCGCCGATCGACATGAGACCCACGTGACCAGCGGTTTCGACTCCTCCGAGCCGGAGTTCGACATCGAGGCGACCGTCGACCGCGCGATGGCGTCGACCAACAGGACCTGCAGCCCTCGCTCGAGGACGCGCAGGAGGTCGTCGACGAGGTCCGTGCGGGCAGGCCGTTGGTCGCGCCCGGCGACCTCGTGGACCAGGTGACGCGCGGGAACCGGATGAGGGCGGCCCGGGCCGTCTCCCTCTCCCTGCCGTCGATCCTCCCGGGGGTCGGGACGGCGATCTCGGCTGCGGCGGTCCCGGTCGCCCTGAGGGAGGTGTCGCAGGAGGCGGTGAGTGCGACGGTCGACGTCGGACTGCTGTCCGACAGGGACCTCACGGACCCCGAACCGACCCGCGTCGCCGTCCTGCTGGTCCTGGTGCGTGGCGTCCGAGGACCGCGTCGGGGCGGATCCTCCCGGTCTTGTCGAGCTCGACCGCTCCCTCCGTGGTCCGCCGGCAGGGTCTTCGGGCCCGCTGGACCCGTGCCGGTCACCGTCGAGTCGATCCCCGAGCGTGAGGTCGAGCAGGAGCCCGGGTCCTGAGCCGGCCCGTCGGCCGGTCGGCGCCGCCCACAGCGCCGCGTGACCTGCCGCGCCAGGCCGGCGACCCGGCCCCCGGCGTACCGACGGGATGCTCCCGGCCGTTCCCCGCGCTGCCCTTGCCCTGCCGCCCGCAGCGCAGGATGCTGCCCGCATCCGCTGCCGGGGCGGGTGGCGTCGTCCGCTCCGGCTCCGGTCCAGGTACGAGGCGTCCGCGCCCGGGCCCCCAGGAGGAGCCGGTGACAGCCACCGAGAGCCGCACGAGCAGGACCGGAGACAAGCTGTCGGGCCGGGTGGCCTTCGTGACCGGCGGCACCCGGGGGATCGGCGCGGCGATCTGCCGCAGCCTGGCCGCCCAGGGCGCCGACGTCGCGGCCGGCTACAGCGGCAACACCGAGCGTGCCGAGATGTTCGCGCAGGACTTCACCGGGGCCTATCCGGAGAGCCACGTGAGCGTGCACCGCGGCGACATCGCCAACCCGGACGACTGCCGACGCACGGTCGGCGAGGTGATCGAGCAGCACGGCAGGCTCGACATCCTGGTCAACAACGCGGGCATCACCGCGGACCGCACGGTGCTGAAGATGACCGACGACGACTGGCGGCGGGTCATCGACGTCAACCTGTCGGGCGCCTTCTCGCTCTCGCAGGCCGCGCTCCGGCACATGCTCGAGCGCGGCAGCGGACGCATCGTGATGATCTCCTCGGTCATCGGGGAGACCGGCGGCATCGGCCAGTCGAACTACGCCGCGGCGAAGGCCGGCCTGCTCGGGCTGACCAAGACGCTGGCCCGCGAGGCCGCGATGCAGGTGCAGCGCTCGGGCGGGTCCGACGGCGTGGGCGTCACCGTGAACGCCGTGACGCCGGGCTACACCGCCACGGAGATGCTGGAGAGCGTGCCCGAGAAGGTGCTCGACGGGCTCAAGGCGAAGATCCCGGTCGGCCGGCTCGGCCAGCCCGAGGAGGTCGCCCGGGTCGTGCACTTCCTGGCCGCGGACGCTTCCGGGTACATCACCGGGCAGGTCTGGGGGGTCAACGGCGGCCTGGACATGTAGCCGCCGGGCGTCGGCCACCCACCCCGAGGAGAGGTACCCGCGTGTTCGACCGCATCGCCGTCGTCAACCGAGGCGAGCCCGCGCTGCGGCTCATCCGCGCGGTGCGGGAACTCGACGCCGAGCACGGCACGCGGACCCGGGTGGTCGCGCTGCACACCGAGGCCGAGCGCCGGGCGACGTTCGTCCGGGCCGCCGACGAGGCGGTGCAGCTGGCGGGGACCGGCGGGGTGAACCCCTACCTCGACCACACGGAGCTGGGCCGGGCGTTGCGGGTCAGCCGTGCCGATGCCGCCTGGGTCGGCTGGGGCTTCGTCGCCGAGGACCCGGCCTTCGCCGAGCTGTGCGCCGGACTCGGCGTGACGTTCGTCGGGCCGCCGCCGGAGGCGATGCGGCTGCTGGGCGCCAAGATCGAGGCGAAGGTCCTCGCGGAGAAGGTGGGCGTGCCGGTCGCAGCGTGGAGCCGGGGGCCGGTGGAGGACCCGGAGGACGGCCGGCGGCACGCCGAGGTCATCGGCTACCCGCTGATCGTCAAGGCGCGCAGCGGCGGCGGGGGCCGGGGGATCCGCGTCGTCCGCTCCCCCGGCGAGCTCGAGGAGGCGCTGGAGCGCACGCGGGGGGAGGCCCTGCGCAGCTTCGGCGACCCCGTCGTCTTCATGGAGCGGCTGGTCGAGGGCGGCCGGCACGTCGAGGTCCAGGTCATCGCCGACCAGCACGGCACCGTCTGGGCACCCGGCGTGCGCGACTGCTCGGTGCAGCGGCGCAACCAGAAGGTCATCGAGGAGTCCAGCTCGCCGGCGCTCGCCCCGGAGCAGGACGCCGCGCTGCGCGAGTCCGCGATCGCCCTGGTGCGCGCCGCCGGGTACGTCGGCGCCGGCACGGTCGAGTTCCTCTACCAGCCGCAGGAGCGGCTCACGACCTTCCTGGAGGTCAACACCCGGCTGCAGGTCGAGCACCCGGTCACCGAGGCGACCACCGGGCTGGACCTGGTCAAGCTGCAGCTGCACGTGGCGGCCGGGGGCCGCCTCGAGGGCGACCCGCCGCCCCCGATCGGGCACGCCGTCGAGGCGCGGCTGACCGCCGAGGACGCCGAGCAGGGGTTCGCGCCCGCACCCGGCCGGGTCGAGCTGCTGCGGCTGCCGACCGGGCCCGGCATCCGGGTCGACACCGGCCTCGGCGTCGGCGACGCCGTCCCGCCGCAGTACGACTCGATGATCGCCAAGGTCATCGCGTGGGGCCGCGACCGTCCCGAGGCGCTCGCCCGCCTGAGCTGCGCGCTGCGGGAGACCACCGTGGTGCTGCGCGGCGGCACGACGACGAAGTCCTTCCTGCTCGACCTGCTCGAGCGCCCCGAGGTCGTCGAGGGCACCGCCGACACCGGCTGGCTCGACCGCGCCGGCGTCATCGGCGGTGACCGGGCCGCCGCCACCGCGTGGGTGGCGCTGGTGCAGGTGGCCGCCGACATCGCCGCGGCCGAGGAGGCGCGCGAGCGGCAGGCCTTCCTCGTCTCGGCGCGGGGCGGCCGGCCGCGGGCGCCGCACGAGGTCGGCCGCACCGTCGAGTTCGGCATGCGCGGGCAGGTCCACCGGCTGACCGTCGCCACCGTCGACCGCGACCGGTATCGGGTCGGGCTCGACGGACGGACCGTCGACGTCGAGGTGGACCGGCTCGGCCCGCTCGAGACGCGGCTGACGGCGGCCGGCCAGCGGTACGCGGTGGTCGCCGTCGAGGCGCCCGGGTCGACGCTGGTGGAGGTCGACGGCGCGACGCACCGGGTGGGCCGCGACGTCGGCGGGGTGGTCCGCGCGCCCGCCCCGGCCGTGGTGGTCGCCGTCCGCGCCGCGCCCGGCGACGAGGTCGAGGCCGGGCAGCCGGTCGTCGTCCTGGAGAGCATGAAGATGGAGACGGCGGTGCGGGCGCCGTTCGCCGGCCGGGTCCGCGAGGTGCGGGCCGTGGTGAACAGCCAGGTCGACGCCGGCGCGCCGCTGCTGCTGCTCGACCGGACCGGAGGTGACGCCGAGGAGTCCGTGGGTGAGCGGGTGGCCCTCCCCGGCGGCGACGCGGAGCCCGACGGCGACCCCCGCGCGCGGACCCTGTCCCTGCTGGCCGAGCTGCGCGCACTGGTCACCGGCTACGACGTCGACGCCGGGCACGCCCGGCGGCTGGTCACCGACCACGCCGCCGCCCGGGCCGAGCTCCCCGCCGACGACGCGCAGCTGCTGTCGGCCGAGCTCGACGTGCTGGTCACCTTCGCCGACCTCGCCGAGCTCTCGCGCAACCGGCCGGCCAGCGAGGAGGAGGAGGAGGCCGACACGCAGGTCCACAGCCCGCGCGAGCACTTCCACTCCTACCTGCACTCCCTCGACGCCGAGCGCGAGGGGCTGCCGGAGACCTTCCGCGCGCGGCTGCGGCGGGCGCTGGCGCACTACGGCGTCCAGGACCTCGAACCGGGCCCCGCGCTGGAGGAGGCGGTGCACCGGGTCTTCCTCGCCCAGCAGCGCACCGCCGAGCAGCTGCCCGCCGTCTCCGCGCTGCTCGACCGCTGGCTGACGGCCGACCTGCCTGCCGGCGGGCCGCTGCGCGGGGCGGTGGCGGAGGTCCTCGACCGGCTGGTGCTGGCCACCCAGCTGCGCTACCCGGCCGTGGGGGACCTGGCCCGGGCCGTCCGCTTCCGCCACTTCGAGGAGCCGGTCGTCCGGGCGGCCCGACAGGAGGTCGTCGACCGGGCGGCCCGGCTGCTCGACGAGCTCGACGCGGCCGGCGCACGCGGGGACACCGCGGAGAGCATCCGGCGGATGGAGGCGCTGGTCGCCAGCCCCGAGCCGCTGGTCCGGCTGCTGACGCAGCGCTTCGACCGCCCGACGTCCGTCCCGGACCCGGTGCTCGAGGTGCTCACCCGCCGGTACTACCGCAGCCGCAACGTCGAGGACGTGCGCTCCACCCTGCTCGACGGGGACACCTGCGTGACGGCGGAGTACGCCCTGGGCAGCGGCCGGCTGCGCCTGCTGGCGCTGATGACCCGCGAGCCGCGGCTGCCACAGGCGCTGGCGGCGGTGGCCGGGGTGCTGGCCGGCGTCGACGACCCGGCGCAGACGGTCGTGGACCTCTACGTGGACTGGCCCGACCGCCCGGCCGACGCCGACGCGCTGTCGGACACCCTGCGCGACCTGGTCGGCGGCGTCCCCGCGCTGCGCGCCGGGCGCCGGGTCACCGTCACCGTGTGCACGCCCGACGGCGAGGTCGAGACGCTGACCTTCCGCCCGGACGGGGAGGGCCGGCCGGCCGAGGCCCGGCTGCTGCGCGGCCTGCACCCGCTCACCGCCCGGCGGCTGGACCTGTGGCGGCTGGAGGCGTTCGACGCCGAGCGCGTGCCCTCGCCGGAGGACACGCACCTGCTGCACGTGACGGCGAAGGACCACCCGAACGACGAGCGGTTCATCGCCCTGGCCGAGGTCCGCGACCTGACGCCGGTGCGCGACGAGCGCGGCGAGGTCGTCGGCTTCCCCACGGTCGAACGCCAACTGCTGTCCTGCCTGGACGGCCTGCGGCGGGCGCAGTCGCTGCGGCGGTCCCGGCGACCGCTGGAGCACAACCGGATCCACCTCTACGCCTGGCCCTCGATCGAGGTGCCGCTGGCGGAGGTCGCCGAGTTCGCGCGCACCGCGGCGCCGCTGACCCTCGGTGCCGGCCTCGACCAGATCGTGCTGCTGGCCCGGTTGCAGGAGGAGGAGGGCCGCCCGCCCCGCGACGTCGCCCTGCGCTTCTCCAACCGCCCGGACACCGGTGTGCGGATGGCGGTCACCGACCGCCCGACCACGCCGCTGCGCCCGCTCGACGACTACACCGAGAAGGTGCTGAGCGCGCGGGCCCGCGGCGCCCCCTACCCCTACGAGCTGGCCCCGCTGCTGGCCGGCTCCGGTGGGTCGTTCGTCGAGCACGACCTCGACGACGACGGCCGGCTGGTCCCCGTCGAGCGTGCACCGGG
Source organism: Geodermatophilus amargosae (assembly GCF_041028265.1). GTDB lineage: Bacteria > Actinomycetota > Actinomycetes > Mycobacteriales > Geodermatophilaceae > Geodermatophilus > Geodermatophilus amargosae_A. The sequence goes on from NZ_JABGCW010000003.1 coordinate 186,825, forward strand.
ACAGAACCGGGCGGGCATCGTCGTCGGCCTGGTGAGCACCCCGACGGCGCGCTACCCGGAGGGGATGACCCGGGTCGCGCTCTTCGGCGACCCGACCAGGGCGCTGGGCACCGTCGCCGAGCCCGAGTGCGCGCGGGTGGTCGCGGCCCTCGACCTCGCCGAGGAGCGGGACATCCCGGTCGAGTGGTTCGCGCTCTCGTCGGGTGCGCGCATCTCGATGGACAGCGGCACCGAGAACATGGACTGGGTCTCCCGCGCGCTGCGCCGGATCATCACGTTCACCCAGGCCGGCGGCGAGGTCAACGTCGTCGTCACGGGCATCAACGTCGGCGCGCAGCCGTACTGGAACGCCGAGGCCACGATGCTCATGCACACCCGGGGCATCCTGGTGATGACGCCGGACAGCGCGATGGTGCTGACCGGCAAGCACTCCCTCGACTACTCCGGGGGCGTCTCCGCAGAGGACAACTTCGGCATCGGCGGGCACGACCGGGTCATGGGTCCCAACGGGCAGGCGCAGTACTGGGCGCCCGACCTCACCGGCGCGCTCGACGTCCTGGCCCGGCACTACGACCACACCTACCGCGCGCCGGGCGAGCGCTGGCCGCGGCCGGCCGGGACGTCGGACCCGCGCGACCGCGACGTCCGGTCCTTCCCGCACCAGCACCCGGACAGCGAGTTCACCACCGTCGGCGACGTCTTCTCCGCCGAGGTCAACCCCGAGCGGAAGAAGGCCTTCGACATCCGCACGGTGATGCGCGCGGTGACCGACCAGGACCACCCGGTGCTGGAGCGGTGGGCCGGCATGGCCGACGCCGACACCGCCGTCGTCCTCGACGCCCACCTCGGCGGGCACCCGGTGTGCCTGCTGGGCGTGGAGTCCCGGCCGATCCCGCGGCGCGGCAGCCTGCCGGCCGACGGGCCCGACCAGTGGACGGCGGGCACGCTGTTCCCGCGCTCGTCGGCGAAGACCGCCCGTGCGATCAACGCCGCCAGCGGCAACCGGCCGCTGGTCGTGCTGGCCAACCTGTCGGGCTTCGACGGGTCACCGGAGTCGCTGCGCAAGCTGCAGCTGGAGTACGGCGCGGAGATCGGCCGGGCCATCACCAACTTCGACGGCCCGATCGTGTTCTGCGTGGTGTCCCGCTACCACGGCGGCGCCTTCGTCGTCTTCTCCGGCGCCCTCAACGACCAGATGCAGGTGCTCGCCGTCGAGGGCTCCTACGCCTCGGTGATCGGCGGCGCCCCGGCCGCGGCCGTCGTCTTCTCCCGCGAGGTGGACCGGCGCACCGCCGCCGACCCGCGGGTGCGCGAGCTGGAGGCCTCCCTCGGCAGGGCCGACGCCGTCGAGCAGGCGCACCTGCGGGCACAGCTGGCCGGCGTCCGCAGCGCCGTCCGCTCCGAGAAGCTCGGCGAGGTCGCCGCCGAGTTCGAGGCCGTCCACGACATCGAGCGCGCCCGCCGGGTGGGCTCGGTGCACGACATCGTCCCCGCCGCCGACCTGAGGCCCCGCCTCATCGCCGCCGTCGAGCGGGGGATGGAGCGCGCCGCACGTACCTGACCCACCCGACTGGAGGACCGCTCGTGAACGCCTTCGTCCTGAACCGGCACGGCCGGATGGTGTTCCCCTCGAACGTCATGCCCGAGCTGGACTTCTCCACCCTGGAGACGCTCGAGCAGCTCGACGACGTCATCCGCCGCGACTTCGAGACCAAGGCCCCCAGCGGCACCGACATCCTCGCCAAGGTGCGGACCGACGCGTACGACACCCGCTACGACCTCATGCGCGACCTCGCCCTCAACCTCTTCTGGGCCAACCGCTTCTCGATCACCATGTACGACAAGCGGCCCACCCGCTGGGGGGACCTGCCCCGGTCCCGCGAGGACGTGTTCCTGCCGGTGCTGCAGCCCTGGGAGGACGGCGAGACCAAGATCGCCGCCGTCGAGCAGGCCTATCCCCAGCTGCCGGCGAAGTGGGACGCCGAGGTCGAGGACCGCGTCTTCGCCGTCCTGTTCGACGTCTACGGCTCCCGACGGCACCAGGCCACCACGCTGCCGGCGGTCAAGCCCACGGTCGCGGAGTTCCTGGAGCACTCCGGGGCGCTCACCTTCCGGCTGCGGTCCTACGACCCGGACTTCCCGGTGTACGGCCACGACGACATCGTCGACTGCGACGAGGACGTGCCCGAGCTCGAGGCGCTGCACCGCTGGGCGATGGTGCTGCACAACCAGTACCCCTGGGACCGGTCGCAGGTGGAGCTCGCCGAGGCGCGCCAGCTGCGCGACGACGACTGGGTGGTGGCCTTCCACCCGCGCGATCGCGAGGTCCGCGGGTTCCTGCGCCGGCTGCGCGCCGGTGCCCCTCCGCGGCACGCCCCGGCGCCGCGGGAGTCCCGCCCGCCGGTGCGGCCGTTCGACGCGGTCGACGTCCGGCAGCGCTTCGCCGTCCGCCCGCGGCTGGAGGCGCTGGTGGCCGTGCACGGCGACCAGGTGTGCGGCAACGACGACCTGATCCGCAACAGCGCCTACAACTGGTCGCCGATGAGCGCCGAGGAGATCGCGGCCAAGACGGGGATCGAGCAGCGCCGGTACAGCTCGCTGCCGCTGGAGGAGCTCGCCCTGCGGGCCGCCGAGGAGGCGCTGGCCAAGGCGGGCCGCGAGCCCGACGAGATCGGCGCCGTCCTGGTGTGCACGTGCACCAGCTCCCGGCTGATCCCGTCGCTGGCCACGTACCTGTGCGGCCAGCTCGGGATGCACCAGGTGTACGCGGCCTACGACCTGATCGCCGCCTGCGCCGGCATGCCCTACGGCGTCGCCGACGCCACGCGGCTGCTGCAGGAGGTGCAGCGGCCGGTCCTGGTGGTCTGCGCGGAGAAGTTCTCGGACAAGATCGGCAACGTCCGGACGTCGCGGATGATCTTCGGGGACGGCGCCGCCGGCCTGGTCGTCGGCCCGGCCCCGGACGGCGCGGACGGCGACATCGACGTGCTCAAGACCTACGCCAGCGGCCCGGCGAGCGAGGTCAACTCGATCCTCTGGCCGAACCCGGAGTTCGACAACAACATCACGGTGTTCGGGCCGCAGGTGAAGGCTCTGGCCGGTCGCTACCTGGCGCAGATGATCGCCGAGCTCGAGCAGCTCCCGGCGCCCGACGGCCGGGACGGGTCCCTGATGGACGCGATCGACCTGATCGTGCCGCACCAGGCCAACAAGACGATGGTGATCCAGCTGGCCGAGCGCGCGGGGCTCTCGGCCGACCAGCTCTACTTCGACATCGAGCAGGTGGGCAACACGTCGTCGGCGAGCATCCCGCTGGCCATCCACGACGCCGTGCGCGACGGCGTGATCACCGAGCCGGTGCGGGTCTTCGCGCCGGGCTTCGGCGCGGGCGCCGTCGCCGGGTACGCGGTGCTGCGCGTCGACCCGGCGGTGGTGGCCGTGTCGACGTCGTCGGTGCCTGCCCCGTCCGACGACGGTGCGGCCGCCGTCCGGGCGACGACGTCGGCGTCCGAGGACGTGCGCGAGGCGTTCGGCTGACCAGGCGTCGGGCCGGGCGAGGGGTCCCGGAGCTGCAGGGTGCCGACACCGCGGTCAGCGGGATGCCGTGCGGTCACCGACCCAGGACGGCCGCCTCCGCGCCGACGATGCCCTCGCCGTAGAGGCCGTTGACGTCGGCCGTGCCCTCGCACACCGCGTTCCACTCCGGTGGGCGCTCCTCGTCGGTGTAGATCTCGACACCGCCCGCAGGACAGGCGTGGTCCTGCGCCGACTCGGCCAGCACGCGGGCGACCGTCTCCGGCTCGAGGGCTCGTCCCCCGTGACGGGTGGGGCGGCCCTCCTCCTCGACGATCAGCGCCGCCACACCCGCGACGTGCGGCGATGCCGCCGACGTGCCCTGGAGCTAGGTGTAGAAGCCGCAGATGCCCTGCTCGTCGCAGTACTCCACGGAGAACCCGTCGACCGGGCCGCCGTTCTCGTCGGCCAGCCCTTCGGCGACGGCCACGTCCAGCGGGTACGACGACAGGACGAGGTCGCCCGGCACCTGGAACTCCGGCGTCCCGACGAAGAGGACGTCGGGACTCCTCGGTGCCGGACCACCGGTGCCGTCGGCCGGCACCACACCCGGAGGACGCGTGCCTCAGCCCAGCACGGTCCGCCCGAGCTCCAGGTCCAGCCGGCGGTGGGCGGCCGGCAGCAGCGACTCGTAGCACCGGCGGTAGACCGCGGCACTCCGGGCGGCCGGCCAGTCGGGCGACAGGAACCGGGCCGGCAGTCCGGGGTCGGATCGGAGGAGCCGCAGCCAGTCCGCCCCCAGGAGGGTCACCTGCCCCAGCGGGTCCTGCCCGGGCGGCTCGGACCACCACGCCCGGATGAAGCGCTCGTGGCTGTCCCGGATCCGGTCGACCGGCCAGGCCCGCCGGATGAGCTGGTCCACCCGGACGCCGGACATGGGCGAGGCGGCGAACCAGTCCGCCAGGTCCACGAGCTCGGCCAGCCCGGCCTCGGTGAGGACCGCGCCGACGTCCACCGTGCCCGGTGCGATCCAGAGCCCGTCCCGCAGTCCGCCGAACCCCGCCCAGGTGAGCGTCGCCCGCACCCGGTGCCGCAGGTCGCGCCGGCTCTCCGGCACGGAGTAGCTCAGGAGCGTCCACTGCCCGTCCGGGTGCTCGAACGGTGCGGTGGCCCCCACCCGCTCCGCGGCCTTCGCGACGAGGGCACCCGCCTCCGTGGTGAGCCGGTAGTGCGCCGTGCGGCCGACCTGGGTCCGCTCGAGCAGCCCCTTGCGCGTCATCCGTGCCAGCGTCGCGCGCGCCGCGGCCTCCGCGACGCCCAGCTCACCGAGCAGCCGGAGGAAGACCGACGTGGGGATCGGCGACCGCTCCCGGCCGCGGACGACGCCACCGAAGAAGCTGAACAGCAGCGACTGCGGGCGATGACCGTTCGGCTGGGCCTCGGCGGCCGGATCACCGCCGTCGGGTCCCCCGACCTCCTCCAGCGCCTCAGCGCTCATCCCGACGCCTCCTTCGAGCTCCCGTCGCCTCGACCCGGCGCGCCAGAGACGTTAGACGGATGGTTGACGTACGTCACGACTACTTCTACTTTTCCTGTGACCCACAGCACGGTTCGTCCCGCGACCGTCGGTGCCGACTCGGGGATCGCGACATCCACATGACCACCCGGCGGAAGGCCTCTCGTGCCCGATCCCCTCCTCACCGTGGACGACCTCACCGTCGCCTACGACGGCGCCGTCCAGGCTCTGCGCGGGGTGTCCCTGCGCGTCGACGCCGGGTCCGTGGTGGCCGTCCTCGGCAGCAACGGCGCCGGCAAGACCACCCTGCTGCGGGCGGTGTCCCGGTCCCTCGGCACGGTCGGTGGCGCGGTCACCGGCGGCACCGTCCGCTTCGACGGCCAGGACCTCGCCCGCCGGGACGCCTCCTGGGCGGTGCGGGCCGGGCTGGTCCAGGTGCCCGAGGGCCGGCGCATCTTCCGCGATCTCACCGTCGAGGAGAACCTGCGCGCCGGCGGCTTCACCGTCCGCGACGCCCGCGCCCGCACGGAGGCCACCGACCGGGTCCTCGACCTCTTCCCCATCCTCGCGGATCGCCGGCACCAGCGCGGGGGCCTCCTCTCGGGTGGGCAGCAGCAGATGCTCGCGATGGGACGGGGGCTGATGACCTCGCCCAAGCTGCTCCTGCTCGACGAGCCGTCGCTGGGGCTGGCTCCGCAGCTGGTCGAGCAGATCGGCGACATCATCGAACAGATCCACGCGCAGGGGACGTCGGTGCTGCTCATCGAGCAGAACGCGTCGATGGGGCTGCGGGTGGCGGACCGGGCGTACGTGCTCGAGGTCGGGACCATCACCGCCTCGGGGACCGCCGCGGAGCTCGCGAGCACCGACGACATCCGCGACCGCTACCTCGGCGTGGGCACCTCCTCCCCCACCCGGACGACGCACGAGGACGAGCCGGTCGACGTGCCGGTGCACCTGCGGCGCTCGTCGACGGCCGCCGCGCAGGAGCTGCGGGTCGAGGACCTCACGGTGAGGTTCGGCGGCATCACCGCGCTGTCGGGGGTGTCCTTCACCGTCGCGGCCGGCACCATCCACGCGCTCATCGGCCCCAACGGCGCGGGCAAGTCGACGTGCATCAACGTCCTCGGCGGCGCCTACCGCGCCACCAGCGGCACCGTGCACTACGGCGACGCGACGGTCAGCGCCCTCCCGTCCCACCGGATCGCCGATCTCGGTGTCGCGCGCACCTTCCAGAACATCTCCCTGTCCCTGGAGGCCACCGTCGAGGACAACCTCCTCGTCGGCCGGCACCGCGTGATGCGCACCGGCACGGCCGCCCAGGCCCTGCGGCTCCCGCACGCGCGGAAGGAGGAGCGCACCGAACGGGAGGCCGTGCGTCGCATCGCCGTCCTGCTCGGCATCGAGTCCCTCCTCGACCGGGCCGTGCACACGCTCTCCTACGGAGACCGCAAGCGGGTGGAGATGGGTCGCGCACTGGCGGCCGAACCGACCCTGCTGCTGCTCGACGAACCGGTCGCGGGCATGACCCACGGGGAGTCCGCGGTCATGGCCGACGCCATCCGCGCCGTCCAGCAGGAGCTCGGGCTGTCGGTCCTGCTGGTCGAGCACGACATGCCCTTCGTCATGGGGCTGGCCGAGCGGATCACGGTCCTCGACTTCGGCAAGCGCATCGCGGAGGGCTCCCCCCAGGACGTGCAGCGGGACCCCGAGGTCCTGCGTGCCTACCTCGGAACGGCGGCAGCATGACCTACCTCCTCACCCAGCTGGCCAACGGCCTGTCCTACGGCCTCATCCTCGGCCTCATCGCGGTCGGCTTCGTCATCGTGTTCACCTCGACCGGGGTGCTGAACTTCGCCCACGGCTCGGTGCTGCTGGCCGGCGCCTACCTCGTCGCCGTCCTGCACGACCCGATCGGCTTCTGGGCGGCGGCCGTCGTGGGGATCGCGGGCGCCGCCCTCCTGGCGGTGCTCATCAACGCCGTGCTGGTGCGCAACCTGGCCGAGGCGAACCCCGGGACCGCGGCGATCCTCATGCTCGGCGTGGACATCCTGCTGCTCACCGAGTTGACCCGGCGCATCGGCAACCGGGTGCTGACCATCGGCTCCCCCTGGGGTGCCGACGTCTTCTCGTTCGGGGGCATCACCCTCCCGATGAGCCGGGTGATCGCCGCCGGCCTCGCCCTCGTGGTCTTCGCGCTGCTGTGGTTCCTCTTCGCCCGCACCGGCACCGGGATCGCGATGCGGGCGGCGGCCGCCGACGGCGACACCGCGTCCCTGATGGGGATCCGGTTGTCCCGGACCGGTGCCGCCGGATGGGCACTGGCCGGCGCGCTGGCAGCGATCGCCGGCATCTTCCTCGCGTCCTTCCCCGCCCCCGGGGTGGCGCCGACGCTGGCGATCAGCGCCTTCGCCGCGATCCCCGCCTGGGTGCTGGGCGGCTTCGACTCGGTCGTCGGCGCGATCGTGGGCGGCCTGATCATCGGCGTCGTCACCGCCCTGGCGGTCGGCTACGAGAGCGAGCTGCACTTCCTCGGCCGCGGCCTCGGCGAGGTCGTCCCCTACGCCGTGATGATCCTCGTCCTGCTCGTGCGGCCGTCCGGGCTCTTCGGCCGCAAGGAGGCCGTCCGTGTCTGATCTCCTCCGCCGCCTCCCCGTGGCCCTGGCGGTGCTGGTCGCGCTCGGGCTGCCCGTCGTCCTCGACGGTTTCTGGCTGCAGACCGGCCTGTTCGCCATGGCTGCCGTGGTCGGGGCGATCGGGCTGACGCTGCTGGTCGGCATCGCCGGGCAGCTCTCGCTCGGGCACGCGTTCTTCGCCGCCCTGGGTGCCTACGCCTACGCCTGGACGGTCGGCGAGGTGGGTGACCGGGCCGCCGGCGCGGGTCTGCCGCCGATCCTCGGGCTCGTGCTGGCGGGCGTGGTGGCCGCGGTCGCCGGCGCCCTGTTCAGCCCCATTTCCGGCCGGCTGCGCGGCATCTACCTCGGACTGGCCACCATCGGCCTGGTCTTCCTGGCCCGCCACCTGATGGTCAACCTCGAGGCCCTGACCGGCGGGTTCAACGGCCGGGCCGTGGAGCCGTTCGCGGTGCCGGGCTTCAGCTTCAGCAACGACGACCCCGACTACCTGGCCGTCGCGGGCGTGGAGTTCGGGGGCCTGCACAGGCTCTGGTACCTGTTCCTCGTCGTCGTCCTGCTGGCCGCCTGGCTGGGACGCAACGTCAAGGGCAGCCGCACCGGCCGGGCGCTGGCCAACGTGCGGGACAGCGAGGCGGCGGCCGCCGCGATGGGCATCCACGTGGCCCGGGCCAAGGCGACCGCGTTCGTCATCTCCTCCGCCTACGCCGGCGTCGCCGGTGCCCTGATGGCCCTCGCCTACGGACGCATCGCCCCGGACCTGTTCGGACTGCAGCTCTCGATCGACTTCCTCGTCATGATCGTCCTGGGCGGGCTCGGCTCCATCGCGGGCGCGGCGGCGGGGGCGGCCTTCGTCGTCATGCTCCCCCTGGTCCTCACCCAGTACAGCTCCGAGCTGCCGTTCCTCGCGGCGCCGGGCTCGGGGGGACTGGACGGGGCCACGCTGGCCCGGCTCCTCTACGGCGCGGCGATCATCGCCGTCCTGCTCTTCCTGCGCGGTGGCCTCGCCGGTGCCGCCGGCCGGCTCCGGCACCGGCGCACCCCACTCCCGCCCGACAGCAGCGGGGCGTCTCCCGCTCCTCCCCCGTCCGCGGCTCCCGCCAGTGCGGCCGTTCCCGAACCGTCCCACCCCGGCGTCCCCACCAGGTCGAAGGAGACCACCTCATGAAGCACCGGACCCGCACCGCGCTGGCTCTCGCCGGCTGCGTCGCCGTCCTCGCCGCCTGCTCCACCGAGGACCCCGACGCCTCCGGCGGCGGCGGGGGCGGCGGCGCCGAGGGGGACGTGGAGACCGGCAACGGCGTCACCGACGACACCATCACCGTCGGGATGCTGACCGACCTGTCCGGCCCGTTCGCCGCCGGAGCCGCGATCCAGGTCACCCAGACGCAGGCCTACTACGACCAGCTCAACGAGGACGGCGGGGTCTGCGGCCGCGACGTCGAGGTGCAGGTCCAGGACCACGGCTACGACCCGCAGCGCGCCGTCACCCTCTACCGCAGCATGGCCCCCGAGGTCGTCGCCCTCCAGCAGGTCCTCGGCGGACCGACGTCGGCGGCCGTGCTGCCCCTGGCCGAGGCCGACGGGCTCTACCTCGGCGGCCACGGCTGGGCCGGCGTCGCGCTGCAGTACGAGAACGCCCAGATCCCCGGCACGACCTACGCCATCGAGTCCGCCAACGCGATCGACTACCTCGTCGACGAACTCGGCCTGTCCGAGGGCGCCACGGTCGGCGTCGTCTACTTCGTCGGCGACTACGGCAGCGACTCCCTCGCCGGCGCCCAGTACGCGGCCGGGGAACGCGGCCTGGAGGTCGTGCCGCAGGAGATCACCCCACGCGACACCGACCTGTCGGCGCAGGCCTCCGCCCTGCAGCAGGCCGGCGTGTCCGCGGTGATCCTCGGCGCCGCGCCCGGTCAGCTCGCCTCGCTGGCCGGCGTCCTCGCCGCGCAGGGACTCGACGTCCCGATCATCGGCAACACCCCGACCTTCGGCCCGTCGCTGCTGGAGACCCCCGCCGGTCCGGCCCTGGAACAGAACTTCTACACGGTGACCAGCATCGCGCCGTACAGCCTCGACGAGCCGGGCGTCCAGGCCGCCCGGGAGCTGTACGAGGCGGCCGCCCCCGACGGCGAGCTCGGCTGGGAGGTGCCGCTGGCCTCCGCGCAGGCGGAGCTGCTGACCGCGGCGCTGGAAGGCGCCTGCGAGGCCGGCGACCTGACCCCGGAGGGCGTGGTCGCCGCCATGCGGGAGACCTCCGACCTGGACACCGAGGGCCTGTACGCGACCCCGCTGGACTACACGGACGTCGCCGAGCCGCCCACGCGCACGGTCTACGTCTCCCGCGCCTCGGCGGACGCCGAGGGCGGGCTCGAGGTCCTGGGGACCTTCGAGGGCCCGAGCGCCCAGAGCTACACCGTCGGCTGACCCGTGGCCGACGTCCTCGAGCGGTCCGAGGTGCTCGTGCCCCCGGCCGCCGGTCCGGCGGAGCACGTCGTGGGTGACGTGCTCCGCCGGGCCGCCCGGCTCGGTCCGGCCGGTCCGCTGGTCCGCACGGTCACCCCCTCCGAGGAGCACGCCTGGACGGCGGCGCAGCTCCTCGCGGACGCCGGGCGGGTCGCTGCCGGGTTGCTCGCCCAGCACGAGCCCGGGACCCGGATCGCCACCTGCCTGGTCAACGGCCCCGAGGCCGTCCTGCTGCAGTTCGGCGTCGCCCTGGCCGGCATGGTCCTGGTCCCGGTCAACCCGCGGTCCCGGCCGCCCGAGCTCGAGCACGCGCTCCGGCTCTCCGGCGCGTCGGCGGTCTACGCGGCCGAGGACGCCGCAGGCAACCCCGCGGCCGACGTCGCGGCCGGACTGGCTCCCGGGCTGCCCTCGCTGACCGGGGTCCACCGGTGCGCCGGGGACTGGCGGGCACTGCTCCACGACCCGGCTCCCGAGCTCCCGGCGGTCGACCCGGAGAGCCTGGCGCAGATCCAGTTCACCTCCGGCACCACCGGGCGCGCCAAGGGCGTGCTGATCACGCACGCCGGCATGGTCGCCACGGCGCACGCCTTCCGGGAGCGCATCGGGCTGCCCGACGGCGGTGTGTGGATCAACCCCATGCCGCTGTTCCACACGGCCGGCAACGTGCTGGGCGTGATGGGGGCGCTGTGGCAGCGGTGCGAGCACGTGGTCGTGGCGTTCGAGCCCGGCCGGGTGCTCGCACTCGTGGCCGAGCGGCGGGCCACCCTGCTGTCGGCGGCACCGACCCTGCTCGACCTGCTCATGGCCCGGCCCGAGATCGGCGACACGGACCTGAGCAGCCTGCAGGTCGTGTTCACCGGCGGCCAGACGGTGCTGCCCGGCTTCGCCGCCCGCGTCGAGTCGACGTTCGGGGCGCCGCTGATCACCACGTTCGGCATGACGGAGACGTGCGGCTCCGCCCTGCTCCCCGCGCCGACGGACCCCGACGAGGTGCGCCGGACGACCGTCGGCCGCCCCCTCGCCGGCACCGAGGTCCGCGTCGCGGCCCCGGACGGCACCCCGACGGCGCCCGGCGAGCAGGGCGAGCTCTGGGTCCGCGGGGCCCGGCTGACCCGCGGCTACCACCAGGACCCTGCGGCGACCGCCGACGCGATCGACCGGGAGGGCTGGCTGCACACCGGGGACCTCGCGGTCATGGACACCACCGGCGCCTGCCGGATCGTCGGGCGGCTCAAGGACGTGATCAAGACCGGCGGGGAGAACGTCTCGCCGGAGGAGGTCGAGGAGGCCGTCAGCGGCCATCCCTCGGTGGCCCGCGCGGCGGTGGTGGGGGCGCCCAGCGAGCGCTGGGGTGAGCTGGTGGTCGCCTTCGTGGTCCCGGTGCCCGGCGCCGAGATCGACACGGCCGAGCTCGAACAGCGGTGCCGGGACCGGCTGTCCCCCTTCAAGGTGCCGCGGGCCTGGCGCGTGGTCGACGAGCTGCCGATGACCGCCTCCACGAAGATCCAGCGGGCCGAGCTCCGCCGGATGGCCGCGTCCGACCCGGCCCTGTCCCCCACCCCGGTCCCGTGAGCGGCGCGCTGCTGGCCGGGCTGCTGGGCGACCTCGCCGACGAGGGACGCGAGCTCGACGACCTGGTCACGGCCCTCCCGGCCGCCGGGTGGGCGACCCCCACCCCCGCGGCCGGCTGGACCGTCGCCCACCAGATCGCCCACCTCGCCTGGACCGACGAGGTGGCGCTGCGCGCCGCGACCGACCCCGCGGGGTTCCGGACCGACCGGGACGCCGCCGGGCCGGACGTCGCCGGGCAGGTGGACGCCACCGCCGAGGCCGGCGCGGCCCTCCCCCGGTCCGGGCTGCTCGGGAGGTGGCGGGCGGGGCGCGCCGCCCTGGCGGCGGCCCTGGCCGCCACCGCTCCGGGCACCGCGCTCCCCTGGTTCGGGCCGGACATGAGCGCGGCGTCCATGGCGACGGCCCGGCTCATGGAGACGTGGGCCCACGGCGTGGACGTGCGCGACGCCGTCGGCCGGGTGACCCCGACGACGGCGCGCCTGCGGGCCGTGGCACACCTCGGGGTGCGGACCCGCGACTTCGCCTTCCGGCAGCACTCCGTGCCACCCCCGGCCGCGGAGTTCCGCATCGAGCTGACCGGCCCGGACGGGCAGGTCTGGACCTGGGGACCGGAGGCCGCGCCGCAACGGGTCACCGGCCCGGCTCTCGACTTCTGCCTGCGGGTCACCCAGCGCCGGCACCGCGACGACCTCGCCCTCCGCGCCGAGGGCCCGGACGCCGACCGCTGGCTCGACCTGGCCCAGGCCTTCGCCGGACCACCGGGACCCGGCCGGCCGGCCCGGACCGGCACGCGGTCCTGACCCGCGCCGGCACCGCCGTTCCCGCGCCGTCCCCCGACGGTCGCATCCCCACCCAGAGGAGTACTGCAGTGGATCTCTCCGGCAAGGTCGCCATCGTCACCGGCAGCGGGCGGGGCCTCGGCCTGGCCTACGCCACCGAGCTCGCCCGCTGCGGCGCCGCGGTGGTGGTCAACGACGTCGACGCCGCGGTCGCCGAGGCCGCCGTCAGGACCGTCACCGACGCCGGTGGCAGCGCCGTGGCCGAGGTGGTGCCGGTCGGCACGGCCGAGGCCGCGCAGGCCCTGGTCGACCGCGCGGTCGGCGAGTTCGGCCGCCTCGACGTGCTGGTCAACAACGCCGGCATCCTGCGCGACACCACGCTGTGGAAGATGACCGACGAGCAGTTCGACGCCGTCGTCACCACCCACCTGCGCGGCACGTTCACCTGCACCCGCGCCGCCGCCGTCCGGCTGCGCGAGCAGGGCCAGGGCGGGCGGGTCATCTGCGTGGGCTCCCCCACCGGGCAGGTCGGCAACTTCGGGCAGACCAACTACGCCGCCGCCAAGGCCGGCATCGTCGGCATGGTCCGCACCTGGGCCATGGAGCTTGCCCGCGCCGAGATCACCGTCAACGCGGTCGTCCCGGTCGCGGCCACCGCGATGACCGAGACGGTGCCCTTCCTCAAGCCCTACGTCGACGCGCTGCAGGCCGGCGAGCCGCTGCCGCCCTTCGCCCGCCAGGAGCTCGGCTTCGGCTCCCCGGAGGACGCCGCCGGCCTGGTCGCGTTCCTCGCCTCCGACGCCGCCGCCGGCATCACCGGCCAGGCGATCGGCATCGGCGGCGACCGCCTGGCGCTGTGGAGCCACCCGTCCGAGGTCGTCGTCGAGTTCGCCGACGGCACCGGCTGGTCGCCCGACGCCATCGCCGGCATCTGGCCGGAGCGGTTCGCCTCCGCCCAGCAGACCGTGGGCCAGCAGCTGCCGGAGCCCCCGAAGTGAGCACCGCGACGGGACTGGACCTCGACGCGCTGGTCGCCATCGACGTGCACGTCCACGTGCACGCCGACTCCCACGGCCACCTGGCGCTGGACGACGAGCTGGGCGCCGCGGCGGCCGAGTACTTCAAGGGCGACCCCTACGACCCCACGGTGCACGACATCGCCGCCGACTACCGGGACAAGCAGATGGCCGCGGTGGTCTTCACCGTCGACGCCGAGGCCGCCACCGGACAGCCGACGCTGTCCAACGAGGAGATCGCCGAGGCCGCCGCGCAGCACCCCGACGTGCTCATCCCGTTCGGCTCCGTCGACCCGGCCCGGGGTGTCGCCGGCATCCGCGCGGCCCGCCGGCTGGTCGAGTCCCACGGCGTGCGGGGGTTCAAGTTCCACCCCAGCTTCCAGGACTTCGTCCCCAACGACCGGCGGCACTACCCGCTCTACGCCGAGCTGGAGTCCCTCGGCGTCCCGGCCCTGTTCCACACAGGCCAGACCGGCATCGGCTCCGGCCTGCCCGGCGGGCGCGGCATCAAGCTGCGCTACTCCGACCCGATGCTGCTCGACGACGTCGCGGCCGACTTCCCGGACCTGACGATCATCATGGCGCACCCCTCGGTGCCCTGGCAGGACGCCGCCATCGCCGTCGCCCAGCACAAGGCCAACGTCTACATCGACCTGTCCGGCTGGTCGCCGAAGTACTTCCCGCCGCAGCTGGTCCGCGCGGCCAACACGATGCTGAAGAGCAAGGTGCTCTTCGGATCGGACTACCCCCTGCTCCGGCCCGAGCGCTGGATCAGGGACTTCGAGCAGCTCGAGATCCGCGACGAGGTCAAGCCGCTGATCATGAAGGAGAACGCGATCCGCGCCCTGGGGTTGCGGTGAGGAACGCGGGCCTGGGCAGCTGGCCGGAGCGCCGGCGGCGGATCTCCCCCGAGCGGGACGCGATCTGGTTCGAGGGGACGACGACCTCGCACCGGGCCTTGTCCGACCGGGTGCGGCGCACGGCCGCGGCGCTGGCCGGGCTGGGCGTGGCCGCCGGGGACCGGGTGGCGTGGGTCAGCGGCAACCACCCCTCGGCGCTGGAGACGCTGTACGCCTGCGGGCAGCTCGGCGCGATCTGGGTGCCGGTCAACGCGAGGCTCACCGCGCCGGAGGCCGAGTACGTCCTCGGCCACTCCGGCGCGAGCGTCGTCGTGCACGGCCGCGACCACGGGACCATCGCGGACGCGCTGCGCGACCGGCTGACCGGTGTCCGCACGTGGGTGGCGGCCGAGGCCCCCACCGCGGGCGGGGCCGACTCGCTGCCCTACGAGGACCTGCTCGCCGCCGCCGACCCCGGGCTGCGCGACGAGCCGGTCGGCCTCGACGACCCGTGCCTGATCATGTACACCTCCGGGACCACGGGGAGGCCGAAGGGCGCCGTGCTCACCCACGGCAACATGACGTGGGCGTGCATGAGCCAGGTGCTCGGGTTCGACTTCACGCCGCAGGAGCGCACCCTGGCCATGGCGCCGCTGTTCCACATCGGCGGGCTCAACGGCACCGTCAACCCCACGCTACTGCGCGGCGGGTGCGCCGTCGTCGTGCGGCGGTTCGACCCGGCGGAGGTCCTCGAGGTCATCGAGCAGCAGCGGGTCAACTCGTTCTTCGCCGTCCCGACGATGCTCGACGCGCTCAGCCGGGACCCGGGCTTCCCCACCCGCGACCTGTCCTCGCTGCGCACCATCGGCGCGGCCGGCGCCCCGCTGCCGCTGTCCACGCTGCGCACCTGGCTGGATCGCGGCGTGACGGTGCAGCAGGCCTACGGCATGACCGAGTCCGCACCGGCCGGCACCGCGCTGGACAGCGCGGACGCCGAACGCAAGATCGGCTCGGCCGGGAAGCCGCAGTTCTTCACCGACGTCCGCGTCGTCCGGCCGGACGGCACGGAGGTCGAACCCGGGGAGATCGGCGAGGTCGTGCTCCAGGGGCCGAACGTCATGGCCGGGTACTGGAACGAGCCCGAGCGCACCGCCGAGGTGGTCGTCGACGGCTGGTACCACTCCGGGGACGCCGCCACCGTGGACGAGGAGGGCTACCTCTACATCCGCGACCGGTACAAGGACATGATCATCTCGGGCGGGGAGAACGTGTACCCGGCCGAGGTCGAGTCCGCGCTCCGCGAGCTGCCGACGGTGCAGGAGGCCGCGGTCATCGGCGTCCCGGACCCGCAGTGGGGCGAGGTCGGCCTGGCCGTCGTCGTCCCCGCGCCCGGTGCCCCCGAGGACGGCGAGGCGCTGCTCACCGCCCTGCGCACCCGGCTGGCCGGCTTCAAGATGCCGCGGCACGTCGACTTCGTGCAGGAACTGCCCAAGACCGCCACCGGCAAGATCCGCAAGCCGGACCTGCGGGCCCGCTACGCACCGACCGAGGAGAACGCATGAGCACCACCACGACCACCCTGGCCGAGCTGCCCGCGCTCACGGGCACCGAACTGGGCACCAGCGACTGGATCGAGGTCACCCAGGACCGGGTCGACACCTTCGCCGACGCCACCGGCGACCACCAGTGGATCCACGTCGACGTCGAGCGCGCCAAGGCCGAGAGCCCCTTCGGCGGCCCGATCGGACACGGCTACCTGACCCTGTCGCTGCTCATCCCGATGTGGTCGCAGGTGCTCACCGTCACCGACACGACCATGGCCGTGAACTACGGGCTCAACAGGGTCCGCTTCCCCGCGCCCGTCCCGGTGGGATCCCGCATCCGGCTGACCGCCACCCTGGCGGGCGTCGAGGAGGTCACGGGCGGCCTGCAGGTCACCGCGTCCGCCGTCGTCGAGGCCGAGGGCAGTGACAAGCCGGTGTGCATCGCCGAGCCGGTGTTCCGGTTCTACGGCGGCTGACCCGACGGCCGGTCACGGCCAGCAGGCCGTGGGCAGCCATAGCCTGGAGGCGTGCCCGCCTGGCCTCCGCACCGCCGCATGCCGTACGCACGCCTCCCGGAGCGGGCCTGGCGGGCCGTCGGGGGCAGCAGCCCGCCGACCGCGCCGATCGGCCTGCGGGCCCAGCCCAGCCGGATGGACGACCTCACCGCGCACGCCGCGCTGGCGCTGGCGCTGCGCGTCGGGGCGTCGATGCTCGCCGTCGGGGCTCCCTCCGCCGACGTGACCGCGACGGTGCTGCGGGTCGCCGCCGCCTACGGGCTGACCAGCTGCCAGGTCGACGTCACGTTCACCTCGATCACGGTCAGCTTCGACCGGGAGGACGCGGTCCCGCTCACCGCGATGCGGATCGTGCGGATGAGCCGGACCGACTACACCCGACTGCAGGGGGTCACCGACCTGGCCCGGGCGATCGGCACGGGCGACCTCGACGTCGAGGAGGCCCACCGCCGACTGGACGGGGTGGTCTCGGCGCCCGTCACCTACCGTCGGGTCGTGACCACGCTGGCCTGGGCCGGCGTGGCCGGTTGCTTCGGGCTCGTCCTCGGCGGCGGGTGGCTGGAGGCCCTCGTCGCGGCGCTCACCACCGCCCTGATCGAGCAGGTCATCCGCGTGCTCAACCGCCAGAGCCTGCCGGTCTTCTTCCAGCAGGTCGCCGGGGCCGCGCTCGCCACGGGGGTCGCCGTCGTCCTGGCTGCCTGGGACGTCGACGTCCAGACCTCCCTGGTCGTCGCCGCCGGCATCGTCGTCCTCCTCGCCGGCCTGTCCCTGGTCAGTGCCGCCCAGGACGCGATCAGCGGCTTCCCGGTGACCGCCGCGGCGCGGGCGTTCGAGGTGGTCACGCTCACCGCCGGCATCGTCGTGGGCATCGCCGGCGTGCTCGACCTGGCCCAGCGCGCCCGGCTCCCGCTGACGGTCGTCGACACCTCACCCGCCCCGGTGCCCTTCGCCGTCGCGCTGGCCGCGTCGGCCGGCATCGCCGGGTTCTGGGCCCTGGCCAGCCATGCCCGGCCGCGCTCCGTCGGCCTCGCCGCGGTGGCCGGAGCGCTGGCCTGGACGACGTTCTGGGCGGTCAGCTCAGTGGGTGCCGGGCCGGCCGTGGCTAGCGGGGTCGCGGCCGTCGTCCTCGGGTTCTGCGGCGAGGCGCTCACCCGGCGGCTGCGGGTCCCTCCGCAGCTCGTGGCCGTCTGCGGCATCGTCCCCCTGCTGCCCGGGCTGGCGATCTACCACGGCCTGTTCACGATCGTCGTCGACGCCGACATCGACGGCGGGCTCGCCGCCCTCGTCGGGGCCCTGGCCATCGGTCTCGCCCTCGCCGCCGGCGTCACGCTGGGCGGGTACCTCGGCAGGCCGGTCAGCGGTGAGCGGGACCGCTACGACGAGCGGGTGCACCGGCGGGCCATGACCGCCGACTGAGCCGCGCCAGCCGGGTCCTCTCCACCGCGGTGGCCCGGCTCAGCGGAAGACGACGGTGCTGTGCCCGTTGAGGAGCACCCGTCGCTCGCTGTGCCAGCGCACGGCCCGGGAGAGGGCGAGCGCCTCGGCGTCCTGGCCGACGGTGGCCAGGGCACGAGGATCGAAGGTGTGGTCGATGCGGATGACCTCCTGCTCGATGATCGGGCCCTCGTCCAGGTCGGGTGTCACGTAGTGCGCGGTCGCGCCGACCAGCTTCACCCCGCGGTCGAAGGCCTGGTGGTAGGGCTTGGCGCCCTTGAAGCCCGGCAGGAAGGAGTGGTGGATGTTGATGGCCCGGCCGTGCAGGGCGGCGCAGGCCTCGTCGGACAGCACCTGCATGTACCGGGCCAGCACGACCAGGTCGGCCCCGTGCTCGTCGACCAGCTCGAGCAGCCGCTGCTCGGCCTGCCGCTTGGTGGCCGGCGTCACGGGCACGTGGTGGAACGGCAGGCCGGCCGCCTCGGCCATCGGGCGCAGGTCCTCGTGGTTGGACACCACGGCGACGAGCTCGGCGCCGAGGCTGCCGCCGCGCCAGCGGAAGAGCAGGTCGTTGAGGCAGTGGCCGAGCCGGGACACCAGGACGAGCACCCGCGGCGGCTGGTCGCCGGTCAGCTGGTAGGTCATGCCGAACTCGCCGGCCACCGCGGCGAAGTCCGCCGACAGGCGGTCGGCGCCGGCGTCCTGCGAGCAGACGAAGGCGGTCCGCAGGAACAGCTGGCCGCGGACGGGGTCGTCGAACTGCTGGTGCTCGACGATGTCGCAGCCGTGCTCGAACAGGAACGAGCTGACCGCGTGCACGATGCCGGGGCGCTCCTGGCAGCTCAGGGTGAGGGTGAACGGGTGGGACACGGGTGCCTCCTCAGCACTCGACGACGTTGAGCGCCAACCCGCCACGGGCGGTCTCCTTGTACTTGTCCTTCATGTCCGCGCCGGTCTCGCGCATGGTCTTGATCGCCTTGTCGAGCGGCACGTGGTGCCGCCCGTCGCCGCGGACGGCCATCCGGGCGGCCGTGATGGCCTTGACCGAGCCGACGGCGTTGCGCTCGATGCACGGGATCTGCACCAGCCCACCGACCGGGTCGCAGGTGAGGCCGAGGTTGTGCTCGATGCCGATCTCGGCGGCGTTCTCGACCTGCTCCGGCGTCCCGCCGAGGACCTCGGCCAGGCCGGCGGCCGCCATGGAGCAGGCCGAGCCGACCTCCCCCTGACAGCCCACGTCCGCCCCGGAGATGGAGGCGTTCTCCTTGAACAGCAGGCCGATCGCCGCGGCGGTGAGCAGGAACCGCACCACGCCGTCCTCGCAGCAGGAGTCGACGAAGTCGCGGTAGTAGTGCAGGACCGCGGGCACGATGCCGGCGGCGCCGTTGGTGGGCGCGGTGACCACGCGCCCGCCGGCCGCGTTCTCCTCGTTGACCGCCAGGGCGCAGAGGGTGACCCAGTCCATGGCGCGCAGCGGGTCGGCCTCGTCGCGAGGGTCCTCCAGCCGGGAGCGCAGCGCGCTGGCCCGCCGGCGGACCCTGAGCCCCCCGGGCAGGACGCCGGTGGTGCGGGTGCCGCGCTCCACGCACTCCTGCATCACCGACCAGATGTGCAGCAGCCCGGCGCGGACCTCCGTCTCGGTGCGCCAGGAGAGCTCGTTGGCCAGCATCACGTCACTGATCCGCAGCCCGGTCCCCCGGGTGTGCGCCAGCAGCTGCTCGCCGGTGCGGAAGGGATACCGCACCGGCGTGCCGTCCTCGACGACCACCGGCCTCCCGGCCTCGTCCTCGTCGAGGACGAAGCCGCCGCCCACGGAGTAGTACTCGCGCCGCCGCAGCTCCGCCCCGTCGGCGTCGAGGGCCCGGAAGAGCATCCCGTTGCTGTGGAACTCCAGCCGCCTGCGCCGGTGGAGGACGACGTCGTCGTCCACCGAGAACGCGATGGGGTGCTCGCCGGCCAGCCGGAGCCGGCCCTCCCGGCGGATGGTCTCGACCCGCGGCTCGGCCGCGAGCGGATCGACGAGGTCGGGCTGCTCACCCTCCAGCCCGAGGACGACGGCCTTGACGCTGCCGTGACCGTGCCCGGTGGCGCCGAGCGACCCGAACAGCTCGCAGCGCACGCCGGCCACCTCCCCGAGCAGCCCCTCGTCCCGCAGGCGCGAGGCGAAGGCGCAGGCGGCTCGCATCGGACCGACGGTGTGCGAGCTGGACGGGCCGATGCCCACCGTGAACAGGTCGAAGGCGCTGACGGTCACCGGGTGCTCCCTCCCACCGCTGGACGGCCGACGCACGGACCGCGAGCGCAAGTACACGAGTGGTATATCAGATGCAGGACGACGGTATGGCGATCCCTCCACGGGGGCAAGGCCCCGTGGCCATCAGCCTCTACGATCTGCCCGTGACCGTCGCACCGCTGGCACTCGACCCCTCGCCCGCCACCTCCCTGGCGGACAAGGCCTACGTGGGGATCCGGGACCGGCTGATCATGCTCGACATCCGACCCGGCGATCCGATCGACGACGACGGGCTGGCCGAGGACCTCGGCGTGGGCCGGACCCCGGTGCGCGAGGCCCTGAAGCGGCTGGAGGGCGACCGGCTGGTGGTGTCCTATCCGCGGCGCGGGACCTTCGCGACCGGCGTGGACATCTCCGACCTGGCGCACATCTCCGAGATCCGCGCCCAGCTCGAGCCGCTGGCCGCCCGCCGGGCCGCCGAGCGGGCCGTGCGCACGGCGCACACGGAGCTCGACGAGCTGGCCTCGCACATCCAGCACCTCGACGTCGCCCGGCTCGACCGGACGGAGCTCATGCGCTGGGACCTCGCGGTGCACCGTGCCATCTACCGGGCAGCCGGAAACCCCCACCTGGAGGACGTCCTGATCCGGTACGACAACCTGGCGACGCGGATCTTCTGCCTGTTCCTCGAGCGGCTGCCCACGGTGGACGAGCACGTCGGGGAGCACGTCGCCCTGCTCCGGGCGATCGCCGCCGGCGACGCCGGCCGGGCCGACGACCTCGCCCGCGAGCACGTGCTCGGTTTCGAGAGGGCGATCCGCGCGGTGGTCTGACTCAGCTGCGGAGCCGGGTCATCCCCGGGTCGACGAGCGGCTCGGCGGTGACGGTCGCCCGGATCCGGGTGCCGAAGTACTCGATCTCGACGCTCGTCCCGGCGGCCGCCGAGGCCGGCAGCCAGGCGTAGGCGATCGGCCGGCCCACGGTGTGCCCGAACGCCGCGCTGGTCACGTACCCGGCCGGCCGGCCGTCGACGAACACCGGCTCGTGGCCGAGGACGACGCTGCGGCCGTCGTCGATCGTCAGGCAGGACAGCCGGCGGCTCACCGTGTCCTCTCCCCTCCCG
This sequence comes from Geodermatophilus amargosae, assembly GCF_041028265.1. Classification (GTDB taxonomy): domain Bacteria; phylum Actinomycetota; class Actinomycetes; order Mycobacteriales; family Geodermatophilaceae; genus Geodermatophilus; species Geodermatophilus amargosae_A. Next base: position 208,008 of record NZ_JABGCW010000003.1, read on the forward strand.
GCGAGGGCCTGCCGCCCCACGAAGTCCTCCTCCTTCTGCGTGCGCACGGCGAAGCCGAGACCGGCCTCGTAGGGGTCGTGCTCGGTGGTCATGTCGTGGCCCCAGGCGCGGTAGCCCTTCTCGAGCCGGAGGCTGGTGAAGGCCGCGCGACCCGCGGCGACGATGCCGTGCTCCTGGCCGGCGGCCCAGAGCACGTCCCACAGCCGCCGGCCGGTGTCGGCGCCGGTGTAGATCTCCCAGCCCAGCTCACCGACGTAGGACAGCCGCATCGCCGTCACCGGCACCCCGCCGATCCGGGCCCGCTTCGCGCGGAAGTACTTCAGCCCGTCGTTGGTGAAGTCGTCGGAGCTGAGCGCCTGGACGACGTCGCGTGCCCGCGGGCCCCACAGGCCGATGCAGCACGTGCCGCCGGTGGTGTCCCGGACCTGCACGCTGCCGTCGGCCGGCGCCTCGCGCCGGAGGAGGTCGTGGTCCAGCGGGCCGTTGGCGCCGACCTGGAACAGCTGCTCCCCGAGCCGGGCGACGGTGAGGTCGCTGCGGATGCCACCGGCCTCGTCGAGGGCGAGCGTGTAGGTCACCGACCCGACCGACTTGTCCATCTCGCCGGTCGTCAGCCGCTGCAGGAGGGCGAGCGCGCCCGGCCCGCTCACCTCGAGGCGCTTGAGCGGGGTCATGTCGTACACCGCCACGGCGGTGCGGGTCCTCCACGCCTCCGCCGCCGCGATCGGGGACCAGAACCGTCCCGACCACGCGTCGCGCTCCGGCGGGACCCACTCCGCCGGCAGCTCGTCCACGAGGGCCGCGTTGGCCTCGTACCAGTGCGGCCGCTCCCAGCCACCGGCCTCGAGGAAGACGGCACCGAGCTCCTGCTGGCGGGCGTGGAACGGACTCACCCGCAGGTCGCGCGGGGACAGCCGCGGCTGCAGCGGGTGGACGACGTCGTAGACCTCCACGAAGTTCTGCTGGGAGGTCTCGCTCACGTACTCTGCGCCGAGCTGGACGTCCTCGAAGCGGTGCACGTCGCAGCCGTGCAGGTCCACCTCGCTGCGCCCGTCCACCAGCAGCTGGGCGACCGCCCGGGCGACCCCGGCGGAGTGGGTCACCCAGACCGCCTCGGCGATCCAGAAGCCGGCCACGTCCGGCGACTCCCCGATCAGCGGGCCGCCGTCCGGCGTGAACGAGAAGACGCCGTTGAAGCCGGTGTCGATCTTGGAGGAGCGCAGGGAGGGCAGCAGCAGCCGGCTCTGCTCCCAGGCCGGGGCGAAGTCCTCCTCGGTGAAGGGCAGCATCGAGGGCATCGACGACTCGTGGACGTCCCCGTCGTCGCCGCTGCCCTGGGGCAGCTCGCGCAGGTCGACGGGCATCGGCCGGTGGGCGTAGGACCCGATGCCCAGGCGGTCGACGCGCTCCCGGTAGTAGAGGTCCTGGTCCTGGTGGCGCAGGATCGGCAGGCTCGCCTCGCCGAGCTCGTCGTTGCGGCCCACCAGGTCAGGCACCTGGCCGGTCCAGACGAACTGGTGGGCCAGCGGCAGCAGGGGCACGTCCATCCCGACCATCGCCCCGAGCTCCTGCCCCCAGAAGCCGGCGCAGGAGACGACGACGTCGGCGGGGATGACCCCGTCCGGGGTCCGGACGCCGGTGACCCGCCCGCCGGACTGCTCGATGCCGGTCACCCGGGTGGAGCCCTGGAAGCGGGCGCCCCGGGCCTCCGCGCGGCGGGCCAGGGCGACGACCGCCCGGGACGCCTTGGCCAGGCCGTCGGTGGGGATGTGCAGGCCGCCGAGGATGCGGTCGCGGTCGACCAGCGGGTGCAGCCGCACGCACTCGTCCACGTCGACCACCCGGGAATCGACGCCCCAGGAGGTGGCCCAGCCCTGCTTGCGGTGCAGGTCGGCGAGCCGCTCGGGCGTGGTGGCGACCTCGAGGCCGCCGACCTGGTTGAAGCACCAGGCGCCGTCGACGTCGATGCTCGTGAGCTTCTCCACGGTGTAGGTGGCGAAGGCCGTCATCGTCCTGGAGGCGTTGGTCTGGAAGACCAGTCCGGGCGCGTGCGAGCTGGATCCCCCGGTCAGCGGGAGGGGCCCCTGGTCGACCACGGTGACGCGGTCCCAGCCACGGGCGGTGAGTTCGTCGGCCAGGTTGGCTCCGACGATCCCCGCTCCGATGACGACCACACGAGGGGTGGTGGACATGTGCTTCCGCTCCTGACGTGCCGGTGGATCCGGGGGCTGCCGACGAGGGCCGGTCAGCCGTCGTGGGTGGGGGTGAACTCGAGGGCGGCGTCGAGCAGCCAGTCGGCGAGGTAGCCGGCGAAGGAGGCCCGGACGAGGACGACGTGGTCGTCGCCGCCGTCGGAGAGGGCCAGCAGCACGACGCCGGCCTGGCCGAGCGTGGTCTGCGCACTGCGTCCGCGGCCGAACACCCGTGGGTGCAGGTCGATCGAGCAGCCCCTGGCCAGCACGTCACGCACCCGCGCCCCGGTCAGCCGGAGGCCGATCCGCTGCGCGGAGACGTCCGTCGCGGCGCCGCCCAGCGGGAGGACGGCGGCACGGACCCGGGCCTCCAGCTCCTCCGGCGCGTCGGTGGTGCTGGTCAGGAGCCACTCGTCGGGGCCGAGCCAGACGGCCCGTCCGGTGCCGGCCGGGACCCAGGTGTCCGGAGTCGTCGGCAGGTCGACGCCCAGGGCCGCCGACGCCTCCCGGACGGCCGTGCGCAGCCGGACGTCGACCATCGCCACGAACGGCTCGACCGTGGTGCGGAAGGTGTCGGGCAGGCGCTCGAAGGCGGTGCTCCACCCCTCCAGCGGGTGGGTGCGCAGCAGCTCAGCCATCGCGACGGGCTCCTTCGGGATCGACCAGCACCGAGCCGGTGACCTCGACCGGGACGAGGGTGCCGTCGACGGGGACGTGGACGGTGTCACCGATGCGCGACCGGCCGCCTCGGACCAGGGCGAGGGCGAAGGGGCGGGCGAGCGCGGCGCTGCGGTAGCTGGACGTGACGTGGCCCAGCATCGGGACCGGCGGGGGCGGCAGCCGGCCGTCGGCGAGGAACTCCACGATCTGCGAGCCCTCGGGCAGCACCGTCCGCCGGTCGACGGGCAGCAGCCCGACCAGCTGCTTGCGCAGGGGGTCGGAGTTGGCCGGGCGGGTGAAGGAGCGCTTGCCGATGAAGTCGGGCTTCTTCTTCGAGACCGCCCACGCCATGCCCAGGTCGTGCGGGGTGACGGTGCCGTCGGTGTCCTGCCCGATGATCGGGTAGCCCTTCTCCGCGCGCAGGACGTGCATGGTCTCGGTGCCGTACGGCGTGATCCCGTACGGGCGGCCGGCCTCGAGCAGGCGCTGCCACACCGCCAGCGCGTACCAGGGGTTGACGTACACCTCGAAGGCGAGCTCGCCGGAGAAGCTGATCCGGGCCAGCCGGACCGGCACCCCGTCGAGCGTGGTGTCCCGCCAGGTCATGAACGGGAACGCCTCGGCAGAGACGTCCACCTGCGGGAAGACCGCGGCGACGACGTCGCGGGACCGGGGGCCGACGACGGGGAGGGTGACCCACTGCTCGGTGACCGAGGTGCAGTGGACGCGCAGCTCCGGCCACTCGGTCTGGAGCCACTCCTCCATCCAGTCCAGGATCTTCGCCGCGCCGCCGGTGGTGGTGAGGACGAGGAAGCGGTCCTCCGCCAGGCGCAGCACCGTGCCGTCGTCGATCACCATGCCGTCGACGCCGCACATGACCCCGTAGCGGACCGAACCGACCTTCAGGCTGCTCATCAGGTTCGTGTAGAGCAGGTCCAGGAGGACGGCGGCGTCGTGACCCTGGACGTCGATCTTGCCGAGCGTGGACCCGTCGAGGATCCCGACGCCGGTGCGGGCGGCGGCGCACTCCCGGAGGACCGCGGCCTCCATGTCCTCGCCGGGCTGCGGGTAGTAGCGGGGCCGCTTCCACTGGCCGACGTCCTCGAGGACCGCCCCTTCCGCCACGTGCCACTCGTGCAGGGCGGTGACCCGCTCGGGGTCGAAGAGCCGGCCACGGTCGCGCCCGGCCAGGGCGGCGAAGGCGACCGGGGTGTAGGGCGGCCGGAACGTCGTGGTCCCGGTGTCCTGCACCGGGATCCCCAGCAGCTCGGCGGTGATCCCGGAGGTCAGGACGCCGGAGGTCTTGCCCTGGTCGTGCGCCGTCCCGATCGTCGTGTAGCGCTTGACGTGCTCGATGGAGCGCAGGCCGGCGCCGACCGCGCGGGCGATGTCGGCGACCGTCGCGTCGCGCTGCAGGTCGACGAACGAGGTGCTGCCCTCGGCACCGGAGGTGTCCGGCACCCGCCACAGCACCAGGGGCGCGGCCGGGACGACGGGCTCGGGGGCGGCGGGCAGCCGGTCCTCCCCCGCCGGCGCGATCGCCACGGCCGTCAGTGCTGCGCGGGCCACCCGCTGCCCGTCGGCCAGGCAGCCGGCCAGGTCGGACACGCCGGCGGCCGATCCGGCCACGGCCAGGCCGTCGAGGTCCTCCCCGGGGACGAACGCGCCCAGGTCCTCGTCGTAGCGGAGCCGGCCGCGGGCCTGGCTGAACAGGTGCACGGCGGGGTTCCAGCCCCCGCTGACCAGCAGCAGGTCGCAGGCGATCGCGCTGCCCGCACCGACCTCTCCGTCCGCGAACGGGGCGACGAGGGCGTGCGTGACCCGCTCGACGCCCCGGGTGCCGGTCACGACGGCACCGGACAGGACGCGGATGCCGGCGTGCTCGCACTCCTCGCGCCGGCGCGGTGAGCCCTCCGGCCGGGCGTCGACCACCGCCTGCACCCGCACACCCGCGCGGTGCAGGTCGAGGGCGGCGTCGTAGGCGCTGTCGTTCGTGGTGAACACGACGGCCTCGCGACCGGCCAGCACGCCGTAGCGGTGCAGGAAGGTCCGGGCGGCGCCGGCGAGCATGATCCCCGGGCGGTCGTTGTCGGCGAAGACGACCGGACGCTCGTGCGCCCCCGTCGCGACGACGGTCGAGCGCGCCCGGATGCGCCAGACCCGCTGGCGGGAGACGTGCCGGGGCGCGGCGGCGCCGAGGTGGTCGGTGCGCCGCTCCAGGGCCAGGACGAAGCCGTCGTCGTAGCTGCCGAACGCGGTGGTGCGCTGCAGGTGCAGCACCTCCGGGGAGCCGGCCAGCTCGGCGACCGCCGCGGCGACCCACTGCAGCGCCGGGACGCCGTCGAGCCGGTCGGTGCCCGACAGCAGGGAGCCGCCGGCCTCGGACTGCTCGTCCACCAGGGCGACGCGGGCGCCGGACCGGGCGGCGGTGAGCGCGGCGGCCAGCCCCGCGGGTCCGGCGCCCACGACCAGCACGTCGACGTGGTGGTGCACCGCGTCGTAGCGGGCGGAGTCGGGGACGTCGGCGAGGCGGCCCTGCCCCGGCAGGCCGTGGGCCGCCAGGCCGTCGTGGAGCTCGACGGTGGTGGCCAGCAGCATCGGCTCGGGAAAGGGCTCCTCGATCTGCACGAGGCCGCCCGGGTCCTCGGCCCAGGCCGCGGCGATGCCCCGCGGTCGGCCGAGCTTGATGCTCGTGGCGACCTGGTGCCGGCCGGAGGCGAGCAGCGCCGAGGCCAGGGTGTCGCCGGGGTGGCCGGTGAGGGTCTGCCCGTCGAAGGTGGACTCGACGGTGGTCGCGCGGTCGATGCGGCCGCCCTCGGGCGTGCGGGAGGGACTGGTCACGGGCTCACCGGCTCCGGGTCGTCGAGCCGGTGGACGCGCTCGAAGCGGTAGGTGACGGTGTCGCGGATCGCGGTGAACCAGCGGCGGCAGCCGGCGGCGTGGTTCCAGCGCTCGGCGAAGCGGCCCTTGGGGTTGTCGCGGAAGAAGACGTAGTGCGCCCACTCCTCGTCGGAGAGGGTGCCCGGGTCGTCCGGGTACGGGACGTGGGCCTGGCCGCCGTAGGAGAACTCGACCTCCTCGCGGGGGCCGCACCACGGGCATGGAATGAGTTGCACGGGAGACTCCCTGGCTCGGTGAGGGATGGCTCGGTGGGCGACGGCTCGGTGGGCGACGGCTCAGTGGGCGACGGCTCAGTGGGCGACGGCGGCCGCGCCGTGCTCGTCGACCAGCGCCCCGGTGACGAAGCGGTCGAGGGTGAACGGCGCCACGTACGGGTGGAGCTCGCCGTGGGCGATGGTGTGCGCCAGCGCCGAGCCGATGCCGGGCGTGGCCTTGAACCCGCCGGTGCCCCAGCCGCAGTTGAGGTAGAGGTTGTCGTAGGGGGTCCGCCCGACGATCGGTGAGGCGTCGGGGCTGACGTCGACGATGCCGCCCCAGGTGCGCAGCAGGTGCGCCCGCGCGAACACCGGGAAGAGCTCGACCGCGGCGGCCATCTGCCGCTCGATGACGTGGAAGGCGCCCCGCTGGCCGTAGCCGTTGTACGAGTCGACACCGGCGCCCATGACCAGCTCGCCCTTGTGCGCCTGGGAGACGTACACGTGCACCGCGTTGGACATGACGACCGTGGGGTGCACCGGCTCGAGCAGCTCGGAGACCAGCGCCTGCAGGGGGTGGCTCTGGACCGGCACGCGGATGCCCAGCATGTCGGTGAGCACGGAGGTGTGGCCGGCCGCGCACAGGGCGACCGTGCCGGCGGAGATGGTGCCGCGGGTGGTCCGCACCCCGGTGATCCGGTCGCCGTCGGTGTCGAACCCGGTGACCTCGCAGTCCTGGATGAGGTCGATGCCGGCCTCGTCGGCCCGGCGGGCGAAGCCCCAGGCCACGTAGTCGTGCTTGGCGATGCCGGCGCGCGGCTGGTAGGTCGCCCCCAGGACCGGGTAGCGGATGTCGGTCGAGGTGTTGACGACCGGGCAGATCTTGCGGACCTCGTCCGGCTCCAGCCACTCGGCGTCGATGCCGTTGAGCTTGTTGGCCTCGACCCGGCGCACGCTGTCACGGACGTCCTGGAGGGTGTGGGCGAGGTTGAGCACGCCGCGCTGGCTGAACAGGATCGGGTAGCCGAGGTCCTCCTCGAGCCCCTCCCACAGCTTCAGCGCGTGCTCGTAGATGGCCGAGCTCTCGTCCCACAGGTAGTTGGACCGGATGATCGTGGTGTTGCGGGCCATGTTGCCGCCCGCCAGCCAGCCCTTCTCCAGCACCGCCACGTTCGTGATGCCGTGGTCCTTGGCGAGGTAGTGCGCCGTGGCCAGGCCGTGCCCGCCGCCGCCGACGACCACCACGTCGTAGGACCGCTTCGGCTCCGGGCTCCGCCAGAGGGAGTCCGGGTGCTCCGGCAGGTCCGCGCCGGGGGTGCGTGGGGGGCGGGAGGGACCGGGCCTCATCGGGGGACCTCCGTCAGATCGGGATGGAACGGGTGGCGGGCGGGCGACCGGACGACCGTGCCCGTGCCCCTCGCCGAGTTGCTTTCCGCGAGACTGGTATATCAGTCGTGCACCACGGTATGTCCGGAGCTCCTCGGGGTCAAGGGGTGCGCCGTGCGCTCGACCGCGGACGCCTCCTGCGGTCCGGGGACGCGCTCCCCGGCCGCCGGCCGGACCCGGCTCAGTCCGACAGGCGCCGCGTCAGCCAGTCGTGGAACTCGCCGATGTGGTGCTCGGACGGGACCAGGACGCCGCCGTTGGCGTAGGCCCGGGACGACATGGACGGCTGGGTCCGCTCACAGGCCTCGAAGTCCTGCTCGTTGACGCGGTGGAACAGCTCCACCGACCGGGACACGTCCCTTCCGGACTCCACCACCTCACGGCTGTACAGCCAGTCGCACTCCACGACCGTCCGATCGGCCGACACCGGGTACATGCGGTGGAAGATGACGTGGTCGGGCACCAGGTTGACGAAGACCGTCGGCCGGACGGTGATGGCGTAGTAGCGGCGGTCCTGGTCCTCCGCGACGCCGGGGAGCTTGTCGAAGCCCTCGCTGCCGTCGACGGTGAACCCCCGGACGTCCCCACCGAACTCCGCGCCGTGCCCGACGTAGAACTGGGCGGCGTAGCCGTCCGCGAACTCCGGGAGCACCTCGGTGAGTTCCGGGTGGATGGTCGCGCAGTGGTAGCACTCCATGAAGTTCTCGATGATGAGCTTCCAGTTGGCCTTCACGTCGTAGGTGATGCGGCGGCCCACCGTGAGCGAGTCCAGCTCGTAGCGGTCGATGGACTCCAGGTCCCCGAGGCGCTCGGTGATCGTGCCCATGACGTCGTGCTCGAACGAGGGGGGCTCGTCGGCGAGGGAGACCCAGGCGTACCCCAGCCACTCCCGCAGGTGCACCGGCACCAGGCCGTAGCGCACGCGGTCGACGTCGGGCATCTTCGTCAGGTTCGGAGCCGCGATCAGCTTGCCCTCGAGGTCGTAGGTCCAGGCGTGGTACGGGCACTGGAAGGCCCGCCGGACCTCGCCGGAGTCGTCGGTGCAGATCTGCGCGCCGCGGTGCCGGCAGATGTTGAGGAAGGCGCGCAGCTGCCCGTCCCGGCTGCGGACCACCAGCACGCTCTCCCGGCCGACGTCGACCTTCCGGAACCTCCCGGGCGTCGGCAGGTCGGCGGAGCGCACCGCGCAGAACCACATGGTCTCGAAGACCCGGGCCTGCTCGAGGGCGAAGACGGCCGGGTCCGTGTAGTAGTGGCCCGGCAGCGTGGAGATGAGGCTCGCGGGCAGTTCGGTGGTGGTCATACGGCACCTCGAGGTTCCGTCGGCGGTCCGGGGACGCCGGAGGGTCGGACGACGCATGCGTGCGCCACGCCACGGTCGTCGCCCGTCGGCAGCGCTCCGGACGACCGATGTGTTGCAAATTACACAGCGGCTCGCGCAGAGCGCAACAGTCCGTCGTGTCTCGCGGCGCCTGGCGGCCCCGCGGGGCTAGCCGAAGAAGCCGAGCCTCCTGGCCATCTCGTCGGCCCCCGAGACCACCCGCCGGGCCAGCCGGGGGAAGTCCTCCACCCCCATGCGGAAGGACGGCCCCGAGACGCTGAGCGCGGCGACCACGTCCCCGTCGGCGCCGCGGACGGGCGCGGCCACGGCGTTGAGCCCGACCTCGTACTCCTCGGCGGTGGCCCCCCAGCCCTGCTCGACGATCCGGTCCAGGTGCTGCTGCAACACCTCGGGATCGGTGATCGTCGAGGCGGTGAAGCGCGGCAGATCGCGGGCGAGCACGTCCTTGCGGACGGCGTCGGGAGCGTGGGCCAGGAGCACCTTGCCGCTCGAGGTGGCGTGCAGGGGGGTGCCCTGTCCCACCCAGTTGTGGGTGCTGAGTGCCGCCGGCCCCCGGGCCTGGCTGACGTTCACCGCCCGGTCGCTGTCCAGGATGGCGATGTTGACCGTCTCCTCGAGGTCGACGGCCAGCGTCTCGCAGACCCGCCGCCCCTCGCGGGCGATGTCGAGCTGAGCGGCGGCGGCACCGGCCAGGCGCACGACACCGAAACCCAGCCGGTACTTGCCCCGGTCGGCGAGCTGCTCGACGAAGCCCCGGCTCTCCAGCACCGCGACGAGTCGGAACGCCGTCGACTTGTGCACCCCGAGCTCGGCGGCCACCTCCGTGACGCCGGCCTCCCCCTGCGCCGCCAGGATCTCGAGGACGCTGAGGGCTCGGTCGACGGACTGCACCGCGGCGACCGAGTTCCGCTCCCCGTGCGCACCCTGCGGCTCAGCCATGGCGTCAGCGTAGGTGGCCGCTGCACGGGGCGGGCCGTCCTCTTGACGGGGTCACCCCTTCGGCCCATGCTGTTGCGCTATCGGCACAGCGTTGCGTTCTTCGCAACATCAGCGAGCCTGGAGCGTCCATGATCCCGGTCTGCCCCACGACGGCGCTGCCGCCCGGCGAGGCGATCCGAGTCGAGGCCGACGAGCCCATCGCGGTCTTCAACGTCGACGGCGACCTCTACGCCATCGACGACACGTGCACCCACCAGGACGCGTCGCTCGCTGACGGCTGGCTGGACGGCTGCACCGTGGAGTGCCCCCTGCACGCCTCCTGCTTCGACCTGCGCACCGGGAAGGTCTCCGGTCCGCCGGCCAAGGCACCGGTCCGCACGCACCGGGTCGTCGTGCAGGACGGCATGGTCTACGTGCAGGCGGAGCCCGCCGCCGACGGTGTCGCATGAGCCGCACGATCGCCGTCGTCGGGGCCTCGCTGGCCGGCCTGTCGGCTGCACGCGCGCTCCGGGAGCAGTCCTACGACGGCCGCGTCGTCGTCATCGGCGACGAGCCGCACGCTCCCTACGACCGCCCGCCCCTGTCCAAGGAGTTCCTGGCCGGCGCGGCGTCACTGGACGACATCGCCCTGGGCGCGCCCGACGACGAGGACCTCGGGCTCGAGTGGCGGCTGGGCACCCGGGCGGTCGGGCTGGACCACGTCACCCGCTCGGTGCTGCTGGACGACGGCACGGAGATCCGGGCCGACGGCGTCGTCCTCGCCACCGGCGCGCGCGCACGACGGCTGCCCGGCGACGAGGGTCTCGAGGGCGTGCACGTGCTGCGGTCCCTGGACGACGCGATCTCGCTGCGCGCGGACCTCCTGGCCGCCGGACGTCTCGTGGTGATCGGCGCCGGCTTCATCGGGGCGGAGGTCGCCTCCACGGCCCGCGGACTCGGGCTGGAGGTGACCGTCGTCGAGACCCAGCCGGTTCCGCTCGCCGCGCCGCTGGGCGCCGACGTGGGCGCGGTCTGCGCCGAGCTGCACGCCGACCACGGCACCCGGCTGCTGACCGGCACCGGGGTCGCCGGGCTCGTCGGCACCGGCAGGGTCGAGGCCGTGGAGCTCACCGACGGCACGAGGCTGCCCGCCGACGTGGTGGTCGTGGGGATCGGCGCCGTCCCCAACATCGACTGGCTCGCCCACTCCGGCGTGGCCCTCGGGAACGGCGTCCTCACCGACGCGTGCGGGGCCACCAACATCCCCGGCGTGGTCGCCGCCGGGGACTGCGCCGCGGCGTGGTCGGCCTCCGCGGACCGGCACGTCCGCGTCGAGCACTGGACCACTGCGCTCGAGCAACCGGCCACGGCGGTCGCCACGCTGCTGGGTACCGGCGCACCGGCGCCCACCCCGGTCCCCTACTTCTGGTCCGACCAGTACGGCGCCCGCATCCAGTTCGCGGGGACGCGCCGCGAGGGGGACGTCGCCCGCGTGGTGGAGGGCAGCTGCGCCGACCGCAGCTTCCTGGTGGTCTACGAGCGCGACGGGCACCCGGTGGCCGTCCTCGGGATGAACCAGCCCCGCCTGTTCACCCGGTGGCGCCGGCACCTGCGCTCAGCGGTGCCGACGCCGCCCTGACCGTCCGGCCGGCGTCCGGCCACGAGCACGAGGAGCCGCGAGCGCGGCGGCCGACAGCAGACCCGCGGCGGCGACGAGGGGAACCGGTGCGCCGGCGGCGTCGGCGAACGCGCCGAGGAGGGCGGCACCGGCTGCCTGGCCGACGGTCAGTGCGATGAACAGCAGAGCCGTCGCCTGCGCGCTCGCCTCCGGCGCCAGCCGGCCGGCCCAGACGATGAGCACGCCGCTCAGGGCCACGAAGCCGCTGCCGAACAGCGCCACGGCCCCTGCGGCGACCACGATCGAGCCCGGCTCCCAGGCGAGCAGCACCGTGCCGACGGCGGTCGTCGCCGCCGAGATCCGCCAGGTGGCGGCCAGGCCGGCTCGGCGCACGACGCTCCCGCTCAGGCCCCCGAGGAGGGCGGCTGCCCCGAGCAGGCACCACAGCAGCCCGGTGGCCTGGGGGGACAACCCGCTCCGGGCCGTCACGTCCGGTCCGAACGTCCACACGCCGGCCCCGCCGGCCCCGGCGAGCAGACCGGCGGTCAGCGGACGGACGAGGCGCGACGGCCGCAGGCCGGAGCCCGGCCGGCCGGGGTCGGCCGGGGGTGGGCACCAGCACGCGGACCGGTCGGCCCACCAGGTGACGAGCAGCGCAGCGCCGGCGAAGCCGAGCCACGCCCAGCGCCACTCCGCCGGCCAGGCGAGGACCACCAGGCCACCCGCGACCACCCCGGCCCCCGTGCCGCTGTTCACCACCGTCTGCGACCGGGGCTCGGCGGACCGGGGCACCGTGCCCGCCACCGCGGCCACCAGCGCCGGACTGGCGGCTCCCGCGCCGCTGCCGGCGACGAGTGCCCCGACCGCCAGGACCGGCGTCCCCTGCGCGGCGGCGACGACGAGCGCACCCACGGCGGCGGTGGTCCCGGCCGACCACAGGGCACGGCGCGCCCGCCCACGGTCGACGAGGTGGAGGCCCACGACGGCGGCGGCGCAGTAGGCCAGACAGCCGCCGGCGGCGATGGAGCCGGCGGTGCCGGAGGTCAGCCCCAGGTCGGTCCGGAACTGCGGCAGGTAGAGGCCGAAGCCGTACCGCGTCAGCCCGTAGGTCACCGCGATCACCAGCAGACCACCGACCACCACCGGCCCGTGCGGCGCACGTCGACCCGGGAGCTCGCACACCGGCTGTAACGATCGTTCTGCCATAACGATCGTTATGCTAGAGCCGTGCCCAGGGATGCCGCCAGTCGACCGGTCCGGGAGCGCCTGCTCGACGCCGCCGGCGAGCTGTTCTACGAGTACGGGATCGCCGCGACCGGGGTGGACGCCGTCCTGACCCGGGCCCGCGTGGCTCCGGCGACCCTGTACGCGCACTTCTCGGGCAAGGACGGGCTGGTGGCGGCCACCCTCGAACGCCGCTTCCGGCAGTGGCAGGCGGTCTGGGACGAGGTCCTCGACGAGCGGACCGACCCGGTCGACCGGCTGCTGTCGGTGTTCGACGCGGTCACGCGGTACCGCGCGGTCGAGGGCAACCGCCGCGGGTGCGCGTTCCTCGCCGCCGCCACCGAACTGCCGCCGGGCCACCCCGGCCAGCAGTGGCTGGCTGCCGACTCCCGGCTGCTGACCGAGCGGCTCCACGACCTGGCCGGGGCCGCCGGCGTCGCAGACCCCACCGCGGTCGCCGACGGCCTGCTGGCCCTCTACGACGGAGCACTGGCCCGCCTGGCGCGCCAGGCGGCCACGTCGGGACTGGACACCGGCGACCCGCTGCACCGCGCGCGGCGGATGGCGGCCGACTGGCTGGCCGGGCAGGTGCGCCCGGTCCAGCCCTCCGGCTGAGCGCTAGACGCGCGGATCCGACGGCCGGCCCATCGCCTCCGCCCTGGGCTGGCTCTGCGCGGGGACGGACGGGCCGCCTCCGGCATCCGCCACGAAGTTCCCGCTCGGACCCACCGGCAGCTGGCCGCTCGCCTCCCGGCTCGCCGGAGGCGGCTGTCCCGCCCCCGCCGCGGTGTCCGACGGCGGTCTCGGCGTCTCCTCCACGACCAGGACGAAGTCGTCGCCGTGGCGCTTGATGCCGTCGACGACGGCCTTCTCGATGGCCAGGGTGGCGTAGTTGCCGCGCAGGACGATGGGATCGCGGCGGAGGTCCTTGACCAGGCTCACGGCCATCGCCGCCATCACCAGCGCGAAGGGCAGGGCCGCGATGATCGTCAGGTTCTGCAGCCCCGTCAGGGCCGCACCGTCCTCGCCCAGGAGCAGCATGATCGCTGCGACGGAGCCCATCACGACGCCCCAGAAGACGACCACCGAGCGGCTCGGTTCCAGGGTGCCGCGCTGCGAGAGCGACCCCATGACGATCGAGGCCGCGTCCGCACCGGACACGAAGAAGATCGCCACGAGGACCATCACGAGCACGGTCGCGGCGGTGCTCAGGGGGTACTGCTCCACGACGGCGAACAGCTGCCCCTCCGTGGTGCCCTGACCGGCGACGTCGAGGCCGTCGCGCTGGGCGGCGATCCCGGCCCCGCCGAAGACGGCGAACCACACCAGGCTGACCAGGCTGGGCACCAGGAGCACGCCGGTGACGAACTGCCGGATGGTGCGCCCCCGGCTGATGCGGGCGATGAAGAGCCCGACGAACGGCGTCCAGCTGATCCACCACGCCCAGTAGAAGACCGTCCATCCGCTCAGCCAGGCGGCCATCGGGTCCCCGCCGGTGGCCTCCGTGCGCGCGGCCATCGCACCGAGGTCGGAGAAGTAGCTCCCGACCGCGTCGGGGATCAGGTTGAGGATGAAGATCGTCGGCCCGGCGACGAAGACGAACACCGCGAGGACGAGGGCCAGGACCATGTTGGTGTTGGAGAGCCACTGGATCCCCCGGGCGATGCCGGAGACGGCCGAGGCGACGAAGGCGGCGGTCAGCACCGCGATGATCCCGACCAGGATGCCGTCACCGACGCTGCCGAACCAGCCGAGGATCTGCACCCCGCTGCCGATCTGCAGGGCACCCAGGCCGAGGGAGGCCGCCGATCCGAAGAGCGTCGCGAAGATCGCCAGGACGTCGATGACCCGCCCGGCCGGACCGGCGGCGCGCCGCTCACCGAGCAGCGGGATGAACGCCGAGCTGATCAACTGACGGCGTCCCCGCCGGAACGTGCCGTAGGCGATGGCCAGCCCGACGACGGCGTACATGGCCCACGGGTGCAGCGTCCAGTGGAACAGCGTGGTGGCCATCGCCGTCTGGATGGCCTGGGACGACTCGGCCTCGGTGGTGAGCGGCGGCGGCGAGACGTAGTGCGAGAGCGGTTCGGCGACCCCGAAGAACATCAGGCCGATGCCCATGCCGGCACTGAACATCATCGCGATCCACGAGATCGTGCGGAACTCCGGCCGCTCGTCGTCCCGGCCCAGGGGGATGCGGCCGTACTTGCTGGCCGCCAGCCAGATCACGTAGATCACGAAGGCCGACGCCAGCAGCACGAACAGCCACCCGAGGTTGCCCGTGACCCAGCCGAGGACCGAACCGCTCACGGTGCCCAGGCCCGTGGGCGTGGCGAAGCCCCAGACGACGAAGCCCAGCGCCATGGCCGCGGCGATGGCGAACAGGACCCTGTCCACCGCCCAGTGGCGGTCGGCGACACAGGGTGGCGGTTCTGCGAGGGCGGGGTGGACCCCCGTCACCGAGACCTCCGTGACCCTGATCGTGGCGGTCGACTCCCCCGCCCGACCGGCTCCACCGCCGGGCGCGGAGTGGTCCTCCGGGACCTCCGGCCGGTCCTGCCGGCGAGGAGGCCGGACGTGTTCGCTGCGCGGTTCCTCCATGACACTCCCCTAACGTGTTGCGTCATTCGAGACCGACTTCGCATGAGGGAACCAGACGGCTCTCCGTCGGACAAGGGCCGGAAGTGACCCACGTCACGATCCTCCCGCGATGCGCACGGGCGTGACAGGGGTGACCCGCGGTCGCCGGATCACGGAGCGGGCCGGCCGGCCCATGAGGCAGGGCCGGGCCACTGGTGCCGCCCGCCGCCCTGGCGGACGCTGCGAGGAGGACACCGAGCGACCGCGAGGGAGCGTGATCCCGTGCTCATCACGACGACGAACGACGTCCCGGGCCACCGGGTCGAGGAGGTGCTCGGCGAGGTCTTCGGGTTGACCGTCCGCTCGCGCCACGTGGGTGCCCAGGTCGGCGCGGCGATGAAGTCGCTGACCGGAGGAGAGCTGAAGGGCCTGACCCGGAACCTGGAGGAGAGCCGGCAGGAGGCCCTCGAGCGACTGACCGCCGCCGCCGCGGCCAGAGGTGCCGACGCCGTGCTGGCGATGCGCTTCGACACGACGGAGATGGGCGGCACCTGGAGCGAGGTCTGCGCCTACGGGACCGCGTGTCGGCTGGCCCGGCTCTGAGGAGTCCCCCCAGCACACCTCCTGCCGCTCAGGGGCCGCAGGCGGCGCCGGGGGACGACCGGGAGGACCTCGGTCCCTGGACGTGCGAGCGCGGCCGCTGCCAGGGTCGGCCGCGCCGGCCGCCCAGCGCTGGGGCGGGTCGGGTCGGGTACGGACCGGGAGGGGCGGGGTGGACCTGAGACGCGCGCGTCCGTGGGCCCGCGCGGCCGGGGTCACCGGGATGGCCGCCAACGTCCTCCTGGTCGCCTTCTACGCCGTCGAGGCGGGCCGCACCCGGGTCCTGCCCGTGTCGCTCGGGTCGGCCAACGACGTCGTCGGGTCGGTCGGCACGGCGCTGATGGTCCCGGTCGTGCTCGCGGTGAGCCCGAGCCGCTGGACCCGGCGACTGGGGCTCGCCGCGACCGGTGTGCTCACCCTCGCCGGACCGGCGCTGGTGCTCGGGGTCGTCCCCTCCCGCGTGCAGATGCCGGTCGCCCTGGGCGCGTTCCAGGGCCTGGCCGGCTGGATGCTGCTGAGCAGCCGTGGACGGCGCGGGACGCTCCCGCACGAGGTGACCCGGCTCGGCGGGCTGTCCGGCGGCGCGGTGCTCGCCGGCGGCGTGGTGGCCGGCGCCGGGCTGCTGCTGCCGGAGCGGTCCGCCCTGCGGCGGGCCGCCCTCGCGGTCGGCGGTGGGGCGGCCGCCCTCGGCGGGCTCGCGATGCCGCTGTGGTTCCTGCGGCTGGGCCGGGCGGTCCTCCCGCTCTGAACGGCGCTCCCGGTACGGGACGGACGGCGCCTCGGGACCGAGGGTGCCGCGAGACGGACGGAGTCGTTTCCTTGACGCGCGTCCGACCGCGACGGACGATTCGCCTTCCGCGCTCCGCGCGGTCTCGGACGACGTCGTCGAAGGGCCCCACACGTGCGCATCTCCCCGAAGGTCCTGCTGGGTTCGGCGGTGTGTCTGCTGGTGACGGCGTGCACCGGGCAGACGGGGGCGTCCGACGAGGGCGGGGGTGGGGGCGGCGGCGGCGGCGCCAACACGCTGCGGTACCTGATCGAGCAGCTCGAGGACGCCGACGAGCTCAGCCGGCTCGAGGAGCACCTCGCCGACTTCGAGGAGTCCTCGGGCATCGACGTCGAGGTGCAGCAACTCGACATCGACACCATGCGCACGGTGCTGCAGACCCAGCTGCGTGCCGAGGACGGCCCGGACGTCATCAACTGGGGATCCGGCCCCGGCTCCGGTGGCGCCCTGGCGGACGCCGGGCTGCTCTACGACCTCACCGCCGCCTACGAGGAGAACGGCTGGGAGGTCTACGACTTCGCCAAGGAGCGGGTGACCTACGACGGCAAGGTGTACGGCATCCCGGGCGAGATGGAGACCGTCGGGCTCTACTACAACACCCAGGTCCTCGCCGACCTGGGCATCGAGCCGCCGCGCACCCTCGACGACCTCCGCGCCGCGTGCCGGACCATCAGCGAGGCCGGCCTGATCCCCATGGCCCTCGGTGACCAGGAGGGCTGGCCGGGCGGCCACCTGCTGAGCATGGCGCTGTCGAGCGCCCTGGGCCCCGACGGCATGCAGGCGCTGCTGGCCGGCGAGGGGTCCTGGGAGTCGCCGGAGGTCGTCGACGCGCTGACCTTCTGGCAGGAGGCCAACGACAACGGCTGGCTGGGCGAGTCACCGGTCTCGATCGACTACGACACGATGACGGCGCAGTACATCTCCGGCGAGGCGGCGATGATCCCCACCGGCAGCTGGTTCGTGAACGACCTGGCCGTCGGCGCCGACTTCGAGTCCGGGTACGTCCCCTTCCCGGCCCCCGACGGCGAGGGCGTCTTCTCCAGCGGCCTGGGCTCCGGTCCCTTCGTCGCCGCGAACACCGACAACCCCGAGGGCGCGATCCAGCTGCTGGACTTCCTGGCCTCCGAGGAGCACGGCCAGTGGACGGTGGAGAACCTGCAGCAGATCCCGCCGCGGCCCGTGGACACCACGGGGCTCGACGTCGACCCGCTGCTGGCCCAGGTGCTCGACCAGGTCTCCACGCTGTCCGAGGGCGGCGGCGAGCTCGGCTACAACATCGACGTCCTCATGCCCGAGGCCTTCAACGACACGATGTTCGACGGCGTGCAGGCGGTGCTCACCGGCCAGTCGACGCCGGCCGAGGTGGCGGCCTCGCTGCAGGCGGCGTCGCAGCAGTGAGCGGCGGCGTCCTCCGCGCCGTCCGCGCCGGGGTGCCGGCGTGACCGCGACGCCGGCTCCCACCGTCACGGCGACGCTGCCCTCGCCGGGGAGGTCGGGCCGGCGGGGACGCCGACCGGGCCGTGCCGGGGTCTCCGGGGCCACCCGCCGCCAGCAGGCCCGCCTCGGCGTGCTCCTGGTGGCGCCGGCGGTCGCGCTGATGCTCGTCTTCCTCGTCTTCCCGGTGCTCAACTCCGTCTACTACGTCTTCGTCGACTTCGACGGCCTCGACACCACGCCGCCCTGGGTGGGGCTGGGCAACCTCACCGAGCTGGCCCAGGACTCGCAGATGTGGGCGGCCGCGTGGAACAACGCCATCTGGATCGTCATCGGCACCATCGGACCGCTCGTCATCGGCCTCGGGCTGGCGCTGCTGCTGTGGGGGGTGCGGCGTGGTTCGACCTTCTACCGAGTCGTGTTCTTCCTGCCCTACGTGCTGCCGCAGGTGGCGGTCGGCGTGGTCTGGGGCTGGATCTACGCGCCCACCCGCGGCTGGCTCAACCGCGGGCTCGAGGCGGTCGGGCTCGACGGGCTGACCCGCGGCTGGCTGGGCGACCCGGGCACCGCGCTCTACGCGGTGATCGCCACCGCGGTCTGGGCCTCCACCGGCTTCGTCTTCGTGATCATCCTGTCGGCGCTGCGCAACGTCGACAACGAGCAGGTCGAGGCGGCGACGCTCGACGGGGCGGGCTACCTGCAACGGCTGCGGCACGTGGTGCTCCCGCAGATCATGCCGGTGTTCCTCATGGTCACCGCGCTCACGCTGATCGGCGGCTTCGCCGTCTTCGACCTCATCTTCGTGATGACGGGCGGCGGTCCGGCGAACGCCACCGAGGTGCTGGGCACCTACGCCTACAGCAACGCCTTCCAGCTCAGCCGGATCAGCTACGGCACGACCCTCGCCCTGGTGGTGACGGCCCTGGCCGTGCCGGTGGCGGTGTGGCTCGACCGGCTGCAGCGGCGGGCCTCGATCGAGGAGCGCGGGGCGTGACCCGGCCGAGGCGGACGTCCGCGTCCGGCCGGTCCGGGGTCGGGCGCACCCTGGCGCTCGGGCTGCTCGCCCTGATCACGGTGTTCCCGGTGATCCTCGTCGTGTCCACCACCCTGAAGAGCAACCAGGACGTGCGGTCGAACCCGTTCGGCCTGTTCAGCTCCTTCTCGCTGGAGAACCTCGAGACCGCCTGGACGGTCGGCAACTTCGACGACTACCTGCTCAACAGCCTCCTGCTCAGCGTCCCGAGCACGCTGATCGTCGTCGTCCTGTCGACCATGGCCGGCTACGCGTTCGCCCGGCTGCCGTTCCCCGGCCGCACGGTGTCGTTCTACGTGGTGGTCTTCGGCCTGCTCGTGCCGTTCTTCGCGTACATGGTCCCGCTGTACTTCCAGATGCGGTCGATGGGCCTGCTGGACAGCCTGATCGGGGTCAACCTGGTGCTGGCCACCACGCAGCTGTCCTTCGGCGCCTGGTTCATGCGGGCCTTCTTCTCCGACCTGCCGGGCGAGCTGGAGCAGGCGGCCCGCATGGACGGTGCCAGCGAGTGGCAGCTGTTCCTGCGCATCATGGTGCCGCTGGTGACCTCCGGCATGGGCGCGCTGGCCGTGTTCACCTTCCTGCAGCAGTGGAACAACTTCCTGGTGCCGCTGCTGTACATGCCCGGCGGGGAGTACCGCCCGCTGACCCTGGGCCTCTACCTGTTCATCGGCGGGCGCTCGGTCGACATCGGCCCGCTCGCCGCCGGCACGCTGATCACGATCCTCCCGGTGGTCGTGCTGTACGTCGTCCTGCAGCGCCAGGTCACCCAGGGGTTCCTGTCCGGAGCCGTCAAGGGCTGAGCGGCCCGGGTCGAGCACCGGCGTTGGAGCGGGGTTGGAGGCCACCGCTGCACCGTTCGACCACCCCGGCACCCGGCCGCGGCGCCGACCGGACGGAGCCTCCCCATGACCCTCTCCCCGCCGGAGTCCGGCGTCCACGACCCGGCCCGACTGCTGCGGTCGCTCGGCGCGCTGCCCGCCGGAGCGCTCGCCCTCCCCGCGGACGAGGCCTACCGCGCGGTCACCTCGCTGAGTCCCTCCGGCCCGTGCGAGCCGTGCGCGGTGGTCACGCCGGCCACCGCCGCGGACGTGGCGGCCGTCGTCCGGGCCGCCGGGGCCTCGGGTCTGCGTGTCGCCGTCCGCCGGACCGGTCACGGCGCCGTCCCGGTCGCCGGGGACACGGTCCTGGTCTCCACCGCGCTGCTCGACGAGTGCGCCGTCGACGTCGAGCGGCGGTCGGCGCGCATCGGTGCCGGGACCACCTGGCAGCAGGTGCTGGACGCCGCGACACCGCACGACCTGGCGCCGGTGTGCGGTGCGGCTCCCGGCATCGGCGTCGTCGGCTACCTCACCGGCGGCGGCATCGGCCCGCTCGCCCGCACCCACGGGGTCTCCAGCGACTACGTCCGCGCGCTGGAGGTCGTCACCGGCGACGGGCAGCTGCGCCGGGCCACCCCCACGGAGCACCCCGACCTGTTCTGGGGTCTGCGCGGGGGCAAGGCGACGCTGGGCATCGTCACCGCGGTCGAGGTCGACCTCGTCCCGCTGGCGAGCGTCTACGGCGGCTGCCTGTGGTTCGACGGTGCCGACGCGCCGGCCATCCTGCGCGCGTGGCGCCGGCTGTGCGAGGACCTCCCCGAGGAGGGGACGACGTCGCTGGCCCTGATGCACCTGCCGCCGCTCCCGCACGTCCCGGCGCCGCTGGCCGGGCGCCGCACCGTCGCCGTCCGCTTCGCCTGGACCGGGGCGCCGACCGACGCCGACCGGCTGCTCGCGGACCTGCGCGCCGCCGCGCCGCCGGTGGCCGGCGACGTCACCGTCCTGCCCTACGCGGCGATCGGCTCGATCCACGCCGACCCCGTCGAGCTGCTGCCGACGCGGGAGCACACGCTGCTGCTGTCCTCGTTCCCGCAGGAGGCCGCCGACGCCCTGCTGTCCGCCGTGGGCGCGGACAGCCCGCAGACGATGGTCGAGCTGCGACAGCTGGGCGGCGCCGTCGCGCGGGCGCCCCGGCACCCCTCCGCCGTCTCCCACCGCGACGCCGCCGTCAACGTCTTCACGGTGGGGATGCCCTCGTCGGGCGACCCCGCAGCCGTCGACCGGCACGCCGAACGGGTCCTGGACGCCCTGACCCCGTTCGCGTACGGCGGGACGCTCGCCAACTTCAGCGCCGATGACTCCCCGGCGGTCGTCGCCCGCTCCTTCTCGCCGGCCGCCCTGCGGCGGCTGACCGCGCTCGGTGACCGGTACGACCCGCACGGGGTCCTGCGCACCGGTCAGGTCGCCCGCTCGCCGCTCGCCGGCAGCTGACCTGGCCGGTGCCGTCCGTCGACCGGCCGAGGGCTTGGAGCCGGATTGGAGCGCGGTCCACGACGGTGGACGTGCTCTCGACGCCCGGCACCCACCACTGCCGGCGCCCGGGCAGCGGTCCGAACGCCACCGGAACGAGGAGTCCACATGGACGACGTGCTCGTCGTGGGAGCCGGCCCCGTCGGCCTCGTCGCGGCCTGCGAGCTGGCTCGCCAGGGCGTCCGCGCCCGGATCGTCGATCCGCTCGAGCGCCCGACGGACCAGTCCCGCGCCGTGCTGCTGCACGCCCGGAGCCAGGAGCTGCTCGCCGCGCTGGGAGCGCTCGACCGGGTCGAGGCGGCCTCGCGCCGGATCACCGGGTTCGAGGTGCGCGCCGGGGGGCGGGCGCTCGCGCGGATGCGGCTGGACGACCTGCCCACCCGCTACCCGTGGGCCCTCGACGTGCCGCAGTCGGACACCGAGGCCGCCCTCGGCGCGCGCGCCGCGGAGCTGGGGGTCACGGTCGAGCGCGGGACCGGGATGGCCGCGCTCACCCAGGACGCCGACGGCGTGGAGGTCACGCTGCGCAGCGCGACGGCCGAGGAGCGCGTCCGGGTCGGGTGGGTCGTCGCCGCCGACGGCGCGCACAGCCCGACCCGCAAGGCCGTCGGCACCGCGCTGTCGGGCAGCTTCTCCGGTCAGCACTTCGTCTTCGCGGACGTGGACGCCGAGACGGACCTCTCGCCGGACACCGTGCGCATGTTCGCCCACCCCGAGGGCATCTCGGCCGTCTTCCCGCTGCCCGGCGACCGGGTGCGCCTGCTGTTCCTGGTCGACCGGCCCGGGACCGGGGAGACCCCCACCCCCGAGCTCGTGCAGTCCCGGGCCGACCGGCGGATGGAGGGCCGGGTCGCGGTGCGCCGGTCGCGGTGGCTGACGTACTTCGAGGTCCACCACGGGCAGGTCCCCCGGTACCGCCACGGCCGCGTCCTGCTCGCCGGCGACGCGGCGCACATCCACAGCCCGGCCGGCGGGCAGGGCATGAACACCGGCATCCAGGACGCCGCGAACCTCGCCTGGAAGCTGGCCCTCGTGGCCCGAGGCCGGGCCCGCGCCGACCTCCTCGACTCCTACGACGCCGAACGCCGTCCCGTCGGTGCGGCGGTGATCCGCGGGACCACCGCACTGACCACCATGGGGACCCTGACCGGCGCGCGGGCGGTCGTGCGGAACACCGCCCTGCACGTCGCGGCATCCGCGCGGCCGCTGACCGACGCCGCGGCCGCCCGGCTGGCGGAGCTGACCGTCGCCTACCCCGACAGCCCGATCGTCGGCTCCCGGGGACGGAGAGCCCCCTCCACGGCCCGGCCGGGCACGCACGCACCGGACCCCGCCGGGCTGGTCACCACCGGCGGGGCCCCGGTCCGGATCGGCGACCTGCTGCGGCGCCCCGGGCACCTGCTGCTCGCCCGCACCGACGACCGCGCCGTCCTCGAGGCACTCCGGAGCGCGCTGGGCGACCTGGGCACCGTCGTCCCCGTCGTCCCCGACGCGGCGA
This sequence comes from Geodermatophilus amargosae, assembly GCF_041028265.1. GTDB lineage: Bacteria > Actinomycetota > Actinomycetes > Mycobacteriales > Geodermatophilaceae > Geodermatophilus > Geodermatophilus amargosae_A. Next base: position 230,726 of record NZ_JABGCW010000003.1, read on the forward strand.
GGGCGGGCGCCGACGAGGGCGCCGTCGTCGATCCCGGCGACGTCGTGGGCCGCGCGTACGGCACCGGGGACGACGGCCTCGTCCTCGTCCGCCCCGACGGCTACGTCGGCTTCACCTGCACCCCCGCGGACCCCGCGGCGCTGGCGGAGCACCTGCGCGACGTCGTCGGCATCCGTGGACCCGGCGCGCCCGCCCCGGGCGCGGAGGTGTCCTCCTCCCCGGCGTGAGCCCAGGGGCCCCCGGCCGGGGCGCCCGGGCCGCGCCGTCGCTGCGCCCGCGTTGGAGTCTCGTTGGAGACGGCGGCGGCACAGTCCGGGTCGCGACACCCCGCACCCACCAGGGAGGACACCGATGGCCCCGCCCGCGCGACCGCACCACCCCGGCGAGGCGCCGTCCGGCGGGACCGGCACCGCGGCCGACCAGCGCGCCCACCGGCTGCGGAAGCTGCGGGCCCTGCACGACCGGAGGGCGCTCCCCTACCGCTACCCCACCGACGCCACCGCCGCCGGCCTGCACACCCGGTACGCCGGGCTGGCGCCGGACTCGCGGACGACCGACCGCGTGCACGTGGCCGGCCGGCTGGAGCTGGTCCGCCGGCAGGGCCACCTGACCTTCGCCACGCTGCGCGACCGCACCGGCACCGTCCAGCTGTTCGTGGACAGCTCGGTGCTCGGCGCCGACCGGCACGCCGAGTTCGACGACGTCGACCGCGGGGACTGGCTCGGCGCCGAGGGCACGGTGGTCACCACCCGGCGCGGCGAGCTGTCGGTGTGCGTCGAGGACTTCGCCGTCCTCGGCAAGGCCCTGCTCCCGCCGCCGGACCCGCACCGGGGTCTCCCCGACGTCGAGACCCGCTACCGGCAGCGCTACACCGACCTGGAGGTCAACGAACGCACCCGCGAGGTCTTCCGGATCCGGCACACCGCCGTGCGCGCGATCCGCCGGCACCTGGAGGACCGCGGCTTCACCGAGGTCGAGGGGCCGGTGCTGCAGAGCATCCAGGGCGGGGCCAGCGCCCGGCCGTTCGTCACCCACCACAACGCGCTCGACCTGGACCTCTACCTGCGGATCGCCCTCGAGCTGCACCTCAAGCGGCTGATCGTCGGCGGGATGGAGCGGGTGTTCGAGATCGGCCGGGTCTTCCGCAACGAGGGCATCGACACCCGCCACAACCCCGAGTTCACGATGCTCGAGGCCTACCAGGCCTTCGCCGACTACACCGACATGATGGACCTGGTCGAGGGCCTGGTCACCGCCGCCGCCCGGGCCGCGCTGGGCGAGGACCTCACCGTCCACTACGGCGGGCACGCCATCGACCTCGGCGCGACGCCGTGGCCCCGCCGGCGCTTCGCCGACGTGATCGCCGAGGTCACCGGCGCCGAGATGCACCCGGCGATGCCCGTCGAGGAGGCCCGCGCCGTGCTCGACCGGCTCGGCCTCCCGTACGAGGCCGGCTGGGGTGCCGGCCGGCTGATGAAGGAGGTCTACGACGAGCGCGTGCAGCACTCGATCGTCGGCCCGGTGTTCTGCGTCGACTACCCGCGCGAGGTCTCCCCGCTGGCCCGCACCCACCGCGACGACCCCGCCTACGTCGAGCGCTTCGAACTGATCGTCGCCGGCTTCGAGCTGTGCAACGCCTACTCCGAGCAGAACGACGCCGTGGAGCAGCTGGCCGCCTTCCAGGCGGAGGCGCGCGCCAAGGAACACGGGGACCCCGAGGCCGGCGACGTCGACCTGGACTACGTGCGGGCGCTCGAGCGCGGCATGCCCTGCACCGGGGGCCTGGGCATCGGCATCGACCGCCTGGTGATGCTGCTGGCCAGCGTGGACTCCATCCGCGAGGTCATCCTCTTCCCGACCCTGCGGCCGGAGTCCGGGCCGCCGCCCGGCGGCGGGCCCGGTGGCGCCCCGCGCCCGCTCGTGCCGCCCACCCCCGTGCCGGCGACGGCGACCGGCGCCTCGGTGGTCGCCCTCCCCGACCTCGCCCCCTCGGCGCACCCGATCCCCGCGCCGCCGCCGCGGGCGGGGTCCCGCTCCACCACCGTCCGGCTGCTCGCGGGGCTCACCGCGCTGTGCGGCGTCCTGCAGCTCGCCGTCCGGCTCCCGGTCGTGCACGACCGGCTCGGGAGCGGAGCGGTCGACGTCGACCCGCTGGGGGTCCCCGTCGCCGCATCGGTGACCTCGGTCGTGGCGGGGCTGCTGCTCCTCCTGCTCGCCTCGCAGCTCGCCCGGCGCAAGCAGCGCGCCTGGCAGCTGGCCGTCGTGCTGTTCGCGGTCGGGGCGGTCGCGCACGCGGTCAAGGGGCCGCACCCGGTGGCCGTCGCCCTCTGCGTGGCGATGCTCGTCGCGCTGGGCTGCGCCCGGTCGGCCTTCCGCGCGCCCGGCGACCCGCCGTCGCTGCTGCGGCTGCTGCACGTCCTGCCGCTGTACCTGGGCGGCGTCCTGCTGTTCGGCCTGACGACGCTGTGGGCCGAGCGCTCGCGCGTCGAGCCGGGCCCGACCCCGGGCGGCGCGCTGCGGACGGTGCTCGGCGGGCTGGTCGGCCTCGACGGGCCCTACACCTACCGGTCGGAGTTCCTGAGCCGGTTCCTCCCCGCCGCGCTGCTCGCCCTCGGGATCGCCGGGCTCGTCGTCGGAGGCGTCCTGCTGCTGCGGCCGCTGGCCGCCCGCCGGCCGCACACCGAGGACGACTGGGAGCACGCCTCCCGCCTGGTGCACACCTACGGCTGGGACACGCTGGCCTACTTCTCGCTGCGCGACGACAAGAGCTTCTTCTTCTCCAGCGACGGCGAGGCCTTCGTGGCCTACACCTACCTGAACGGCTACGCGCTGGTGTCCGGGGACCCCGTCGGGGCCCGCGAGTCGGTGGTGCGGGTCGTGGACGAGTTCCTCGCCCTGTGCGACGAGCGCGCCTGGACGCCGGCGCTGCTCGCGGTCCGCGAGGCCAGCATGCCGCTCTACGCCTCGCGCGGGTTCACGTCGGTCTACCTCGGCGACGAGGCGGTCATCGACTGCCGGAAGCCGCTGCTCGACGGGCCGGCGCACAAGGGGCTGCGGGCCGCCGTGCGGCGGGTGGGCCGCACCCACCGGTTCCGGCTGGTCGCCGAGACCGACGCGCCGCCGGCGCTGGTCGACCAGCTCAACGCGATCAGCGCGCGCTGGCGGGGCAAGGCCCCCGAGCGCGGGTTCACGATGACGCTGTCGCAGGACGTGCGCGGCGCGGGCGCGGACCCGCAGTTCCTCCTCTGCGTGGCGCTCGACGAGCGCGGCGTGCCCGGCGGCTTCCTGCGGCTGGTGCCCGCGTACGGCCCGTCCTTCGGCTACACGCTGGACCTGATGCGGCACGACCCGGACGCCCCGAACGGGATGACCGAGTTCCTCATCGCCGAGACCGCCGCCGCCCTCGGCGCCCGCGGCGTGGCGCGGCTGTCGATGAACTTCGCCATGTGGGGCCGGCTGTTCGCCGACGACGTCGAGTTCACCCCGGCCCAGCGCGCGGCCCGCTGGGCCGTCGGCGTGCTCAACCCGTTCTTCCAGATCCGTTCGCTGCGGGACTTCAACGAGCGGTTCGACCCCGAGTGGCTGCCCCGCGTCCTCGCCGTCCGGCGGCGCGCGGACCTCCCGCGGGTGGGGCTGCGCTACGCCGGCGCGGAGGGCTTCCTCGCCGTCCCGGGGCTGGGGTCGCTGCTGGTGCCCCGGGCCGTGGGTGGTGTGCCGGCGCCCGCGGACCCGTCGGGACGGGCGGCGGCGTGAGGCGGGCGGGCACGGTCCTCGGGACGGGCGTCGTGCTCGCCGCGCTGCTGGCCGCGCTCGCCGTCGTCCAGTGGGCCGGCCGGGAGCGGGCGCCGTTCGGCCCCGGCTCCCTCGACGCGGTCCAGCGCGCGGTGACGGCGGCCGGCCTGCGGATCTGCGGGACCGCCGACGTCGCGCGCGACCTGCCCGGCGGCAGCCTCGGCGGCCACGCCCACACGGTGGCCGTGTCCTGCCCGGGCGACGCGGCCACCGTCGTCGTCGACCGCTTCGCCTCGGCCGGGGACCGGGACGCCGCGGCCCGGCGGTTCGAGGCGCGGACCCGCCCGCGCGGCAGCGGGGAGGTGCTCACCCTGGACGACGCGACCGTGCTGCTGCAGGGCCCGGGGGGCGAGGAGCCGCGACGGCGGCTGCGCGCGGCGCTGGCCGGCGAGGGCGCCCGGTGACGCGGCCGGCGCGCACCGCCCGGCTGGGCGTCCTGGCGCTGGCGATGATCAACGTCGCGTCGATCGTCAGCGCGCGGAACCTGCCGGTCATGGCCGAGTACGGCTGGTCGATGCTGCTGCTGTTCGCGCTGTCGATCCTGGTCTTCCTCGTGCCGGTCTCGATGGCCGCGGCCGAGCTCGGCACCGCCTTCCCCCACGACGGCGGCGTCTACGCCTGGGTGAAGGAGGCCTTCGGCGGGCGCACCGGCTTCCTCGCGGTGTGGTGCGACTACGCCGAGAACGTCGCCTGGTTCCCCACCGTGCTGTCGTTCATCGCCGCCTCCTCGGCGTACGCCGTCGACCCGTCGCTGGCCGACGACAAGACCTACCTCGTCGTCGTCATGCTCGTGGTCTTCTGGGGCACCACGGCCGCGGCGCTGCGGGGCGCGCGCACCTCCGCGGTCATCGGCGCCGTGGGGACCGTCGCCGGCTCGCTGCTGCCGGCACTGCTCGTCGTCGTCCTCGGGGCGGCCTTCCTCCTGCGGGGCGACGCCTCGCAGATCCCCTTCTCGGCCGGCGCGCTGGTGCCCGACGTCTCGCTGGGCGACCTGGCGTTCCTCGGCGGCATCATCCTGCTGTTCACCGGCATGGAGATGGCCGGCTTCCACGCGCGCGAGACCCGCGACCCCGGCCGCACCGTCCCGCGGGCGATCGCGCTGGCCGTCGCGGTCACGGTCACCTTCTCGGTCCTCGGCTCGCTGTTCATGGCCTTCGTGCTGCCGCGGCACGAGATCAGCCTGGTGTCCGGGACCATGGAGCTGTTCGCCGGCGTGCTCGACCGGTTCTCGATCGGCTGGCTGCTGCCGCCCCTGGCGGTCCTCGTGGTCCTCGGCGGCGTCGCCCACCTCACGCCGTGGGTGCTGGGACCGGCGAAGGGCGTCGCGGTCGTCGCCCGCGAGGGGCTCGCGCCGGGGCGGTTCGGGCGGACCAACCGCAACGACGTCCCGGTGGCGCTGCTGGTGGTGCAGGGCCTCGCGGGCACCGTGTTCGTGCTGCTGTTCGTCGTCGTGCCGAGCGTCAGCACCTCGTACTGGATGCTCTCGGCCGTCACCGCGCAGGTGATCGTGGCGATGTACGCGCTGGTGTTCGCCAGCGTCATCCGGCTGCGGCACACCCGTCCCGACGTGCCCCGGCCCTACCGGATCCCCGGCGGCCTGCCCGGCGTGTGGCTGGTCGGCGGCGTCGGGCTGCTGGGCTGCCTGGCCTCCTTCCTGCTCGGGTTCGTGCCGCCGAGCCAGCTGGCCACCGGCGATCCCGTGGTCTACGTGGCCCTGCTCGCGCTGGCGACCGGGGTGCTGTCCCTGCCGCCGTTCGTCTTCGCGCTGCTGGCCCGCCGCCGCGCCGGCGCACCGGTGGGCTGAGCCCTACGGCGCCGCTCCCGCGGCCGCGGCGGACCGGGCCAGCGCGACCGTGGCCGCGACCATGGCGGCGACCAGCACGGCGACGAGGGCCCACTCCGCCCCGCCCGCCCGCAGCCGCTCACCGAGCACGGTGATGCCGAGCGCCGCGCCGACCACCGGCTCCCCGACCGTGGCCGCGGGGAGCGAGGCGCCGAGCGGACCGGCCTGGAACGCGGCCTGCTGGACCAGCGTCCCGCCGAGGAGGGCCGCGGCCAGCAGCCAGGTGCTCCACGAGGTGAGCACCGCGGCCACGCCGTCGCCGAGCAGGTCCACCACGCCCTTGGTGAGGGCGGCGGCCAGGCCGTAGGCCAACCCGGTGACGAGGGCCAGCAGGACCGCGCGGGGCGTCCCCCGCCGCAGCGCCGCACCGAGCAGGCACGCTCCGGCGGCCGCGCCGAGGACCGCCCACGCCGGCAGCCAGTCGCGCCAGGCGGCCGCGTCGGCCCCGGCGGTGGGCTCGCCCGTGACGACGAACGCCGCCAGCGCCACGACGAGCACCGCGGCCCATCCCCAGTCGGCCCGGCCCAGCCGCCGTCCGGCCCACCGGGCGCCCAGCGGCAGCGCGAAGAGCACGGTCGTGACCAGCAGCGGCTGCACCAGCAGCAGCGACCCCAGGCCGAGGGCGGCCGCCTGTGCCACGTAGCCCCCGGTGTCGGCGAGCGTCCCGGCCCACCACCGGGGCGACCGGGCCAGGGCCGCGACCAGGCGCAGGCTGCCGCCCGGTCCCTCCGCAACCGCCGCCGCCGTGCGCTGCTGGACCGCCGACGCCAGGGCGAACAGCGCCGCGGCGAGCACCGCCAGCCCGGCGGCGGCAGCAGCGGCCGCCGTCACGGCCGGGGTCGCGGCGCGCTCATCCGGTGCCCGCCGGGCCGCCGGCGGCCGTGACGGGCGCCGCCGCGGCCGGCCGCCGGTCCAGGACGACGACCAGCGCGGGGAACAGCAGCACGGTGAGCACGCCCGCCCCGACCAGCGCGGCGGCGTTCTCGGGCAGCATCGTGCCGCTGCGCAGGCCGATCTCGGCGAGCGCCACCAGCACGGGCAGCGCCGTCGCGCTCACCAGCGCGGTCTGCACCCGCTGCCGCGCCGGGAGCACGCGTCGGTAGACCAGCAGCGCCGGGCCGCCGCGGACGGCGAGCATCAGCGCGAAGAACAGCAGCAGCCGCAGCGGCGCCTCCGCGATCGAGGCGAGGTCCAGGGCCATGCCCGAGGAGACGAAGAAGACCGGGACGAAGAAGCCGTACCCCACCGCGTCGAGCTTGGCCTCCAGCTGGGGTGCGGCCCTGCCGACCCACTGCCGCAGCACGACGCCGGCGAGGAAGGCGCCGAGCACCGCGTCGAGGTGGAACTGGTCGGTGAGGGCGATGAGCGCGATCAGCAGCAGCACCGTGGCGCGCAGGGTGATCTGCGCGGTGTCGTCCTGCCCCGCGGCGACGACGGTGGCCAGCCGGCCGCCCTCCCGGACCCCGCGGCGCAGCAGGCCGAGCACGACGGCGAGGACGGCGACCGCGGCCAGGGAGGCGAGAGCGGCGAGCCGGCCCTGGCTGCCCAGGAACACCGCGATGGCGAGGACGGGGAACAGCTCGCCGACCCCGCCGGTGGCCAGCAGGTACCGCCCGAGCCGGCCGCCGAGGAGCCCCTTCTCGCGCAGCACGGGCAGCAGCGTCCCCAGCGCGGTGGTGGTCAGCCCGAGCGCCACCGGCAGGAACGCCCGCACCACGCCCGTGGCGGCCAGGACCCCCACCACCCCGAGCCCCAGCCCGAGCGAGACGAACCAGGCCAGCAGCGCCCGCCGGCCGGCGTCCTCGCGGAACAGGCGGAGGTCGAGCTCGTAGCCGGCCAGCAGGAAGACGAAGCCGAGCCCGACGTCGGCGAGCACCCGCACGTCCTGCGCCGCCCCGACGTCGAGGGCGTGCGGGCCGAGCAGCATGCCGCCGGCGAGCAGCAGCACCACCTGGGGCACCGGCAGGCGCGGGAACAGCCCGACGACGACGGCCGCGACCAGCGAGACGGCAGCGACGGCGGCCAGCGTGTCGATCGACACGACGTCGTCCACGCGGGTCCTCCCCTCCGCCGGAGCGCGTACCGATCCTCGCGGGTCCCGGAGCCCAGCGGAAGGCACGCGCACACGGTCCCCACGGCGGCGACCACGACGGCACGATCGCCGGAGTTGCCCGACGCGGCGAGGAGGCGGCGTGGACCTGGACCCGGAACTGCTGCCGGTGCTCAGCGGCCGCCGCGAGCTGGTCGCCTGGCTGGTCCTCGGCTTCCTGGTGGCCTTCCTGGCCACCAGGTTCGTCACCCACGCCATCCGGACCGGCCGCGGACCGTTCCGGGACGCGAGCGTCGGCGGGGTGCACGTGCACCACGAGGTCTACGGCATCTTCCTGCTCCTGGGCACCGGCACGGCCGAGTTCGCCTGGCGTCCGGACGGCGCGGGTGGCGCCCTGCTCGCCGTGCTGTTCGGGACCGGCGCGGCCCTGACCCTCGACGAGTTCGCGCTGTGGCTGCACCTGGAGGACGTGTACTGGTCGCGCGAGGGCCGCAGCTCGGTGGACGCGGTGCTGATCGCGCTGGTGGTCGGGCTGATGCTGCTGATCGGCGCGAACCCGTTCGACGCAGACGCGACACGGGGCGAGGGCTTCCTCGCGCTGACGCTGCTGGTGCACGTCGCCGCCGCACTCGTCGCCGTCCTCAAGGGCCGGGTGGTGCTCGGCGTCGTGGGCGTGTTCGTGCCGTTCGTGGCCCTCGTCGCCGCGCTGCGGCTGGCCCGGCCGGGGTCGCCGTGGGCGCGGCGGCGCTATCCCGAGGGCAGCGCGCGCCGCGCCCGTTCCCTGCGCCGGTTCCCGCCGGGCCGCCGCAACCGCTGGGACGCGCTGGTCGACCTGTTCGCCGCCGTCCCGCGCCCCGCGCCCACCGCCGCCCGGTGACGGTGCACGCGGTCAGCGACCCGGCGGGCGCACCGACTGGGCGTGGGAGAACTGGTCGGTGGGGTCCCACCGGCCCTTGACCTCCTGCAGGCGGGGGTAGTTCGGCCCGAAGTACAGGGTCGGCCAGTCCCGCAGGTCGACGTCGGGGTAGTTGACGTAGCAGCCGTCCGTGACGTCGTCGCGCGCCGGCTCGCCGCCGGTGTCGGCGTACACCGAGGCGTAGCAGCGGCGGATCCAGCCGAGGTGCAGCTCGTCCTCGGCCGGGTCGGTCCAGTAGGTCTGGTACTGCAGCTTCATGATCGACGACCGCTGCGACACCGCCGTGTCGCCGCTCGCGACGGCGTTGACCCGGCCGCCGTAGGTGTCCACCTGCACCAGCGCCTGCGGGTTGCGATAGGCCCGGTCGGTCAGCGCGGCGTACAGGGCCGCCACGTGCCGGTCGGGGAACGGCCGGCGCATGTAGGCCGACTTGTACTTGCCCCGCTGGTTGGGACCCGAGCCGTTGAGCGTCTGGGTCGCCTGCAGCCACGGCATGGTGCGCCGCGTGGTCGTGGGCAGCGCGGCCGTGGGCATGCCGACGTCGAGCGCGGCGAGGAACGAGTCGAGCAGCGCGGGGTCCTCACCGGAGGCCTGGGTCAGCAGCGTGACCGTGCCGGCGGAGACGTGGGAGAGCTTGAGCAGCCCGAACAGCCGGCGGCCGGGGCTGTCGGGCGCGCTGTTGGCGGCCAGCCAGCCGCCGTAGTTGCGCAGCAGGGTGGCGAAGGACGCCGCGTCCAGGGCACTCCACTGCCACGTGGTGGTCGCCAGCTGGACGGTCGGCGGCGGTGCCGGCAGGTCGCGGAAGGTGTACGCGACGATGACGCCGAAGGTGCCGCCCCCGCCGCCGGTGTGCGCCCAGAACAGGTCCCCGGTCCGCGGGTCGCCGCGGCGTGCGGTGACCAGCCGCACCGACCGGTCGGCGTCGACGACCACCACGTCGACGGCGGACAGGTGGTCGACGGTCAGGCCGTGCTCGCGGGACATCAGCCCGTAGCCCCCGCCTACGACGTGCCCGCCCAGCCCCACCGAGTAGCAGGAGCCCGCGGGCAGCGTCACGCCGTGGCTCTTGTACAGCAGCTCGTAGACGTCCCAGTTCGTGCACCCGCTCTCCAGCCGGATGCCGCCGTCGGGGGTCCGGGTGACCGCCCGCATCCCCGAGACGTCGAGGACCACCCCGCCGGGGTTGTCGGTCACGAAGCCCTCGTAGCAGTGGCCGCCGGCGCGCACGGTGATCCGCCGGCCGGCGGCGACCGCGGCGCGGACGGCCTGCAGGCACTGGTCCTCGGTGGTCACCACGACCACCGCCGCGGGCGTGCCGGTGAACCGCTGGTTGAACCCCGTCACCAGCGCGGGGTACCGCGGGTCACCGGGACGGACCTCGGCCGCGGGGACCGGGCTGCCCGTCCCGGACGGCGGCCCGGCGGCGGCGGGCGGTGCCGGAGCGGTGACCGTCGCGACCGCGACGCCGGCGGCCGCCGTCCCGGACCCGACGAGGAACCCGCGCCGGGACAGCCGCCCGCGCCGTCCGCCGTGTCCCCCGGTGTCCCCACTGGTCTCTCGCACGCTCGTCACGGGCTCCCCCTGGACTCGGGCCCCACGGTGGGGCGCATCGGTCGGGGAACCCTGCGGCCGGTCGCTCCAAATGCACTCCAACGAGGGAACGGCGCGGAGCCGCAACCCCCTACCGGAGCGGGGCCGGGTGCGGTACGCAGTGGTCCGACGCGGCAGCGTCATCGACGGTGGTCGCGCGCCCTGGCGCAGCCGCTCCCGGGAGGGGTGCCGGACCGCCGTCGTCGCGGGCACGGGGGTGGCACGCGAGGGGGACCATCGTGGACGGCGACTCCACGGCCGACGTGCTGTCCTTCCGGGACCTGGGACCGCTCGAGGTGCGCCGCGCCGGGACGCCGGTCGCCCTCGGGGGCACCCGCCTCGCCGCGGCCCTGTCGCTGCTGCTGGTCAACGCGGGACGGCAGGTCAGCGTCGACGCGCTCACCGAGGCCATGTGGGGCACGGACTCCCCGGCCCGCTCGCCGTCGACGCTGGACTCGCACATCTGGCGGCTGCGCAAGGCCCTCGAGCCCGGCCGGCGGCCGGGCGCCCCCTCGGCGGTGCTGGTGCGCGAGCCGGGCGGCTACCGGCTGGTCGCCGACCCCGCGACCCTCGACTCGCGGCGGTTCGCCGCGCTCGCCGCCGAGGCGCGGGCGCTGCTGGCCGCCGGCCGCCCGCACGAGGCCGGCCGGGCCGCGGAGCAGGCGCTGGCGCTGTGGCGCGGGCGGCCCTACCCGACGGTGGCCGACGAGCCCTGGGCGACCGCCGCGGTCGCCCGGCTGGAGGAGCTGCGCGACCAGCTGCGCGAGCTGCTGGTGGAGGCGCTGCTGGCCGAGGGCGCCCCGGAGCGGGCGCTGCTCGAGGTGGGCGCGGCCGTGGCCGAGACGCCGCTGCGCGAGCGGCTGTGGAGCCTGCGCATGCTCGCCCAGCACCGCCTCGGCCGGCCGGAGGAGGCGCTGCGCAGCTACCGGCAGGTCCGCGCGGTGCTGCGCGACGAGCTGGGGCTCGAGCCGGGACCGGAGCTGCGCGAGCTGCACGGCCGGATGCTCGCCGAGGACCCGGCGCTGGCCGGCCCGGCGGCGCCCGCCCGGCCGGCGCCGCCGGTCCCTCCCCCGCGGTCGGCCGCCCCGGAGCAGCGGGCCGCTCCGCGGCCGGTGCACCTGCCGCACCGCACCGCGTCCCTGGTGGGGCGGGCGCGGGAGCTGGACGAGCTGACCCGCCTGGTGACGGGATCCCGGCTGGTCACCCTGGTCGGCGCGGCCGGGTGCGGGAAGACGCGCCTGGCCATCGAGGTCGCGCGCACGGTCGCCGACCGGTTCCCCGACGGCGTCTGGTTCGTCGACCTCACCGCGGCCGGTGACCCCGTCACCGTCCTGTCCACCGTGGTGTCCGCGCTGGGGTTCGCCCCCGCCGACACCGACCGGCCCGCCGACGCGCTGCGCGCGCACCTGCGCGACCGGCGCGCGCTGCTCGTGCTCGACAACTGCGAGCAGGTCCTCGACCCGGTGGCCGACCTGGTCGACGACTGGTCCTCCGGCGCCACCGGGCTCACCGTGCTGGCCACCAGCCGGGAGCCGCTCGAGCTCGACGGCGAGCAGCTGCACCGGCTCGGCCCGCTGCTCCTCCCCGAGGGGGACGACGACGTCACCGCCTCCCCCGCGGTCGCCCTGCTGCTGGACCGGCTGGCCGCCGCCGGCGCCGACCGGGAGGACCTGGGCCTGCTCAGCGCGGTGGTGCGGATCGCCACCGCCGTCGACGGCGTGCCGCTGGCCCTGGAGCTCGCGGCGGCACGCGCGCGGGCGTTCAGCCTGGACGAGATCGCCCACCAGGTCACCGCCGACCCCAGCTCGCTGGCGCGGACCGGACGCGGCAGCGACCACCACCGCACGGTGCGCGCCGCCATCGAGCAGAGCTACGCACTGCTGCCCGCCGACGAGGCCGAGCTGCACCGCGCCGCCTCGGTCCTGCCCGGCCCGTTCACCGTGACCGCCGCCGGCGCCGTCCTCGGGGGCCCGGACGCGGGACCGCGCCCGGGCACGGCCACCGCCGACCTGGTGGCCCGCCTGGTGCACCACTCGCTGCTGGTCCCGCTCGGGCCGGCACGGCCGGGCGGCCCGTCGCGGTTCGCCCAGCTGGCCACCGTGCGCGGGCACGCGGCGCACGCGGCCGGCGCGGACACCCCCGCCCTCCGCTCCCTGCGCGACGGGTGGACGACCGCGCTGACCCTCGCCAAGCCCCCGCTGGGGAGCATGGCGGAGACCGCGTGGTTCGACGCCCTCGACGACGACCTGCCCACGCTGCGCGCGACGCTGCAGTACCTGCTGGTGGAGGCGCCCTCGGCCGAGGGGGTGCGGCTCGCCGGCCGGCTGGGCACGTTCTGGTACTTCCGCAGCAAGACCATCGAGGGCCGCACCTGGGCCGAGCGGGCGCTGGAGGCCGAGCACCTGGCCGACCCGCTGTCGGCGGCGCTCGTGCGGCTCACCCTCGCCCACCACCTCTCCTCCGGCGGCCAGGACGACCTCGCCGCCGGGCACCTCGCCGTCGCCGCGGACCTGCTCGACGGCACCGCGGAGGCACGGTCGCGCACGGTCGCGGAGGTCCAGGCGTTGCTGGCGCACTCCCTGGTGGTGGCCGGCGCGCTGGAGCCGGCGCGCGCCGTCGCCGGCTCGGTGGCGGCGGCGGCGCGGGCCGGTGGCGGGGACGCCGACCTCGCCCTGCTCGCCGAGACGTGCGCCGCCCTGGTCGACAGCGGCGCCGGCGTCCTCACCGGCGCCCGGCTGACGGCCCTGCACGGTCGGGCGCTGGCGCTGGGCAACGTGCACGTGGCCCTGCTGGTGGCCGGGATGGCCGTCGTCGCCGCCATCCGCTCCGGCGACGCTGCGGCGGCCCTGTCCTGGTCCGACCGGATGATCGGCCACCGCCTGGTGCTGGGCACGTCCGACGGGCCGGTCGCCTTCGAGCTGCGGGGCGTCGCCACGGCGATGGCCGGCCGGGCCCAGGAGGCGGTCCGGCTGTTCGCCGCGGCCCGCACGCAGGCCCTGCGCAACGGTCTGCGCTGGCCGGCCTTCGAGGCGACGCCGGACGTCCTGCGGGACGTCACCGCCGCGCTCGACCCGGGCGCCGCGGAGCGGGCGCGCGCCGACGGTGCCCGGCTCACCCTGGCCGACGTCGTCGACCCGACGGGCGCGGTCCCCGCACCCGCCTGACCCCGGCTCAGGCCGGCGGGCCGGCGACGGCGGCCCCCGCGCGGATGGCTCCCCGGTCGGGCTTGCCCTGCTCGGTGAGCGGCACCCGGCCGACCGGCAGCACCTGGACGGAGGCCGCGACCTCCCGGCCGTGCACGGCGGTGACCGCCACCCGGCACGACGCGACGTCCACCTCCCCGCCCGGCCAGGCCTCCGCGGCCACGACGCGCACGCCGCGGCCGGCGTCGGGGACGACGACGGCGTAGCGCACCGACGGCAGGCGGCACACCGTCTCCTGCAGGTCCACCGGCAGCACCGACCCGGGCCCGACCGCGTCCGCGACGCGGCCCAGCACGTGCAGCATCCCCTCGTCGTCGAGGCAGCCCAGGTCGCCGGTGCGGTACCAGCCGTCGACGAACGCCGCGGCCTGCGAGTCCGGCCGGTTCCGGTAGCCCGCCGCCATCCCGGGCGACCGGACCTCGATCGCCCCCGCCCGCGGGTCGGTCGTCCCCTCGGGCCGCCGGAACCGGACCTGCACCCCCGGCAAGACGCGCCCGGCGCTGGAGAACCGGGATGGCCGGTCGTGCTCGGCCGCCGACAGCGCGCTGACGATGCCGACCTCGCTCGCGCCGTAGGTGTGGGCGACCACCGGGCCGAGCCGGGCGCGGGCCCGGGCGCGCAGGATCGGCGGGGCCAGCGCGCCGATGTGCGTGAGCGTCCGCAGCGAGCCGAGGTCGTGCTGCGCCACCCCGGGGGAGTCCATCAGGTCGAACAGTTGCGGCTCGACGAGGAACAGGTCGGTGACGCGCTCGCGCTCGATCGCCGCCAGCGTGGCCGCCGCGTCGTAGGAGTCCTGCAGCACGACGGTGCCGCCGCCGAGCAGGGTCTGGTCGACCAGCACCTGGGTGAGGTGGGCCAGCGAGCCGTTGGCCAGCTGCCGGCGGTCGGCGCGGGGCGGACCCGCGACCATCGCGGTGTAGGTGGCGACGTCGCGCCGGCTGCCCTTGGGCACCCCGGTGGTGCCGCCGGAGGGGATGACCACCGCGAGGTCGCCCGGGCGGGCGCGGCAGGGCGGCGGACGCTCGTCGAGGCCGGCGGCCAGGGCGTCCAGCCGCAGCGCGATCCCGGGGACCGCGCCGACCGCCGCCACCGGCACCGCGACGTCGTCGGGCAGCAGGCCGGCCGTCTCGGGGAAGACGACCAGCAGCCGCGGGTCGACCTGGGTGACCAGCCGCGCCCTCCGGTCGCGGTCGGGCGGCGCCGGCAGGTACATGACGGCGGCCCCGGCCAGGTGCGCCCCGTAGCGGAGGGCCAGGGCCTCGGGCCGGTTCGGGGCGAACACCGCGACCAGGTCGCCCGGGCCGACGCCCAGGGACGCGAGCGCGCGGGCGTAGCGGGAGACGGCGGCCACGAGCTCGGCCGCCGTGGTGTCGGTGCCGGCGTACCGCAGGACAGGGCGCTGCCCGTTCCGCTGCAGCACGGTGACCAGGTCCTGCACGTAGGCGTCCACGGTCCTCCTCGGGGGTCGGTGGCGGTATCGGTGGTGTGGTCGGACGGGGCCGGTCAGGCGGAGGCGGGGCCGGACGGCGTCCCGGGGCCCCGTCCCGACCGGCGGGTGAGCGCGTACGTCGTGCCCACGCCCGCGCCGAGGACGACGATCCCGCCGGCGGTCACCCAGCCCCACGGGACGTCGCCGGAACCGCCCTGGCTCTCGACGACGACGTCGCCGCCCGCGCCGCCGTCCGCGGTGCCGTCTTCGCTGCCGGCACCGGGGCCCGTCCCGGTGTCCGCACCACCCGCTGCGTTCCCGCCCGCCGCACCGCCCGACGGCGCGGGTGTGGGCTCGGGGGTCGGCGTGGGGGTCGGGGTCGGGGAGCCGCCGCCGGTGACCGTGACGGTGGTGGACGCCGTGCCGTTGCTGCAGGTCAGCAGCACCGGGTGCGCGCCCGCGGCGGCGTCCTGCGCGATCGTGGCGGTCCCGTCGAAGGCCGTCGGGTCGGTCTTCGAGAACGTCTCCGGCCCCGTGAACGCCGTCGACGTCACCGACTGCACCTCCGGCTGGGACCCGTCGGACGGGGTGGGACAGGTGCCCGAGACGCGCACCGTCTGCCCCGGCGCGGCCGACGCGACGGAGACGGAGACGGCCCCCGGCTCCGCGGCCGCGGTCGGGGTGCCCGGGTCGGCCAGGGCGGTGCCGCCGGCCGCCCCGAGGGTGAGCAGCGCGCCGGCGGAGGCGGACAGCAGCAGGGTCGAGGTGCGCATCGCAGGTCCTTCCCACGGACCGCCCCCGGTGGGCGATCGGTGCCGCCACCGTGGGCCTCCCGGCTCCAAGGACGCCCTCGTCGGCGTTGGAACCGGCGTTGGAGCCGCGTTGGAGCCGGCGCCGGGACGGTGCGGTCTCCCCCAGCGATCGGAGACAGACGTGCACGCGTTCTTCAAGGACCCCGACCTCCAGTTCGCCGTCGAGGGCGTCCTCGGCGCCACCTGGTCCCACGCCGCCGACGTCGGCGAGGTGCTGGCCACCGTCGACAGGATCCCGAACGGCGACCGGCGGGCCTGGGTGCAGCAGTGGAGCGCCACCGCCGAGCGGCTGGCCACCCAGGCGCGGGCCGCCGAGGCCGAGGGGCACCACCGCACCGCGGCGGCGCGCTGGCTGCGGGCGGCCGGCTACTGGTCCGAGGCGACCGACCAGGCCGACGCCACCGGCGAGTTCACCCCTCTCTGGGAGCGGCACCGCGACGCATGGGACCGCTTCGTCGACCTCACCGACGCCGTCGGCGACGTGGCCGTCGAGCGGCTGTCCGTCCCCTACGAGGACACCACGCTGCCCGGCTACCTCTTCCGCTCCGGTCCGCCGGACGAGCCGCGCCGCACCCTCGTCCTCACCAACGGCAGCGACGGCTCGGTCGTCGGCGCCTGGACCCGCGGCATCGCCGACGCGCTGGCGCGCGGCTGGAACGCCGTGACCTACGACGGCCCCGGCCAGAACGCCGCCCTCGTGCGGCAGCGCCTCCCGTTCCGGCCGGACTGGGAGCACGTGCTCACCCCGGTGCTCGACGCGCTGGTCGCCCGGCCCGACGTCGACCCCGCGCGCATCGCCGTCATGGGCGTGAGCCAGGGCGGCTACTGGGTGCCGCGGGCGCTGTCCGTCGAGCACCGGGTGGCCGCGGCGGTCGCCGACCCCGGCGTCGTCGACGTCTCCACCACCATGCTCGGCCAGTTGCCGCACCACCTCGTGCGGATGCTGGACTCCGGCGACCGCGACCGGTTCGACACCGAGATGCGCTGGGCGCTCAAGCTGTCGCCGGCCACCCGGACGATGCTGCAGTGGCGCATGCGGCCCTACGGCACCACCTCGCCGTTCGACTTCTTCACCGCCGCGCGCGCCTACGCCCTGACCGACGAGCAGCTGGCGGCGATCCGCTGCCCGATGCTGGTCACCGACCCCGAGAACGAGCACTTCTGGCCCGGGCAGTCCGCGCAGCTGGCCGCGAAGCTGACCTGCCCGGTGACGCTGCTGCGCTTCACCGCGGAGGAGGGCGCCGACGCGCACTGCGAGCCCACGGCGGTCGGCCTGCGGGGCGAGCGCGTCTTCGACTGGCTCGACGAGCAGGTGCCGGCCTGAGCGCCCCCGCCCGGCCGGTCGCTACGGGGCGACCAGGCCGGTCCGGTAGGCGACGACGACCAGCTGTGCCCGGTCCCGCGCGCCGAGCTTGGCCATGGCGTGGCTGACGTGGGTGCGGGCGGTCGCCGGGCTGAGGAACAGCGCGGCGCCGATCTCGTCGTTGTTCAGGCCCTGGCCCACCAGCGCCAGGACCTCGCGCTCCCGGTCGGTGAGGACGGCCAGCCGGTCGGCCGCGGCCGCGTCGGCGGTCCGGCGGGCGGTGAACTGGGCGATGAGGCGGCGGGTGATCCGCGGTGCGAGCAGCGACTCCCCGGCCGCGACCACGCGGACGCCGTGCAGCAGCTCGGCCGGGCCGGCGTCCTTGAGCAGGAACCCGCTGGCACCGGCCTGCAGGCCCTCGTAGACGTGGGCGTCGGTGTCGTAGGTGGTGAGGACGAGGACGCGGACCCCGCGCAGCCGGTCGTCGCCGGCGATCCGCCGGGTGGCCTCGATGCCGTCCATCCCCGGCATGCGGACGTCCATCAGCACCACGTCCGGGCGCAGGGCGCGGGCCTGCGCCACGGCGTCGGCGCCGGTGGCCGCCTCCCCCACCACGGTGATGCCGTCCTCTGTCTCGAGCAGCAGCCGGAACCCCGAGCGCACCAGCGCCTCGTCGTCGGCGAGCAGCACCCGGATCGGGACAGCGCGGTCCAGGGTGGTCACCCGCCCGTCCCCACCGGGGTCAGCGGCAGCCGGGCGCTGACGGCGAAGCCGCCGCCCGGCCGCGGGCCGGCGTCGAACTCGCCGCCGAGGAGCCGGCAGCGCTCCCGCATGCCGACGATCCCCCGGCCCGTCCCGTCCGTGCCGGGGGCCGTCCCCGGACCCTCCCGCGGGCCGTCGTCGGTCACGCGCACCTGCACGGCGTCGGTGCCGTAGTCCACCGCGACCCTCACCCGGGTCGGCCCGGCGTGCCGGATCACGTTGGTGATGGCCTCCTGCAGGATCCGGTACACGGCGCCCCCGACCGCGCCGGGCACCGGCGGAGGCGGCGAGGCCGCCTGGAGGTGGACGTCGAGCCCGGCCTCCCGCGCCCGGGCGGCGAGCTCCCCGATCCGCCCGAGGCCGGGGTGCGGGCTCCGGCCGTCGTCGTCGCGCAGGACCCCGAGGACGGCCCGCATGTCCTGCAGCGCCTCCGAGCTGGTCCGCGCGATCGCCTCCAGGGCCTCGCGGGCCCGGTCCGGCCGCCGGTCGAGCACGTGCGCGGTGACGCCGGACTGCACGGTGATGACGGCGAGGGCGTGCGCCACGGTGTCGTGGACCTCGCGCGCGATCCGCAGCCGCTCCTCGTCGACCCGGGCGCGCGCCTCCTGCTCGCGGGTGCGCTCGGCGAGCTCGGCGCGCTGCAGCGCCTCGGCCGCGACCTCCCTGCGCGAGCGGACGCTCTCCCCGAGCGCGGCGCTCATGACCGAGGCGCCGATCCGGAAGAACACCCACCCGATCGCGGCCGGCGGCTCGACGTCGGCGGCGGCGGTCAGCCAGCCGGCGGCCAGGACGGCGGTGCCCACCCCGGCGGTCAGCAGCGACCGGCGTCCGTCGCCGAGGCCGGTGAGCGTGTAGAGGGCGACGAAGAGCCCGAGCCACCCGGGCCCGTCGGGGAAGTCGAGGGCGTAGTAGGCCAGGCTCGTGAGCGCGGTCGTGACGAACACCGCGACCGGCCAGCGGCGGCGCACCGCCACGACGGCGCCGCCGGCGACCAGCAGGACGTAGCCCAGGTGCCCGAGGTCGGCGAGCGGGCGCAGGACCGTCGCCGGGTCCCCGGCGGTCCGGGTGACGGTGCCCTGGACCTGCATGACGGTCACGAACGCCGCGAGCAGCTGGTCCTGCGCCCAGACGGGCAGGCGGAGTTGCTCGGCTCGGCCCGGCATGGCCGCGAGCCTAGGGTCCGCGGACCCCGTTCCGACTCCCCCCGGCCGCGCGCGGACCCACGTCCGCCGGCGCGGTGCCGGGCGGGCCGGGTACGCCCGGGGGCGGAGGCACGGCCGACCGCCGGCCGACGACGACCCGGTGCCGGCGACGCGACGATCGTCGGCGTCCGTCCCGGTCGACCGAGGGAGTACCCGATGTCCGTCCTGCACCTGCTCACCACGCCGTCGTCCGTCGCCGCCGGCTACGAGCTCGGCACCGGGCGGTCCGTGCCCACCGCGGCCGCCGTCGTCGGGCTGGTCAGCGTGGTCGTCGGGGGGCTGGCCCTGGCCCGCTCCGCTCGGACGGCCGCGCTCGTCGCCCTGGTGGCCGGGCCGGCCGGCGCGGTCGTCGGCGGGCTGCACGCCGTCAACGCCGCGGGCGGTCTCGGCACCGGCAACGGGCTCGCGGGAGCGGTGGTGGCCGTGGCGCTGGGGCTGGCCGGCACGGTCCTCGGCGCGTCGGCCCTGGTCCGCTCCCGCCGCTCCGGGCGGCCGGTCGGCTCCGCGCGCTGAGTCGGCGCTCCCGGCGCAGTCTCCCCACCCGCCCCAGGGGTCCTGCGGTTCCTGTACCGCGGGGTCCCGGACCCGCACCATGGCGGGCCGGTGCGTCAGAGCACACGGGGAGGAGAGCTCATGTCGTCGTTGTCCGACCCTGCCGTCCAGGCGATCCTGCGGCACCACCGCCGGCGCTCGCCGGAGACGCCGATGCGCGCGGTGGTGTCGAAGGCCGCAGCGCTCGGCTTCGACGTGGTCCCGCCGCGCGAGGGCAGCAGCGCCACCCACCTGCGCCTGGTGTCCACGACGCCGTCGGGCCGCACGGTCACCCTCTACGCCGACGGCGCCAGGCTGACGTCGAGCGCGAAGGGGGACCGCGCGTTCGCCGCCGCCCTGCCCGGCGCGGTCGAGACCACCGTCGACGTGCAGTTCCCCTTCGCCGGGACCGATCCGGTCGAGGTCCTCGTCGCGTTCACCGACGACGCCCGCCACCGCGTGCCCGCTCCGGTTCCCGCGCCGGCTCCCGTCCCGCCCCGGCAGGACACCGCCGCCTGGCCGGTCCCGGTACCGGCCCCCGCTCCCCCGGCTGCGGCACCGTCCCCTGCCGGGTCCGGCCGGCGGCACGCGGTCCTCGGGGTCCTCGCCGCCGTGGTCCTGCTGTTGGGAGTCGCCGGGGTCGCCACCGGCGGGATCGGCGGCGGGCTCGCGATGCTGGGCCTCGCGGCCCTGCTCGTCGGCCTCGGCGCGGTCGTCGCCGGCCGCGCGCGGTGGGCGTTCATCGCCTCGCGCCGCGTGGGCGGTGCCGTCCTCGCCGCGGGCCTCGCCGCGGTCGTCGTCGGCGGAGTCACCGCACCCCGGACCGAACCGACCGCCGCCTCGGAGCCCGCGAGCACGTCGCCGACCGCGCCGGGCACCTCGTCGGCCGCCGAGCAGAGCGCCGCCGCCGAGCAGAGCGCCGCCGCGGAGGCGGAGGTCGCCGCGGCCGAGGCCGCGCTGCAGCAGGCGGAGACCCGCGAGTCCGCCGTCGCCCCGGTCGACTCCGCTGCCGGGCTGCTCTCCGACACCGCCACCGACACCGCCGTCGGGACCGCCGCACCCACCACCGCGCTCGCCGCCCTCGCCGCCGTCCCGGTGCAGGGCCGCGCCCCGCGCACCGGCTACGACCGCGACCTGTTCGGCGCCGGCTGGGTCGACACCGACCGCAACGGCTGCGACACCCGCAACGACGTGCTCGCCCGCGACCTCACCGGCGAGACGTTCAAGCCCGGCTCGCGCGACTGCGTCGTCCTCACCGGGACGCTCGCCGACCCCTACTCCGGGCGGACCATCGCCTTCCAGCGGGGGCAGACCACCAGCGACGACGTCCAGATCGACCACGTCGTCGCGCTGTCGGACGCCTGGCAGAAGGGCGCCCAGCAGTGGGACGCAGCCCAGCGCGCCCGGTTCGCCAACGACCCGCTCGACCTGCTCGCCGTCGACGGCCCGCTCAACGTGCAGAAGGGCGACGGCGACGCCGCGACCTGGCTGCCGCCGGACCGCTCCCACCGCTGCGCCTACGTGGCCCGGCAGGTCGCGGTGAAGGTCGGCTACGGGCTGTGGATGACGCAGGCCGAGCGCAACGCGGTGGCCACCGTGCTGAGCACCTGCCCGGCCGAGCCGCTGCCCGGCGGTGTGGTCGCTCCCGTGCGGCAGGCGGCCCCGACCACCGCCGCGCCGAGCACGCCGGCGCCTGCGCCGACGACCGCACGTCCCGTGCCGACGACGCCGCGCCCGGCTCCGGCACCCGTGCCCGTCCCGGCACCCGCACCCCGACCCGCTCCCGCACCGGCTCCGGCCCCCGCACCGGCCCCGGTGGGCGGGACGACGTACGCCAACTGCACCGAGGTCAAGGCGGCCGGGGCCGCTCCCATCCACCCGGGCGACCCGGGCTGGGACCCGAAGTTCGACCGCGACGACGACGGCGTCGGCTGCGAGTCGTGACCGCCGGGTCCTGGACCCCGCGCCCCCGTGGTGCGGGGGCCAGGACCGGCGGGCCGGAGCCGGCTCTAGTCGGCGAGCAGGGCGGCGTGCGCGCCGAGGCGGTGCGCCAGGGCCGCGGCGGTACCGGTGGAGCGCAGGACGTCGGCCAGGAGGGCGGCCAGCTCGTCGGCGGCCAGCTCGTCGGCCCGAGCGTCGGGGACCTGCGCGATCACCGGCTCCTCGAGCTCGGCGCGCAGCAGGTCGTCGAGGTCGGCGGTGTCGAGGTCGCTCAGCTCGACGAGCACGAGCGGGCGCGCGGTGGTCTCCATGACGGGCTCCTCGATGTCGGCGGACCGGGTCCGTCCCGGCGAGGACGACACTGACCGCCGCACCGCAGCCCCCGCTGCGCGCAACCGCACGATTCCCGCAAGACCGCGCTCGTCGCCCCGCCCACGCGTGATCAGCGGCGCCGCCCGGGTGGGTGAGCGCCGTCCCCGGACGGCCGAACGACCCCGCCGGGAGGTCGCTCAGCGTGAGGGAGTGCAGGTCGAACCCGCCACGCGGGGACCCAGGGGTCGGCAAGAGCGCTCCGGACGGCTAGGGTTCCTCGCGTCGGGAAGGCCCTGCGCTCTGGCAGGACCCCGATGCACCATCGCAGCTAGGAGCGAGCAATGCCCGAAGGAACTGTCAAGTGGTTCAACGCGGAGAAGGGGTTCGGCTTCGCCACCCCGGACGGTGGCGGACCTGACGTGTTCGTCCACTACTCGGCCATCCAGACCAGCGGGTACCGCTCGCTCGACGAAGGCCAGCGGATCGCTTTCGACGTCGAGCAGGGCCAGAAGGGCCCGCAGGCGGCGAACGTCACCCCGCTCTGATCTCCTGATCAGCACAGCGCCCCCGTCCCGGTCCGCCGGGCGGGGGCGCTGTCGCGTCCGGGGCCGGACGGTCAGCGCCCCCGGGGCACGTAGCCGCCGACCAGCGCCTGCATGAGCAGCGCCCCCGCGTCCGGGCCCACCGCCCGTGCCGCGTCGGCGAAGGCCCGCCAGCGCTCCCGCTCCACGTCCGTCGGCGCCCGCTCGGCCCGGATCTGCGCCTGCTCCAGCAGTCGCTCCCACTCCCCCTGCGGGGTCGGCCACAGCCCCGCCAGCCGCCGCGCCTCGGCGGAGATCCCGGTGATCCGCACGATGTCGCCGGCGTGGTTGGTCAGCGGCTCGATGTAGCCTGCCGCCGCGAGCGCCTTCGCCGCGGCCACCACCTGCTCCTTGGGCAGCCCGCTGCCCGGGACGACGGAGCCGAGCAGGTACGGCGCACCGCCGTGCTTCGGCTCGTCCACCAGCCGGGCGACGGCCCGCAGCACGGGCAGGTCGCGGGAGAACCAGGTGTCGGCCAGGGGCGCGTCGGACGGTGTCACGCCGCCCAGTCTCCCCGTGCGCACGGCGGCGCCCCGCCACCCGGGGTCACGGGATGGCGGGGCGCCGCCAGGGAGGCCCTCCTCGGTCCCGGGCCCCGGTGACGTGGTGGACGGCGTGCGGAGCGAGCTGCGCGATCGGGAGGTGCGCGGGCGACCGTGCGGGTGCGCGAGGCCGGTCCGGGCCGGTGACGCGGGGAATCAGGCCGCGACGCGACCCGTTCCTCCTGGCATGACGACGTCCCCTTCGCAGCCCCAGGTGACCAAGAGCGACGCGGAGTGGCGCGCCCAGCTGTCCCCGCAGGAGTACGCGGTGCTGCGCCAGGCCGGCACCGAGCGGCCGTGGACCGGTGAGTACGTCGACACGAAGACCGTCGGCGTCTACACCTGCCGCGCCTGCGGCGCCGAGCTGTTCCGGTCGGAGACCAAGTTCGACTCGCACTGCGGCTGGCCGTCCTTCTACGAGCCGTCGGCTGCCGACGACGTGGTGCTCCGCGAGGACCGCAGCCTCGGCATGACCCGCGTCGAGGTCCTGTGCGGCACCTGCCACAGCCACCTCGGCCACGTCTTCGAGGACGCCCCGCAGACGCCCACCGGCGACCGCTACTGCATCAACTCCGTGAGCATCCGGCTGCAGCCCGCCGAGGGCTGAGCGCCCGCAGCAGCCCGAGGGCGGCTCCCCCTGCCGGGGAGCCGCCCTCGCTGCGTCTCGGGCGCTGCACCGCCGTCCTGGCTCACCGTGGCGCGTCCTGGCTCACCGCCGACGCCGAGCCAGGACGCAGCACGATCAGGTCACCTGATCATCCGCGGGCTCGCGCTCAGGCGAGGTCGCGGACCAGCTCGGCGACCGGCTTGCGGACGCCGGTGTAGAACGGGACCTCCTCGCGCACGTGCCGGCGGGCGCGGCTGGCCCGCAGGTCGCGCATGAGGTCGACGATGCGGTGCAGCTCGTCGGCCTCGAAGGCGAGCATCCACTCGTAGTCGCCGAGGCCGAACGAGGCCACCGTGTTGGCCCGCACGTCGGGGTAGGGCCGGGCCTGCATGCCGTGCTCCTTGAGCATGTCCCGCCGCTCCTCCTCGGGCAGCAGGTACCACTCGTAGGACCGCACGAACGGGTACACGCAGACGTAGCGCCGCGGCTCCTCCTCGGCGAGGAACGCCGGGATGTGGCTGCGGTTGAACTCCGCCGGCCGGTGCAGCGCCATCTGCGACCACACCGGGTCCAGCGAGCGGCCCAGCTGGGTGCGGCGCAGCCGGGTGTAGGCCTCCTGCAGCGCCTCGGGCGTCTCGGCGTGCCACCAGACCATCACGTCGGCGTCGGCCCGCAGCGCGGCGACGTCGTAGGTCCCGCGGACGACGACGCCCTTGCCGGCCAGCTCCTCGAACAGCCCGGCGACCTCGTCGGCGGCCGCGGTGCGCTGGTCGTCGGCCAGCGGCCGGGCGAGCCGGAACACCGACCACATGGTGTAGCGGATCAGGGTGTTGAGCTCGTTGGCCCGCTTGCCGACGCTCTTCGTCTCGGTGGGGGCCTGCGTCTGCTCGCTCATGCACCCATTGTCCCGCGCCCCCGGCCCCGGCGTCCGGGCAGGCAGGCCAGCGCGGCCAGCGCGAGGACGACGGCGTCCTCGGCGAGCGCCGCCTGCCAGTCGGGCACCCGCCGTCCCGCCCAGCGCCGCCAGCGCGCGCCCCCGAGCGTGCCCGCCGCGACGCCGGCCACCCCGGCCAGGACCGGCAGCACGCCGCTCCCGCCGCCCCGCCGGGCCAGCAGCACGCTCCCGCCGGCTCCGGAGGCCAGCCGCACGGCGACGCTCGGCGGGAGGGTGCGGGACGGCGTGCCCGGCAGCTTGTCGGTCGTCACCTCCCCCGTCACGGCGGCGACGGCGGCCAGGCGCACCGGCCACGGCAGGCGCGAGGGGGCGGTCAGCGCGGGCGTGGCGAGACCGAGGGAGCTGCGGCCCCCGGCGGCGGTGCCCAGCAGCGCGGCCCGCAGGAGGAGGGAGGGGGTCACGGCGCCAGCCTGTCAGGCCGCGCCCGGACCTCAGACCAGCGCCTCGACCGCGCGCCGGGCGCCCCGGATGCAGGCCGGCACGCCGACGCCGTCGTAGGCCGCGCCCG
This sequence comes from Geodermatophilus amargosae, assembly GCF_041028265.1. GTDB lineage: Bacteria > Actinomycetota > Actinomycetes > Mycobacteriales > Geodermatophilaceae > Geodermatophilus > Geodermatophilus amargosae_A. Next base: position 255,605 of record NZ_JABGCW010000003.1, read on the forward strand.
CCACCGCCAGTCCCGGCACCCCGGCCACGGCGTCCCGGATCGCGACCACCCGCTGCGGATGGCCGACCAGGTACTGCGGCAGCCCGCCGCCCCAGCGCACCAGGTGCGCCTCCAGCGGCTCGCGGCGCTCGAGGCCGAGCAGGTCGGCGACGTCGGCGACCACCGCGGCGGTCAGGTCGTCGTCGTCGCGCTGCAGCTGGGACTCGTCGCCGTAGCGCCCCACCGATGCGCGCACCCGCAGCGCCCCGCCGCCGGACAGGTGCGGCCACTTCGACGACGACACCGTGACGCCCTTGACCAGCCGCCCGGTCACCGGCGGGACCAGCAGCCCCGACCCGGCGTCGACCGGCTGGGCGGGGAAGGCCATCGCGACGACCGCCATCGACGCGTACGGGATGCCGCGCAGCGGCTCCCCGGCGTCCGGCGCCACCCCGGCCAGCAGCCGCGCGGACTTGCCGGCCGGCGCGGTGAGGACCACGGCGTCGGCCTCCAGCACCTCGGGTGCGGCGGTCGGCCCCACCGCGACCTCCAGCCGCCCGTGCGCCCGGCGGATCGCGTGCGCCGGCGTGCGCAGCCGCACCTGCGCCCCCGACGCCTCCACCAGCGCCGGCGGCAGCGAGCCCAGCCCGCCGTCCACCGTCACGAACACCGGCCCGTCGGCGTCGCCGCGGCTGCGCGCCCCGGCGTCGCGCGCGGCGACGGCGGCCGCGAGGACCGAGTCGGCGCGGGCGAGCTGCGCGGCCAGCGCGGGCATGGTGGCGGCCAGCGAGAGGTCGTCGGGCCGGCCGGCGTAGACGCCGCCGAGCAGCGGCTCCACCAGCCGGTCGACCACCTCGTCGCCGAGCCGCGCACGCAGCAGCGCGCCGACCGAGACGTCGCCGTCCAGGCGCAGCGGCGGGAGGTCGGCCTCGGCGCGCACCCGCGCGACGCCGTCGGGAGTGAGCACCCCGGCCAGCCCGTCGGCCGACGTCGGCACCCCCTGCACGGTCCCCGGCGGCAGCCGGTGCCGGCCGTCGGGCAGCACGATCGAGGCCTGCGTCGTCCGGGGTGCCACCAGCCGGTCCCCGAGACCGAGCTCCCCGACCAGCTCCACCGCCTCGGGCACGCGGGCCAGCACCGCCTCGGGCCCGGTGTCGTACCAGGTGCCGGCCAGGTCGACCCGGTCGATCTTGCCGCCGATCCGCCCGCCGGCCTCCACGACGACGACCTCGTCGCCGGGCCGGCACCGGGACCACTCGAACGCGGCGGTCAGGCCGGCGATGCCGGCACCGACGACGACGACGCGGGTCATCGCGCCGAGAGCTCGTGCACCAGCTCCACGACGTGGGTGAGCGCCCCCGGGTCGGTGTCCGGCAGCACGCCGTGGCCGAGGTTGAACACGTGCCCGCGGGCGGCGCGGCCCTGCTCGACGACGCGGCGGACCTCGCGGTCGACGGTCTCCCGGTCGGCCAGCAGGACGGCGGGGTCGAGGTTGCCCTGCAGCGACCGCTGCGGCCCCACCCGGCGGGCCGCCTCGTCCAGCGGCACCCGCCAGTCGACGCCCACCACGTCGGCCCCGGCGTCGCCGATCAGCGCGAGCAGCTCGCCGGTGCCGACGCCGAAGTGCACGCGCGGGACGTCCCGGTCGCCGAGCCCGTCGAAGACCGCCCGCGAGTGCGGCAGCACCCGGGTGCCGTAGTCGACGGCCGAGAGCACGCCGGCCCAGGAGTCGAACAGCTGCACCGCCGAGGCGCCGTTGTCGATCTGCACGCGCAGGAAGGTCGCCGCCGAGACCGCCAGCCGGGTCAGCAGCCGGGACCAGGCCTCCGGCTCGGCGTACATGAAGGCCTTGGTGCGGGCGTGCTCCTTGGACGGGCCGCCCTCGATCAGGTAGGTCGCCAGCGTGAACGGCGCCCCGGCGAAGCCGATGAGCGGCGTGGGACCGAGCTCGGCCACCAGCCGGCGGACCGCCGTCGCGAGGAACTCCAGCCGCTCGGGCTCGAGGTCGGGCAGCGCGTCGACGTCGGCGACCGTGCGCACCGGGTCCGCCACCACCGGGCCGACACCGGGCTTGATCTCGACGTCGACCCCGGCCACGACCAGCGGCAGCACGATGTCGGAGAAGAGGATCGCGGCGTCCACACCGTGCCGGCGGACCGGCTGCAGCGTGATCTCGGTGACCAGGTCGGGGTCCTGGCAGGCCTCGAGCATCGCGGTGCCGGCGCGTAGCGCCCGGTACTCCGGCAGCGACCGTCCGGCCTGCCGCATGAACCACACCGGGGTCCGCTCCACCGGGAGGCCGCGCGCGGCCCGCACGAGGTCCGAGTCGGCGGGGGACGGCGGAACGGCGGGTGCGGTGCTCACGACGGCCCATCCTCCCAGACCCCTGAGCAGCGGCGCGTCCGAGACAGACCGGGCTCCCGGCCCCTACCCTGCGAGCGTGGAGCCACGCAGCCTGGCCGGGACCCGGGACGGGGCCGGTACGCGCGCGGGCTCCGGCGGACCCGGGGACGACCGGCCGGCCGACTTCGTCGCCGCCCTGGAGTCCCTGGCCGCGGTGCGGCCCCGCACCGAGATCGTCGTCGAGGGGATCCCCGCGCCGCAACGCCTGGCGCCCTTCGCGCACGCGCTGGCCGCACGGGTCCCCGAGGGCGAGGGCGACGACGAGGTCGAGCTCGCCGTCGCCCGGTTCATCGTCCTGCACGACCCCGCCGGTCACGAGGCCTGGGACGGGACCACCCGCTGCGTCGGGTACCTGTCGGCGAGCACCGACGAGCACATGGTCGACGACGCGATGTTCTCCGAGGTCGCATGGAGCTGGCTGACCGACGCCCTCGGCGACTGCGGCGCGGCCTGGCACGCGCTCGGCGGCACCGTCACCCGCACCGCCTCCACCCGCTTCGGCGACCTCGCCGGCCCGGAGCACTCCGTCGACGTCGAGATCCGCGCGTCCTGGACCGCCGAGGACACCGCCCTCGGCCGCCACCTCGACGCCTGGCTGGAGGTCCTGGCCAACGCCGCCGGGCTCCCGCCGCCGGGGGTCGCCCTGCTCGGCCCGGCCGGCACCGCACCCGAGCCGCCCTGAGCCGAGCACTGCTGCTCCGGGCACTGCCCCCGGGAGGGACGCGCGCCCCACGCGGTCTCTACGATCGGGGGGACACGCAGACGCACTCCCCCGGGTCCCGCGCCGCTCCGCTCGCGCACCCGGGAGCCGAGGGGCGCACGGACGGGACGGGCGAGAAGGTGGACGGCAACTGAGCACCGAGCCCCTGCCCGCCGACGCCCGGGACGACGACCTCGAGCCGGACGCTCCCGAAGCGATCCCGCTGCTGGCCCCGCGCGACGGCCTGCCGCCGGTCATCGACACCCCCGAGGCGCTCACCGGCTACGCCGACGCGCTCCGCGCCGGCAGCGGCCCCGTCGCCGTCGACGCCGAGCGCGCCTCCGGGTACCGCTACGGCCAGCGCGCCTACCTCGTGCAGCTGCGCCGCGCCGGTGCCGGCACCGGACTGGTCGACCCCATCCCGCTCGGCGACCTGTCGGTCGTGAAGGACGCGATCGCCGACGCCGAGTGGGTGCTGCACGCGGCCAGCCAGGACCTGCCCTGCCTCGCCGAGATCGGCATGGTGCCGGAGCGCATCTTCGACACCGAGCTGGCCGCGCGCCTGGCCGGGCTGCCGCGGGTGGGCCTGGCCGCCGTCGTCGAGTCGCTGCTGGGCTACTCCCTGGTCAAGGGCCACTCCGCCGCCGACTGGAGCACCCGGCCGCTGCCCGACGAGTGGCTGGTCTACGCCGCCCTCGACGTCGAGGTGCTCGTCGACCTGCGCGACGCGCTGGCGGCGCTGCTGGACGAGCAGGGCAAGACCGCGTGGGCGCGCCAGGAGTTCGCCGCGGTGCTCGCCGCGGGCACGCCGCCGCCCCGGCAGGACCCCTGGCGGCGCACCTCCGGGGTGCACGGGCTGCGCAACCGGCGCCAGCTCGGGATGCTCCGCTCCCTGTGGCAGGCGCGGGACGACCTCGCCCGCCGGCGCGACGTCGCCCCCGGCCGGGTGCTGCCCGACGCGGCGATGGTGTCGGCCGTCCAGGCCGATCCGCAGACCGAGGCCGCGCTGCTGGAGCTGCCGGTGTTCCGCGGCCGGGCCAACCGGCGGCTGGTGGGCACGTGGTTCGGCGCGTTGGCCCGCGGCCGGGCGCTGCCGGAGGCCGAGCTGCCGCCACACAGCCGCTCGGGCGACGGGCCGCCGCCGGTCAACCGCTGGGCCGACCGCGACCCCGCCGCGGCCAAGCGCCTCCAGGCCGCCCGCACGGGACTGGCCGCGCTCTCGGAGCAGCACGGCGTGCCGGTGGAGAACCTGCTGTCCCCCGACCTGGTCCGCCGGCTGATGTGGACCCCGCCCGAGCCGCGCGACGCGGGGACCGTCGCCGCGGCCCTGCGCGCCGGCGGCGCCCGCGAGTGGCAGGTCGAGCTGACCCGCGACCTCCTCGCCGAGGCCCTCGCCCGCGCCTGAGCGAGGACCCCGGCGCCCCCACCCCTCGCACGCTCGCGGCGGGACCCTGCGCCGGGGCCGCACGGCCACACGGGAAGGGGCGGCCCCGGCACGAGCCGGGACCGCCCCTTCCTGGCGGGATGCGGTGCTAGTGCCCCGTCGCAGCCGCCCGCCGCCGGGCCAGCGCGTCGACGCTGGCGGCCAGCAGCAGCACTCCACCGGTGATGATGAAGTTCAGGTACGCCTCGGTGCCCAGCAGGCCCAGCCCGTTGGCGATGATCGCCACCACCAGGCCACCCAGGACGGCGTCGCGCACCCGTCCCCGGCCGCCGAAGAGGCTGGTACCACCGATGACCGCGGCACCGACGGCGTAGAGCAGCGTGTTGCCGCCGCCGGACCCCGGCGCCACCGACCCGAGCCGGGCGGCCGCGACGATGCCGCTGATCGCCGCCAGGGTCGAGCCGATGACGAACACGGCCACCCTGATCCTGGTGACGTTGATGCCGGCCCGCCGGGCCGCCTCGGCGTTGCCGCCGACCGCGTAGACGTGCCGGCCGAAGCTGGTGCGGCCGAGCACGAACGTCAGGAGCAGGAGCAGCAGGACCACGAGCGGGATGGCGTACGGGATCCCGGCGAGCACCACACCGACGGCCGGGGCCCGGTCGACGCTCAGCACCGCCGTGACCAGGACGACGACCGCCGCGATCACGCCGATCCGCACGAGCACCACGGCGAGGGGCGAGTGCGCGAGCCCCCGGCCGCGCAGGACGCGGAACCGGTTGAGCTGCACCGCGGCGTACACGGCGATGACCACCAGGGCGAGGACCCAGCCGAGGGCGACCGGCACGTTCTTGTCGCTGATCGCCGAGATCACCGGGTCGCGCACCGGCACCGTGCCGCCCTCGCCGATCAGCCGCAGCGTGAAGCCCTGCCAGCCCAGGAAGAGCGCGAGTGTGACGACGAACGACGGGATGCCGACCATCCCGACGAGGCTGCCGGTGAACAGGCCGATCACCACGCCGGTGAGGATGGCCGCCGCCACCGAGACGTACCACGGCGCGCCGGCGTCGGCGAGCAGCTTGGCCATGACCGCGGCGCAGACGCCGCTGACCACACCTGCGGACAGGTCGATCTCGCCCAGGAGCAGGATGAAGACCAGCCCCATCGCCAGGATGATGATCGGCGCCGCCTGGTCGGCCAGGTTGGCCATGTTGCGCGGCGTCAGGAACGTCTCGGGGCGCAGCGCGAAGAACAGCAGGCCGAGGGCGACGATGCCCAGGATGGCCGGCAGCGCCCCCAGGTCACCGCCCCGGACGCGGTCGACGTAGGCCCGGGCCGTCTCGCCGAGGGACCCCGCGGTGCGGTCGGCCTCGAAGCCCGACGGGGCGCCGCCGGGCTCCTGGGCGCTCGTCGGGGCGGACATCGTGCTGGACATGGGTCAGACCTCCACCGCTGCGGCTTCGGCGGGCGCGATGCCGAGGGTGCCCGACCGCCCCGCCGTGATGAGCTCGATGACCTGGGGGCGGTCGACCTGCGAGATGGGCACGTCGGCCGCCATCCGGCCCAGGTAGAGCGCCGCCACCCGGTCGGACACCTCGAAGACGTCGACCATGTTGTGGGTGATGAACAGGACGGCGTGGCCGGTGTCGGCCAGCCGGCGCACCAGGTCGAGCACCTGGCGGGTCTGCGCGACGCCGAGGGCCGCGGTCGGCTCGTCGAGGATGACGACCTTGGACTCCCACAGCACGGCCTTGGCGATGGCCACGGTCTGCCGCTGACCACCCGACAGGCTCGACACCAGCTGGCGGACCGACTTGAGGGTGCGGACCGAGAGCTTGGCGAGGGTGTCGCGGGCGGCGGCCTCCATGGAGGCCTCGTCGAGCAGGATGCCGCGCTTGCGCTCGCGGCCGAGGAACATGTTCTGGACGACGTCGAGGTTGTCGGCCAGCGCGAGGTCCTGGTAGACGACCTCGATGCCGAGGGCGGCGGAGTCCCGCGGGCCGGTGACCGACACCGGGTTCCCCTGGAACAGGATCTGGCCGCCGTCGATCGCGTGGATCCCGGCGATGGCCTTGATCAGCGTGCTCTTGCCGGCTCCGTTGTCACCCACCAGCGCGGTGACCTGACCCGGGAAGACCTTCAGGTCGACCCCGTGGAGCACCTGGATGGCGCCGAAGCTCTTGGTGACGCCGCGGAGCTCGAGGATGGGGGTCCCCTCGTCCGCCTGCGGAACGGTCATGGCGGTCCTCTCTCGGTACAGGCCTGCGGGGCGTCTCCCGAGCATGTCAGGAGACGCCCCGCAGGGAGGGGTCAGGAGATCCCGAGCTCCTGGCACGCGGCCGCGAAGTCGCCGGTGCACAGCTCCTCGGCGCTGACGAACTCGTCCTCGACGACGTCACCGACGTTGTCGCGGAAGATGGCCTGCGGCGTCAGCAGGACCGACGGGACCTCACGGCCGCCCTCGGTGTCCTCGACCGTGCCGGTGGTCTCGCCCTCCTCGCCGTTGATCAGCGCGACGGCCAGCTCGGCGAGCGCGTTGGCCTCGTCACGGACCGACTTGTAGACCGTCATGCACTGGTCGCCGGCGAGGATGTTCTGCAGACCCTCGACGCTGGCGTCCTGACCGGTCACGTTGGCCTGGCCGGCGGCGTTGTTGCGCCCGAGGATCTGGATCACCGAGTTGGCGAGACCGTCGTTGGCGGCCAGGACGCCGGCGATCTGGCCGCCGGCCTGGGTGTACATCTGCTCGAAGATCGTCGCCGCCTCCTGGTTGTCCCACTCCGGGACCGCCTGCTCGGCGACCTGCGGGTACTGCGTCAGCGGGTCGAGCACCTCGTGGGCGCCCGAGGAGAACAGCGTCGCGTTGTTGTCGTCCGGCGAGCCGTTGAGGAAGGCGATCGGCCCCTCGGTGACCCCGTTGGCCTCCAGGCACTGCTGCAGACCCTGGCCCTGGAGCCGGCCGACCTCGGTGTTGTCGAAGGAGACGTAGTACTCCGCCGAGCCGCCCAGCGTCAGCCGGTCGTAGTCGATCGTCGCGACGCCCTCGTTGGCCGCCTGCTCCTGGATCTGCGCACCCGAGGCCGAGTCGAGGTTGACGATCGCGAGCACGGTGGCGCCCTCGGTGATCATCTGCTCGGCGATGGTCGCCTGCCGCTGGGCGTCGCCCTCGGCGTTCTGGATGTCGTACTCGACCCCGGCCTCCTCGAAGGCCGCCTCGAGGTAGGGGCGGTCGAAGTTCTCCCACCGCACCGAGGACTCGGTGTCGGGGAGGATCACGCCGACCTTGCCGGCGGCCTCGCCGCCACCCTCGCCGCCGCCACCGCCGCCGCCGCCGGTGTCACCACCGCTGTCGCCGCCACAGGCGGCCAGGCTGAAGACAAGGGAGGCCGCGAGGGCCGTCATCGTGGTGCGCCGTCGCGCCATGGATGGGTCCACCATTCCGTCGGGAATCTGCAGAAGTGCGGCGGCCAATATGCGCTCCCCATCACACGGGTTGCAAGCCCGGGTCGGTGGCGTTGCCGGACCGTGACCCTTCCGGGGTGCGTGCGGACCGCCCCGACACCCCCGAGGGGTCGGGTCGCGCTTGGTCAAAGGGTTACCGACGGGTAACTTCGCTCCTGCCGCCCCCGGCTCCGGAGGACGGCTCCCACTGCTGCGGAGGTCTGAGTGTCAACTGGAGAGCGGCGGCCGCGCTCGCTGCGCGAGGTCGTCTTCGTCGACGGCGTGCGCACTCCCTTCGGCAAGGCCGGCCCCACGGGCATGTACGCCGAGACGCGCGCCGACGACCTGGTCGTGCGCGTGATCCGCGAGCTGCTGCGCCGCAACCCGGCGCTGCCGGCCGGGCGGGTCGACGAGGTCGCCATCGCCGCCACCACCCAGATCGGCGACCAGGGGCTGACCATCGGCCGCACCGCCGCGCTGCTGGCCGGGCTGCCGAAGTCCGTCCCCGGCTACGCGATCGACCGCATGTGCGCCGGCGCGATGACCGCCGTCACCACCACCGCCTCGGGCATCGCCTTCGGCGCCTACGACGTCGCCATCGCCGGCGGCGTCGAGCACATGGGCCGCCACCCGATGGGCGAGGGCGCCGACCCCAACCCGCGGTTCTTCAGCGAGAAGCTGGTCGACGGCTCGGCCCTGGTCATGGGCTCCACCGCCGAGAACCTGCACGACCGCTTCCCGCACCTGACCAAGGAGCGGGCCGACGCCTTCGCCCTGGCCAGCCAGCAGAAGTACGCCAAGGCCGTCGCCAACGGGCAGATCGGCCCGGAGCTGGTGACCGTCTCCACCCGCAGCGCCGAGCACGGCTGGGGTCTGGCCACCGCCGACGAGCCGCCGCGGCCGGGCACCACCCTCGAGGGCCTGGCCACGCTGAAGACGCCGTTCCGCCCGCACGGGCACGTGACCGCCGGCAACGCCGCGGGCCTCAACGACGGCGCCACCGGCTGCATCCTGGCCGCCGAGGAGACCGCCGAGGAGCTCGGCCTGACCGCCGGCATGCGGCTGGTCGGCTACGGCTTCGCCGGCGTCGAGCCCGAGGTCATGGGCGTGGGCCCGGTGCCCTCCACCGAGCGGGCACTGGCCCGCACCGGCCTGTCGATCTCCGACATCGGCCTGTTCGAGCTCAACGAGGCCTTCGCCGTCCAGGTGCTGGCCTTCCTCGACCACTTCGGCATCGCCGACGACGACGAGCGGGTCAACCCCTGGGGCGGCGCCATCGCCGTCGGCCATCCGCTGGCCTCCTCCGGCGTCCGCCTCATGACCCAGCTGTCGCGGCAGTTCGCCGAGCGGCCCGACGTCCGCTACGGCCTGACCGCCATGTGCGTGGGCCTCGGCATGGGCGCCACCGTCATCTGGGAGAACACCGACTGGGAGGGCTCCACCACGTGAGCGCCACGTTCGAGAACGAGGTCGTGACCGCCGCCAAGGTGCGGTACCTGCGGGTGCCCGGCCTGGCCGGCGAGATCGCCCTGGTCACGCTGGACAACGGGCACGACCACACCCGCCCGTCCACCTTCGGCCCCGGCGGGCTGGCGTCGCTGGACGCCGCGTTGGACGAGATCGCCGCGCACACCCCGGCCCCCGCGGCCGTCGCGGTGACCGGCAAGCCGTTCATCTTCGCCGTGGGCGCCGACCTGTCCGGCGTGCCGTCGGTGACCGACGCCGCGGCGGCGCGGGAGATCGCCGAGACCGGCCACCGGGTGTTCCGGCGGCTCAAGGACTCGGCCGTGCCGACGTTCGCGTTCGTCAACGGCGCGGCGCTCGGCGGCGGCCTGGAGCTGGCGCTGCACTGCTCCTACCGCACGATCTCGAGCACCGCCGTCGTCGCCTTCCCCGAGGTGTTCCTCGGCCTGGTGCCCGGCTGGGGCGGCACGCAACTGCTGCCGGACCTGGTCGGGATCGACCCGGCGGTCACCGTGGTCGTCGGGAACGCCCTGGCGCAGAACAAGGTCACCTCCGGCCCGCGGGCGGCGGAGCTCGGCATCGCCGACGCGCTGTTCGAGCCGGCCGACTTCCTCGAGCGGTCGCTGGAGTGGGCCGCCGCGGTCCTCACCGGCGACGTGGAGGTGTCGCGCCCCGAGGTGGACCGCACCGGCTGGGACGCCGCGATCGAGCGGGCCCGCGGCATCGTCGCGGCCCGCACGCGCAACGCCTCCCCCGGCGCGCTGCGTGCCGTGGAGCTGCTCGACCTCGCCCGCGCCGGCGTCGACGGCGAGGCGTTCACCACCGGTACCGCCGCCGAGGACCAGGCACTCACCGACCTGCTGATGAGCGACGAGCTGCGGGCCGGCCTGTACTCCTTCGACCTGGTCAACAAGCGGGCCAGGCGCCCGGCCGGCGCCCCGGACAAGGGCCTCGCCCGCAAGGTCACCAAGGTCGGTGTCGTCGGCGCCGGGCTCATGGCCTCGCAGCTGGCGCTGCTGTTCGTGCGGCGGCTGGAGGTGCCGGTCGTCCTGACCGACGTCGACCAGGCCCGCGTGGACAAGGGCGTGGGCTACGTGCACGGGGAGCTGGACGAGCTGGCCGCCCGCGGCCGGCTCTCTCCCGACCAGCTGAACCGGCTCCGGGGCCTGGTCACCGGCGCGCTGGACAAGGCCGTCTTCGCCGACGCCGACCTCGTCGTCGAGGCGGTCTTCGAGGAGATGTCGGTCAAGCAGCAGGTGTTCGCCGAGGTGGAGGCCGTCGTCTCCCCCGAGTGCGTGCTGGCCACCAACACCTCGGCGCTGTCGGTGACCGAGATGGCCTCCGAGCTGGAGCACCCCGAGCGGGTCGTCGGCCTGCACTTCTTCAACCCGGTGGCGGTCCTGCCGCTGCTGGAGGTCGTGCGCGCAGAGCAGACCGACGACGCCGCGCTGGCCACCGCCTTCGCCGTCGGCAAGGCGCTGGGGAAGTCCTGCGTGCTGGTCGCCGACGCCCCCGCGTTCGTGGTCAACCGGCTGCTCACCCGCTTCCTCGGCGAGGTCACCTCGGCCGTGGAGCAGGGGACGCCGGTGGCCGTGGCCGACCGGGCGCTGGACCCGCTGGGCCTGCCGATGTCGCCGTTCGAGCTGCTCACGCTGGTCGGCCCGCCGGTCGCCCTGCACGTGGCCGAGCGGATGCACGAGGCCTTCCCCGACCGGTTCGCCGTCGGTGGGGGGTTGCGGACGATGGTCGAGCTGGGCAGGACCAGCGTCTACTCCGAGCCGGGCGTCGTCGACCCCGAGCTCGCGGGCATCGACGCCGGCGACTCCCCGCTGACCGAGGACGAGGTCCGCGACCGCGCGGAGCGGGCGCTGGCACAGGAGATCCGGCTGATGCTCGACGAGGGCGTCGTCCAGGCCGTGCAGGACATCGACCTGTGCATGCTGCTGGGCGCCGGTTGGCCGTTCTGGCTGGGCGGCATCTCCGCCCACCTGGACCGCACCGGCGTCTCCGAGGCGGTCACCGGCTCGCGGTTCCTGCCGCAGGGCGTGGCCTCGCTACCCGCCTGACGCCGTACACCTCCGCGGATGTGCTCAGGCACGTCCGCGGAGGTGCACACCGAACGAGACGGCCCGGGTCCCCCATGGGGGCCCGGGCCGTCCGTCTACCGGAACTTGTGCGTGAGGCTGTCCATCGTGCGGTCGACCGAGGCGACCTTCACGTGCGAGAGGCCGCTGGTCGCGCCGGCGGCGAGCATCGCCTCGTGGGCGGACCGCAGGGTGGCCCACACCGCGTCGGCGTCGCCCTCCAGCGTGGTCCCCAGGGCGCCCACCTCGGAGCGCAGCCCGGAGGCCTGGAGGACCCGGACGGCGGCCTCCACGAACGCGTGCGGGTCGTCGGGCGTCCCGGCCGGCGAGGGCGCGACCTGGATCTCGGCGATCACCCAGCTCATCGCTGGGCGCCGTCCACCCGCTCGGCCGACGTCTGCTGCTCGGCCCGCTCGGCGAGCACCGCGGTCCACTCGGCGATCCGCCGGGCGAGGTCCTGCTCGGTCAGGCCGCAGTCGGCCAGCACCTGCCCGCGGCTGCCGTGCTCGAGGAAGGCCTGCGGCAGGCCCAGCGCGCGCACCGGGACGTCGTGCTGGCGGTCCTGCAGCGCCTGCGCCAGCATCGTCCCGACCCCGCCGGCCCGACCCCCGTCCTCGACGGTGACGACCAGCCGGTGCGCGGCGGCCGTCTCGACGAGCTCGGCGGGCACCGGGAACACCCAGCGCGGGTCGACGACGGTCACGTCGATGCCGTGGTCGGCGGCCCGCTCGGCGGCGGCCAGGCACATCGGCACCATCGAGCCGACGGCGACGAGCAGCACCTCCCGCCGGTCCCCGCGGCGCAGCACGTCGACCGGGCCGCGCCGCTCCAGCGCCGGGACGTCGACCGGCGGCGGGCCCTTGGGGAAGCGGACGACGGTCGGCCCGTCGGTCACCGCGACCGCCTCGCGCAGCGCCTCGCGCAGCGTCGGCTCGTCGCGGGGCGCGGCCAGTTGCAGCCCCGGCACCACCGAGCAGATCGACATGTCCCACATGCCGTTGTGCGAGGCGCCGTCGGTGCCGGTGACCCCGGCCCGGTCGAGGACGACGGTGACCGGCTGGCGGTGCAGCGCGACGTCCATCAGCAGCTGGTCGAAGGCCCGGTTGAGGAACGTCGAGTAGACGGCGACCACGGGGTGCAGTCCGCCCATCGCCATGCCGGCCGCGCTGGTGAGCGCGTGCTGCTCGGCGATGCCGACGTCGTAGGTCCGCTCGGGGAAGCGCTCGGCGAACGCGGCCAGGCCCGTGGGGTGCAGCATCGCCGCGGTGACGGCGACGACGTCGCTGCGCTCGCTGCCGATGCGCACCAGCTCGTCGGAGAAGGCCGTCGTCCAGTCGCGGGCGACGGCGGGGCCGACGCCGCTGTCGGGGTCGAAGACGCCGGTGGCGTGCCAGGCGTCGACCTGGTCGGTCTCGGCCGGCGCGTAGCCGAAGCCCTTGGTGGTGACGGCGTGCACGATCACCGGGCCGCCGAACGAGCGGGCCCGCCGCAGCGCGGACTCCATGACCTCGACGTCGTGCCCGTCGACCGGCCCGACGTACTTCATGCCCAGGTCCTCGAACATGCCCTGCGGGGCGAGGACGTCCTTGACGCCCTTCTTGATCGCGTGCAGCGCGTCGAAGAGGGCCGAGCCGACGACCGGCGCCCGGTGCAGCGTCTGGCGGATGGCCAGCAGCGCCTGCTCGTACCCCGGACGCAGCCGCAGGCCGGCGAGGGCGTCGGCGACGCCGCCGATGGTCGGGGAGTACGAGCGGCCGTTGTCGTTGACGACGATGACCACCGGCCGGTCCTTCGCCGCGGCGATGTTGTTCAGCGCCTCCCAGGCCATGCCGCCGGTGAGCGCGCCGTCGCCGATCACGGCGACGACGGGGCGGTGCTCGCCGCGGACGGCGAAGGCCTTGGCCAGCCCGTCGGCGTAGGACAGCGAGGTCGAGGCGTGGCTGTTCTCGACCCAGTCGTGCTCGCTCTCGGCGCGGCTCGGGTAGCCCGACAGCCCGCCGCGCTGGCGCAGCCGCTCGAAGCCCTCGACGCGGCCGGTGAGCATCTTGTGCACGTAGGCCTGGTGGCCGGTGTCGAAGACGATCGGCTCGCGCGGGGACTCGAACACCCGGTGCAGCGCGATGGTGATCTCGACCGTGCCGAGGTTGGGGCCGAGGTGGCCGCCGGTGCGGGCGACGCTGGTGACCAGCGCGTCACGGATCTCCGCGGCCAGCGCGGGCAGCTGCTCGGGGGGCAGCGCCCTCAGGTCGGCGGGGTCGCGGAGCGAGCGCAGGAGCGACACGGCGCGGCGGTGTCCTCTCTGTCGGCGGCAGGGCACGGCACGTCGAGGGCCGCCGGTCAACTGTAGTCGCGTATCGACTCCCGCCTCCGGGCGAACGGGGTGCGTGCGCGAGGGGACGTTCCGTCACCGGCCGACGCGGCATCGGCCGCACACCCGGGCGGAGCCGTTCACTTCCGTCGGTGATTGACAGAACACCCGCCTGCTCCGACGATGCCCGCCATGGACCCCCGCCGGCCGTGGTTGCCCGACGTCTCGGGCCCCTCCCGGCGACTGGTCGAGGCGCTGCGGGTGAGCGGCCCCTCGACCCGGGCGCAGCTGGTCGAGCGCACCGGCCTGTCCCGCGCCACGGTGTCCGGGTACGTGTCCGACCTCGTCGACCGCGGCCTGGTCGCGCCGGCCGAGGCGACGGGCGCGGTCGAGACCGGTGGCCGCCCCGCCCGGCTGGTGCACCTCACCCGGCGGGCCGGCGTGGTCGTGGGGGTCGACATCGGGCGCACGCACGTCCGGGTCGCCGTCGCCGACCTCTCGCACGACATCGTCGGCGAGGAGACCACCACGCTGCAGGTCGCCGACCTCGACTCCGACGCGGTCCTGGACACGGTGGCCGTCCAGGTGCGCGCCGAACTGCGGCGCGTCGGGGCCTGCACCGAGGACGTCGTCGGCGCCGTCGTGGGCCTGCCCACCCCGGTCGTCGGCCGGGCGGCCAGCTCCCGCGGCACCGTGGCGCGCTCGAACATCCTGCCGACCTGGTCGGGGCGGACCCCGGCGCCGGCCCTGCAGGAGCGGCTCGGCGTCCCGGTCATCGTGGAGAACGACGCCAACCTCGGCGCCGTCGCGGAGGTCCGCTGGGGCGCCGGCCGCGGCTCGCGCGCCACCATCTACCTGAAGATGGCCACCGGCGTCGGCGGCGCGATCGTCCTCGACGGCGACCTGCTGCGCGGCGTCTCCGGCACCGCCGGCGAGATGGGCCACGTCAGCCTGGACCCGGCCGGCGCGCTGTGCCGCTGCGGCAACCGCGGCTGCCTGGAGCTGACGGCCGGGGGCACCGCGCTGCTGCAGGCCATCCGGACCGCCGCCCCGCACCTGGCCGACCTGCGCTCGCTGGTCGCCGGCGCGCAGGAGGGCGACCAGGCCTGCCGGCGGCTGATCGCCGACGCCGGCACGTCGGTGGGCCAGGTCCTCGGCGGGCTGGTCAACGTGCTCAACCCCGACCGCATCGTCGTCGGCGGCGAGCTGGGCACCGCCGGCGACCTGCTGGTGGACCCGCTTCGCCGGGCGCTCGGGCAGTCCGCCATCCCCGCCGCGGCCGAGCAGCTCACCGTGGTCCCCGGCTCGCTCGGGGCCCGCGCGGAGGTGCTCGGCGCGCTGGCCGTCGCGCTCCGGGAGGCCGACCGGCTCGGCTGACCGGGCCGTGCCCCGGGGGCCCGTGGTCGACGGCCGGGCCCCCGGGTGCCGCCCTCCCGCCGCTACAGCCGGGGGACCCAGACCTCGCCGCGCAGCGCCCCGGCGACCACCTCGACACCCCGCGCCGCCGCGGCCAGCCGGGCCCCCTCCCGCTCGTAGGCGGCGACGGCGGCCTCGATGGCGTCCGGCGGCAGGTGGTCGGCCAGGTCGACGCGCACCGTGCGCCACCCGGCGCGGGCCGCCTCGAGGCCGGCCGCGACGTGGTCGCCGGCCAGCCGGGCGAGCAGCACGGGATAGCGCCGCAGCACCTGGTGGGCACGGTAGTCGGGCGGGACGAGGTCGAAGAGCCAGGCGACCGCGGTGTGCTCCCAGTCGGGAGCGCCCACGGGCCGCACCTGCTCCGGCCAGCCCGGGGGGACGCTCGCGACCACGGGAGCATCCTGCCGTAGGTCGAACGCGTGTTCGACCCGGCGTGCGCTGCCGTTCCCCGGTCGTGACCCCCGGGTGCTGCCCGCCTAGGAGATCTGGCGCTTGAGCCAGAACTGCTCGAAGCCCCAGGTGCCGGCACCGCTGGAGTGGTAGCTGACCAGTTCCCAGCCCTCGGCGCCGAGCCCGTTGAGCACCGTGCTGGTGTCTCCCTGCTGCCGCTCCAGCTTCCCGCCGGGGAGCTTGACGCTCACCCCCGCGCGCTGCGACTCGGCGTCGTTGGCCGTGATGACCGAGGCGTACTCCCAGGAGGTCACCTGCCCACCGTAGCGAGGGCCGCTCGGCGGACCGGTCCCGGTCGCGGCCGTCCGCCGGCTACGGGCGCCGGTGGCCGGACCGGTTCTGGCCCGATCCGGGGCACGGTGCCGGCTCGGCCCGGGTCCCCCGCCCCCACAGCTCCGGAGCCCATGGATGGTCGACGAACACCAGCGGGTCGCCGACCTCGTCGTGCCGGTCGTCGGTCGCTCCGCTGTCGCGGCGGGCCGTCAGCTCGCCGCACACGGGGCACGTGTCGGGTCCGGCCACGTCCGGAGGGAGGCCCGCGGGTGGCACCCGGGGGTCAGGTCCCGGACGCCACGCCCTCGTGCTCGGGGCAGTACGTGGCCGTGGCCGCACCGTCGAGCCGGCCGGCCTCGTAGGCGGCGAAGCCGCTGTCCTCCAGCGCGGCGACGACGTCGGCGACGGCCACGCCCCGGTCGTAGGCGTCGCAGACCGCCAGCGCCAGGGCGAGGAGGTCCTCGACGCTGCCGTGGGAGGTGAGGTCCTGGTCGGTGACGAAGTCGGCGAAGACGCCGTCGGCGGCCTCCCGGTCCGACGCCGGGGCACTCGTCGTGGCGGCGGTGGCGGTGGCGGTCGCGGCCGGTGCGGCGCCCTCCCCGCTCGCGCAGCCGGCGAGCGCCGCCGCGGCGAGGCAGGGGGCGAGGCAGGGGGCGAGGCAGGGGGCGAGGCAGAGCAGGACCCGCCTCACTCCCCCGCGCCCGGCACCAGCAGCGCCACGCACTCGACGTGGGCGGTCATCGGGAAGGCGTCGAAGGCGCGCAGCGCGGCCAGGCGGTGGCCGGCCGCGGTGAACGCGGCGACGTCGCGGCCCAGCGACGCCGGGTCGCAGGCGACGTAGACGACGGCGCGTGCCCCGGTGGCGGCCAGCACCCGGCTCACCGCCGGCCCGGCGCCGGCGCGCGGCGGGTCGAGCACGACGACGTCGGGGTCACCGCCGAGCTCCTCGAGCAGGCCGGTGAGCCCCTCGGCGTCCACCTCGCCCTGCCACACCTCCGCCTGCGGCAGCCCGGCGAGGTTGGCCTCCGCGGCGGCGCACGCCTCGGCGTCGGCCTCGACGCAGACCACCCGGCCGGACTCCCCCACCGCCGGCGCCAGGGCGCCGCCGAACAGGCCCGCCCCGGCGTAGAGGTCGAGCACCGACTCACCGGGGCGCACGCCGGCTGCCTCAGCGACGGCGGACACCAGGGCGTCGGCGGCCGACCCGTGCACCTGCCAGAAGCCGGTGCCCTCGACCTCCCAGTCCCGCCCGGCCGCGCGGCGCCCGGCCCGCCCGCCGGGCTCGGCGGGGACGTCGTCGCCGGCCCGGAGGACCCGGGTCGACGTCGGCACGCCGCGGCGGTCCAGGCGGGTGGTGGTCACCGTCCCGGCCGAGTCGACGGCGACGTCGACCGCACCGGCGCCCGGCCAGCGCCGCGCCAGCACCGCCTGCGCCGCGGGCTCGACCGTGATCGGGCAGTCGTCCAGCACGACGACGTCGTGCGAGCGGTGCCGCCGCAGCCCCGGCGCACCGGTCCGGTCGACGGCGAAGCGGGCCCGCGACCGCCAGCGCAGCGGACCGCCGGCCAGCGGCTCGACCTCGAGGCCGGTCAGCAGCGGATCGCCGGCGGCCACCCCGCCGAGCCGGGTGAGCTGCTCGCGGACGACGTCGGCCTTGAGGCGCCGCTGCCCCTCCCAGGAGACGTGCTGCCAGTCGCAGCCGCCGCACCTCCCGGGGCCGCTGTACGGGCAGGGCCGCTCGACCCGGTCGGGCGAGGCCTCGAGCACCCCGACGGCGTCGGCGCGGCAGTAGCCGGGCTGGCGGTCCTCGGTGACCCGCACCAGCACCCGCTCCCCGGGCAGCGCGTGGCGGACGAAGAGCACGCGGCCCTCGTGGCGGGCGACGCAGTGCCCGCCGTGCGCGACCGGGCCGACGTCGACCTCGAACTCCCGGCCGGTCCAGCCCCCGCCCCGGTCCGGCCGTGGCGCACTCCCGCCGCGCGGACGCGGACGGCGCCGCTCAGCCATACGGGGTGGCCTCCACCTGGTCCTCGGTGAGGCCGCGGCGCAGGTCGCCCGGCATCGGGCCGTCGCGGCGGTCGTCCTCGCCGCGGCCGACCGAGCTCTCCAGCTGCCACGGCACCGTGGTGATCATGACGCCGGGCTGGAACTGCAGCCGGGCCCGCAGCCGCAGCGCGCTCTGGTTGTGCAGCACGTTCTCCCACCAGTGCCCGACGACGTACTGCGGCACGAACACGATGACCAGCTCACGCGGGCTCTGCCGGCGGATCGCCTTGACGAAGTCGACGACCGGCCGGGTGATCTCCCGGTACGGCGACTCGAGCACGGTGAGCGGCACCGGGATGTCGTAGCGCTCCCAGTCGGCCTGCAGCCCCCGGGTGTCGCTCTCGTCCACGTTGACCGTCAGCGCGGTCAGCACGTCGGGCCGGGTGGCGCGGGCGAAGGCCAGCGCGCGCAGCGTCGGCTTGTGCACCTTCGACACCAGCACGATCGCGTGCACCTTGCTGGGCAGCAGCCGCGCGTCCTGGTCGGGCACGAGCTGCTCGGCCACGTGCGAGTAGTGCCGGTTGATGGCCTTCATGAGCAGGAACAGCACCGGCATCACCAGGATCACCAGGTAGGCGCCCCGGGTGAACTTGGTGGTCACGATGATCGCCAGCACCGCCGTGGTGAGCGTGCCGCCGACGGTGTTGATGACCTGCGAGCGGCGCATCGCCCGCTTGGCGGCCGCGTCGTCGGAGAGCCGGATCTCGCGGTTCCAGTGCCGGACCATGCCCCACTGCCCGATCGAGAAGCTGGTGAAGACGCCGACGATGTACATCTGGATCAGCCGGTTGGGATCGGCCTCGAAGGCCAGGATCAGCAGCGCCGCGAAGCCGGCCAGCAGCAGGATGCCGTTGCTGTAGACCAGCTTGTCGCCGCGGGTGTGCAGCTGGCGGGGCAGGAACCGGTCCTGCGCGAGCACCGAGCCCAGCAGCGGGAAGCCGTTGAAGGCGGTGTTGGCGGCCAGGACGAGCACCAGGGCGGTGGCCGCCTGGATGTAGAAGAACCCGACCGAGGTGTCCCCGCCGAAGGTCGCCGCGGCCAGCTGGGCGATCACCGTCCGCTGCGGGTCGGTCTCGCAGTCGCCGGGGAACCCGACGAGGTCGCAGGTGTTCTCGGCGTACTTGACGCCGCCGATCAGGGCCAGCGCGGTGACGCCGGCGAACATGGTCGCCGCGATGCCGCCCATGAGCGCCAGCGTCGTCGCGGCGTTCCTCGACTTGGGCGGGCGGAACGCCGGGACGCCGTTGGCGATCGCCTCGACACCGGTCAGCGCGGTGCACCCGGAGGCGAAGGCGCGCAGGGCGAAGAAGACCAGCGCCAGGCCGCCCAGGTCGTCGTACCCCG
Source organism: Geodermatophilus amargosae (assembly GCF_041028265.1). Classification (GTDB taxonomy): domain Bacteria; phylum Actinomycetota; class Actinomycetes; order Mycobacteriales; family Geodermatophilaceae; genus Geodermatophilus; species Geodermatophilus amargosae_A. The sequence goes on from NZ_JABGCW010000003.1 coordinate 274,897, forward strand.
GCTCGGCGGTGATGGACCAGCCGGCGCTCTCGGCGACGACGGGGTCGCCGGTGACGAAGTCCCGGATCAGCCCGGTGACGATCATGACCATGATCCCGGCGACGAACAGGTACGTCGGGACGGCGAAGGTCTTGCCCGACTCCCGCACCCCGCGCAGGTTGGCCGCCGCCAGCACCGCGACCAGACCGACGGCGATGAGCACGCGGTGCTCGTTGAGCGTGGGGAACGCCGAGATGATGTTGTCGGTGCCGGCCGAGACCGACACCGCCACGGTGAGCACGTAGTCGACGAGCAGGGCGCTCGCGACGGTGAGGCCGGCGAACTGCCCGTGGTTCTTCATCGCGACCTCGTAGTCACCGCCGCCCGAGGGGTAGGCGTGCACGACCTGCCGGTAGGAGAGGACGACGGTCGCCAGCAGCAGCACGACGACGACGGCCAGCCACGGCGCGAGGAAGAGGAAGGCGGTGCCGGCCAGCGTCAGGACGATCAGGATCTCCTGGGTGGCGTAGGCCACGGAGGAGAGCGGGTCGCTGGCGAAGATCGGCAGGGCCAGGGACTTCGGGAGCAGGGACTCCCCGACGCGGTCGCTGCGGACCGGACGGCCCAGCACGAGCCGTTTGGGGAGTTGTCCGAGGTCGGACAGCTTGGGCACGGCGGCGATGGTACGGACGCCGAGGCACCCGGTGCCGCCCGCCGCGACGGTGCCGCCCGGAGGGGTCAGGTGATCCGGCACGCGTCCCCGGGGTCCCCGGACCCGGGTGTAGCTTCGCGCCCTGGACCGCGGGCGGACGGCGCCCGCGCGAGGCATCCGGGAGCGACACGTGCACGTGGTCGTCATGGGCTGCGGCCGCGTCGGCTCCGCGATCGCGCGGCGGCTGGAGCAGATCGGCCACAGCGTCGCGGTGATCGACCAGGACCCCGAGGCCTTCCGCCGGCTGGGGCCGGACTTCGGCGGCCGGCAGGTGACCGGCCTGGGCTTCGACCGGCAGACGCTGCTCGACGCCGGCATCGACTCCGCCGGGGCGTTCGCCGCGGTCAGCAGCGGTGACAACTCCAACATCATCAGCGCGCGCGTCGCCCGGGAGACCTTCGGCGTCCAGCACGTCGTCGCCCGCATCTACGACTCCAAGCGCGCCGAGGTGTTCGAGCGCATGGGCATCCCGAGCGTGGCCACCGTCCCGTGGACGGTGAACCGGCTGCTGCGCGAGCTGCTGTCGGTCAAGGTCAGCGAGATCTGGCGCGAGCCCACCGGCCGGGTGCTGCTGATGCGCGTGACCGTCACCGATGGGTGGGTGGGCCGCAAGCTCGCCGAGCTCGAGGCCGCCTCCGGTGCGCGGGCGGCGTGGCTGGTCCGCTTCGGCGAGGCGCAGCTGCCCACCGCCGGCACCGTGCTGCAGGACGGTGACCAGCTCGTGGTCGCGGCCACCGACGAGATCTCCGACCGGGTGCACCAGACGGTCGAGCGCCACGAGGGGGGCAGGGCCTGATGCGCGTCGCCATCGTGGGCGCCGGGGCGGTCGGCCGCTCCATCGCCGGGGAGCTGCTCAACAACGGGCACACCGTGATGCTCATCGAGAAGGACGGCCGCAAGGTCCGCACCCGCTCGGTGCCGGGCGCGGAGTGGGTGCAGGCCGACGCGTGCGAGGTCTCCTCCCTCGAGGAGGCCCAGCTGGCCACCTGCGACGTCGTCGTGGCGGCCACCGGCGACGACAAGGCCAACCTGGTCGTCTCGCTGCTGGCCAAGACCGAGTTCGCCGTCGCCCGCGTCGTCGCCCGGGTCAAGGACCCGCGCAACGAGTGGCTCTACACCGAGGCGTGGGGGGTCGACGTCGCCGTCTCCACCCCGCGGGTGCTCGCCGCGCTGGTCGAGGAGGCGGTGACCGTCGGCGACGTCGTCCGGTTGATGAGCTTCCGCAAGGGCGCGGCGAACCTGGTCGAGATCACCCTCTCCGAGGACACCCCGTGGGCCGGCCGGCCGCTGCGTGAGGTGCCGCTGCCCCGCGAGACGGTGCTGACGGCGATGCTGCGCGGCGACCGGGTCATCACGCCGACCCCCGACGAGCCGCTCGAGGTCGGCGACGAGCTGCTGTTCATCACGCACGCCGACGTCGAGGAGCAGCTGCAGCAGGTCCTCTCCCCCGAGATCGTCCGCTAGCCGGCGTCCGGGCGGCCTCGCGGCGGCGTCCGGGGCGCGTCGCCCTCCGTGGCGACGCGGTGGCGGTGCAGGCGCGAGATCACCCAGAACGTCAGGGCCAGCGCGGCCGCGGTCACGGGCAGGCCGAGCACCAGCGAGGCGACGCCGAGCAGGTCGTCCTCGTCGGCGAGGTAGAGCGGCGTCTGCACGGCCACCCGGAGCAAGAACGTCAGCGCCCAGACGACGGTCAGCCAGCCGTAGGCGCGCACCACCCGCGGGTCGTCGCGCCAGTGCCGCTCGGGCTCCGGGTCGGCCGGGCGCTCACCGGACACGGGCTCCGCAGGGGGTCGGGGGTGCAGCCGGGCGCGCGCGCTGTCGACCCGCCCGCGCAGGCCGGGCACCGTCTGCGCGGCCATCGACCCCATGTGGCTGGGCGCGAGGAACTCCGCGAGCACGCCGACCAGGGGCCAGCGCAGCGGCACCGACCCCAGCAGGACCACACCGATGACGGCGTTGCGGATGATCCCCGGGACGTAGAAGTTGCGGGCCTGCCCGGAGGCGGCCGCGATCGCCACGGCCACCGCGACGCCGAACAGGCCGCTGAACGCCTGCTGGAGGCTCTCCCGGCGCACCAGCCGGAACAGCAGGACGAGCACGGCGGCGCCGATCGCCGCCCAGATGCCGGTGCGCAGGCCGCCGATGGAGTTGGCGACGATGAAGGCCAGCGTGGGCAGCGAGGCGTCGACCATGCCGCGCCAGCCGCCGAGCTGCTCGAGGACCGTGTGCCGGTCGAGCGTCATCCCGCGCCCGCCGGTCCCGGCGTCGCCGGAGGTGGTGTCGGAGGTGGTGCCGTGCTCCTGCTGTGGTGCTGCTCCCCCCGGATCACGCCGGCCGTCGTCGTCGGCCGCCGGGATCACCCCGCGCTCAGCTCGTACCAGGGGTTGTAGATCACCTTGCGGCCGTCGAACTGGGCGAAGCGGCCTCGCGCGGTCATCGTCCGGCCGGGCTCGATGCCCGGGATCCGTCGCCGGCCGAGCCAGACGAGGGTGACCGAGCCGGACCCGTCGAACAGCTCGGCCTCGAGGGTCGGGACCGTCTCGCGCGGGGTGTAGACCACCGACTTGAGCCGGCCGGTCACGGTCACCACCGCGCCCTTCCGGCAGGCACTGACCTGCTCGCAGCCGGCGCGGTCGGCCTCCTCGCGCAGCTCCTGCGCGTCGATGGCGGAGTCGTCGGCGGTCAGCCGCTGCAGCGTGCGCGCGAGCCAGCCGCCGGGACGGGTCTGTGTCACGGTTCCAGAGTAGTGCCGGTCCCGCGGCCGGCGGTGTGTTCTCCCAGCCACTCGCGGACGACGGCCCACGCCTCCCCCGCCACGTCGACGGGCACGCGGTGGTCGCCCGGGACGGTGCGCACCGTCACCCGGTCGCCGGCGTCCGCCGCTGCGGCGGCGTAGCGCTGCGACTGCTCGAGCGGGACGACGTCGTCGTCGGTGCCGTGCACGCACAGGACGTCGGCGCCGGTGGGCAGCAGCCGCACCGGGTCGGCGACGGTGTAGCGGTCGGGCACCTCCCCCGGCTCCCCGCCGAGGAACTCCCGGACGGCGCCCAGCCCCTCCCGCAGACCCAGGCGCTGCTGCGCGGCGTGCCGCAGGTCCAGGACCCCGGCCTGCAGCACCGCCGCGGTGACGCCCACGCGCGGCGCGGCGCCCGGGGCGCCGGCCGGCAGCCGCCCCCGCCCGGCCGCCCAGGCGGCCAGGTGCCCGCCGGCGGAGTGGCCGATGACGGTCAGGGCGCCGAGGTCCAGCCGGTGTGCGTCGGCCAGGTCGGGCAGCGCGTCGAGGGCGGCGGCGACGTCCTCGAGGGTGGCCGGCCACCCGCCGCCGGTGCCGACCCGCCGGTACTCGACGGCGACCGCGGCGTACCCGCCGGCGGCGAGGTCGGCGGCCAGCGGGCGGGCCAGCTCGACGCCGTACGCCGCTCGCCAGAACCCGCCGTGCAGCACGACGGCGACAGGCGCCGGCCCCTTCCCGTCCGGCAGCGTCAGCTCGAGGAACTGGTCGGGGTGTGAGCCGTAGGGGACGACCGCGGGCGTCACGCCGGAGGCCCCGGCGGGGTCGCCGGACGTCCCTGCTGCTGGACCGCCTGCTGCTGGCGGGCGAGCTGCTCGGCGGCCTGCGGCGGCAGGGTGAGCGGCAGCTGCTCACGCACCGGCATCGGCTGGGTGCCCCGGACGACGACGATCCGGCGGAACACGTCCTCGAGCACCGCGGCCGCCTCGGGGGACTCGGCGGCCGGGCCGCTGATCATCCCGCGGAGGAACCAGCGCGGTCCGTCGACGCCGAGGAACCGGGCGGCCCGGCGCACCGGCTTGGGCGGGGGGCCGCCGGGCTGGGCCGGGGGCGTCACGACGACCGTGCCGGTGAGCTCCGGGCCGAAGGGACCGTCGGCCTCCTGCAGACGCCCCCCCTGCCCCGACGCGCTCCTCGCCAGCTCGGTGCGGACGTCGTCCCAGATGCCCGTGGCGCGGGGCGCGGCGAAGGCCGAGACCTGCAGCACCGAGTCGCCGTAGCGCAGCGTCGCACCGACGACCTTCTGCTGCTGGTTGAGGTCCACCCGCAGCTCGGTGCCGGCCAGTGCCGGCAGCCGCAGGGCGCCGAGGTCGACGCGGGGGGTGCCGTCGTCGGGGACGTCGGACTCGTCGTAGGGACCGCTGGTCTCCTCGACCTCGCGCTCGCGGTGCTGCGGCTCGGGCGGGACGCCGCGCTCGCGCAGTGTGCGGTCGATGCGGTTGCGCCGTCGTCCGAAGGGCATCTCAGGCCTCCTGTCCCGCGCCGGTGGACCCGTGCCCGGCCTCGCCGCGGACGCTCCCGGGCAGCTGCTCGACGGCCACGAAGCGGGCCTGCACCACCGGCTGCACGACGAGCTGGGCGACCCGCTCGCCGCGGCGCAGCGTCAGCGGGGTGGTCGGGTCGAGGTTCACCAGGTTGACCTTGATCTCGCCGCGGTAGCCGGCGTCGATGGTGCCGGGGGCGTTGACCAGGCTCAGCCCGTGCCGCGCGGCCAGGCCCGACCGCGGGTGCACGAAGCCGGCGTAGCCGTCCGGGATGGCCACGGCCACCCCCGTGCCCACCAGCGCGCGCTCCAGCGGGGCCAGGTGCACGTCCTCGGTGAGCGTGAGGTCGGCTCCCGCGTCGCCGGGGAGGGCGTAGCGCGGGGGCGCGGCCCCCGCCGCGGTCAGCCGGACGGGGACCTCGAGGGGGTCGGACACGACGGCGACCCTAACCGCGCCCCGGGACGGGTCGGCGGACCGGCCGCGCGGGCTCAGGACAGGCCGCGCCGGAGGTCGGTCCGCACCCGCCGGGCGAGGGTCTCGGTGGCCTTGAGGTTGCCCCGGCCACCGAGCGCCGCACCCACCAGCAGCGGTGCCGCCGCCGGCGCGCTGCGGGCGATGCGGCGCGACAGCCGGCGGCGGAGGGCGCGGAACCCGGCGGTGCCGAGGACGGTGCCCAGGGCCTGCCGCTCACCGCCCTCGACGGCGCGCTGCTGTGTCCAGCTGGAGAGGTAGGCGGCGGCCTTCTCGGCGGGCGTGCCGGACGCCGGCCGGCCGTGGATCTCGTGCAGCTCACCGAGCATCACCACCTCGACGGCAGCGGTGACGAGCGTCTCGGCGCCCAGCTCGAGCGGCAGCGCGACGAGCGACGGCGTCGCGAACCACTGGGCGGCGGCCAGCCCGCCGGTGGCCGCACCGACCGCGGCGGTCAGCCGGGAGGAGCGGGTCACCAGGGCGTCGGCGATCTCGTCGTCCGACAGCCCCGGGTACGCGGCGCGCAGCCGGGCGGCGTCGCGGATGGGCAGGCGCGGTGCGGCCGCGGCGAGCAGGTCGCCGACGACGCCGACCGGGTTGCGGCCCGACCGCTCGTCGTCGGCCGCGCCCGCGGGCCGGTCCGCGCCGCGGCTCCCGGTCGCCGCCGACGTGGCGGCGGAGGTCGCCGCGGAGGCCAGGGCGCCCAGGACGTCGCGCAGCACACCGCCGGCCGACCGGCGGGGGTCGGGCTGCCCGGCGGCGGACGGCTCGTCGGCGCTCCCGCCGAGGAGCCCGGACACCGCGTCGGCGACCGCCCGGGCGGCGCGGCCGAGGCCGCTGTCGTCGGCGAGCCAGGCCGGACCGTCCCCCGACCGGCCCGGCCCCGGCGCGGCCGGCGGCACCGGCCGCGGCGGCGGGACGTCGCGGGGTGCGCCGATGCGCTGCGTCGGCTCGGTCATCGGTCGCTCCCCTCGGTCCTGCCCTGTGGGTCGTACTGCTCGTCGGTCGTCCTGCTTATGCGGCGCAGTCCCGGCAGTACATCTGGTCGCCGCGGGTGGCGGCGAGCCGGCTGCGGTGCTGCACGAGGAAGCACCGCGAGCAGGTGAACTCGTCCTCCTGCTTCGGCAGCACGCGGACGGTCAGCTCCTCGTTGGACAGGTCCGCGCCGGGCAGTTCGAGGCTCTCGTTGAAGTCGGTCTCGTCGACGTCGACCGAGGCCGACTGGGCCTCCGCCCGACGGGCCTTGAGCTCCTCGAGGGAGTCCTCGCCGAGCTCGTCGGCCTCGTTGCGGCGCGGGGCGTCGTAGTCGGTGGCCATGGGGTGCCCCTCCTCCGGGGTTCTCGCGGGCGCGTCGTGCGCGCCCGCCTGGGTCCGACGGCGGCGGGGGCCACCGTCGTCCTGGCCGGCCGCCCGACGGGCGGCCGCTGGTCACGGACCGGGCCCGCCTCCGGCCGACACGGTGGTCGGCCCGGTACGGGACCGGCAGCCCCCCAACGCCGTGTGGCCCCGGTTTGTGCCCGCCCTTCCGGGCGGGACACGCGGGGCCGTTCCACGACCCGTGCAGGGCACCCGGAACGGGCCCGGGCGGGCCGGTCGGGGAGCGGAGTGCCGGAGGTTACCCTGCCGCCCGTGTCGAGTCCCGTGGGAGCTGACCCCGCCGTCGTCGGTCCGTATCTCGCCTCCGTCCTCGGGGACGAGCGCTGGCGGGAGGTGACCGTCGAGCTGATCGCGGCGGGCATGTCCAACCTCACCTACGTCGTCACGCCGGCCGGCGGCAGCGCCGACGACGCGGTGATCCTGCGGCGGCCGCCGACGGGCGCGGTGCTGGCCACCGCGCACGACATGGCCCGCGAGCACCGGGTCATCAGTGCGCTCGGGCCGACGCCGGTCCCGGTGCCGCGGACGCTGCACCTGTGCACCGACACCGGGGTGCTCGGGGCGCCCTTCTACGTGATGGAGCGGGTCGTCGGCCTGCACGTGGTCGACCAGATCCCGGCCGGCTACGCCGACACCCCGGAGCAGCGGCGGCGGATCGGCGACGGGCTCATCGACGTCCTCGCCGAGCTGCACGCCGTCGACCCCGAGGCCGTGGGCCTGGGCGACTTCGGGCGGCCCGAGGGCTTCCTCGCCCGGCAGGTGCGGCGGTGGACCAAGCAGTGGGACGCCACCCGCGACCGCGACCGCCCCGACATGGACGCGCTCGCCGCCCGGCTGGCCGAGACCGTGCCGGTGACCCAGCGGACCGGCGTCGTCCACGGCGACTACCGGCTGGACAACTGCCTGCTCGACCCCGAGCGCCCCGGCGGCATCCGCGCCGTCCTCGACTGGGAGATGTCGACCCTCGGCGACCCGCTCACCGACATCGGCATGTTGTTCGTCTACTGGCCCGAGGCCGGCGAGACCCGGCCGGTCCTCAGCCCGGTGACGACGCTGCCCGGCTTCCCGACCCGCCGGGAGATCGCCGAGCACTACGCCGGCCGCAGCGGCGTGGACCTCTCCGACCTCAACTGGTACGTCGGCTTCGCCTTCTTCAAGTTCGCCGCGATCGTCGCCGGGATCGTCGCCCGCTCGGCGGCCGGTGCGATGGCCGGCAAGGACACCTCCGGCTACGCCGACCGCATCGACCCGTGCGTCGAGCTCGGACGCGCCGCGCTGGAGGACGGTGCCCTCTGAGGTCGGCGGCCGGACCTAGACTCCGCGCGACCCGCCGCACCCGCCCGGGGGGCCGTCGAGGAGGACGACCGTGAGCACGAGCACCGACAGTCCCCCGGCCCGCCCCCGGCGGGACCGCCGGCCGGTGCCGCCCCTGGTCTTCCTGCTCGTGCTCGCCCTGGCCGCGCTCGGCGTCTGGTGGAAGGTCCTCGACGACGCCGGCGCCCGCGAGGACGCCGCCGAGGCCGCCTGCGCCACCGCCGCGGACGCACCGCCGTCACTGGACCCCGGCACGGTGACGGTGCGCGTCTACAACGCCTCCGACATCGCCGGGAGGGCGCAGGAGGTCGCCGACCAGCTGACGCAGCGCGGCTTCGTCGTCGACGAGGTCGCCAACGACCCGACCGACCGCGAGGTGGTCGGGCCCGGCGAGATCCGGCACGGCGCGCGCGGCACCGACGCGGCGCGCTACCTGGCGCTGTTCCTCCCCGGGGCCGGCTCCTTCCAGGACACCCGCGCCGACGCCCGCATCGACCTGGTGCTCGGCCCGGACTTCCCCGGGCTGGCCTCCCCCGACGACGTCGCCGCCACCCTCAGCCCGATCGCGAGCGCCGAAGCCGCCTGCTAGCGGGCGCCGGCCGGGTGCAGCCGGTCGAGCAGGGCGAGGAACGGCTCCGCCACCGTCTCGGGGACCGCGACGGCCATCGGCTCGGCGAAGGGCCGGCCGGGCAGGCCGGTGACCACCAGGCCGGCCTCCGCGGCCACCAGCGCGCCGGCGGCGTGGTCCCAGGGCTTGAGGTCGAGCTCGTAGTAGGCGTCCACCCGCCCGGCGGCCGCCGAGCACAGGTCCAGGGACGCGCAGCCCTGGCGGCGGATGTCGCGGACCTCGGTCAGCAGCTGCGCCACGACCGCGCCCTGCGCCCGGCGCTGCTCGACGCGGTACCCGAACCCGGTGGCCACCAGCGTCTGCTCCAGCGACACCGGCCGGTTGCCTGCCAGCCGCACCGGCTCCGGCCGGGCCGGCGTGCTGAGGAACGCCCCGCCACCGGCCGTGGCGGTGAACAGCTCGCCGGTGGGCACGTCGAGCACCGCGCCGGCCACCGGGACGCCGTCGACCTCGGCGGCGATCGAGACGGCGTAGCCGCGCAGCCCGTAGAGGAAGTTGACGGTGCCGTCGATCGGGTCGACCACCCAGCGCACGCCGCTGGTCCCCTCGCGGGCGGCGCCCTCCTCGCCGAGCAGGCCGTCGTCGGGGCGCGCGTCGAGGAGCCGGGCGGTGATCAGCCGCTCGGTGGCGGTGTCGACGGCGGTCACGACGTCGGTGGGGCTGCTCTTCACGTCGACGGCGGCCGCGGCCGCGCCGCGCTGGCGGGCGACGAGGCCGGCCGCCTCGCGGGCGGTGGCGACGGCGAGGTCGAGCAGCCGGGCAGGGGTCGGCGGGGCACTCACGCGGGGGATCCTGCCCGAGCCGTGCACCCGGGTGCGGCGCCGGTCACTAGGGTGACCGCGTGCAGGGGTTCGGTGTGGACATCGGCGGCAGCGGCATCAAGGGGTGCCCGGTCGACCTCGAGGCGGGCGTCCTGCTCGGTGAGCGGATGCGGGTGGAGACACCGCAGCCGTCCACGCCGGAGGCCGTCTACGAGGTGGTCGCCGGGATCGTGTCGTCCTTCGGCTGGACCGGCCGGATCGGCGTCACCTATCCCGGGGTCATGAAGCGCGGCGTCGCGCACACCGCGGCCAACATGGACAAGGGCTGGATCGGCACCGACGTCGACGCCGGCCTCACCGCGCTGGTGCCGGGGACCGTCGAGACCCTCAACGACGCCGACGCCGCCGGGCTGGCCGAGATGCGCTACGGGGCCGGCCGCGGCCACGACGGGGTCGTCCTCATGCTCACCTTCGGCACGGGGATCGGCAGCGCCCTGTTCTACGACGGGCGACTGGTGCCCAACACCGAGTTCGGCCACATCCAGGTCGACGGGGAGGACGGCGAGCGCCGCGCGTCGGCGGCCGCCCGCGAGCGGGAGGACCTCTCCTACCCGCAGTGGGCGGCGCGGGTGGACCGCTACCTCGACGTGCTCGAGGCCGGGGTGTGGCCCGACCTGATCATCGTGGGGGGTGGGGTGAGCAAGAAGGCGCACAAGTGGGTGCCGCTGCTGAGCACCCGGACGCCGGTGGTGCCCGCCCAGCTGCAGAACGACGCGGGCATCGTGGGGGCCGCACTGGCCGCCGCGGAGCGCTTCGAACCCTGAACCTCGGCCGGGAGCAGCCCTTCCGGGCGATCCCGGACCGTTCGAGGCGGTGGTCACACCGGCGCGCGTCGCTACAATGGAGGAGCCCCAGCCCGTCACCACCCAGCCGGGAGTCATCCCCCGTCCTCCTCGCGGTGAAACACCGCGCTGGACCCTGGGGCCTCCCCGCTGCGCGGCCCGACGACCGGGGCCGCTGCCCGGGAGCCGATCCACTCCCGGGGAACGCACCCAGCACGGGAAGGAACCTGAGTGCCCGCCGACAAGCCAGCGCCGGACGCCGCCGCATCGAGCACCAGCCGCTCGAAGACGGTCGCAGCCGGCACCCGGGCCTCCCGGACCAGCGCCCCCGTCGGGGTCGCGGACGAGGTGCCCGCCGCGAAGCCCACGCGGAAGAAGGCCCCCGCCAAGGCCGCCCCCACGACCGCCGCTCCCGCGACCGGAGCCGCGAAGGGCGCCCGGAAGCCCAGCATCAGCCCCTCGCCCGGTACCGGTGAGGGCACCGTGCTGACCGCCGTGGCCACCGAGGACTCCGCGGTCGCGGTGGTCGACGCCGGCGCCGAGGGCCTGACTCTCGACGAGGCCGTCGTCGCCGGCCCGGACGGGGCAGAGGCCGCCGAGGCCCCGGCCGCGGAGGAGGCCACCGCCGAGGGCGGCACCGACTTCGAGTGGGACGACGAGGAGGAGTCCGAGGCGCTGCGGCAGGCCCGCAAGGACGCCGAGCTCACCGCCTCGGCCGACTCCGTCCGCGCCTACCTCAAGCAGATCGGCAAGGTCGCCCTCCTCAACGCCGAGGAGGAGGTCGACCTGGCCAAGCGCATCGAGGCCGGCCTCTACGCCGCCGAGCGGCTGCGCCAGGTCGAGGAGGAGGGCCAGAAGCTCTCCCCGCAGATGCGCCGCGACCTCAACTGGATCGTCCGCGACGGCGAGCGCGCCAAGAACCACCTGCTGGAGGCCAACCTCCGCCTGGTCGTCTCCCTGGCCAAGCGCTACACCGGCCGCGGCATGGCGTTCCTGGACCTCATCCAGGAGGGCAACCTCGGCCTGATCCGCGCGGTGGAGAAGTTCGACTACACCAAGGGCTACAAGTTCTCCACGTACGCCACCTGGTGGATCCGGCAGGCCATCACCCGCGCCATGGCCGACCAGGCCCGCACCATCCGCATCCCGGTGCACATGGTCGAGGTCATCAACAAGCTCGGCCGCATCCAGCGCGAGCTGCTCCAGGACCTCGGGCGCGAGCCCACCCCGGAGGAGCTGGCCAAGGAGATGGACATCACCCCGGACAAGGTGCTGGAGATCCAGCAGTACGCCCGGGAGCCCATCAGCCTCGACCAGACCATCGGCGACGAGGGCGACAGCCAGCTCGGTGACTTCATCGAGGACTCCGAGGCGGTCGTCGCCGTCGACGCGGTCAGCTTCACCCTCATGCAGGACCAGCTGACCAGCGTGCTGCAGACGCTGTCGGAGCGGGAGGCCGGCGTGGTCCGGCTGCGCTTCGGTCTCACCGACGGCCAGCCGCGCACCCTCGACGAGATCGGCCAGGTCTACGGGGTCACCCGGGAGCGGATCCGGCAGATCGAGTCCAAGACGATGTCGAAGCTGCGTCACCCGAGCCGGTCCCAGGTGCTGCGCGACTACCTCGACTGACGCGAGGACCGACGCGAGGGCTCTCCGCAGAGGCCCCGACCCGCGAGGGTCGGGGCCTCTGCGCGTCCCGGCACCCGAGGTGCGCGGCACCCGGCGGGGTCGGATGATCCTCCGCAACGCCGCCCAGGGGTTCGACGAGCCGAGCGGCCGTCCCCCGAGGTCGTGATCCCAGCGCCGCAGGCCGACACGCGGAGGCCCCCCCGATGGACGTCATCCAGCAGAACCTGATCGACCCGGTCTCGAACGTCCTGTGGACCTACGTGCTGGTCTACGTGCTGCTGGGCGTGGGCCTCTACTTCGGGTTCCGCACGCGCTTCGTCCAGGTCCGGCTCTTCGGCCGGATGATCCGTCAGATCACCTCCTCGCGGAGCGGCTCGGACGGCGGCATCTCGTCCTTCCAGGCCTTCTGCGTCGGCCTGGCCTCACGGGTGGGGACGGGCAACATCGCCGGTGTGGCCATCGCGCTCACCCTCGGCGGCCCCGGGGCGATCTTCTGGATGTGGATCGTCGCCCTCGTGGGCATGGCCACCGCGCTCATCGAGGCGACCCTGGCGCAGATCTTCAAGATCCCGGCCGGTGACGGGAGCTTCCGCGGTGGACCCGCCTTCTACATCGAGCGCGGCCTCGGTTCCCGGCGCGGTGGCGTCCTGTTCGCCGTCCTGCTGATCTTCACCTTCGGCATCGCGTTCAACATGGTCCAGGCCAACACGATCAGCGACGTGCTGGCCGGCGGGCACGGAGTCGGCGAGTGGTGGTCCGCGGCCCTGCTCATGGCCCTCACGGCGTCCGTGGTGTTCGGCGGGGTCCGTCGCATCGCGCGGGTCGCCGAGTGGCTCCTCCCGGTGATGGCCCTGGCCTACGTCGCGCTCGCCGCCGTCATCATCGCGCTCAACGTGACGCAGGTGGGCGCCGTCCTCGGGCAGATCTTCTCGGCGGCGTTCGGCGTCGGCCAGGCCGCGGCCGGCATCACGGGCGGGCTCGCGGCGGCCCTGCTCAACGGTGCGAAGCGGGGGCTGTTCTCCAACGAGGCGGGGATGGGCAGCGCCCCCAACGCGGCGGCGACCGCGACCACCAGCCACCCGGTCAAGCAGGGGCTGATCCAGTCCCTGGGCGTCTTCGTCGACACGATCATCGTGTGCTCCGCGACGGCGTTCATCATCCTGTTCGCCGGGTCCGCGGTGTACACGCCCGGTGAGACCACGGAAGGCGCCTCGCTCACCCAGGCCGCCGTGGCCCACGAGCTGGGCAGCGGGACCACCTGGGTGATGAGCGTCCTGATCTTCGTGTTCGCGTTCTCGTCGGTGCTCGGCAACTACTCCTACGCCGAGGTGAACATGACCTTCCTGCGCGCCCGGCCCGGGGCCCTGACGGTGTTCCGGATCGTGGTCGTCGCCGTGGTGGGCGCCGGGGCGCTGCTCGAGCTCGCGACCGTGTGGGCACTGGCCGACGTCGCCATGGGCTTCATGGCGCTGGTCAACCTGGTGGCCCTCGTGCTCCTGGGCCGGTGGGCCCTCGGGGCGCTGCGCGACTTCGAGCGCCAGGCGCGGGCCGGGAAGGACCCCGTCTTCTCGACCACCGACAACCCCGACCTGCCCGGGACGGTGGCCGACAGCGTGTGGGGCTCCGACGCACCCGCCCGCTCCGCCGGGCGCCCGGTGTGACGGGCGTCCGCTGGTGATCTCGGCGAGGTCACGATCTCACCCGGGTGGGCTGCCCGTGCGGTGTACCGCGGCACCGGCCGGGTAGAGCGCGTAGCGTGGAGGACGTCGAGACAGCAGCGGACCCACAGCCGGAACCCAGCCGGCGCCCGGAGAAGTACCCGTCCCACCAGACAACCGGCACCACCCAGTGACGTCCCTGCTGAACCCACCACCCACCAGTCCCAGCGGTCACCGGCTCACCGAGTCCCGGCGAGTCGAACGCAGTGACGGGAGGCACGGGAACACAGGGGTCCATCCTGGCGCTGTGCAGGAGGCCGATCCGCAGCCGCGGGTCCGTGCGGTAGAGAGCGAGTGATGACCCAGATGACCCAGACGCTGACGACGACCCCCGCCGCCGACGACCTGGTCGTGCCCTTCCACTGCGACCGGTGCGGCGCGCTGGCCAAGGTGCGTGTCGTGCTCGCCAGTGGCAGCGACCTCGTGTTCTGCGGGCACCACGCTCGCGAGTACGACACCAAGCTCCGTGACATCGCCGTCGACATCATCGCGACGGACGGCGAGTAACCCACCCCACTCCGAGAGAGGGCGCTATCGTCGCTTTCCGCGATGAAGCCCTCACCCGACGCCGCCGCCGGCGTCCCCGGTCCGCATGACGCGGCCGGGGGCCCGGCGGCTCCGTCGTTCCCGGGGACCCCCGGTCGACGGCGACCCGAGGAAACCCCGATGCCGCAGCACCCCGCCTCCCCACCTGCCGCCACGTCCGAGGATCCGGGGCCCGGCGGGTTCTCCGACGACACCCGCCCGGTCCCCCGCGACCGCGGACCCGTCGGTCCCGGCGCCGCACCTCCGACGGCCACCGCACCTCCGACGGCCACCGCCCCGCCCGTCGTCCCGTCCGAGCCCCCGGCCGACACCCCGGCCGACACCCCGGCCGACACCGCCGCGGAACTCCCCAGCGAGGCCCCCGCCGGCACCGAGGCCACGCCGGCGCCCGACCCGGTCCACGACACCGTGGCACTCGGCGGCGGCCCGGCCGGCACGCAGGCCACCGAGCCGGTCGACCTGGGCAAGCGCCCCGGCGCCCCCGCCACCGGGGACGCCTCGGACACGGTCGTCCTGGGCGGTGCCGGCGTGCCCGCCGAGGCGCCCCCCGTCGCGCCCCCCGCTCCCCCGGCCGGTTCCCCCGGCGGTCCCGACGGTCCCGGGAGCCCTGGCGGCCCCGGCGGTCCCGCGCCGGGTCCACGCCGTCCGCGCTGGCGCCGTCCCGCCGTCCTCGCCCCCGTGGGCCTGCTGGCGGTGCTCGGCGTGGCCTACGGCGTCGACCTGCTCGTGGCCGGCGGCGACGTCCCGCGCAACACCGTGGTGGCCGGCGTCGAGATCGGCGGCCTGTCGCCCGCGGCCGCCGGCGACGCGCTCGAGGAGGACCTCGCCGCGCGGATCGCCGCCGACCACACCGTCGTCGCCGACGACGTCGAGGCCACCCTCTCCCCCGCTGCCGCCGGCATCACCCTCGACGTCGACGCGACCGTCGACGCCGCCGACGACCAGCCGCTCGCCCCCTGGACCCGCCTGGTCTCGCTGTTCGGCGAGCGCGAGGTCGCCCCGGTCATGGCCGTCGAGGACACCTCCCTGGCCGCCCAGGTCGACACGATCGCCACCCAGGTGGACCGGGCGCCGGTGGACGCCGGCATCGCCCTCGAGGGCACCACGCCGAGCCTGGTCGAGCCCGTCGACGGCCGGACGCTGGACCGCGAGGGCGCCGCGACGGCGATCACCGCGGCCCTGGCCGCCGGCGGGGACCCCGCGACGCCCATCGAGCTGCCGGTCGACGTCGACCCGGTGCGCGTGGACGCCGACGAGGCGCAGCGCGTCCTCGACGGGACCGTCACCCCGGCGCTGGCCGCGCCCGTCACGGTGACCAGCCAGGACGGCGCCACGTCCGTCGAGGTCCCGGTCGAGGCGATCGCCGCCTCGCTCACGTTCACGCCGCAGGACGACGGCGAGCTCGCCGTCGCCGTCGACCCGGCCGCGCTGCAGACGGCGATGGCCGACGAGTTCACCGCCTTCGGCACGCCCGCCGAGGACGCCCGCTTCGAGGTGGCCGGCGGCGGGGTGCGGGTCGTCCCGTCGGTCGACGGCACCGGGGTGGACCCGGCAGCGCTGGCCGGCCAGCTGCTCGAGGTGCTGCCCGACGCCGCACCGCGCACGGTCACCGCAGAGCTCGGGCCGGTGCCGGCCGAGCTGACCACCGAGGAGGCCGAGGCGCTCGGCATCCGCGAGCAGGTCAGCACCTTCACGACGACGACCACCAACGCCGCCAGCGCCACGAACATCCGCGTGGTGGCCGAGGAGGTCGACGGCGCGCTGGTGCTGCCCGGCGAGACGTTCAGCCTCAACACCCACACCGGGCCGCGGGGCACCGCGCAGGGCTACGTGCCGGCCAACGTCATCAGCGGCGGTGAGCTGTCCACCGCGGTCGGCGGCGGGATCAGCCAGTTCGCCACCACGATGTTCAACGCCGTCTTCTTCGCCGGCCTCGAGGACGTCTACCACAAGCCGCACAGCTTCTACATCAGCCGCTACCCGGCCGGCCGGGAGGCCACCGTGTACGAGGGCCAGATCGACCTGCAGTGGCGCAACGACTCCGACACCGGCATCTACGTGGACACCCAGTGGACGCCCGGTGCCTCCGGCGGGTCGATCACGGTGACCTTCTACGGGACCAGGCGCTACGAGATCGAGGCCATCGAGGGCCCGCGGACCAACTACCGCCAGCCGGCGGTCCAGGAGCGGGTCGACGACGGCGACTGCATCTCCCAGTCCGGCGTGCAGGGCTTCGACGTCACCGTGACCCGGGTCTTCCGCGACCTGCAGAGCGGCGCGGAGATCCGGCGGGAGACCTTCGAGACGACCTACGCGGCCGAGGCGGTCATCCGCTGCATCACGCCGCCGGCCGAGGCCCCGGTCCCGCCCGCCCCGGACGGCGGCACCCCGCCGGCCGGGCCGACGGCCTGAGCAGCGATCCGGTCCCCGGCGCCCGGTGCCCGCACCTCCCGCGTCGGCGGCGGAGGCGGGCGTCGGGCGTGCACACTGGCCTGGTGAGCACCGTGCGGGCCGGCGGGCGGTCCCGCACCGGGACCGCGGACGACGCACCCGTCCCCCCGCCCGCGCCGTCCCCGGCGGGCGCCAGCCGCGCCGACCTCCCCGCCCCCGGCCGGCTCGACCACTGGCCCGCCGCCGTCCGGGTGCCGGCGCAGGTCCTCGGCCGCACGGTGGCCAAGGCCTGGCAGGACCGCATCCTCGGGCTCTCGGGCGAGGCGGCGTTCTGGCAGATCCTCTCGGTGCCGCCGCTGCTCATCGCCCTGCTCGGGTCGCTGGGCTACCTGGGCAGCTGGATCGGCGCCGCGTCGGTGCAGACCATCGAGGACACGCTGGTCAACGCCTCCAGCGAGGTCCTGACCGCCGACGTCGTCGACTCGCTGGTCCGGCCCACCCTCAGCGACATCCTGACCTCGGGCCGGCTCGACGTCGTCAGCCTCGGGTTCCTGATCACGCTGTGGGCCGGGTCGTCGGCGACGGCGACGTTCATGAACACCATCGTCATCGCCTACGACCAGCGCGACGTCCGCGGCCCGATCGCCACCCGGCTCATGGCGCTGTGGCTGTTCGTCGTGGGCCTGGTGCTCGCGGTGCTGATGCTGCCGCTGCTGGTGCTCGGGCGCGGGGTGCTGGTCGCCCTGCTGCCCCAGCACTGGCAGGAGACCGCGACCATGCTGATCAACGCCGTCTACTGGCCGGTGGTGCTGGTCGGCCTGCTGCTGGCGCTGACCAGCTTCTACCACGTGATCCTGCCGCGGCGGCTGCCCTGGCGGCGGCACCTGCCGGGCACGCTCCTGGCCGTCGCCTTCTTCCTGGTGGCGGCCACGGTGCTGCGGCTCTACGTCTCCGACATCCTGGTCGCCGCGCTGCCCTACGGCGCGCTGGCCACCCCGATCGCAGCCCTGCTGTTCCTGTTCTTCTTCGGCATGGCCCTGCTGTTCGGTGCGGAGCTCAACGCGACCATCCAGGAGCGCTGGCCCGCGCCCCCGCGCCGGCACACCCGCCGGGCCCAGCGCCGCCGAGCCGCCGAGCTGGAGGCCGAGGCCAAGCGCCTCGGCCTCCGCTGATTCACTCCTTGCGGAGCTGCTCGTAGACCTCCTTGCAGGCCGGGCAGACCGGGCTGCCGGGCTTCGGTGACTTGGTCACCGGGAACACCTCGCCGCACAGCGCCTCGACGAGCGTGCCCATGACCGCGCTCTCGGCGATCTTGTTCTTGCGGACGTAGTGGAAGACCTCGTTGGCGTTGCCGGTGTCCGAGTCGCGGACGTCGGGCTTCTCGAGGAGGTCGGTGTCGCTCACGGTCTCTCCCAGGTTCGGGCGACGGATCCCGGCGGGCACTCCCGGCCGCCCTCCTGCCGGAGGTGGGCGCCGGGCGCGACCGCCCCGCCCACCATGATGGCAGGGTGCCTCCCGAAGCCCCGCGTACCGAGCCCCGTCACGCCGCCGCCCCGCCCCTGACCCTCTCCCCCGAGGTCGCCGAGGCGCTCGACGCCGGCGCGCCCGTCGTCGCCCTGGAGAGCACGCTGCTCGCCCACGGCCTGCCGCGGCCGGACAACCGTGCCGCCGCCGACGACGTCGAGGCGGCCGTCCGGGCCGGCGGCGCGGTGCCCGCCACGATCGCCGTCCTCGACGGCGTGCCGCACGTGGGCCTGACCGCGGGGCAGGTCGACCGGGTCTGCGCCGACCCCGACCTCGCCAAGCTCGGCGTCCGGGACCTGCCGGTGGCCGCCGCGCTCGGGTTGTCGGGCGCCACCACGGTGTCGAGCACCGCGCTGCTGGCCGAGGCCGCGGGCATCGCGCTGTTCGCCACCGGCGGCCTGGGCGGCGTGCACCGCCAGTCGGCCGACACCTTCGACGAGTCCGCCGACCTCACCGCGCTGTCGCGGACCTCGCTGGCCGTGGTGTGCGCCGGCGTCAAGTCCATCCTCGACGTCCCGGCCACGCTGGAGCGGCTGGAGAGCCTGTCGGTCACCGTCGTCGGCTACCGCACGCGCACCTTCCCCGGCTTCTACGTCGCCGACGGCGGCGCCCAGCTGGACTGGTCGGTCGAGTCGCCGGAGCAGGCCGCCGCCGTGCTCGCCGCCCGCCGCGAGCTCGTCCCCGGCGCGGTCGTCGTCGCCAACCCCCTGCCGGCCGACGAGCAGCTCGACCCCGGGCTGCACGACCGGGTCATCGCGGACGCGCTCGCCGCGGCCGAGACCGCCGGCGTGCGCGGCAAGGCCGTCACCCCCTTCGTGCTCGACCACCTGCACCGCGCCAGCGAGGGCGCGACGCTGGCCGTGAACGTGCGGCTCGTCCTGCGCAACGCCGAGCTGGCGGGGCGGATCGCGGCCGCGCTGGCCGCAGCGGCCCGCTGAGCACCCGTCCGGTCGTCGTCGTCGGCGACCTGGCCACCGACGTCGTCGCCGTCCTCTCCGGGGGACCGGCGCCGGACTCCGACCGGCCGGCCACCATCCGCAGCCGCGGCGGCGGGGCGGGGGCCAACGTCGCCGCGCACCTGGCGGCCCTCGCGGTGCCCGTCACGCTGGCCGGGTGCGTCGGCGACGACCCGGCCGGCGCCGGCCTGCTCGCCGAGCTCTCCGGTGCCGGGGTGGGCCTGGCGGTGCGGACGGTGGCCGGGGCCGCCAGCGGCACGATCGTGAGCCTGGTGGAGCCCGGCGGGCGGCGCAGCATGCTCGCCGACCGCGGCGCCAACCTCGACCTGCGCCCCGGCGACGTGCCCGCTCCGCCCCCTGGCGGGCACCTCCACCTGTCGGGCTACACGCTGCTCGACGAGCGCCCGCGCGCGGCGGGGCTGGCGGCGCTGGCCGCGGCCGCGGCGGCGGGGTGCACCACCTCGCTCGACCCGGCCTCGACCGGGCCGCTGACCGCCTACGGCGTGCAGCGGTGGCTGGCCGACACGGCCGGCGTCGGGCTGCTGCTGCCCAACGCCGACGAGGCGCGGCTGCTGTCGGGGTGCGGCGACCTCTCCGACGCCGCACGGGCACTGGCGGCCCGGCACGGCGCGGTGGCGGTCACCCTCGGCGCCGAGGGGGCGCTGTGGGCGGCGGGCACGACGCTGGTGCACCGGCCCGCGCACCCGGCGCGCGTCGTCGACACGACGGGCGCCGGTGACGCGTTCACCGCGGGGCTGCTGGCGGTGTGGCTGGCCGACCCGGACGGCGACCCGGCCGCGGCCCTGGACGCGGGACTGGCCCGGGCCGCCGAGGTGGTCGGCCGCCCGGGCGCGCGCTGAGGCGCTCAGCCCTCGACGTGCTCAGCCCTCGATGACGGTGCCGCCCTCGATGGCCCGCCGGCGGCGGGCGGGGTCGTCGAGGACGTGGTCGGGCCGGGGCGCGACGTACCGGTTCGCGTCGAGCTTCTTCTTCGGCGGCCGGTCGTTGGCCATGACGACGGCGACCCAGGGCAGGACCGTACCGAGGACCGCGAAGATGATCGCCAGCCAGAGGATCTGGTAGAACGCCGCGGCCAGCACGAGGCTGACGGCACGGACGGCCATGGTGATCACGTACCGCTTCTTCCGGGCGGCGTGCTGCTCCACCAGGCTGGGCTCGGCCTGGGTGATCAGCACCGGGTCCGACCGGCGGGGTCGTGCGGACTGCTGGCTCGAGGCCACGGACACATCCCTCCGCTGGATCGGAGCACCGACGGCACGGTGTCGCCTGTGGTGGCCGAGACCCGGTCCCTGCTGGCCGGGTCCCGGGTCTCCCCCCGGTCCGGCTCCCATGGTGCCACCGCGGGAGGGGGCGTGCAGGCGCCTCCGCGGACGATCCCGGGTCGCTAGGAACGGGCCGCCGGAGCCGTCTCCGCCGCCTGCTTCGCGACCTTCTTGGCCTCCTGCTTGGCGGCCCTCACCTCGGCCAGCGACTCCGGTCCGGTGATGTCGGCGACCGAGCGCCGCGACCCCTCCTCGCCGTAGGAGCCGGCCGCCTCGCGCCATCCGGGCGGGGTGACGCCGTACTGCTTGCCGAGCAGCGCGACGAGGATCTTCGCCTTCTGCGCACCGAATCCGGGCAGCTCCCCGATGCGCCGCAGCAGCGTGGCGCCGTCCGGGGCGTCGGACCACAGCGCGTCGGCGCGGCCGTCGTAGCGCTCGAGGAGCAGCCGGCACAGCGCCTGGACCCGGGCGGCCATCGAGCCCGGGTAGCGGTGCACGGCCGGCGGCCCCTGGAACCAGGCGAGCAGCCGGTCGGGGTCGGCGTCGGCGATCCCCGCGGCCGACAGCGTGTCCACCCCCATGCGGTCGGCCAGCAGCCGGGGCCCGGCGAAGGCCCGCTCCATCGGGAACTGCTGGTCGAACAGCATCCCGAGGACGAGGGCGAGCGGATCGCGGCCCAGCAGGTCGTCGGCGGCGTCGTCCTGGGTGATGCGGAGCTGCGGCATCCGGGCAGTCTGCCAAGTCATCGGCCCAGGGGGCCGGGCTCCCAGGTGCAGGAGACGAGGTCCTCCTCGTGGACGACGAGGAGGACCTCGTCGTCCACGCCGCGAAGCCGGCTCGGGCGACCACCTCGGTGTGGAGATCCGGGGACGCGGCGGCGACCGCCCGGCCGGTCGCCGGGGTCTCGCGTCACCCTCCGGCCGGCCCCGGACCCGGTGCCGCCGCCGGACGACCTGCCCCGGGTGGACCTCGGTCCTGCACGAAGAGGGCGAGCAGCCCGTCCACCTCGTGCGCGGCCGTCGCCGGATGCCGGAACCGCTGGTGCGGGCGGATCTCGTAGTGGGTGCGCCGGCCGTACCGATGACGGACGAGGTACCCGCTGTCCTCCAGGTCGCGCAGGATGCCCAGGGCCGCGCGCTGCGTGATGCCCACCCGGGCCGCGACGTCGGCGACCCGCGCGTCGGGGTCGGCTGCCACGGCGAGGAGCACGTGCCCGTGGTTGGTCAGGAACGTCCAGGACGGTCGATCGTCGGTCACGGCTCTCCCTTGGCACACATGGGTGAACTCTGTTTCACTGGTTGCCGGGAGGGGAGTATCCCCACAGCGCTCCCGTCGTCAGTACGGCCCCGCAGGAGGGGCCCGGCGGAGCGGGCCCGAGGCGGGCCGGGAGAGACCTCCGGTTGGTGCTCACCGACTGGAGGCTGTCCGTGGACGTCCCCTTCTGGCTCTGGCCGGCCGTGCTCGGCCTCATCGTCGGCATGCTGGCCGTCGACCTGTTCGCCCACCGCCGCGCCCACGTGATCGGCGTCCGCGAGGCCGCGGCGTGGTCGGCGGGATGGGTGGCGATCGGCGTCGCGTTCGGGGCGTGGGTGTGGTGGGCGCACGGCGCGGAGTCCGGCCAGCAGTACTTCGCCGGCTACCTGATCGAGAAGTCGCTCGCCGTGGACAACGTCTTCGTCTGGGCCATCCTGTTCACGTACTTCGCGGTGCCGAGGGCGTACCAGCACCGCGTGCTGTTCCTCGGTGTCCTCGGCGCGCTCGTCCTCCGGGGGCTGTTCATCGCCGGCGGCTCGGTGCTGGTCTCGAGCTTCGACTGGGTGCTGTACCTGTTCGCCGCGTTCCTGCTGTGGACCGGCTACCGCATGGCCCGCCAGCGTGACGAGCACCTGGACCCGGGCAGGTCCCGGGCGCTGCGGCTGTTCCGGCGCTGGGTCCCGATGACGGACGCCTACCACGGGCAGCGGTTCCTCGTCCGCCGCGACGGCGTCCTGCTGGCCACGCCCCTGCTGGCGGTGCTCGTCCTGGTCGAGGTCACCGACGTCGTCTTCGCGGTCGACTCGATCCCGGCGATCTTCGCGGTCACCGACGAGCCGTTCCTCGTCTTCACCGCCAACGCCTTCGCCCTCCTGGGGCTGCGCGCGATGTACTTCCTGTTGGCCGACCTCATCCACCGGTTCGTCTACCTGAAGACCGGCCTGGCCCTGGTCCTGGTGTGGGTCGGCGTCAAGATGCTGCTCAAGGTGGACCTGTTCTACGTGCCCACCGCGGTCAGCCTGGCGGTCATCGCCACGATCATCGGCGTCTCGGTCGCCGCCAGCCTGCGGGCCACCCGCGGTCAGGGGCGGCGCGCCGTCCCGGCCCCGTCCACCCCGCCGTTCCGGACCGCCACCGCCGAGGAGCTCGCCGCCCTCGAGCCGTTGTGGCGCCGACACCGCGACCCGACCGCCGCGGTGTCGTCCGAGCGGCCCGGCGGAGAGCGGCCGTGACCCCGGCCGGGTCGCCTCCGGTGGCCGTCGTCGTCCCCGACGACCTGGACGCGGTGAACGGCGTGTCGCCGCGACGACGTCGCCGGTGGTCAGGTCGAGGCCTTGGACCCACGGAAGGTGAGGCAGCTGGCGGAGACCCCCTCCCATCGACTCCTGCCGGGCATCGCCGACGGCGGACCCGGGCGACGGGGACCGGGTCAGTCGTCGACGAGCACGACCTCGTACTGCTGGGCGGTCGGGGGGATGCCGGTGTCGAACTTCGCGTTCACGACCGCGAGCCGGCCATCGTGCCGGATCGCGGTCGCCGGGACCTGGAAGAGGTCGCTGGTGATGACCTCCACGACCGATCCAGCCGACAGGTCCCGGCTCAGCCGCACCTCGGTGACTCGGTCGTCGTTCTGCACCGCCCAGAGCCGCCGGTCGTGCAGCACGATGCCGTCCACGGTCGGCACGCTGACCCCGGTGATCCGCGCGCTGTCGCCCGTCCTCGGATCCACGGTGTACAGCGCGCCGTTGGCGGCGTGGGCGACGACGAGCGCCTGACCGTGCCGGACGGCGGCGATGCCGTTGAGGTTGAACGGGCCGGGCGTCTCGGCCGCCGGACCCCGCAGGGTCAGTGTGCGGAACTCCGTTCCCGGCCGACCCTGGCGGTCGATCGGCACGAAGTACAGGACCCCTCGGCGGCTCTCCGTGAACCACGCGCCCGCCCCGGTGACGGTGACGTCGTTGACCACCGTGGTGGGCGGATCGGCGTCCGGTGGGGACGGCGGCGCGAACTGGTAGGTGGCGACGGTGGCCCCGGTCCGCAGGTCGTAGACGTACGCCTGCCCGGTGCCGCCGCCCGCCACGTAGAGCAGGTCGTGCCGGGTGTCGGCGTCCATGCCGACCGCCCACCGCCCCTCCGGCGCGTCGATGAAGAGCTCGGCGGTCCCCTCCTCCAGGTCGCCGCGGAAGACGTCGCCCGCGAACAGGTCGCCCGCGTAGAACGTGCTGCCCTCGCCGTGGGCGATGCCTTCCGCAGAGGTGGCGCCCGGCAGGACGATGACCTCCGGCGCCATGGCCGCGTCCTCCGGCGCCGTCGCCGCGGCGGACGGGACGCCCGTGGCCACCAGTCCGAACACGCCGGCGGTCAGCACCGCTGCGCGGAAGGAGCCGGTCGTTCTCCGCATCACCGTGGGCATGGCTGCCTCCACTCGGCGCTGTCGCACTCGTGGTCGGACGGGACGGTCGTCGACCGCCCACCCCGCCGACTGTGGCCCGCGGTGCCCCTGCGGTGTAGGGACCAACGCCCCGTCCGTGTCCCGGTCCCACCGGGCAGCGGCGGGCTCGACCGCGGACCCTGCGGTGGGCGTGAGGCGGTGCCACCTGTTGCTCACTGACGTTCGTCGCCCCGCCGACACCCGTGATCGCGAGGTCCGCCGGAGTCGGTTCACCAGGTCGAGGTGCTGGGCGTGGCCAGGGGCCCGTCGTCGGTCTGCATCGAGGCGCACCGTCCAGGCGGCCGAACCCGTCCGGGCGGACCAGCCCCCGGTCCGCGCCGGCACCGACCGGCCGATCGCAGGCTCTCTGCGGGCATCGACCTACGGAGGGCAGTCCGCCGCAGGGGACCCCGTGACGCGTCCTCGTGCGGCACGGTGACCACCCCGCGGAGCGGCAGCCGTCCCCTCACCGGCTCAGCGGTCCTCCGCGGCGGGGGCCGCGGCCGCTGCGCGGCGCTCGAGATGGGCCTGGACGGCGATGACGACGGCGACCGCGAGCCCGGCGCCGACCACCAGCGCGAACACGGGTAGCGCTCCGCCGTCCGGGGCGAGCAGGCTGCGGTCCTCGTCCTGCCACGGCCACAGCGCACGCAGCGACCCGGCCATGAGACCGGTCATGAGCGCCAGCGTCAGGGCGTGGTGCCGGCGGAGGGCCACCTGCAGCGCCTTGACGAACGACCCCAGACCGAGCGCCGCCCCGAGGGCGAAGGCGCCGAGGTAGCCCGGATCCCGGTCGTTGACCGCGGCGAGGGTGGGTGGGTACAGGCCCAGGGTCAGCAGGAGGAAGGAGCCCGACACCCCGGGCAGCACCAGGGCACAGATGGCCACCGCTGCGGCGAGGACGACCACCGGGAGTGGCGGGTCGACGTCGCCGGCGGGCGGCAGGCCGGTGAGCAGGAACGCCGCGACGGCGGCCAGCACCGCGGCCGCGACGTCCTGCCTCGCCCAGCGGCCCACCATCCGGGCCGGCACGACGATCGAGACCAGCACCAGACCGAAGAACACCGCGCGGGCTCCGACCGGATGGTCCTCGATCACCGGTTCCAGCAGCCCTCCCCGAGTCCTCTGCGCGCACCGGGGGGAGGCCACCGTCGGGCCTGGACCGGCCGGGCAGCGTGGCCCCGTCAGACACGGGTGTTGCGCTTCACCCAGCCGAAGGCCGCGGTCGCGACGAAGAGGACGGCACCTACGACGATCAACCAGAACAGTCCCTCGACCACAGCGCCGATGACGACGACCGCCAGCCAGACGACCAGCAGCAGAGCGATGAACCCGAGCACGGGCACTCCCTTCGTTCGCGCGTCTCCCGAACGCCGGCACCACCCGCTCCGGTCGAGCCGCCACGTGGGCGCCGTGACCGTCACGTGACGGTCATCCGGCGTCATCCGACCGTCATGACCGGCGGCCTCCTCGGCGACCTCGACCGACGGTTCTCCCCGCGGTGCGGAGGCGGTCGCGACCATGGCGGGCCACGTTTCCACGGCCGGGCACCTGGCAGCACGGGCCTGCGGGGAGCGCACTCCGCCTGACCGGATCGGGACCGGTCCCCCGGATGCACAGCGGCGATCCGGCCGGCCGCCGGACGGATCAGGGTCCGTCCCGTCCCGGTGATCGAGCCTTGACGCTGGGTGAGTGGACGGGTCGATCGGTGTGCCGCGTTCCGGACGGTCTGGTGCCGACCCCCCGGCGTCGGCATGATGCCAACCCCGTTCGCTGACGACCGCACGAGGGCCGCGCAGGACCGCGCCTCCGACCCGGGGACCGGTGCTGCGCCGACCGCATCCCACAGGGCGGAGGACTGGACATGACGGTCACTTCCGACAGCGCCGTACGGGGACCGGGCCGGGCCGGGCGCACCGGGATCCTCGCGATGTGGAGCGCCAACGGGATCTCCACGCTGGGCGGGCAGACGTCCAACGTGGCCATCCCCTGGTTCATCCTGGAGACCACCGGCAGTGCGGCCAGGACCGGCCTCGTGGCGACGGCCATCACCCTCGGCGGGGTCCTGGCCGCCGTGTTCAGCGGTCCGGTCATCGACCGGCTCGGGTTCAAGCGGTCCAGTGTGCTCACCGACACCGGCGCCGCCGTGGTGGTGGCCGCCATCCCGCTGCTGCACGCGGCCGGCGTCCTGCAGTTCTGGCAGATCCTGGTCCTCGGGTTCCTCATCGCCGCCATGCAGGCACCCGGCGACACGGCCCGCTACGCGATCGTGCCCGGCCTGGCCCGCCGGGCGGCGATGACGGTCGAGCGGGCCAACGCCGTCGACCGCGCGGTCAACCGGGGCGCGATGCTGGTCGGCCCGATCGCCGGCGGCCTCCTGGTCGCGGTCATGGGCCCTGCGGACGTGCTCTACGTCCAGGCGGCGGCCTTCGTGCTGTCCGCTCTGCTCGTGGCCGCACTGGTCCGTCCCGGCAGTCACGAGGAGGGCGCGGCCGCAGCGGTCCAGGCGGGCCGTCACTACTGGAGCGAGCTGTTCGTCGGGTTGAGGTTCGTCCTGCGCAACGGCCTGCTGGTGTCGATCGTCCTCGTCGTCGCGGTCGCGAACGCCCTGGACGGCTCCCTGGTCACCGTTGTCCTCCCCGTGTACGCCCGCGACGTCTGGGGCAGCCCGACGAGCCTCGGCGCGCTCACCTCCGCGATCGGCGCCGGCTCCCTGCTCGGCGCCGCCCTCTTCGGCGCCATCGGGCACCGCCTGCCCCGGCGGCTCACCGTGCTGCTCGGCGGCGCCGGTGGAGCACTGCTGCTCTACGGCGGCCTGGCGCTGACCCCGCCGCTCGGACTCATGGTCGTCCTGGTCCTGCTCGGCGGGGTCGTCGCCGGCCCGATCGTGCCGCTGCTGTTCACGGTGGTGCAGACGGTCACCCCGACGGAGCTCTACGGCCGCGTGTTCGGCGCGCTGCAGTCCCTGTCGTCGGCGGCCGCCCCGTTCGTCATCGCGATCGTCGGCTTCGTCGTCGAGGGCGCGGGCCTGGTGCCCACCATCGTCGGCCTCGGCGTCCTCTACCTGGCGGTCACGCTGGGCATGCTGCTGAACCCGGCCCTGCGCCGCCTCGACGACGACCGCGCCGCGCCCCCGCCCGAGCGGACCGGGGCGCGGCCGGCATCCGACCGCACCGGGGCCGGGCGATGACGGGCCCGGTCGACGGCGCCGCGCCGGACGGGTCGCAGCCACCGGTGCTCCTGGTCGTCGGCGGGGACCCGCGGGACGTGGCGATGACGGCTGCCGCCCTGGAGCACCGGTTCGCACCGGACTACCGGGTGCTCACCGCAGACTCGGCCGGGGGCGCACGTGCCGAGCTCGGACGCCTGTCGCGGGCCGGGCGACAGGTGGCACTCGTGGCCGCGGACCTGCACCTCCCCGACGGCGACGGCGTCGTCCTCCTGCAGGAGGCGGCGGACCTGCACCGTGGAGCCGCCCGTCTGCTGCTCTTCGACGTCGACGAGCACCACACCCGGATCCCGTTCGGCGAGCTGCCCGCCCTGCAGCGCGCCAGCGCGCTGGGCCGGATCGACGCCTGGATGGTGAAGGGCTGGGTCAATCCCGAGGAGTGGCTCTACCCCCGGGTACAGGAGGCCCTGAGCACGTGGTCGAGGGCGCACCGGCCGAGCCACGTGGTCTACCGGATCGTGGGCGACGAGTGGGATCCGCGCTGCCACGACGTCCGGGACGGGCTGACGGTCAACGGCGTGCCGTTCCTCTTCCACCCGCAGGACAGCGACGCCGGTCGCCGGCTCGTGCAGGACCACGCGCTCGACGTCGAGCGGCTGCCCGCGGTGATCCGCCACGACGGAACGGTGCTGTACCGGCCGTCGATGGTCGAGCTGGCCGTCTCCCACGGCATCCGGATCCAGCCCTCCACCTCGGTCTACGACCTGGTGGTCCTCGGAGCCGGGCCGGCAGGGCTCGCCGCCGCCGTCTACGGCGCGTCCGAGGGGTTGCGCACCCTGCTGCTGGAGGAGCGGGCCATCGGAGGGCAGGCCGGCACGAGCTCCATGATCCGCAACTACCTCGGGTTCCCCGGGGGCATCGGAGGCGGCGAGCTGGCCCACCGCGCCTGGCAACAGGCCACGCTGCTCGGCGCCGAGTTCGTCTTCACCCACCAGGTGACCGCGTTGAGCGCCGACGGCGACCGCCACGTGCTCGGCTTCCGCGACGGCGGTTCCGTCGCGGCCCGCGCCGTGGTCCTCGCCACCGGCGTCCGCTACCGGCGTCTGGGCATCCCCGACCTGGACCGGCTCACCGGTGCCGGCGTCTTCTACGGCGCGGCCGGGGTGATGGCACCGGCGGTCGCGGGCGAGGAGGTCTACGTCGTCGGCGGGGCCAACTCCGCCGGGCAGGCGGCCCTCCACCTCGCGCAGTACGCGGCCCGGGTCACCCTGCTGGTGCGTGGCGACTCCCTGGACGCCGGCATGTCCCACTACCTCGTCCGGCAGGTCGAGGCCACGCCCAACGTCCGGGTCCGGCTGCGCACCCAGGTGGTCGGTGGCCGCGGTGGCAGCCGGTTGGAGGGGCTGACCCTGCAGGACCGCGGGACGGGCCGGACGGAGGAGGTGGGTGCGGCGGCCGTCTTCGTCCTGATCGGCGCCGAGCCGCGCACCGGGTGGCTCGCCCCCGCGGTCCGCCTCGACGAGCACGGCTTCGTCCTCACCGGCCGCGACGTCCCCTCGTGCGACTGGCCGCTGGTCCGGGACCCGTATCCGTTCGAGACGAGTCGCCCGGGGGTCTTCGCCGCCGGCGACGTCCGCTACGGCTCGGTCAAGCGGGTCGCCGGCGCCGTCGGCGAGGGCTCGGTGACCGTCGGATCCGTCCACCGCCACCTGGCCGACCTCGCCGCCGACCCCGAGCAGGCGGGGGACCCGGCGGCCGTGTGATCCCCGCCCGCCGGCCCGGGGACCCCTCCCCCGACGGGGACGGCCCCGGGTGTCCGGCGCCTCGTCAGGCCCAGCTGGTGGACAACCGCACGCTGACCCCGCGCTCGTCGCGGCGGATCGCGACGTGGTCGCACAGCTGGCGGGCCAGCCACAGGCCCATGCCGCCGTGGGACAGGTCCTCACCGTGCGCCGGCCCGTACCCGGCGAAGGGGTCGTCCCAGCCCCGCCCGGAGTCGCGGACGGTGCAGACCAGCCGTCCCGGCGCGGTCCACAGCCGCAGTCCGGCCGGCGGGGAGCCGTGCCGGACGGCGTTCGAGGCCATCTCGTCGACGGCCATGAGGAAGTCCTCCAGCACGTCACCGGGGCCGTCGACGGTCTCCAGGAGCGCCCGGACGGCGCGCCGCAGGCCGGTGTAGTCGGCGATGGTGTCGTCGGCCAGCGCCGGGGGGGTGGCCTCGAGCTGCTCGTCGGGGACCGGGAGGGCGCGCAGGTAGGCGGCGGGGTCGACGTAGGCGGGGTTGGGCGCCCACCCGTCCGCGGTGACCAGGCCCGGGTGCGTGTGCCGCGCCGTGGCCAGCAGCGGCTCAGGCAGGCCGGCGCTGAAGACGCACAGTCCCCACAGCGGAAAGGGGGCGAAGGCGGCGTTGATGACCGCCTCGTAGGCCTGCCACTCGCGCCAGTCGGCGACGGTGGCGCCGAAGTCCACCTCCCCGACCACGCGCACCCGGCGCCCGGGAGCGGCGTGCTCGGCGGCGAACCGGCGGAAGGCGGTGACGGCGGTGGGGGTGCGGGATCGGTAGAGGGCGTGCCGCTCGACCACGATCACCCGCGGGTCGTTCCCGAGGGCCTCGCACAGCGGACCGGCGGTCCTGGGGTCCACGGCGACCACCGCGGCGTCCCCGGCCGCCAGGCCCTCGAGCAGCCACGGGGCGGCGACCTCGGCGACCTGCTCGGGGACGTCGTAGACCAGCGCGTCGTGCGCGGGGCCCGCATCGGGGCCGGCGCCGGGGCAGGCTCCGGGGTCGGCACCGACCGCGGAGCTCTGGTCCGAGTGCAACGTGGGGTCCCCCGAGGTGGTCACCGGTGCGCCGGTGCCCGGGCGGCCGGCCCCTCCACCGTAACTCCGGAACGAGAGCAACCGATACCCGCGGGGCACCCGGTCACCGGCGCGCCGGGCCTCCTCCGCAGGATGGGCCGGTGCGTGCGGTGGTGAGCAGGGTGACCTCGGCGTCGGTGACCGTCGACGGCACCGTCGTCGGGGAGATCGGGAGGGGCCTGCTCGCGCTGGTCGGCGTCGGCCGCGACGACGACGCCGACCGGGCGACGGCGCTGGCCCGGAAGATCCACGAGCTGCGGCTGTTCGCCACCGGGGACGGCGCCCGCTCGGCCGGCGACCTCGGACTCCCGGTGCTCGTCGTGAGCCAGTTCACACTCCATGCCGACACGCGCAAGGGCCGCCGCCCCTCCTGGGACGGTGCCGCACCGGCGGAGGTGGCCGAACCGCTGGTCACGGCCGTCGTCGAGGAGTTGCGGCGCCGCGGCAGCACGGTGGCCACGGGGGTGTTCGGCGCGCGGATGCTCGTGGCATCGGTCAACGAGGGACCGATGACCTTGCTGCTGGAGGTCTGACCCGGCGGCGAGCCGGGTACGTGGGGTGACCGAACACACCACCTGTGCGGACCCTGTGAAGGCGGGCCGCGCGGAACACCAGGCCCTGCCTGGACCGTTGTACGGGGCGTAACACAACGGACCACAACGGACGAACAGCGGGGTACCGCGCGGACAGCGGAGCCCCACCCCCAGACGCGGGTGTCCCACCGGCCACGAGGGCCGGTACATGCATCCGAACTCCAGGCAAGGACGAAGACATCCCGTGACGCTCCTCCAGTCTTCCCCCAGTGACACCCTCGAGGTCCGCTCGCCGCGCCGCGAGCCGGACACCAGTGGCCTGGTGTCGACCGACCTGGTGCGCGTGTACCTCAACACCATCGGCAAGACCGCGCTGCTGACCGCCGAGCAGGAGGTCGAGCTCGCCAAGCGCATCGAGGCAGGCCTCTACGCCGAGCGGCTGCTCACCGAGCGGCAGCTCACCCCGGCCCTGCAGCGCGACTACAAGGCGCTGGCCGCCGACGGCAAGGCCGCCAAGCGGCACCTGCTCGAGGCCAACCTGCGCCTGGTCGTCTCGGTGGCCAAGCGCTACACCGGCCACGGCATGACGTTCCTGGACCTCATCCAGGAGGGCAACGTCGGCCTCATCCGCGCCGTCGAGAAGTTCGACTACACCAAGGGGTTCAAGTTCTCGACCTACGCGACGTGGTGGATCCGCCAGGCGATCACCCGCGCGATGGCCGACTCCGGCCGCACCATCCGGCTGCCCGTGCACCTGGCCGAGCAGGTCAACAAGGTCGTGCGGACCCGTCGCCGGGTGCACCAGGAGCTCGAGCGCGAGCCCACGGCCGAGGAGCTCGGCCTCGAGCTCGACATGACCCCCGAGCGGGTCGCCGAGCTGCTGGAGTACAGCCGCGACCTGGTCAGCCTCGACCAGACCGTCGGTGCCGACGAGGAGTCCCGGCTCGGTGACTTCATCGAGGACGCCGATGCCGCGGTCGCCGAGGACGCCGTGGCCTTCCAGATGATGAAGGGCGACGTGCGCACCGTCCTCTCCACACTGGAGGAGCGCGAGCGCGACGTGGTGGTGCTGCGCTTCGGCCTCGACGGCGGCCAGCCCCGCACGCTCGAGCAGATCGGCAAGCAGTTCGGCCTCTCCCGCGAGCGGGTGCGCCAGATCGAGCGCGACACGATGGCCAAGCTGCGCGACCCGCAGCGCGCCGACGCCCTGCGCGACTACCTGGCCTGACAGCCGACATCCGAGAGCCGGTTCCCCGCGGGGAGCCGGCTCTCGGCGTTGACAGGGACTGCGCCCCGGGCCAGGCTCGTCCTCAACCGGATGGTTGAGGAGAGCGTGATGACGACCGAGCAGACCGACGAGACGACGGCCGGACCGACGACGGCGCCGACGACGGGGCGGACGACGGCGCAGCGCTGGCGGCACCTGGCCGACGACTTCGGCCGGCGGGTCGACGGCGTCCCCGCCGGCCGCTGGGACGACCCGGCGCCGTGCGAGGGCTGGGTGGCCCGCGACGTCGTCCGGCACGTCGTCGAGTGGATGCCCTCGCTGTACCTGGGTGCGGTCGGCCTGCCGCTGCCCGAGCTGCCCTCGGTGGACGACGACCCGGCCGGCGCCTGGCGGGCCGCTGACGCCGCGATCTCCGCCCTGCTCGAGGACCCCGCCGTCGCCGCGCGCCCGACGAGCACCCGCGCCGGGGACATGACGCTGGAGGAGCTGGTCGCGATGACCGGCCTGATGGACCTGCTGGTGCACGCCTGGGACCTCGCCCGCGCCACCGGTCAGGACGAGACCGTGGACCCGGCGGAGGCAGCGGGCTTCCTCGCCGGGATCGAGCCCTGGGACGCCGCGCTGCGCAGCAGTGGCCACTACGGTCCGCGGGTCCCGGTCCCCGACGACGCCGACGCCCGGACCAGGCTGCTGGCCTTCACCGGCCGGCAGCCCTGAGCGGTCCCCGCCCGGCCGGTTGACCGCTCCCGAGGGCGGGACCACGATGGCCGGACCCACCCCGGCCCGACGACAGGGGACCCGTGAGCGACGTCGAGACGATCGAGGTCCCCCACCTGGGCACCTCGACCATCGGCCACCGGTTCGGACGGGCCTACGACGCCTCGCTCCCGACGCTGGTCATGGTCAACTCGTTCAGCACCTCCGCCGAGCTCTTCCGGCCGCAGTTCGCCGACGAGGAGCTCGCGGCCGCCACCAACCTGCTCGCCCTCGAGCCGTACGGCCACGGCCGGACGCGCGCCTCGTACGAGCAGTTCACCTACTGGGACTCCGCGCTGGCCGACCTGCAGGTCCTCGACGCACTCGGCATCCGCGAGGCGTTCGTCCTGGGCACCTCGCAGGGTGGCTGGGTGGCGGCGCGCATGGCGATGCTGGCTCCCCACGTGGTCAGGGGCATCGTCCTGCTGGGCACCTCGATGGACGCCGAGAGCCGGCGCAGCCGGGACCTGGGCTGCTGGGACGGCGTCGGCTTCTGCACGCCGGCCATCGACGCCCTCGCCGAGCCCGTCGGTGCGGACTGGGCGGTCCCGACCGCGCTGGTCGACGCCGTCCTCGCCGAGGGCCTCGGCGAGGACGTGTCGCCCGGGGAGCGCGCGTTCTGGCACCGGACGCACCAGGAGAACTACGCCGGCGACGACGGGCGCAGGCGGCTGCGCACCAGCTCGGTCAACCTGCGGGACCGCGACGGCCTGCACGGCCGGCTGGACGGCGTGCGGTGCCCGGTGCTGTGGATGCACGGCACCGCGGACCCGGTGTACTCGGTCGCCAACGCGGAGGACGAGATCGGCCTGTTCACCGCCAGCGCCGGCGCCGAGCTCCGCGTCGTCGAGGGTGGCCGGCACTTCCTGAGCGCCTCGCACCCCGACGAGGTCGACCGCGCGACGGTCGGGTTCGTCGAGCGCTGGCGGTAGCCGGGGCGCTCAGTACAGGTCGCGCAGGCGCCGGGGGCCGGGCTCGACGCGGGCGGTCGGCGGACCCACCCGCACGGTGCCACCGGCGACCACCAGCGACCGGCCGCCGTGCCACGGGTTCGCCGGGCCCACGATCACCGGCGAGAGGGTCAGCCCCAGCACCTCGGGCAGGTCGTCGGCCAGTCGCGCCACCCGCAGCAGCAGGTCCTCCAGCGCCGCGACGTCGACCGGCTCGGACCCCCGCCAGCCGTCGAGCAGCGGCCAGGCCCGGGGGGCGCGCACGAGCTCTGCGGCGTCGAGGTCGGTGAGCGGCAGGGTGCGGTAGGCGCGATCGCCGAGCAGCTCGGTGGCCACTCCCCCGACGCCGAAGCTGACCAGCGCGCCGAACGACGGGTCGTCGACGACCTCCACCACGGTGGCCACGCCCGGGGCGGCCATCTCCTGCACGATCACCGGGTCACCGGCCGGGATGGCGGCGAACGCGGCACGGACGGCCGCGGCGTCGGCCAGGTCCAGCCGGACCCCGCCGAGGTCGGTGCGGTGCCGCAGCCACGGCGCCGTGGACTTGAGCACCACCGGGTAGCCGACGGCGTCGGCTGCGGCGACGGCCTCCTCGGCGGTGGTCGCCGTCCGCGTCCCCAGCAGCGGCACCCCGTAGGCGGCCAGCAGCTGCAGGCTCTCGTCGTCGGTCAGTGGGCGGCCGCCGGGTGACTCGGCCATCGCGCCGAGGACGACCGACCGGGCGCGCGCGGCGTCGACGTCGGGCAGCTCGGGCACGGTGCCCATCGGCCGCCGGCGCCACCGGGCGTACTCGGTGACCCGCGCCAGCGCGATGACCGCGCGCTCCGGCGTGGAGTAGGACGGAACCGAGCCGCGGGCGGGCATGCCGGCGTCGTCGGGTACGGCGAGCTCCGGCGGGATGCCCTCGGCGGAGAGGAACGTGGCCACCACCGGCTTGGCCGAGGCGGTCGAGACCTCGCGGAGCACCCGCCCGAACTCGTCCGGGGGCGTGCGCACCAGCGGCGGGAGGAACACCGCCACGACGGAGTCCACGCCGTCGTCGTCGACCGCCGCCTGCAGCGCGGTGCGGAACGCCTCCGGGCTGCCGTTGGTGCCGATGTCGACCGGCGCCTCGTGCGCGAGGGCCAGGCCCTGGTCGAGGACGGCGTCGGCGACGAGGACCCCCATGGCCGTGGAGTTGCCGACGACGGCGACCCGGTCGCCCGCGGGCAGCGGCTGGTGGGCCAGGAGCAGGCCGACCTCGAACAGCTGGGCCACGGTCTCCACGCGGATCACCCCGGCCGAGGCGAACAGCGCGGCCACCGACTGCTCGGGCACCGCCACCGACGTGCCGGCCAGGCCCGGGGTCAGCCCGCCGTGCCGGCCGCTCTTCACCGCCACCACCGGCTTGGTGCGGGCGACGGTGCGGGCCAGCCGGGCGAACTTGCGGGGGTTGCCGAAGCTCTCCAGGTGCAGCAGCACGACCTCGGTGCCGGGGTCGGTGGCCCAGTACTGCAGCAGGTCGTTGCCGCTGACGTCGGCGCGGTTGCCGGCCGAGACGAAGCTGGACAGGCCGATGTTGCGGCTGCGCGCCCGCTCCAGCAGCGCGACGCCGAGCGCGCCGGACTGGGCGAAGAAGCCGACGCGGCCGCGGCTGGGGACGTGGGGGGCGAGGCTGGCGTCGAGCCGGACGGCCGGGTCGGTGTTGACGATGCCCAGGCAGTTGGGGCCGACGACCCGCATGCCCGACGCGCGCGCCGCGGCCACCAGCTGCCGCTCGGCGTCGCGGCCGGCCGGGCCGGTCTCGCCGAAGCCGCCGGAGATGACCACCAGGCCGCGGACCTGCTTGCGCCGGCAGGCCTCGACCACGCCGGCCACCTCGTCGGCTGGGACGGCGACCACGGCCAGGTCGACGTCGTCGGGGATGGCCTCGATCGAGGCGTACGCGGGGACGCCGCGCACGTGCCGGGCGCCGGGGTTGACCGGGTACACCGGCCCCTCGAAGCCGTAGTCGAGCAGGTTGCGCAGCACGAGGTTGCCGATCTTGGCCTCGTCGTTGCTGGCCCCGACGACCGCGACCGACCGAGGCGTGAGCAGCCGGGCGATCGAGCGGGACTCGCTGCGCTGCTCGCGCTCGTAGGCGACGGCCAGCGAGGTCTCGGTGGGCGCGATCGGGAAGGTCAGGTGGACCACGCCGTCCTCGTAGGAGCGGCTGGGCGAGTAGCCGGCGTCGAGGAAGACCCGCACCATCCGGCTGTTCTGGGCGAGCACCTCGGCGACGAAGTTGGTGATCCCGCGCTCGCGGGCCGCGGCGGACAGGTGCTCGAGCAGCACCGAGCCCAGGCCCCGGCCCTGGTGGGCGTCCTCGATGAGGAAGGCCACCTCGGCGTCGGTGGTGTCGGGATAGCGGTCGTAGCGGCCGACGCCGATCAGCTGCTCGCCGAGCAGCAGCACGAAGGCCACCCGGTCGGTGTGGTCGACGTGGGTGAACCGGTGCAGGTCCCTGGCCGACAGCCGCTTCATCGGCCCGAAGAACCGGTAGTAGCGGGTCTGCTCGGAGCTGCGGTCCATCAGCCCGGTGAGCCCCTCGGCGTCCTCGGGGCAGATGGGCCGCAGGTGCACCGTGCCGCCGTCGGCGGCGACGATGTCGGCCTGCCAGTGCGCCGGCGGCTGCGGTGCCTCCTCGTCGTGGGCCGGCGCCGCGTCGGTCTGCTGGTCAGTCACGGGGGTCGTCCGGGTCGAGGCCGAAGTAGGGGAAGGACGCCTTGCGGGTGCGGGACACCGCCCGGTCGACGCGGGACTCGGTGAAGGGGTCCCACGCCGAGAAGCCGGTGTAGCCGCCCTCGGTCATGTGCGTGGGGGGCCGGGCCTTCAGCCCCCGGGCCACGACGTCGTCGCGCCACGACTGCGGGATCGCCGTCACGGGGTCCAGCCGGTCCCCGGAGGCCTCGGCGAGCAGGTGCGTCCAGGCCCGCGGCACACAGCGCACCAGGCCGTACCCGCCGCCGCCGAGGGCGATCCAGCGGCCGTCGCACACCTCGTGGGCGAGGTCGTGCACCGCCCGGTAGCTGGCCCGCTGGCCGTCGATCGTGAGCGCGAGGTCGGCCAGCGGGTCCTCGTGGTGGGCGTCGCAGCCGCACTGGGTGACCAGGATCTGCGGCGCGAAGGCGCGCACCACGCTGGGGACGACGGCGGTGAAGGCGCGCAGCCAGCCGGAGTCGTCCGTGCCGTTGGGCAGGGCGAGGTTGACCGCGCTGCCGAGCGCCTTCTCGGGGTCGCCGGTCTCCTCGGGGAACCCGGTGCCGGGGAACAGGGTGAGCGGGGTCTGGTGGATGCTCACCGTGAGCACCCGCGGGTCGTCGTAGAAGGTCGCCTGGACGCCGTCGCCGTGGTGGACGTCGAGGTCGACGTAGGCGATCCGCTCGTAGCCCTGACCGAGCAGCCAGGCGATGGCGATCGCGGCGTCGTTGAAGACGCAGAAGCCCGAGGCGCGGCCGGGCATGGCGTGGTGCAGGCCGCCGGCGATGTTGACCGCGTGCTGTGCGCGGCCGGAGTGCACCAGCTCCGCCGCGAGCACGCTGCCGCCGGTGATGAGCGCGGCCGCCTCGTACATGCCCTCGAAGACCGGGTTGTCCGTGGTGCCCAGGCCGAACGCCTCGTCCGGGTGGGTGGGCGCCCGCCGCACCGCCTCCAGGTAGGCCGGGTCGTGCACGAGGGTGAGCAGGTCCTCGCCGGCCGGCGTCGGGCGGACCACCTCCACCCGGCCCGGCGCGAGCACGCCGAGTCCGTCGGCCAGGCGCATGGTGAGGTCCAGCCGCACCGGGTGCAGGGGGTGCTCGCCGCCCATCGTGTAGCCGAGCAGCGCCTCGTCCCAGACCACGGCCACCGAGTCGCTCACGAGCCCTCCCCTGTCGCCGCTGCCGTCGCTGCCGCCCCCGACGCCCCCGTCCGGACGCTACCGCCGCACCGCGCCGGGCGCCGCGCCCGGAAGGCCCTCCCGGCGGGCCGTCCCGGCCGGCTCGCCCGCGGAACCCGGTCCGGTCACCCGCGCGCCGTAGGATCGGCGACGACACGGAGGAGTGCCAGTGAACGACCTCATCGACACCACCGAGATGTACCTCCGCACGATCTTCGAACTGGAGGAGGAGGGCATCGTCCCGCTGCGGGCGCGCATCGCCGAGCGGCTGCACCAGAGCGGCCCGACGGTGAGCCAGACCGTGGCGCGCATGGAGCGCGACGGCCTGCTGACCGTCGAGGGCGACCGGCACCTGCAGCTGTCGGACACCGGCCGCGAGCTCGCCACCGCGGTCATGCGCAAGCACCGGCTGGCCGAGTGCCTGCTCGTCGACGTGATCGGCCTCGACTACGCCGACGTGCACGAGGAGGCCTGCCGCTGGGAGCACGTCATGAGCGAGGCGGTGGAGCGCAAGCTGCTGTCCCTGCTCGGCAACCCCACGGTCTCGCCCTTCGGCAACCCGATCCCGGGCCTCGACGCGCTCGGCGGGGAGACCTCTGCTGTCCTCGACGCGCTGACCCTGCTCTCCACCACGGCGACCGCTGAGGGCCGGCGGGTGACCGTGCGGCGGATCAGCGAGCAGTTGCAGGAGGACGCCACGCTGCTGCGCACGCTCGCCGACCAGGGGATCCGCCCCGGCGCCACGATGGTGGCGCGGTCGGCCGACGGCACGGTCACCCTCGACGGCCATCCGGTGCCCGCGGGCGTGGCCCAGCACCTGTTCGTCTCGGCGCTGGACGAGGACCTGACCCCGGTCGAGGCCGCCGCCCAGCTCTGAGCAGTCCGAGCAGCCGGTCGCAGCGCCCGGTCTGCCGCTCCGGCGGGGGGCCGGGCGCTGCTCGTTACGGTGGGCGGCACCGTCCCGTCCCCGTCGCGAGGAGCCCCGGTGAGCCAGCCCGACGCCGTGTCCGACAGCGCCGTGTCCGACACCGCCGTGTCCGACACCGCCGTGTCCGACACCGCCGTGTCCGACACCGCCGCTCCCGGCCCCGATCCGGAGCACCAGTTCGCCCGGCTGGCCGACTTCGTCGCCGTCCCGCGGGTGAGCGGCCTGGCGCTGGCTCGCGACGGCCGGCTCGCCGTCTCGGTGCAGACCCTCGACGCGGAGCGGAAGAAGTGGGTCTCCGCGCTGTGGGACGTCGACCCCGCGGGGCAGCGCGCGCCGCGCCGGCTGACCCGCAGCGCGCCCGGGGAGTCGGCGCCGGCCTTCGCTCCCGACGGCACGCTGCTGTTCGTCTCGGCCCGCCCCGACCCGGGTGCCGGGAAGGACGGCGGTGACCCGAAGCCGTCGCTGTGGGCGCTGCCGCCCGGCGGCGGTGAGGCCCGTCCGGTGGTCACCCGGCCCGGCGGCGTGGGCGGTTTCACCGTCGCCGCCGACAGCGGCGACGTGGTGGTCGTCGCCTCCGCCATGCCCGGCGCCGCCGATGCGGCCGAGGACGAGCGGCGCCGCACGGCGCGCAGCGACGCCGGGGTCTCGGCGGTCCTGCACGAGGCCTATCCCGTCCGCCACTGGGACGCCGACCTCGGCCCCGCGGCCCCGCACCTGTTCTGGGCCGGCGCCCTGCCCGCCGAGGACGCCGCCGGGGACCGGCCCGAGCCGGTGGCCCTGCGCGACCTGACGCCCGACGCCGCCCCGCCCACCGGCGCCGGGGAGTCGGCCGTCCTCTCCCCCGACGGCCGGCTGCTGCTGCGCGTGGACTCCGTGCCCGACGGTCCGGCCGGCCGCCGCGACCGGCTGGTCCTGGTCGAGACGGCGACCGGCGAGAGCCGGGTGCTGGTCGACGACCCGCTGGCCGACGTCCACTCCGGCGCCTTCTCCCCCGACGGCGCCTCGGCGGTGTGCGTGCGCGAGACGCTGACGACCTACGCCGAGCCCCCCGACTACACGCTGCTGCTGGTCGACGTGGCCTCCGCCGAGACGCGCGACCTCACGGCGGGCTTCGACCGCTGGCCGAGCGCCCCGCAGTTCAGCGCCGAGGGCGACGCCGTGTACTTCCTGGCCGACGAGGACGGCCGGCACGCGCTGTTCCGGGTGGAGCTCTCCGGTGGCGACCCGGTGCGGCTCACCGCCGACGGCGCCTACAGCGACCTGCAGGTGGCCCGCGACGGCAGCGCCCTGTACGCGCTGCGCTCGGCCTACGACGAGCCGCCCGCGCCGGTGCACCTCGACCCGCGAGCGACGGGTCAGCACCCCGATCCGCTGCCGTCCCCGGGTGCCCTCGGGCCGCTGCCGGGGACCCTGCACGAGGTGCGCGCCACCGCCGCCGACGGCGCCCAGGTGCAGTCCTGGCTGGTCCTGCCGGAGGGCGCGAGTGCCGAGGACCCCGCGCCGCTGCTGCTGTGGATCCACGGCGGTCCGCTGATGAGCTGGAACTCCTGGTCGTGGCGCTGGTGCCCGTGGGTGATGGCGGCCCGCGGCTACGCCGTCCTGCTGCCCAACCCGGCGCTCTCGCAGGGCTTCGGGCAGGACTTCGTCCGCCGGGGCTGGGGCGAGTGGGGCGGCGCCCCCTACACCGACCTCATGACCGCCGTCGACGCCGCGCTCGAGCGGCCCGACGTGGACGCCGAGCGCACCGCGGCGATGGGCGGTTCCTTCGGCGGCTACATGGCCAACTGGGTGGCCACCCAGACCGGCCGCTTCCGGGCGATCGTCACCCACGCCAGCCTCTGGGACCTCGACTCGTTCGTCGGCACCACCGACGCGGCCTACTACTGGGAGAGGGAGTGGGGCGACCCGCTGGCCACTCCCAAGCGCTACGAGCAGAACTCCCCGCACCGGTTCGCCGACGCCATCCGCACGCCCATGCTGGTGATCCACGGCGACAAGGACTACCGCGTGCCGATCGGCGAGGCGCTGCGGCTCTGGTACGACCTGCAGAAGCGCGGCGTCCCCTCGCGGTTCCTGTACTTCCCGGACGAGAACCACTGGGTGCTCACGCCCGGCAACGCGATCGTCTGGTACGAGACGGTGATCGCGTTCCTCGCCGAGCACGTCCTCGGGCAGGGGTGGCAGCGGCCCGAGCTGGTGTGAGGCTCACCGGGCGTCCTGCTCGAGGGTGCTGCTGATCAGCGCGCGCAGCGCGGACGGCGGCAGGCACGCGGCCAGGCCGTCGGCCAGCAGCTGCGGCAGCTCCGCGTCGGGATCGGCGGCCAGCGCCCGGTCCAGCGCGAC
This sequence comes from Geodermatophilus amargosae, assembly GCF_041028265.1. Taxonomy (GTDB): domain Bacteria; phylum Actinomycetota; class Actinomycetes; order Mycobacteriales; family Geodermatophilaceae; genus Geodermatophilus; species Geodermatophilus amargosae_A. The sequence continues at coordinate 315,652 of NZ_JABGCW010000003.1, forward strand.
GTTGGCCATGGCACCGTCACCGCGCAGCCAGGCGCTGACGGCGAGCAGGGTGGCCGGCGGCCCGTCCAGCGGCACCGGCGCGCGGCGGGTGCACTCGGTCCAGAGCACCTCGGCGGCCGCCGCGTCGGGGCCCAGTGCCAGGCCGAGCGCGCGGTCGCGCACCTCCGGCAGCGTCAGCGCCCACAGCACCCGGGCCACCCGGGGATCGGCCAGCCGGGTGGCCGCCGTGTCGGGGCCCGGCCGGCAGTCGGCGACGGCGGAGCTGATCGCGGCGCCGGCCTGCGCGGCGAGTCCCTCCCGGCCCAGTGCCCGGAGCCGGGCGGCGTGCTCGCGGCCGGCGGACAGGCAGGCGGCCGCCATCGCGGCGGCGCCGGGGTCGTCGTCGGACGGGGTGATCCGCGCGGTGAGGACCTCCCGGCCGGCGGCCAGGACCGCGCCTCCGGCCACCGCCGCGGCGGCCAGCGGGCTGGCCCCGCCGGGCAGCGGCGTGCCCGCGCCGGGCGCGCAGCACGGATACGGGCAGTCGTAGTCCCACCAGCGGCCCGACCGCACGAGCAGTGCCTCCCGGACCGGCACGTCCCGGGCGTCGAGCGCGAGCACCACCTCGTGCACGACGTCGCGGTGCGGCAGCTCGGGCGCCGGCGGCAGCGGGGCCGCGGTGTCGCAGGCCAGGACGTGGGGGGCATGGAGGTCCGGTGCCTCGGAGACGACGGCCAGCAGCACGGCCTCCGGCTCGTCGGTGGCCACCCTGGCGGCGAGCGTGCGCGCCAGCGACCGTGCCGCGGCGGGCGGGGGCAGGTCGGCGCGCACGGTCAGGCCGACGCGGCTGCCGCCGGTCCCGCGCAGGCTGACCAGCACGACGGACTCGGCGGGGTGGAAGCCGAGCAGGTGCGGCAGGGCGGCGGCGACCTCGCCGGTGTCGCCGAGCCGGATGACGGGGATGCGGGGTTCGTCCACCCGGTCGACCCTGGGCGCCTCGGGACCCGCCCGGACCCACCCGGCCGCGCCTGTGGAGGGGTCGCGGCCTGTGGACGACGGCGCCAGGACCGTCGGGCCGTCCTGCCTCAGACCTCGTACTGCACGGCGCTGCGGGCGGCCAGGTACGGGCGGACGTGCTCGGCGACCACCCCGAGGTGCACGGGGTCGGTGGCGTAGCGGCGGAAGGCCTCCGCGTCGGGGAAGTCGGCGACCAGGACGGTGTGCGCGTTGCCCTCGACCAGGCCCGCGTCGGGCGCGACGGTGAACGCCACCGGACCGGGCACCTGCTCGGGCAGCCGGCGCAGCGCGGCCACGGTCTGCGCCCGCCGGTCCTCGTCGGCGGCGTCGGACCAGGTGAAGTGCACGACGTGTCGGATCACGCCCGCCACCCTGTCAGGAGGGCGGACCGAACAGGGTCGGTAGGGTCCGGCGCATGGGACGACGGCTGCGGATCGCACTGCTGTCGTACCGGAGCAAGCCGCACGGGGGCGGGCAGGGCGTCTACGTCCGGGCGCTCTCGCGCGAGCTGACCGCCCTCGGCCACTCCGTCGAGGTGTTCAGCGGCCAGCCCTATCCCGAGCTCGACGACGGCGTCCCGCTGACCCGGCTGCCCAGCCTCGACCTCTACCGCGAGCCGGACCCGTTCCGGACGCCACGGCCCTCGGAGTTCCGCGACTGGATCGACGTCGCCGAGTGGGCCGCGATGTGCACCGCCGGCTTCCCCGAGCCGCTGACCTTCACCCTGCGCGCCGCCCGGGTGGTGCTCCCCCGCGCGCACGAGTTCGACGTCGTCCACGACAACCAGTCCCTCGGCTACGGGCTGCTGCGGCTGCTGCGCGCGGGCGTCCCGACCGTGGCCACCGTGCACCACCCGGTGGCCATCGACCGGCAGCTGGAGATCGCCGCGGCGCCCTCGCTGCGCCGGCGCCTCACCCTGCACCGCTGGTACGGCTTCACCGCCATGCAGGCCCGGGTCGCCCCCCGCCTGGACGCCGTCACCACCGTGTCGGAGAACTCGCGGCGCGACATCGAGACCCACCTGCGGGTCCCCGCCTCCGGCATCGAGGTCATCCCCGTCGGCATCGACCCCGGCGTCTTCACCCCGCCGCCGGCCGGGCAGCCCCGCGAGGCCGACTCGATCGTGGTCACCACCAGCGCCGACGTCCCGCTCAAGGGGCTGGTGCACCTGCTCGAGGCGGTGGCCAAGCTGCGCACCGAGCTGCCGGTGCGGCTGACCGTCGTCGGCACCGCCCGGCCCGGGGGGCCGGCCGAGTCCGCGCTGGACCGGCTCGGCCTGCGCGACGCCGTCCGCTTCACCGGCCCGCTGCCCGAGGCCGACCTGGTGCGGCTGCTGCAGACGGCGACCGTGGCCGCCATCCCCTCGCTCTACGAGGGCTTCTCGCTGCCCGCGGTCGAGGCCATGGCCTGCGGCACGCCGCTGGTCACCACCGACGCCGGCGCGCTGCCCGAGGTGGTCGGCACCCAGGCCGGCCTGCGCGTGCGCGCCGGGGACGTCGACGAGCTGACCGCGGCGCTGCGGCTGGTGCTCGAGAAGCCCTCGCTGCAGGAGCAGCTGGGCCGGGCCGGGCGCCGCCGGGTGCTGGCCTCCTACACGTGGCGCTCGACCGCCGAGCGCACGGCGGCCTGGTACGCCGAGGTGCTGGAACGGAAGGGCGCCGAGCAGGAGGACACCGAGTGCTGACCGTCGACTACGACCTGCTCGACCTGCGCCCCGGCACGACCGTGCTGGACCTCGGCTGCGGTGAGGGCCGGCACGCCTTCGAGGCCTACCGCCGCGGCGCGCACGTCGTCGCCGTCGACTGGGGCGTCCCCGAGGTGGAGACGACGAAGCGGTGGCTGGGCGCGATCGCCGAGGCCGGGGAGGCACCGGCGGGGGCGCGCTACGAGGTGGTGCGCGGCGACCTGCGGCACCTGCCCTTCCCCGACGCCAGCGTCGACCGGGTCATGGCCTCCGAGGTGCTCGAGCACATCCCCGACGACGTCGCCGCGATGACCGAGATCGCGCGGGTGCTCAAGCCGGGCGGGCGGGCCGTCGTCACCGTGCCCCGCTACGGTCCCGAGCGGATCTGCTGGGCGCTGTCGGACGCCTACCACGCCAACGAGGGCGGCCACGTCCGGATCTACCGCGCCGACGTCCTGCGCGCCCGGCTGTCGGTGGCCGGCCTGGTGCCCGGGCGGCAGCACCACGCGCACGCGCTGCACGCGCCGTTCTGGTGGCTCAAGTGCGCCGTGGGCGTGGACCGCGACGCCGCCGTCGTGCGCGCCTACCACCGGCTGCTGGTCTGGGACCTCACGAGGCGGCCGCTGGTCACGCGGGCGGCCGAGAAGGTGCTCGACCCGCTGTTCGGCAAGAGCCTCGTCGTCTACGCGGACAAGCCCGCCGTCGCGCAGCCGGCGGCCGCCCCGGAGCGGGAGAAGACCGCTGCCGCGCGCTGAGCTGCCCGAGCTGCCCGGCGTCCTCGACGGGGCGGCTATGCGGGCGACGGTGGCCGCGATCGCCGCCGAGCAGGGCCGCGACGGGTCGCTGCCGTGGTTCCGCGGCGGGCAGCTGGACCCGTGGGACTCCATAGAGGCGGCGATGGCCCTCGACGTCGGCGGCGAGCACGCGCGGGCGGCGGCGGCCTACCGCTGGCTGGCCGCCCGGCAGCGCGCCGACGGCTCGTGGGCCGCCGAGTACCGCGACGGGATCGAGACGCAGCCCGCCGTCGAGAGCAACCACGCCGGCTACCTCGCCGTCGGCGCCTGGCACACCTGGCTGGCCAGCGGCGACGAGCGGCTGGTCGCCGAGCTGTGGCCCGCCGTGCGCCGCGGCCTGGACCTCGTCGTGGACATGCAGCTGGACTCGGGCGCGGTCAGCTGGGCGCTGCGGCCCGACGGCACGCCCGACGACACGGCGCTGCTCACCGGCAACGCCAGCCTGTTCCAGGCGCTGCGCTGCGGCATCGCGCTGGCCGGGCTGGCCGGGGAGGCGCAGCCGGACTGGGAGCTGGCCGTCACCGGCCTCGGGACGGCGCTGCGCACCGACCCCGCGGCCTTCGCCGACCGCTCGCGCTGGTCGATGGACTGGTACTACCCCGTGCTGGCCGGCGCGGTGACCGGCGAGCCGGCGCGGGCCCGGCTGGCCGCCGACCGGGACCGCTTCGTCGTCGCCGGGCTCGGTGCGCGGTGCGTGGCCGACCACCCGTGGGTGACCGGCGCGGAGACCTGCGAGCTGGCGCTCGCGCTCGTCGTCGCCGGGCAGGCCGACGCCGCGCTAGAGCAGGTGGCGGCCATGCAGCACCTGCGCCACGACGACGGCTCGTACTGGACCGGCTTCGTCTATCCCGACGACGCCCACTGGCCGGTCGAGCGGACCACCTGGACGGCGGCCGCGGTGGTGCTCGCCGCCGACGCCCTCGCGGGCGCGACGCCGGCCTCCGGGCTGTTCGCCGACCCCGCGGCGCTGCCCGCTCCCGGGACCGCCGACACCGGTTCACTGCCGCCCATCACGGGCAGGGTGCAGCGGTGACCAGCACCTCCCCCGCGACCGGCGCCACCCGGCCGGCCGCTGCCGACGGCGTCACCGTGGTGGTGATGAGCCGCGACCGGCGCGAGGACCTGCTGGCCACGCTGCCCCGCCACGAGGCGCCGGTGGTGCTGGTGGACAACGGCTCGACCGACGGCACCGTCGAGGCCGTCCGGGCCGCCCTGCCGGACGTGACGGTGCTGCCGCTGGCCGGGAACGTCGGCGCGCGGGCCCGCACCATCGGCGCCGGACACGCCGGCACCGAGTTCGTGGCCTTCGCCGACGACGACTCGTGGTGGGCACCCGGCGACCTCGCCCGCGCGGTCGCGGTCATGCGCGCCCATCCCCGGCTGGCGGTGCTCAACGCCCGCGTCCTCGTCGGCCCCGAGGAGCGGCTCGACCCGCTGTGCCCTGAGCTGGCGGCCAGCCCGCTGGGCACGCCGCCGCACCTGCCCGGCCCGCGACTGCTCGGCTTCATCGGCTGCGCGGCGATGGTGCGCACCGGGGCGTTCCTCGCCGTCGGCGGCTTCGACCCGGTGGTGCGGTTCCCCGGTGAGGAGGAGCGGCTGTCCCTCGACCTCGCCGCCGCCGGCTGGGACATCGCCTACGTCGACTCCGTCACCGTGCACCACCACCCCTCCACCCGGCGGCACGACCCAGCGGCCCGGCGCGCGGCGATCTGGCGCTCGAGGGTGCTGACCGCGGTGATGCGGCTGCCGGTGCGCGACGTCGTCCGCACGGTGATCACTGCGCTGCAGGGCGGCGCACCGGGGCGCCGCGGACTGCGGCGGGCGCTGCCGGACCTGCCCGCAGCGCTGCGCCGCCGGCGCCGGCTGCCCCCGCAGGTGCTGGCCGACCTGCGGCTGCTCGCCGGGGACGCCCGGTGACGGCCACCGAGACCGTCCCGCGGGACACCGGCACCGGCCCGGACGCGCGGATCGCCGTCGTGGTGATCACCCACCAGCGGCGCGGGGAGGTGCTGGTCGCGCTGTCACGGCTGCTGGAGCTGCCCGAGCGGCCGCACGTGGTGCTGGTCGACAACGGCTCCACCGACGGGACGGCCGAGGCGGTCCGCGCGCGGTTCCCCGCGGTGGAGCTCGTCGCGAGCCCGGAGAACCTGGGGGCGATCGGCCGCAACGTCGGCATCGACCGGCTCGCGACGCCGTACGTGGCCTTCTGCGACGACGACACGTGGTGGGAGCCGGGGTCGCTGCGCACCGCGGCCGACGTCCTGGACGCGCACCCGCGGCTGGCCGTGGTGACCGCCCGGATCCTCGTCGAGCCCGGCGCCCGCGAGGACCCGATCGTGCCGGAGCTGCGCGACTCCCCCGTCCCCGGTGCCGACTGGCTGCCCGGCCCGGCGCTGGGCTCCTTCCTGGCCGGGGCGAGCGTGGTCCGGCGGGAGGCGTTCCTCGAGGTCGGCGGCTTCTCCGAGCGGCTGTGGCTCGGCGGCGAGGAGGAGCTCATGGCCGGCGACCTCGCCGCGGCCGGCTGGGAGCTCTGCTACCTGCCGTCGCTGACCGTGCACCACCAGGCGTCGAGTGCCCGCGACTCGCACCGCCGCCGGCGCGACGGCATCCGCAACACCCTCTGGACGACGTGGCTGCGGCGCCCGATGCGGCCCGCGCTGCGCCGCACGCTGCACCTGCTGGCCACGCTGCCGCGCGACCGGGTCACCGCCCGGGGGCTGCTGGCCGCGGTCCGCGGGATCCCGTGGGTGGTGCGCGAGCGGCGGGTGCTGCCCCCGCACGCCGAGGCCCGGTTCGCCGCGCTCGACGCGGTCCAGCGCCGCTCCACCGCCCGCCGCTACGTCAGCTGAGCGGGCCGAGACGACCGCAGGTCGACAACGGGCGGTCCGACCGGGCCCGCCTCCCGGCCGAGCGCGGGTGAACGGTGCGCGCTGACGCCCCCTGGGCGGCAGAGATGGCCATCTCTGCCGCCCGGGGCGGCTCAGCGGGCGCAGGTGATGCAGGTGCGGGCGGTGGGGCGGGCGGCGAGGCGCTCGGGGGCGATCGGCCGGCCGCAGGACTCGCAGCGGCCGTAGGTGCCGGCCTCGACGGCGGTGACCGCGGCGTCGACGTCGGCCAGCCGACGGCGCGCGGCCTCCAGCAGCGCGGCCACCTGCTGGCGCTCGAACGCGATCGTCGCGCCCTCGGGGTCGTGCTCGTCGTCGGCGTTCGACGCCCGCGACGCGGCGACGATCGCGTCGAACTCCCGGGTCAGCGCCTCGACCTGGGCCTGGGCGGCCGCCCGCTCCGCCCCGAGCCGGTCAGCGCTCACGCCGCAGCAACCGCAGCGACCCGGTGCCGGGCAGCTCGGTGAAGTCCCCGGAGGCCAGCACCCGCCGGTAGACGCCGAAGGGCGCCTGCCCGCCGTCGGCGGGGTCGGGGAAGACGTCGTGGATGGCCAGCGTGCCGCCGACGGCGAGCTTGGCCACCCAGGCGTCCTGGTCGCGGCGGGCGGACTCCTCGGTGTGGCTGCCGTCGAGGAACAGCAGCGCCGGCGGCGTCGACCACAGCGGGGCGAGCACCTCCGACCGCGCGACGACGGCGACGACGACGTCCTCGGCACCGGCGTCGGCGATGGTGCGGCGGAACCGCGGCAGGGTGTCCAGGAGCCCGACGGCGGGGTCGACCAGCGACGGGTCATGGTACTCCCAGCCCGGCTGGTGCTCCTCGGAGCCGCGGTGGTGGTCGACGGTGACCACCTGCCGGCCGGTCTCCCGCGCGGCGGCGGCGAGGTACAGCGCCGACTTGCCCATCCACGTGCCGATCTCCAGCAGCGGGCCCGGCACCTCGACCGCGCGGGCGGCCTCGTACAGGGCGCGGCCCTCGTCGTCGGGCATGAAGCCGGGGGCGGACCGGGCGGCGGCCAGCAGTCGAAGGACCCCGTCCCCCTCCCGCCTCGCGAGCTCGGCGCGAGCCTCTGGACGGGGCCGGGAGGAGCTCGTGTTCACCGGGCGAATCTCGCACGCAGCGACGACAGGCTCCGCTCCGGGGCGGCGCCGGCCGCCGTCCCCGCCGCGGTGGCGAAGAACGCACCGACCGCCGTCGTCACCGGGACCGCGAGCACCAGCGCGATCGCGCCGACCATGGTGCGGATGACCTCCTCGGCCACCACCGTGCTGGTCAGGGTGACGCCGGCCGGCTGCGTGTAAACCTCGAAGAGCAGCAGCAGCGGCAGCGCGGCCCCCGCGTAGGCGAAGACGATGGTGTAGACGGTCGAGGCGATGTGGTCGCGGCCCACGGCCATCCCGCGGCGGTAGAGCTCCCGCGGGCCCATCGCCGGGTCCACCTCGTGCAGCTGCCAGATCGCCGAGGCCTGGGTGATCGTGACGTCGTTGAGCACGCCGAGCCCGGCGACGACGACCCCGGCGATCACCAGGCCGGAGAAGTCCAGCGTCGGGTCGAAGGTGCCGAGCTGGACGGTCTCCTCGCTCGTCAGCCCGGTCAGCTTCGCCACTCCGACGGCCACCGAGCCGAGCACGGTCACCAGCGTGAGGCCGAACAGGGTGCCCACCAGCGCCGTCGTCGTCCGGGCCGACAGGCCGTGCGCCAGGTAGAGGACGACGAACATGATCGCCGCCGAGCCGACCAGGCTGACCAGCGTCGGCGAGGACCCGGCGAGCAGTGCGGGCAACACGAACTGCAGCAGGACGACGAACGCGAAGGCCAGGCCGACCAGGGCGGCGAGCCCGCGCAGCCGGGCCACCGCCCCGACCACGACGGCGAAGGCCACGGCGAGCACGACCATCGGCGTGGTGCGCTCGAAGTCGGAGAACTGGTAGTTGGGGCCGCCCTCGGCGCCGGGGTCGCGGGTGAGCACGATCGTGTCGCCGTCGGCCACGCCGTTGGCCACGACCTCGGCCGACAGGTCCACCTGCTGGTAGTCCCCCGCGCCCTCGCCCTCGAGGACCTCGACGACGGCGGTCGCGCAGGTCGCCGCGACGGTGCCGGTGTCCCCGCACGGCAGGGTCTGCAGCGACACCACGCGGGCGTCGGCGTAGGTGGTGCCCGGCGGGAGGAACGTCGCCGCGACCTGCTCGGCACGGGTGGGCTCGCTGCCGGGCCACAGGACGACGAGTCCGACGACGGTGGCCAGGCCCACGGGCACCAGGAGCACGAGCATCAGCCGGACCGCGCGGCGTCGCCGCGTCAGCGTCTCCGGGCTCGGCGGCGGCGCGTCGGGGTCCGGGCCGTGGGAGTGGGCGTGGGAGGAGGGCGGCACCCGGTCAGGCTAGGAGCAGCCGCGGCCCCGCCACCGCCCGACACCGCGGTCAGGCGCTGCGGCCGCCGGGCCCGTCGGGCCGCCGCGCCTGTGCCCCGGACGGCGGCGAGCCGCCGCCGTCGGCGGGACCCGCGGCGTCGTCGACCACCTCGAAGCGCCGCCACAGACCGGTCAGCTGCAGCGGGCGGGCGACGGCCTGGGGCGGTGAGACCAGGGCGACGGTGACCGCGCGCGGCTGCGTCATGCGCTGCAGCTGCACGAGGACGGCCATCCCGGCGGAGTTCATGTACGTCACCGCGCCGAGGTCGAGCTCCAGCCGCGACAGGGTGGGGACCGACAGCAGCTGGTCGGTGACCACGCGGACCAGAGGACGCCGCGCGGCCTCGGTCAGCTCCCCGGTGACGGTCACCCGGCTGATCTCGCCGTCGAGCTCGGCGGTGACCTCGGGTGCGGCCGGGCCGTCCGGCCCGTCGTGCTGGTCGTCTGCGCCGCGGTCGTGGCCGGCGGTCGGCTCCTCGCCGGTCGGTTCGGACTGGTCCATGGGGGTGCACTGCCCGCTGTCCGGACATCCCATGCGGGGCCCTGAGTCCCGGGCGGCTCAGATGAGCCCGTGCGCGTGCACGGCCTCGGCGACCTGGAGGAACCCGGCGACGTTCGCGCCGAGGACCAGGTCACCCGGGGAGCCGTACTCCTCGGCGGTGGCGGCGCACCGCTGGTGGATGCCGCGCATGATCTCCTCGAGCCGGTCCTCGGTGTGCTCGAAGGTCCAGCGGTCGCGCGAGGCGTTCTGCTGCATCTCCAGCGCGGAGGTGGCCACTCCCCCGGCGTTGGCCGCCTTGCCCGGCGCGAACGCGACCCCGGCGTCCCGGAACACCCGCACCGCGTCGGGGGTGGCCGGCATGTTGGCACCCTCGACGACGTAGCGGCAGCCGCCGCGGGCCAGGACCGCGGCGGCGTCCCCGTCGAGCTCGTTCTGCGTCGCGCTGGGCACCGCGACGTCGCAGGGCACGTCCCAGATGCTGCCGCCGGCCACGAACGACGCCGACGGGACGCGCTCGGCGTAGGCGTCGATGCGGGCCCGCTCGACCTCCTTGACCTGCTTGAGGACCTCGAGGTCGATGCCCTTCTCGTCGACGACGTAGCCGCTGGAGTCCGAGCAGGCGACGACGGTGCCGCCGAGCTGGTGCACCTTCTCGATGCCGTAGACCGCGACGTTGCCCGAGCCGCTCACGACGACCCGCGTGCCGTCGAAGGACTCCCCGGCGGCCTCCATCATCGCCTCGGCGAAGAAGGCCGCGCCGTAGCCGGTGGCCTCCGTGCGCACCAGTGCACCGCCCCAGCCCAGGCCCTTGCCGGTGATGACCCCGGACTCGTAGCGGTTGGTGATCCGCTTGTACTGGCCGAACAGGTAGCCGATCTCCCGGGCGCCCACGCCGATGTCACCGGCGGGCACGTCGGTGTACTCACCGAGGTGCCGGTAGAGCTCGGTCATGAACGACTGGCAGAAGCGCATGACCTCGGCGTCGGAGCGGCCCTTGGGGTCGAAGTCCGAGCCGCCCTTGCCGCCCCCGATGGGCATGCCGGTGAGCGCGTTCTTGAAGACCTGCTCGAACCCGAGGAACTTGACGATGCCGAGGTTGACCGACGGGTGGAAGCGCAGGCCGCCCTTGTAGGGCCCGAGCGCGGAGTTGAACTCGACGCGGAACCCGCGGTTGATCTGCACCTCGCCGGCGTCGTCCTGCCACGGCACCCGGAAGATGACCTGCCGTTCGGGCTCGCAGATCCGCTCGACCGTCTTCATCTCGGTGTACTCGCTGTGCCGGCCGAGGACGACTGCCAGTGACTCGAGGACCTCACGGACCGCCTGGTGGAACTCCGGCTCCGCGGGATTGCGCCGCAGCACCTCCTCGTGGATGCGCTCGACCACCGGCGGGAGGCTGTCGGCCACGGGTGTCCTCCGCTCCTCGATCGGATCCGGCCGGATCCGCGACGGGGTCATCCTGCCGTGTGCGGGCCCGCGTCCGGTCACCAGGAGGGATGCCCTGGGTGGGCGGGTGACCCCGAGGACGCCTCGAGACGGATCGGCCGCAGGATGTTTACAGCGGCACGCAGAAGAGGTAATCTGCAGTTGCCACTAGAGGTTCACCCCTCGGGCAGCGAACTCCACACCGGATCTCCCAGGAGGTTCACCGCCATGATGCTGACCGCGTACGACCCGTTCGCCGCCACGTCCGCCGCCTTCCGCGCGCTGGACCAGCTCGCCGGCCGCACCGGCACCGCCCGCCAGCTGTCGGGCATGCCGATGGACGCCTACCGCGTCGGCGACAAGTTCGTCGCCCACTTCGACCTGCCGGGCGTGGACCCGGGCTCGATCGACCTGTCGGTCGAGGGCACGACCCTCACCGTCAGCGCCGAGCGCTCGGTCCCGCAGCTGGAGAACGCGGAGTGGGCCGTCGCCGAGCGGCCCTACGGCGCCTACACCCGGCAGCTGGTGCTCGGCCGCAGCCTCGACACCGACCGGCTCGAGGCCAGCTACCACGACGGCGTGCTCACCGTGAGCATCCCCGTGGCGGAGAAGGCCCGCGCCCGCAAGATCACCGTGACCCGTGCCGACGTGCCGGCCGCGGTGGAGAGCCGCACCATCGAGGGCGAGTCGGGGTCCGCCCACGGCGAGACCAAGGCCGTCGAGAGCTGATCGGCGAGCTGATCGGCGAGCTGATCGGCGACCGCGCGGGGCCGGGCCGGTGTGGCCCGGCCCCGCGCCGTATCCGCGTCCCTGCCGGCGAGGAGGAGCTCGCGTGAGCACCGACGGCGCCCCCGAGCCGGCCGACGCGCTCCGGCGGCTCGACGACCCGGACTTCCCCGCACTGACCATGAGCCAGGCCGCGGCACTGCTCGGCGTCCAGGCCGCCTTCCTGCGCAGCCTCGACGGCTCCGGCGTCCTGCAGCCGCACCGCTCCCCCGGCGGCCACCGCCGCTACTCGCGCCACCAGCTGGTACTCGCCGCGCGGCTGCGCGGCCTGCTCGACGAGGGACACACGCTCGCCTCCGCCGAGGTCATCCTCGGGCTGCAGGACGAGCTCGCCGACGCCCGCGCCGACACCGCGCGGCTCCGTGACGCCGTCGACCGGCTCCGCTCCGCGCGGGACGACGACGGCGCCGTGCGTGACACCCCTGGGGGGTAGGGGTACATTCGTCCGCGTGAGCGACCCGGAGAGCGCCCCCGGCCATGTGCACGGCTACATCCACCGCAAGGACGACCACCTCAGGCGGCTGCGCCGCATCGAGGGTCAGGCCCGCGGGCTGCAGCGCATGGTCGAGGACGAGAAGTACTGCATCGACATCCTCACCCAGGTCTCGGCGATGACCTCCGCCCTGCAGTCGGTGGCGCTGGGCCTGCTCGAGGAGCACCTGTCGCACTGCGTCGCCGAGGCCGTCGCCAGCGGGGGGCCGGAGGCCGACGCGAAGGTCCGCGAGGCCTCCGCCGCGATCGCCCGCCTCGTCCGTTCCTGACCCCACCCCGTACCGGAGGACCCCATGAGCACCGCCACCTACACCGTCAGCGGCATGACCTGCGCGCACTGCGTCTCCGCGGTCACCGAGGAGGTCAGCGGCCTGCCCGGCGTCACCGACGTCCAGGTCGACCTGCCCAGCGGCGGGCTGACCGTCACCAGCGACGCCCCCCTCGACGACGACGCCGTGCGCGCCGCCGTCGAGGAGGCCGGCTACGAGGTCGCCGGCCGCTGACGCGGCCGGTCGCGAGGGAGGACGCCGTGCGCACCACCACCCGGGTCGCCGCCACGTTCGTGGGCGCCGCCGCCGTCCTCGCCGCCGGCTGGGGCGCCGGTGCCCTCGCCGGCCCGGTCGGGGAGCCGCCGGCCGCCGCGGAGGAGCACGGCGGCGGGCAGCACGCCGACGACGGCGGGCACGCGCCGGCCGCCGCGACGGTCCCCGACCTCCCCGCCGGGCTCGCCGTCTCCGCCGAGGGGCACGCCCTCGACCTCGCCGACGACGCGCTGCCCGCCGGCGCCGCCGTTCCGCTGTCCTTCCGCGTGCTCGGGCCCGACGGCACGCCGGTGACCGCCTACGACACCGTGCACGAGCAGGACCTGCACCTGGTCGTGGTCCGGCGCGACCTCACCGGCTACCAGCACCTGCACCCCGTCCTCGCACCCGACGGCACCTGGACGACGACCGTGGCGCTGCAGCCCGGCTCGTGGCGGGTACTGGCCGACGCCACGCCCACCGCCCTCGGCTCCGGCCTCGTGCTCGGCGCCGACCTCGCCGTCGGCGGGACGTGGGAGCCGGCTCCGCCGCCCGCACCGTCGGCGACCGCGCAGGTCGACGGCTACACGGTCACGCTCGACGGCGACCTGGTGGCCGGCGAGGAGTCCGAGGTCCTCCTCACCGTGACCCGCGACGGCGTCCCGGTGACCGACCTGCAGCCCCACCTCGGCGCCCGCGGCCACCTGGTCGCACTGCGCGCCGGCGACCTCGGCTACCTGCACGTGCACCCGACCGGAGGCTCCGGTGCGGAGGTCCGCTTCGCCGTGCGGGTGCCCGCGGCCGGCGACCACCGCCTGTTCCTCGACTTCCGCCACGGCGACGTCGTCCGCACCGCCGCCTTCTCCCTGACCGCCCGGAGCGCCCCGTGACCACCCCCACGCAGATCGAGCTGTCGATCGGCGGCATGACCTGCGCGTCCTGCGCGGCCCGTATCGAGAAGAAGCTCAACCGGCTCGACGGCGTCACCGCCACGGTCAACTACGCGACCGAGAAGGCACGCGTGAGCTTCGGCGACGGCGTCGTCCCCGAGGACCTCGTCGCCACGGTGGAGAAGGCCGGCTACACCGCCGCGCTGCCCGCGCCCCCCGCGGAGGACGACGTCCCCGAGGCCGATCCGGACGCCGGCCTGCGGCAGCGGCTGCTCGTGTCGGCGCTGCTCAGCCTGCCCGTGGTCGTCCTCGGGATGGTCCCGGCCCTGCAGTTCGAGTACTGGCAGTGGCTGTCGCTGACGCTGACCGCGCCGGTCGTCGTCTGGGGCGGCTGGCCGTTCCACCGCGCCGCCTGGACCAACCTGCGCCACGGCGCGGCCACGATGGACACCCTCGTCTCCCTCGGGACCCTCGCCGCTCTCCTGTGGTCGCTGTACGCGCTGTTCCTCGGCACCGCCGGGGAGCCGGGCATGACGCACCCGTTCTCGCTCGCCGTCTCCCGCAGCGACGGCAGCGGCGACGTCTACCTCGAGGCCGCCGCCGGCGTGACGACGTTCCTGCTGGCCGGCCGCTACGCCGAGGCGCGCGCCAAGCGGCGGGCCGGCTCGGCGCTGCGGGCGCTGCTGGAGCTGGGCGCCCGCGAGGTGTCGGTGCTGCGCGGCGGCGCCGAGGTCCGCGTGCCGGTGGGGCAGCTGCACGCCGGCGACCTGTTCGTCGTCCGGCCCGGCGAGCGGGTGGCGACCGACGGCGAGGTCGTGGAGGGCGCCTCGGCGGTCGACGCCTCGATGCTCACCGGCGAGTCGATGCCCGTGGAGGTCGGCCCGGGCGACACCGTCGTCGGCGCGACGGTCAACGCCGGTGGCCGGATGGTCGTGCGGGCCACCCGCGTGGGCGCGGACACCCAGCTGGCGCAGATGGCCCGGCTGGTCGAGGAGGCACAGAACGGCAAGGCGCAGGTGCAGCGGCTGGCCGACCGGGTGTCGAGCGTCTTCGTGCCGGTCGTGCTCGCCCTGGCGCTGGCCACGCTCGGCTTCTGGATCGGCACCGGCGCCGGTGTGGCCGGGGCGTTCCCCGCCGCCGTCGCCGTGCTGATCATCGCCTGCCCGTGCGCGCTCGGGCTGGCCACGCCGACCGCGCTCATGGTCGGCACCGGCCGCGGCGCGCAGCTGGGCATCCTGGTGCGCGGCCCCGAGGTGCTGGAGTCCACGCGGCGGGTCGACACCGTCGTCCTCGACAAGACCGGCACCGTCACGACCGGCCGGATGAGCCTCGCCGGGATCACCGCGGCCGACGGCGAGGACGCCTCCGAGGTCCTGCGCCGCGCCGGCGCGCTCGAGGACGCCTCCGAGCACCCGATCGCCGCCGCCGTGGCCGCCGCCGCCCGCGAGCGCTGCGGGCAGCTGCCGGCCGTCAGCGGGTTCCGCAACGAGGCCGGGCGAGGCGTGCGCGGCACCGTCGAGGGCGTGCCGGTCGTGGTCGGCCGGCCGTCGCTGGTGGGCGCGCTGCCCGCGGAGCTCGCCGCGGCGGTGGCCGACGCCGACGCCGCCGGGCGCACCGCGGTCGCCGTCGGCTGGGACGGCGCGGTGCGCGGCGTGCTCGTCGTCGCCGACACGGTGAAGCCCACGTCGGCGGCCGCGGTGCGGCAGCTGCGCGACCTGGGGCTGCGGCCGGTGCTGCTCACCGGTGACTCCGTGGCCGCCGCCCGCGCGGTCGCGGCGGAGGTCGGGATCGAGGACGTCGTGGCCGAGGTGCTGCCGCAGGACAAGGTCGACGCCGTCCGGCGGCTGCAGGCGCAGGGCCGCACGGTGGCGATGGTCGGCGACGGCGTCAACGACGCGGCCGCGCTCGCCCAGGCCGACCTCGGGCTGGCGATGGGCACCGGCACCGACGTCGCCATCCAGGCCAGCGACCTCACCCTCGTGCGCGGCGACCTGCGCGCCGCCGCCGACGCCGTCCGGCTGGCCCGCCGCACGCTCGCGGTGATCAAGGGCAACCTGTTCTGGGCGTTCGCCTACAACGTCGCCGCGCTGCCGCTGGCGATGGCGGGGCTGCTCAATCCGATGATCGCCGGCGCCGCGATGGCGTTCAGCTCGGTCTTCGTCGTCACCAACAGCCTGCGGCTGCGCCGGTTCGCCCCGCTCGGGGAGAATCGCGACACGACGACAGCGGTGCCCTCCGGCCGGCCGCTGGTGACCACCGGGAGTGCCCGATGACCCGTGCCCTCCTCGCGCGGTCGATGGCCGTGGTGGGCGTCGGTGCCGGACTCGCGCTGCTGGCCCGCCCGCGGCAGGTGGCCGCCGCGGTGTCACCGGAGTACCCGCCGAGCCGGCTGTGGGTGGCCCGGCTGCTCGGCGCGCGGCTGCTGGTGCAGCACGCGGCCGTGCTGGCCGCGCCCCGGCCGGCCGTCCTGCGCGCCGCGGCCGCCGTCGACCTCGTCCACGCGGCGAGCATGGTGCCGCTGCTGCGGTCGGCCCGGTACGGCCGCGCGGCGCGGCTCACCGGCGGCGCCGCCGCCGGCACGGCGCTCGCGGCCGTCGCCCTCGGCTCAGAACGCCGGTAGCAGCAGCAGGACGGTCGGGGCGAGCAGCAGCAGCCCCGCGCCGGCGAGCGCGCCGACACGGGCCGGCGCGGGCAGCGGCGCGGGCGGGTCGAGCAGCCGGACGACGCGGGCGCCGACCGCGCTGCCGCCCACCGCCAGCGCGCCGTCGGGCACCCCGCCGCCGGCTCCCCCGGCGGCGACGACGATGGCCTGCGCGAGCGTGCGCCGCGGGTCGGGCACGGCGAGCGAGGCGAGCGCGCGGTCGTCGGCGCGCATCTCCACCAGTTCGCGCACCGCGGCGTGCGCGCGGGCGGCCGCGGGCAGCACCGGCAGCGCCGCCTCCCACGCCACGAACGGCAGCAGGTAGAGGTGGTGGTGCTCGGCCAGGTGCGCCCGCTCGTGCGCCACGACGGCGGCCAGCTGACCGTCGTCGAGCTCGGCGACCATCCCCGAGGACAGCACCAGCAGCGGGCGGGCGCCGGGGATGCAGAAGGCCACGGGCGCGGGGTGCTCGAGCAGCCGCGCGTCCGGGACCGCGGCCGAGGGCTGCACGACGAGCTCCAGCAGCTCCCGGTGCCGGCGGCGGGTGCGGGCGGTGCGCGCCCACGACAGCGCGAGGACGCCGAGCAGCTCGAGGGCGAGGACGGCGGCCAGCGTCAGGGTGACCCAGTGGTCGCCGCGGACGGGCTCGCGGGCCGGGTGCGCGGTGAGCACCGCCCAGCCGGCCTGCGGCAGCGAGTGGCCCCACGGCGCCAGGCCGTGCACCAGCAGCGCCCCGATGATCGACAGGCCGCCGGCCAGCCCGATCGCCTGCCAGCAGACCAGGGCCACGAGCGGGTCGCGCCGCGGCCAGCGGGCGCGCCCCAGCAGCGCCGGCACCGGCCAGGCGAGCAGCGCCGCGAGGACCGCGAGCGCCGCGGCGGTCGCGGGCAGCACGTCAGCGGGTGCGGGCGTCCGGTGCGCTCCGGTCCAGCAGCTGCCGCAGGAGGCGGGCCTCCTCCGGATCGACGCCGCCGACGAACCGGGCCAGCACCGCCTGCCGGTCGCCGGCCTGGCCGAGGACCTCGTGCATGAGCTCGGCGGCGTGCTCGGCGCGGCTGGCGCGCGGGCGGAACCGGCGCGGCCGGGCGTCGTCGTGCTCGACGAAGCCCTTGCCCTCCAGCCGGGACAGCACGGTGTGCACGGTGGTCAGCGCGAGGTCGCGGTCGGCGAGCGCGTCGCGCAGCTCGGTCGCCGCCACCGGCCCGTCGGCCGCCCACAGGACGTCCATGACGGTGCGCTCCAGGTCACCCAGCGACGCCACGGCTGCTCCTCCCGATCGACGGTCCTCTACGCAGCGTAGAACGCTCCCCGTCGCGACGTCCCCCCTGCCCGGGCCGATGTCCGCGACCTCACACGCCGATCCTCTACGAGTTGTAGAAAACGACTTCTACGAGGCGTAGAAAGAGTGTGTCGGCCTCTCCGGCACACACAAGAGGAGCAGCGCGCGTGGACGTGCTCGACATCGCCCGGTGGCAGTTCGGCATCACGACCGTCTACCACTTCCTGATGGTCCCGCTGACCATCGGCCTGGGGATCCTGGTCGCCGTGGTGCACACCCAGTGGGTGCGCACCGGCAAGCCCGAGTACCTGCGGATGACCCGCTTCTGGGGCCGGGTCTACCTGGTCAACTTCGTCCTCGGCGTGGCCACCGGCCTGGTGCAGGAGTTCCAGTTCGGGCTGGCCTGGAGCGAGTACTCCCGCTTCGTCGGCGACGTGTTCGGCTCGCTGCTGGCGATGGAGGCGCTGCTCGCCTTCTTCCTCGAGTCGACCTTCCTCGGCCTGTGGATCTTCGGCTGGGGCCGCATCCCGAAGAAGCTGCACCTGGCCACGCTGTGGGCCGCCGTCATCGGCTCGATCGTCAGCGCGTACTTCATCATCGCGGCCAACTCGTGGATGCAGCACCCGGTCGGCGTCACCGTCGGCGACGACGGCCGCCCGCAGCAGGTCGACTTCCTCGCCGTGCTGACCAACAACACCGCCCTGGCCGCCTTCTCGCACGCCGTCGTCGCCGCCCTCGTGGTCGCCGGCGCCCTGCTCGTCGGCATCGGCCTCTACCAGCTGCGCCGGCGGAAGCTGGCCGACCGGCCCACGACCGACGTCGACCACGCCGTGTGGCGCCGCTCGGTCCGGCTCGGCGGGTTCGTCTCGCTGGCCGCCTTCGTGCTGGTCGCCGTCACCGGCGACTGGCAGGGCAAGCTCATGTACCAGCAGCAGCCGCTGAAGATGAGCTCGGCCGAGGCGCTCTGCGAGACCGAGGCGCCGGCGCCCTTCTCGGTCTTCGCCTGGGCCAAGCTCGGCTCCAACGAGTGCGACGACGTGCACAGCTACACCGTGCCCGGCCTGCTCTCCTTCCTCGCGCACGGCGACTTCTCCACCGCCGTCCCCGGCGTCAACGAGCTGCAGGAGGAGTACTCCGAGGTCTACGGCGCCACGTACCCCGACGACCCGTCCTTCGGCGACCGGGCCGGCGAGACCATCGACTACACGCCGGTGCTCGCGGTCACCTACTGGAGCTTCCGGCTCATGATCGGCATGGGCGGCGTCTCGGCCGGGGTCGCGGCCTATGCGCTCTGGTCGACCCGGCGCGGGCGGGTGCCCACCTCGCGGATCGGCGTCTACGGGTCGCTGCTGGCCGTCGGCGCGCCGTTCGTGGCCAACGCGACCGGGTGGATCTTCACCGAGATGGGCCGCCAGCCCTTCGTCGTCCACCCCAACCCCGACGTCCCGGTCGGCGAGCAGGTGTACTTCTTCACCGCCCAGGCCGTCTCCCCCGGCGTCACCGCCGCAGAGGTGTGGACCTCGCTGATCAGCCTCGGCCTGCTCTACGGCGCGCTCGCGGTCGTCGAGCTGTTCCTCCTCGTGCGGCTGGTGCGCACCGGCGTCACCACCGGCGACACCACGCCGACCCCACCTGCGGTGGGCAGCTCGCACCGGGACGACGGATCCGACGACGACCCGCGTCCCGGCGACGACCGCGCCGACGACGACGTCCTCTCCTTCGCGTACTAGGAGTCCTCGACCATGGACCTGCAGACCCTGTGGTTCGCCGCCGTCGCGGTGCTGTGGACCGGCTTCCTGCTGCTCGAGGGGTTCGACTTCGGCGTCGCCGCGCTGCTGCCGGTGCTCGGCCGGCGGACCGCCGACCGGCACCTCATGCTCCGCACCATCGGCCCGGTGTGGGACGGCAACGAGGTCTGGCTGATCACCGCCACCGGCGCGGTGTTCGCCGCCTTCCCCGGCTGGTACGCCACCTGGCTGCCGGCGCTCTACCTGCCCTTCGTGCTGGTGCTGCTCGGCCTGATCGTGCGGGCGGTGGCCTTCGAGTGGCGGCACGGCTCGCACGACCCGCGCTGGGACGCCACCTGGACCCGCGTCATCACCGGCGGCTCGCTGGTGGCGGCGGCCGGTGTCGGCGCGGCGCTGGGCGCCACCACGCTCGGCCTGCCGATCGACGCCGACGGCGTGCGGGTCGGCGGCGCGTTCGCCGGCCTGGGCCGGGCCTCGCTGCTCGGCGCGGCCGCGGTGGTCGGGTTCTCTCTCGTGCACGGCGCGCTGTTCCTGGCGCTCAAGACCGACGGCCCGCTGCGGCTGCGGGCGCGGGCGTTCGCGCTGCGCTGGTCGCCGGTGGCCGCGCTGCCGCTGCTGGCGTGGGCGGGGCTGGTGCAGCTGCGCTCGGGCACGGCGGTCACCGCGGTGCTGTGGCTGGTCGCCGCGCTGGCCGTCGTCGTCACCTGGACCCGGGTGCGGCGGGACCGCGAGGGGCAGGCCTTCGCCGGCTGGGCCACGGTACTGCTGGCCTCGACGGCCACGCTGTTCGGCGCGGCGTTCCCGGTGGTCGTGCCCTCGACGATCGACCCGGCCTTCGACGTCACGATCGCGCAGGCCTCGGTCAGCGACTACACGCTCACCGTCATGACCTGGGTGGCCGCCGTCGGCCTGCCGGTGGTGCTCGCCTACCAGGCCTGGACCTACTGGGTGTTCCGCCGGCGGCTCACCGCCGAGCCGACCCACGACGACACCCGCGTGGCTGCCTGATGGGCAGACATCGGGATGAAGGCCCCTCTCGGGGGCCGCTGGCGCCGCTGGCGGGCGTCCCGGGCGTGCCCGGCGCGCTGGCCCGCGCGGCGGCCGCCGCCCTCGGCTCGACGGTGGGGCTCGTGCTGCTCGCGGCCGGTCTCGCGCACGCGGTCGCCCGGGCCGCCGGGTACGCCGACGGCGCGGCAACCGGCCCGCTGGCACTGGCCGCCGCCGGCGCGGTGCTCCGCGCGCTCGCCGGAACGCTCGGCGAGCGGGCCGCCGCCCGCGACGCCCGCCGCGCCGAGGACGGGCTGCGCCGCGCCCTGCTCGGCCGGCTCGCCGCCTCGCCCGCCGCCGTCGCCGCCGCGGGTGGCCCGGCGCCGGCCGCGGTGCTGGCCACCACCCGGCTGGCCGACCTCGCGCCGGCGCTGGCCACCTACGTGCCGGCGCTGGCCCAGACGCTCGTCGTCCCGCCGGTGCTGCTGGTCGTGCTGGCCGTCACCGACCTGCTCTCGGCCGGCCTGGTGGCGGTCACCCTGCCGCTGGTCCCGCTGTTCCTGGCGCTGGTCGGGCTGGCCACCCGCGACGGCACCACCGGCGCCGCCCGCGCGCTGGACCGGCTGGCCGCCCACGTCGCCGAGCTGGTCCGCGGCCTGCCCGTGCTGGTCGGCCTCGGCCGCGCCGCCGACCAGGTCACCGCGCTCGCCGAGCTGGGCGAGGCCACCCGCCGCCGCACGCTGGCGACCCTGCGGCTGGCCTTCCTCTCCGCACTGGTGCTCGAGCTGATCGCCACGCTGTCGGTGGCGCTGGTCGCGGTCACCGTCGGCCTGCGGCTGGTGCACGGCGACCTCGACCTCGCCGTCGGCCTCACCGCGCTGCTGCTCGCGCCGGAAGCCTTCGCCCCGCTGCGCGCCCTGGGCTCCGCGCACCACGCCGGTGAGGCCGCCACCCTGGCCGCCGCCGAGGCCCGCGCCGTGCTCACCGCCCCCGGCGGCCGCTCGCCCGTGGCTCCCGGGGACGACGACGACCCGCGCGGTGCCGACGTCGCCGTCCGCGACCTCACCGTGCGCCACCCCGGCCGGACGTTGCCGGCGCTGCCCCCGACCGACCTGGACCTGCGCCCCGGCGAGCTGGTCGTGCTGCGCGGCGCCAGCGGCTCGGGCAAGTCGACCCTGCTGGCCGCGCTCACCGGCGCGCTCGACCCCTCCGCCGACCTCGCGGGCACGGTCACCGGCGTCCCGTCCGGCGGGATCGCGCTGGTCCCGCAGCACCCGCGGACGACGGCGCCCACGGTGGCCGACGAGCTGCGCCGGCACGCCGCGGCCGAGCCCGGGGTGGACGCCGTGGTGGCCGAGGCGTTCGTCATCGAGGCGCTGCAGCGGGTCGGCGCCGAGGCGCTGGCCGGGCGCGACTGCACCACCCTCTCCCCCGGCGAGCTGCAGCGGGTGGCGGTGGCCCGCGCGCTGGTGCGCGTCCGCCGCGGCGCCCGGCTGCTGCTCCTCGACGAGCCGACCGCGCACCTCGACGACGCCTCGGCCGCCCGCGTCGCCGCCGTCCTGGCCTCCCTGCGCGGCACGGTCACGGTCCTCCTGGTCACCCACGACCCGGCCCTGGCCGCCCTCGCCGACCGCACCGTGACGCTGTCCTCGCCGGCGGCGGCACCGGTCCCCGCCGCGAGATCGGCGGTCTCGCCGCCCGCGGCCGCCGACGGCCACGGGACCGCCGATCCCGCGGTCCCGGCCGTCCCCTCGGTCCCCGCCGCGACGGCGACGGGCCTCGGCTGGCCGCGGCGCGCACTGGCCCGCGCACTCGCGGCGGGCGCCGCCTCGTCCGGCGCGGGCGTGGCGCTGACCGCCGTCTCCGGCTGGCTGATCGTCCGGGCCGCGGAGATGCCGCCGATCCTCACGCTGCTGGTCGCCATCGTGGGCGTGCGCGCCTTCGGCCTGGGCCGCGCCGCGCTGCGCTGGGTCGAGCGGCTCGCCGCGCACGACGCCGCGCTGCGCATGGCCGCCGACCTGCGGGTGCGCGTGTGGCGGGCGCTGGCCGCGCAGGGCGTGGCCGCCGACCGCACGCCGGGCAGCGCGCTGGCCCGCGTGGTGGGCGACGTCGGCCTGGTGCAGGACCTCTCGGTGCGCGTGGTGCCGCCCGCGGTGGTCGCCGGCACCGTCCCGGCGCTCACCCTGGCCGCGCTGGCGCTCGTCTCCCCCGCGGCCGCGGGCACCGCCGCGCTCGTCCTCGCGGCCACCGCCGCGCTGGTGCTGCTCGCGCACCGCCGGGCCGACGCCGGCGCCGCCCGCACCGAGGGCACGCTGCGGGTGGCCGCGCTGCGCGACGTCACCACGGCCCTCGACGGCGCGGCCGACCTGCGCGCCCACGGCCTGGCCGCGGCCACCGCCGCCGAGCTCGCCGGCGTCGCCGACCGCCGCTCCGCCGTGGCCGCCACCGGCGCCCGGGCCGGCGCGCTGGGCACCGGCCTGGTCGTGCTCGGCACGGGCCTGGCCGCCGTCGCCGCCACCGCGGTCGGCGCCGCCACGGGCCTCGGCGGCCCGGCGGTCGCGGTGCTGGGGCTGGCGCCGCTCGCGCTGGCCGAGCCGCTCGGCGGCCTGGTGTCCGCGCTGCAGCGCCGCGGCGCCCTGGCCGACGCCCGCGCCCGCCTCGCCGCCGTCCTCACCGCCCCGGTGCCCGCCGACCCGGCCGAGCCGCTGCCCGCTCCGGACGCCGTCCGCGACCTCGCCGTCACCGGCGTGACCGCCGGCTGGCCCGGCGGCCCGGACGTGCTGCGCGGCCTGACCACGCGGGCGACCGCCGACGGCGGCTGGCTGGTGGTGCGCGGCCCCTCCGGCGCCGGGAAGTCGACGTTCCTCGCCGTGCTCCTGGCCGCCCTGCGGCCGCGGTCGGGCCGCTTCGCCCTCGGCGGTGTGGACACCGCGCGGCTGACCGGCGAGGCGGTCCGCTCCCGCACCGCCTGGCTGCCGCAGGACGCGCACGTGTTCGCCTCGACCATCCGCGCCAACCTGGCGCTGGCCGCGCCACGCGGCCGGCTGACCGGTGCCGAGGGCGAGGCGCGCATGGCCGCCGCGCTCTCCGCCGCCGGCCTCGGCCCGCTGCTGGCCGGCCTGCCCGAGGGCCTGGACACCCCCGTCGGCGCCGGCGGCACCGCGCTGTCCGGCGGCGAGCGGCGCCGGCTGGCCGCGGCCCGCGCGCTGCTGGCCGACCGCGACGTCGTCCTGCTCGACGAGCCGACCGCGCACCTGGACCCGCCGACCGCCGCCGCGCTGGTGCGCGACCTGCGCACCGCGCTGGCCGGACGGGTGGTGGTCTGCGTGACCCACGACGACGCGGTGGCGCAGCCCGGCGACACCGTCGTCCGGCTCGGCGCGGCAGCCCCGGTGGGCGCCGCTACCTGACGAAGCCGGACCGGTAGGCCAGCACCACGGCCTGCGTCCGGTCCCGCGCACCGGTCTTGGCCAGCACCGCCGCGACGTGGCTGCGCACCGTCTCCACCCCGAGCACCAGCGCGGCGGCGATCTCGGCGTTGCTGCGGCCGTCGGCCATCAGCCGCAGCACCTCGCCCTCCCGCGCGGTCAGCCGCGCCAGCCCCGGTCCCCCCGCCGGGCCGGCCGCGCCGACGTGCCGCCGGGCCAGCTCGCGGACCGCGTCGGGGAACAGCAGCGACTCCCCGCGGGCGACGGTGCGGATGCCGTGCAGCA
This sequence comes from Geodermatophilus amargosae, assembly GCF_041028265.1. Lineage (GTDB taxonomy): Bacteria > Actinomycetota > Actinomycetes > Mycobacteriales > Geodermatophilaceae > Geodermatophilus > Geodermatophilus amargosae_A. Next base: position 339,406 of record NZ_JABGCW010000003.1, read on the forward strand.
CCTCCTCCGGCGTCGAGCGCTTGAGGAGGAAGCCGTCGGCGCCGGCGGCGAGGGCGTCGAACACGTGGTCGTCGTTGGCGAACGTGGTCAGGACCAGCACGCGCGCCGCCGACCCGGCGCGGACCAGCGCCCGGGTGGCCGCGATGCCGTCGACCCCCGGCATGCGGACGTCCATGAGGACGACGTGCGGTGCGGTCCGCCCGACCAGGTCGAGCACCTCCGACCCGTCACCGGCCTGGCCGACCACCTCCAGGTCCGGCTCGGCACCGATGATCGCGGCCAGGCCGCTGCGGATCAGCGGCTCGTCGTCGACCAGCGCGACGCGGACGACCCCGGTCACCGCAGCGACCCGCGGGCGTGCACCGGCAGGCGCACCGCCAGCACCCACCGGCCGTCGTCCCCGGGCCCGGCGTCCACCACCCCGCGCAGGTCCCGCGCCCGCTCCCGCAGGCCCCGCAGGCCGCGGCCGCCGCCCGAGGCCCCGGGCACCGTGCCGGGGAGCTCGTTGGCCAGCCGGATCCGCAGGTCGCCGGCGGCCTCCACCTCCAGCCGGCACTCCGCGCCGGGTGCGTGCCGGAGCGCGTTGGTCAGGCCCTCCTGCACGATGCGGTAGGCCTCCCGCGACACCACCGCCGGCAGCGCGTCGACCCGCCCGGTCACCGAGACCTCCACCCGGGCACCGGCGTCGCGGGCGGTGCCGACGAGCGCGTCGAGGTCCCGCAGGTCGGGCACCGGGCCGGTGCCGGCCGGGGCGCCGGACTCCTCGTGCAGCAGCCCCAGCACGTGGTCGAGGTCGACCAGCGCGCGGCGGGCGGCGTCCTCGGTGGCGCGCATCGCCGTCTCCGCCGCCGCGGGGTCGCGGGTCAGGAGCCGGCGGGCGGCCCCGGCCTGGACGGTGACCAGGCTCAGCGAGTGGCCGACGCTGTCGTGCAGCTCGCGGGCCACCCGGTCCCGCCCGGCGAGCAGCGAGACCGACGCCTCGGCCGCGGCCAGCCGCTCGGCCGCGGACCCGGCCAGCAGCCGGGGTGCGAGGACGGCGAGCCCGCGGCCGAGCAGGTGACCGCCGCCGAGCACGGCGACGGCGAGGACGGTGGCCAGGACCAGCCGCACGCCCCAGCCCCCGGGGACGCGGACCCCGCCGAACAGGCCGCCCGCGTCGGGCGTCGCGGCCAGCAGCACCGCCGTGGGCAGCCCGACGACGAGCAGGCCGCCGGCCACTCCCCCGGCCAGCACGTGCAGCACGAGCAGCGATGCGGTGCGCGCCCGCTGCCCCGCCGTCGTCGACGGGCCGACCCGCTCCTCCGCGCGGCCGGTGAGCAGCGCCGCGACCGCCGCGCCCTCGATCGACCGGCTCTCGGCGAGGGCGCCGACGGCGGCCGGCGGTGCGGCCACCACGAGGAGGGCGAGCGGAGCCGCCACGACCGGCGGCAGGCCGGAGGTGAGGAGGACCTCGACCGGCAGGGCCAGGACGACGCCGACCGCGAGCGCGAACGCCCCGCCCAGGAGCAGGTACACCCACCGGTGCAGCTCCCGCCGCAGCGCGGGTGACGGGGCGGTCGGCACCACGGCGCCATCCTGGCAGGCCAGGGCGGTCACGAGCGGGCGGCGATCACCGGCGGACGGCGAGCGGCGGCTGTCCCTGCCCGCACGCGGTGCACGCGCCCCGGCGGCGCAGCGCGTAGGCGGTCACCGCGGCGGCCAGCGCGAGACCCCACGGCAGGGTCGGGAAGACCAGCAGGAACGCCGCCTCGAACGGGTCCCCCGAGGCCAGCCCGGCGATGCCCATGCCGATCATCCCGGGGCTGGCCGCGAGCAGGACGACGGCCACCAGCCCGCCGGCGACCACGGGCACCCGCACCGGCACGGGCCGGCCGCGCAGGACCGGCACCCAGGACGGCCAGACCTCGCCCCACGGCCGGACCAGCCCGATCGTCAGCACGGCCCCGCCCAGCGCCGCGACGCCCAGCGCCAGCCCGAACAGCCGCAGCGCGGGGTCCGACGCGTCGGGCAGCCCCACCGGCCACGGCGTCAGCCAGGTCATCCGCAGCAGCCCGTAGGGCAGCGGGCCGGCGGCGGCCACCAGCGTGGCCACCCGTCCCCACCGGGCGGCGGCCTCCGGGCGGGTCCAGGCGGGACCGGGACGGCCGCAGGCGGCACACGCCCCGACGGCGGCACGGCGGGCGAGGACCCCGAGGACGGCGAACAGCACGGCGCCGCCGATCAGCAGCGCCAGGTGCCCGCGGGACGGCAGCTCCCTGGCCAGCGGCCCGCCCAGCTCCCCGGCGAGGCGGGCGATCGTGCCGGGCCGCAGCACGCCACTGACCAGCCCGGCGGCCACGACCAGGACGACGGCGCCCAGCCACGGCCGCGCCCGGCGGCTGCGCAGCGCGCCGATCGTGAACACGACCAGGAAGGTGGCGGGCGCGACGATCGCGGTGAGGTAGCCGAGCAGCACCAGCGCCCGCGTGTCGGCGGCCAGGACACCCAGGCCGCCGGCCACCGCGAAGGCGACGGCCGCGCCGGTCCCGGGCCGGTGCAGCGCGGCCGCCGCCGCGGCGGCCAGACCGCACCCGGCGAGGGCGAGCACCACCCAGGCGGTGGTCGTCGACGGCAGCACGGTCAGCAGTCCCGAGCCGCCGTTCTCGTCGCCGCCCTCCAGCCCCGGGCGGCTCCCCGGGTCGAGGAGCCACCACGCGGCGAGCACGAGGTGCAGGGCGCTCCAGGCCGCGGCGGTCCAGAGGACCGGACGCGGCAGCCGGGCCCGGGGCACCGGGGCGGTGGCTGGCGGCAGGGGCGGGGACACGGGAACGGCCACGGGGACCTCCGGTGGTGCTGCCCGGGCGGCTCCCGGGCGGACGCCGTCCAGCCTGGGAGCGCGGGCGCCCGGGCAGCTCCCCCGCGCGGGGGGACCCGCTCCGCCGCGCGGGGGGAGTTCAGGCGGCCGTGGTCAGCGGGTGGCCCCGTGCGGCCCGCGCGAACGGCGGGACCCGGCGCACCTCGAAGCCGGGGCTGCGCGGCAGCTGCGGGTCGACGACCAGCGGCACCCCGGCCGGGTCCCCGAGCAGGGGGTGCGCGGTCCGGTCCCAGCCGAGCTGCGCGCACAGGCGGTCGGCCAGCTCCGGGCGGACGCGGACCTCGCGGGGCGGGGCGGCGCCCGGCTCCCACGCGACGGCGAGGAGGTCCCTCGCCAGGCCGGTCAGCGGGCGGTGTGCGACGGCGGGAGTGCGGTCGATCGCGGTGGTGACCATGACGAGCCTCCTGGGCGGACCCCCGTGCTGCTGGTCCCTGTCTACCGCCGGGGTACGACGGTTCCCGGCCCGCCGCGTCAGGCCGCGGGGACGTCGACCGGGACCTCCGGGCCGAGCGTGGCGCCCTGCAGCAGCCGCAGGTCGTCGCCGGACCAGAAGCTGCCCGGGTCGTACCAGTTGCGCGGCCGGTCGGCGGGCAGCAGGCCCATCGCGGTGTAGGTGGCCGCGACCAGCTCCGCGCAGAACACCGTCTCGGCCGCGGTGCCGCGGCGCAGCCGGCCGGTGAGCCAGCCGCCCACCAGGCCGCGGGTGGTCGGGAAGGGCCGGCCGTCGAACCGGGCGACCGTGCGCAGGACGGCGTCCTCCATCCCAGGCGTCACCCCGCCGTCGTCGGCCGGGCCGACCAGCTGGCGCAGCCACGCGCGCTGCCCGTGGCGCTGCCGCCAGGTGACGACGGCGTCGCGCAGGTCGTGCAGCTGCACGCCGCGCTGGTGCACGCCGGTCCAGGCGTCGGGCAGCGAGCGGCCCAGCTCGGCGTGCCAGAGCAGCGGCGGGAGGTCCTCGAGGACGACGGCCATGCCCACGTGGTTCACCGGCGCGTTGGTCACCGCCCGGATCGCGCGGTCGGCGAGCGAGGCCCCGCGGAACACCCAGACGTCACCGGTGCGGGTCAGCTCGACCGCCTCGTCCAGCGACAGGGTCCGCGGCGGCGTCACCCGGCTACGGTAGGCGACCGTGCGCGCACCCAAGCGGATCTGGAAGCTGCTCGGCCTGGCCGGGCTGGCCGGCGTCGCGGCCACCGGCGCGGTGCTGGTCCGCGGCGAGCGGCAGCGCCGCGCGTACACGCCCGAGGACGTCCGCGCCCGGCTGCACGAGCGGCACGCCGCGGCGGCCGCCGTCCCGGGACCCGGAGCCGGGGACGAGCCGCCCGGACCGGTCGGGGTGCCCGGCCGCCGGTGGCCGCGTCCGCGGCTGCGCCGTCGCCGCTGACGGACCATCCCCCCGCGCGGACACTCGGCGACCGCCACACCGGGCCGCGCACGGACCCCTCCCCCGCCGCGGACGCCGGGTCGACACTGCTCGCGCCGTCCACGGGGGATCCGTCCTCGGGAGGGAGAGCACCGTGTCCGAGCACCCCAACCTCGCCCGCATGCGGGAGGGCTACGAGGCCTTCGCCAAGTCGGACCTGGCCGCGCTGACCGAGCAGTGGCGCGCGGACATCCGCTGGCACGAGCCGGGCAGCACCCCGCTCTCGGGGGACTACGAGGGCCCGCAGGCCGTCTTCGGCATGTTCGGCCTGCTCATGGAGCTCACGGAGAACAGCTTCCGGGCCGATCCCGTGCTGATGTGCGCCGACGACGAGCACGGCACGGCCCTGGTCCGGTTCACCGCCCACCGCGGGGACCGGCACCTCGACACCCTGGTCGCCCAGGTCGTCCGCTTCGACGGCGACGGGAAGCTCGCCGAGTTCTGGAACGCGCCGACCGACCAGCCGCTCATGGAGCGGTTCCTCGCCTGAGGCGTCCCGGCGCTCCCGCTCAGCCGGACGGGAGCGCCGGTCCCTCGTCCTTCAGGGCCACGCCCGAGGCGCCGAGCTCGCGGGCGCCGGAGAGCAGCGCGGCCACGGTGTCGGCGGCCTGCGCGTAGGACAGCCCGTGCGGCGGGCGGACGTTGGAGACGCAGTTGCGCTCGGAGTCCACCCGCCCCGGCCGCGGGTCCCAGGTGAGGTAGGCGCCGAGGGAGTCCGCCGAGGACAGCCCCGGCCGCTCGCCGATGAGCACCACCACCGCGCGCACGCCGAGCGCCGCGCCGACGGCGTCGCCGAGCGCCACCCGCGCCTGCGTGGCGACGACCAGCGGCGCCACCGACCAGCCGGGCAGCCGCTCGATCAGCGCGGCGGCGAGCCCCGGGCCGTGCTCGCGCACCGCCCGCGGCGAGAGCCCGTCGGCGAGCACGACCGCGAGGTCGGCGCCGGTCGCCGGCAGCGTCGTCCCCTCGGCGAGCTGCCGGCCGAGGTCGGGTCGCTGCAGGTAGGTGGCCCGGTCGGGCGCGGCGGAGGCGACGACCAGGACCTCGCCGTCGAGGTCGGCGCGCAGCCGGTCGACGTCCAGGGGCGAGTGGACGGCGTCGCGCGCGGCGGCGTGCGCGGCGCGGAACTCCAGCTCGCGGGCCGTGGGCAGTGCGTCGCCGGCCCGGCCGAGTGCCACCCGCGCCCGCGTGGCCGACCGGAGCACCGCCCACGGGTCGTCCCCGGCGGCAGGAATGGCCATCTCCGCCGCCTCGTCCGGGGCGGTCACGACCGGGCCGCCGCGAGCAGGGCCCGGGCGGCCGGCGCGTCGGGGGCGAGCTCGCGCACCCGGCCGTCGTCGCCGAGCAGGTCCATCCGGGCCAGCCACGCCTCGAACTCCGGCGCCGGCCGCAGGCCGAGCACCGAGCGGGTGGTGAGGACGTCGGAGAACGACAGCGACTGGTAGTGCAGCATCACGTCGTCCGAGCCCGGGACGGCGATGACGAACGAGCACCCGGCCGCGCCGAGCAGCAGCATCAGCGAGTCGGTGTCGTCGCCGTCGACCTCGGCGTGGTTCGTGTAGCAGACGTCCACGCCCATGGGCAGGCCGAGCAGCTTGCCGCAGAAGTGGTCCTCGAGCCCGGCGCGCAGCACCTGCTTGCCGTCGTAGAGGTACTCGGGGCCGATGAAACCGACGACGGTGTTGACCAGCAGCGGCCGGAACTGCCGGGCCACCCCGTAGGCGCGCGCCTCGAGCGTCTGCTGGTCCACCGGCCGGCCACCGACGCCGAGGTGCGCGCCGGCCGACAGCGCCGACCCCTGCCCGGTCTCGAAGTACGTGACGTCCTCCCCCACGGTGCCGCGGCCCAGCGCCAGGGCCCCCGCGCGGGCCTCGGCGAGCAGGTCGAGGGTGACGCCGAAGCCGCGGTTGGCCTCCTGGGTGCCGGCCACCGACTGGAAGACCAGGTCCACCGGGGCGCCCTGCTCCATGGCGCGCAGGGTCGTGGTCACGTGGGCCAGCACGCACGACTGCGTCGGGATCCCGTACCGGCCGATGACGGCGTCGACGAGTTCCAGCAGCGCGACCGTGCGGGCCGGTGAGTCGGTGGCCGGGTTGATGCCGATGACGGCGTCGCCGGACCCGTGCAGCAGGCCGTCGAGGATCGAGGCGGTGACGCCGACCGGGTCGTCGGTGGGGTGGTTGGGCTGCAGCCGGGAGGCCAGCGTGCCGGGCAGCCCGATCGTGCTCCGCAACCCGGTGACCACCCGCGTCCGGCGGCCGACGGCGACCAGGTCGGCGTTGCGCATGAGCTTCGACGTCGCCGCGACCATCTCCGGCGTCAGCCCCGGCGCCAGCGCGCTGATCGACGCCTCGTCGCCGCCGGCCGCCCACGCGAGCAGCCGGTCGCGGAACTCCCCCACCGTCAGCCCGGCGACCGGCGCGAACGCCGCGGCGTCGTGGGTGTCGAGGACCAGCCGGGTGACGTCGTCCTCGTCGTAGCCGACGACCTGCTCGTCGAGGAAGGTGGCCAGCGGCAGGTCGGCCAGCAGGGTCTGCGCGGCGACCCGCTCGGCGGCGGACTCCGCGGCACAGCCGGCCAGGACGTCACCGGAGCGCAGCGGCGTCGCCCTCGCCATCAGCTCGACCAGGGTGGGGAACTCGTAGGTGTGCCCCCCGAGCGTCGTGCGGCGGACGGTCATGGTGCGTCCTCCCGTGGTGCGCGCAGACGGATCCGGGCACCGACGTGGGCCTCCACCGCCTCCCGGCTGTAGAGGAGCGGGAAGCCCCCGCCTGCCGCCCACGGCTCGAACAGGTCGTGGTGGTGCGGTGAGCGCGGGTCGCCGGACTGCCCGGGCGAGTTGACCACCCGGCTGCTGTCCCACTCCCCCACGTCCAGCACCATGCGGAAGGTCGAGCCCATCGTCTGCCGGAAGTCCGGACCGTAGCCGGTCATCCCGACCGTGTCACCGCTGCCGGCACGCGGCACCGGCCCCACCTCTCCCCACTCGACGGGCAGACCCTCGGCACCGACGAGGGCGGTGTTCACCAGCCGGGTGTGGTGCACCCGGCCCCACGACCATCCCGAACGGTCGGGGCCCAGCAGCCCCTCGATCTCCTCGAGTGCCCCGCGCAGGGTCCCGTCGACGCCCGCGGTGAGCCGGTCACCGTCGTCCCGGTACGCAGCGAGCATGCGCAGGTCGCCACGGAGGTCGGAGTCCATGGACTCGTCCCGCAGCACCGCCCGCCGCGCGGTCGCGCGGTCGTCGACGCCTTCCCGGTCGAGCAGCTCCTCGAGCAGCCACGGCCGCAGGTGCCGGCGCAGCCACACCTCGAACACCAGTGCCTCGAACGAGTCGACCGACTCCTCGCCGTCCCACGCGCGCAGCCGCTCGAGCACGTCGCGGTCACGCACCTCCCCACCGTCGACCGGCGCCAGGGCGGCGCAGACCCGCAGGGCGTGCACGCTGACCGCGTCCCACTGCATGCGCCAGCTGGCCTCGACGCTGACCGCGTCGTCGCGGGCCAGCCACTCCGCGAGCCGCTCGTAGCGCGCCGGGGAGTACCAGTCGTGGGTGATCGGCAGCCCCGGGTCGTGGTCGGCGGGGAGGTTCTCCTGGTTGGCGGTGGCGAACCAGCCGGCCTCGGGGTTACGGACGCCGGGCAGCTCCTCGGCCAGCGCGAAACCGTCCCACTCGTAGCGGCCGTCGCCCGGCACCGGGAGCGATCCGTCCCAGCCGACCCGCCGCGGCACGAGCGCACTCGCCTGCCAGCCGATGTCGCCGTCGACGGTGGCGTAGACCTGGTTGACCCCCGGCGCGCCCCAGCGCGACAGCGCCTCGACGAAGCCGTCCGCGTCGGCCGCCGTCTGGTACTCGAGGCTGGCAAGGTAGGGCGCCATCCCGGGCTGCAGCCACACCGCCCGCACCGCGACGGCGAAGCCACGCTCCGGGTCGGTGTGCACGACCGGCCCGTGCCGCGTGTACGGGAGCTCGACGTCGACCGGGTCGGAGCCGGCGACGGCGATGCGGTCGGTCTCACGGGTGAACGCCTCCCACCCGTCGCCGTAGCGGTACCGGCCCGGGTCCTCGGGGTCGAGCTCGTAGACGTAGAGGTCCTCGGAGTCGGCCGGCCAGATCGTCAGCCCGAACGCGACCGTGCCGTTGTGGCCGATGGAGATGCCCGGCAGTCCCGGCTCGCCCGCCCCGATGACGCTCGTGCCCGGGGCGTCCAGGTGGGCGAGGTAGCGCAACGAGGGCAGCCCGACCGCACGGTGCGGGTCGTTGGCCAGCAGCGGCCGGCCGGTCGCCGTCCGGGAGCCGGACACCACCCAGTTGTTGCTGCCGGCCAGTTCCCCGCGCCACTCCCCCGGCGCCGGCACGCCGCTGAGGTCCACCGGAGAGAACGCCAGGCGGTAGACCCGCAGCACCTCGTCGGCGAGCAGCGCGAGGTCGGTGCCGTCCGGGAGCAGGAGCGGTTCGGCGGGCTCCCGGGCGTGCCGGACCTCCTCCACCTCCGGGCCGGCGTCACGCAGGGTCAGCGCCCGGGCCAGCTCCTGCTCGACGTTGGAGAAGAGGCCGTGGGTGCGGAACCGGACGACGTCCACCGGGTCCCACTCCGCCGGGAGGTAGCCGTGCACGCCGAACTCCGGCGGCAGGTGCTCGGGGTGGGCGAGCACCCAGCGCACGTAGGCGTTCACCCCGCGGGTGAAGGCGGTGACCACTGCCCGCGTCGCGGTGCCGTAGGCCAGCCACTCGGCGCGCATGTCGCCGCGGTAGCGGAGCAGCCGGTTGGCCCGGTCCTGCTCGACGAAGGCCTCGCCGAGGACCTCGCTGAGCAGCCCGTTGCCCCGGCGCCGCCACAGGTCGATCTGCCAGAGCCGGTCACGGGCGGCGTTGAACCCCTGCGCGAGGTGGACGTCGTCGCGCGAGCCGGCGTAGACGTGCGGCACGCCCCAGACGTCGACGAGGATCTCGACGTCCGCGGTCAGACCCTCGACCTCGTACTCGGTGTCGAACTCCTGCTCGGCCACGGGCGCTCCTCTCCGACCTGCCCCGAGCATCGTGCGCCTGCTCAGCGGACGTCGTCCTCGGCGGCGGCCAGCAGCTCGAACTCCTCCTCCGGCGCGGAGGCCACCAGGTGGTGGCGGCTGTAGAGGGCGAACCAGGCCAGGAAGACGACGTACGCGGCCAGCGTCCACAGCGCGGCGGTCCGGTCGACGAGGAAGGTGGCCACGACCGCGGCGGCGGCGAGCACCAGGGCGACCCCGGTGGTCGCGGTCCCGCCCGGCGTCCGGTACGGGCGCGGCAGGTCCGGCTCGCGGCGGCGCAGCACGACGTGGCTGACCATCATCAGGACGTAGGACACCGTCGCCCCGAAGACGGCCATGTTGAGCAGCATCGCGCCCTGGCCGGTGAGCGAGAGGGCGAAGCCGATCGCGCCGGGCACGAGCAGCGCCAGCGCCGGCGCCTTGCGGGCGTTGGTCACCGACAGGGCGCGCGGCAGGTAGCCGGCGCGGGAGAGCGCGAAGGTCTGCCGCGAGTACGCGTAGATGATCGAGAAGAAGCTGGCCACCAGCCCGAACAGGCCGGCGTAGTTGACCACCCGGGTCAGGCCCTCGGAGGCACCGGCCCCGGCCAGCGCGTCCACGGGCGGGTTGCCCGACTCCGCGATGGCCGCCGACCCGGCCGCGCCGGGGGTGAACACGAGCATGAGGACGGCCAGGACGACGAGCACGCCCATGGCCGCGACGATCCCGCGCGGCATCGACCGGGCCGGGTCGCGGGCCTCCTCGGCGGCCAGCGGCACGCTCTCCACGGCGAGGAAGAACCAGATCGCGAAGGGGAACGCCGCCCAGACCCCGAGGAGCCCGTAGGGCAGGAAGGACGAGGCGCCGGCGGCGTCGGTGGGCGCGATGTCGAGCAGGTTGCCGGCGTCGAACTCCGGGATGGCGCCGACGAGGAAGACCACGAGCCCGGCGAGGGCGACGACGGTGACGGCGAACATCGCCTTGAGCGCCTCGCCGACCCCCATCAGGTGGATGCCGATGAACAGCGCGTAGACCGCGAGGTAGACCCACCAGCCGTCGGTGATGCCGAACAGCCCGAGGGACTCCACGTAGGCGCCGATGAACGTGGCGATGGCGGCCGGCGCGATGGCGTACTCGATGAGCACCGCGACGCCGGTGGCGTAACCGCCCCACGGGCCCAGCGCGCGCCGGGCGAAGGTGTAGCCGCCGCCCGCGGTCGGCAGCGCGGAGCCGAGCTCGGCGAGTCCGAAGACCATCGCGGTGTACATGACCGCCATGAGCACGGTGGCGATCAGCAGGCCGCCGAAGCCACCCTCGGCCAGGCCGAAGTTCCACCCGGCGTAGTCACCGGAGATGACCGCCGAGACGCCGAGGCCGGCCAGCAGCAGCCAGCCGGCCGTCCCGGTCCGCAGCCGGCGCTTCTCGAGGTAGCCGGCCTCCACCCGTTCGGCCTCCACCCCCTGCCGTGTCGGCCCGGATCGGGCGGTGCGATCGGCGGTGGGATCGGCGGTCATGCGGGCTCCCGCGGTCGGCCCGCCGACGGCGGGGAGGGCCAGCCTGGTCCCGCGTCGCGTACCTGGTCAACGGCCCGCGCCCGAGGCAACGGGCCGTTCACACCGCCGACTCAGGGGATGCCGTGCCAGCGGCCCTCCTCGGCGTTGCCGGCCGGCCGCGACTCGAAGACGTTGCCCTCGGTCGGCGGCGTCTTCTGGTCGTCGGCGAGGGCGAACACCCGCAGCAGCGGCCCGACCAGGGCGTCGTAGACGGCGGGGAACAGCCGGAAGCCGAGGATGACGACGGGGTTGGCGAAGCCGGACTGGACGAGCCGCCGCGGCTTGTCCAGGCGCGCCACGACCGAGCGGGCGACCCGCTCCGGCGCGTAGATCGGGATCGGCGGGCGGCCCTTGAGCCCGATGTAGCTGCCGGCCTGCGAGTAGATCGGGGTGTTCACGCCGCCCGGCGCCACGGCCGACACGTGGATGCCCGGGACGTCGCGCGTCTCCTGCTGCAGCACGCGGATCATGCCGAGCTGGCCCCACTTCGCGGCGATGTAGCTGCCCATCAGCGGCGTGGCCACCGACGCCAGCAGCGAGCTCACGATCACCAGGTGGCCCTCGCCCTGGCGGCGGAACTGCGGCAGGACGACGCGGGCGAGGTTGGCGGTGCCGTGCAGCGCGGTGTCGACCACCCGCTCGAACACCTCCCTGGGCACGTCCTCCATGCGCCCGTAGGCGATGACCTGCGCGGAGTGGACGACGACGTCGAGGCTGCCGAAGCGCGTGACGGTCCCCTCGACGGCGGTGCGCAGTGCGTCCTCGTCGAGCACGTCGGCCGGGCAGACGACGACGTCGGCCGCGCCCTCCGCCCGGACCTCGGCCGCGGTCGCCTCCAGCGCCTCGCGGCCGCGCGCGAGCAGGACGAGCGCCGCTCCCCGCTGGGCGAAGAGGCGGGCGGTGGCGCGGCCGATGCCGCTGGAGGCACCGGTGATGAGCACGGTCTGCGGCATGCGGGGAGGTCTCCTCGATCTCGGGGGTCGCTCCCCGGCTACCCCGGTCGGTTGCCCGCCATGCGATCGAGGACGCCGAGCAGCCAGCCGGGCCCGCGCACGCCGGTCCCCGCGGGCAGCCGGGCGCGCAGGCCCCGGTCGGCGGTCACCGCGAGCACAGCCCGGCCGGCGGCGACGAGGTCGGCGGCCTCCGCGGCCAGCGCGTCGTCGCCGGTGCCGGCGGCGCGCACCAGCCGGACGCCGTCGGGGGCCGGCACCTCGCGCGCCGCCCCCTCGACCACGACCACCACCTCGTCGACGTCGGGCAGCTCCTCGCCCCGGAGCCCTCCGGCCAGGCGGTGCAGCAGCCGGCCGGTGGCGCCGGCGCGGTCCCGCCACCAGCCGTCCGGCCGCGCGCCCACGACGTTGGCGGCGTCGACGAGCAGGACCGTCATGCGTCCTCCTCCCGGGTGACCTCCCCCATGGTCGTGCGTCGGCGGGGTACCCGCCCGACCAGCACTCCGGCGACGAGGAGGTCCCATGGCGAGCAGTGGAAGCATCCGGCACGGCGACGACACGACCGTCACGACGGAGGGGTCGCACGCCACCCGCGGCCCCGGCCGCGACGCGGTCGCCGCCCAGCGCGACCGCTTCGGCGGGATCAAGTGGGGTGCGGCGTTCTTCGGGTGGCTGTCGGCCAACGGGCTCGCGGTCGTCCTGGTCGCGCTGGTCTCGGCGGCCGGGATCGGGCTCGGCCTGGCCCAGGGCGTCGACACCGTCGACGAGGCCGCCGACCAGGCCGCCGGCATCGGGCTCGGCGGCGCGGTCGCGGTCCTCGTCGTGCTGTTCCTCGCCTACCTCGCCGGCGGCTACGTGGCCGGCCGGATGGCGCGCTTCGACGGCATCCGGCAGGGGCTGGCCGTGTGGCTGGTCGGGCTGCTCGTCGTCGTCCTGCTGGCCGCCGCCGGCATCGTGCTCGGTGCGCAGTACAACGTCCTGCGGCAGCTGGACCTGCCGCGCATCCCGGTCGACGAGGGCACCGCGACCACCGCCGGGCTCATCACGCTGGGCGCGATCCTGGTGGCCACGCTGGTCGGCGCCCTGCTCGGCGGGAAGCTCGGCACGCGCTACCACCGCAGGGTCGACCGCGCCGGCTTCTGACCGCACGGTGGGGCCCCGTCGCGGACGGGGCCCCACCGTCGGTCCGCGGTCCTACGCTGCCGCGCATGTGCCGCAACATCCGCCCGTTGTCGAACTTCGAGCCGCCGGCGACCCAGGACGAGGTCCAGGCCGCGGCGCTGCAGTACGTCCGCAAGATCAGCGGGACGACACACCCGTCCCGGGCCAACGCCGAGACCTTCGACCGCGCCGTCGCCGAGGTCGCCGCCGCCTCCGCCCGCCTGCTCGACGCCCTGGTCACCACGGCGCCGCCGAAGGACCGCGCGGTCGAGGCGGACAAGGCCCGGGCCCGGGCAGCGGTGCGCTACGCCCGCTGACCGGGGCCCGTTGCGCGCGATCCACTAGTCGCCACCGGGCATGGCCACGGGTTGAGCGGGTAGGTGCCGGGCTCCCGTCCACTTCCTCCAGGAGAGTCCCGATGGCCCGCAACACCGTGTCCCGCTCCCTGCACGACCTCGGCCTGTCCGCCTGGTTCGGCGGCACGCTCGCCAACGCCGTCGCCCTGAACCCCGCCGCCGGCGAGGCCGGCAAGGACACCGGCAAGGTCGCCAACGTCGGCTGGAACCGGTGGACGCCGGTCAACGCCGTGGCGATCGGCGCCCACCTCGTGGGCAGCGTCGGCCAGCTCATCGGCAACCGCGGCCGCATCGGCCAGCAGGAGGGCGTGGCGGGCATGTCCGCGCTCAAGACGCTGCTCACCGCCGCCGCGCTCGGCGTCACCGCCTACAGCCGCTCGCTCGGCCAGGTCGTGAACGGCACCGGCAGCGGTGCCGCCAACCCGTCGTCGCGGTCGGGCACCAAGCCCACCAAGCGCACCAAGGCCGAGATCGCCGCCGCGCAGGAGCAGCTCGACTCGCTGCAGTGGGTCATCCCGGCCCTCACCGGCGCGCTCGTCGTCGTCAGCTCGTACGCCGGTGAGCAGCAGCGCGCCAGCGAGGTCATCAAGGGCGTCGCCCGCCGCTGACCGTCCCGGGCCACCGGCCCGCCGTCCGTTCCGAACTCCAGGGGGAGATCCGTGGCCCGCACCGAGGCCCGCACCACCACGTTCACCGGCAACACGGTGAGCGACCAGCACCCCGGCACGACCGGCGGGGGCCGCGGCGCCACCCGCTGCGCCCACTGCACCGACGGCCTCGGCAAGCCACGGCCGGTGGCGCCCGGGTCGTGGCGCGACCGCGTCCGGCAGAACCCGCCACTGCACGTGGCGTACCGGATCGGCGTCTTCGTCGTCGGCCTGCTGTTCGTGATGCTGGGCGTCGCCCTCACGGTGCTCCCCGGACCGCTCACCATCCCGCCGGTCCTCGTGGGTCTGTGGGTGTGGTCCACGGAGTTCGACTGGGCGCGACGGCTGTTCGCCTCCTTCCGCCGCAAGGCGGTCTCCGCGTGGCGGCACGCCAAGCAGCACCCGGCCAGCTCGCTGGCCGTCACCGTGGGCGGGCTCGCGGCCGCGGGGGTGGCGTTCTGGGCGGTCGGCCACTTCGACCTCGTCGACCGGGCGACCACCGCGCTGGGTCTCGGCTGACCCACGGCTGATCCGCACCGCGCCGGCCGCCGTCCGCACCCGCGGACGGCGGCCGGCGCGCGTCCGGGCCCCCGGTGGAGAAGACAGGACCCGGAGCGGCGGCTCGGGCCGCGGCTCAGGCGGTGGTGAGGACGACCGGGCCGTCGTCGGTGACCGCCACGGTGTGCTCCACGTGCGCGGCGCGGCGTCCGTCGGCGGTGACCACCGCCCAGCCGTCCTTCTTGTGCCGGTAGCGCTCGCCGCCGGCCAGCAGCATCGGCTCGATGGCGAGGGTGCTGCCGGCGTGCAGGCGCACGCGGTCCAACCCGGCGAGCGGCTGGTTGGGCACGAACGGCGGCTCGTGCATCGACCGGCCGATGCCGTGCCCGCCGTGGTCGGGCAGGTGCGCGTAGCCGTACCGGCGGGCGACGGCGTCGACCGCGCGGGCGACGTCGAGCAGGGTCGCGCCCGGCACCGCGGCGGCGATGCCCGCGGCGAGGGCCTCCTCGGTGGCCGTGACCAGTCGGGCGTCCGCGTCGGAGGTGCGCTCCCCCACCAGCACCGAGATCGCCGCGTCACCGTTCCACCCGTCGACGACCGCGCCGCAGTCGACGCTGAGCAGGTCGCCGTCCTTGAGCCGCTGGCCGCTCGGCCGGCCGTGCACGACGACCTCGTTGGGCGACAGGCACAGGACGCCGTTGTAGGCCGTCGGCGCCCACGACGGCTTGTAGCCGAGGAACGACGACGTCGCCCCGGCCTCGTACATCGTGGTCTTCGCGAGGTCGTCGAGCTCGCGCAGCTTCACGCCCGGCACCGCCGCCGCGCGGACCGCCGCCAGCGTCTGCGCCACCACGCGCCCGGCGGCGCGCATGGCGTCGAGCTCGTCGGCGGTCCGCTGCGGCAGCACGGTCAGGTCCACGCCCGCGACGGTACGAGACGCCCGGCGGGCCGCGACGCCGTGGACTGGCCGGGGACGGGCCGCCGGTGCCACGGTGACGCCCATGGACTTCCGCAGGATCAGGCCCGGGCAGTGGCAGCGAGCCGGCCGCATCGAGATCGCCGAGCCCGGCGGCCTCCCGACGGCGCGCGAGGTGTACGAGGACTGCCACGTGCTGTTCGTCGACGGCTGGTGCTACCTCGAGGGCGCCGACGGTGCCGTCGACGTCTATCCCGCGGCCCGGGTGCGCGCCGCCCACGACCTGCGCGAGGCCGTCCAGCCGGACGAGGGTCCCGCGTCGGCGCCCAGCCCGCTGATCTAGCCCGTCCTCATCCGCCGGGCTCGCGCCGGACGTCGGCGGGGTCCGGCGTGCGGAAGACGGTGTCCGGCCCGTCGGCACCGGCCAGGCCGTCGCTCCCGGGCGGGGACGCGTCGGTCTGCTCGGGCCGGTCGGGCTCCTCGCCGCCGACGCCGAAGCCCTCGGCCGGCGGCGGCGCCCCGGCACCGGGGTCGGCGGCGGCGATCTCGTCGTCCGGGTGGTGGCGGCCCGGCGTCATCGGCTCCCACATCGACATGACACGCCTCCTACCCGCCCACGGGTGAGCCGCGGGTGATCACCGGGTGGCCGCCGGGTATACGGCTCGGGAACGGCCGGGGTCGCGGGGCCCCGGGGGTGGCCGGGATCCGGAGGGAGCACCACGGACATGGCGACGACGGGCTCTGCCCAGCGGGCAGGACGGGGTGGACGACCGGATCCGGCGGTCCGGGACCGGAGCGCCGGGGAGGACCGGCGCGGCGCCGACGGCCGGGACGAGTCCCACGCCGAGCGGATCGACCGGGAGCTCATGGAACTGCTCAACGAACTACGGATCGCGCTGCCGGGCGTGCAGTTCCTCTTCGCGTTCCTGCTGGTGGTGCCGTTCCAGCAGGCGACGGAGCGGGCCACCGACTTCCAGCGAGACGTCTACTTCGTGACCCTCGTCGCCGCGGTCACCGCCACCGCCCTGCTGATCGCGCCGGCCGCCCAGCACCGCGCGCTGTTCCGGCAGCACGACAAGGAGGACCTGCTGCGGCGGAGCAACCGGCACGCCTTCCTGGGCCTGTGCGTACTCGCGATCGCGCTCGTCGCCGCCGTGGTGCTGGTGGTCGACGTCCTCTTCGCCCTCCCCCAGGCGCTGGTCACCGGCGGCGTCGTCGCGGCACTGCTCGGCTGGCTGTGGATCGGCAGCCCGATCCTGCAGCGTGCCCGCGGTTCCCGCACCCACGGCTGACGTCGCTCCGCGCGGGTCAGAACGGCGGGGGCTCCATCGACGGCTCGCGGAGGCCCGGTGGTCTCGTGACCCGGGTGGTGCCCGTGGGCGTGGTGACGGTGAGGACACCGTCGGGGTCCATCGCGAAGCGCCAGCCGCGGGCGTGGGTCTTCACGCGGTGGTGCCGGCGGCACAGACAGCACAGGTTGGTGCAGTCGGTGGCGCCCTCGGGATGGGGCAGGACGTGGTCGAGGTCGGCGTGCCCGGCCCGGACACTGCAGCCGGGCATGCGGCAGGTGCGGTCGCGGGTGGTGACGAACCGGTGCTGGGCACGGCGGGGCCGGTAGTCGTCGGTGACGACCGGCCGGTCCAGCACCGGGCACGCGCACCCGCCCGAGGGGTGGTCGGCGCAGCCGCGTCGCGCGAGGCGGCGGAGCTCTCTCATGGGCACCACCGCGCGCAGCCGACCGCTGACGGGGTCGGTCAGGGCGACGTCGAGGCTGCCGCCGGCAGGTGCCTGCAGCCCGCCGGGGCACAGGCCGTCGAGGCGTTCGAGGAGCTCGCGCAGGTGGGAGGCCGTGATCGGCTGACCATCGACCTCCGCCGGTTCGCCGCCGGGGCGGCCCTCGAGCGCGCTCAGAGGGGCATGCACGGTCAGGTGGGCGGTGACCGGCGGGCGGGAGTCGTCCCAGGGGCGCAGCACGAGGTCGGTGAGCACCTCGGCGCGGATCATCCCGATCGGACGAGGGTCGCCGGCCTCCTTGGCCATCCGGGCGGAGGCGTCCGCGGCGTCCCGCACGGCGACCGCCTGCTCGTGCGGCAGCAGGGTGACCAGCTCCGACATCCCGTCACCGACCGGGCGCACCCGCACGTCGGCGCCTCGGTGGGCGTTCCGGCGGCGGCGCTCGGCCGCCCCCTCGTCCAGCCGCACGAGCTCGCGGCGGACCGCGGTGCGCAGCGCCTGCACGCCGAGGTCCATCGCCCGCGGCAGCACCAGCGCCTCGACCGCCGCCACCACGGCCGCACGGTCGCCACGGCGCACCGGCTCGGACAGCTCCGCGGCGATCGCCCGTGCCCGCGGCCAGTCGATGCGCCCCTCGGCCAGCGCAGCCCAGGTGGCCTGCAGGTGCCGGGTCAGCAGCAGCGCCAGCTCGGCGCGGACGGAGGCCTCGGTCACCGAGCAGCGCAGCACCTGGGCGAGCTCGTCGACGAAGAACTCCCCGGTCCCGGCCAGACCGCCCTCCGACCACGACGCGGGCCGCTCACCGCCCCGCTCGGCCGCGGTGTCGAGGAAGTCGGCGCGGTCCCCCGCCAGCTCGGCGACCAGGGTCGACCGGTAGGCGGCCAGCATGGACTCCAACTGCTGTACGCGGCCCAGTTCGTGGACCTTCGTGGCCGTCGACCAGGTGCCGACCTGCAGCACGTCGGTCAGCCGGAACGCCCGGGTCCCGCGCTGCTCCGCCCACGGGCAGGGCTCGTCCGGCGACGGCACTTGCGCCACCGCCAGCTCCACCCCGTAGCCCTCGAACACACCTCGACCCTAGAGCCGGGGTACGACAGAAACGCCGCCCTGAGCAGCGCGGATGCCTCTTCGGTGTGGATGAACGCGACCGGCCAACGTCACCAGTCGACCGGGCCACCACGGTCCATCGATCCGACGCCGCTCCCCGGACCGCATCAGCGGCCTAGGGCGGCGCAGATGGTGTCGGCGACGTCGTCGGGGTCCTCGTGCTCCCAGAAGCGGAGCACCCGCCAGCCCAGCCCGGTGAGCACGGCGTCGGCCCGGCGGTCGCGCTCGGCGTTGGCCGCCAGCTTCGCCGCCCACCACGCGCGGTTCGCCTTCGGCAGGTGCCCGCATGTGGGGCAGCCGTGCCAGAAGCACCCGTCGACGAAGACGACCAGCCGGCGGCCCTTCCACACGAGGTCACCCCGTGCCCGGGTCTGGGAGCAGGGCCGCACGTCCACCCGGTAGCGGACGCCCCGTGCGTGCAGCCGCCGCCGCACCGCCATCTCGGGCCGGGTGTCGCGCCGGCCCTGCCGCCGGAAGCGCGCCGCCACGACCTCCGACGACGGCGCCGGCGCACGGCCCGGTCCCTGCACGGTCGGCACCGTACGGGCGGGGAACGACGTCGATGAGTCCCGATCCGCCGGCCGGTCAGTCCTGTCGGACCCGTGCGGCACCGTGCGGGCACCCGACTCGGGAGGCAGGGGGTGGGGCACGTGACGGCGTACGTCGGCGATGCGACACCGGCCGGTGGACTGACGCCCGGCGGCGACGGCGAGGTCCTGGCGATCGAGGCCGTGGGCCTGGTCAAGCGCTTCGGCGGCACGACGGCGGTGGCCGGCGTCGACCTGCAGATCCCGCGGGGCGGCGTGCACGGCTTCCTCGGCCCCAACGGCGCGGGCAAGACGACGACCATCCGGATGTTGGCCACCCTGCTGCCGCCCGACGGCGGGTCGGCGCGGGTCTTCGGCCACGACGTCGTCACCGACGCCGACGCCGTCCGCGGGCGGGTCAGCCTGACCGGCCAGTTCGCCTCCCTCGACGAGATGCTCAGCGGCGCGGAGAACCTGCTGCTGCTCGCCCGGCTGCTCGGCTACTCGCGCGCCGCCGCCCGCCAGCGCACCGACCAGCTGCTGGCCGCGTTCGGCCTCACCGAGGCGGCTGGCAAGCAGGTGAAGCACTACTCCGGCGGCATGCGGCGGCGCATCGACATCGCCGCCAGCATCGTCGTCCGGCCCGACCTGATCTTCCTCGACGAGCCCACCACCGGCCTGGACCCGCGCAGCCGCAACCAGGTGTGGGACGTCATCCGCGCGCTCGTCCGCGGCGGGACGACGGTCCTGCTCACCACGCAGTACCTGGACGAGGCCGACCAGCTCGCCGACCGCATCTCCGTCATCGACGCCGGCCGGGTGATCGCCGAGGGCACGCCGAGCCGGCTCAAGGCGTCGGTGGGGTCGGGCACGCTGCACGTGCGCGTGGCCGACCCCGACCACCGCGGCGCCGCCCGCGCGCTGCTCGAGCGGGTCCTCGCCGTCCCGGTGAGCGAGGACGGCGACCCGGCCGCCCTCAGCGCCGCGGTGCAGGACGGCGCGCCCGCGGCCCGGGCGCTCACCGCGCTGGAGACCGCCGGCATCCCGCTGGCCCAGTTCGCCCTCGGGCAGCCGAGCCTCGACGAGGTCTTCCTCGCCCTGACCGGCCGGCCCGCCGACAGCACCGGCACGTCCGCTCCGGAGGACCCTCGATGACCGCCACCTCGACCGCTCCCGCCACCACCGAGGCCGCCGCACCGGACACCGACGCGGTGCTGGCGGCCCTCGGGTCGGCCCAGCGCCCGACGCCGCAGGGCCCGCTCGCCGCGTCGGCGACGTTCGGCCGGCGGACGCTGCTGCGGATCAAGTACGTCCCCGAGCAGCTGTTCGACGTCACCGTCTTCCCGGTCATGCTCACGCTGATCTTCACGTACCTGTTCGGCGGCGCCCTGGCCGGCTCGGTCGACCGCTACCTGCAGTTCTTCCTGCCGGGCATCCTCGTGCAGAGCATCCTCATGATCACGATGTACACCGGGGTGGCGCTCAACACCGACATCGAGAAGGGCGTCTTCGACCGCATCCGCTCGCTGCCGGTGTGGCGGCCCAGCGCACTGGTCGGTGCCCTGCTCGGCGACGTCGTCCGGTTCACCCTCGCCTCGGCCGTGGTGCTCGGGCTCGGCCTGGTCCTGGGGTTCCGGCCGCAGGGCGGGCCGGCCGGCGTGCTCGCCGCGGTGGCGCTGCTGCTGGTCTTCGCCTTCGCGCTGGGCTGGATCTGGACCTACCTGGCGCTCGTGGTGCGCACGCCGAACGCGGTGATGGGCTGGAGCATGATGGTCATCACGCCGCTGACCTTCGGCAGCAACATCTACGTCGACCCCGCCACGATGCCCGGCTGGCTGCAGGCCGTCGTCGACGTCAACCCGGTCAGCCACCTGGTCAGCGCGGTGCGCGGGCTGGTGCACGGCGAGGTCGCCGGCTCCGACGTCGTCCTCGTGCTGGTCTGGGCGGCCGCGCTGGTCGCCGTCCTCGGCCCGCTGACGATGCACCGCTACCGCACGCGGAACTGACGTCGGCTACAACGGAGCCGTGCCCGCCGACCAGCCGACCCTGCGCACCGCCCGCTTCGCCGACCTGACCCCGTTCGAGGTGTACGCCCTGTGCCGGCTGCGCGTCGACGTCTTCGTGGTCGAGCAGCAGTGCCCCTATCCCGAGCTCGACGGCCGCGACTCCGAGCCGGCGACGCTGCACCTGTGGTTCGAGGAGGACGGCCGGGTCCTCGCCACCATCCGGGTCCTCGACGACGGCGAGACGCGGGCGATCGGCCGGGTGGCCACCGCCGTGCCCGCCCGCGGCCGCGGACTGGCCGCCCGGCTGATGGAGGAGGGCATCCGGCTGTGCGAGGGACGGCCCGTCACGCTGGGCGCGCAGGCGCACCTGCAGGGCTGGTACGAGCGCTTCGGCTTCCGGCTCAGCGGTCCCGGCTACGTCGAGGACGGCATCCCGCACGTGCCGATGCGCCGCGAGCCTGCCTGAGCGGGTCACGCCCTCGTCCTCAGGCTCTCACCGCCGGACCGAGGTCGGCGGCCCCGAAGGCGGCGTCGAAGCGGTCGCACCAGATGACGACGCTGGTGTACCCGGTGGCGTCGACGCCGGCCGGCACGACGTAGTTCTGGTCCCCGACGTTGCCCTTGAGCGGGCCGAGGTCGACGAATTCCTCGTCGAATGCCGCCTCCTCGCCCGTCGCCGTGTTCTGCGACAGGTAGACGTGGAGCGCCGGGCCGTTGGAGGTCGCGAAGCCCTCCAGCCGGACGACGACCTGACCGTCGGGCAGCCGGACCACGCGCGCGGCGCCGACGGTCTCGTGCTCGCGGGAGACGAAGGTGCCGGTGGCGAGGTCGACCGGTTCCCGCGGCGCCACGGTGACGACCGCTCCCCCGCCGTCGGCGGCCGGGGTCTCCTCCGCGGCGGCCGTCGGGAGGCTCTCGTCGACCCGGTCGTCGTAGAGGAGCTTCTGCGGCTGGAACCAGATCACCGTGACGGCGGCCAGCGCCACCACCACGACCGCCACCACCGGCCAGGCCCACGTCCTCCGCCGCCTCGTCACGGCGGCGGACCCTAGCTGCGGTCCCGCCGTCCGTGGGGCGTCCCGGGCGTGGGGAGGACGGGGGCGGGTACCGCCCGCCGCATGGCAGACGACGCGGCACCCGGCGGATTCGCCGAGGGGCTCGGGGTGACGGTGGAGGACACCGGCGACGGCGAGGCGACGCTGGGGTTCGAGGTCCGCGACGAGCACCTCAACCCCGCGGGGACCCTGCACGGCGGCGTGGTCGCCACCCTGGTCGACACCGTCATGGGACAGGCCGTGCGCACCACCACCGGCGACGGCGAGGTGCCCGCCACCAGCCAGCTCACCGTGACCTACCTGCGCCCGGGCAGGCCCGGCCGGCTCGAGGTGCGCGGGCGGGTGCGCACCCGCGGGGAGCACCTGACCATCTGCGAGGCCGACGTCGAGCAGGACGGCAAGGGCATCGCGCACGCCGTCGCGACCTTCGCCATCCTCGAGCGCTAGACCCTCCCCGGACGCGCGAGCGCCCCGCCGGCCGTGCCGACGGGGCGCTCGGGACGTGGAGGAGTCAGACGTCCTCGGCGCAGAAGACGGTGCCCTCGCCGCCGGTCTCCCCGTTCCACAGCACACGGGTGGCGGACGGGTGGTCGCCGCACGGCTGGTAGCTGGGTGCGAGGAACTCGCTCTCGGTCACCTTCTCGTCGACGACGCCGACGATGCGCGCCTGCGCCGCCGAGTCGTCGCAGTCGACGGTCTCGTACGAGCTGGCGCCCTCGGCCGTGATGCAGTCGCCGACCTCGGGGGCGCCGAAGTCGACGAGCCGGAACGCGGCGATCCCGCCGGCGACGGCGACCGCCGCCACGACACTGGCGATCTTGCGGCCCTTGCCGGGCTTGGCGGCCGGTGCCGGGGGCGGACCGCCGAAGGGACCGGGCTGGCCGGGCTGCGGCTGGCCGAAGCCGGGCTGACCGGGCTGCGGCGGACCGCCGGCCGGCGGCTGCCAGGCACCTGCCGGGGTGGCCCCCGACGGCGCGCTCCCCGGGTACAGGGCGCCCTGCGGCGGGAACGGCTGGCCGGGGTACGGGTCCCCGGCCGACGGCGGGGTGCCGGGCTGTCCCGGGTCGGTCATGTCGTGCTCCTCGGTGCTCCGACCGGCGCCAGGGCGGCATCCGGTCCGGCGAGCACCGTCACACACGACGTCCGTGCTGGTCAGGGGGATGCGCCGCGACCTCCCCCGCGCGGGTCAGGCCGCGAGCAGGGCCGGGCCGGGCTGCTCGACCACCACGGACACGGCCGGACCGGCGCCGCCGGCGTTGTCGTCGCCGCCCTCGTCGTCGTCCTCGGGGGCGCACTGGCTGACCAGCAGGATGATCGCGAAGACCAGGGCGATCAGGCCGGCGAAGGTGCCGAGGAGCACCGCGCGGCCACGCTTCGGCCGCACGTGCATCCCCCGCCGCGGGTCGTCGGGGTCGGGCGGTCGGGCTGCCTCGGACATGGCGGGGCTCCTCGGGTCGACGGGGTGGCGAGCGCGTCTTGCTCCCTCCGACACATGCCCAGCACTCCCGGCGGTACGCCTGTGGTGTGCATCCGGATCGCACACGACGGGGTGCCGTGCGGCGTCACGGGAGAGGACGATCGGGGCATGACCACAGCCACCTGGAACGGCACCGTCATCGCCGAGTCCGACGACATCGTCACCGTCGAGGGCAACGCCTACTTCCCGCGCGCGTCGGTGCGCGAGGACGTCCTGCGCCCGTCGTCGACGCACACCACCTGCCCCTGGAAGGGCGAGGCGTCCTACTTCTCGCTCGAGGTCGACGGGCGGACCAACCCCGACGCCGTCTGGTACTACCCGCAGCCGAAGGACGCGGCGAAGGAGATCACCGACCGGGTCGCCTTCTGGCGGGGCGTCGAGGTCCGCTGAACGGAGAGGGCCCGGCCGCCGCGGCGGCCGGGCCCGAGGGATCGGAGAGCTAGGCGCCGGGGCGGGCGCCGGCGAGCTCGCGGGCCGAGGCCGCCTCGTCGGGCGTGAGGACGGCCGTGCGCTCCTGCCGCTCGAGCGCGCGGTGGAAGGCGGCCCACGCCTCCTCCGGCGTCACGTCGAGCGCGGTGGCGATCTGCTCCCAGCTCGCTCCACCGCGCAGGGCGGCGCGGAAGCCGACCAGCTGGCTGTCGTGGGCCTTGCGGGCGATGACCTCGCCGAGTGCGAGGAGCTCCAGGGACTCGGGCACGTCGAGGGAGGTGCCACCGTCCAGCAGCGAGCTCCAGTCGTCGTCGTTGCGGTCGGCGACGGTGTTGAGGGTCGTCGCCCCGGAGTCCCGCCGGCTCAGGAAGTCCAGGCGGGTGGCGGCGGTCTGGAGGGAGAACTCCTGCTCCAGGGCCTCGGGGGTGATCTGCATGTCTCCACCTTCCCCGAGGTCACGGACGGTGGCGACCGGTTGCGACGGGGATCTCCCCGGCACGCGGAAGGCCCGCACCCCGTGGGGGTGCGGGCCTTCCGGAGAGTGGTGGACGTCAGCTGTCGACGCCCACGGCCTCCTTGGCCACCTCGGCGAGGGCGACCTGAGCGGCGCTGATGACGCTCGCCCGGTTCTTGTGGGTCTCCTCGTAGCGGATGATCACGCGGATGTCGTGCGGCTTGCGCAGGGCCTTGGCGGCCTTGGCGGCGTCCGCCGTCGACAGCGAGTCGAAGCCCTTGATCGGCAGCTCGTCGGCGGAGACGTCGCCGAGCTCCTCGCGGGCGGCCTTCGCCGTGTCGGCGGCCTCACGGTTGCCCTCGCGGCGGGCGATGCGCTCCGCCCGGCGCAGGGCGGCGCTGCGGCCGACGGTGAGGGTCTCCCGGACGGCGTCGGTGAGGGTGCTGGCGCGGTCGGCGACCTGGCCGAACTCCTCGCCGACCCGCTGGCGACGCTGCTGGGCGGTGTCCAGCGCCTCGTTCACCCGGTTGGCGACGAAGCGGTACGGGGCGTTGGCGGCACGCGCGGCGACGCCGGCGACCGTCTGGAACGGGGTGGGCTGCAGCGCGGCGGGGCCGCCCAGCGCCTCCTCGGCCAGGACGACGGTCAGCCACTCGACGGTGGCCTCGTGCGCACGGATGAGGCCCTCGGCGAGGCGCTCGACCTTGGTGATCCCGGCCCGCTGGCCCAGGACCTTCAGGTAGGTGGCGCGGTCGAGCAGCTGGTGCCCGAGCGTGAGGTCCTGCAGCAGGGCCTCCTCGAGCGGCTCGGCCTGCTCGAAGGTGGCCTTGAGGACGGCGGCGAGCCGGCCGACGGCCGGGGTCACGACGTCGGGCACGCCACCGAGCTCGCGGAGCTCGGCGGTGATGAGGCGCGTGCGCTCCATGGCGTTGTCGGCGTTCTGCGTCAGCTCGCGGCGGACGGCGTCGGTCCGGGCCTGGGAGACGCGGGTGCGGGCGACCTGCTCCTCGGTCTGGGTGAGCAGCACGAGCGCGCGGAGCTGGTTGACGATCTTGGCGTGGGTGGTGTCGGTCACGGTGGGGACTCCAGAGATCGGGGATGACCTGTCGACTCGTGAGTGCCCCGCATGCCGCGTCTGCTAACTCCTGCAAGCGCTTTGCTAGCGGTGAGGTCGGTCACGCCGTGTCGCCCCGTCGACTCCTCGACGGGCCGACACGGCGACCGGCCTCAGCCCCGCGGCACCGCCGGGGGCACCGGCGGCCGGCGCCGGGTCTCCAGCCGCAGCACCGGCTGGGTCAGCTGCGCCAGCGCGGCACAGCGGGCGCAGACCGGGCCCGGGTGGGTCTGGGCGGCGCAGGTCTCACACGGCACGCGGGATCTCCTCGCTCGGGAGTCCGGGGGGACTCGGGAGGCAGACCCTGTCACCCACCCGCGACGTCGCCGCCGCGGATGGGACGGGTGTGACGTCTCGTCAGCGATCCGTCATCTGCGCGGGCCCGGCCGACCACCGCGGACGGCGGCGCACCACCGTCGTCGCCACGGGACGGGACGTGGGGGTGCAGGCACAGGGCTGGCCGGAACAGCGGTGCGGAGTGCTCACGGGGACCTCCCGAGGTCGGTGGCCGCCGAGGGTGACAGCACCGGCGGCGCGGCGCGAGACCCGGCGCACCCGTGCGACGGGACGTCACCCGATCGACCCACCGCGTTCCCCCGATCGCCGCGAGGACGGGCGGGAGGACCTCGGCCGGCGGCGTCCTCTACGCCGCCGAGTGGTCACCTGCTGGGGTCGCCGAACACCTGGGAGTCGACGGCCGACCAATCGGCGCCGGACGTCGACTCGTCGTCGTCGTCTCGAATCCTGGGACGACAGCAGGTCGACAGCGGGCGATCGGTCAGGCGCCGAGGAGGGCGACCAGGCGGTCGAGGAACGGGACCTGGCCCTTCACGAGCTTGACCCGTGCTTCCTCGAGGCCGAGCCAGGCGGTCCGGTCGATCTCGGGGAACTCCTGCACCCGCCCCGACCGCGGCGGCCACTCGAGGGAGAAGGTGTTGCTCACGGTGGCGGCCGCGTCGAGGTCGCCCTCCGCGGCCCACAGGGTGAGCACCTTGCCGCTCGCGCGCAGCTCGCCCAGGGGCACGAGCGACGTCGCCGGCACGGGGCTGCCGAGCTCCTCCTCGAACTCCCGGTGCGCGACCGCGAGCGGGTCCTCGCCGTCGCCGTACTCGCCCTTCGGCACCGACCAGGCGCCGTCGTCCTTCCTCGCCCAGAACGGCCCGCCCATGTGCCCGAGCAGCACCTGCAGGCCGGGTGCGCGCCGGTAGAGCAACACGCCCGCGCTCCGCCTCGGCACCGGGTCAGCCTGTCACGGGCAGTGCCGCTCCCCGTCGCCGTGCCCGCGGCCGTGTCCGCGGCCGGGACGCTCGTCGCACGCCGGACCGGGCTCCGGCGCCGGCGGGGACGGCACCGCTGCCGGCGGAGACGACGGCGCCGCCGGCGGGACGGCGACCGGCACCTCGGCCACCGGCTCGGGCGCGACGGTCGCCGGGACCGGCTCCGGGGACGGCTGGGGGGACGGCAGGGACGGCCGCGGGGACGGAGAGGGGTCCGGGGACGCCGGCCGTGCCACCGGGTCGGTCGTCCCCACCGCGGGCGGCATGGCCGGCGCGGCACCGCCTCCGGGAACCCGGACCGCGGGCGCGACCAGCACCGCGAGACCGCCGACGGCGAGCAGCAGCACGAGCGCTCCCAGGACCCACAGCCGGCGGCGGGCCCCCGCCCGCGCGGCCCGGTGCCGCGACCGGACGGGCAGCCGCTCGGTGTCGAGCCCGTCGGCCGGGAGCCCGTCGGGAAGCGGCTCGGGAGCGGTGCGCATCGGGGCGAACGTACGCACGCGGAGGGCCCCGTCCCGGCCAGCGACCCGCCCCCGCGGACCCGCCCGGCAACGTCTCGGCGCTCCCGTCACACCCGCCCCAGACGCTCCACCGGGATGACCGGACCGGTCCGTCCGGACCGGTAGACAGGGCGCCATGAGCACCACGGACACCCGCCCGCATCCGCACGACGGTGTCCGGGCGGCCGTGGCGATCTCGGCCACCGGCACGCCGGTGCTCTCCTACGCCCTCGCGCACAACCGCGTCCCGGTGGTGTCGCGGCTGGCGTTCACCAACCACGGCGCGGCCGTCCGCGGCGCCACCGTGCGCCTCGGCGTGCAGGACGCCGAGGGCCCGATCGGCAGCCCGGTCGAGCTCCTCGTCGACCTCGACGCCGGCGCCACGACCGTGCTCAGCGACGTCGGCCTGGTCATGGACCCCGCCGCGATGCTGCAGATCGAGGAGCAGCGGCCCGGCTCCATCGAGATCGACATCGCCGTCGACGGCGTGGACGTGGCCGGCACCGCCCTCCCGGTGCAGGTGCTGGCCGCCAGCCAGTGGCTGGCCACCCCCGTGCCGCTGGCGCTGGAGATGCTCGCCGCGCACGTCCTGCCCAACCACCCCGCGGTGACCGCGCTGCTGGCCGAGGCCGCCGCGCTGCTCGAGGAGCGCACCGACGACCCGTCGGTGCAGGGCTACCAGGCCGGTCCCGAGCGGGTCGACCAGATCGTCGCGGCGATCGCCGACGCCGTGCGCGCCCGCCGCATCCGCTACAGCGAGCCCCCGGCCAGCTGGGCCGACATCGGCCAGAAGGTGCGCACCCCCGGCGACGTCCTCGACGGGCGGGTGGGCACCTGCCTGGACACCGTCGTCGTGCTGGCCGCCGCGCTCGAGGCCGCCGGCGTCCGGCCGCTGCTGTGGGTGGCGGAGGGGCACTCCTTCCTCGGCTACTGGCGCGAGGAGCGCAGCGCCGAGAGCGCGGCCACCACCGACGTCGCGCCGATGGTCAACCTGGTCGACCTCGGCCTCGTGCGGCTGGTGGAGACGACGCTGCTGACCAGCCGGGCCGCCGAGGAGCCCGACGCCGAGCGGCTGCACCGCGCCGCCTACGACGCCTGGCTGCCCGGTGGGCTGGAGCGGGTGGTCGGCGTGACCGACGTCCACCGCGCCCGCCGCGACGGCATCCTGCCGCTGCCCGCCCGCACCCGCGGCCCGGACGGCTCGGTGCAGGTCATCGAGTACCGCCCCGCCGACCACGACCCCGCCGTCCGCCCGGCCGGCCGGCACGCCGCCCCGGTCCCCGGCAGCCGCCCCGGCGTGCCGCCGCGCGTGCAGCAGTGGAAGAACAGCCTGCTCGACCTGAGCCTGCGCAACCGGCTGATCAACTACACCGAGGGCGCCGGCCTGCCGCTGGTCGTCCCCGACGCCTACCTCGCCTCCCTCGCCGAGCAGCTCACCGGCGACGTCGCCGTCTCCCTGCTGCCCAGCGACCGGCTGGCCGCCGTCCACGTCGAGCGCGGCCTGCGCTCGGCTCGCGAGCTGCCGGTCGGGCTGCTCGGCGAGACGCTGGTCGACCGGCGGTCGGTGCACGCCGACGTCACCGAGGGCGGCTACCTGCCCCGGCTGCGCGGCCTGGCGCACCGCGCCCGCACCGTCCGCGAGGAGACCGGCGCCAACAACCTCTACGTCGCGATCGGCAGCCTCGCCTGGGAGCTCGACGGCCGGCCGCTGCGCTCGCCGCTGGTGCTGCTGCCCGTCGTCCTCTCCCCCGCCGGCCGCACCGGCGGCTACCGCCTGACCGCCGACGACGCCGCCGCCGTCAGCCCCAACTGGTGCCTGCTGGAGAAGCTGCGCCAGGTGCACGGGCTGACCGTCCCGGGCCTGACGACGGCGGGCACGGACGGCGAGAGCACCGACGTCGACACCGCCCTCACCGTCGTGCGCCAGGCGCTGGCCGACGCCGGGCTGCCCTTCCGCGTCGAGGCCACCGCCGACCTCGCCGTCCTGCAGTTCGCCAAGTACCGGCTGTGGCGCGACCTCGACGAGCACTGGGCCGAGCTCACCGCCAACCCGCTGGTGTCCCACCTCGTGCACGCCCCGACCGGCTCCTTCACCGACCCGGTGCCGGCCGCGGCCGCCGAGGTCGACCTCGACGAGCTGGCGGCCCGCTGCCCCGTCCCGGCCGACGCCTCGCAGCTGCGCGCGGTGGCCGAGGGCGTCGCCGGCCGCACGTTCGTGCTCGAGGGCCCGCCCGGCACCGGCAAGTCGCAGACCATCACCAACCTGCTCACCCGCGCGGTCGCCGACGGCAAGCGGGTCTTGTTCGTGGCCGAGAAGCGGGCCGCGCTCGACGTCGTCGCCCGGCGGCTCGAGGCGGTGGGCATGGGCCCGTTCGCCCTCGACCTGCACGATCGCGGCGCCCGCGCCGCCGAGGTGCGCGCGCGGGTGCGCGCGGCGCTGGACCACGCGGTCGCCGTCGACGAGCAGGGCCTGGCCGCCGACGGCGACGACCTGCGGGCCGCCCGGCGGTCGCTGGCCCGCTACGCCGACCGGCTGCACGCCCTGAACGCCGCGGGCCTGTCCTACTACTCGGCGCGGACCGCGCAGCTCGCCCTCGCCGACGACGTCCCGCAGCTGCCGGTGCCGCAGGCCTTCGCCGCCGCCGCGCCCGCCGCCACGCTGGCCGGGGTGCGGCGGGCGCTGGCGCTGCTGCCCGACGTCGCCGACCTCGTCCGCCCCTCCCTGCGGCACCCGTGGGCGTTCGTCGACACCTCCCGGGTGGACCTGCCCGCCGCCCAGCGGGTGACCGCCGAGGTCGACGCCGCGATGCGCGCGCTGCCGGCCGAGGAGCACCTCGCGCGGGCGCTGCGGGAGGTGCGCACCCCCGGCGACCTCGACGACCTCGCCCACCTGCTGTCCGGTCCCGCCGTGGGCCTCGACGTCCTCGACGAGGTGCCCACCGAGCGCTGGAGGACCGCGACGACGACGGTGCTCGGCGAGGTGGCCGCCTTCGCCTCGACCGTGCACCCGGGCCTGGAGCTGGCCACCCCGGAGGCGCTCGCGCTGCCGCTGGCCGACCTCTACGTCGCCGCCCAGACCGCGCAGGCCGCCCGCTGGTGGACCCGCCGGCAGGGGCTGCGCGCGGTGCGGGCGCAGCTGGCGCCGGTGCTGCGCCCGGGTGTGCCGGTCAAGCTGCGCGACGTCCCGGAGCTCACCGCCTCGCTGTGGCGGCTGCAGACCGCCGCCGCCGCGCTCGCCGCCCGCGCCTCGGTCATCCCGGGCCTGTCGGTGCCCGAGGGCTGGAACCCGCTGCTGCACCCGACGCTGCTCGACGGGCAGGTGGCCTGGCTGCGCCGCGCCGGCACGGTCGTGGACAGCGCGCGCGAGTTCGCCGTGGCGCTGCGCCGCTACGTGGTCGCCGGGCCCGGGCCGGACGCCGGCGCCGCCGCGGCCGTCGCCCGCCTGCGCGACGGCCTCGACGAGCTGCTGTCGGTCTGCCGCAGCACCCCGGCCGCGCTGGCCGCCTGGTGCGGCGGCGACGGCGTGGTGCTGCGCTGGGCGCTGACCCGGCCCGAGCGCGGCGTCGAGCACGGCGGGCTGATCTCGCTGCGCCGCTGGGCGGAGTTCCTCGACACCCTCGAGCCGCTGCGCGCCGCCGGGCTGGCCGAGGCCCGCGCCGCGCTGGTGTCCGGGCGGCTTCCGGCCGAGGACGCACCGCGCGCCTTCGAGCACGGCCTGGCCGCGACCTCGTCGGCCGAGCGCCGGGCGGCCACCGGCCTGGACGGCTTCGACGAGGCCGCGCACGGCCGGGCGATCGCCCGCTTCACCGCCGCCTCCCGGGCGGTGCGCCGCCACCTGACCGCCGCGCTGCCCGCCGCCGTGCTGGCCGGCCGCCGGCTCGAGGACGCCGGCGGGGACGACGGCGGGGACGACGGCGGGGAGGACGGGGACCGGCTGGGCGCCCTGCAGCGCGAGCTGGGCCGCTCCCGCAAGGGCCTGAGCGTGCGCGCGCTGCTGGCGGAGTACGGCGACCTGGTCACCGCGGTCATGCCGTGCGTGCTGGTCAGCCCCGACTCGGTGGCGCGCTTCTTCCCCGCCAAGGCCGGCCAGTTCGACCTGGTCGTGTTCGACGAGGCCTCGCAGATCCGCGTGGCCGACGCCGTCGGCGCGCTGGGCCGGGCGAGGGCCGCCGTGGTGGTCGGCGACAGCGAGCAGATGCCGCCGACGTCCTTCGCCGAGCCGGCCACCGCCGTGGACGACGAGCTCGCCGAACTGCTGGGCACCGCCGTCGAGGACGAGGAGTCGATCCTCAGCGAGTGCGTGCAGGCGCGGGTGCCGCGGCACTGGCTGTCGTGGCACTACCGCAGCCAGGACGAGTCGCTGATCGCCTTCAGCAACGCGCACTACTACGAGAACCGGCTGTCGTCGTTCCCGGCGCCCACGCACGGGCGGCCCTCGGGCGACGTCGACGGCCGCGGCATCTCGCTGGTGCGGGTGCAGGGCACCTTCCACCGCTCCGGCGCCGGCCGGCTGCTGCGCACCAACCCGCTGGAGGCCAAGGCCGTCGTCGCGGAGGTCCGCCGCCGCTTCGACGCGGTTGCGGGCGGGGATCCCACAGCGGTGCCCTCGATCGGCGTGGTCACGTTCAACGCCCAGCAGCGGGCCTACATCGAGTCGCTGCTGCGCGACGCCGGCGACGAGCGGCTGGCCGAGGCGCTGGACCGCACCGACGGCGAGGGGCTGTTCGTCAAGAACCTGGAGAACGTGCAGGGCGACGAGCGCGACGTGGTGCTGTTCTCCACCGGCTTCAGCGCCGACGACCGGGGTGTGCTGCCGCTGAACTTCGGCCCGCTGAACCGGGTGGGCGGCGAGCGGCGGCTGAACGTGGCGATCACCCGCGCCCGCCGCCAGGTCGTCGTCTTCTCCTCCTTCGACCCGTCGGCACTGCGGGCCGAGCAGACGTCGTCGCTGGGCATCAAGCACCTGCGCGCCTACCTCGACCTGGCCGCGCTCGGCACCGACGCGCTGCCGCGCGAGGCGCGGCGCCCCGGCGTGCCCGACCGGCACCGCGAGGAGATCGCCGAGGCGCTGCGCTCCCGCGGCCTGGCGGTGCGCACCGACGTCGGCCTCTCGGAGTTCCGCGTCGACCTGTCCGTGGCCCGCGCCGACGACCCGGGGACGCCGGTGATGGCCGTGCTGCTCGACGGTCCCGAGTGGGCGCGGCGGCGCACCGTCGGCGACCGCGACGGCCTGCCGGTCGAGGTGCTGTCCGGGATGCTCGGCTGGCCGGTGGTGGAGCGGGTGTGGCTGCCGTCGTGGCTGCGCGACCGCGACGCCGTGCTCGACCGCCTGACCGCCGCGGTGGCCGCGGCGGCCGAGCCCGCTCCCCCGGCGCCCGCACCGGCCGTCGTGGCCGGGCTCCCCGTACTCGTCGAGGAGCCTGTCGAGGTGCCCGTCGAGGAGCCGGCGAGGCAGGTGCTGCCGACGCTGCGGTCGATGGTGTCGGCCGCCGTCACCGCGCTGCCGGTGCCCCACCACCAGCCCGTCGACGCCCCGGTGGTGACGACGCCGGTGACACCGGTCCCGCTGACCGTCGTCCCCGACCTGACCGAGGACCCGGGCGAGGACCCGGTCGAGGAGCGGCGCTTCCGCCCGTGGGCGCCCAAGCCCGCCGGTGACCGCAAGGCCCTCGACGCCCTCGCCGACCCGCGCAACGCCCGCCTGGTGAAGCGGGTGCTGGCCGCCGGGCTCAAGGCGGAGGGACCGGTGCACCGCGACCGCCTGGTCCGCCTGGCCGCCGGCGCCTTCGGGCTCACCCGGGTGACCGAGGCCCGGCGCGACGCGCTGCTGGCCCTGCTGCCCGAGGGGGCCGTCGACGGCGAGGTGGTGTGGCCCGAGACCCTGGACCGGGAGACCTGGACGGCCTTCCGCCGCCAGTCCGCGAGCACCGTCCGCCCGCTGGAGCAGGTGCCGGTGCAGGAGGTCGGCAACGCGATGGTCGCCCTGTGCCGCGCCGGCGGGCCGCTGACGCAGGAGGAGCTGTTCCTGCGCACGGCCGAGGTGTTCGGCTACCGCCGCCGCACGCCGTCGCTGGCCCCGCTGCTGGCCGCGGCGCTGGCGCGGGTCACCGCCG
This sequence comes from Geodermatophilus amargosae, assembly GCF_041028265.1. Taxonomy (GTDB): domain Bacteria; phylum Actinomycetota; class Actinomycetes; order Mycobacteriales; family Geodermatophilaceae; genus Geodermatophilus; species Geodermatophilus amargosae_A. Next base: position 372,564 of record NZ_JABGCW010000003.1, read on the forward strand.
CCGGCCGGGTCACCGTCGGCGACGACGGCCGGCTCACCGCCTGACGGCGGCGGAGATGGCCATTCCTGCCGCTCGGGGAGACTGGGGAGCCGTGGGCACCCCCGACTTCGCCGCCGACGTGCGCGACGCCGTCGGCCGGCTCGCGGGAGTCGCCGAGCGCACGCCGCTGCAGCGCAACCAGCGGCTGTCCGACCTCACCGGCGCCGACGTCTGGCTCAAGCGCGAGGACCTGCAGGTCGGCCGCTCCTACAAGGTCCGCGGCGCCTACAACACGATCAGCCGCCTGGACGACGCCGCCCGCGCCGCCGGGGTGGTCTGCGCCAGCGCCGGCAACCACGGCCAGGGCGTCGCGTACGCGTGCCGGGCGCTCGGCGTGCGCGGGGCGGTCGTCGTGCCCGGGACGACGCCGCGGCAGAAGCGCGCCCGCATCCGGGCGCTCGGCGGGGACGTGGTCGACCTCGTCGTCACCGGCGACACCTACGACGACGCCGCGGCCGCCGCGGCGGCCCACGCCCGCACCAGCGGGGCCACGCTCGTGCCCGCGTTCGACGCCTGGCCGGTCGTCGTCGGGCAGGCCACCGTGGCCGTCGAGGTGCTCGACCAGCTCGGCGGGCGCACCCCCGACGTCGTCGTGCTGCCGGTGGGCGGCGGCGGGCTGCTGGCGGGGTGCGGCACCTGGCTGGCGCAGGCGAGCCCCGGCACCCGGCTGGTCGGCGTGGAGCCCGCCGGCGCGGCGAGCATGGCCGCGGCGCTGGCCGCGGGGCACCCGGTCGAGCTGCCGGTGATCGACACGTTCGTCGACGGCGCCGCGGTGCGGCGGGCCGGCGCGGTCACCCTGCCGCTGGTGCGCGACTCCGGCGCCGAGGTGCTGGCCGTGCCGGAGGGCCAGATCTGCACCGAGATGCTCGAGCTGTACCAGGTCGACGGGATCATCGCCGAGCCCGCCGGGGCGCTGGCCACCGCGGCGCTCACCGGCGGCACCGTGCGGGTGGAGCCGGGCTCGACCGTGGTCTGCCTGCTCTCGGGCGGCAACAACGACGTCAGCCGCTACGCCGAGGTCGTCGAGCGCTCGCTGGTGCACCAGGGGCTCAAGCACTACTTCCTCGTCGAGTTCCCGCAGGAGCCCGGTGCGCTGCGCCGCTTCCTCGACGACGTGCTCGGCCCCGACGACGACATCGTGCTGTTCGAGTACGTCAAGCGGGACAACCGCGAGACCGGCGCCGCGCTCACCGGCATCGAGCTCGGCAGCGCCGCGAGCCTGCCGGGCCTGCTGGACCGGACCGCGGCGAGCCCGCTGCGCATCCAGCACCTCGACCCCGACTCGCCGGCGTACCGCTACCTCGTCCGCGGCGGCACGCTGGGTTGAGGCTCAGACGCGCGCCAGCCCGACCACGGTGACGTCGTCGGCGCCGGCCGGGTCGAGCGCGTCGACCACCGCGTCCACGACCTCCTGCGGCCCGCCGGGCGCCCCGGCCACCACCGCGCGCACCGTCTCCAGCCCCTCGGGCAGCGGCCGGTCGCGCCGCTCGACCAGGCCGTCGCTGTAGAGCAGCAGGCGGTCGCCGGCGTCCAGGCGCAGCTCCGCCTGCGGGTAGTCGGCGACGTCGAGCAGCCCCAGCGCGGGTCCGCGCCCGTCGGTGACCAGCCGCGCGGTGCCGTCGCCGCCGTGCACGGCCGGCAGGTGCCCGGCGCTGGCCAGCGCCAGCTCGCCGGTCACCGGGTCCAGCTGAACGACGACGGCGGTGGCCATCTCCCCCGGCAGCAGCGCGGCCACCAGCCGGTTGAGCTCGGCCAGCGCCGCGCCGGGGCCCTCGTCGCGCAGCAACGCCGCGCGCAGGGCGTGCCGCAGCTGGGCGGTGACCGAGGCGGCGGTCAGCCCGTGCCCGGCGGCGTCGCCGAGCACCACGGCCAGCCGGCCGCTGGGCAGCGGCACGAGGTCGTACCAGTCGCCGCCCACGACGTCGGCCTCGCTCGGCCGGTACCGGGCGCCGAGCGCGACGCCGGGCACCGCGGGCAGCTCCTCGAGCAGCAGGGTCCGCTGCAGCGCGGCCGACAGCCGGTCGTCCTCGCCGGCGCGGGCGAGCACCGCCGCGCCGAGGTGGCCGGCCAGCGCGCGGGCGGCGCCCACCTCGTGCTCCCGCCACGGGCGGGCGGTGCCGCGGACGGTCTCGGTCCAGCGGGCGAACGACCGCCGGGGCGACAGCCGCCCGTCGGTGACCTTCGAGGTGCGCGGGTCCCCGCCCCAGCTGACCTCGCGCGGCGTCTCGGGGCGGAACCAGGCGAGGAAGTCGCCGCGCCCGCCGCCGACCTCGACGGCGAGCACGCCGCTGGCGTCGTCGGCGACGTCGTCGAAGCCGGGCAGCGCCAGGGTCAGCCGGTCGGTGGCACCGCCGGCCCGCAGCACCGCGGGGACGACGGCGGCCACCCGCTCGGCCGGCGGCGTGCTGCCGAGCAGGTGCAGCCGGCCGTCCAGGCGCACCGCGGCCCCGGCGGCGGGCAGCAGGTCGAGCACGGTGAGGTCGCCGTCGACCAGCGCGGCCGCGGGCGTGCGCGGCGTGCGCCCGATCGCGGCCACCAGCTCGGCCTCGCGCTGCGCGACGGCGACCATCCCGTCGCGCTCGGCGGCCCCGACGGTGGTGTGCAGCAGCAGCGAGGCGGTGCGGCCGAGGAACTCCGCGGCGGTGCGGTCGGCGGCCGACGGGCGGTGGGCCCCGCTGTAGCCGTGGCAGGCGACGAGGCCCCACAGCCGGCCGCGGTCGATCAGCGACACCGACATCGACGCGGTGACGCCCATGTTGGCCAGGTACTCCAGGTGCACCGGGGAGACGCTGCGCAGCATCGCGCCGGAGAGGTCCAGTGGGCGGCCGGTGCCCGGCACCAGTGGCGGCTCCAGCGGCACCGGCGTGTACGTGGCGTCGGGGATGAGACGCATCCAGGAGGCGGCGTACAGCGCGCGGGCCTGGGCGGGGATGTCGGCGGCCGGGTAGTGCAGGCCGAGGAACGGCTCGAGGTCCGGGCGCCGGTCCTCGGCGACCACCTCGCCGTTCCACTCGGTGTCGAAGCGGTAGACCATCACCCGGTCGAAGCCGGTCAGCGCGCGGACCTCGCGGGCCAGCACGGCGGTCAGCCCCTCGAGCGTCGTGGGCGCCGACAGCCGCTGCAGCACGGTGGGCAGCCGCCGGTGCCAGGCCGCGGCCGCCTGCCCGGCGCCGGCCACCGGCTCCCACTCGGTGACCAGCAGGCCGCCGCTGCGGGAGAGGACCAGCTCCAGCTCGGTGCCGCCGGGCGCCACCCGCAGCGGCTCGGCCTCGGCGAGGTCGGCGGCCAGCGCCGCGCGCAGCCGGTCGAGCTCGGCGGGGGTCAGCAGGTCGGCCAGGGTGGCGCCGGTGGGGTCGGTCCCGAGGACCTCGGCGGCGTTGGCCGAGGCGACGACGACGGCGAGGCCGGGCTCGGTGACGGCGAGCAGCGCGCCGTGCGGCTGGATCGCGCCGGGGACCGCGATCGGCTCCTCGGCGCACCGGGCGAGGGCCTCCTCGTCGATCGTGGGCTGCGGCACGGCGGCCGCCCCTACGACCCGACCTCGCCGTCGCTCAGGGTCGCCGACTCGACCACGGGCACCAGGCGCTCCAGCTCCAGCAGGTCGATGACCAGCCGGACCGGCGCGTTCGACCGCGGGCAGACCACCTGCAGCGCGGTGCCGGCGGCCGCGGCGTCCCGCGCGGTGCGCGCGAGCTGGCGGGCGCCGGAGGAGTCCATGAACGTCGTCTCGGTCAGGTCGACGACCAGCGCACGGGGCGACGCGGACAGCTCGACCGCGACGCACGAGGCGAGTTGCACCACCGTCGCGATGTCCAGCTCGCCGCGTACCCTCAGCGCGGGTCGGCCGTGCACCGCCACGCGGTCGACGGCGAACTGCACGATCGGGCTCCCTCGGTACTCGGTTCTGACCCGGGGAGAGTAACGCCACGTCATGGGGAGGGGCCCGGCATGGACATCTCGTTCACCGTCCGCCTGCCCGTCGACGTCGGCAGCGTCCCCTTCGTCCGGGGCCTGTGCCGGCAGGCGCTCGAGCACCTGCGCGTGGAGCGCACGGTCGTCGACGAGACGACGCTGGCACTCACCGAGGCCTGCGCGAACGTCGTCCAGCACGCCGGGGACCACGGTGGGTACCAGGTGTCGGTGGAGATCGACCGCGGCCTGTGCCGGATCACCGTGGTCGACGACGGCACCGGCTTCGACCTCGACGAGGCCGCCGCCCGACCGGGCCCCGACGGCGAGCGCGGCGCGGGGCTCACGCTCATGCAGGCGCTGGTCGACCGGCTGGACTTCCGCCGTGACCCCGACGGCCGGCACACCGTCCGCCTGGAGAAGCGGCTGACCAGCCGCCCGTCGCTGCGCCTGCTCGACCGCAGCTGACGCCTCAGGCGTCCAGCGGGTTGGCCTGCGCCCGGGCGGCGAAGCCGGCGGCCGTGAACCGGCCGGCGAGGGAGTCGGGCTTGCGGCGGGCCTGGTCGGTGAAGCAGGCGACGAACTCGTCGATGAGGCCCAGCCGCGGGTACCGGGCGAGGACCTCGGCGCGCAGGTCCGCGGGCCAGGCGTCCGGGTCGCGCCCGGAGATGTCCAGGCCGGTGGCCAGCTCCAGCAGGTGCCCCTCCGGATCGGCGTCGACGTCGACCTCCGGGGCCATGTGCGCGACGACGACCTCCGCGACCCGCCGCCGGCGCCCGGCCGGCCAGCCCGCGCCGGCGGCGAACACCCAGCCGACCGCGCCACCGGCCTCCTCGAACGGCACGGTCGCGCTGTCGAAGACCGGCGTCAGGCCGAGGTCGTGGACCATCGCCGAGACGAACAGCAGCTCGGCGTCGACGTCGATGCCGTGGCGGGCCGCGTGGTCGGCGGCCCACAGGTAGGAGCGCAGGCAGTGGTTCACCAGGGCCGGGGAGCTGAACTCCTGCACCACCTCGCGGGCGAGGCGGCAGGCGGCGGTGTCGGGCAGCGCGGGCAGGGAGACGGTCACGGACGGGGAGTGTGCCGCTGTCCGTGACCTCCCCCCACCCGTCCGCGCGTGCTGGCAGCTCCGTTGCGGAACCCGGCAGGGACGACGGGGTCAGGACGCCTTGAGCGCCTTCACCCGCTCGATGAGCCCGCCGGCGCAGGCGTCGATGAAGCCGTCGGGGTCCGGCCCGGCGTTCTGCAGCACGATGTGGTCGAACCCGGCGTCGACGTAGGGCTGCACCTGCTGCAGGTGCTTCTCGGCGTCCGGCCCGCAGGAGAACTGCTCCCGGATGTCGTCGGCCCTCACCGTCGCGCTGGCGGCGTCGAAGTTGACCGGGTTGGGCAGCTCGCTCATCACCTTCCAGCCGGTGACCGCCCAGCGGCTGGTCTCCAGCGCGGCCTGCACGGCGGACTCCTCGTCGGCTGCCCACGCCATCGGCACCTCGGCGTACAGCGGGCCGGAGCCGCCGGCGTCGTGGAAGGCGCTGACGAGGTCCTCGCGCGGCTCCGTGGCGAACAGGCCGTCACCGAACTCCGCGGCCAGCTCCGAGGCGTTGTGCCCGCCGCTGGCCACGGCGATGACCGGCAGCTGCTCGGGCAGGTCGAAGACGCGGGCGTCCTCGAGCTGGAGGTACTTCCCCTCGAAGGTCTGGTAGCCGCCCTGCCACAGCTGCCGGATGATCTGCAGCGCCTCACGCAGCATCGCGTGCCGCACGTGCACGGCCGGCCAGCCGGTGCCGACGACGTGCTCGTTGAGCCGCTCACCGGAGCCGATGCCGAGGGTGAAGCGGCCGCCGGAGAGGATCTGCACCGTCGCCGCGGCCTGGGCGACGACCGCCGGGTGGTACCGGATGATCGGGCAGGTCACGCCGGTGACCAGGCCGATCCGCTCGGTCCTCGCGGCCATGGCGCCGAGCATCGACCAGGTGAACCCACTGTGGCCCTGGGCCTCCAGCCACGGGTGGTAGTGGTCGCTGAGCTCGACGAAGTCGAAGCCCGCCTCCTCGGCCCGGACCGTCTGCCGGACGACCTCCTCGGGCGGGAATGCCTCGGTGGCGAGCTTCAGTCCGACCTGCATGTCCTCGTCCTCACTGCTGGTGTCCGGCGGTCGCACCGGGGCTGCCCGTGGCCCGCGGAACGGAAACGGCACGCCAGGGCTCCCGTACCGCCGCGGCCACCGGGCCGGGACGTCCTCAGGTGCGGCTCACCCCGGGACGACGTCCATCCGCAGCCCCAGCTGCTCGAGGAAGGTCTTCTGGTCGAGGAAGCCGACGACGCTCGTGATGCCGTCCGCGCCGACCTCGACCACGTCGATGCCGGGCAGGTCGCACGAGCCTCCGGTCGGCTCCGGCAGGCCCGGCATCGGCCCGCTGTTCGTGCCCTGCAAGCGCCACCGAACGTAGGCCCGGGAGCCCTCGCCGACGACGTCCTCCATGACGAAGACGAGATCGGGGAAGGCCGCGACCAAGGCCGTGACGTAGCCGGCGAGCGCGGCCTTGGGCAGTGGCTCGGGCAGCGTCGGGTCGACGTAGGTCCCGCCGTCGGCGAACAGCGCGGCGACCGCCTCGCCGTCGTGCTCGTTCCACCCCCGCAGGTACTGCTCGGCCAACTCGACGGCGGTGAGCGTGGTGGTCATCGTGGTTCCCCTCGATCGGTGGACGGGGCACCGGGGCGCGAGGGCCGCGCCAGGGTGGGCACGGGGACTGCAGAGGTGCCGAGACTACGGCCGGGTGCCGCGGGACCCCCACCTGTTCCCGAACGGGTAATGCGGTCGCGTCGCGCGGGCCGGGCGCGTGTACTGCTCCGGCCCCACCGGCAGGAATGGCCGTTCCTGCCGCCGCCTGGAGAGACGAAAGGACCATGGAGAAGATCAGCGAGCGCCTGCTCAGCTGGGCGTCGATCCTCGAGGACTCGACCCGCGAGCAGGCCGAGCGCACCGCATCGCTCCCGTTCATCCACCCGCACCTGGCGCTCATGCCCGACGCCCACCTGGGCCTCGGCGCGACCGTCGGCTCGGTCATCCCCACCGACGGCGCGATCATCCCCGCCGCGGTCGGGGTGGACATCGGCTGCGGGATGATGGCCGTCCGCACCCAGTTCACCGGCGACGACGTCCGCGGCCGGGACCTGCCCGTGCTGCACGAGCAGATCGCGCGGGCGATCCCGCTGTCGGCCGGTCGCTCCAACAAGAAGGTGCGCGAGACGGCGGCCGCGCGGGTCGAGGAGCTGCGCGGCCTGCCGGGCGCGGCGCAGGCCGACGGCGTGGCGCCGAACTGGCCGCAGCAGCTGGGCTCGCTGGGCTCGGGCAACCACTTCATCGAGGTCTCCCTCGACGAGGCCGACCGGGTGTGGCTGTTCCTGCACTCGGGCTCGCGCGGCGTGGGCAACAAGCTCGCGTCCGAGCACATCCGGATCGCGCAGGAGCGCACCCGGGCGCGCGGCGTCGAGGTGCCCGACCGCGACCTCGCCTTCCTCGAGGAGGGCGAGCCGGAGTTCGACGCCTACGTCGAGGCGCTGCGCTGGGCGCAGCGGTTCGCCGCGCTCAACCGCGAGGAGATGATGGACCGGGTCGCCGACCAGGTCTCGCGGTTCATGGGCGAGGAGGTGCACCGGGCGCAGGTCGTCCAGTGCCACCACAACTACACCGAGCGGGAGACGCACGACGGCCGCGAGGTCTGGCTGTCCCGCAAGGGGGCGATCTCCGCGCGCTCCGGCCAGTGGGGGCTCATCCCGGGCTCGATGGGCGCCGCGTCCTACGTCGTCGTCGGCAAGGGCGACGCCGCGTCGCTGCACTCGGCGCCGCACGGTGCCGGGCGGGCGTTCTCCCGGTCGGCCGCGCGCAGGCGGTTCAGCCGGGCCGACCTCGACCGGCGCATGCAGGGCATCGCCTGGGGCCGCTCGGACGCCTTCCTCGACGAGCACCCCGATGCGTACAAGTCCATCGACGTCGTCATGGCCGACGCCGCCGACCTGGTGGAGGTGCGGCACACGCTGCGCCAGGTGGTGAACGTCAAGGGCGACTAGCCGGCCGTCGTGCTCTGCCCACACCTGTGAGCAGAGCACGAGCTCGCCGGACCCTTCCCCGCGGGGCGGCCGGGGAGGACAGTCGGCGCGTGGACGTCGAGTCGCTGCGCTGCGTCCTCACCCTGGCCGAGGAGCTGCACTTCGGCCGGTCGGCGCAGCGGCACTTCCTGGACGCCGGCGCGTTCTCCCGGCGGGTGCAGCGGCTCGAGCGCGACCTCGGCGCCCGGCTGTTCGACCGCACCAGCCGGCGGGTGGCGCTCACGCCCGCCGGGCAGCGGGTGGTCGCCCACGCCCGCACGGTGCTCGCCGCGCTCGACCGGCTGCCCGAGGTCGCCACCGCCCGCGACGGGAGTGACGGCGTGCTGCGGGTCGGCGTCCTCGGCTTCGGCGTCGCCGACCGCTGGCCCGCGCTGCGCGACGTCGTCACCGCGGCCGCGCCCGGGACGCGGCTGGTGCACGCCGAGCTGGACATGGACGACCAGTACGACGCCGTCCGCCGCGGCGACCTCGACGTCGGCCTGGTGCAGCACTTCGGCGGCGTCGACGGGCTGGACTTCCGGACGGTGCTGACCACGCCCACGGTGGTCGTGGCGCCCACGGACTCGCCCCTGGCCGACGCTCCCCTGCTCACCCGCGAGGACGTCGCGGACGAGCCGTGGTTGCGGCTGTCCGCGCCGCACCCGCGCTCCCGCGAGTGGATCGGCCCGGCCGGCGTCGGCGGCTCCGGCGCGGCGGTCCGCCACCCGGCCGCGATCCCGGCGGCGGTGGCGACCACCGGCCTGCTCGGCCTGCACGGCGCCGCGGCGGCGCGGTTCTTCCCGCGGCCCGACGTCCGGTTCGTCCCGCTCGACGCCCCGCCGGTGGAGGTCGCCGTCGTCACCCGGGCGGCCGACCGGCGCCCGGCGGTGGCGGCTTTCCGGGAGGCGGCCACGGCGGTCGCGGGCTGACCGGATCGTTGCCGATCGCGCGGATGATCCGGCCCGCCGCCCGGTGGTGGAGTGGCCGTGCTCACCCGGAGAGCCGCCACCGAGGCCGGCTCCCGACGTCGCGGAGGTCCCGGTCATGGCCCAGCAGCGCACCCTCGTCACCGGCGGGCACGTCGTCTCGATGGACCCCGCGATCGGCGACCTGCCGGTCGGGGACGTGCTGGTCGAGGACGGCGCCATCGTCGCCGTCGCCCCGTCGGTCCCGGCCGGCGACGCGGAGGTGGTCGACGCGACCGGGCACGTCGTCCTGCCCGGGCTGGTCGACACCCACCGGCACACCTGGCAGTCGATCGTCCGCGGCATCTGCGCCGACTGGACGCTCGGCGACTACTACTTCGGCATCCGGCTGGCGATCTCCCCGGCGATGGCGCCCGAGGACGTGCGGCTCGGCCAGCTCGTCGGCGGCGCCGACGCCCTCGACGCCGGGGTGACGACGCTGCTGGACTTCTCGCACACCAACAACACCCCCGACCACTCCGACGCCGCGGTGACCGGGATCCGCGAGTCCGGCGTCCGCGCGGCGCACTGCCACGGCTTCTTCGAGAGCCGCCCCGCCGAGCCGCGGTTCGGCACGCACGCCGACCGGGTCCGCGACTTCGCCCGGCTGGCCGAGCAGCACTTCCCGGGCCCCGACGGGCTGGTCACCCTCGGCGTCTCGCTGAGCGAGGTGTTCGGCCAGCCGTGGCAGCAGACGGTCGACGAGCTGACCCTGGCCCGCGAGTACGGCGCGCTGATCGTCAACCACACCGGCTGCGTGTGGGGCAGCTGCGTGACCGGCGGCATCCGCGAGCTCGACGCCGCCGGCCTGCTCGGCCCCGACATCGTGCACGTGCACTGCAACGCCCTCGACGACGAGGAGTGGACGGCGCTGGCCCGCAGCGGCGGCAAGGTGTCGATCTCGGTGGAGACCGAGCTCAACATGGGCATGGGCCGGCCGGTGTTCGAGCGGTGCCGCCGGCACGGGCTGGCGCCGACGCTGTCGGCCGACGTCATCTCGCTCAACAGCGGCGACCTGTGGCACCAGATGCGCTTCGGCCTCGGCTTCGACCGCTGGGACGCCACGCACGCGGACAACCTGGCCGGCCGGATGCCCGAGACGATGGTCGCCACTGCCCGCGACGCGCTCACCTGGACGACGGTCAACGCCGCCGACGCGATGGGCATGGGCGACCGGATCGGCTCGCTCACCCCGGGCAAGCGCGCCGACCTCGTGTTGGTCGGCGGGCCGTCGTTCGAGATGGCGCCGCGGCCCGACGTCGTCGGCTCACTGGTCTTCCAGACGACGGTCGCCGACGTCCGGACGGTCCTGGTGGACGGCCGGGTGGTCAAGCGGGACGGGGTGCTCGTCGACCACGACCTGCGCGCGCTCACCCGGCAGGCCGAGGCCGCGTGCGAGCGCGTGCTGCAGCGGGTGGCCGACGAGGGCCGGACGCTGCCCGGCACCCCGGAGAACGGCTGGGAGCTCATAGAGCCGCTGTTCCAGGCCAACCGCCCGCAGCCGGCAGCGCCGGCCGCCGCGAGGTCCTAGGGTCCGCGCCATGGCAGAGCGGACGGTCAGGACGGTCCTCCCCGGCGGCGGGTTCTTCGAGGGCCCGCGCTGGCGCGACGGCACGTGGTGGGTGTCGGACTTCTACCGGCACACGGTCAGCCGGGTGAGTGCCGACGGGCAGGAGACCGTGCAGTTCGAGGTGCCCGGGCAGCCCTCGGGCATGGGCTGGCTGCCGGACGGCTCGCTGGTCGTCGTGTCGATGAAGACCCACGAGGTCCTGCGCTGGGACGGGTCGTCGCTGTCGACGTACGCCGACCTGTCGGAGCACTGCGGCGGGCACCTCAACGACCTCGTCGTCGACGCGACCGGGCACGTGTTCGCGGGCGACTTCGGCTACGACCTCATGGGCGGCGGCGCCGTCGCCACCGCGTCGCTCAAGCGGATCGACCCCGACGGCAGCGTGTCGGTGGCCGCCGACGGGCTGCAGTTCCCCAACGGCGCCGTCATCACGCCGGACGGCGGCACGCTCGTCGTCGGCGAGACCCTCGGCAACCGCTACACCGCCTTCGACCTCGCGCCCGACGGGTCGCTGACCAACCGCCGCGTGTGGGCGTCGCTCGGGCAGGAGGTGACGGGGGCGACCACCGAGGAGGTGCTCGGCCAGCTCGCCGTCGCCCCGGACGGCTGCGCACTGGACGCCGACGGCTGCATCTGGGCGGCCGACGCCGTCGGCGGGCGGGTCGTGCGGGTGGCCGAGGGCGGTGAGATCGTCGACGCCGTCGCCGCGCCCGAGGGCCTCGGCGTGTACGCCTGCATGCTCGGCGGCGACGACGGCCGCACGCTGCTGATGTGCGCCGCGCCGGACTTCTACGAGCACAACCGCGCGCCGGTGCGCGAGGCGGTGCTGCTGGCCACCGAGGTCGACGTCCCGCAGGCCGGCCTGCCCTGAGCTACGCGGGGCGCCCCCGCCCGCCCGGGGAGCGGCGCTGCGACATGTCGTAGCTGGCGACGAGCTCGAGCAGGAAGTCCGACGCCGCCTGGGCCACGGCGGGGACCTCGTCGGCGGGGGTGTCGCGCAGCACCTCGAGGAGGACGTCGTGGTGCACGCGGACCACCTCCAGCAGGCTGATGTCCGCGGCGAGCGCGGCGCGGCCCAGCTGGTAGCCGGCCTCGAGCGCCGACTCCTCGCGGCGGCCGAGGTGGCGGAGGAGGGCCGCCCGGTGGTCGCGGTGCAGGTCGGCGATGGTGGTCACCGGGCCGGGCCGATCGACGCGCCGGCCGTGGCGGCGAGGTGGGTCAGTCCCTCCTCCAGGTCCAGCGCCGTCACCAGGGACCCGGTGTCCATGCCGAGCTGGACGATGACGAACGCGACGTCGGGCTGGATGCCGACGACGACCGTCCGCGCGCCCCGCAGCCGGGCCATGTCGGCGATGCCGCGCAGGGTGCGGGTGGCGAAGGAGTCGACGACGTCCAGCGCCGCGACGTCGATGATCACGCCCTTGGCACGGTCGCGGCCGATCCGGTCGACCAGGTCCTCCCGGAACCGCTCCAGCTGCGAGTCGTCCAGGGCGGTGTGGATGGAGGCGATCAGGATGCTGCCCTGCCGCAGGATGGAGAACAGCCGCGGGCCGGAGGTCGTCGCACCCGAGGTCGTCGCACCTGTGGTCATGGCGCCGGCGCCCCGTCCGGGCGTGCCGTCGCGTAGCCGAGCATCCGCTCGGCCTCCTCGAGGCCGCCCTGCAGGTCGCCGATGGTGGCCATCTTGCTGAGGTCGACGCCGATGGTGACCAGGGTCTGGGCGATGTCCGGTGACAGCCCGGTGATGATCACGCTGGCGCCCATCAGCCGGGACGCGTCGACGGTCTGCACGAGATGGTTGGCCACCGTCTCGTCCATGCCGGGCACGCCGGTGATGTCGATGACGACGACCTTGGCGCGGTGCGTGCGGATGGCACCGAGCAGTTGCACGGTCAGCTGCCGGGCGCGCTCGCGGTCGAGGACCCCGATGATCGGCAGGATCAGCAGCCGCTCGCGGACGGGCAGCACCGGCGTCGACAGCTCCCGGATGGAGTCCTGCTGCTGCCGGATGACCCGCTCGCGCTCGTCGACGAAGCTGACCGCGACGGTGTTGGCGATGCGGTTGGCGGCCGGCTCGTAGGCGTCCAGGACCCGGTTGAGCATGCCGAAGTCGCGCTGGTACTTCTCGAACAGCGAGCGGGCGAGCACGTCGCGCAGCAGCAGCACGATGCCGACGACCTCGTGGGTCTCCACGCCGCGGGGGATGATCCGCTCGGAGAGGTCCCGGGCGTACTGCTGCAGCGCCGCCACGCTGCCGGTCTCCAGCACCTCCACGTAGTTGTCGTAGACCGAGGTGGTCTCGGCCGACATCTCCTGGCTGGTCATGGCCTGCAGCAGGGTCTCCTCCCGGATGCGGGAGACCCACTGCTCGCGGAGCTTGGTGCGGTGCTCGCGCAGGTGTGCCACGAGCTCGGGGAGGAGGGCCTCCTGGTCCCCGTCCAGGGACCGCGGCGGCTCGGTCCGGGATCCCCTGCGCAGGCCGTCCTCGCGCGTGCCGGTCATCGCTCTCCCCACCACTTCGTCATCGTCACGGTCGTGCCGCGCCCCACCTCGGAGACGATCGCGAACTCGTCCATCAGCCGCCGCGCTCCCGGCAGTCCCAGGCCGAGCCCGTCGTAGGTGCTGTAGCCGTCGTGCAGGGCCCGGTCGACGTCGGGGATCCCGGGGCCGACGTCGCGCGCGACGATGCGGATGCCCCGGCGCGGCTCCTCCAGGACCTCGATCACGACCTCGCCGGCGTCGGCGAACTTGACGATGTTGCGGGTCACCTCGGACACCGCGGTGGCTATCGCGGTCAGGTCGGTCGAGGGGAACCCGACGCCGGTCGCGACCTCGCGGGCGGCCGAGCGGGCGGCGACGACGTCGGCGTCGGACTGCACGGGGACGCGGACGTCGGCCTCGCGGGCCCGGCCCCGCCCCACCAGCGGCTCGCTGAGCCGCGCGCAGACGTCGCACTCGAGCAGGTGCCGGGCGGCGTCGACCTCGCGCTGCCGGCGCCGGTCGCCGCCGGAGATCGCCAGCAGCACGGGCCGGCACCGGTCGGTCGGCGGCTCGATCCGCTCGACGGCGAGCAGGTACTCCACCCGCAGCCGGGCGCGGGTCCGGTTGAGCTGGGCGGCCACCGCGCCCGCCGTGGACCCCAGCTCCGCCGCCAGCGACCGGGTGTCCTGCCCGGAGACCTCGTGGGCGAGCAGCGTGGCGCGCTCCCGGTCCGTCAGCCGGGTCAGGGCCTCGGCGACCGCCTCGCGGTCCTCCTGGGCGAGGACGTCCTCGTCCGGCGCCTCCGGCGGCCGGAGGTCGACCACCCGGTGCTGGTTGCGACGCTGACGGGCCTGGTCCCGCCAGAGCGAGGCGACGACGTTGCGGGCCGTCACGATGGCGTAGGGCTCGAGCATCCCCGGCTCCACGCGCCCCGACGCGGCGAGCACTCGGGTCAGCGTCTCCTGCACCAGGTCGTCGGCGGTCGCCGGGTCCGGGACCCGGGAGGCGACGATCCTCCGGACGAGGGGGATCAGCGCCGTGATCTCGGCGGGCGACGGCCGGTCCCGGGGCGCGCCGGCCCGCCCCGCGGCGGCCATGGGCGAAAACTACGCCGCACGGTCTCACCGCGCCTCCTGCTCAGCAGGGCCGCGCGGGCGGCCGCCCGCGGACGAGGCGCACCCCGAGCCCGGCGAGGATGTGCTCACCCCGGCGCCGGCGCTCGCGGGCGCGCTCGCGCAGCAGGCCGGCCAGCACGGGGTTGGCCGCCTGCGCGCGGCGCTCGAGGAGCTGCGCCGCCGCCAGGTGGGTCGCCGCGCGGCGGAGTGCCTCCACGTGCTCGAGCCGCTCCTGCGGCCCCCGTGGTGTGGAGACCCCGCCCGCGGACCCTCGGTCCGTCCTCGTCCTGCTCGTCGTCATCAGCGCGTCCGGCCTCCCTCGATCCCCCGGGCACCCGTGACGACGCGCTGCCGCGGCCGGGATGACGCCCCGGCCCCGCGCGGGAGTGCGGACGCGCGGGGCGCCGGTGCATGACGCGGAGCCCTCGGCGCCCACAGGTGCGGGTTCCCGGACCGGCGCGGGACCCGGCGCGCCGTCCCCCCGTCATGCGGAGCGGACCGGCGCCTCTTCAGTCCGTGGGCCGGTGCCGCCTTCCGTCCGTGCCCCCGGCGAGGACGGCACCGGTCCGCGCATGCGAACGGACCTGCTCGCCGTGCGGGCAACCTGTTCCGCCAAGGAAGCCGTTGTCCGCAGGAGTGGGCCCCGCCCGGCACCTCTCGCACAAGTCGGCATCGCCCAGAAGAGGTCGCCGGGACCCAGGAGTTCGGCAACGCCCGCGTCCTGACCGTCGGCTCGGTCGCGCGGACCCTGCCGCGGGCCGCCCGGGTGGTCGCACTCCGCTCACCGATGCACCCAGACCGGCGCGCGCCTCATGGGCTGGTCGACCTGGGAACGACACAGGGGGTCCCGCCGAACGGCGGGACCCCCTGTGGGAAGCGCTGCTTACTGCAGGGCTACGGCCACGCCACCGGAGAAGGCCGAGTCGTGCAGTTCGATGGAGCTGGGGACCATGCCGGCCGGGACGTCGAAGACGACCTTGCTGTTCAGCGTGTTACCGGGGTTGACCTCCTCGTAGAGGGAGTCGGCGTTGTCGAGGTAGAAGGTGGCCTCGGTGTCAGCGCTGAACTTCTGTCCCTGGGCGTTGAACAGCGTGGCGTTGTCGCCGAAGAAGCTCTGCGCCTCGCTGCCGATGTTGCTGATCGTCAGGTCGACGATGCAGAACTGCCCCTGCGCCTGCGTGCTGAGGTACTGGTCGCCGATCTGGGTCTGCGAGCAGTCGACACCGTTGACGACGAACTGGAAGTCGCCGTCCGCGGCCGGCTGACCGATGCCGACGGCCGACGACTCGGTCGACTCCCCGCTGCCGGCGGGCGCGCCAGCGGCCGGGTCACTGCCGACGGAGGCGCCCGCGGCCGAGGTGTCGGAGGTCGAGTCGCTGTCGGAGCCACCACCCTTGGGCACGGCGATGGCGATGATGGCGATCACCGCGAGGACGAGGAACCAAGCCTTCTTGTAGAAGGGCTTCTTGGCCGGAATAGGTGCCGGCGCGGGCTGCTGCGGGAGCGGCGGAGAGTAGGTCATGACATCCCCCGAGGGTGAGAGCCCGGGGCGGAGGATGGCTGCACATACGACGTGCCGCATCGCCTCCGGGCGTGACGCAGTGACCGTGACACGGTCCCGTCCCGGAATACGGGAACGCCGGAACGGAGTCGTCCTCATCGTCCACAGCGCCCCCATGGGTCGTCGGTCGACACGCACGTCACGTCTCCGGACGCACCGCGGCCCCCGTCCCGGGAGGGGACGGGGGCCGCGGTCGGTGGTGCGGATCAGTAGCCGCGACCGGTCGGTCGCGTGCCGCCACCCTTGTTCTTGTTCTGGAAGTCGCGGACGAACTGCTTGAGCTTCGCCTGGTTCTGCGGCTTCTGGAGTTCCTGGACGACCTTCGCGGCGACGCCCGAGGCGATCAGCTTCCTCATCATGCCCATGGGTGCTCCTCCCTCTCGACTGGTGCAACCGGTGCCCCGTCAACGGGCAGGCCAACCGTCCTGATCCCCGTGGACTGTCCGCGATCTGCGTGGTGAGCCGTTGACGGGGCGTGCGGACGCACCGCCTCGTCCTTTCTCGTCCGGCCCGGCGTGTCCGCTCCGCTCAGGAGACGGTCAGGCGCCGGTCATCGCGCCGTCTGTCGTGGTGACGGTGGCGTGTCGTATGACGAGTTGATGTCAAATCGGCGCGTCGCCTCCGGGCGTGGCGCCGCCGCGGGCCGGTTGAGCGCTCCAGCACCTCTCCCTACCGTCGTCGCCGACCGGCCTGGGCCTCTCGTCACCTCCCGTGTGACACCCGCCGGACGCCGCCGAACCGGATGCCGGCACCCAGCCGCACCGGACCGGGGACCCACCGCAGCACTGGGGTGAAGCGCGATCCGTCGCGCCGGGCGACTCCCCCGTCCGAACCCGTCAGCTAACTCGGTAGGCGGTCGTGGAGAACAGGAGAACCGTCGTCGATGACGACTACTCGCACGTCCATCGCTCGTCGCTCGTTCCGCGGCATCGCCGTCGCGGCCATCGCCGGAGCGGGCATCGCCCTCTCTCCCCTCCCTGCCTCGGCCGCCGTGGGCGTCGGCGGTGTCGGGACGGTGGCCGCCGCGCCGGCGCCCGCCCCCAACGGTGCGGCGCAGGTCGCCGTCGACACCGCGCTGGCCCAGGTCGGTGACATGTACGTGTACGGCGCGACCGGCCCCAACACGTTCGACTGCTCCGGTCTGACCAGCTACAGCTTCAAGGCCGCCGGCATCTCGATCCCGCGCACCTCGAAGGCGCAGTCGACGTTCGGCACCCCGGTGGCGAAGGCCGACCTGAAGCCGGGCGACCTGGTGTTCTTCTACAGCCCCGTGTCGCACGTGGGCATGTACATCGGCAACGGCCAGATGGTCCACGCCTCGACCGCCGGCAAGCCGGTGGCCGTCGTGTCCCTCGACTCGATGCCGAGCTACGCGGGCGCCCGCCGCGTCGCCTGATCGACCCCTGCGACGACGCCCCGGCCCTGGTGGCCGGGGCGCCGTCGCGTCACGTGGGCAGTGCCTTCCTCCGGCGGGCGAGGGCGCGGCGGAGGTCGGTCCTCGGGACGTCACGGAGGTTGAGCGGCGGGTCGGCCAGCTCGAGCAGCCGCTCCTCCCCCGGCGCCACCGACTCGATCGGCAACGGGAGGACGGCGACCCGCAGGTGCCGGTGCATCCAGTCGGTGAGCTCCTGCTCGCCGACGGCGGGGCCGCCCTCCGGGGACAGGCAGGCGCTGAGCGTGAGCCGGAACGTGGAGAACTGCCGGCGACCGCCGAGGTGCATGGTGGCGAGGCGGCCCCACAGCGTGTTGGTCGACCGCACGCCGCTCGGCCGGATGCCCCCGGCCCGGCCGGCGTAGACGAGGCTGGGCACCACCTCGTGCCCGAGTCCCCGGGTCAGGTCGGCGGCGCCCACGGCGTCGGCCCACCAGCTGTAGAGCCCCGGCTCGTTGCTCGCCGCGCGTCCGGCGGCGAGGAAGTCGGCCGCCGCTCCGGCGTTCCGCGGATCGAGGAGCGCAGTGACGTCGGGGACCTCTCCCGGCGGCGGTGGCGGCGCTTCGCTCGTCTCGAAGCCCAGCCGGCGCAGGGCCCGGTGAGCCGCGCGGGTGCTGATACGGCTCCGATCGACTCCCGTCGCCAGGGTCACCACCTGCCTCAGGGGCCAGCGGACGCCGTCGACGTCGACCCAGTGCGTGCGGACCGGCCGTGGCTCGCGGCCGTGCAGTGGCGCCCTCAGCGCGGTGGCGTCCTCGAGGTCCATCCCGGTCGTCCTACCCCTCGCGAGCCAACACCGTGCCTGGTTGGCGAATCGGCGTCCTGACCTGCGGTTTCGGGTTGAGGCACCCACCGCGACCGGGTACCATTCGTACATGTGTTCGGGTGAGCTGGTGGGCGGTGATGTCCTCGACGGCGTCGCCGTGCTGGTCGCCGAACGCAACTGGATCGACGCCCGGCTGGTGCGGCGGGTGCGGGCCGCTGAGTTGTCGCAGGCGCCGGAGCGGGACGGGCAGAGGTCGATGGCCTCGTGGCTGCGCGGGCACTGCCGGCTCTCGGGCTCGGAGGCGTCGCGGCTGGTGCGCAACGGCCGGGCGATCGAGCACCTGCCGGCGCTGGGCGAGGCCCATGACGCCGGGCTGGTGTCGGCCGAGCAGGTCGCCGTCGCCGCCCGCGCGGTGACGCCGCAGCGGCTGGCCGCCGCCGTGGCGCAGGGCATCGACCTGGGCGTGATCGACGCGGTGGTCACCCGGGTCGCAGTCGAGCAGGACCACGCCGCGCTCGTCCGCGTCGTGCAGCGCTATCTCGACGACCTGGACCCCGACGGCTCGGAGCCCGACCCGACCGAGGGCCGCTCACTCACCCTGGCGAAACACGCCGACGGCGCGTTGAGCATCCGCGGTCAACTCGACGCCGTGGGCGGAGAGAAGCTGCAGGCGGCGCTGGAGTCGCTCGTCCAGGCCGACCGGCCCGCCGGCGACGAGCGCAGCCGCGCCCAGCGCTTCGGCGACGCCCTCGCGCAACTGGCCGACAACGCCCTCGTCGCCGGCAACCTGCCGGTGCTGCGCGGCCACAAGCCGCAGGTCGCCGTCGTGATCAGGCTGGAGGACCTGGCCGATCCCGCCACCGGCCCGGGTGCCGGGCGGATGGGCTTCGGTGCGGTCATCTCCGCCGCCAAAGCCCGCTGGCTGGCCTGCGACGGGGCCGTCTCCCGGGTCGTCTTCGGTCCCGACGGCGCCCCGCTGGACCTCGGCCGGGAGCAGCGGCTGGCCAGCCGCCACATCCGGAGGGCGACCGAGCTGAGGGACGGCGGCTGCGTGTTCACCGGCTGCTCCGCGCCGACGCACTGGTGCGACGTCCACCACCTCGTGCACTGGATCGACGGCGGCGAGACGTCACTCGACAACTTTGCACATCCCTAAGGCATCTACCGCCACAAGGTCTTAGGGTTGTCGCCGGAGACGCGGTTCAGTGCGGGGGTTTAGTGGAAGCCAGGGCGACGAGCGGTTACATCTGGATGGGCACAGCCGTGAGGTACCTGCTCGACGCAGCTCCCCGTCACCCCGTCTTCGGCGTGGGCGCGATCCGCTCGAATATTCAGACCCTTCTTGACCGCCTTGAGCAGTATGAAATGCATGTGACTCGCCGGGTTGCCCTCCCGTTGGAGGATCTCGCCGCCGAGATCGATCAAGATCTTGAGGCGCATAAGGAAGAAGAGGGCTGGGAGAAAACGCGAACTCTGACGCCAGATGAGCAAAAGCGATTGAAAAAGACCGCCTCGTCGGTACGTACGACAATGCTCGCAGAGGCGGCCGGACAAATTGCGTACATAACTCGGGATAAGCGGTACGACGTGGGCCGCCTCCTTAATGACGTTCCATCGCTCATGGCTCCGGGCGTCTATGAGGGTCTGCCAAGTCTGGCCAAGTTCGATTTTGAGCAAGCCGGTCGCTGTATAGCCTTCGAGATGCCTACGGCCGCCGCCTTCCACTCCATGCGCGGCACTGAAGCGGTGCTACGGGATTTTTATCTGCGCCTCGTTCTCCAGAAGCGACTAAAGCCACCACTCATGTGGTTCGCGATGACTGAGGCCTTGAACAAGCGAAGGAGTCCACCGCCGGAAGTGCTTATGAACAACCTGGATAACCTGAGAAAATCATTCAGGAATCCGACACAGCATCCGGACAAAGTTTACGATATTGAAGAGGTTCAAGATCTCTTCGCCCTAAGCATCGACGTTGTCAATCGAATGTCTAAGCATTTAAAGGAATGTAATAGATAATATCCGAGGAAGGAATCTCGGCGGTCCCGCTAGCGGCATAACGACTCTCGCAGACCGCTTGGCGGCTGGGGGTCCGGGGGCGCCCTTCCCCGGACCCGCAACTGCCGGTTGCGGTCGTCCCACTTGGCGGACCGCAGCCCCAGCCCGGCGGTCAAGGGTGGCCGCAGGCCATCGCGTAGCGGCGCGGAGCGCCCTTGACGGCCGGATGCCCAAGCCGGGAACCGGCCCCGGCGCCGGAGGCGCCCCTTGGAAACATCGCAAGCACTGTTGCCCGCCATGTGGGCCGGAAGCCTGTTTGCCCAGCTCAGCGGACATATTGCTGTGAACATGAGTTGTCGCAACCTGAGTTCACGGACTCATGAACGTATATTCACAGAGTGAACCGTGCTCAGCGACGCTCGGCGGAGCGCCGCAACGCGCAAGGGCGCGGGGCGGTAGCCCGCGCGCCGCAGTCCCTTCAGCGACCGCAGCAAGCGGCGCAGCCACGTGTGGTGCTGCCCGAGCCGCCGCTGGAGGAGCCGCCGCTGGAGGAGCCGCCGGAGGAGCTGGCGGATGAGCTGCCGGAGGAGAGGGAGCTAGCTGCGCTTCGGCGGCTGCGTCGAGCTGCGCAGCGACAGCAAGCCGCCGAGCGAGAAGTGGTCGAGGCCATGCGGGAGGGGCGCGAGCTGGGGCTCTCGCTGGCACGCATCGGAAGTGCGCTGGGCGTGTCGGCGCAGGCGGTGCGTCAGCGGCTAATGCGCAACTGAAGGGCGCTTGTTCTGAGGTAGACAGACTTCGAGTCGGTGGCTTCACCCCGGAACCGGATCTGGCAGACTGCGGGCGGAGCGTGGGACAACCGTTCGAGCCACCCACTCGGGCTCGGCGGGGGTAGGACCCCAATCTTGCACGCCGGAGCTTTGAGGTCGGGTGGGTGGCAAGCTGCTGATGCCGGAGTAGCTGAAGGACCGAGGGCGTAGGCGCCGGGGGTCGATCCCTTATTGGGTCGATGCCTCGGAGTGCCTTGTGTGCCATTCCCGTTCCCCCGCGTCGCGTGGTTGCTGGCCGTGGGCAAGCTGACCCCTGCGCAGGTCAGTGAGTGGCTGGCCGCTTCCTGCGCCGCCCAAGGTGTGCCGGTGCGGGTGTCTGATCCGCAGGTGCTGGCGAAGGTGGCGGCGCTGTTGCCCGCGCCGGTGGTTGGTCCCGCGAACGCGCGGAGCGCGGGCGGGGGCAGCCCCGGCCGGGCTCAGACCCGCCAGACCGCCCGCACGCGGGACGGGTCCAGGGAGCGGGCACCGAGCTGACCGGGCTCGACTACCGCATGGTCCAGGACCGCTGCGACGATCGCGGCCTGCCGGGACAGGCTGAGGTCGTCCCACTGCTGGCGTAGCTGCCCGCCGTTGCCCGGCAGACCGTTCAGTGCGTCGGTGCGGGTGGCGGCTGACAGCCGCCGCTGGCGTTCCTGCATGCGCCGCTCGATGGGTTCGCGGGCGGCGCGCCACTCCCGGGCGCTGATCTCCTGCTTGCCGAACATGACGGCCAGCTCGTCGAGCTGGTCCTGGTCGCCGGCCAGGCCGTCGCTGAGCTCGCCGGCCAGGGCGTCACCGCGCCGGCCGGCCAGCACGTCGGCCAGCTCAGGCCCGTCCAGGCGCTGCAGCACCGCCTCGACCAGCAGCTGCTCGAGCGGCTCGGCGACAACGGTCAGCCGCCCGCAGCCGCCGTGATCGGGACCCTTGAGGCAGACGTAGCGGCGGCTGTGCTCCCGAGGGGAGGCGTAAAGCTTGCCGCCACACTTGCCGCACCGCAGCAGCCCGGACAGCACGTACCGGCGCGGGGTGCGTCGGCCGCTGCGAACCTGCTCGGCCATCCGGGCCAGGATCCGGTCCCGGTCGGCCGGGCTGATGATCGGCGCCCACTGGGCGGGGCCGACGACCTCGCCGCGGTGCTCGCGCAGCCCGGCGATCCGCCCGGAGCGAAGCAGGCCGCGCAGCGTCGGGGAGCGCCATTGTTTGCCCGTCACCGTGGCCACGCCCTGCTCGGTGAGCCAGCCGCACAGCGACCGCAGGCTCTCCCCGGCCAGATAGCGGGCGGCCAGGTCGCGGATCACGGCGGCCTCGTCCGGGCGGACGGTCAGTCGGTCGGCCTCGTAACCGAAGGGGCGCACGCTGCCGCCGTGCGGCACGCCCGAGGCGGCGTTCTGCTCCCACTTGCGCCGCATCCGGCGGCTCTTGGCCGCTGACTCGTTCGCTGCCACCGCCGCCATGATCCTTCCGATCAGCAGGCCGTCGCCGGTGCCCAGGTCCATGTCGCCAGATACGAACCGGACCTTGCGTACTCCGGCGGCATCGACGGTGGCGACGAAGGACTCCAACTCCACCGGACGGCGGGTCAGTCGGTCCACGTGGTAGCAGATCACCGCGTCCCGCAGGCCGTCGGCCAGGTCGGTGAGCATCTGCTGATACGCCGGGCGGCGCTTACCCGAGTAGGCCGACAGGTCGTTGTCGACGTACTCCTGGGCGATCGTCCACCCGACCTGGTCGGCCAGGCGTCGGCAGTCCTCCAGCTGGCGGGCCACGCCCAGCGCCCTGCCCTCGGTGTCGCTGCTGATGCGGGCGTAGACCGCTGCTGCTTTGACCTCCGGCATGGGGGCAGACTAGGGAAGCGTCGGCAACTCAGCCCTGCTCTGCGAACGCCACCACACCCAGGTCCACCACGGCTTCCGCGTCGAACGACAACCCGACGGCCGCTGGCACACCTGGCGACCCGACGGCACCCAGATCACCACCCCGGCACCACTGCTGGCGCCCGTCGCCTGAGGTCCGCGCGCGGTCACGGTCCGACCCAGCAGTCACCTCAGCACCGTCAGGGCGCGGTCGCGTGCAGTCGATCAAGCCGACCGCCGAAGGGGTCCCCACAACGTCGCCACGACTCCACGGGGAGATCCACCATGGCCAAGTCCGGACGCTTCCGCTTCGACGGCGGAGCCGCCACCTTCGTCGGGACCGGCATCCTCGCCGTCCTGATCACCGTCTGCACGTTCGGCATCTGCTACCCGTTCGCGCTGGTGCTGCGCGAGCGCTGGCGGGCCAAGCACTCGTCCATCGACGGCTTCCCGCTCGTCTTCACCGGCTCGGCGTGGGCCCTGTTCGGCAACTGGCTGAAGTGGCTGGTCCTGTCGATCATCACGCTCGGCATCTACCTGTTCTGGGTGGGCCCGCGCATCCAGCAGTGGAAGTGGGAGCACACCGACTTCGACCGCAGCCGCTACCCGCTGCCCCTCACCGACTTCCAGCAGGTCCAGCCGCTCGGCTACCACCTGCCGCCGGTCCCCGGCCGGGTCTGACAGCAGCCGACCAGGGGCGTCCGCACACGGTGCGGACGCCCCTGGTCGCGTCGGCTCAGTACTTGACGCCCAGATGGCGCTCGGCGCAGGACATGCAGAGGCCGGTGTTGTCGTGCACGTGCTCGCGGGCGTTGACCTCGCGGCACACCGGGCACCAGCGGAAGGTGCGCCGTCGCCTGCGGGCGACCTCCTCGGCGGCCTCGGCGAGCTCCGCCCGCTCGTAGAGCACCTCGTCGGAGGAGAACCGGCGGTCGGCCACGAACTCCCACACGAGCTCGACGGGCCCGGACCAGCGCGGCTCCGGCCGGGCCAGCGTGAGGCCGAAGCCGTCCCAGCCGACCGCCACCTGCGCAGGTTGACCGCTCACGAACCAGCGCTCGTGCACCGGCCCGCGCACCTCCGTCCAGGCGTCGCCCAGCGCGCGCACCAGCACGTCGGGCGCAACCCCGACCAGCGCCGCGAGCTCCGCGGTGTCAGACACCGGCCATCTCGGCCAGCCGGCACATCGCGTTGACCTGGCGGAGCTGCTCCGGCGTCCGCACCGCGGCGTCGAGCAGCAGCGGGCTCATCACCACCACCGCCAGCGCCTTGGCCCGCGACACCGCCACGTTGAGCCGGTTGAGGTCGTACAGGAACGACACCCCCCGCGGCGCCTCCTCGGCCGACGTCGACGTCGTCGAGTAGACGACCACCGGCGCCTCCTGGCCCTGGAACCGGTCGACCGTGCCCACCCGCGCGCCGTCGGGCAGCAACCTGCGGATCAGCGCCACCTGGTTGTTGTACGGCGCGACCACCAGCACGTCGTCGGGACCGATCGGCCGCTGCGCGCCCTCGTGGTCCACCCAGCCGACGCCCTGCAGCGACTGCCACACCGCGGCCACCTCGGCCGCCTCCTCCGCGGAAGACGCCGACGACAGCGCCGTGTGCCGGACCTCCCGCACCGCCAGCCCCGACCCCGACACCAGCCCACCGGGCCGCACGGTGATCCGCTCCCGCAGCGCGGCCGACTCCAGCCGGCCCTCGTACGCCAGGTCGGACACGAACGCGGTCAGCGCCGGGTGCATCCGGTAGGTCTTGTCGAGGAAGATCCCCCGGCCGACCGGCACGGTCGGGTGGCCCTCGAGCAGGTGCTCCAGCGCGGAGAGCCCCGAGTCGCCGGGGTGCACGCCCTGCGTGGGCTGCGCGAGCTGCTGCGGGTCGCCCAGGAGGACCAGCGAGCGAGCCGACCGTGCCACCGCCACCGCGTTGGCCAGCGAGAACTGCCCCGCCTCGTCGACGACGAGCACGTCGACGGCCTCGGCGAGGTCCGGCTGCGTCCAGAACCACGCCGTCCCGCCGACCAGCCGCACGTCGCCGTCGAGCAGCCGGGAGGCGACCTCCTTGCCGTCCTTCGACCACTCCACGCCCGGCGCCCCGCAGGCCTGCTTCTCGTCGCACTTCTGCAGTGCCGGCCGGCCGACGGCGGACAGCACGTTGCCGATGACGGCGTGCGAGGTCGCCGTGACGCCGACCTTCTTGCCGGCGTCGAGCAGCGCGCGGATCAGGTGCGAGGCGGCGCGCGTCTTGCCGCTGCCGGGCGGGCCCTGCACGGCCAGCACCTCGCCGTCCAGGCGCAGCCCGAGCCGGACGACGGCGTCGCCCGCCTCCTCCCCCGGCTGCCGCCGGCAGTCCGCGGGTACCCGCCGCTCGAGCAGCGCCGAGCCGAGGCAGTCGCGGCCGGCGAGCACGTCGTCGGCCGTGGCGGCGATCGCCGCGCGCATGCCCTTGTCGTCGAGCGGCCCGCTCGGCCCGAGCCCGCGCGCCGCGACCGGCGGCTTCGCCGTCTTGACGACGACCCGCCCCGCGGCCGCGTCGAGCGCGACGACGGTGCCGACGCTGACGTGCCGGTCGACGTCGACCGCCGTCGACCCCTTCGCCAGCTTCGTGTCCTGCGTCGGGAACCGGTACTCGTAGAGCTTCGACCGCTTCTCCTGGCCGACCTCCACCGGCGCGGTCAGCCGGCCGAGCGCGGTGCCGTCGTCGACGAGCGCGTCGTCGTCCATGTCCTTCCGGGCGAAGAACTCCCACCAGCCGGGGCGCGCCTCGCGGCGGTGCCACTGCACGAGGTCGCCGAGCAGCTGGTGCCCGGCCTCCTCGAGCCGCTCGACCAGCGCCAGCTCGGCGAGATCGGCGTCCGTCCGCTCCACCGGGCCGGTGGTCTCCGACAGCAGCGGGCGGTCCTGACCGCCGAACTCCCGCACGAGCTCCTCGCGCTGGGTCTCCAGCCAGTCGTGCAGCTCGCGGGTGGAGTCGACGTCGTCCTTGTTGTAGAGCTCGATCGCCTGCAGGCGGACGGGGTCGCGGTCGGCGAGCCACTGCTCGTAGGCGATGACGCTGCCCATCGCGTCGGCGACGTCGCCGGTGTGCTCGCGGCCGTAGAACGCCTCGACCTTCTTGATCGAGTACGAGCCCTTGCTGATCCGCATCGACTGCTTGACGACCGGATAGAGGTCGACGAACCGCCCGGCGCGCAGCAGCTCGTCGAGCTCGGCCTCGCGGACGCCGTAGCGGCCGGTCAGGCGCTTGAGCGCGCTGACCTCGTAGGCGGCGTAGTGGTAGACGTGCATGCCGGGGTCGGCGCGCCAGGCATCGAGGACGAGGTCGACGAGGTCGGCGACCATCTGTCGCTCGGCGGCGGCGTCGTGCGCCCAGAGCGCGCTGAAGGAGCCGTCGCGCCGTCCGACGCCGGCCAGGTACTCCAGACCCGCGCCGTCGGCGGAGAGCGGGTCGCCCTCGAAGTCGAGGTAGAGGTCGCCGGGGCTGGGCTCGGGCAGCCGGAGCAGGCCGAGGCCCGTGACGGGTTCGAGCAGCGTGCGGGTCGGGGTGCCGGTGTGCCGCTCGCGCAATTGCTCGCGCGCCTGCTCCTGCACGCGGGCGCGGGTGGCCGCGCCGATGCGGGCGGCCTGGAGCGTCTCGGGTGCGGCGTCGGCGAGCTGCCCGAGCGTGGTGATGCCGGCGGCGCGCAGGGCCTCGCGGGTGTCGCGGCGCATGCCGGCGACCAGGCTCAGGTCGTCGGCGGCCAGCAGCTCGGCGTCGCACCGCGGCTTCCAGGTGCACTGGTTGCAGTACGACGTCGGCACCGGCTCGGTCGCCGGCGGGTCGGCGACGAAGGCGGCCAGGCTGCGGCGGGCGCGGCGGGCGTAGGCGGCGACGTCGACCAGCCGCCACGGGTGGGTGACGCCGTCGCCGGTGACCACGCAGACGCGGTCGGGCTGGCGGCCCTGGAGGACGGCGAGGCGCTCGGCGTAGGTGGCCATCTGCAGCAGCGCGGGCACCTTGACGCGGCGGGCGAGCTTGGCGTCGGCGACCTCGTACGACCAGTCCCCCAGGTTCGACGGGGTGGCCACCTTGAGCAGGAAGTCGGCCGCGCCGCCCCAGACGCCGTCGAAGAACTGGGCCTGGGAGATGACGTCGACGCCGTCGCGCATGGCCTGCAGCGTCAGCGCCTCGGCCTCGCGGCGGCCTGCGACGTCGAACCGCGCCGGGATGCGGACGACGGTGCGGCCCTCGGCCTCGAGGGCGTCGAGGTAGCGCATCTCGTGCTCGGTGCCGAGGTCGGCGATGAGCGCGGCGTGGTCGGTCGGGCCCTCGGCGAGTGGCTTCAACCGGCCGTCGGCGACGGCGAGGTCGAGCGTCGTCACGTGCGGGCAGGCCTGGTGGCGGGTCAGGTCGGTGGGGCTCAGGAGCAGGGAGCCGTCTGTGCGGTACATCGAGACGGGACGGTCTCATGCGGCGGCCGTGATCGGTGTCCTCCGCGCCGAGGACGGGGCCTTTGTAGCGCTAATGGCTCCTGGGTCGGCGTCGCGCAGACTGTCGGGCGTGACTGCTGGACTGCACCGCTCGCACCGGGTGGCGGGCGCACTCGTCGGCTCGGCCGTGGGCGACGCGCTAGGGGCGCCGTTGGAGTTCGGCCCACCCGGCGCGTTCTCCGCCCGCTTCCCCTCCCCCGCCCGTGGCTCAGCGACCGAGATGTGCGGCGGCGGGTCGCTGGGGTGGGAGCCGGGCCAGTTCACCGACGACACCCAGATGGCGCTGCTGGCGGGTCAGGCGCTGGTCGAGCGGGGCGGGCTCGACGAGGCCGACGTCTTCGACCGGTTCCGCCAGTGGGCCGACGCCGACCCGCCGGACATCGGCAACCAGACGCGGGCGGTGCTGTCGTCGGCCCTGCCATGGGACGCCGCTGCCGCCGAGCACTTCGCGCGGTCGGGGCACGCGGCGGGCAACGGCTCGCTGATGCGGACGACGCCGGCGGCGATCTGGTTCTCGCGCTCTGGCACCGACGCGACCGTGGACGCCGCCCGGCGGATCTCGGCGCTCACGCACGGCGACCCGTCGGCCGGTGAGGGCTGCGCCGTCTTCCACGAGCTGATGCGGGTGGCGCTCGACGGCGGCGACCCGCTGGCAGCCGTCCCCGCTGCCCTGTCGCTGGTCGCTGAGGAGCACCGGGAGCGGTGGGCGGCCGTGCTGGCTCCCGACTGGGAGCCGTCGATGGCGACCGAGTCGAACGGCGCGGTGTGGCCGACGCTCGGGCAGGCGCTGTGGGCGCTGCGGAAGGGGAAGGACTTCGCCGAGGTGCTGCGGCTGGTGATCGACCTGGGCGGTGACACCGACACGGTGGCGTGCGTGGCCGGCGGCCTGGCCGGGGCGGTGTACGGGATGGGCGGCATCCCGATGCGGTGGTCCTCGCCGGTGCACGGGCGGATCCCCGGTCACGGCGACCGGGTGTGGCGGCTGCCCGACCTGCAGCAGCTCGCCGCGGCGCTGGACGGCAAGCCGGTGCCGTCGTACGACCCGGGCGTCATCCCGCGGATCGGTCCGCTGGAGGTCCTGCCGGGGATCTGGGCCGGCAACCTCGACGGCGCGCGCTACTCGGACGAGGACTTCGCCGTCATCTCGCTGTGCCGGCTGGGCGAGCCGTTCCCGCACACCGACCACCGGATGGCCTACATCGCCGACAACGAGCACAACGTCGACCTCGACGTCATGCTCGCCGACGTCCTCGACGACCTCGCTGCGCTGCACGCCGAGGGCCACCGAGTGCTGGTGCACTGCCACGGCGGGGCGTCGCGGACCGGGCTGGTGCTGCGCGGCTGGCTGGTGCGCGAGCAGGGGATGTCGGTCGAGGAGGCGACGGCGCACGTGGCCGAGCGCTGGCCGCACCTGGGCCTGTGGAACGCCAGCTTCACCGCGGCACTGGACCGCCTCGTCGGCCGGTGATCAGCCTCCGTCCGTGCTGGACGGCGGCGGAGGCCGGTAGACGTCGGACCGGTGCGCGATGCGCAGCACGAGGATCCGCCGACGGTCCTCGTCCACCTCGAGGAGGACCCGGTAGTCACCTCGCCGCGCACTGCGCAGCCCGGCGAGCTCCCCGGTCAACGGCTTGCTGAGGCGCAGCGGGTTCTCGGGCAGGACGGCGGTCACGAACTCGACGACGGCTGACGCGACCTTGGCGGGCAGGCGTCCGAGCTGGCGCCGAGCCGCCGAGGAGATCCGGACCTCGAACGGTGCGGTCACCCGTCGAGGCCGAACTCGGCTCTCAGTTCCTTCGCGGACGTGGTCTCGTCGCCCTCGTCCTCGGCGCGGGCCTCCTCGATGTCCCGGCGGACGCCGGGCTGCGAGAGCCAGAACAGTGTCTCGTGCAGCGAGTCGAGGTCCTCCTTCGCCATGAGGACGGCGGCTTCGCGTCCGTGGCGGGTGATCGTGACGATCTCGTGCGTCTTCTCGGCCGCCTCGACCAGCGCCGACAGCTTGTCCTTCGCCTCGCTGAGCGGGATGGTCGTCATGAGAACAGTCTAGCCGGAGTTCTGGCCAGAATTGCCCAGGCGCGTGCCGTGACCGCGGCGGGTGCCACCGGGGACCTCGGCCCCTACTCGGAGGACCGGACCGTCACTAGTTTCGCGCCCACGAAGCCATGGCCCCGGCGCCGCTGGGGACGAGTGGCGGAGGGGGGATGCCGGGTGTCTGGATCGGATGTGGCCGCGCTCCGGGACGCCTACGAGGCGTTCAGCCGGGGGGACTTCGCTGTCGCCAGCAAGATCCTGGCTCCGGACGTCGAGTGGGTCGAGCACGGTCGGGGCATGCCGTACAGCGGGACATGGCACGGCGCGGACAGCGTGGTGAACGACGTGTGGACCCAGTTCGCGCAGTACTGGGGCGGCCCCGGTGTGGTGGGCCTGGCGACGGACCAGTTCCTGGAGGCCGGGGACCACATCGTGGTGACCGGCCGCTTCACCGGCCGGGACAGCGAGGGACGGACGCTCGACGCGCCGTGCGCGCACGTCTGGCGCATGTCCGGCGGCGTCGCCACGCACTTCGCCAACTACACCGACTGGACGGTGTAGTCACCCTCCGGCGCCGGCTGCACCGCTGACGGCCGCTCATCGGCCCTTGTTAGCGTCGCCGCATGGCCGTCGATCCCCGTGGTGCTGACCTCAAGCGCTTCCTCCAGGAGGACCCGGGCGGGCCGGTGGTCATGCTCAACCTGCTCCGGTTCGCCGAGGGCGGCCGGGAGTCGTACGCGCGGTACTCGACGGCGCTCTCGGAGACCTTCCTGGCCCGGTACGGCGGCGAGGTCCTCTACGCCGGGAACGGCCACACCCCGCTGGTCGCGGAGCCGGGGCAGGACTGGGACGCGGTGCTGCTCGTCCGCTACCCCTCGCGGGAGGCGTTCAGCCGCATGGTCGCCGACCCCGAGTACCAGCAGTTCACGCACTTCCGGACCCAGGCACTGACCGAGGCGGTGCTGCAGCCGACCACTCCGTGGGTGCGCGGCTGAGCGGTCGCGTCACCCCACGTGCGCGCCCGCCGGACGGTGGGCGCCGAGGCCGCATTCCTCACGACAGAACCCGGCTTGAGCGCACTCCGTGTCCGGCGGCGGCCGAGTGATGTGCGCTCACGGCGTGTCCTCGGCCGGGAATGCGCCCCGAGCGCACGCCGCCGGCCGGGCCGGACGCTGAGCGCCGTCCGCTGACGCATGGAGGTGTGCACTTCCGCGGAAGTGCACACCTCCATGCGTGGTGCCGGTGGGCGTCAGACGCCGGTGGGGACCCGGTTGCCCGGCCGGCGGGACGGGCGGATGGTCCGCGCGGCCGAGCGGGCCAGGCGGATCGGGCCGGTGTCCCAGAGCTGGCGGGCGGGCTCGTCGACGGACGCCGTAGCCGGCTGCGGCACCGGGCGGGCGGCCTCCTCGGCCTCGACCTGGGCCTGCGCCAGCGTGGCGAGGTGGCGGGCGCGGATGACGGCCTTCTGCCGGTCGAGACGCTCCTGCTCGGCCATGACCAGGAGCTCCTCCTTGGCCTCGGCCACGGTGCGCCGCGACTGCTGCTGGAGCTCCTCGATGTCCACGTCGCCGCTGTCGCGCAGCGCCGCGAGCTTGTCGTAGGCGGTCGGCGGACCGAAGTTGAGCAGCACCTTCATGAGCACCGGGAGGATCTCGACGCACATGAACAGCAGCGACAGCATGAACTTCGCGACGGCCAGCGTGGCGTTGCTGTCGCTCAGCCGGTCGAGCGCCTGGAGTCGCAGCAGGATGCCGCCGGAGCCCTCGTTGGTGGAGTCGAACGCGGCCTGCAGCCGGTCGAGCTCGGCGGTCAGGCGGGCCAGCTCGGCGGAGTCGGTGGTGAGCGAGGCGGCGGCGAGGTCTGCGCTGCGCGTCTCGGCGGCGGACGCCGTCGACTGCGCGTCGTCGAGAGCCGCACCGGCCGAGGCGACGACGGCGGCCTGCGCGTCGGCGGCAGCGCGGGCCTGCACGTAGGCGTCGCCGGTGCCGGGGTCGCCGGTCCCGCAGGTGCCGTCGAGCTCGCACTGGGCGCGCGCCTCGAGGTCGCGTTGGGTGGCCAGGGCGGCGTCGTAGGCGGACTGCTTGGCGGTGACGTCGGCCTGGACGGTGAGCAGCGCCGGATCGGCCTGCCCGCCGGTGGCGACGACGTCCTGCCCCTGCGCCACCCGCTCCTGCAGGTCGGCGAGGCCGGCGAAGCGCGCGTCGGACTCCAGCGACTGCCGGTACGCGTCCGCGGCCTCGGCCTGCATGACGGTGATCTCGGCGTCGATCTCCTTGTGGAACACCTGCAGCGTCAGGGGCGTGGCGACGACGACGCCGAGGATCAGCGCCAGCCCCACGCGCGGCACGGCGAGCGCGAGGTTGCGCTTGAGCGAGGCGTCATGCGCCATGCCGACGAGCAGCATCCGGTCGAGGTTGACCACGACGGCGCCCCAGCCGAGGCCGAGCACCAGCGCGAACGGCCACCAGACGCCGAGGGCCATGTGCAGCGCGAACGACGCGGAGGCCACGGCGAGACCGCCGGTGCTGAGCAGGACGCCGCCGAGCGCGGCGAAGCGCGGGCGCGCGCCGGGCGCCGCCTCGAGCAGGTCGGGCCGCGCGCCGCCGAGGACCGCGAGGCGGTCCTGGAGCCGTCGTCGTCCAGCCATGTGCGTGCACTCCCCGAGCGCCGGGGGTCGTGGTTCGTCCGCCGCTCCCCTGACGCATCGGCAGCCGCGGTGCGGGTCGGGACCCCGTCGTCACACGCGCCCCACGCCGCCGCGCCGCTCCGACACGCGGACGGACCGGAACGATCCGTCCCCGCTTCTGGCGTGTCGTTAGCGAGCCTGCCTAACCTCCCTCGGCCGGCACCGACGCCGGCATGGATCCGAGGGGGAGAACCGGATGCGGAAGACCGTGACCACGGTGGCACTGGCTTCGGCCGTCGTGCTGGCCGGAGGGACCGCCGCGCAGGCGATCACGGGCAACTTCACCGAGGACTTCGAGCACACCTACGTGGGGCTCGCCGTCTTCTTCGACGAGAACGGCGTCGCGAGCCACCGCTGCTCGGGCGCCCTGCTCACCGACACCGTCTTCCTGACGGCCGGGCATTGCGTGACCCTGGACGACGAGGGCACCGTGGCCACGAGCGCGCGGGTGTACTTCGAGCAGGATGTCCAGGCGCTGGGCAGTGCCTACCCGTACGACGACGAGTACGGCGTGACGTCGACCCAGATCTACTCCTACGGATACACAGGGCTCGACGAGATCCCGGAGTCGAAGGACGCCGGCGTGCTGCTGCTCGACGCCCCGGTGCAGTCCGAGTACCCGGAGATCACCGAGTACGCCTCGCTGGCCACCGCCGGCGCGCTCGACCGGTACAAGGGCGCGCATCCGGGCAACTCGGCCACCACGACGGTGACCGGCTACGGCGTGCAGGAGAGCAACGGCAGCCAGACCAAGCAGGTCGCCTACCGGGAGCGGCTGACCGCGGAGAGCTTCATCATCGGGCTGAACGGCACCAACGCCGGCGGCTACAACGTGAAGCTGTCGACCAGCCCGGGCGGCGGCCGCGGAGGCACGTGCTTCGGCGACTCGGGTGGTCCGGTGCTCGTGGGCGACACGGTGACCGCGGTCAACTCGTTCGTGATGAACGGCGCCTGCGCCGGGACCGGGTTCGGCTACCGGGTCGACCAGCAGCCGGTCCTCGACTGGCTGCGCGGGGTGGTCGGCGCGGAGTGGGACGAGATCGAGTTCTCGACCCTCTGACGCACTGACGACGGGGCCGTCCCGCCGTGGCCCATCGCCGCGGCGGGGCGACCCCCGTCGTCAGCGGAGGTCCTCGCCGCGCAGGTCGGTGATCTCCGGCGCGGGGAGCCGGGAACCCGTGGACGCCACCCGGTGCTGCACCCGGTTCCAGAATGGCTCGTGACTCGACCGGCTCGCCGACTCGACGAGGCGGTCCCGGACGTAGTGCTGCAGCGACTGACCGGCCCGGGTGGCGCGCGCGAGCAGCACGGCATGCGTCTCGTCGGGGACGTCCGGGATGGTGATGGACACCGGCATGCACGAAGAGTGGCAGGTCCAGCAGCACGACGCTGCGGCGTCTCGTGCGGCCCTCGGGCTACCGGCCTGCTGACGGCGGCCAGTTCAGGACGACGTCGGCCGTGTAGGCGGCGTGATCACTGAGGTCCTTGCCGTCCTCCCCCTCGGGCCGGTGCACGGCGGCTCCCTCACCGAGCAGTCCCGCACTGACGGCCAGGTGGTCGATGGCGTGCGTCTGCCGGTTGAGTGCCCGAGCGCCGCGGTGAGCGGGGTCAGCCTGAGGTAGGCGAAGGCCCCCCGCAGCGTCGCCGCACCGTCGTACGTACCGGCCCAGTGCGGCGGCAGGAGTTCCTGGTTGAAGTCGCCACCCCAGACCAGCTGCTCGCCTGGCTGGCGCGCCGCGGTGATCCGGGCGACGTGGCGGTCGAGCACGTAACGTATTGCTCCGGCTGGCCGGTCGGCAGGCCGTGCCAGTATCGGCCGCTCGCACGCCAGGGCAGGACCGAGCACGCGACCAGCACGGATGTCCCCGCGACCGCCATCCGCGCGAGGGCGAGCCCCTCGTCCCCCGGGTGGTCCTGTGGACCGGTGACCTCGGTGAGCGAGTGCGAGGCCGAGATGCCGGCCCAGCGCTTGGGCTTGTCCGGGTCGAGGCTGCGAGGAGGCGAGAGGACGAAGCCCTCCGGTGAGGTCCAGTCCGGGTGCACCTCGGTGAGCAACCAGAGCTGAGCGTCCTGGCTGTCCATCCATGTTCGCAGGGCGCTCCCACGCTCCAGGTCGGGAGGCGGGCAGAGCTTCAGGTTCCAGGTGCCGATGCGCACGCTGCCCGGCTGGTCGGTCGGCATGCCGCCACCCTGACCCGCCAGCGACTCGGCTCGCCGTCGACGCGCGGGAAGCAGAGGTGCCGCAAAGGCCGCCGTCGCCACCATCGATTTGCGCACCGGCGAGGTGGCCGCCGACGACCGCATGCTGGCCGCCACCGCCGAGTGTCTCGGCGAGGGCTCCTGCGGCTCACCTGGCTGCTCGGCTGAGACGCCGGGCCCCGGCAGCGCGTGGCTGCCGGGGCCCGGGTCGGTCGGACCGTGCCTACTGGCTGACCGGGTCCTGTCCCTCGTCCTCGGCGCGCCGGCCGAACGTGCGCGCGGCGATCCCGCTGGAGATCCGGCCGGTCACCGACATGGCGCGGTCGAGGGTCT
Source organism: Geodermatophilus amargosae (assembly GCF_041028265.1). Classification (GTDB taxonomy): domain Bacteria; phylum Actinomycetota; class Actinomycetes; order Mycobacteriales; family Geodermatophilaceae; genus Geodermatophilus; species Geodermatophilus amargosae_A. The sequence continues at coordinate 406,863 of NZ_JABGCW010000003.1, forward strand.
CGCTGCCGAGGCGCTTGGAGGCGTCCACGCCGTCCGCTCCGGTCTCGAGGACCCGGTCCCTGAGCTCCGCGGCCGCGTCGGTCCAGCCCCTCGCCTCCAGCGACTCCGCTCGCGACTCGATCCCGAGTCGCCCGTGGAGGTCGACGACGGCGGCGACGACGCGCTCGCTGGACTGCACCACGGCCGGAGACGCCACCGGGTTGAACAGCACCTTCAGGTTGGCGGTGGCCGCTGCTTCGGACATGCGGCCCAGCAGGCGCTCGGTGCTCTGCGAGATCGTGTCCAGCCGCTTCTGCCGGACCGCTCGAAGCCCCAGGCGATGGCCGTCCAGGTCGTCGGGAGCCACCTCCAGCACCCGGTCCAGCTCGATCACGGCCACGGCGTCGAGCAGCTGGAAGCACCGGGCGAGAACGGACAGCCACGTCTGGACCTTGGTCTCGACGTCCTTCGTCGCCTTGGCGAGGTCACCGATCCTCGCCTTGCGCTCGACCTTCTCCGCGAGGGCGTCGAGCTGGCGCAACGCGTACGCCTGGGTCCGCGCGATCGTCGCCGGCGCAGCCTGGACCTTCGACCAGGTCACCTCGTTGACCCGACCCCCGTGCTCCCGGATGGTCAGGGCCTCGTCGATGTCGAAGCCCACGCCGATCATGTCGGCCACGACGGCGTCCTCCTGGGCCCGGAGCACGTCATCGAGCTTCTCGTCGATCGTGGCGAGGTAGTCGGTGATCTGGTCCATGGCCTGCTGCATCGCGAGCTGCGTCATGATCCCCGCAGCACCGCTGAGCACCGCCGGGTTAGCGGCCTTCGCCCCGGGCCCCTGCGCGATCTGCAGCCACGACTTGATCGAGCCGGGTTCCCCGATCATCGCGTGACTGACGCCCGGCGTCTTGGTCGGCGTCAGCCCGTGCTTCGCGATCAGATCCGCCGACTGCTTGGTCAGCTTCACCCAGCGCCCCGAGGCCTCGGTCACCTGGGAGCCGGCATCCGCGAGCGCGGCCCCGCGACTGAGCACGCTCCCGAGCCTGGGCAGGTCGCGGGACCCGTACGCCAGCTTCTCGGAGATGAGGAACCGCTCGACCGCTGCCCGGTCGCCGATGACCGCCAGGCCATCACCGTCACTGATCAGCTGGACCTCGCTGGTCATCGTCGTCTCCAGGTCTCGAGTGGGCGGAGCTGTGCGGGCGTCCAGACCTTCGGAGGGTGGCCCAGGACGTTCAAGGTCAACGAGACGACCGAGTCCGACGCATGCGTCCTCGACACTCGTGGGCTCGGTGAAAGGCGCGAGGATCGGGGCATGAGCGCCCCCGGGGACCGTCCAATACTGCTGCTCGACGTCGACGGGGTCCTGAACACGCCCCGCCGCGAGGTGCCCGACGGCTGGGAGCGCGCCACGTTCAACGGCTTCCTGCTGTCCTGGGACCCGACCATCACCGCCCGCCTTCGGGAGCTGCACGAGTCGGGTCGGGTGGAGATCCAGTGGCTCACCACCTGGGCGGCGGACGCCGACCGGCTGCTGGCCGGCCCGATGGGGCTGCCGCGCGGGCTGCGCACGCACGCCCGGGCCGACGCCGCGCCGACCGGGTTCCTCGGCGTCTTCGGCGGCAGCTCGGGGTGGTGGAAGCTCACCGCCGCACAGGAGGTCGCCGCGTCCGAGCCCGACCGGCGGATCGTGTGGATCGACGACGACCTCGCCGAGCAGGCCGACGACACCGGCGACTGGCTGGCCGCGAACCCGCACGTGCTGGTGGTCGCGCCCGACCTCCACGTCGGGCTCACCCACGCGCAGCTCGACGAGGTCGAGGCCTGGCTCGGGTAGAACGTCCGGGTGCCGCTCCCGACCGCTGACCGACGGTGGGCCGGTCTCGCGTGCGCCCTCCTCGCCGTCGCGGCGTGCAGCTCACCGGAGGCCGCGCCTCCGCCGCCGACGACCGTGCCGGCCGCGACGAGCACACCCACCGCCGACGTAGCCGCGGACCTCGCCGCGCTGGAGGCGCGGTTCGACGCGCGGCTCGGGCTGTTCGCCGTCGACACCAGCTCGGGGCGGACGCTGCAGCACCGGGCCGACGAGCGCTTCGCCCACGCCAGCACGATCAAGGCGCTCGCCGTCGGAGCGCTGCTGGCGCAGACGTCGCCGGCGGACCTGGAGCGTAGCGTCCCGATCACGGCCGGCGACCTCGCCGCGGGGTACGCGCCGGTGACGGAGGGCCGGGTCGGGAGCGCCATGACGCTGGCCGAGCTCTGCGACGCCGCGGTTCGCTTTAGCGACAACACCGCGCTGAACCTGCTGCTGCGGGAACTCGGCGGCCCGGCCGGGCTCGACGCGGCACTCGAGGCCATCGGTGACGACGTCACCGAGGTCGCACGCACCGAGCCGGACCTCAACGGCGCCGTCCCCGGCGATCCCCGGGACACGACGACGCCGCGCGCCCTGGCCGCCTCGCTGCGGTTCTACGCGGTGGACGGCGCCGCCGCGGACGACCGCGCCCTGCTGGCCGACGGGCTGCGGCGCAACACCACCGGCGACGCGCTGATCCGCGCCGGCGTGCCCGCCGACTGGGAGGTCGGTGACAAGACCGACACCGGCGCCTACGGCACCCGCAACGACATCGCGGTGCTCACCCCGCCCGGGCGGGCGCCGATCGTGCTGGCCGTGATGTCGAGCCGGGACGAGCCGGACGCCGAGCACGACGACACCCTGATCGCGGAGGCGGCCCGGGTTGTCGTCGCGGGACTCGGTTAGTGCTTCGTGAGGACGGTGCCGTTCACGTGGTGTGAGCGGGCGACCTGCTGGTCCCGCCACCGCTCGACGCCCTGCTTGGTCACCTCGAGCTGGGCGTCGAGCACCATCCCGGTCGCGCGCGACTCCGCCTCCAGCGTGCGCGCCGCCCGCGCCTCGGCAGCCGCCAGCGCCGACCGCGCCAGCACCTCTGCCTCCTCGTACTCCGACTGCATGCGCAGCCGCACCCGCTCCTCGACCTTCTCGTCGCCCTGCGCGAGCAGGCGTTCGTAGAGGGACGGCGGACCGAGCGCGAGCATCGTCTTGAACAGGATCGGCAGGCACTCGATCGCCGTCATGAACCAGAACAGCAGCCGGTGCGCCGTCGCGAGGGTCGGGTTGCCCTCCTCCAGGCGGGACATCGCGGTGAGCCGGGCGAGGATGCCGTCGCTGTCGTCGACCGCCGCCTCGTGCGCGGCGACCTCGAGGTCGAGTCGCTCCTGGAGCGAGACTGCGTCCGCGCGCAGGACCGCGATCTCGTTCTGCTGGTCGATCGTCTTCTGGACTTCCTCTTCCTCCAGCCGCGCCTGCACCTCGCTCTTGAGGTCGGCGAGCTGCTGGGTCAGCGTGGTCACCTCCTGCTCGAGGCGGTCGCGGACCAGCTTCTTCGCCGCCGTGGCGGGGCCGTCGCCGGCGACACCGCTGCCACCCCGGCCGTCGAGCTCGAGCTGGTACTCCTGCTCGGCCGTCTCGAACCGTCCTCTCGTCTCGGTCAGCTGCTCCTGCAGGGCGACGACGGCTGAGTCGGCATCCACGTCGGCCGGGGTGACGCCATCGGCGAGGTCGGCCTCGAGCTCGGCGATCCGCGCCTGGTTGTCCCGCAGGTCCACCGTCCGGCTGTCCGCCTGCATGCGCTGGTTGAACTCGTCCTCGGCCTCGGCGGCCATGACCTCCACCTCGGTGGCGATCTCGGCGCTGAAGACGGCGAGCGTCAGCGGCGTGGAGACGACGGCGCCGATGAGGACGGCGAGCACCACGCGCGGCATCGCCATGGCCAGCGTGCTCCACCAGTGCTTGAGGCGCGGCGAGGAGACGACGAGCCAGCGGTCGAGGTTGAGGATGACCAGGCCCCACACGAGGCCGCCGAGGACGGCGACCGGCACCCACAGGTGCAGGGCGATGTGGAGCGCATAGCTCGCCGACACCACGGCGAGGCCGGCGGTGGAGAGCAGCACCGCGCCCATCGCGACCTGCTTGCCGCGCTCCTTGGGCGCCTCGCGCAGGACCTCGCGGTTGGCGCCGGCGACGGTGAGGAGGTGTTCGGAGATGGAGGCGCGGCTGGGGTACTTCACCGGGGGTCCTTCCGGGTGGCGCGGCGCAGGCTGTCGACGAGGGACCCGGGCACGCCGACGAGCCGCGGCGACACCTCGATCCGCGGGTGCAGTGCGTCCTGGGTGGCCCAGAAGGCGTCGAGCCGCTGGGTGACGAGCGAGGGGGCGCCGACGGTGGCGGCGACGTCGGCGTGCAGGGACACCGGCGGGGGCGCGGCGACGGAAGGCAGGTCGAGCTGCGGGACGGCCACCGCGACGACGACGGGCGTGGCCGCGGGCGTCGTCGAGAAGCGGTTGCGGCCGGTGACCTCGATGCGGCGGCTGGCGTGCACGTGCACCAGCGCCTCGCCGCACGGCGGGTGGCCGCCGCGGCCGTCGACGACGACGTCGCGGGCGTGCTCGAAGCACCAGGTGACGAGGACGGCCGAGCCCGGGCGGACGATCGCGTGGCTGACCGAGAGGGCGCGCAGGACGGGCACCTGGGTGTCGGAGGCGCCTGCGTCGGCCGCGATGCCGTGCCGGCAGGCGAGCAGCTGCGGCTCCGCCCCGATCGCCGTCCTGCCGGAGGCGGCCTCCTCGCGCCAGTCGCGGATCCAGCGGTCGGTCCACGGCAGCGATGAGTCCCGCCGCTCGGGCGGGCGCGGTCCGCGCGTGGGTCCGCGGCCGCCGCCGGTGTCGCGCCAAGCCCTAGCCCGCAGCCAGGCGAGGAGCAGGAGGAGGAAGAAGGACCAGAGGAAGGCCTCGGCGAGGTCCTTGAGGAAGCCGGCGACGAGGTCGGGCTGGAGGGAGCCGCTCCACTCGGTGTTGTTGCTGAGTGCGACGAAGCCGGCCAGGAGCAGAACCGCCGCCCATCCGACGACGAGCGGATCGCGGCGCAGCGGCTCCCGGAACACGTCTCCCCCACCTGCGGGACGTCCCCGCTGTCGCACACCCTCGGACCAACGGAACTCGATCGGATCGGAGTCCTCGGAAGTCGTACCGGGCGGGACCGACGGAAGGCAGGGTGCGCTCACCCTTTCGGGTCAGGCGAGCGACGGCTTACTCAAGCAAGTGCGAGCGACCTCACGGGAGCTGACCACTGCGGACTGGTGTGCCAAGTTCCGCCGCTCGCGCGCGAGGCCGTCCCACCGCATGTGAGCGCACGGTGGGACGGCCTCTGCCCTGTCCGGCTCCGGAGGACACTGCGGACACTGGTCCGACCGGCTGGTCAGGCGGTGAGCACCCCGGCACGTGCGTAACGTTCCGGAACGGTGATCAGCTCCACGTCGAAGACCTCACACACGCGTTGAAGGCGCTCACCCCACGCGGCGGTCTCGGCTCGGTACTCGGGGACCACGACGGCAGCACGGCAAGCGGTGTGGTCGAGGCCGAACCGGTCGAACCACGGCGCCAGGTGGACCGCCTGCCGGATGAAGTGGCGGTAGAGGACGGCCTGCCCGACCGCATGCCGGTAGTAACCGGCCACCCCCGCCGATCCCTCGGTCTTGAGCTCGAGCGCCCACGGCGTGGAGCCGTCCCGCATGAGCGCATCGAGGTAGCGGCCCGCGTTCGAGGCCGTCCGTCCCCAGCGCGTCGGGAACTGGCTACCCCAGTTGACCCTCAGGTCGCCCGACGGCTGCAAGAGCTCGAGCCGGCCCGTCGACGCGTGCACGGGCACCAGACCTCGCAGAACTCTCGCCTCGAGGGTGTGCTCCTTCTGCTTCGCGGGCTGGTCGGTCAGCGCCTCGTTCCAGGCGTCGGCGAAAGCGTTGATCGCGGCGGCGGCTCGGGTGACGGAAGCGTCCTCGTCCGTGACCTGCAGCATCCCCTCGGGCACGATCGAGAGCCAGGTGGTGCGCTCCGGGCCGCTCCTCCCCTCGTAGTCACGACCGACGTCGAGCCGCCCCTGTCGGGGACCGACCTGGGCGACCTCCAGCCCTTCGAGCCGGAGCGACCACCAGTTCGTCCTGGTCAGCATCGGATAAGCACGGAACTCCTCGCGCGGGACAGCCGCGAGGAGTCGAGCGACCAGCGCCGGCGGCTGCTCGCCGAGATTCAGCAGATACTGGCGCCACTCCGTGTACCGGTACTTCTCGTGGTCGCCCAGGTCGTCGAGCCCGCCCCCACTGATCGGCAGGACCTCGCCTCGGCTGGTCAGTCGCTTGAGGACGACGGAGAACGGTGCCTTGAGCTGCGCCGCCAGGGTCCTCAGGGCCCCTTCGGCTTCGGTGTCCGGATCGTCCTGGACCAGGAGGAGCACGACCTCGTCCGGGGCCACGGCCGTGTCGTCGAGGACATCGGCGCCGTGGAGATGGAGGTCGACGAGGTCGAGCAGGCCTTCGATCTGGTTCTTGGTGGTTGTCCCCACAGCGACGGCACGCTTGCCGTCGTAGACGCACCGGATGACGGTGTTGTTCACGGAGTTCCGACGGTCGGCCCTCGGGTCGACGGCCGTGACGCCGCGGACTCCGGCCAGCAACTCAGCGACGGCTGGTCTTGCGGACATGCGACTCCTCGATGTGTCTCAGTGCTCGATCGAGCTGACCTGCCGCGTGGACCTCGGAGGACCGGCGCGGCCTGCCGATGTCAGTCCCCGGTCGGACGGACGTTCTCCAACGCCCACTGGCTGGGTTCGAGGGTCGTGGCCTTGTACGGGCAATTCCTCCCCAGCAGGTCGGTGTAGGCAGCGGCCGCCTTCTGAGCCGCGGACATGGCCGCCTCAGCAGGGTCCGTCCCCTTGCCCTTGTTGCGGTACAGCACCCCGTAGAACATGGCGCCGAAGACGGTCGCCTCGTGCCAGCCGATGTTGCTGGTCGTCCCGATGTAGGTGATCGGCCCCTGGAGCACGTGCTCCAAGGCACGCTGCCAGGGCGCCGTGGCGGTCCTGCAGCCATCTGCGAAGACAGTCGATGTGCGGATACCTCGTCCCAGTCGGACGACGTCATCAGCCAGCCTGTCGAGTGAGTAGGACGTCCGCTGGTCACTGCTCTCGAAGGTCGGGCCGGCGTCTCCGTAGGCGCCACCGTGTGCCATGACGTGCAGCACGTGAGCCGGCGCGGTGAAGGCCATCCCCACGGTGAGGAGGTCCCGCGAGCGCACGAACTCCACTTCGACGATCGGGCTTTCGGCGCCCGCGTTGATGTTGTGCAGGGTCGCCTGCACGAAGGACATGGAGGCGTCGAACGCAGGATCGAGGCCGATGTCCACGAGTCGCACGACGCGGGGACGCATCGGCCTGCGGACACTCGGCGTCTCGGCCGGCATGGGCTTCGAGGACATGGACGCCCCTTCCGTTCTTGTGGGGACGCTCCGAGAGCGTCCGCGGCATGCCGCCTGTCTCTATCGGCAGGGACCGGCGCAACGCAGATCAGCCACATGAGCACCCGCGGCTGCGCCTAGAGACGAAGACGGCACCTGGCCGGTTCGACTCAAGTCAGGACAGCGATCGATCATCCGGATCGACGAGCGGACGCCCGGCTACGACGCGGTTGGCGCTCTGCCGGGCTCAACCGGTAGAGGTCAGCCGTCGGACGACCGCCTCGCCGCCGACGCGGCGGATCAGCTCCAGGTCGCCGCAGACGACCAGCAGGTCGCGCGCCCGGGAGAGGCCGACGTAGAGCATCTCCCGTGCCCGCGCCTCGTCCCGGAAGCCGTTGACCGCGAGGACGACGGCCGGCCGCTCGAGGCCCTTGAACCCCAGCACGTGCCCGTAGAAGAGGTCGTCGTCCTGCCAGTAGGTCGCCCAGTAGGCGTCCTGCCCCTCCGCCTGGCGCTCGGCCTGCACGGGATGGCGGCGGTGCGTGGTCAGCAGCGCCACGGCCTCCGGCGGCCAGCCCTCCTCGAGCAGTGCGTCGGCCGCGTCGTCGGCGGCGCTGACCGCCTCTTCTGGCGCGCACTGCACGAACCGCACCGGCACCCCAGCTTGCCCGCGGATGCGCATCTGCTCCGGCGCGAGGCTGGAGAAGGTGCCGGCGATCTGCTTGGTGTTGCGCAGGTTCTCGTTGAGCGGGATCGGCATGAGGTCGACGGTCGGCCGCCCCTGGCGGGCGAAGATGCGCTGCCCCTCGTCCGAGAAGACATAGAGGCATCCGTGGTCGGGATCGCGCAGTGCCGCGAGAACGGCGTCCCACCAGCTCTGCGCGAAGTCCTGCCCCTCGTCGATGACGACGGCGTCGAACCGCTGCTCCTCGGGCAGGGCTCCGGCCAGCTTCACCATCTCGGCCGGGAGGAACTCCTCCCAGTACCGGCTGTCGTCGTCGGACCCGGCGGGCACGCCCCAGCCGATGCCAAGATTGTGGAAGGTGCCGACATACGCCGGCCGCTGCCGCTTCGGCAGCTTCTCCACGCGCCGCTTAAGGAACTCGGCCAGCCCGCGCGAGTAGCACATGAGCGCGACCCGCTGGCCCTCTGCGGCGAGCCGGCGAGCCTTCTCCACCGCCAGCCACGTCTTGCCCGAGCCGGCTCCGCCACGGATTTCCACCCGGTGGTACGCGGTGAGCAGGTCGAGCACCTTGGCCTGGTCCCTCATGAGCAGGTCGCAGGCGGCCTCGCGCTCGGCCAGCGCGGCGAGGAGGTGCTGCTGCGGGATCGCCGTCCCGGCGAGGCAGTCGACCAGCTGGTCGACGTCCTCGGCGGTGGGCGGGTCCGGCTTGTCACGGACCTTTTCCAGCGCCGCGCGGATGCGGGCCGCGGCGTGCGGGACGTCGGTCTTGTCTAGCGCCATCCATCGCGCCAGGCCGGGTGCCATGAAGTCGCCGGGCAACGTTGTGGCCGGCACCGCGACGAGGTGGGCGGTACGCGGACGGCCGGCGGACCAGCGGGGATGGTCGGCCAGGTAGTCGCAGAGGAGGTACTTGCAGGCCACCGCCTGGTCGACCGGGTGGATGACGCTGTCGACGCCGTCCTGGCGTTGCCGCCACTCCCCGCGGTCCAGCGACACGCTGCCGCCCTTGACCTCGACCACCGCGACGCCCACGCCGGGCCACGCGACGATCACGTCCGCCTCCCGGTCCTCCCTGCCATCACTGAAGCGAAGGTTGCAGAAGAGGACGGCGTCGTCCGGAAGCTGTTCCTGCAGCGCCTCGGCGAAGAGGCGCTCGGCGTACGAGCCGGACACCGGCTCGTCCGGGAACCGCCGCGCGGTCACCGCCGCTTCGATCCGGTCATGCGCATTCCCCGTGGTCTCCGTTCCCGGGCAGCATTTCAGCCCAGCTCTGAGGGTTCGGACCGCCGCGGTCCGTGTACTCCCAACGGGTCACGCAGGCCCCGTCCGCACCATGTTGGCCAGCTGGTCGGCGGCCGCCTCGTACCGCCGACAGGTGCGCAAGGCTGCCATGAACCTCGACACTCAGGCGCCTGCACGCGGCGAGACGTGCAACTCACCGAGGGGGCCGCCATCGCGCCCAGCCACCGAAATTGGTGACTGCCACTCCACATGTGTGGTCGTCCACGCCGCGTCGGCGGTCGCCGAAGAATGCTTGCGATGCTGCAGGCCACCAGACAGGTCGAGACCGGCCAACAGCTCGTCCTGCCGCAGCTCAATACGGACGCTTTCCCAACGAGCGCCTAGCGCCACGTCACGTGGCAAGCGGTCGCGCACCCGCACAAAATCCACGGTGCCAAGCTTGGCGAGGTTGTGGTCTTCATCGAGCACTACGATTATCAACCGCCATGCAGGATCGGCAATACTCACTTCATACTCGTGCCGACTTACATAGATGATGATGCGACCTTGCCTGGTCGTTGATTTGACCTCCAGATGCCACGGTCCATCATCGCCGACCAGAACAATGTCGTAGCCAAAACCATCAGATTCAAGCGCCACGTGACTCGTCGAACCTGGCCGCACGGATTCGAGGTACTTCAGGAGCGCCCGCTCACCGGCCAATCCCACCCGCGCCCGGGCCTCCAGGTCGATCTTGCCGTGAGCCTGTCGAATGGCCAGCAGGGCAGCTCCGTTTTCAACGCCGAGTGACTCGGCAAGGCTCAGGGCATCTTGCGGCAGCTCAGTCTCGTCTGGGACGAGGAGATCCGCGTCACGAAGCCAAGCCGGAGCCGCACTCTCCAGCGCTCTCTGAAAGAGAAGCTGCCGAGCTTGTGGCAGCGGGAGCCCTTGCACACCCCGTTGCAGCGTCGGACCGTACGGCCCTTCCACGAGCAAACCTATGGTTCGAAGCCAGTCGAACGCCATCGAGTACTGCGTCGGGGACAAATCCGTGTACGAGACATCAGCTCTGATGAGAGCCGCAGCTTGAGCGACAGTCGAGCGATCGAGCAACCGGAGCCATCGCTCAGCTGCCCGAACGACTCCGTCAGGTGGAAGGACTGCCATTGAGGTGGCCTAGGAGTGCCCGCAGGTCGGCGCTGTCCATGCCAACCGAGGCGCTCGGCTCCTCCTCCAAATCGCCCAGTTGGAGGACCGCTTGATCGTCGAGGACTCCCCCTAGGAACTGCAGCTTGGCGGCGAGCCGCTGTTCCACGTACTCGTCGATGGTCTCGTTGGCGACGAGGACCGTAATGCGTGTAACCACGTCATCGCCCAAGCCGAGCCGATGGATGCGGTCAAGACTTTGCAGGAAGCGACCGGCGGCGAAGTCCCGGTCCACATAAACGGCATCGTGACACACTTGGTGGAGGCTGATGCCCTCCCCAAGTGTCGCCGGGTTCGAGAGCAGGACCATGCAACTCGGATCCTGCCTGAAGCGATGTATCTGCTCGGCTCGGTTATCTGATCCACCATGGACAATAGCCGGACTGAATGAAGCGAGAAGTCGCTCCAGCGACTTCAAGTTCCGGACGAAGGTGGACCAGACAAGCGTCTTTCGCCCGGCTGCCGCGTTCGTCGCGACGATGCTCAGCACCTCTTGATACTTGGGCGACATCTCGTAATGCGGCAGATCCCTCAGAAGCTCCGCCAACGAAGAGCCTTCCGGAGGCTGGAGCGGGGGCACGCGGTATGGGAGGGGCTCATGTGGGCTCGCCCCAGCCGCCAGCAAGGCTGGCGTCGTCGCTGCCATGAGCAGGTAGAGGAGAACCCGACCGAGTGCTTCCACGTCCTGCTCGCCGCCGCGCCATCGTCCGGACATGTCGCCGCGCAGGGCGGCGTACAGCTCCTTGTGCAGCGGCGGCAGATCGACCCTGCGAACAGCGGTCTCAACCGGTGGCAGCTGAAGCTCGAGCTTGGTCGTGCGCACGAACAGTGGCTTCAGAAGCGTGCTCGCAGTGCGCAGGTCGTTGCCGACGACGGCTCGAGCTACAGCCGAGCGGCCCTGCCCAGGCCAGACGAACGAAAACAGGTTCTCGAGGTCTTTGACCCCGTTTGGCGCCGGGGTCCCGCTAAGAATCAGCCGCGTGGTGGCATAGGGCCCGAGCGCCAGGCAGGCCGCGCCCCACGCGCCGGCGGAGCCAAGTTTCATCCGATGCGCTTCGTCTAGGACGAGCATCGCCGGGCGCCCCTGAAGCCACTGGATGAGCGCGGCCTCGGCGTCCGGAAGTCTTTCGTAGTTGACCAGAAGAACGTCGCACACCGGCGCCGTCGGGCCATCCATGATTGCGACGCGCAACGGCGACTCAGGGAAGCAGATCGCCGATTCGACCTGCCAGCTCTCAAATGCCGCCTTCGGGCAAACAACCAGCATCCGCTCGATGCCACTTGCATCACGGCGTGCCTGGAACAGCGCGAGAGTTACCCGGGTCTTACCTGCCCCCGGCACGCTGAAGTTTGCCCCGTGACCTAGCTCGAACAGCCTTGCTAAATCCCGCTGCTGAAAGCCTGTCAATGATGCGTCCCAAGGCTCTCCGAGCTTGGGTGCAGGCGGCAATGGTGACGCGTCACCGGCGTCAAGCCGAGACGCGATCACTGCGGCATCCGAAGCGTTGTCCTGGACCAGGGACAAGAGTGCAGGCTGCCAGCGGACGTCCTCGTCCGTGGTCGGCCATCGCGCCAGTTCGTGGAGGTTCACGAGCAGGTCGTCAATGTCGACATCGAACGCGTGCATATGGATGCTCGCGCTGCTGACGAATCGGCTGCGCAGCGTTTGGAGATGTGCCGTGCTGCCAGCGTCGGAGGCAATCTCTACGCGGCCCGCCCGGGTCGAGAAGCGGAGATCAAGCATGTGCTGTCACGAAGCCGTGTCCGGCATGCTCGCCACCGCCCGCAGCCAACTAACGCCGTCGCTCTTGCTGTCGTTCCCTCGGGTCACCAGCTGCGCCAACCTCACGACATTAGCCCGGAGCTGTACAAGGGCATCCTCAAGGTCCTCCGGGTTGAAGTTGCTCGTCGAGCGGGCGTCGGCAACTGCAGAATGTGACAGCTCAAGGGCCTCATTGGCATCGGACAGGCGGTCTGCGGCTGCGAACCTCTTCTTGATCACCCGGCCTTGCTTGCCTGCCTGAGTCAGCGCAACATCGAGCGCCTCGTCCACCTTCTTCAGCGTGGCGTGCGCGGCCGCAACCGCGGCCGGCGTCGCTGCTCCCTGTCCAAGCTCGACCGCACGAGCCTGCAGCACCTGGTCGGTCAGAGTGCGAAGCGTCTCGACCTTCTGGCTCGGTCCCGCGACCGAGATCGTGGTGCCTGGGATTTTGAGCCCCGAGGGGCTGGCCACCTTTGGCTTGGGTAGCACGTCCTTCATATAGCGCTCTGCAAAGTCCGCCTCGATCAAGCGCACATCTGTCTTCGACTTGCCCAGCGCTACCGCCAGCAGCCGCTGCTCCCGCAGAGCCTCGGCATCCTCGGGTGACTTTGCCTTGAGGGCCGTATAGGACCTGTGGAGCTCCTCGAGCTTCCCCTTGTCCGTCTCGAAATCGACGAGACGCAATGCCAGAGGCTGGCCGCTTGCGTCCAGCGTCTCACTGCGCTTTATGGCTTCCCGAATGAACGTAAGAATCCAGCGTGACCGCTCAAAGGTGGCAGCCTTGATACGGAAGTCCCGCTGAATCTCAGCAACAGGGCGGCCAGCCACCACTCGCTCATCGACGGCAAGGAGAAAGTTTACGAACGAATAGTCGCGCTTGTGATCCCTGCGCAGCTGCAGGGAAAGCTCAATAGACTGGATGTCCTCGATACCCGCATCAGTGGGGAGGACGCCTACCCGGATGTGCTCCTGACCGAGCTCCCGGAGGGCTGCACATCGGGTGTTGGCGTTGATGAGCACGCCGTCGCGCGTGATGATTCCGGGCTCGTTCTGGCCGTGGAGGCGGAGGTCTTCCTTCAGCGCCTCAAAAGCCGGGTCGACCTTCTTGGGGTCGGCCGGGTCGCCCATCAGCAGGTGATGCAGGTACGCCTGCGCGGCCTCTCCGAATGGGTTGCTGTCTAGCTCGCGATCCCGCACAGGGTCAAGCGACCGCTGGGCACGCACGCGATGAGTGCCGGGGTTGTAGCTGAGAACGTTCACAGGCATCGTGATCACCTGCACGGGTCGCTGCTGTCCGCGCCACTCGATCGTGACCGTCTCCTGCAGTCCCTGCTCCTCGCTGACCGCTGCAAGCCGCGCCTCAGCGAGCTGGCGTACATCGGCAGCGTTGGGTGGCGCTAGGGGGTTCATCTACTCTCCGCAGGTCCGGAAATCAGCTTCCATCGCTTACTACACGCCTCAGGACCTCAGGTACAGCAGGCGCACGGACCGAGTCCCTCGAACGAGGCTCGCGGTCGGCAGAGACGCCGGGAAGGCGCCACGATGCCGCATCATGAGCGCATGACAGTGCCGGACTGGAAGACGTCGTCGAAGGGCACCCGCGTTCGTGCCGCCCTTTGGCTGCACAGCGAGGTTGGCGAGGGCGGCGTATTTACGAAGTCGCAGCTACGCGAGGCGTTTCCAAACGTAGAGCAGATCGATCGCCGGATGCGGGACCTCCGCACCGAAGGCTGGATCATCGCGACGTACCGGGAGGACCGCTCCTTATCGGTTGATGAGCTGCGCCTTCTTCAAGAAGGCGGCCCGGTGTGGGACCCAAACTACGTCTCCAAGCAGAAGGCATCGGTCAGCGATAAGGAGCGGCGGGCGGTATTCGCGGCGGACAATTATGCCTGCGTGTACTGCGGAGTCAGTGGTGGCGAGACCTATCCCGACGATTCACTTCGAACGGCCAAGTTGACACTGTCCCGTGTCGAGCCTCTCGACGGCGGAGCAGCGCAGCTCGCAACGGCCTGCGACCGGTGTCACGTTGCGGCTCGGGATGACGCCGCACCGAACAACCTGCTCGAGGCCATCGATGCGCTGGAGCCGGAGCAGCGCACCCGCCTGCACGCTTGGATCCGGCAAGGCAGGCGCCCGCAGCCTCCAGAAGAGCGCCTCTGGGCGGATTACCGCCGCCTGCCCCATGCGGCGCGGCTTGCCGTGCACAAGCATCTGGAGGGCTGAGGTCAGGAAGACTCGCCGGTTCCTCCGACGCTCCACCGCACCGCCAGGGCACTCAACATCACCCTCGCGCGCGAGAGCACCCCTTCCCCGCCTAGCCATCACCGCCTCACCACGCGGACGGCGCTTCTGGGCCCGGGACTGGCTGCGGCACCCATCCCGACGGTCCTCCCGGACAACCGGCCAACCCGCCCGGTGAGCGTGCTCGCGTCTCGGCCTGTCGCTGCGAAAGCAACCGTCACTTGCGAATCCCCTTCCCCGGTTGTGTCACGGGGGTCAGTTAGCCTCGGAGGCATGTTCGAGGGCGGCAACCACAAGGTCGACCGCCGCTTCGATGGGCGTGTGCTCCCAGACGCGCAGGACACGCCAGCCGGCCGAGGTCAGCGCCTCGTTCGCGATCTTGTCGCGCTCAACATTGCGCCTCAGTTTGGGAGTCCAGTACCAGTCATTCGTCTCTGGCTGACGACCATGCGTGGGACAGACGTGCCAGAAGCAGCCGTCGACGAAGACCGCCACGCGCCGTCGGGTGAACACCACATCGGGGCGCACGCGAACACCGTCGAGATCCAGCCGATGGTCCTTCCGGAATCGGAAGCCCGCTCGATGCAGTGCCGACCGAAGGGCAAGTTCCGGCTTCGTGTCAGCCCGCCGGATGGCGCGCATGTTTCTCGAGCGCCCCGGGTCAGGCGGGCGCGGTACGCGAACCGCAGCGGCGCTCTCGTCGATCGGGCCTCCCTGCATGACTGAAAGTGTGCCCATGAAGCGGTCGGCCACGCTGCAGCGCACGCCCAGCGGTCGGACCACGGCGACGGCCGCGCCAGGCGACGGAGAACGCAGCCAAGGAGAACCTGTGACAGACCTCAGTGTTGTCGAGATCTGTGCCGGGGCGGGCGGTCAGTCACTCGGGCTGCACCTGGCAGGCTTCCGTCACGAGCTCGCCATCGAACTCGACCCGGCTGCCTCCGCCACTCTGCAGGTCAACTTCGCCCGGCTGCTCAAGGAGGAAGTCGCGCGAGATCTAAACCTGAGCAAGACGGACCCATCAGTCAGCGCCGAGGCCGAGCGACGGGCCGCTGACTTGGTTCGAACGGGAGACGTGGCGGACGTCGACGTCTGGGATCCAGCAGAACACAAGGGCGTAGCGCTCCTGGCTGGAGGCGTCCCCTGCCCTCCCTTCTCGATTGCCGGCAAACAGCTCGGCGCAACGGACGAGCGCGACCTATTCGCCTGGGCGGTCGAGCTAGCGGGCCGCATGAAGCCACAGGCGGTCCTTCTTGAGAACGTCCGTGGACTATCGTCCCCTCGGTTCGCGGCGTACAGGCAGGCCGTCATCGACCGATTTGAGGACTTCGGATACGTCGCTGACTGGGAACTTCTGGAGGCTCGGGACTTCGGTGTCCCCCAGTTACGACCCCGCTTTGTCCTCGTCGCCCTTAAGCGAAAGTTCGCTCCCTACTTTGAATGGCCCGAGGGGAAGCCTACTCAGGAGACCGTAGGTAGCGCCCTGCTCCCAATGATGGAAGCGAACGGCTGGCCTGGTGCTGCGGATTGGGCCGCGGACGCCAAGGGCATTGCTCCCACGATCGTCGGCGGTAGCAAGAAGCACGGTGGTGCGGACCTGGGGCCCACAAGGGCCAAGCGCGCGTGGGCTGCTCTGGGCGTCGACGGGCATGGTTTGGCCGATACGGCTCCGGACGAGGACTTCGTGGTTCCAGCCCATGGCAGGGGGCCGAAGCTGACCTGTGAGATGGTCCAACGGCTACAGGGGTGGTCAGGACCTGAATATGAGCAATGGGTCTTCACGGGCCGCAAGACTTCGCGTTATCGGCAGATCGGGAACGCGTTTCCTCCGCCCGTAGCGAGAGCCGTCGGATCCTCTATCGCTAGCGCACTGCGCATGGAAGGCGACCCCGCGCGCTTGAGTGCCGAGCGGAAGATGCATGACGAGGTCTACCGCCTACTGCGCGACCACGGCGGTTGGCTGACGGCTGACCGCATCTATCAGCTGGTCGGTGGTCGGCTCAGCATTGATGAGATCGCAAAACGAGTTCAGATTATTGGCAGAGACTTCGATATTGAGACAAGAGCACGCGCTAACCGCGTTAGCTGGCGCCTAGGCGAGTTCAAGGCCTTCCGGGGCCAAGAGGATCATCAGCGACACGCTGCTTTCGTAGAACGTCGCTCGCGGAGCCGTATCAGCTGACCACGACGTGACCGCCTGGACTGAAAAGGCGGCCGCGAATCTTTGTCACTTGGCCGACTCTTCGACACCCTTCGTCGATTTCCTCGCCTCTACGCAGAAGCGCCCCCACGGTTTTCGCACGCGCCAGCGACCTCATCGCGAAGCCCTCCGCAGAAAACGAAAGACTTCGACCGGCACTGAGTTCTTCGGAAACCGAACTCTCGGTGGCGTGGGCTAGTTGATTCTGTCGGCAGGGGCACGTCGAAGCCCATCCGGTAGCGCCTTCGAATGCACCACTGCGAGGGAACGGTTGGCTCGCGTCAGGCTCGTGTACAGAAGCCCGTGTCCCCGCAAGTTTGTCGGGAAGTCAGACGGCTCAACTACAACGACGGCATCAAACTCAAGGCCACGCGCATCATTCGCAGAGAGCACCCGCACCGTCAGCTGACCGTCCGAGTACTCATCGCTGCCCGCCGCTCGAGCCCGCCAACCGTGGCTGGCGAACGCTGAACGGAGCGACCCGCCCTCCACGCCAATCACAGCCACCGTGCCTCCATGGTGGTTCCGTGCCAGCCTGGCCCCTGCCGTGACCACGGCCCGGGCCATGTCGGCCGGACGTACTTTCAAAGTGACAGGAAGACGCCCCTCCCCCTGTACCGACACGCCATGCCGTTCGTGCCTCGGAAGAAGATGACCAGCGAACTTGTGAATGGCCGTCGTCGACCTGAAGACGCTGCGGTAATCCTCGATGTGCGTTTCGACGTCAAGGTCCAGAAACTCCAGGCTCTGTCGCCACGACAGGGCGCTGTGATCCGATCGCCGCTGATTCATGTCGCCGACGAGTGTCCACCCGGCGTCGGGGCGGACGAGCAAGCGCAGGATGCGCCATTCGATCGGCCGCACATCCTGGGCCTCGTCGACGATGACGTGCCCCGGCGACTCGAAGCGATGCTTGCCGGATGCGAGCCCGCAGTACGCCAAGAGCGGCGACAGACGATGCCTGCGAAGAGCCGCGCTCCAGGTGGGGAGCGCGCGCAGGTAAGAAATCCAGTCGGGCGGGGCGAAGGCCGACTTGGCGACCATCTCCTCATAAACCAGGCGCGCCGCCTCTGACCTCGAACTGGCGTGGTCGAGCCGACCTCGCCGTCGCAGCATGTCGGCTGCGGAATCGACCAGCGTGCACAGCTCTCGATCGAAGTCCCGATAGGTCTCCGCCCGGCTGTCTTCAGCACCGCTTGCCACATCGAGCTCGGGCATGAGCTTTTGGAACACATCGTCGAGGCTGCGCACGATGACCCCGTCATCGGGCGCGAGCTCGCGCACCGCACGCTTAGTATGCTTCACGTAGTTGTCGGTGGGACCGAGCAGGAGCACCTTGCCCACGATCGGGGTGCCCGCTCGCTGCGGGTGCGTCAGGTAGGCGGCACGGTGCACCGCGACGATCGTCTTGCCGGCGCCGGGGTGACCTTGCACCACGAGCGGCGCCGCCGGATCCCATTTGACCAAGTCGTGCTGTCGCGGCTGCAAGGTTGCGAGCACGTGGTGCAGTTCTGCCCGGCGGGGAAGGGCCAGGATGCGGAGGAGCGCCTCCCTATGCCTCAGGGCCTTTGCGTCAGGGGCGGAAGTAGCGCTCGGCGGCGCGGACTTCGTTGGGGCCACATGTGCGGGCGATGCCGCTTGGGGTGGGCTACCAGTCAGCCTCGCCGGCATGTTCTCGCGCGGGGCAGGCGCCGCCGGGGGCTCGCTGCCGTCCGGGACCTGCGTGGGCCTGACCGCCACCGGCGGTCGCGGCACCACTAGCGCCACCTTCCTATCGAAAGCCGTCTTCGCGTCCCCCGAGTCCCGGCGCTCGTCGTCGTAGGCCACGATGTCGTCACCGCGGGACGTGAAAGCCCGCGTGATCTGCACATCCCCCAACAAATTTGAACCGTCACCGTGGCCGTAATAGGCGTCCGCTGCGGGCGCAGCCCAGCTGATGACCACGAAGTCGCGCTCCTGGGCAAACCACTGGCCGATGTAGACGTCGTCCGTGTTGAGTGTTGGGTCGGGTGCAGTCAGTCCCATGCGTCCCACGAATGGTTGGGGCATCGGACGCTCAAGCTGTGGCACACCCTTCCTGCCCTGCCTTGCTTCGGACACGCGCGGCTTGGCGACCCTTACCGCCCGTTTCGCCTTGTCCGTCAAGGTCTGCACGTACCGCTTGTTCCGTGCCCGTTCGTCCGCAAGGACGGCTGGATCCTGACCGCTCACTCGCACACCTCAAGCACACAGACAGCAAGCGGAGACACCGTCACGTCCGGCGCCCCGGCATTGTCGAGGTCGCTGAGCGTCTGTCGGTGAGCCTCCTCGCGGCGAGCCAGCTGGCTGTCGAAGAGCTTCACACCTCGACTCTTACCGCGTTCGAGAGCTGTCAGTCTCCGCGCCTGAATCGCGGCGCGCGCTCGTTGGTGCTGGTCCTCAAGGAGCACCCTTCGGGAGTCGATGAGCGAGGAGATCTCAACGCGCCGCCTGTCGTTCTCGTGAAGCATCCGCCCGTCCATCAGGTCCTGAAGGGAGTCCACGCATCTGGAGAGCGATGCAGGGATGGGCCCCTGGCCCTGCTGAAGCTCACCGGTAGCTAGGCGAGCGAGCAGAACATTCACGTACTCATCGCTCACGAGCCGACCATCCGTCGTCACCGCAGATCCCCAGATCTCCTGGCCCGCGCGAGGCGCCTCCCATCGCGCCACCGCCAGCTGGACGACGAAGGTTCCAACTTCCAGCTCTCCCCGACCCGCCACACGGACGACTGCGAAGCGAGCGCGACGGTGCTCGGGCACGTTGGCAGCAGCTAGGGCAAGCGGGTGCCGGGCCGACAGCAGGTCCATCGTTTGGTTCTGGCGGGCCGTTTCCTGGTCCAGCGCGAGATACAGCAACTCCTCGTTTCGGAGCGCGCGCACATAGGGACCCGCCTCATCCCGGCTCAACCTCTCGTCGACCACGAGCCGATGAAGTCGATCGGCCATGTCGCGGTTGCCTCGGAGGCGCAGGCTCACGCCGCCATCGATCACGACCGGAGGTGGCGCCTGACAGATGGAGGCCCAGTCCTCGAGTAGGTGCTGGAGCTCGGCGGCGCCGACGTACCGACCGGACGCCACGAGGTTCCGTTCCAGGCCGGCGACATCGTCGGTCGACGCCCCAAGCAAGAACGGTGTTGCCGTCTCGAGATCTTCGAGACTGCTGCGCTGCTCCTCGATTGCGGCCAGGGCTTGGTCCGCTTTCGCCGCTCGCTGCTCGTCGCTGAGATCGAAGTCGAAGACGACGTCCTGAAGCGCCTTTAGGTGGTCCGTGACGATCGGTTCCAGCGCTCCGATGCTGCCCTCGAAAACGCCGATCCGAGAGAGAAGCCGCTGCTTGATGCGGTCATCCAGGGCCGCCGGGCACCAGACATTGAGGATCGAGACTCTCTCTTCCGCTTGCCCGATCCGATCGATGCGCCCGATTCGCTGCTCGACCTCCATCGGGTTCCACGGCAAGTCGTAGTTCACGACCGCGGAGCAGAACTCGAAGTCCAGACCCTCACTGGCCACCTTGTTGGCCAGCACGAGGTCGTACCGACCGTCACGGAAGTCCGCCATGATCTGGTTTCTGCGGTCACGGTCGACACCACCGTGAAGGATTGCCACTCGGCAGCGGCCCCGCAGGCGTGCCTCGAGATAGGCGAGCGTCGGACGCGAGAAGGTGAAGAGCAACGCTCGACGTCCTGAGTCGATAACCTCGAGCAGCTTCGGAACGACGGCGTCAAACTTGCTGTCGATGCCAGCCACCTCGTCCGCTGCCTTTAAGAGCTGCACGTGCGGCCGGAGCATCGGAGGCTTCGCCGTTGCAGACGGCACGGTGGTCGAGTCCTCGTCAGAGACCTCCTCCCCCAGGCCCCACTGCAGAACCGCATCTCTCGCGGCAGGAAGGCAAGCCGAGGCAAGGCGAAGCGGCATCTGCATCGCGAAGCCGGCTGGCTGACCAGCCGCCGCGGCGCGGTTACGGCACCAGGTGACGTACTCGTCGTAGAACCGCGCCTCCGCCGCGGTCCACGCCACTTGCGTGTCCATGGCATGCCGGACTGCCTTCTTCTCGTCCACCTCGGCGCGTCGGGTGCGAGTGAAGACCGACGAGAGGACGTTGAGCTCGGAGAGGTAGCGCCGCGCCTGCACGATCTCTCGTGCACTCAGCTCGTCTTGTCCCACAAGTTCGCGCAGCGACGCGAATTCGCTCCGCCTGACCAACGGGCGCCCCATGGAGAGAGAACGCATCTCGTCTAGTGCCCGCAGACGAGCGACGCCATCGGCATCCGGGGCCGCGAGCAGCGCACCCACGCGATTCAAGACAACGTTCGGTTCCAGCTGGAGCTCTAGGGACCCGACGTCACCGAAGTCCCCGGGGGCAAGCAATTCCAGCAGGTTGTACAGGTCCTCGTTACGCAGGTTGATCGGGGTTGCAGTCAGCAGGACGAGTGCCTCGGCCCAGTCGCTCAGCAGCGCGCCAGCCTGATGGGACGCCGTGCTGGCGTTCCTCATGTTGTGTGCTTCGTCAACGATTGCGAGACTCAACGGCCCCGCCAGGTCAATCAGTTCGTCCAGTGATTCCCACCTGCGGAAGCTCTCAAGGCTGGCGATGTACGCGAAGCGTCGCGGCAGGCGCTGCTCCCGTGCCCGCTGCTCGAAGTCGGTGGCCGTTGCGCCTGAGAGCTCCACGAGCTGAAAGCCGAACCTGTCTTCCATTTCCCGACGCCACTTCGCAACCAGCGATGCCGGGCACACGACAAGCACCCGATCGGCAGATTTGCGCGCCTCGAGCTCTGTCCATACGAGGCCTGCCTCGATGGTCTTGCCGAGCCCTACCTCATCGGCGATGAGGATGCGGGACTTACCCGACTCGAGCATGCGGATGACCGGGCGGAACTGGTATGCGCGGAAAATGGTCCGCGTGGCACGAAACGAGAACAGCGTGTCGGTGAATGCGCCGGCAAGCTTTTCGCGCGTCAGCGTCGCGCTCAGACGTCGGGCCGTGTCGGGAGGCTGCCTGATCCAGTCGTGGACCGTGTCGCTCGAGTGCAGCCCGGTCAGCGAGTCCTCGCCAAAGGTGACCAGCCGCCCGTCCACCCGGAGTTCGTAGATCCATTGCCCGCCCGAGAACCGGCGGCCTCGTACGGGGTGGTCACGGCCGGTACTGACGACTGCGACGTCGTCGTTAACCGCGAACAGCGGCGCTGGAACCTCGGCTCCACCCGGCCAGAGATGGTCCATCCACGCCTCTACGTCGCGCAGGGCGTGATCTTCTGGGAGCACTTCGGTCGCGAGGCACTGGCTGGTGCCGGCGGGCGCTCCCTGAGAGACGACAAGGGCCCTGGTCTGCGTGAGGCCCGAAAACCAGTACACCCCCTCGGGGAGTTCGACTTCAGCTTGGCCTAAGTGGCGCACTTCCCCAAAGAGGTCGCGATGCTCAAACCGGTTTGGCCCGACGAACAGCGCGTCGCCACCAGGAACGACTACGGCAAGCTCCGAGGCATCCTGCGCTTCCGGGTGGTACCCGTAGCTCGTCCTGACCTGCTCCGCCGTGTATCCGAACAAGCTTCTTCGCTCCCCGTTGCAGACTGCCGCGAGCTAATCACAGACCGCGACCCGCATGACTCCTATCGGATGCGAGTCATTCCGTCGGGTCGGCCCTGCTCTCGAGGTGGGACCAAGGCGCTCCTGGTCGCGGACTGCCGCATGCCGGTCTCCCGCCCCCTGCCCGGGCGCAGAGTGATCTTCGCCTCGGGCGTGGCGGCGGGCACCGCGTCGCAGCTAGCGCCGCACACTCACCGGTGCGCGTCCCGGTAGGCGGCCTTGATGCGCTCCGGGACCTGCCCCCGATCCTTTACTTCATGGCCGTTGGCCCGCGCCCAAGCCCGGAACTCAGCGTTACTGACGGCGTCGACGCCTTCAGGCAGCATGCTCGGCTTCTTGCCCGAACCGTCGCCCGGCACCGGCAAGCACCCTTCAGTCACCAGCCGGACCACGTCTTCAGGCTTGAGCTGCTTCGCCTTCATCTTTTCGTAGCCGGCCATGACGGCGTCGACGTCCACGCCAGCCTGCTTGGCTTGTCGCTTCAACTCCGCCAGGTCGATCTCACCTTCCAACAATCGCTTCAGGTTCGCCGCGTCTTGGGCCTGCAACTCCTTAGCCGCCGCCTGGTTCCCCTTCTGCCAAAGAAGCCAGCCACCGCCGGCTCCACCGCCGACCAGCAGACCTGCCGCCGCAAAAAACAGAATCGGCACCATCGAGGCATTCCCCCAAGCGTGAAAGACACCGGACGACCCTCAGCATCATTGTCTCGGGAACTTGTTCGCTAGCCCGACGCGCCTCGCCTCCCCCGTCTTGGCGAGCCATTTCCAGCCGAGCGACACCTGCTTTCGCCTGCCCTGGAACATCGATGCGTCGGCTTGCGACTGCGCCGTCTCACCCCACCGTGTGGATCCGGCCCGTATGGGCGGCACCATTTCCGGGACCTGCGCCATTTCGCCGAGAGCCTTCCGATAGTCGTCGCGGGCGTGGCGGCAGAGGTCGCGAGCAGTCAGGCGCCACCTCAAGAGACGCCTGGCCGTGCCCTCGGTCTTGCGGACGGAGTGCGGGGCGCCCGTACCTGTACGCGGCAGCCACGCGGCTCCCCTCGGCTCAACGACGTCCTTACGCAGGCATGATAGACGTCTCGGATGCCGCTGCTGATTCCTCCTCGGGCGTCGCGACGGCGATACGCCTGAACCAATTCAGGTGGGCCAGCAAGCCATCGCGGGACGACTTCGCGATGGTCAAGTCGACGTGGAACCCAGGGCGCATGGAGACCTTGGCGACAGGGAGGTCGACGCCGGGCACCTGGTTGAGACGCCGGCGAAACTCGTCACGCAGTTCCCATCGGTCGAACGGCGGCCGGTACAGCATGTACTGGAAGACGACTTCGACCTTCCCCGAGGGATAGATCGTGAAGGGCCAGACCTTCTCGCTAAGCCGGGTCGCGTCGGTGGCCATCAGGTAGCAAGAGACTTCGCCTGCCTCCCCGAACTCGAGACGGCCACCCAACCTCGTCCAGCCGTCGAGAAGCGCAAGTACGCCATGAACCGCTTCTGGGCTCTGGGCTTCGCCTAGTTGCGCGATGAAGGTGTCACGCAGGTCGATCTGCGTATCCGAGGCAGGAACCGAAAGTTCGGTGGGCAGGATCTCAGGCTCCATCCCGACCAGAGCAGCAAGCTCGCTGCTGGTGAAGCGCTGAGCTTTCGATGCCCGCCCTGATTCATCGAACTCGACGCCCTCGTCGCGAAGCATCTGTTCGGGGCTGTCGGTACGCCCGGGCTCAAGCCATCGGAAGTCCGGTGATACCACACCGGCGGCCTTCAGGACTCGGTGGGCGTTCGGCACCGGGTTTCCGGCGATGTACTGGCCTACGGGAACGGCATGGCTGCCGATGAGGGCGGCCAGATCCCCGTAACTGGTCCAGGACCCCGCAGGAAGGGCCGCGAGCGCGGTCGCCAGTAGCGGCCAGTTCGGCCCTCCCGCCGGCAGGGCGCCGGCGACGGGTCCGGGCCACGTCTCGGTGATTCGGGCAGCCAGTCGGGCCGCGCGTGCCTTCAGCTGCGAGACACCCCAGTGGTCCTCCTTCGCGATCTCCTGGTTCATCCGAAGACCACTCGTAGCAAGCTGCTCGCGCTTGACGTGGAAAGGACTGTTGCTGAGCACGCTGTTATAGCCCGTCAAAGTCAAGTTCGCGAGGGTGTGGACCAGCTCGGCATGCATCTGCTCGGCGTCCTCCCCCGCCTCGAGGTCAAGCTCGGCGATCCACGAGTCCGTCAGCGTCTGAGGCAGGACGTGCTCGATCGTCAGACCTCCCAGCGCCACCGGCTCTTTGCTCTCGTATGACTCCTCCAGCCAGCGCAGAACCAGGTTCCGCTGATTGGGTCGTCCGGTCAGGTAGAACGGCGCGGTTGCTACCGCGGCAGTGACGTCGGCGTCCGACCCGTAGTGCTTGCGTCCCGTTGACAGGTAGACACGGACGGCTTCCTCGACGGGCAAGTCTTGGGGCATCTCGTGGACCGTCGCGAGCAGGATGCGATTGAGGCCCTGCGTGGCACGTCCGACGATCAGCCGGCGAACCAGGTAGCTCTCGACGTAGAGCGCAGCCGCGGCGACTTGCTCTGACGTCGCCTCGCCTCTGTCCCTCAGGTCAAGCAGGCGCAGCAAGAGCGGGTAGACAGTCGTCGTGCCCCAAGCCTTCAGCCTCTCCAGGCGGAGGCGCACACCTGAGTGCTGCTCCAGCTCGGGGTTGAGGATGACCCTCAACAGACCGCCGAGGCGCCGGAAGCGCAGAACTTCCGCCTCGATGTCCTTCTCGTCATGGAGCTTGTTGAGCCGCTGCTGCTGGGCTGCATAGGTATCGGCCTGCCTGTGGGCCGGGTCTTGCTGCACCAAGTCGAGCCAGAAGAGCAGCTCCAGCTCGTCGCTCGTCAGCGACTCCTGCAGCGGCAGCCACGTTGACTCATAGACCTGCTCCCCACGCGTGGGCAGTCGCATGAAGAGGTAGTTGCGGAGCAGGTCGCCCTGCGTCAGGCGCAACCCCGTGTTGTTCAGGGACTCGAAGATGCGGTGCGCGTTGTCCCCGGCCTGCGCCGTCACCGACACGAGAGCAAGCCCGCGGAGCACCGCGTCCTCGAGCCTTTCGATGTCATGCGGATCTTCCGGGTCGTCTGCAGCGACGAGCCGGCTTCTGAAGAAGCGGTAGGCGTCGAGGACGGCGCTCGCACCGCTGGCCGGTGTCCCGTCGATGACCGCGTTGTACTGCGGCCGGTCGGCCTGCGTCGGAACCAGCTTGATCCGCTGCGCCTCGGGCTTGAACTTGTTGCTCAAGTACAGCTCATTGATGCGCTCGCGGTGCTCCGCTGACTCGGTTGCGACTCGATGATCACGAATAGCCGCTAGCAGGACCGTGAGGGTCGTCAGACGCTGCTGGCCGTCGACGACAAGGAACTCCGGAACGCCCGTAGGGCCGTTGGACGGACTCGGCGCTAGCACTAGGGAACCGATAAAGTGACTGGCCTTGGGGTCGCCGACCCGGTCCTCGGCGATCTGGACAAGGTCACCCCAGAGTCGTTCCAGCTGGACGGCGGTCCATGCGTAGGTCCGTTGGTAGAGCGGCACCCTGTACTGCCGCGCGCCCTCCAAGAGCTCCTGAAGGTTCGTTTCGCTTGCTTTGACCACCGTGCTCCCCCGTCAGGCAACTGCTCGTATCGTCCGGACGCCGTTGCCCTCAACCTAGGCCAGTGACTCGCAAGGACGCTTCGCGCTGCGTCGGTCCTCACCACAGCCGTCCCATCACCGAGTCGGTGTCCCGGGCGAGGGACGCGTTCAGGTAGACCCTTCTGTGTCGACCCACGAACAGGCAGAGTCGGCGGCAGTTACGAGACGGGGTAGAGCGCGTGGACGGGTTCGAGGGCAAGGTCCAGTTTGTGTGGCAGGTCGCCGACCTGTTGCGCGGTGACTACAAGCCGGCGGAGTACCGCGGGGTGATCCTCCCGCTGCTGGTGCTGCGCCGGCTGGACGCGGTCCTGGAGGAGACGAAGCCGGCCGTGCTGGCGCGGGCCGAGCAGCTCAAGGGCGTGACGGACAACCCCGACCTGCTGCTCAAGCAGGCGGCTGGCGTGCCCTTCTACAACGTCAGCCCGCTGACGTTCACCAAGCTGCTCGACTCCCCCAACAACCTTGCCCAACAGTTGCGCGCCTACATCGGGGCGTTTTCCCCCGGTGCCGCACAGGTACTGGAGAAGTACCGGTTCGACGAGCAGATCACCCGCCTCGACGACGCCGGCCTGCTGTACCTCGTGCTGGGCAAGTTCGCCGATTTGGACCTGCGCCCGGAGGTCGTGCCCAACCATGCCATGGGCTACATCTTCGAGGAGCTGCTGCGCAGGTTCTCCGAGCTCTCCAACGAGACGGCGGGCGAGCACTTCACCCCACGCGAGGTCATCCGACTGATCGTCAACCTGCTGTTCGGCGAGGACTCCGACGTTCTCACCGGCACGGCTCCGGTGCGCTCGATCTACGACCCGGCCTGCGGCACGGGCGGGATGCTCAACATCGCCGACCAGTACCTGACCCGGCTCAACCCGAAGGCACGGCTGGAGATGTTCGGCCAGGAGCTCAACCCCGAGACGTGGGCCATCGCGCGGTCGGACCTACTCATCCAGGGTCAGGACCCCGAGCGGATCGTGCTGGGCAACACGCTCACTGCCGACGGACACGCGGACAAGCGGTTCGACTACTTGCTGGCCAACCCGCCGTTCGGCGTCGACTGGAACAAGTCGAAGGACACGATCGTGGCCGAGTCGAAGCAGCCTGGCGGTCGGTTCAGCGCTGGACTCCCCCGCGTCTCCGACGGCTCCCTGCTGTTTCTGCTGCAGATGATCGCCCGGATGAAGCCCGTCGAGGACGGCGGCAGCCGTGTGGCGATCGTCTTCTCCGGAAGCCCGCTCTTCGCCGGGGCCGCAGAGTCGGGAGAGAGCAACATTCGGCGCTGGATCATCGAGAACGACTGGCTGGAGGGCATCGTCGCGCTGCCCGACCAGCTCTTCTACAACACCGGGATCAGCACCTACGTCTGGATCGTCACCAACCGCAAGCGCCCCGAGCGCAAGGGCAAGGTTGCGCTGATCGACGCCCGCAGCGAGTGGTCGAAGATGCGCAAGTCGCTCGGCGACAAGCGCAAGTACCTCGACGACGCGCACATCGAGGAGATCACCCGGCTCTACTCGGATGCCCCGGAACTCGCAGACGCCGACGAGCGGGTAAAGGTTTTCAACGACGACGTGTTCGGCTTCCGCCGGATCACGATCGAGCGCCCACTGCGCCGCCGATGGACGGTCACCGAGGACACCATCGAGGCCGTTCGCTCGGCCAAGCCGGTGGTCGCTCTAGCTGCCGGGGACGACGACGCGCGGCGGACCCACGACGCACTGCTGGGCGCGCTCGCTGATCTCCTGGGAACGACAGAGGATACCGAGGCGGCATTCGTGAAGCTGCTGCTCAACGCGTGCACTGCACGCAAGCAGATCGGCCTCCCGTCGGCGATCAAGAAGGCGATGCTCTCGGCCGCCGCGGTCGCCGACCCGGACGCACCGGTGGTCACCGACAGGAAGGGCGACCCGCTGCCCGACCCCGATCTCCGGGACAACGAGAACGTGCCGCTCACTGAGGACGTCGACGCCTACATCGAGCGCGAGGTGCGCCCCCACCTACCTGATGCCTGGGTCGACCACACCAGCACCAAGATCGGATACGAAATCCCGTTCACCCGGTACTTCTACAAGTATGTCCCCCCGCGCCCGCTGGCCCAGATCGACGCCGACCTCGAAGCCGTGGAGGCGCAGATTAGGCATGTGCTCACGGGACTGAAGCGATGACGGCCGCTCGCTCGCTTGCCCACCTAGCCACATTCGTCAATGGCCGCGGATTCCGTAGCGAAGAGAGGTCCGAGTCGGGACTCCCGATTGTTCGCATCAGGCAGCTTGTTGATCCTGAAGCGGCCGTGGATTTCTTTGACGGCCCCGTCGAGGAACGTCACCGTGTGAACAACGGCGATCTCATCTTCTCTTGGTCAGGAACCCTGGCGACCCGCTTATGGGACCGCGGTCCGGCTGCCCTAAATCAGCACCTCTTCAACGTCCACCCGGACCCTGGGGTCGACAAGGTTTGGCTCCGCTGGGCCATCGAGTCACTTCTTCCAACCTTCCGCGGAATGATGCATGGCTCAGCAATGACTCACATAACGAATGAGATGCTGCGACAGGTTAAGATTGCGCTCCCTTCTATTGAGGAACAGCGCCGACTGGCAGAGTTCCTCGACGATCAGGTAGGAAGACTCGATCGTGCCGAAAGGGCCTACACTTGGCTGTCAGATCTCCACAATGAGCGGATCGACGCACTCATCTGGAGCTTTCTCCGACCGAACCCCGACAGCTCAATGAAGCAGAGTTCTCATACGCAGATGAGACGCCAGCTAATCAAAATGGTAAGGCCAGCCACTTGGTCCGACGGGGATGCAGTAACCGCGTTCCGCAATGGTCAAGTCATAGCCCGATCTGAGCGTCGCGCCGACGGGTACACAGAGGCGTCCAGCCAGCAGTCGCAAGCCCAAGGTGTCGAAGCAGGCGATCTCGTTATCCATGGCCTCGACGGTTTCGCGGGAGCAATCGGGACATCTGAAAGCGACGGAGTCTGCAGTCCCGCGTATCACGTTTGCCAGGTGCGTGACGGTGATGCGGACTTCTACGGTCGGCTTCTTCGACTGATGGCTGTCAATGGCTATCTCAGCCTCTACGGCGGCAGCTCCAGAGAGCGTGCCGTGGATTTCCGCAACTGGAGTTCCTTTTCGCAGACTCCCATACCGGTCGTGTCAGTCGAACAGCAGTCGCACATTGGCGAAATGATCAGGGCACTGCGCCCGCTCGGCGTGAAAATTGCTCAGCTGCAGAGCTTGCTCGACGAGAGGAAGCAGGCTTTGGTCACCGCAGCGATTTCCGGACATCTCGACATAACGACGGCGCGGGCGGTGGCGTGATGGCGGGGCACACCGAGTCTGACTTCGAGGCCGCGATTGAGGTGCACCTGCTCGCGCACGGATGGCGGCACGGCTCCCCCACCGACTATGACGTGCCGCTCGGCCTCGACCCGGTCCAGTTGATCGACTTCGTGCAGGAGACGCAGCCGAAGGTCTGGGCGAAGCTCACCGAGCAGCACGGGTCGGCCGTCGTCGCCAAGGTGGTCAAGCGGATCGCCGACGAGATCGATGCGCAGGGCGTCGTCCAAGTGCTCCGTCGCGGCGTCAAAGAACGCGGCCAGCGCATCCAGCTCGCCTTTTTCCGCCCCACCCACGGCCTCAACCCGGAGCTGGTCGAGAACTACGCGAAGAACCGACTACTGGTCTACCGGCAGCTGCACCACAGCGAGACCAGCACGCACCAGTCGCTCGACCTGATGCTCGCCGTCAACGGCATCCCGGTCGCGACCGCCGAGCTGAAGAACCACTTCACCGGCCAGACGGTCGAGCACGCGAAGGCGCAGTACCGGGACCCGAAGCAGCGCAACCCGACCGACCGGATCTTCGCCCGCCGCGCGCTCGCGCACTTCGCCGTCGACCCGGACGTCGTCTTCATGACCACGAAGCTCGACGGGTCGAAGACGGTATTTCTGCCGTTCAACCAGGGATCGGACGGCCCTGGCCGCAAAGGCGGCAAAGGCAACCCGGTCAACCCGAACGGCCACCGCACTGCCTACCTGTGGGAACAGGTCTGGGCGCGCGACACCTGGCTGGACCTCCTGCACCGCTACGTCCAGGAGGACGTGCCCAAGCAGGGCGGCCGCAAGGTCCTGTTCCCGCGCTACCACCAGTGGGACGTCGTCGAGCGGCTCACCTCGCACGCCGCCGTCCACGGCTCCGGGCGGAGCTACCTGCTGCAGCACTCCGCCGGCTCGGGCAAGTCCAACTCGATCGCCTGGTTGGCGCACCGTTTGGCCGACCTGCACTCCCCCGGCGACCCGGCGCAGCTTGCTCCCGACGCCGGGATCGACACCGACGAGCTGGTGTTCGACAAGGTCGTCGTCATCACCGACCGCCGCGTCCTCGACCAGCAGCTGCAGGCCACGATCTCCGGTTTCGAGCACGTCCAGGGACTGC
Organism: Geodermatophilus amargosae; assembly: GCF_041028265.1. Classification (GTDB taxonomy): domain Bacteria; phylum Actinomycetota; class Actinomycetes; order Mycobacteriales; family Geodermatophilaceae; genus Geodermatophilus; species Geodermatophilus amargosae_A. The sequence goes on from NZ_JABGCW010000003.1 coordinate 437,160, forward strand.
TGCAGCGCATCGACGAGGACTCCCAGCAGCTCAAAGCGGCCCTCACCGACACCAAGACGAAGATCATCATCACCACGCTGCAGAAGTTCCCAGTGATCGCCCAGGACGCCGCCGTCGTCGGCAAGCGGGTGGCGGTAATCGTCGACGAGGCCCATTCATCGCAGACCGGGGATGCCGCGCAGAAGCTGAAGAAGGTGCTCGGAGCCAGCGACCCGCTGACCCCCGACCCCGAGACCCCCGACGACCAGGACCTCCTGGCCGACGCCGTCAGCTCGCTCACCGAGTCCGCCAAGTCCCGCGGTCGCAGCGCCAACCTGTCGTTCTTCGCCTTCACCGCCACGCCCAAGGGCAAGACCCTGCAGCTGTTCGGCATCCCGCACGACGAGGCCGGTACGACGGTCTACGAGCCGTTTCACCTGTACTCGATGCGGCAGGCGATCGAGGAGGGCTTCATCCTCGACGTTCTGGCCAACTACGTGACCTACAAGCGCTACTACCGGCTGGCCAACGGCCTGACCAGTGACGACCCCGAGGTGGAGAAGGGCAAGGCCGCGGTCGCGCTCGCCCGCTTCGTCGACCTGCACCCCTCCAACCTCGACCAGCGGGCCGAGATCATCGTCGAGCACTTCCGCACGGTCACCGCCGGCAAGATCGGCGGACAGGCCAAGGCGATGGTGGTGACTGGCAGCCGGCTGCACGCCGTCCGGTACCTCGCTGCCGTCGAGCGCTACCTGGCGAAGAAGCAGCTCACCGGTATCCGCGCCATGGTCGCCTTCTCCGGCGGCGTCACCGATCCTGACCTCACCGGCGACCCGGTCACCGAGAGCAGCCTCAACGGCTTCCCCGAGACCCAAACCAAGCAGCGCTTCCACGACGAGGGGCAGCTGCTCATCGTCGCCGAGAAGTACCAGACCGGCTTCGACGAGCCGCTGCTGCACACGATGTACGTGGACAAGAAGCTCGAAGGCGTCAAGGCGGTGCAGACGCTCTCCCGGCTCAACCGCATCCACCCAGGCAAGGAGGACACCTTTGTCCTCGATTTCCGCAACACCGCCGAGGAGATGCGCGAGCAGTTCGCGCCGTTCTACGAGTCCAGCTGGACCGAGGAGACCGACCCCAACCTGCTCTACAACCTGCAGACGCGGATCGAGAACCACCACGTCATCGAAAAGGGCGAGCAGCAGGCAGCGGTGACCGCCTTCCTCCTCGGCCACGAGGCCACCCACGCCACCGTGACCGCCAATGTCGACCCCGCCGTCCTCCGCGCTGGCAACCTGCCCGACCACGAGCTCGCCGACCTGCGCGACGCGCTCAAGGCCTTCGTCCGCGCCTACGCGTTCCTGGGCCAGATCATGAAGTTCACCGACGAGGAACTAGAAGGCCTCTACCTTTACGGCAAGCTGCTGCTCGCCAAGCTCAAGGAGGCACCCAGCGAGTCAGGGGCCATCGACCTCGGCGACACCGCGCTGGCGTTCGTCGGCCACCAGGCCGGCATCGAGACCAGCGGCAGCAACACTCCCGGCGAGAGCACCGGCGAGATCGAGAGCTTCACCGGCGAGGGCCGCGGCGGCACCGTTGAGGAGGCGCTCATGGTCAAGCTCTCCGAGCTAATCCAGACCTTCAACGCCGCCCACGGGATCGACCTCAGCCAGGCCGAGAGCCTCCTCATCTATGTGGGCGTCCCCAGTCACCTATCGGACGACGAGAACGTCCAGCAGCGGGCTGCGGACAACACCGAGGAGCAGTTCTCACTGACGATCAAGAAGGACGACATCGCCGGCGCGCTGTTCCAGAACCAGGAGAGCTCGACCAAGCTATTGAAGGCCCTGCTGGAGAACGACACGTTCGCCGACGCCGTTCAGAGGATCGTCAGCGCGGAGACTTGGAGGGCTGCACGTCGAAAATATGCCCAGCCAGCCTAGTGACTTCGCGCAGTCATCAGCCAAGGCCAGTGACTCCACGAGTCTAGGTGAAGTCACCCAATCTCTCTGCGAATACCTGCAATCAGAGTTCGCAATGCCCCGCGCACGCCAGGAGTCGTTAACCATACCCTCACTGAGAGTCGCGCCAGTGACTCAGAGTTCAATGCCAAGCGTTGGACCAGCTCATGCCAGGCTTCGTGGGGGTCCTGACCAGCCACAGAGGACAGCGCAGTCCGGATCTCTGAGTCCGCCCGCCCCAGCGTTCGACTGGCAAGTCGCGGCTTACTGGCAAGGGCTGCCATCAGCTCCTCTTCCGGACTGGTATCACCCGGAAGGCAGAGCCTCGTGCCGCCCAAATTGCGCTGATCGCCATCCAAAACTCCAACGGCTGGCTGTCTGGGCGATAGACTGTTGCAGGAATCCACGGCTCGCTTGACGTTCTCTACGCTGCCCGCCCACGAGATTTGCACTCCCAGCCCCGCGAGCTCCCCACTCAAGCTCAAGAGCTCATGAAGCACGACCTGGGCTAACCGGTCCTCGACAATCACCAGCGCCGCTGGGCGGGCCGGCAGGCCGAGGAGGACCCTGGCCTCTTCCAAGTTGCGAGGTGCGCGAACGTTTACATCAATGCCCATGACCTCTAGGACCCTTACTGCACTAACAGGGACCTTCTGCAACATCTCCACCGAGTGAGTGCTTACAATAGACGTAAGCGAGCGTTCAGATGCAACCCTGGCGATGACATTCAGCAGGGCAGCTTGACTCGCAGGCGACACATGGGCTTCCGGCTCCTCAATCAGCAGAAGAGAACCCGGTGGCGCTTGAAACAGGCGCCACAAGAGCGTGAGGGCGGCGAGCTCGCCGAGCCCCATTGACAGCGAGTCGTACGCGACGCCGTCTGGAGTCTCTATAACGAAGTAGGGAGTGGTTTCGCTCAAGGCTTCCTCCGACACGGCCTCCTCCGGGTTCTCAGAGCGCCTCTCAAGCTCATAGACCGCGACTCGCCTGTAGTCCTTACGTGTCACATAGCGAATCAGTTCGAGCTGGCCGCTCGGAAACTCACGGGCTCCGAATTGCTCTACATACTCGGCGAGGTTTTCTTCGAACGACAGCGCCTGGCGGCTGGCTCGTGCGTCACTAGACGCATCAACCATGATCGTTTCAGTGAAGGACGGCGGTCCGCCAGCGACCAACCCATCCGCCAAGTCAATCGACAGCTGGGCGGCCTCTTTGGGGGTGGCCGTGCGGAGGATCGCCGTACCTTCATGGAGGTGTGCAGGCAGGTGATCCCTAGAGCCCCAAAGGGTAGCGGCCATGAGCGCCAGCAGGCTTGATTTTCCAGTTCCGTTGTTGCCGCACAGGATTGTCAGCGGACTGAGGTGCGATATCTCAACGTTAGCTGGGAACGAACCGCGCTGCACAGAAAACGAGTCAAGCCTTTGTGGCCGCGCCTTCTCGAAGAGCCGCTTCCAGTGGCCTACGACTTCAGCATTTCTCAACTGAGGTCGCCCCATTCAGGAATGTCGATTATGTCGTAGAGTACCCCTTGGCCGATGCGTCCGTCGCTGCGACCAGCGCGAGCAAGTGAATACTCTTCGATAGACCCGCCAGGCCAACCCACTGCTCGGTCAAAAAGAACGGCAATCACCGCGTCACGCAGGAGGACCGATGTGACGTCGAGGACTCGTGCAGTTGCCCTGTCGTCGTAGACATCGAGAAGAGAACCAGTCGGCCAAGACTCCTCGGCGAGCGGACCGCCTGTGCGTCGTGCTTCTCTGCGCTTCTCCAGCATTGCGGCGAACAGCAGCGCGAAGCTATCGAAGGTCTCTGGGTCAAGCTTCCCGCGCGTGGCCCTTCTTAGCCTGACACCGAAGATCAGCCACGAGAAGAGCGTGGCCCGGTTGAATCGAAGCGCACCGGCCTGAAAGCTGGGCAGTCGCGAAAGATCCTCTAGAGCTTCGCGAGCCCGGATCAGTGCCACACGATCAAAGGGGGCCCCGGAACGATATTTCCGCGTAACGGCGGCGCCCGACAGCTGCTCCCTTAAGGAACCTATTTCAAGCGTCAGGCAAAGTCTCGCGATCGCGTCGTCGTATGCCATCCGCGAATTTGTGAATCCAACCGTTTCGCGGCGCCATCCGATCTGTTCAGCGAGGTCGACGAGTTCGCGAACCTCTTCACGCGCCGGCCCGAAGAACGCGTTCCTTTTTCCGCATTCGTAAGGGAGACAGGCTCGTTTAGGCGAAAGAAAAGCTCGAATGGCTCCTCGGGCAAGTAGTCTGACAGATCGACGACCTGAATGGGGAATGACAGGATGCCACGACGCACTTCGTCCGACAGGTCGGAAAAGTGGTAGCCGTGAAGGTTCTTCACTTCCGGGATCGGGGGATCGATACGGCCGTCGATGGAGAAGACGTCATCGCAGAACTCAACGATAGCGGTTAACCTCTGCTGGCCATCCAGTACAGATTGCCGCCCGTCGTGCTCACGGATGAAGTGGAGAGGTGGTATGTGCCAAGAGCGAAGGATGGTGTCAATCAGCCGCTGCTTCTTGCGAGTGGACCAAACGCTCCCCCTCTGAAAGTCCGGCTGCAAATCAATTCTGCCGTCCCGGACACGGTTGACAAGAAGCTCAACCTCGGCGATGGTCGGCGTCAGACGCAAGGGGCTCCACCTTCTGGGCTCGACTAGATTGGCGCGAATCTAGCGGAAAGTTGGCACGCCTTCCAATGGGGATGGCCCGAGCACCGCTAGGCGCGGTGCGCGCTCCGCCCAAGCTAATTCATCTCCTGACGTACGGGAAGGGCGTTCCGACTTACATCAACGCTTTGCCGACACCCGAGCGGCTCAGAGGAAGACTTCTATGTGTTTCCCGCCGAGCGACGCATCGACCACATCTGAGCGGGGCGCTCGGACTGCATCGCGACCTCCCAGCCGACCGCGCCGTTGACGACCTCCTTTCGGAGGTTGCCCACCGCCGCCCGCACCAGCTCGGGGTCGGCGGCCACGCGACCGGCCAACTCGAGGGGCCCGGTCCTCGACGGCGGCGTCGTCCACCGACTCCCACGCCAGCCCGAGCTCCACGGCCTTGGTCCCGTCGATCTCCTCGCCGAACAGCGCCATCGCCGCGGCGGCCTCCCGGCTGATCAACCGCGACAGGATGACGAAGTGCCCACCCCCGGGGTGCAGGCCGCGCTTGAGGAAGCCGGCCAGCAGCCGGGCGTTGTTCGCGACGATCCGCAGGTCGGCCGCCAGCAGCATGTTCATCCCCGCGCCGACGGCGGACCCGCGCACCGCCGCGATCGTCGGGACCTTCACCTGGCCGAGCCGGTAGAAGGAATCGTAGATGCGGCCCATGCCCTCGTAGGCGTCAGGCGCGGCGGGGTCCTTGCCGGCGCTGGTCAGCGTCGCGGCGTTGTTGCCCGTGCAACGGCACGGCGCTCCGCCGGCAGGTCGTCGGCCTCGACCACATGCAGGACGCCGCGGCCGCGCTCCTTGGCGCCGTACATCGCCCGGTCCGCCAGCGAGAGCACCTCGTCCAGCGTCGTCCCCGCGGACGCCATCGCCAGCCCGATAGAAGCCGACACCCGCACCGTCCGCCGTCCCACCTCCACCTCGTCCACCAGCACCGCGGCGAGCCCGTGCCCGATCGCCTCGGCAACAGCAGCGGACACCCCCGGCAGCACCGCCACGAACTCGTCCCCGCCCAGCCGGCCGACCACCGCCCCCGGCAGTTCCCGCTCCACGTGCCGGCGCAGCCGGTCGGCGAGCCGGACCAGCAGCTGGTCCCCCACCGCGTGCCCGCCGCGGTCGTTGACCTCCTTGAACCGGTCGACGTCCACGAACAGCACCGCTCCCCCGACCGCCAGCGCCGCGCGGCCGGTGTCGAGCAGGTGGCTGCGGTTGGCCAGCCCGGTCAGTGGGTCCTGCCGCGCCGACCGCAGCAGCGCCTGCTTCCACCCGTCGGCCTTGGTCGCCACCGCGGTCAGCCGGTCGACCGTCTCCCGCAGCCGCGCCGACTGGCCACCATCCGCGTCCACGGCCAGCCCCGCCGTCGAGGAGGTCAGCGTCTCGAGCACCGACTCCAGCGGCAGCCCGGCCGCCACCGCCTCCAGCGTCTTCCCCTGCGCCGCCAGCAGCCCCTTGTCCCAGCAGTGCGCGGCCACCTGCCGCCGCAGCGACAGCACGCTGCGCACCAGCCGGACCTGGTTCTCCAGCAGCGCCTGCTCCGCCTGCGAGAACGCGCGCGGCTCGTCGTCGAAGACGCCGAGCGAGCCGAGGACGAAGCCGTCCTCGTCGACCAGCGGCACCCCGAGGTAGGACCGGATCGCGCCGGCCGCCACCGCCGGGTTGTCGCGGAACACCGGGTGGTCGAGCGCGTCGGCCACCTGCAGCGGCTCGCGCAGCGCCACCACGTAGGCGCAGAACGACAGCTCGTCGGGCACGTGCGAGTACGGCGCCCCGGCACCGTGCTCGGCCGGGTAGCACTGCAGATCCGGACCGACCAGGTTGATCATCGCGATCGGCGCCTCCACCGTCCGCGCCATGTAGGCGACGACGGCGTCGAGGTCGGCGATGCCCGCGTGCCCGCCCAGCCGGTAGCTGCCGACCGCGGCCAACCGAGCCGGCTCGGCGACCCTCCCGCGGACTCGGCAGGAGGGGCGTTTCGACCACGGCGCTCACGCGCGGCGACGCTAGCTGCCCTGCGTCACTTCCGGGACACGGAGCGGCACGGCGTCGCGCGCGGACCCGCTCAGGCGGACGACCTGGGCGCACCCATCCCCGGGTCGATCCGCGTCGGCCCCGAGGCCGACGGCTCGACGTCGAAGTCGAAGATCCCGGTCGGGATGTAGACGGTCGCGCAGGAGTTGGGGATGTCGACGACGCCGGACAGCCGGCCCTCGATCGGCGCGGAGCCCAGCAGCAGGTACGCCTGCTCGGGGCTGTAGCCGAACTTCGTCAGGTAGTCGATCGCGTGCAGGCAGGCGCGCTGGTAGGCCAGGTCGGAGTCCAGGTAGTGCTGCTCGTCGTCCAGCGTCACCGAGGTACCCGAGAAGGCCAGCCACCGGTCGTAGCGGGGCTCGACGTTGCCGGGCAGGAAGATCGCGTTCTCCGCCACCCCGTAGGTCTGCATGCCGCCCTTGAGCAGGTCGATGTGGAGGTCGATGAAGCCGCCCATCTCGATGGCGCCGCAGAAGGTGATCTCGCCGTCGCCCTGGGAGAAGTGCAGGTCGCCCACCGACAGGTTCGCCCCCGGCACGAACACCGGGTAGAACACCCGGCTGCCGCGCGTGAAGTTCTTGATGTCCTGGTTACCGCCGTTCTCCCGCGGCGGCGCGGTCCGGGCGGCCTCCGCCGCAACCCGGTCGAAGGCCTCGCCCGACAGCGACCCCAGGATCGCGTCGTCCGGGAGCGGCGGCAGGGCCAGCGGCGGGTTGCGGTCGGGGTCGGTGGCGATCAGCGCGCCCTCCCGCCGGTTCCAGCGCGCCAGCAGGTCCGCCGACGGCGCGGTGCCCATCAGCCCGGGATGGGTGATCCCGGTGTAGGACACCCCCGGCACGTGCCGCGACGTCGCCGTCTGCCCGCGGAAGTCCCAGATCGCCTTGTACGCGTCGGGGAACTGATCGGTGAGGAACCCGCCGCCGTTGGTCCTCGCGAAGATGCCGGTGTAGCCCCAGCCCTGGCCGGCCAGCGGGCCGGAGTCCTCCTGCGGGATCGGGCCCAGGTCGAGGATGTCGACCAGCAGCAGGTCGCCGGGCTCGGCTCCCTCCACCGCGATCGGCCCGGACAGTGCATGCACTCGGGACAGCGGCGCGTCGCGCACGTCGTCTGCCGAGTCGTCGTCGTGGATGGCACCGTCGAACCACTCACGGCAGTGCACCCGGAAGACGTCGCCCGGGCGCACGGTGACCGCCGGCGGGATGTCGGGGTGCCAGCGGTTGTGGCCGACCAGCTCCTGGTCGGTGAACGACCTGCTGGAGTCGAGCGGGAAGACGACCTCGGGCACGGCGGACCTCCAGGCGGGGACGGGTCAGGGGCGGGGCAGGCGGGCGAGCGCCGGGTTCGCGGGCCGTACCGGCGGGCGGTGGGACGGCGGGGCGGAGACCACCGCGGGCTGGTCGGCGCTGCGCTCGGTGCGGTCGATCAGCGCACGGTTGCGGGCCGACCCGAGCGCCAGGCCTGGAGCGGTGAAGATCCGGGGCGCAGGGGCCGCGCAGTCGGGGCAGGGTTCGGAGTCGGCCGCGGTGCCGATCGGGCGGGCGACCTCCAGCACGCCGTGCTCGGTGCACCGGTACTGGTAGACGGCCACGACGGCCCCTTCCGCTCCGACCGGCGGGACCGCACCCGGTCCCCGGCTGGCGGGCGTCGCGTCGCCGCGGCTCCCGCTCGGAGCCTGTCGGGACGCGGCACGGCCGTCCAACCCCGACGGCCCGCGCGCCGTCCCCCGACCTGCGCGTGCTCACCCAGTGGTGCACGCGCGTGACGCCGCGGCGTCAGGACGTCGCCTGCTCGACCCCCCGGGCCGTCCGCCTCTGTCGCCGCGGACGTCGTCGGCGCCACGCTCCGGGCCTCACCTGCCAGCAGGCCTGGCAGCCGGAACCGGTGGGTGCAGGTGGTCAGGAGGGTGACGTGACCGGTCCCGCTCAGGCCCGACCGGCCATCATGGGTTTCCACCACCTCGCGATCACGGCGACGGACCTCGACGCGAGCGTGGCGTGGTACCAGCGCGTGCTGAGGCTCCAGCCACTCCCGATGACGTTCCCGCACCACGGCTCGGAGGAGTCCGGGCACGCCGTCCTCCTCCTCGAACCGGCCCAGGGGTGGGCGATCGGGATCCACCGCCACGTCGCCAACCCAGGGACGCCGGCCAGTGAGACGGCGACGGGCCTGGACCACGTCGCATGGGCGGTGTCCTCCCGGGAGGACCTCGATGCCTGGGCTTCGTGGCTCGACGAGCAGGGCGTGGAGCACGCCGGCGTGACGGACACGACCGACCCTATGCCGTACTCGGTCCTGGTGTTCCGGGATCCGGACAACGTCCAGCTGGAGCTCGTGCACCTGCCGGGATGAGCCGCGCACGACCGGCGCCGCGGCGCAGCCGGACGGCGCTAGCGTCCGACGGTGGACCAGCCCGAGCCCGGCCGTCCGACGAGCAGCCGCCTCGCCCGCACCGCCCGGCTCGCCGCGCTGCCCGCGGCGTTCGCCGGCCGCACCGCCGTCGGGATCGGCAGGCGCATCGGCGGCCGTCCCGCCGAGGCGGTCGCCGCGCAGGTGCAGCAGCGCACCGCCGAGCAGCTGTTCGCCACACTCGGCCAGCTCAAGGGCGGCGCCATGAAGGTCGGGCAGGCGATGTCGGCGATGGAGGCCGCACTGCCCGAGCAGCTGGCCGGCCCCTACCGCGAGGCGCTCGTCCGGCTGCAGGACGCGGCGCCGGCCATGCCGACCGCGATGGTGCACCAGCAGCTCGACCGGGCGTTCCCGGCCGGCTGGCGGCAGATCCTCCGCGACTTCGACGACCGGCCGGTCGCGGCGGCCAGCGTCGGCCAGGTGCACCGCGCCACCTGGTCCGACGGCACGCCGGTGGCCGTGAAGATCCAGTACCCGGGCGCCGGCGAGGCGCTCGTCGCGGACCTCGGGATGATGCAGACGGTGGCGCCGGTCGTGCAGACGGCCATGCCCGGCCTCGACGCCCGGCAGCTCTTCGCGGAGCTGCGCGCGCGGCTGGTCGAGGAGGTCGACTACGTCCTCGAGGCCGACACCCAGATGGCCTTCGCCGATGCCTACCGCGACGACCCCGACATCGCCGTCCCCGACGTGTTCGCCGTCGAGGAGAACGTGCTGGTGAGCCGGTGGATCGACGGCACGCCGCTGTCCCGCGTCATCACCGACGGCAGCCAGGACGACCGCGACCGCGCCGGCCTGCTGCTCGTGCGACTGTTCGCCTCCGCGCCCGTGCGCGCCCGCCGGCTGCACGGCGATCCGCACCCCGGCAACTTCCGGCTGCTGGCCGACGGCCGGCTCGGCGTCGTCGACTTCGGGGCCACCGAGGCCCTGCCGTCCGGCTGGCCGGGAAAGCTCGGCCCGCTGCTCGCCGCCGGCAGGGACCGCGACGCCGGGGCCCTGCACCGCATCGCCGCCTCCGCGGGACTCCTGCAGCCGAAGGCAGTGACCCCGGACGCCCTGATGACGCTGCTCGACCCCTACCTGCAGCCGCTGCGCAGCCCCACCTTCGGGTTCAACCGGGCCTGGATCCAGGAGCAGACCCGGCTCGCCTCCGACCCGTTCAGCGCTCCCGCCCGCACCCAGCGCCGGCTGACCATCCCGCCGCGCCACCTGCTGCTCCAGCGCGTGGCCGTCGGGATGACCGGCGTCCTCTGCTCGCTGGGCGCCACCGTCGCGGTCGACGGCGAGATCCGCCGGTGGCTGCCCGGCTACGACACGCAGGTCTGACCACATCGAGAGGAGACGGGCCGTGGAGACGCCCTTCACCCGACTGGTCGGCTGTTCCGTCCCCATCCAGCAGGCCCCGATGGGAGCGGTCTCCTCACCCAACCTGGCCGTGGCGGTCGCCGAAGCCGGCGGCGTCGGCACGCTCAGCGCGCTCGGCCTCCCGCCGGAGGTGCTGCTGCGGCGCCTCGACGGGATGCGACGGCGTACCTCCGGCGTGCTGTCCGCCAACGTCGTCACCCCGGAGGTCGACGAGCAGCTGGTCGCCGACGTCGCCGAGCGGGTGCGGCTGGTCGACTTCTTCTGGTTCGACCCCTCGCCGCGGCTCGTGGACGTCGCCCACCGGTCCGGGGCGCTGGTCAACTGGCAGGTCGGGTCGGTCACGGAGGCGCGCGCCGCGGTGGACGCCGGCTGCGACGTCGTCACGGTCCAGGGGGTCGAGGCCGGTGGCCACGTCCGCGGCTTCGAGCCGCTCCTCCCCCTGCTGCGCGAGGTGCTCGACGCGGTCGACGTCCCCGTCCTCGCGGCCGGCGGCATCAGCGATCGAGGCTCCTTTGCCGAGGTCATGGCGGCCGGCGCGGCGGGTGCCCGGATCGGCACGCGCTTCCTCGCCACCATGGAGTCCGGCGCCTCCCCGGCGTACAGGCAGGCGGTCGTCGACGCCGTCGGGGACAGCACCATGATCACCGACGCGTTCGCCGACTGCCCCCTCTGCGCCACCAGCCCGCGGGCCCGGGTCCTGCGCGCCGCGGTGGAGCGGCTCGCCGAACTGGACGACGACGTCGTCGGGACGGTCCCCATGGGCGGCGCGCGGGTCCCCGTGCCGCGCGCGTCCGGCCTCCCGCCCGTGGCCGGCGCCGAGGGTCACCTCGACGCGATGGCCATGTACGCGGGAGCCGGCGTCGGCGCGGTGACCGACGTCCGGCCGGCCGCCGAGGTCGTCGCCGAGCTGATGGCAGCCCTCGAGCTCCGCCCGCGCCCACCGAGGTGAGTCGCCGCGCCGCCGTCCCGGGTTGCGGTTACGTTGCTGTTGAGTGACGCAGGTCACCACTCCGACTCTGGACGGGCAGGCCGATGCTCTACACCGCCTACGAGATCAACCGTCGAGCGGGGGCGCCCGTGGTCGCGGCGTCCGGGCTGGCCGCCCGTGCCCTGCACGCCCTGCCCGCCCCGCTGGCTCGCACCCCGGCCGTGCGGCACGTCCGGGCGGCCTGCGACATCCTCGCCAAGGCGCGTCCCACCCACGACCGGCCGGCGTACGGCATCGGGACCGTGCGGGTCGGCGGCCGCGACGTCGACGTCGTCGAGCGCCCGGCGCTGACGACGCCGTTCGGCACCCTGCTGCACTTCGCCAAGCCGTCGGTTCCCGGCCAGCCCCGCGTGCTCGTCGTCGGCCCGATGTCCGGCCACTTCACGACGCTCATCCGGCCGACGATCCGCACGCTCCTGTCCGACCACGACGTGTACGTCATGGACTGGCACAACGCGCGGGACGTTCCCGTGGACCGCGGGCGCTTCGGGCTGGACGAGTACATCGCCCACGTCATGGACGCACTGCGTCACCTCGGCTCCGGCACCCACGTCGTGGCCGTCTGCCAGCCCGCCGTCCCCGTGCTGGCCGCCGTGGCGCTGCTCGCCGCCGAGGGCGACCCCACCGAGCCGGCCAGCCTCACCCTCATGGCCGGCCCCATCGACACCCGCATCAACCCCAACCGGGTCAACACCGCGGCCGCCACCAAGCCGCTGTCCTGGTTCGAGCGCCGGCTCATCGACACCGTGCCGGGCCGGTACGCGGGCGCGGGACGGCGGGTCTACCCCGGCGTCGTGCAGCTGACCGCCTTCATGTCGATGAACCCGAAGAGACACCTGGGCGCGCACGCGCGGATGTACCGCGACCTGGTGGCCGGCAACACGGCCGCGGCCGCGGCCACCCAGGCCTTCTACGACGAGTACGGCGCGGTGATGGACGTCCCCGCCGAGTTCTACCTGGAGACGGTCGGCCGCATCTTCCAGGAGCACCAGCTCCCCACCGGGCGGCTCACGTGGCGGGGCGAGCGCGTCGACCCCGGCGCCATCCGGAACACCGCGCTGCTCACGGTGGAGGGCGCGCAGGACGACATCTGCTCCCCCGGCCAGACCGAGGCGGCCCACCGTCTGTGCACCGGGATCCCGGAGGAGCGCAGGCGGCACCACCTGCAGGACGGGGTGGGCCACTACGGCGTCTTCAGCGGCTCTCGCTGGGAGGCCGAGGTCTACCCGGTCGTCCGGGCGTTCATCGAGTCCGCCCGGCCCGCCGAGCGGACGACGTCCCTCGGCTGAGCGGGCGCTTGCCCGGGGAGCCGCCCCGGCGGGACCCTCGCCTCCCCGCCCGGGAGACGAGATGTCCCGCACCGCCGCGACAGCACTCGCCGTGCTGCTCTCGACCGCCTGCACCGGCGGGGACGACGCCCCTCCCCTGCTCGACTCGGTCGTGGACGCCGTGGACCTCGACGCCGCCCTGGGCACGGACGTCGTCCTGTACGACCTCGCGCCCAGTGCCGACGGCCTGCCCGTGGCCCTGGTCGGCGCGGCCGTTGCCGCGCAGGGCTGGCTCGTCCCGCTCGCGGGCGGCGCCCCCACCGCCGTCCCCGCCGTCGACCCGGGCAGCGAGCTGGTCATCGCCGACGACGGCACGCCCCTCGTCGTCGGCACCGCACTCACTCGGGTCGGCGGAGCGGTCCTCCCGCTCCCCCTCGACGGGCCGCCGGACGCCGTCCTCCTCGACGGCGACGTCCTCTCCCTGGCCCGCGGCCCCCGGCTGGCCGCCGTCGACGCCGGCACCGGGCAGGTCCGGGCCACCGCCGTCGCGCCCGGTCCGGTCACGCACCTCGCGTCGATGCCGGACGGCGACCTCGCCGCACTCGTCACCCGTTCCGGAGGCGGCGTCGACCTGATCCGCCTCACCCCCGACCTGCGCCTCGACGGTGACCCGGTCGAGCTGGTCGCCGAGGGCGGCAGGCCGACCGGCCTGCGGGTGACCTCCGACGGCACCGTCGTCGCCACGGCATACGTCGGAGAGGCACAGGAGGACGGGCGGCTGGTCACCGTGGTCGACGGCCGGGTGCAGACCGCCGTCGACCTGAGCGGCACCGACGACACCGCCCTCGACCTCGCCGTCATCGGTGGCATGGCCTACGTGGTGCTGTCCGCCTCCTACCACCCGGCCGAGCTGACGGCGGTCGACCTCGTGACCGGCGAGCGCACCGGGACCGTCGGGCTGTGCGGCGGCGCGGGTGCGTTCGGTGCGCTCGCGTCCTCCGCCGACGGCGGCACCCTGACCGTCGTCGGCTCGTGCATCGACGCCGACGGACCGTCGACCACCGCCTTCGTCATCGGCTGACCGGCCTGTGGACAACTCCCGGGTGGGTCGTCCGGCGCTGCCACGGTGTGCCGCATGACCACACCCGTTCTCGCCGACGTCCCCGTCCGCTCGCCGCGCGCGCTCACCCGCCGCTGGGCGAGCCTGCTGCAGCCCCTGGTCTTCGACACCCGCAGTCTCTGGCTGGCCTGGATCGGTCCGGACGGCCGGCAGTCCCCCGCCCTCGTGCCGATCGACGACGTCCCCGCCCGACCCGACCTGCGACTGGTCAGCGGGCTGCTCGGAGTCCACGACGAGGTGGCCGCCTCCCTCGGGTCCAACGACGTGCTCCTGGCGATGGCGCTGTGCCGTCCCGGCGAGCCGGTCGAGACCGGGGACGACACCGACTGGCTCCGCGCCTTCCACGAGGTCCTCGGCGTCGAGCTGGACCAGGCCTGGAGCCTGCACCTCGCGGCCGGCGGGCGGGTCGAGCCGCTCCTCGAGGCGCAGTACTTCCTCGGCCAGGTCGCGCGATCGACGGACGGTCCCCGGTGACGGTGCGGTACGGCTGGCTCCCCGAGGACCGCGACGCCGTCCTCGTGACGCCGCCTGCCGCGGGAGGCGCACCGCGACGCCGCGACCTCGTCGCCGCGAACCAGCGCCACGACTGGCGCGTCTCCTGGGAGCTGCTGTGCTCCGGCGTCCAGGCCGACCACGGGACGTTCGCGCGCTGGAGCCGCGGTCACGACGAGGCCGCCGCCGTCACCGGACCGCTTCCCGACGGCCTGAGCGTCGCCATCGGGGACGTCCGCCCCGCACGGCGACCGCGACGACCGGTCCTACACCGTCGACGTCCGGCTCAGCCGCAGCGACGAGATCCGCGTGGAGCAGATGTCCGTCGTGGAGGAGGCGGGCGGTCACCGCGCCTGCGGGCAGGCGTGACGCGGCCGGCGCCCCGGTCCACCGCCGAGGCGCCCGGCGTCCTCAGCCCTGGGCGGAGCGCCGCATCGACCACATCTGCGCGGGGCGCTCGAACTGGGTGGCGACCTCCCAGCTCACCGCGCCGTTGACGACCTCCCTGCGGAAGTTGCCCACGGCCACCCGGGCCAGCTCCGGATCGGCGGCCACGCGGCGCGCGAGCTCCAGCGCGCGGTCCTCGACGGCGGCCTCGCCGACCGACTCCCACGCCAGGCCGAGCTCGACCGCGCGGGTCCCGTTGATCTCCTCGCCGAACAGCGCCATCGCCGCGGCGGCCTCGCGGCCGATCAGCCGGGACAGGATGACGAAGTGCCCGCCGCCCGGGTGCAGGCCGCGCTTGAGGAAGCCGGCCAGCAGCCGGGCGTCGTCGGCGACGATCCGCAGGTCGGCCGCCAGCAGCATGTTCATCCCGGCGCCGACGGCCGAACCGCGGACGGCGGCGATGGTCGGCACCTCGACCTGGCCCAGCCGGTAGAAGGAGTCGTAGATCCGGCCCATGCCGTCGTAGTTCTCCGGCGCGGCCGGGTCCTTGCCGGCGTTGGTCAGCGTCGCGACGTCCCCGCCGGCGCAGAACGACCTGCCCACCGCCCGCAGCACCAGCGCGCCGACCTCGGGCCGGGCGTCGACCTCGTCGAAGACGCCGATCAGCTCCGACGCCATCGCCGGCGTCAGCGCGTTGCGGCGGTCGGGCGCGTTGAGCGTCACCACCGCCACGCCGCCGTCGACCTCGAGCAGGACCTCGGCGTCAGCCACGAGCGCACCTCCGGATCTGGGGCCCGCGGGCCCGGGGACCATCCCGGGCATCAGACCACGGCGCGCGGTTGCCGCCCCGCGCGCCCCGGCTCCACACTCGCCGCACCGACCCCCGGAGCCCGCATGCCCGCCCGCCGCGCCGCCGTCGTCGTCGCCTTTGTCGCGCTCATGGCCACGGGGTGTACCGGTGGGGACGAGGAGCCCCCGCCGCCCCGGGAGTTCAGCGAGCTGCAGACCACCGTCGACCTCGACGCCGTCGCGCCCGGTGGCGTGGACGTCCTCGGCCTCGAGCCCGCCGACGACGGCGCGCTGGTCCTCCTCGGCGACACCGCCGAGCCCGGGATCGGCTACCTGGCGCCACTCACCGGCGACGGGCTCGGTGAGGTCCGGCGGATCGACGGCGTCGGCACGCAGCTGCTCGTCGCCGAGGACGGCACCGCGCTCGTGGTCGGCCCCGACCGGATCACCACCGTCCCGCCGGGGGGCGATCCCACGGTCACCGAGGTCGTGCTCAAGGAGCTCGTCGACGCCGCCCTCTCCCCCGACGGCCGCCGTCTCTACGCCGCCACCCCCGGCCGGCTGGTCGGCCTCGACCCGCGGACCGGGGAGACCACGGCCGAGACGGACCTCGACGAGGGGCTCACCGTGGCGGCGCTCGAGGCGGGTCGCGACGGGCCGGTCGCACTCATGAGCGACGCCCGCGCCCCCGACCTGGCCGACGTCGCCGTCCTGGGCACGTGGGACGAGGACCTGCGGCAGGCCGGGACGGTCGAGCTCGCCCCCGACCAGCCGGCCAGCATCCCCTCCGCGCTGCGCCTCGCCGACGACGGCACCGCCGTCGCCACGCTCACCGCGGGATCGGGCGACCCGTACCGCGTGGTGACCGTGCGGGACGGCGAGGTGCGGGCCTCGCACGCCGTCCCCGGCACCGACCGCCCCCTGGCCGACCTCGCCGTCTCCCCCGACGGGCGGGTGGCCTACCTGCCGGTGGCCGGTTTCGAGGTCACCTCCGGCGTGATCACGCTCGACCTGGCCGGCGGCCAGCAGCTCGCCGACGCGCGGCTGTGCGAGGGGCAGGCCACCTTCGGCCGAGTGGCGCTGGCCGGCGAGCGGCTCACCGTCATCGGCTCGTGCATCAGCAGCGAGGCGGCGTCCTCCACCGCCTTCGTCGTCGGCTGACCATGGCCAGCGGAGTGTGACCTGGGCCACGATGGCGCCTTCCCCACTCCCGAGGAGGCCCTCATGGACCGACTGCGCTTCGGCACCTTCCTGGCACCCTTCCACCCCGCCGGCGAGAACCCGACGCTCGCGCTGCAGCGCGACCTCGAGCTCGTCGAGCACCTCGACCGACTCGGCTACGACGAGGCCTGGATCGGCGAGCACCACTCGGCCGGCACCGAGATCATCGCCTCACCGGAGATCTTCATCGCCGCGGCCGCCGAGCGCACGAAGCACATCAAGCTGGGCACCGGCGTCACGTCGATCAGCTACCACAACCCGCTCTGGGTGGCCGAGCGCATGGTGCTGCTCGACCAC
Organism: Geodermatophilus amargosae; assembly: GCF_041028265.1. Taxonomy (GTDB): domain Bacteria; phylum Actinomycetota; class Actinomycetes; order Mycobacteriales; family Geodermatophilaceae; genus Geodermatophilus; species Geodermatophilus amargosae_A. The sequence continues at coordinate 454,134 of NZ_JABGCW010000003.1, forward strand.
CTCACCCGCGGGCGCGCGATGCTCGGCTGTGGCCCCGGCTCGCTGCCCACCGACTCGATGATGCTGGGGCTCGACCCGACCGACACGCGCGAGCTGCTCGAGGTCGACCTCGACATCATCATGCGGCTGCTGCGCGGCGAGACGGTCACGCAGAAGACCCGCACGCACGAACTGGTCGACGCCCGGCTGCACCTGCGGCCCTACACGCAGCCGCGCTTCGAGGTCGCCGTCGCCGCCGTCGCCTCTCCCACCGGGCCGCGCATGGCCGGCACGCACGGCATCGGGTTGCTCTCGATCGGCGCGACCCTCAGCAAGGACGGCTTCGACGCGCTCGCCCACCACTGGAACGTCGTCGAGGAGCGGGCGGCGCACTTCGGCCAGACGGTGTCGCGGCGCGACTGGCGGCTGGTCGGACTCATGCACGTCGCCGAGACCAAGGAGCAGGCCTACGCCGACGTCCAGCACGGCATCGAGACGTGGTTCCGCTACTTCCAGAAGACGGCGGCGTTCCCGCAGATGGCGGTCGAGGGCGGTGACGCGACGGAGATGATCGACTTCATCAACGAGGCCGGCATCGGCGCGATCGGCACCGTCGAGGACGCCCGCGCCCAGGTGCAGCGGCTGTGGGACCAGTCCGGCGGCTTCGGCGCGATGCTGCTGCTCGGCCACGAGTGGGCCAACCCGCAGGCCACGAAGCGGTCGTGGGAGCTCATCGCCCAGCACGTCATGCCGCACTTCCAGGGCGGGGAGACCAGCCACGCGCAGGCGACGCTCGGCGCCAAGGAGTACGCGATGGGCAAGCGCGAGGACTACGCCGCCGCGCAGATGGCCGCCGTGGCCACGATGACCGAGCGCTACGAGAAGGAGAAGGCGGGCCAGGCCTGACGACGGCGGTCGGGTGGCGGCGGCGCCGTCACCCGACCAGCTCGTCGGACAGCCTCCGCAGCCTCTCGCGCGCGAGAGGGTCGTAGGCCTGCTCGTGGGCACGGGTCTCGCGGACGCCGTCGAAGTAGCGCCCGGTCACGCCGGCCAGCTCCGGGTCGACGACGAGCCGCGCCGTCGCCTCGACGCCCTCCTCGATGGTCGACGTCGGGTTCGCGACGATCTTCGTCGGCATGAACGTGGCCGGGTGCAGCGCGTTCACCGTGACGCCGGTGCCCTGCAGCTCCTCGGCGAGGTCCACGGTCGACAGGATCTGCGCGAGCTTGCTCTGGCTGTACGCGCGCGTGCCGCTGTAGCCCTTCGTGAGCTGGACGTCGTCGAAGTCGATCGGCATCTGCGCGGCCGAGGAGACGTTGACGATCCGCGCCTCGCCCGCCGCCCTGAGCAGCGGCAGCAGCTCGCGGGTGAGCAGGTAGCCGGCCAGGTAGTTGACGGCGAACCGCAGCTCGAGGCCGTCGGCGCTCTCCTGCCGCCCCGGCCCGCCCGGCACGTCGCGGCCGATGCCGGCGTTGCTGACCAGCACGTCGAGCCGGTCGACGTCGGCCTCCACGGCCTCGGCCATCGCGCGGACCTCCGCCAGGGACGACAGGTCGGCCCGGTACGACCGCGCGCCCGGCCCGAGATCGGCGAGCAGCGCCTGCAGCCGCTCCTCGTCCCGCCCGTGGGCGAGCACGGTCATGCCGCGACCGGCGAGGTCGAGGGCCAGTGCGCGGCCGAGGCCGTCGGTGGCACCGGTGATCAGGACGATCTGCTCGTTCAGCGGTCGCATGCCCGCGAGCCTCGTCGCTCAGGTCGGCGGCTTCCACCCGGGGTCGCGGCCGGTGGCGCCGAGCAGCCGGTCCAGCGCCGGGGCGTCGTCGGGGACCGGCACGCGGGGGCCGTAGAGGTCCGGCGGGCGGTCGTCGCCGAAGGAGTCGGCGAATGCGCGGCAGGCGTCGGCGTCGGCGGGGTCGACGTCGTAGGGCTGGCCGGTGGCGGCGGCGAGGTCCCAGCCGTGCACGACCACCTCGTCGAGCGCGACGACGGCGGTCACGTCCCCCGGCATCTCGACCCCGCCGGCCGCGGTCATGCCCTCGTGCGCCGCCGGGTCGCGCCACGCGGCGGCCAGCGCGTCGAGCTCCGCGGGGATCCGGGTGCGCCAGTCGGGGGGCAGCATCCCGGGGTCGGCGGACGCCTGGCCGTCGACCGGCGTCTTCTCACCCGCCATGCGGAAGGCGTACGCCAGCCCGGCCAGGTGGGCGAGGAGGCCCGCCACCGGGGTGCCCTCGCACGGGGTGGGGTCGGACAGCTGCTCGTCGCGGATCCCGGCGACCACCCTCGCGGTGGTGGCCGCCGCCCGTCCCAGGTCGGTCGTCATGGGAGTACGACCGCCGGCGCCCCCGGGAATGAGCGGTGGCGGAGTTCAATGGGATCCGTGGTGGGGGGACCGGACGTCGCTGCCCTCGTGCTCCCGAGCGCGGGGCCCGACCCGATCCCGATGGCCACCGCGCTGGCCGCCGTCCTCGGGTACGCGCGCGGGCGCCGGCCGCTGTTCTTCCGCTCCCCCAGCTCCCCGCAGGGCCGGTGGGTGCAGGTGCTCGCCTACGCGATGGACCGGTTCGACGGCCAGCCGGCCGAGGCCGCCGACGGCCCCACCGACCGCGACGTCCTGCTCGCCGAGGGCCTGCACGGCCGGCTCGACCCGGCGGCGTGGTCGGCCGTCCGCGCGCGCCTGACCGCCGCCTGGCCGCAGCTGCAGCCGCTCCTCGACCGCGCCGCCGGCCGGGCGTTCTGGGAGCTCCCCGACGACGAGTTCTCCGTCCTCGCCGAACCCGGCACCGTGGGCGCGGCCCTCCGCTCGCTGGCCGAGGGCACCGGCGCGCGGCACGTCGTCGCCGCGCTGCACCACCGGCACCCGGCGCTGGTCCCGCTGCTCGACGGCGTCACGCTGCGCCAGCTGTGGGGCCACCTCCGCGAGGGCGACAGCGGGCCCGAGGCCGTCGTCCACCGCGAGCTGGTCGCCAACGCCGGGGCGTTCGCCGTGCTCGAGACGGCGACGGCGACGCTGCTGGGCCGCCGGCTCACCCGGCTGCGGCTGCACGACGTCCTGCTGTGGCTGTCCGGATCGCTGCGGATGACGCACGCGGTCGCCGTCGGCCGGGCGCTGGCCGCCGGCTCCGAGCAGGGCCTCGAGGCGCTGCTGCCGGCCTGAGTCGTCGGACCCCTGCGGCACGGTGTCGCCGTGCTCGAGGACCTGCTCCGTCTCGTCGACGACCCGCGCGCCGTGGCCGACCTGCGCCGCTCCGACTCGCCCGTCCACCCGCGACGGCGCTTCGAGTTCCTCGGCGATCCCGACCCGGTCCGGGTGACCGCCGCCGATGTGGTCGCGCTGACGCTGGTCGGCGTCCCGGTACCGGGCGGCGTCGCACTCGACCTGCTGGAGGGCGACCTCGGGCTCGACGTCGCCGACCTGCTGCGGCACGTCCCCGCCGACGTGCCGGTCACCTCACCCCTGGCCGTCGACCTGCTCCCGGTCCTCGACGTGGCGCGGTACCTGCTCGAGGAGCCGGCCGGGATGGACCTGCGGACGGCGGGGACGCTGCTCGCCCGCAAGCGGCCGCTGCTGGTGCCGGTGCCCGACCCGGTCGTGCTGTGCGCGCTGGGATGGGCGGACGACCCGTGGGGCTGGGCGTTCCCCGCCTTCAGCGCGGACGGCGGGGTGCTGGGCGACGTCGTGGCCGCGGCCCGCATGGAGGCCGGACTCGTGACGACGGGCGACCTGCGTGCGTTCGAGACCGTCGTGTGGATGCGCCACCACAGCGAGCACCTGCGCACCTCCTGCCCGGGCCTCCGTCTCTCTGCGTGAGCACATTCTGCTTGCACACTGCTAGCATCGTGCGACATGAGGACGCTGTACCTGCGGAACGTCCCGGACGACGTCGTCGACCGCTTGGAGCGGCTGGCTGTCCGCGAGGCGACGTCCGTCGGGGCACTCGCCGTCCGTGAGCTGTCCGAGGCCTCCCGTCGCGCCGACAACCCCGCGCTGCTGGGCGCGCTGCCCGATCTCGGCGTCCCGGCCGAGGACGTCGTCGCCGCCGTGGACGCCGAGCGCGCCGGACGGTGATCGTCGCCGACGCCTCGGCAGTCGTCTCCGCCCTCCTGAACGCCGGCGCGGCTCGCGACCTGCTCGCTCACGAGCGGATCCAGGTACCCCACCTGGTCGACGTCGAGGTGGCCGGCGCACTGCGGCGCACCGTGTCCGCCGGCACCGTCACGGCGGACGAGGGCTGGGCGGCGCTGGACACCTGGCGGCGGCTCGGGGTCACGCGCCACCCCGTCCCCGGCCTGCTCGACCGGGTCTGGCAGTTGCGCGAGAACCTGACCGCCTACGACGCCACCTACGTGGCACTGGCCGAGGCCCTCGACTGCCCGGTCGTCACCGCCGACGGGCGGCTGGCGCGTTCCCCCGGTATCCGTTGCGCCGTCACGGTGGTACCGCGCTGACCCCCGTTCCGATGGACCCCCGCGCCTGCCGATAGCCGAGCGGAACGGGCGCGACCGCGCCCCTGCAGAGAGGACCGCATGCTCCCCCGCACCCGGCTCGAGTCCCTCCGGGGAGCACCCCGCCCGCTCTCCACCGGCCACCTGCTGGCCGACTGCGAGCGGTGGTGCCGCGACAACCTCCCGCCGCGGCAGGTCCGGCGACTGCGGTCCGTGCCCGCCCCGACCCGTGCGGGGTCACTGCGGGTCGGCGCACGGGCGCTCGCCGGGACGGCGCAGGCCTGCTGAGGCTCCGGGTCAGCGCAGGACGGCCGTCGAGTGTCGGTCGGCCGCGAGGGGGGCAGCCCTCCGCCATGACCGACGACGACCCGTACGAGCTGCACCGCTTCGTCGACGCGCAGACCGACACCTACGTGCAGGCCCTGTCCGAGCTGCGCGCCGGGCGCAAGACCAGCCACTGGATGTGGTTCGTCTTCCCGCAGGTGGCCGGGCTCGGCCGCAGCGCGACGGCGCAGCGCTACGCGATCTCGGGGCTCGACGAGGCGCGCGCCTACCTCGCCCACCCGGTGCTCGGCGCCCGGCTGGTCGAGTGCGCGGAGGCGCTCACGTCGCTGCCCGGCTCCGACGCCGGCGCGGTGCTGGGGCCGGTCGACGCCCAGAAGCTGCGCTCGTCCATGACGCTGTTCGCGCACGCCGGCTCCTCGCAGCCGGCGTTCCGCGCCGTCCTGGAGCAGTACTTCGGCGGGCAGGAGGACGACGCGACGACGTCCCGGTTGTAGTCCTGCGCGCAGTCGTGCTCTGCCCACAGCTGGGGGCAGAGCACGACCGTGCGAACGGCGGGTCAGCGGGGATCCCGCCACATGGGGGTCATCGGCGGGCAGCCGGGCGGCATGTCGAGCGTGCCGTGCTCGACGAAGCCGTGGCGGCGGTAGAGGGAGAGGTTCCGCTCGCAGGTGGCCTCCAGGTAGGCCGGCAGTCGCTCGGTGTCGCACCGGTCCAGGACCGCCTGCAGCAGCGCGCCGCCGAACCCCTGCCCCTGCCGCCCGGGGCGGGTGCCGATGTAGAGCAGGTACCAGTGCGACGGCAGCTCGCGGTGGTGGGCGAAGAGCGCCGAGCGCACCTGCTGGAAGACCCGCATCCGCCGCCCGCCGATCCGCAGCCAGGCCGGCAGCTCGCCCAGGTCCTCCCGGGAGGTCCCCCGCCAGTGGCCAGGCGGGAACCACACCGCGCCGGCGTCGCCGCCCGCCGCCGTCCACAGGCCGCCGTGCGCCAGGCTGCGCGCGCCGTCGACGGCGAAGACGCGGCGCACGCGCTCGTCCCGGGCGCGCACCCCTCGCGGCAGGAGGTGACTGAACAGCAGGTCGTCGGCGAAGGCCGCGGCCAGCGTCCGGCTGAGGCGCTCGACGTCCCCGGAGGTGGCGCGGCGGACGGTCTGCTGCAGGTGCTCGCCCATGCCGGCGACGGTCCTCCCCCGCGGGCCGCCGCCCCAGGGACCTGCGGCCCTGCGCTGCGCGCGGGGTTGCGGGCCTCGATCGTCCACCGGGCGGTGGGAGCCGCCGTCGGCGAGGCTCGTCGGGTGAGCGACGACAAGGGATCCGGGTACGTCACCAGCGGCCAGGAGTACAGCCGCGACACCACCTACATCACCGACCGGATCACCTCCGACGGCTCGGGCCCGTGGCCGGTGGAACCCGGCCGCTACCGGCTGGTCATCGCCCGCGCCTGCCCGTGGGCCAACCGCGCGGCGATCGTGCGCCGGCTGCTGGGCCTCGAGCCGGCCATCTCCATGGGCATCTGCGGGCCCACCCACGACGAGCGCAGCTGGACCTTCGACCTCGACCCCGGCGGCCGCGACCCGGTGCTGGGCTACGAGCGGCTGCAGGAGGCCTTCCTCGCCCGCGACCCCGAGTACCCGCGCGGGATCACGGTGCCGGCGATGGTCGACGTCGCGACGAAGGCCGTCGTCACCAACGACTTCATGCAGATGACGCTGGACTTCTCCACGCAGTGGACGGCGCACCACCGCGACGGCGCCCCCGACCTCTACCCCGAGCACCTGCGGGACGAGATGGACGACGTCATGCAGCGCGTCTACACCGAGGTCAACAACGGCGTGTACCGCTGCGGGTTCGCCGGCGACCAGGCCGCCTACGACAAGGCCTACGACCGGCTGTGGACGGCGCTGGACTGGCTCGAGGAGCGCCTGGCGACCCGGCGCTTCCTCATGGGCGACACGATCACCGAGGCCGACGTCCGGCTGTTCACCACGCTGGCCCGCTTCGACGCCGTCTATCACGGCCACTTCAAGGCCAACCGGCAGAAGCTGGCGGAGATGCCGGTCCTGTGGGCCTACGCGCGCGACCTGTTCCAGACCCCCGGGTTCGGCGACACCACCGACTTCCCGCAGGTCAAGGAGCACTACTACGTCGTCCACGCCGACATCAACCCGACGCAGGTCATCCCGATGGGCCCGGACACCCGCAACTGGCTGACCCCGCACGGGCGGGAGGAGCTCGGCGGCTCCCCCTTCGGCGACGGCACCCCGCCCGGGCCGGTGGCCCCCGGCGAGGAGGTGCCCGCCGCGCACGGGCCGGGCGGCATCGGACACCGGCCGGACGAGGAGCGCCACTAACCTCCCGGCATGTCCGACGGCGATCCGCTCGACCCGGACGCCGCCGAGGTCGAGCGCCGCGCCGCCGAGCGGCTCACGTTCTTCTCCGACGCCGTCGTCGCGATCGCGCTCACCCTGCTGGCCCTCGAGCTCCCGGCCCCGGAGGGCAGGACGACGTCGGAGGTGCTGCGCTCGCTGGCCGACCACGGCTACGAGTACTCGAGCTTCCTCATCGGGTTCCTCGTCGTCGCCGCGCACTGGAACGCGCACCACCGCGTGTTCCGCTGGCTGACCGGCGTCCGGCCGCGGCTGGTCACGCTGTCCCTCACCTGGCTGCTGCTGATCGTCCTGACGCCGTTCCTCACCCGCGTCCTGACCGAAGGCGACCTCGACACGGTCCGGTTCGGCATGTTCGCCGTCGCGCAGGCACTGCTGCAGCTGGTGTTCGCGGCGATGGTGTCGCTGGCTGCGCGGGAGGGGTTGTTCGCGGCCGCGGCGCCGGCGGCCGCGACCGGCCATCCCTGGCGGCACGCTGCCCCGGGCGCGCTGGGGTTCCTCGTGGCGGTGCCGCTGTTCCCGCTGGTCGGCCGGTGGGCGTTCGTCCTGTGGGCGGCCGTGCCGGTGCTCTACGGGCGGCTGGTCGCCCGCCGCCTGCCGGACTGAGGGTCAGCAGCCGCCTCCGCCGCCGTCGCCCCCTCCACCGCCACCTCCGCAGTCACCGAGGCCGCCGCCGTCCGCGCCGGACACGACCGCGCCGCCGGTCAGGTAGCCCGGCGAGTGGGCGGAGCCCGCCCGCGCGCCCACGCCGTAGCCGCCGCCGGCCGCCCCGGTGCGTGCCCGACCTTCGGCCCGGGTCCGGAAGCGTTGCATCCCCAGCGCCAGGAGGAGGACGGCCGCCAGGACGCCGAGCAGCACGATGGTCGTCATGACGGAACGGTGAGGCACGCTCCCGCGGCGCGACAGGGTCCTTCGGCGCGTCGCTGCGACGGGTCAGTCCCCTCCGCCACCGCCTCCGCCGCCATCTCCCCCGCCGCCCCCGTCCCCGCCCCAGCCACCGCCGTCGGAGTGGCCGTGGTGGCCGCCGTCGTCGGACCAGGAGCCGCCGTCACCGGACCAGCCGGAACTCGAACCGTCGCCGCCGGAGCGGTGCCCACCGGCTGTCCGGCTCCGGCGCACCGCGCTGGTGAACATGGCGGCGATCACCAGCAGGACCACGGTCATCACGACGACGGGGAACACGGGCGGGACTGTGCCCGACGGTCGGGCCGAGCGACAGACGTCTGCGCGTCTCAGCTCGCGGCGCGCTCCTCCGGCAGGTCGCCCGTGCGCCGAGCCGACTCAGCGGCGTTCGCCAGGGTGCCCCGGTCCAGCCACTCGAGGAGGAACCGCGAGCCGTGCACGTCGACGACGGTGGCGCGTTCGGGGAGCGGGCGCGGCACACGCGGAGTCGTCATGACGTCATGACAGCACATCGACGTGTCGGGAGCATGGCCTCGCGGCGTCGTCCGGGTGTCGCGATCGTCCAGGGATCTCAGGAGAGCGGTCGACGGGGGCGGGGCCGCGGTGTGGCCACCGCCCCCGTCGTCCTGAGAGCTGGGCGGGGAGGTCAGGGGTGCCGCTCCGACGCAACCGCCGTCCGCGGAACCCCCAGCCCCGATACCTCCCCGCCCGGTGGCCCGGACCCAGCGGGAGCCAGGTCGGGGTCACGCCCGGGAAGGCAGCGCACGGCCGCGGTGCGGTGCGGGAGGGACCCCGACCTCGACCCGGCGGCTGGTGCGCGCCTGGGAGGGAGGTCAGTCGGGAGAGAAGGACGGGTCGCGCAGGACGGCGGACGCGACGGCCGGAGCCAACGTGGGCGCCTCGACGGTGGAGACGGCGGAGGGCGGCAGCCAGGCCGGGCAGACGGCGGCAAGGGCGGTCAGCGACGTCGAGGACGACATCGTGGGCGCCGTCGGCGCGATCGGCTTCGGCTCGGGCGGGGCCGGGGACGCGGGCTCGGTGGGGAGCTCGGCCGGGAGCGGCGGGTCGACGGGCTGCGAGCCGGTGGTCTGCTCGCGCGTCGTGGTCCGGTCGGCCGGGACGGCGGTGCCGGCGGTCGACGTGAGCCACTCGCAGAGCTGCCCGGTCCGGAGGAGGGCGACGGAGAGCGGCTCCTGGGTCACCGCGGCGATCGCGCCGATGATCGGGACGACGGCGGTGGTGCCGGGCTCGGTGGTGCCGGGCTCGGTGGTGACCGGCGCGGCGGCGGCAGCGCTGGGCGACGTGGTGGCCACCGGCGCCGACGGGGTGCTGGCCGCCGGCGTCTCGACGATCTCGACCACCGGGGTGACCGGCGGGGCCGCCGCCTCGACGACCGGAGGCGCGACCGGAGCCGGGACGTCCTCGACGACCGAGGCCACCTCGGCCTCGACCACCGGGACGACGACGGGGCGCAGGACCTCCCCCACCACCGGCACCACCGGGGCGACGACGGGCGTCAGCACCTCCTCGACGACCGGCACCACGACGGTGTCGACCACCAGGACGACCGGGCGAACGACGTGCTCGACGACGGGCACGGCCGGAGGCACGACGCCCTCGACCACCGGGAGGACCGGCTCCAGCACCGGCTGGACCACGGCGTCGACGACGGGCGGCACAGCGTCGACGACCGGGGCCACGACGTGCTCGACGACCGGCCGCACCGGCGCCACGACCGGAGGCAGCACGCGCTCGACCACCGGAGCGACGACCGGGGGCACGACCGCCTCGACGACCGGCACGACGACGGTGTCGATGACCGGGGCGACCACCGGGGGCAGCACGTGGTCGACGACCGGCCGCACCGGCGCCACGACCGGAGGCACGACGTGCTCGACCACCGGCACCACCGGACGCAGGACCGGAGGCACGACCTCCTGGGCGACCGGCGACGCGGTCGGCGG
>NZ_JABGCW010000041.1:0-1393 GCF_041028265.1 Geodermatophilus amargosae
GAAAATATCCAGTCCTCCATCTGTTTTCTTCAAAATTGTTTTCCTTAATTCCGCAACACTATAATTTAACTTTATTTATAAGTTCCTGAGCAACAAAAAGTTGCCCAGGATTTTGCCATGTCAGAATTTTCACTTATCTTAGTGTTGCAAAAAGAAAACAAGCAAAACTCTAATATGACATGGCAAAAATACAAATTAAATCTGAGAAACTCACACCTTTTGGAGGAATTTTTTCAATCATGGAGAAATTTGACTCCATGCTTTCACCCGTTATCGACTCAACACTGGGTCAGAGATGCAGCAGTATCTTCGGATATCAGTTCAGCGAGATAGTCCGTTCGCTGATGAGCGTTTATTTCTGTGGCGGCTCATGCGTGGAAGATGTAACGTCACAACTGATGCGCCATCTCTCGTATCATCCTACCCTTCGTACATGCAGCTCTGATACCATCCTCAGAGCCATCAAGGAACTGACACAGGAAAACATCTCCTATACTTCCGACCAAGGCAAGACCTATGATTTCAATACTGCAGACAAACTCAACACATTGCTTATAAACGCTTTGGTTTCTACAGGCGAGTTGAAGGAAATTGAGGAATACGATGTTGACTTTGACCATCAGTTCCTTGAAACGGAGAAGTATGATGCAAAACCGACCTACAAAAAGTTCCTCGGCTACAGGCCTGGCGTATATGTTATCGGTGACAAGATAGTCTATATCGAGAACAGCGATGGTAACACGAATGTGCGTTTTCATCAGGCAGACACCCATAAGAGATTCTTCGCTCTTCTGGAATCCCAGAACATCCGTGTAAATCGCTTCAGGGCAGACTGCGGTTCCTGCTCGAAGGAAATCGTCAGTGAGATAGAGAAGCATTGCAAACATTTCTACATCCGTGCCAACCGATGCAGTTCGCTCTACAATGACATCTTTGCTCTGAGAGGATGGAAGACGGAGGAGATTAACGGCATCCAGTTCGAACTCAATTCCATTCTCGTTGAGAAATGGGAAGGCAAGTGCTATCGTCTTGTCATCCAGAGACAAAGACGCAACAGTGGCGACCTTGACCTGTGGGAAGGCGAATACACTTACCGTTGTATTCTGACCAACGATTACAAGTCATCGACAAGGGACATTGTTGAATTCTACAATCTGCGTGGCGGCAAGGAACGTATCTTTGACGACATGAACAACGGATTCGGTTGGAGCAGGCTCCCCAAGTCATTCATGGCGGAGAATACTGTCTTTCTTCTGCTTACTGCATTGATACACAATTTCTACAAGACCATCATGAGCAGGCTTGACACCAAGGCTTTTGGGCTCAAGAAAACGAGTCGCATAAAGGCTTTTGTCTTCAGATTCATCTCCGTACCTGCCAAGTGGATCATGAC
>NZ_JABGCW010000042.1:0-1333 GCF_041028265.1 Geodermatophilus amargosae
TCTTTACAAGACTCTAAATGGCAGTAGCACAGACTGCTATAGTTCACTTGTTTCGGACTTATGATATTGCAAGTTTTTCATTGCTGCTCTTTGAATCCAACGGTTCCCATTTTCTGTTCTGCTTACCTATTGCGAACATTCTGAGAACAAGTTTGAACTTAACGGCATTCAATGCCTTGCGTTTTGTGTCTGAATCTTGCTTACCTCCTAATTTACGGTTATAAAATGATTGTAACTCTGCATCATATTGTACAACAACTGTGGCCGCCATGGATAGATCTGCTTTCGCCTGACCATCACAGCGTGCTGAAGGTCGGGGACGCCATTTCACACTGGTGCCTGAAGTGCGGAAGTGCGGTGCCACGCCGACATAACTGGCATATTGCCTTGCTGTTTCAAAAGCGGTAAAGTTTCGGGTAATGACAATGACATTTATGGCATTGACGAAGCCTATTCCCGGTATTGTCAGAAGATTCTTGTAAGTAGACAATAGGCTATCGTCTGTAGCCAGCAACTTCTGTTCTTCCAACTCGATGTTCTCAATGTCACGGCTGAATTTCTTGATGTAGCCATCATATAACTGGGCATCTTCCTTTGTGATGCATAGCTGTCTTCTGTTCATGAAGCATGTACGCTGTTCCACCAGGAACTTACGCTCATTCATCAGTGCCTTGAGTCTCTGCATGGTCTTGTCAGGCATATTATAAGGCTTGACACATTCAGTACCATTATAGCGATAGAGAAAGTCTGCAATCTTGGCAGAGTCAATCTTGTCGCTCTTGTCCTTGGGCCCCATGGGATAATGCTTTACCACATGGGTGGAGAGCATGCAGAACTGATAGTTTCTGGCATTAAGAAACTTCTCCAGCTCCATGGAATAGCTGCCGGTGAACTCCATTCCGAAGAGACAGTTCGAGAGAACCACATGATTCTTCTTGAGCCATGTGCACATTTCGCCAAATCCCTTGCGGGAATTGTTGAATACATCGTGAGAAAAGTCCTTAATTGGGGTTTCTTCACAGAAAATTGATACGTCAATGACATTTTTTGAGATGTCGATGCCGATAAATGATTTATTTTTCATACCTTTGTACCGCATTTTGCAGGAAGGAGCTCTCTATGTCAGGGTAAGCCACATCTTTTAAAAGCTTCCACGGCTAATTCCCTAAACGGCACTTGACCTGGCATTTCAGGCTGGGGAGACTAGATCAGGGAAAGGTCTTTGTCTAAGACAAAATAGTTCACTACCCCCGTCCGGAGTTCCTTCTATTTCAGATGCTCCGGCAAAGGTAGTGAAAAAAACGCAGACAAAAGACTTAGTCGGGAAATAGTT
>NZ_JABGCW010000043.1:0-1277 GCF_041028265.1 Geodermatophilus amargosae
ATTCTTCGTTCTTTATTTTGTGTCTATTATCTTGTAGCAGAGATATTTGGGGGTACTAGCTTATCTTTCCACCCTTAAAATGCATCTCTTTTACCTTTGCACCCGGAAACAAGTTTAAACGAATTGGTTAACGGGTGTTAAGGTGAACTATAAAATGCTCTAGAATATCACTATCATTTGACTCAGTCCTTCGCCAAGCCAAATGTTTTCTTGTTTCCATTTAATGCTAAAATGTCAATAATATGGATAAGGAACTTTACTTTGGCGTAGATGTCTCCAAGAAGACTCTCGACCTTGCTTATTATGATGGTGAAACCATCGACTGGAAGAATGCTCATATTAAGGTGAGCAATGATGATGCTGGGTTCAAAAAGATTGGCTCCTGGGTCGCAAAGGTAGGAAAAGACTTCGATACCTTTTTGTTCTGTATGGAATATACTGGACTCTATAACCAAAACTTCAGATTATGGCTGGAATCCAAAGAATATATCTATGGTATGGTGGAACCTCGCAAAATGCATCGCTTCGAGCCAGACTTGGATGATGACCAGCGCTCTCTAGACCGTATCAAGACTGATGAACTGGATGCTTTCAGAATAGCAATCTATTGTGAGCAGAACCACAAGAAGATTCTTCGCAATCCATCCAAACTTCCTTCACCTGTCTATTTCAAGTTGAAGAGATTGCTGGCTGAGCGTAAGCAGAACACCAAACAGTCTGTTCTTTACAAGCAACAGCTTCATGATATCTGCGCATACGACACAGACTTATCCGTTGAACGCAAGAAACTCCTGCTGAAGAACATGCAGGAAAACCAGAAAGCAATAGACAAGGAGATTGACAGCTACATGAATGAAGATACAAGCATCAGAAAGAATTACAATCTGCTGACCTCCATTCCTGGCATTGGTCGCATCATAGCGTTGGAAACCATTGTATTGACGGAAAATTTCACTGCAATCAGCAATCCTCGCAAATATGCCTGTTACATAGGAATAGCCCCTTTTAAAAAGGAATCTGGTACCTCAGTAAGAAAGAAAACGGGTGTTTCCAAGAAAGGCTTTTCTGAAGCCAAGGCAGACTTATCCATAGCTGTCCTTTCCGCCATAAAGAACAATCCTTCAATAAGAGACTATTGGATACACAAGAGAAAGGATAAATGCGGTGGTATCGTACTCAATGCCATCAAGTTCAAGCTAGTCCTTCGTATGTTTGCCGTGATAAAGCGTGGAACACCATACGTGGAGACAGATGCATACAAGAACTAAAATGCAGCA
>NZ_JABGCW010000044.1:0-1122 GCF_041028265.1 Geodermatophilus amargosae
ATGTTTTTATATAAGGGACACAGAGGCTTGGCAACCATCTATATATCTTGGATGGTTGCTGAGACAAAATCCTCATGTAAAATATGCAATGTTAGAAAAGACTAAGCTGTTTCGTATCTTCGATAACGTATCCAGTAAGTGCCTTGGGCTTGTTGTCAAAGAAACAGTATGCCCCTAATGCAGAAATAATATTTATGATGAAATTCGCAACAGACCTGTGACGTGAATGTACTATCTGAGCCGTATTTTTCAACAGGTCATTAATCGTTTCAATGATGTATCTTTTGCGTAGCATCATCTTGTCATAGAACGGCATTAGTTTGTTCTTCATGTTCACTCTCAGGCCTGTTACCAACTGGATGCCTTCCTCAAAAAGCGAATCGAAGAGTTTTTGTGAGATATAGCCTTTATCTGCAAACAGCTTACCATACAGACGTTTAGCCAACACATCGAATACCGTTGGATCTTTGTCGCTAACGTTTGCACCAGTGAGAACAAAAGCAATTATCTCACCTCTATCATTACAAGCCAGATGTAGCTTGAACCCATGACACCATCCCATTGTTCCCTTTCCGTTTGTGGCAATGCCTTTGAACACTTTGTTGGCATAACGCCTGAGATTGTGGCATATTGGTATCATGGTTGAATCAACAAAGGTTATACCTGTACATCTGCCAAAAGCACGGAGATTCAGGAAGAACATGAGAGGGAAGAATACGCGACTTTCAAGTTCTACAAAACGGTTATAAGACACCGCATTTGGAAAATATGACTTCAAAGTTCCTCTAATAAAGAATAGGTAATAATGCTTGAAGTTTCGGAACGAGCCGAAATGGAAATACAGCAAAATCGTCATGATTTCACTATCAGATAAAGAGGCTTTACGTCGTCTGCGCTTTACTCCATCTTCACCCAAAAGCAATTTTCCTGCATTTTCAGCATCAAAAACTTTGTAAAATTCATCAATAATACAAAATAATTCTGTAACTTTGTCCTTGGTAATCTCCATAATGATATCTTTTTATGTTTGTAACTAATTGGATTTCAACTACAAAGATACAAAAAATATCGGAGATTACCAACTTTTTTAGGCACTATTTCTTATCCCGAACTGAGGTAATA
>NZ_JABGCW010000045.1:0-1111 GCF_041028265.1 Geodermatophilus amargosae
ATGTCTCTTGCACTCGACTTGTAATCGTTAGTCAGTATACATCTGTAGGTATATTCGCCTTCCCAAATGTCAAGGTCTCCCTCTATTCGCCTTTGTCTCTGTATGACAAGACGATACGGTTTTCCTTTCCATTTCTCAACAAGGATGGAATTCAGCTCAAATTCAATACCGTTGATTTCAACAGTTTTCCATCCAGTCAAGGCAAACATGGAATCGTAGAAGGAAGAGCATCTGTTGGCACGAATATAAAAATGCCTGCAATGAGCCTCTACCATATCTACGATTTCCTCCGAGCATGAGCCGCAATCCATGCGGGCACGGGATATATATACTTCTGATGCCTCCAGTCGCTTGAAGATTCTTTCCAAAGTCTCTCTTTGGTTGAAGCGCACGTTTGTGTTGCCGTCTCTATTTTCAATACCGACAATCATGTCGTTAATGACTGCCACACCTGGACTATAGCCCAGGAACTTCTTGTAGGTTGGTTTTGCATCATGCTTCTCTGTTTCAATGAACTGATGGTCAAAGTCAAAATCATACTCTTGACCGGATTTCAATTGACCAGTAGCAAGCAGGGCTTTGATCAATAAGCAGTTCATCTTGTCTGCAGTATTGAAATCATAGGAGTTGCCAGAAGCAGATTTATAGGTGATGTTCTTACAAGTCAGTTCTTCGATAGCACGCAATATGGTGTCTGCGCTGCAAGTGCGAAGAGTTGGATGAAGAGACAAATGTTTCATCAAGTGAGTTGTAACATCCTCAATACATGAGCCGCCACAAAGATATACGCACATCAGAGAGCGTAGAATTTCGCTATATTGATAACCAAACATAGTGCATCTCAATCCCAAGGTGGAATCTATGGTTTGAGCTAAAAGAGCATCAAATTGCTCCATAATAGAAAAAATTCCTCCAAAAGGAGTGAGTTTCTCAGATTTTATTTGTATCTTTGCCATGTCATATTAGAGTTTTGCTTGTCTTCTTTTCGCAACACTAAGGTAAGTGAAAATTCTGACATGGCAAAATCCTGGGCAACTTTTTGTTGCTCAGGCACTTATAAATAATGTTAAACTATAGTGTTGCGGAATTAAGGATAATGAACAAAGTAAAT
>NZ_JABGCW010000046.1:0-268 GCF_041028265.1 Geodermatophilus amargosae
AAGTCCGCACCCTTGAAGTCTGTAGTAAGGGATAGCAGTTTGTTGTAAATGGGGGTTATGTCCTCCGTCTGCAGGTCAAGCTGCTTATCTACCCTCTCGATGAACTTCTTGTCATTCTTGATTACGGCACGTAGTATGGTGATGATGCCACGTTTCTGCTTGAACATATCGTCCCAAGCTGGAGCGTTCTTCTGTGCTTTCTTGCGCTTCTCCTCCTCCTTTGTGTGTACATAGAAAGTGAAATGTGCGTTGTCTCCTTTGCCATCTT
>NZ_JABGCW010000047.1:0-697 GCF_041028265.1 Geodermatophilus amargosae
CTGTATTCAAACCAGAGGTCGCATTGTCCTTGGTCATAGAAGGATTTGATTTCCTTTTGTGCGGTATTGATAACTTTCTGTTTGAATAGAGGAAGGAGAGGGTATTTGTCCTCCAACATAAACATTTCTTTGAGTTGCTGTACTGTCTTCCCGAATACACCTCGATTCTTGTACTGGCTGCATAGCTCATAGAAGCGTTGCGAGTGCTTGCCCTTGAGGGACATTGCAACAAGAAGAGAATACTCGGTGTATTGGCTTGCGAGTTGCACAAGATACGGCATAAGGTCGCTGCTTACCTCCACCTCATAGACTTGCTTCTTTGCCACCCATCTGGCTTGATTGATGAAGCCACAATAAAGCCAATTTCCTTCCTTGTCCTCGAACTCGATAGCCTTGTCACGGAGCGCACGGAGTGCCTTTCTGGCTCTCTCCGTGTGGTCTTTGTCGGTAATCTGCACAAGGTCGCTTGTGCTAATCTGTACTTTCATGTTCTCGAACTCTGTGCGAGGTGGCTCACGCTCGACATAGTTTTTCCTCACTTGCCTAATGACCATGTAAAACGCATTCTTCTCGGTAGGAGAAAATTCGTATCTGGATTCAGTCAAGGGGTTGGCTTGGTAGAGGGTGATATCTTGCTTTTTCTCTTCCATGATTCTATATGTTGAAGTTGTTTATTTTGTCAAATATCTCTACTTCG
>NZ_JABGCW010000048.1:0-931 GCF_041028265.1 Geodermatophilus amargosae
AACTGCTATCCCTTACTACAGACTTCAAGGGTGCGGACTTGGCGAAGCTGACCAGATGGGTTTTGAGCACCGACTACGGCATTAATTAAATCAGTATTTTCAAAAAAATCCCCAAGTAGTTTGGTACTTTCCCAGAGTTTGCGTAACTTTGCCCCCGTAAACAAAGCGTGCTTGTTATAGCACACTATAACTACGAAGCTACGCTTTTCGTAGTTGTGTGCTCTCCGAGGGTGGGGGCTGCGCCCCTCAACCCCATGGCAGCCGCCCTAAAATTCATTCGACATGGCACAGACATCCATCCATTTCCAAGCGGTCAAAGGTGGCAGCGAGGAACACAACAAGAGAACAAAGAAACTCGACTACGTTCATCACGAACTATCGAGCCAAAACGACTATTGGCAGTCGGACAGCCAAGAAGCAAGACTTGCATTTGTCACCCAGAACGCAAAGGCGAAGACAGGGCGAAAGATGCAAGCCAAGGCAACCCCGATACGTGAAGCCGTGGTTGTCATCGAGGACACCACGACCATGGACGACCTCAAAAAATTGGCGAAGCGTTTTAACGATCGCTTCGGAATCGATGTGTTCCAGATCGCAATCCACAAGGACGAGGGGTACAAGAAAAGCAAAGATGGCATCAAACTCAATCTTCACGCTCATCTGGTGGCTGATTGGACAGACCATGAGAGCGGAAAAAGTCTGAAGCTCAACCGCAACGACATGGCAGAGATGCAAACTATCTGTGCCGAGGTCTTGGGCATGGAGAGGGGCAAGAGCAGCGAGAAGCAGCATCTTTCGGCCATCCAATACAAGATTGCAGCAGAGGAGCAGAGGGCAGAAGCCATCAAGAGCAAAACGAGAGGACTTGGCATCATACAGAAGAACCTATCAAATGACATTAGCGATTTGTTGGTGGAGGTCAAGACCAAGA